>JQIS01000002.1 GCA_000830175.1 Sulfurovum sp. FS08-3 | reverse complement strand
ATAGAGAAAAACATCACTTATGGATACGATTGGTAACAGGAGGAGCTAACCGATTAGCCTGTAATAAGAAAATACCAGAGATTTGACTATTACAAGAGAAATGTATTAATTTTAAGGGAAATGAGATAAAATCTACTACTTATTTTAGAATTTTAGGATAATCATGAACGACAATCAACATCAAGAGTTTCAAGAGGCGGTGAGCAAAATTTTGCAACTCATAGGCGAAGACCCTAGCCGTGAAGGACTTGTCAAAACGCCTCAGCGAGTAGCCAAAGCCTTTGAATTTTTGACACAAGGTTATCATCAAAACCCCCATGAAGTACTCAACAAAGCTCTTTTTACAACAACCAACGATGAGATGGTAGTGGTGCGTGATATTGAGTTTTATTCGATGTGCGAACACCATATTTTACCCATTATCGGGCGGGTTCATGTAGCCTATATCCCCAATGGCAAAGTCGTAGGACTCTCCAAAATACCCCGAGTCGTCAATATCTTCGCACGAAGACTCCAAATCCAAGAGCAAATGACCGAACAAATCGCCGAAGCACTCACCCAAACCATCAATCCCAAAGGCGTAGCGGTAGTCGTAGAGGCAAGGCATATGTGCATGGAGATGCGAGGGGTTGAAAAAATCAACGCAACCACGGTAAGTTCTGCACTTCGAGGACTCTTCAAAAGCGACAAAAAGACACGCAAAGAGTTTTTTGATATTATCAACAAACCCAAAAGTATGCAGTTTTAAAACGAACGCAACATCTCTTTAAAGTGTGGAGGGATTTTGGAAATCTTACCCTCCCCGCAAACATAAACCAAAACAATATTCATATCAAAAAGCTTCACATCGTCACGATAGATGCTTTGATTGAGTATCAATGAAGCCGATTTTGCTCCAACGAGTTTGCTTCTAACTTCAATCAAATCCCCCAATTTTGCCGATACCAAAAAATCGCACTCAATATTTTTCACCACAAAATGGCACCCGTTTTGCGTAGGCGATAGTGCATTGGCAAAAAAGCGTTCACTTCGAGCACGTTCGCAATATTTGATGTAGTTGGCATGATAGACAATCCCACCCGTATCGGTATCTTCGTAATAGATGCGTATTTTCATTTTTATAACTTTTTAAACTCTTCTTTGCTCCATTTTTGGAGTAATTTTTTCTCTCGAGGAGTTAGCACAGCATCACGGTGTATCCATGTGTAGCTAGGAAGTGGCATACGAATGACGATGGATTGTTCTATGCGTTCAAACATCTCTTTTTGTTTGGCTTTGGGGAGTGTGTAAAAAGTGGAGAAGTTGAGGACTTTTCTACCATCATTGATGTGATTGCCAACCACCCACGACATAGGTGCTACCTTCCCATACCATGGCAAAACACTCTCATGGGAGTGACAATCATAGCACGATCGTTTGAGGATAGTTATCACCTCTTGGGGGGCGTTGAGCTTTTTGCTATTGGCTTGTGCGGTGATATGAGGTGTAGTATCAACTTTAATCAATTGAATAATAACCAATATAATGGCAACAATAATGGAAAATTTCAGCACAATAATACTCCAATTCATTAATCAAAGGCAATTGTAGCTTAAAAGGGTAAATTGCAAAATTTTTCTATTAGCGTTTATACTCAATCAAGGATTGACTCTCCACCCTTTTTAATATGTTGCGTTATAAAAGCTATGCGTTTTTTGGCTTTTGGTGCAAGATTGCTTTTAGGATAGTCTTTAATAAACTTTTGAAGTTTGGCTTTTTCGACAGTAAGGTCAGTGAAGTTATTGACATCATCGGAGATATAGATAAGGTGATAGGTTGCATCATCAACCAAATCCGATTGCGGATACTCCAAAAGCAGTTTTTTGAAGTGGTAGCCATCGTACGATGCAAAATCACCATAATTTGCGGACTTGACAACTTTTAAATGGCAACTCGTAGCAAGGAGAGTATCTTTTTCATACTCATCAAGGCTCACTTCGAGCTTGGAAGCCATCTCTCCTATTGCAAGAAGCAGTTGGGGCGAAGGCGTATTGTCATAACGCTTTTGAAGCTCGATGATATTTTGACAGGTACTGTTTTGTGGAGAGGCTTGAAGCAGTGTTTGAAACATCATAACCAATCCGATCAACCAAAAAAAGTGTTTTTGCATTGATAATCCTTTGCTTTTTGAGTACAATCTACTCCATCCAATCTTTTTAAATACTAGGCGTTAAGAGCATCCAAAACACCATTGATAAATTTTGGCGAACGCTCATCCGCCAACTCTTTGGCAAGTTCAACGGCTTCATTGATAATAATAGCCTTATCGGTTTTGAGAACAAGAATCTCATAAGCACCCAAACGCATAATCGCTTTTTCAACCTTGCCAATCGTAGCATAATCCCACTCTTTGAGATGCTCTTTGATTTGGGCATCAAGGCTATCCAAATGCTCAAGTGTTCCTACAAAAAGCTTATTGGAAAAATCCCGTTGTTTGTTGCGAATCTTGCTCTCTTCCAAAATCTCATCGGAGTATTTGGCTATCTTTTCATTGCCCAAATCGTAGGCATAGAGAAGTCCTATTACCGCTCGTCTGGCTTGTCGTCGTGTAGCCATTAAGCAAGCTCACTGTAGAGATTGATCATCTCAATAAGTCCTATCATCGCTTCAGCACCTTTGTTTCCTGCCTTAGTTCCTGCTCGTTCAATCGCTTGTTCGATAGTATCAACCGTAAGGACTCCAAAGGTAGCGGGTTTGCCGTGTTTGAGTGTGACACTTGCAATTCCTTTGGTCGCCTCTGCCGATACATAATCAAAGTGCGGCGTTGCACCTCGAATCACCGCCCCCAAACAACACACCGCATCGTATTTGGCCAATGCCTTATCGAGTGCAAAAGGAATCTCAAAAGCCCCAGGCACCAAAATCAAATCCAAATTGGCTATATCGCCACCGTGACGAATAAAGGCATCTTTTGCTCCCTCTACCAATCTATCGGTTATAAAATGATTAAATCGTGCATTGATAATCGCTATCTTTTTGCTTTTATCGACGCTTAAATTACCCTCTACAATATTCACATTGTATCCTTTGTAAAATAAAAAAATATAATTACAAATAGTATCTTATATTGGCTGATAGGTAGCTAAGAGAGATAGGAGGCTGAGAGAGGAGTGGCTCTCTCACGGAAAGTTATGTTAGGAAAATTCTATTTAGTCCATTTGTCGTCTAAGAAACGTTGGAATATCCAAAGGGTCATCACTATTGACAGGGTTGTGTCCACCACCGTTGTAACCATTGACAATCATCTTTTCTCTATTAAAAGGATTAGCAACACTCTCTTTGACTGTTTTGTTGTTTATCTCTCGCACAGGAGTTCGCTTACTAGAAGAACTTGCTTTAATGTTGCTCTCTTTTTCAAATCCTGTAGCAATGATAGTGATAAGTACTTCATCGACGGGCATACTCTCATCGGTGGTTGTACCAAAAATTACGTTAGCATCCTCATCGGCATTCTCTTCGATAGTCTCCATCGCATCGCTCATCTCAAGCATAGGATAATCGGGGTGAATATGGAAGTGAACCAATATACCCATTGCCCCATTAATGGAAACATCATTAAGCAACGGAGATTCAATCGCCATTTTTGCAGCATTACTAGCAGCCGCACTTCCCGTGCTTCGTCCTACACCCATAAGTGCCATACCTTTGTGCGACATAACGGTTTTCACATCGGCAAAGTCAAGGTTAATATCGTTTTCTCCGTGCGAAAGGATTACATTGGAGATACCGCCAACGGCTTGTGACAAAATATTATCAACGAGTCTAAAGCTCTCTTTCATGCCAAGGTTTTTTTCTACGATAGACAAAAGTCGCTCGTTGGGGATGATAATGATACAATCACTCTCGGCTTTGAGTTCTTCAAGTCCCTCCATTGCCAATTTGGTTCGTTTTTTACCTTCAAATTTAAAAGGAGTGGTAACAACCGATACAGTTAAAGCCCCTACCTCTTTGGCTGCTTGAGCGATAATGGGAGCTGCACCTGTACCCGTCCCTCCGCCAAGACCTGCTGAGATAAAAACAATATCGCTTCCATCAAGAGCTTTTTTGGTTTCATCGTAACTCTCCAAAGCCGCTTCACGTCCTTTTTCAGGCTTCATTCCTGCACCAAGTCCTCTGGTTGCACTAATGCCCAATTGCAATTTTGAAGTAGCCAAATTGGTACTAAGGGCTTGTGCATCGGTATTGGCTGCAATAAGATGAATATCAATATTGCCTTCGGTAATCATGTGATTGATCATATTTCCACCGCCTCCACCAACACCAATGGCTGTGATTTGCGCACCCTCGACTCTGTTTTTACTTGAATCGATCTCTTTGATTTCAAAATCTTCCATAACTATAACCTCCTTTTTAATAGATTAAAAGAGCTGTTTCGCCCAATTTGTAAATTTTTTAAATGGATTATTCTCTTCTATTGGATTGGACGAAAGTTCATCCAGCGAAAAGCCAATCTCACTCTTCTCTTTTTTGGCAACGTATTGTTGCTCCTTACGTTGTCGTATCTCATTTTTGGTATCTTCTACGACATCATTGAGACGAATATCGGAAAGTTGCAAAGAGTGATCTTCTGCAAAGCTTTCAAGAACACCTTTGGAGTGGAGAAGATTTTGATTGATATTAATCTCATACTCTGTATGGTGTCCCGCTCGATAGAGCAAGAGTCCCACGACGGTTGCAAAAGAGGGGTCTTTGAGTTCATTAAAGAGACCGCTCACTTTGGAAGGAAAAGCAACCCGCACAGGCATTCCACCAAAAATCATTTGCGCATACTCTCGTATTCCTTTAATTTTGGTCATTCCTCCCGTCAAGACAATTCCGCCCCCCAATTGCTCTTTGAGTTTGCTCTCATCAATTGATTTTTTGAGCAACAAAAGCGTCTCCTCTACACGCGATACAATAACATTATGAACCGTATCAAGTGAGACACTGTTGGTGTTGCGTTCGTCGCCAATAATGGGCAATTCAATGGTATCATTATACGATTCAATTAAATTAGCATGACGAAGTTTGACATTTTCGGCTACTTGGAGCGGAGTGTGTAGTGCCATGGATAGGTCGTTGGTGATATGATTGGAACCCACAGCCAAAAAGTCACTGTAGCGAATGGCATTACCTACATGAAGTACGAGATTGGAAGTCTGTCCGCCCATATCAATCACGGCAACATTAAGCTCTTTTTCATCTTCGGTAACCGTAGAGATAAGTGAAGCGTAACCGTTTACTACAATATTTTCAACCTCTACACCTGCGGCTTTGATGGCTTTTTGGAGATTACTTAGGCTTGATTTTTGAGCTACTATTATATTGGCATCAACCTCCAATCGATTGGCATTCATTCCAAAGGGGTCGTCAATAAGGCTTTGCTCATCGACTTTAAAATTATAAGGAAGCACATGGAGCAAACTGTATTCAGTAGGGATATTGGCATTGTAAAGAGCGGTTTGCATAACACGATTAATCTCTTTTAATCCCACATCTTTACTAGGGATATTAACAATTCCATTGGATTTAATGCTTTTGGCATAGGTACTTGATATTGAGATAGTTGCGGTAGATATGTTGCTACCTGCAATTCTTTTGGCATCACCCAAAGCTTTTTTAATGGCTTTTGAGGCGAGTTCAATATTGGTAATATTACCCTTTTTGACACCTTGAGATTTGGCGATACCATGACCGATGATTTGAATTCGATCGTTTTCAATCTCAGCTATAATGGCACAAACTTTTGTAGAACCTATATCGATAGCTAAAATTGTCTCTGTCACTTTATAATCCTTTTACAAATGTTTTGATTTTGTACTTATTATCCAACTCTTTGAGGAGGTTTTTTTGAAAATCGCTCTCTTTCATCTTATTCATAGTATCTAATATTATTTGACCCCTATTTGTCTCATTATTGTCTGATATCTTTTGATCAATGATATTATATACTATGATTTTGTTGCCTACCGTGATCATTCCCTTTGCCTCTGTTGATTTAAACAGTTCACTTAGGAATTGGTTACTCTCATCCATGCTTAAATTTTCTAGCTCAATTGGGCTACTCAACGTAAGATAATCTGAAATAATAGTAACATTATTATCCTTAATATTATTTAATGTATTCTTGGCAATCTGCTCCATTTGAGAAAAAATTTGTAAATTTTCATATTTCTTCACAACTTTTGGACGTGCCTCTTCATATTTCATCACTTGAGGCTCCTCGATTGCAACAAGTTTTAAGGTGACGTATTGATCTTCTACTATTTTGGGCTTAAGAATATCCCCTACTGCTTTTGTTGCAATCTCATCCCACAACGCTTGGCTAAACCTTGGACTCCCTATATCCAATGTAAAAGTTTCACTCTTTTGTACTTTGTTTTTCTTAAAATCAATATAGGCTCGTTGTGCCTCTTTTTTGGTTTTATCAAGCTTAAGGTCTCGCACAACGCTCTCTTTTGCCTCTTCTAATCCTAGTTGTGTACCATTTGCATCAATGTAATTAAAGTTGTTGTTTTTGTAGTACTCGTCAAGTTCGATTTGCGTAAACTCTGTATCTTTCGTAGGAGTCCATACCGCATCAAAACTGTAACGTTTGGGCGTAAAGTAGTCGTTTTGATTTGCCTCCCAATACTTTTTAAGCTCCTTTTCATCTACACTAATATTAATATCATTAGAAGTAACCACACGATAGG
The DNA here is from genome assembly GCA_000830175.1 of Sulfurovum sp. FS08-3. Lineage (GTDB taxonomy): Bacteria > Campylobacterota > Campylobacteria > Campylobacterales > Sulfurovaceae > FS08-3. The sequence continues at coordinate 29,871 of JQIS01000002.1, read as the reverse complement.
CAATTTTATCGGCTAGATTAATCGAAGCGGCTAAAATACTCTGTTCAAAATCGAGGCTTTGTACATTAAGCAGATCAAAAAGCTTATTGATTTTCACATCATCTCGTACAATCTCTTCAAAAAGATTGGCTTTAAGACGAATGCTTTTGAGGTATTGGGTGTAGATCTCATTGCTAAATACGCCATCTTTTTGAAACCCTTTGATTGCATAAATCTTTGTTTTGAGTTCTTCGTCGCTCACCAAAATACCAAATTCATTAGCAAGATTGAGCAACTTCGCCTGTGTAGCAACGGAGTTGAAGGCTTGACCTTGCAAATTCATCTTTTTGGCTTGTTCATCATCAAATTTGCCTTGAAACATATCGTTGTATTGCTCATAAAGATTGCTATAGGTCAAACTCCATTTGGCTTTTGTTATCTCCACATCGCCTACTTGTGCAATAGCTCCTGACTTTGAGCCGTAGCTGTAGCTTCCCCATCCCACAAAACCTGCACCGATAAATGCTATTGTGGCTATCCAAATTGTGACAATGAGGTATTTGTTGTGTTTTTGCATCCAACCAATCATTGATAGTACCTTGTATTTAAATTTATTCCGATATTCTAGTAAAGTTGTGATTAATCTACATTGAAACTTGATGTAAGATATAAAAATAGTTAATAAAATATGCAAATCTTGACGATAGATACCATCCCGCAAGGGTAAAAATCGATCCGCTTTGTTAATATTTTTTGGTATCAAAAAATATTTTTATATTTATTGATACCAAAAGCTCTATCCCTCTATTTGCGGGTTTTGCTAGTCAAATAGATAGGAAAAAAAGTTCTTTTTTGCGTTTTGAAGTTTGTCGTACAGCTCTTTGGCTCGTTCAAGTCCCAATTGGTGTGCCTCTTCGTAGAGCGAAAGGGCTTTTTTGCGATCTTTTTTGATACCTATCCCGTACTCATAAAATTGTCCCAAATCGCAAATAGCCTCGACATAACCCTCAAGAGCCAAATCATTCATCGCAATAAAGGCCTCTGGATAGTTTTGTACCAACACATCCCCTTTAAACAGCTCCCTTGCCAATCTAAAGTGTGCCGTTTGCGATTGCGTATTGGCAAGAAGAAGCAAAATCTTTGCAGCCTCTTCATACTCTTCGTTGCGTTTAAACTCATCAAATTGTTTGAGTGCAATATCAATCTCATTTTCGCCATAGGGTTGCTCAAAGAGTGTTACAATGTGTTTAATGGAGTCAATGTTGGATTCGATAGGCTCTTTTTGAGGATAACGTTTAAGTGTAGCGTCAAATTTTTGGTCTAAAAACTGAATGGGTTGATAGAAGCCCTCATCGTCCATTCCACTAGGCTCTTCTGGTGTGGGTACTTCACTGGGGCTACTCTCTTGAACTTTGCCGTATTTGACATGATCAATATCCTCTTCAAATTTTTGACGATAGTAATCTTTGGCAATATCGTCCAAATCATCTTCCATAATCAAATTGTGGTCATAAGTATTGGATTCCAATGGCTTAAGAGGCTCATCAAAGGTGTAATCTTTGGTGTAGGAGAGAGGATTGGATGTATCGATTTGGGATGCAATCTTACTCTCTTCTTGCCAACTATCGTAGGTGTTGGTTGGCTCTTTGGTTTGAGTGTTTGCAATCTCCTCCTCTTGAGTCTCCTCTTGCGACTCTTGTACCTTTTCATGAGTTTGGGGGCTTTGATTGGTCTCTTCTTCTTTGGTGGCGACCTCATCAACAAACCAACTGTTTTTAATCACCCCTTGCTCTTGGGGTTCATCATCGGACTCTTGAGGTTGAGTGGGTGCTATCTTCTCCTCCTCTTCTTGCAACTCTTTAAGGATTTGCGTCTCATCTTCAATCTTCTCAATAAGAGGCACTTTGGCACTGGTGACGGGTTCATGCATCTTACCTCCACCGCTCTCGAAGAGTTCAAACTCATCAATCACCGCTTCTTCTTCGGCTCTTACTTTACTGTAGTACTCGTTGCTGTAGAGATCATTGGGGTAAGCATTGATAGATAGCATAGCGTGATAGTGTTGTCTGTTTTTGATAAGAGCAATGATATTGTGTACTTGCTGATTGACATTGAGCTTTTCTAGTCTCTTGATTTGCAACTCAATTGAATCAAAATCTTTTAAGGCAATTGATAGTTTTAATATTTGTAGTCGTTTAATAATCTCTTCCATTTGCACTCCTTGGTAACGCTGGGCGAGGAATATTATACCAAAATTTTTATTATTTCTTTATAGGATATTGAGAGAAAACCGTCCACTCTTTTTCTCCTTTTTGACACCTAAATAAGATACAATAGCATCAATCTTTAGATAACCAAAGGAGATACAATGGAGGCACAACCCTACAAAAAAGCGATTCATCTGCTCTATGTTCCGACACTTTTTTGCAATATGGGGTGTCAATATTGCTATTTGGGCGACGAGACGCAGGTCAAAATCGATACCCAAAAAGCGATAGAGACGCTTGAGTATGCCATTGGAGAGTTTACCCAAAAGGGCTACATTCCTTACAATCTCTCGTTTCACGGTGGAGAGGTGACCGCCCTACCCTCCTCTACGCTCGAAGCACTTTTTAAGATTGCCAAAAACTATTATCGCAACCATCATCCCATTATCGAATCGTTTGGCTATCAACACAATCCTATTCACATCAAAACCAATCTCTATACTTTCGATAAGCACTACGCCCTTTGCGAACAATACGGTGTATCGGTGAGTGCTAGTATCGATTTGCCTCTTTTTTTGCATGAAAAGTATCGAGTTAATAGAGAGGGAGGCTCTACGCTTGAAAAAATTCTCAACAATCTCAAACTCCTAGCCACCTATCCTCACCACAAAAAAATATCGTGCGTAGTGACGCGTGAACATTTGGAGCATATCGATGCCTTTGTTGCCGATATTAACCACTTACATTACGATATAGGGCTTGATATGAGTCGTTTTAATATCATGTTTGGATTTGATTCGCTGCGCAATGAGGAGAAGTTTGGGGGCAAAATCGAGGGAACGCAGATGCTAAGCGATACCCAACAGGTCATTTTGTACAAAGCTTTGCAAGAGAGCTTTAGAGGTACACCGCTTGAAGAGGGCTTTAGGGAGCATTGGTTTAGAGAGTTTACTCCTGAATATTGTTGCAGTGCTTCCAATTGCGGTAATAAGTTTTTTTTGGTGCAGTTTGATGGCGAGGTCTATTCCTGCCCACGAGGACAATCCTCCAAAGCCTATCGATACGGCAATATTTATCAAGATACCATCGAGAGAATTATCCAAAAAGGCTATGAACAAATCGCCTCCAATGAAAACGCTTTGGGGATTGATCAAGAGTGTCTCACTTGCCACTATTTTGGCTATTGCAATTTGGGCTGCACCTTTGTACGCAGTGAAAACCAAACGCACAAAAGCTATACCTGTGCATTGCAAAAAGCAATCTATCAAGACAATCCTAGCCGTTATCCCCCGTTTGCTCCCGATGAAGTGGAGTCGCACGTGCGTCTCTATTGCTACGAAAACAAAATCGCACAACTTCCTCGTTTGACACCTCATCCCAAACGTTTGGCAAATATTACTCACGAACTCTACGAAGATAAAAATGCTCTCTCATCGCTCATAGCAAACGATAGCGTATTGCAAGAGATATACAGCGATAGATTGTTTACTCTTAAGCTCAATGGCAAATCCTATCCTCTTGCTAGTGCGATACTCAAAACCAAACAGAGCGTTTTGTTTTGGGAAAAGGATAGCTCTTTGGTGCTAACCATCGACCCCAAAGCCTTTGAGGTGCATTGCGATACCCAAAACATCGTCAATAATGCTTTGCATATCATGCTTCTTCGTGATACTACCATCGTCTATGGCGATGAGGGGCGAAACAAACAAGAGCATCTTATGGATTACACGCTCTATCGGGGTTCGCTTTTGGGCAGTACAACCCATATCAATGGCTTGTGGGAGTTTGATTTGGGTGCGATTTTGAGACACCATAGCCATCTTTTGATCGATGATGTACGCAACAATCTCTTTGTCACGACCAAAACCATGCGCGAATACCACTACACCAAACAGCAAAAAAATGCCTTTTATCATATTCAAGCCATCAATTTGCCTTTTGCCAATATCGAATTTTATGCTATTTAGAACCAAACCGTTATCATAGTATGTATCATACAAACAACCCTACCCAAGGAGAATCTCATAAAGCGTCGAATCAAAGCCTTTTTGAAAGAGGCCAGTATCACAACAAACCCTCAACTCATTGAGACTATGGCTCACTTTTTGACTTCGCCCACCCGCCGAGTCATCTTCCATCATGGACAACTCTATTTTCTAAACGGCACAACCGTAACGCAATCTATGGCGTATAGTGGGAACGATTGGTACATCTATGAGTTTGACGGTCATGAGATAACACGCATTGATGGGAGCTACTATTTGGGCGAAAACCAAGAACCTCAACGCAATCAATCCACTAGCGGTTCTAGCAATAATAATAACAATAACAACAATAATAACAACAACGGGAACAACGGCTAATGGAAGAGTTGGTGTGGATAGTTACCATTATTGTCGTCGTCTCCCTTATTGGCAATCTTCTCGCCATTGTCAAAAACTACAAAACCTATCAACGCTTCAAACACACCCCCTATTTCAACGAAGCTTTGGTAGGGTGCTACGTCAAATTTAGGGGCAAAGTTATCTCTCCAGAGCTTCATCAATGCCCCCTTAGTCGCAAAGAGGTAGCCTTTTATCACTTTTACATCTTGGGTTATCGCAAACACAAACGCAAAAAACCTCAAAAAGGAACGCATGAGGTCTCTACGGCACTCTATAGCCAAACCACGGGTCTCTTTGAGTTGCTTGATACCCACAATCGCAAGATAGCCGTATCGCTTGATACCTCTCCTAGAGTTGATAGCAACACAATCCTAACCATCCAAAGCGATACATTACCAAGCACCACCTTGCTAGAGGGCTACCCCTACAAACAAGACAAACTCACCAAATCCTTTGAACGCTACGAATACACCGCCTACACTCTCAAACAACACACGCTTGTTACCGTCTATGGACGATTGATTCACAAAGAGAACCGCTACCTCCTCACCAATACCTATCACCCCACACTCCCTTTCAAAATCGAAGTAGGAGATCAGTTGAGCGAAAAAATCTTTTGGAATACCCAAATCAAAAACAAGATACTCTATCTTGTCGCCTCACTGTTGGCACTTTGGTTTATTTATGGGGCTTAAGAGTGCCGTTAATCAAGAGAGTATATAATTATTGTGTCGATACAAAGGAGTACCGTTGATACAACGCATAAACTTTAAAATCTCATACCATGAACTTCGATAGAAAAGCTTTTTTAAAACGGCAAAAAGAGCGTAACAAACACGTCATTACCATTCACGGCAAAGACGGTATCAAACAAATCACCATGGGCTATATCGCCAAAAGAATATTTGGATACATTATTTTAGCTATTTTACTCATTGTTATCGCTACGGTTGCCTATACCCAATACCTCGAAAAGACTCTCATCAAACTCGATACCAAAAAGAGTGAAATCGAAGAAAAATACAACAATTTGCAAAAACAAAAAGAGGCACTCCTAGATACCATCAACGCCCTTGCAAAAAATATTCAAGACAAAGAGAGAGCCTCATTGGCACTCGAAGAACAAATTGGCTCTTTGGGCGAAGAGCTTGAAAATACCAAAAACATTTTGGGTATTAGCGATGAGGGATTTGCACTCGATTCAACCATCGACTACAACCAACTCTCTATCGCACAAAAAGAGGTTATTATGCACTTCGTCCCCAACGGTAAACCTATCTACGCTCACTCACTCGGTAGCGGTTTTGGTTGGAGGATACATCCTATCTACGGTACAAAGATTTTTCATAGAGGACTTGATATTCCCGCCTCTATTGGCACAGAGGTTCGAGCAACCGCCAACGGCATTGTGGAGTCGATTGGTCACAATGATGCCAACGGTTACGGCAATCTTGTCGTTATCAAACACAACTACGGCTTCAAGAGTGCTTACGCCCACCTTCATAGCATTTATGTCAAAGTGGGAGATTATGTCACCAAAGGCGAAGTGATTGCCCAAAGCGGTAACAGCGGTCGCTCAACAGGACCACACCTCCATTACGAAGTACGCTATTTGGACAAGATACTCGATCCCAAAATCTTTATCGCATGGAACGATGCAAACTTCATAGAGACTATCCAAAAAGAGAAGAGAGTCCAATGGAACTCCCTCATTCAAGCCACCAAAGCCACCATCCACACCGTACAACAAGCCCTATTGCTTCAAGAACGCAAACTCAAACACAATCCCTAACTCTGCGTTGATATAGGTCAATGCCCCAAGTCGCACTATTACGCTACAGTTGCACAAAAAAGGATACTTTGTGAAGCAATTGATTATTTTAGCCCTTTTGGGGTCCTTGGAGGCAAATACACTCAATGGCGAAAAGATATTTGATGTGCAGTGTGCTTCGTGCCATGTCAAACTTATCTCCAAAGAAGAGACACTTAAGCGTATCAAGCAGATGAAAGCCCCACCCATGATAGAGGTCTCGCATCAACTCAAAAGCAATATTAAAATAGTAGAAGATATTGACAACGAAATCCATCGTGCCGTAGTCGTAGCCTTTATCAAAGATTATGTTATCAATCCGCACCTTGATAAGAGCATGTGCAACGGCGGGGCTTTGGATAGATTTGGTCTTATGCCCTCCCAAAAAGGCAAAATCAGCGACGAAGAACTCGACACCGTGGCTCAGTGGGTCTATGACTACTATGAGGGCAAGAGATTTTGATGCGTTATCCTAACTTCTACGATAGGGTTGAGCCTATCACGTTGCACGATGGACTCTCGGAGTTTTTGGGTACTTTTGAAGAGGGTGTGATAACGTTTGGTTATTTGGATGTTGTCAAATTGGCAGGACACAGTTGCCCTACGGTTGCAGGAGCTTATTTAATGATACGAGAAGGCTTAAAAGCCCTCTACGGTGAAGCATTACCCCAGCGAGGCGAGATAGAAGTAAGCTTTCAAAAGCCTTTGGAGAGCGAAACGACAGGTGTCATAGCCGCTATTGCCACGCAAATCACGGGAGCTACTGATAACTGGGGCTTCAAAGGGATAGGAGGGCAATTTAATCGCACCCATCGTATGCACTTTGCTCAAAACATAGAAGCCACCATGCGACTCATTCGCAACGATACCCACGCCTTTGTCGATATAAGCTACAACCCCTCATCCATCGCCCCCGATGAAAAGATACCGCCCCTTATAACCAAAATCCTACAAGGCAAAGCCAACCACCACGAGAAGCATCTCTTTGGCACACTGTGGCAAACACGAGTCGAGAAGATTTTGTGCAATAGCAAACAAGTGATTGTCTTCTCGCTCCACCTCTCCTGAGAGTGTGAAATAACTATCTTAAAAATTCCTCTTCTATAGGGGCAGAGACTAAGCCCACTCTACGCCCTTCTCCCCAGCTTCTAAATGTCCAATAAGGTATCCGCCTGTAGATTCGCATACCGCTTCGAGATGTTCGTTTTCAACTACCCAAATCATCCCAACGCCCATGTTGAAGGTGCGGTACATCTCCTCTTCATCGACATAGTGAGCCATAAATTCAAAGATAGGCAAGACTCTAATAGCCTCTTTTTTGATGACGGCTTTGATACCCTCAGGCAAAACTCTCGGGAGATTTTCGACGATTCCGCCCCCTGTGATATGGGCAAGGGCTACGATTTTGTCTTGATTGGCTTTGAACTCTTGGACATAAATTTTAGTCGGTGTCATAAGCGTCTCAATCAACGCCCTACCCTTAAACTCATCTTCAAATTTCATGCCTAGTTTATCAAAAAAGAGCTTGCGTACCAACGAATAGCCATTGGAGTGTACTCCGCTACTAGGAAGGGCTACAAGCGATTGTCCCTCTTTGATGAGGGCTACTCTATCCATTTGAGAACGTTCAGCAATCCCTACAGCAAACCCTGCCAAATCAAAGTCCTCTGGAGCGTACATCCCTGGCATCTCGGCCGTCTCGCCTCCTACCAATGCACACTGTGCCTCTTTGCACCCTCTAGCAATGCCCGATACTACGGCATGAGCCTTTTGGGGGTCGAGTTTGCCTGTGGCGTAGTAGTCCAAAAAAAACATCGGTGTACCAAAATTGCAAATCAAATCATTGACACACATCGCTACCAAATCGACTCCAACGCTATCGAGTTTACCGCTTTGGATAGCCAACATCAGCTTCGTTCCCACTCCATCGGTAGCCGATAAAATGACGGGTTCTTTGTATCCGCTAGGCAGTGCATACGCCCCCGCAAACGAGCCAATTCCTCCAATTACATTGCTATCAAAAGTCGATTTGACATCGCTCTTAATCGCCTCTACAAAATCATTTCCCGCATCAATATCAACACCTGCATCTTTATAGGATATATTTGCCATTGCCTTCACTTTCAAAAAAAATATGACACTATTATAGCAAAACTTTTATAGAGATTTAATGGATAGTGTATTACAATATAAACTTAACGCTTAAGCAATCGCACCCCAAAACAACCAATAGGAACACACCATGACAAAAAAATCAACTCCCAAACCAAAAACTCCCTACGAACTAGGCAAAGACCTTTTTGGACTAGCCAGTAGCGGTCGCAGTGATTTATCTACTACCTACAAAAAACGCATCAAAGAGCAACTTAGATTACAATACAATCGCTCCAAATAATGAAAATCCATCCATACATCATCATCGGTGGAGGGGCGAGTGGCTTGATGTCGGCGATACTCTTGGCTCAAAAAGGCAAAGAGGTTTTGGTGTTGGAAAAAAATGCCCAAATAGGCAAAAAGATTACCATTAGCGGTAATGGCAAGTGCAACATTACCCACTCCCACATAACCCCCCATCGCTTCCATTCGCAAAACCCCCACTTTGTCGCCAACATCATCGTCGAGTACCCATACATCAAGGGGCTTTTGGAGTCATTGGGCATTTTTACACACGAGGGCAAAGAGGGAAGAGTCTATCCTATGAGTCAAAATGCCGCAAGTGTTGTCGATATTTTGGAGTACGAAGCCTTGCGTTTGGGGGCAAAGATAGAGAGGCATCAAGAGGTTTTGGATGTCAAAAAAGAGAAATTTTTTACCCTTACCACGCCAAACGATAGCTTTTTGGCTCACAAGCTTGTCATTGCCTCGGGCAATCTTGCTTATCCTCAACTAGGCAGTAGCGATATTGGACTCACCATTGCCCAAAGCTTTCATCATCCCATCATCCCTCCCCTGCCCTCGCTTGTACAGCTCACCTCTCCCCAAAAAGAGATTTATCAATTGGCAGGGTACAAACAAATAGCCACGCTTACACTCTATTGCAACGGCGACCAAAAGGCTCAAACGACAGGCGATATTCTCTTTACCTCTTATGGAGTATCGGGTTTGGCGGTATTGGATATGAGCCGTTTTGCCTCTTTGGCGTTAAGTCACTACGAACATTGCACTATCCAAGCCGATTTGATGCCCCAGTGGAGCAAAAAAGCGTTGCACAATCTATTGCAAAGCACTCTTGTGGGCGATAAACCTATTGCTCTTTGGCTAGAGGGCTTTATCCACAAAAAACTCGCACGGGTGATACTCAATCGACTCAAACTCACAGCACAAACCACCCAAAGCCTTACTACAAAACATATCAACGCTATGGTTTATGCACTGAAAAACTTTAAGATAGAGATAGATGGCACACAAGGCTTCAAGGGAGCCGAAGTAGCCATAGGCGGAGTCGATACGACCACCATCAATCCCCACACCATGGAATCAAAACTCGTAAAAAACCTCTACTTTGTGGGCGAAGTATTGGATGTGGATGGCGATAGAGGGGGATTTAATCTACACTTCGCATGGAGTTGTGCTATCAAACTCGCACGTGCGACTCCATAATATCTTGCTCAATATCAAGTATCATAAAATTGGATATTTTTTTGTTGATGGTTGCAAGTTCTCGTTTGTTTTTTGCTCCTACTACCACTTCCATCTCTACAATGGAGTTGATACAGTAGTTTAATTTGTCATTTTCATCTATCTCTATCTTGCCATTGAGATAATCAATCACAATACAGCTATCCAAAAACCGCATTATTTTCTTCTAAGCTCATGAATGTATTTGGCACTATCCTTTATATGCGTCAGTGCTACTTCATCGACACTATCGCTATCAAACTCTCTTTTGAGGACTCTGCTGTGTTTTTTGGGGTCTTTTGTTGCGTAGGGTAGAGTCTCTTGAGGCTTGATATCAATCTTCAATTGATTTTTGGGCAATTGATTCAAAAAGCTCATCACCCTATCCACAAGCATATCATCCATACTCAATTGTATCGTTTGCATTTCAAGACTCCTTTTTGACTAAAGTATAACATAAAACCTATTTACAAATCCCCTTAAAATCGGGTCAGTGTTGTAACTTACAATGACGGAACAAGGGTGGTTGGAAGTATGTTTCAATCCCCTTAAAATCGGGTCAGTGTTGTAATAAAAAGAGAAGTTTGATAGAGCAAAGCATTATTTGTTTCAATCCCCTTAAAATCGGGTCAGTGTTGTAATGTAGGGGAGTGCGACAAGGCAATAAGGTTGATGTGTTTCAATCCCCTTAAAATCGGGTCAGTGTTGTAATTATGAAGAGACCGGAGGGGATAGAGTGATAACTACGTTTCAATCCCCTTAAAATCGGGTCAGTGTTGTAATTTTGTATCTCCGTTAAACAGCAACGAAGATGGAATGTTTCAATCCCCTTAAAATCGGGTCAGTGTTGTAATCGAAAGAAAGGTAGAGGAAAAGGTGCTTCCGGATGGTTTCAATCCCCTTAAAATCGGGTCAGTGTTGTAATTTTCTGTCGATTCAAGAAGGATAGAAAAACTTGTGGTTTCAATCCCCTTAAAATCGGGTCAGTGTTGTAATATAATGGTAAGGTTGATGCCAAAAAGGATAATATGTTTCAATCCCCTTAAAATCGGGTCAGTGTTGTAATATAGGCGGATTGACCGTCGGGATCCACGTAGCTTGTTTCAATCCCCTTAAAATCGGGTCAGTGTTGTAATTATAAAAAAGGTCTTTTGAAAGATTATAGCGATGGTTTCAATCCCCTTAAAATCGGGTCAGTGTTGTAATAAGGGTGAAAATGAATACTCCGCAACAGATATTGAGTTTCAATCCCCTTAAAATCGGGTCAGTGTTGTAATAAAAAAGACGTGTTAATATAGTTTTTGATGGCGGGTTTCAATCCCCTTAAAATCGGGTCAGTGTTGTAATCAGGGAAGCTACTTCTCTGGAGTGTCCGGAATGGGTTTCAATCCCCTTAAAATCGGGTCAGTGTTGTAATCATGCACCGCCTCGTGAAGAGATTTTGGCTTTGTTTCAATCCCCTTAAAATCGGGTCAGTGTTGTAATTCTGGCAGTGGTTAACACTACCGGCGGAGGCTAAGGTTTCAATCCCCTTAAAATCGGGTCAGTGTTGTAATAATTGTAGTCGCCTCGCCTAATATCGCGCTTGTTTTGTTTCAATCCCCTTAAAATCGGGTCAGTGTTGTAATATGGTATCACCGTTTTCCCTGTAACACAGGAATTGGGGTTTCAATCCCCTTAAAATCGGGTCAGTGTTGTAACATCGAATCCGGCTCGTGTAACGAGCTCGGAGGAGTGTTTCAATCCCCTTAAAATCGGGTCAGTGTTGTAACAATTGAGTGTAACAACTTATGCAGAGTTGAGAAGTTTCAATCCCCTTAAAATCGGGTCAGTGTTGTAACTTGTAAATGGGGAATATTCAACAAACGTTTCAAGTTTCAATCCCCTTAAAATCGGGTCAGTGTTGTAACCGTAGGGGAGGGTTACGGATATGGGGACTCCATGTTTCAATCCCCTTAAAATCGGGTCAGTGTTGTAACTAAAGCGATAATTATAAAGAGAACAAATGATGATAGGTTTCAATCCCCTTAAAATCGGGTCAGTGTTGTAACCCGGAGCTTGATAACTATATCGAAAGAGCTCGGTGTTTCAATCCCCTTAAAATCGGGTCAGTGTTGTAACTTATTCATCGAAATAATAAGAAAGTTAAATTCCCCGTTTCAATCCCCTTAAAATCGGGTCAGTGTTGTAACTACAAGCAAAATAGAAGATGTGACTAAAATCATTGGTTTCAATCCCCTTAAAATCGGGTCAGTGTTGTAACTGTATTGGCGCGACAAGGTATACGAAGAATTAAATGTTTCAATCCCCTTAAAATCGGGTCAGTGTTGTAACCCTCTACATAGCGTAAAATAGGGCTTTGGTATTCTTAAGCGAAACTTTCATGAAAAAACAGTGAAGTTTGTTTAGATTTTTTGTTCTCTTTGAGCAAGATTACTTTTTGTAATAGTTTGATTTTCAATCCTTTGTCTAAACTTTTTTGAAACTAAAAATTATTTTTTAGTTGTATTTTGTAGAAATAGTTATAGATTAGATAGGCTTTTTGTCTGCTAAGTGTCACTAGAGTCTCTTTGTCGTAGAGCAGTCCATTGCTATCGATACCTAGCTTTTGCCCTTGATACTCTATGCTTTTTGCGGTATCGGTTTGCAAATTTTTGCGAAATTCTCTTAAAAACTCAAAAAAATCATCACTCTTCTCATTTTTGCTCTTTTGTTGAGTTTGTTGAGTTTGTGCTTTGAGCAAAGCTTTGAGTTCTTGAATCTCTTCAAAAAGCTCATCCGCCCATTTAGGGCGTTTGGAGGATGGATTATCAAATATCTTATCGATTTGTTGGTAGATGTTTTGCACTCTTTAGCCTTTGATGATAGTGGGGTTTTGCAAATCAATCGCACTATTGATAGATAGAGAGTGTTTTGTGTCTATTTGATAGATACGCACATCATCATGGTTGGCATCGATTAGACTCGTAAGCTCGTCTATCCTAGCCTTAAGTTCTATTTTGGAGACATTTGGATACAAAAAAATAGATTTTTGGATACGCATAGCGTAGCATTCAAGATATTTTGATACCTTTGCAAGGCGTTTGGGCGAAGATATATCGTATCCTATCACAAAATCATATTTTTTCATCAATCATCTTTCTTATGGTTGCTATCTCATGGTCAATTTGCGGTTTGAGTATCTCCACAAAAGCCACAAACTCTTTCCATATTTTTTTACGCCCCTCGTATTTGAGATAGACACCGCCATTTTTGTAGCTAAAGTCTTTGATTTCAAGGAGTTCATTTTTGAATATACCCAAAACTGCTTGATTGATAGCAGCACGAAAAATTTCTAAAATATCCGATGATAGAGCATTGTGTCTCCTAAAGGCTTGATGCAAATAGCCAATAGAAGGCTCAAATCCATGAGAGAGTAGCTTGATAGTGATAATATTATAAATAAGCGAATACCAAAATGAGAGCATTGCATTGAGTGGGTCAAGTGGTGGCTTTTTGGAGCGTTGGGATTTGTGAAAGTTTTGAGAAATGAGAGTAAAAAACTTCTCAAAATAGTCTCGTGCAAACGCCCCCTCTATTCCCATCATCTCATCAATACTCTTGGCAATTTTAAGATGATTCAATGCTAAATCGAGTTGAATATCCATACCATTGGCTTTGAGTTGCGCATGGTGATGGGTGAACTTTTGTCTCAAAAAATAGTGAGCAAACTCCATTTTGTATTCCAAAGAGCGATATTGAGCGAGTTTAAGCTCTGCATTTTTGCTATTGGCACTTGAAATGAGTGCGATATGGTTGTTATTGGAGGCGATAATGAGTATGGATAGATTGGCTTTTGTGAGTTTGAGTATATCGTTGGTGTGAAGTGTGGCTTGATGGTTGAGCAACACAATATCAATGAGATTGAGAGGGATATTGTGCATAGGAAGCTTGATAGCTCCATTGTCTATCTTGATAGTAATATCTTTTTGATCAATAATAGCCAGTCTCATACAATAATCACTCCCTTATGATACTCCAAAGTCTCCGCCTTGCCCAATAAAATCGGTTTGCCAACGATTTTGATAACGTTCACCCTATCTTCATTCTCAATCAAAGGCTCAAGTTGCTGTATCATTTCACGGCACAAAATGTGCGTTAGAGGCATCTCAAGAGCCGATTTTTGCCCAGATAGGGCGTAGCTATAGAGCAGTTTGCGTACTTTATAGAGTCTTTTTGGATTGTATATATCGTAGGCTACTAAAAAGTTTTGCATCATCAACTATCATCTGATTTTGAGGCTTTATAGTTCTCATAACGACATTTTGCACCTTTTTTGACAATATCCGCAAAATCATTACCGTTAAGCTCTTTTAGGAGCTTGTCACGTATCTGCTCCTCTTGTGGAGTCAGCGGTGTACTTATATCTACTTTAAGCCAATTGATATCAGGTTTGCTTCCATTAAAACTTTTGCGATATTCACTTAGGAAACATTGCCCTATAGATTCAAGCAATACCTCTCCAGCATTTATATCTTCCCACGCAACACGCTCTAGCACAATGCGTACGAGAGAGAGTTCAATGCTCTTATTGTCAGTGCCATCAACCTCACTGTTACCTCTAGCAGTACTACTCATCAAAAAGTAAAATGGCCACCGCAAAGCCTCACCATAGGCCGAACCAATAAACGACGCTCTGGTTCTATCAATGCGATACTTATATCCGCCCGATGCATAGTGAAACGGGGAAATGACCAAACCAATCAACATCCAATAGAAAATTATTTTAGCTTTCATTACAGCTCCTAACATTTATTTGGATTATTATCTTCAAATATATCGTCAAGAAATGTCTAAAAGAGGCTCTCTTTGGTAAGATTTTGAAGTGTTTGCTCCAATTTGGCAATATACTCCTCTCGTAACTCTTTGGGTTGGACAATGATAAGGTCGGGTAGCCACTTTTGGATAAGTGGCAGTATCTCTATAGATTGGGTATAGTCTAGGCTAAAGAGTACGCTTCCATTCTCGCACTCTTGGATAAATTTTTGTGAGGGTAGTACCTTTTTCATATCGGATTTGAAGTAACGTGCCACATTGGGAGTAGCTCGAATGATGGCTTTTTGTCGTGCTACGTCGTAGAGCGTCATGGCGTTTTGCACATCGTTTTCCAAAAAGTTGATATATTGCTCAAAATCAAGCTTAAAGCGGTTTTTGGTGGAGTAGCGGTGATCTTTGCAAAACTCTATCTTTTTGATAAAGGCAAGTCGTCCAAACTGATAACGCCTCTTTCTTTGCTCTTGATACTCAAAGGCTAGATACCAGTTGTTGCTCACAAAGATGATTTTGATAGGCTTAACTTTATAGAAAGTAAAATGGGGCAAAGCGTAGAGAAATTCAAGCTTGAGATAGAGATGCTCCTCTATGGCATAGGTGAGGGTATTGTAAAAACCGTTCATCTTCTCATTGTCAAGCTCTTCGGATATAGAGAGATTGCCCAGCAAGGTTTTGCTGTTGGATTGAAACATCTTTTTGAGCGTCTTGATGGTGTCGGGGCTAAACTCCTCTTTGTTTAGCTCTATGGCGTAGCTAAGACTAATCGCATCTTTTTGGGAGAGCTTTTCATTGATAAGGTCTTTGTCTTTGAGTCGCCAATAGTAGGCTTTGCCTATTTTTTCTTTGATCAAGATACTCTCTACCTCTTCAAGATAGCGAAAAACATCCTCCAATCCCCGATAACTGCTCTTGCCAATGGCACGGTAGAGATAGGGGGTGTTGCTTTTGGTAGAGCCATGAGCTTTGAGATACTCCAATACCGTCTCTTTGGTATCTAGCGGGATGGATTTGAGAAGTTGGCGAGGTGCGGACATGGGTGACTCCTATTTGAAATATTGGCTATTGGGTTTTGAAGTTGATTATACTACAACTCATCAATTTTTGACAATTATCTCAAAGCATCTCGTCAAAATATGACAAATAAAAATCTTTTTTCTCTTTTTTAGATTCCTATAGTAGATAGTAGCTACTCTTTGAATGCCCTTAAATGAGTTAATCTATTAAAAAGCCCGATATTGATAAAATAGTGCCAAGGATAAACATTTAGGAGCAAAAGCAGATGATGACGAAATATTTATTAAAAGAGAGAAACGACAAAAGTACCAAAACACTCCATATCTATGAGGGTATTGATGATATGAAAGTCATTTGCGGTAGCGATTCATTAACCTCGGTCGAGTTTAAAGATTATCTCAAAACCCGAAGTCTTGAAGATATGCGGATACACATTGCCAAAATTGCCCATACAACCAATATTTGCAGTATCTGCATCTCGCACCTCTACAAAAATGAAAACAAAAAAAAGCCCATTTGGCATCTCTACGAGTGCCACAAAGGTGAACTTTGTCTTGATCAAGAAAATCTCAACAGTCGCATTTGCAAACACGGCTCTACCATCGAGTACTCCAAAGCTCCCAATATACAAGAGATTCGCCAAGAGTGTGCCAAAGAGGCGAATAATCGAGTCCATGTTTGCGGTATGTGCGTCTCAAGAATCTACAAAAACAGCAAAAACATCGAAACCCCACAGACCACCCCCAAACTTCCCCCAAAGTACAGACTAACTATCGAGGGTCAAGAGCGACAAATTGAAAAGATTATGGAGTTTGCTAAACCTCTTTTGCTTGATAAGCTTGAAATTGAAGAGATAGATGCAAAAAAATAAGCAATCTACTCTTTAGCCCTGCACTGCTCTGCTGAAATGAGAAACATTTTACGGTTTGTTTGTCCTATCCTTATATCTTCATATTAATAATTCCTTTGGCTCTATATTAATGAAGTTTGGATACAATCGCATTGAAAAATTGACACACATCATAAAGGAAAAAAATGTTAAAAAAACTCTTGATGGGACTCTTGTTGCTCTCCGCCACACTATGGGCTACAGTTGAGCATATAGAAGCAACGCCTAGTGCTGTAAAAGGGATGAAAATCATTGATATTCGCACACCTTCGGAGTGGATGGAAACGGGTATTGTCGAGGGGTCGCATACCATTATGTTTTTTGATGAGCAAGGGGGCTACGATGCCGATAAGTTTTTGAGCGAACTCAACAAAGTCGTTGCCAAAAATGAGAAATTTGCTTTGATTTGCCGAACAGGAAGCCGAACCACTATGATTTCACAATTTCTATCGGAAAAATTGGGTTACAATGTCGTCAATCTCAAAGGGGGCATTCTTAATCTCATGGCTCAGGGGTATAAGCCTACACCCTACAAAAAGTAACCTAGATGCTTAAAAAACTCATTTTAGGAATCTTGATTGGCTCATCGCTAGTGGTGGCTCAATCCAAAGAGAGCATCGAAAAACTTATTGGTAGTATGTTTATTGTAGGTTTTAACGGCACAAGTATCAACGCCCACTCACAAATCATCAAAGATATTAATCGCTACAACTTAGGCGGTGTCATTCTCTTTGGCAAAAATATCACCTCTCCTACACAGCTCAAAGCCCTCACCACCAAACTCCACAGCTACTCACAGGGGGATTTGCTCGTAGCAGTAGATCAAGAGGGAGGCAAGGTGCAACGACTCTCACCTCAAAATGGCTTCAAGCAATACTCTAGTGCTGCCGATATAGCCCAAAACAAAGAGGTAGCTCAATACACCCACATGGCAAAAGTGCTTAGAGAAATGGGT
This sequence comes from Sulfurovum sp. FS08-3, assembly GCA_000830175.1. GTDB lineage: Bacteria > Campylobacterota > Campylobacteria > Campylobacterales > Sulfurovaceae > FS08-3. The sequence continues at coordinate 12,203 of JQIS01000002.1, read as the reverse complement.
ATTAACTTCAACCTAGCTCCCGTAGTTGATTTGGCTCTCAACCCCCAAAACCGTGTGATTGTAGGACTCAAACGAAGCTTTGGAAGCGATCCCAAAACGGTAGCAACCTACGCCAAAGCTTTTATTCGTGCGATGAATGCTCAGGGGATTTTAACCTCTATCAAACACTTTCCAGGGCATGGCTCATCGCTAGGTGATAGCCATCAAGGTTTTGTCGATGTGACACGTGTTTGGAGTGCAAAAGAGCTTAAACCCTATAGCTATCTCATTGATGAGGGAATGTTGGATACGGTTATGGTAGCACACGTCTTCAACAAACACATCGATAGCCGTTACCCCGCTTCGCTCTCCTATCGTACCATTACAGGCAAATTGCGAGGCGAGTTGGGCTATAACGGCGTAGTCATTAGCGATGATTTGCAAATGCGTGCCATTAGCCAACACTACGGACTCAAAGAGACCATCGCTTTGGCTATCAATAGCGGTATGGATATTTTGCTCTTTTGCAACCAACTCGATGCCAACAATGTCGTCTCACCTCAAAAACTTATCGATACCACCTATGCCCTCTTGCAAGAAAAAAAGATCAGTTTGCATCAAATCAAACAAGCCAACGAACGTATCAAGCGTCTCAAATCAAAACTCTAAAAGGATAAACCCATGAGCTTAAAAGAGCAACTCAAAAACGATTTAAAAGAGGCAATGAGAACCCAAGAGATTCTCAAACGTGACACCATTCGTTCTATCAACACAATGATTAAACAAATCGAGGTCGATGAGCGAAAAGAGCTTAACGATGAAGATATTATTGCTTTGTTGCAAAAAGCCATTAAGCAACGAAACGAAGCCCTAGAGCAGTATCAAAGTGCAGGGCGTGAGGATTTGGTAGCCAAAGAGCAAGGCGAAATAGATATTATCAATCTCTATATGCCTAGACAACTTAACGATGCGGAGCTTGAAGAGGCACTTAGAGCCATTATCACCTCCGTTGGTGCTGCATCTATCAAAGATATAGGCAAAGTCATGGGAGCCGCCAAAACCCAAATTGGTAGCCAAGCCGATGGCAAACGCATCAATGAAACGGCTAAAAAGATTTTAGAGTAAATCCAAAAAGAGTGGGGTGGGACAATGAAGATTCAACTTGCTTCAAGTTACGGCTTTTGTTATGGAGTCAAGAGAGCTATTGAAATAGCTCAACACAATCCCAACAGCAAAACCTACGGTCCCCTTATTCACAACAAAGATGAAATTAGCCGACTCAAACAAAACTACAACATTGATTTGGCTACCTCCATCGATGAACTACGCCCCCAAGAGACCGTTATCATACGCACCCACGGTATCACCAAAGATGAGTTGCAAATCCTCAAAAAACAAAACAACACTATCATCAACGCCACATGCCCCTACGTCACCAAACCCCAACAAATCGTAGAGCAAATGAGCAAAGAGGGCTATTCAGTCGTCATATTTGGCGACAAAGACCATCCTGAAATCAAAGGGGTTTACAGTTACGGTCAAGAAAAAAACACTTTCATTGTCAATACCCCCGATGATATTGATTTTGGTTTGCTTAAATCCAAAGTCGCTGTCGTCTCTCAAACCACACGCAAACCTCAAGATTTTGAAAAAATCGTCAATGCCCTCACCTCTCGTATCAAAGAGGTAAGAGTCTTTAATACCATCTGCAACGCTACCTTTGAAAATCAAGATGCCGCTATGGAGCTTGCTCAAGAGGCCGATATTATGATTGTCATTGGCGGAAAACACTCATCCAACACCAAACAACTTCACAGTATTTGCAAATCCTATTGCAAAGATAGTTTTTTAATTGAAAACGAAAGTGAAATTGTACCGCAATGGTTTGAAGGCAAAAGCTTGTGCGGTATCAGTGCGGGGGCTTCAACTCCCGATTGGATTGTGCAAAATGTTATCAACACTATCAACCAAATAGCTTAAAAAATAGAAGCTTAAAAAGTAACATTAGTAATCTAAATGCAATATAGAAAAAAGCATTTAATGAATTTTAAATTAAATATAGTATAATTTCACAATCATAGGCAAATAAGGATTGGTGTAAAGATGAAATTTGATGAGATCGAAGTAGAAGATGTTGATTTTGGAGCAATGCTTGAGGAATCATTTAAAAAGCAAGAGAATAAAAATGATTTGGTAGAGGGTACGGTTGTAGAGATTCGAGAGAGTGAAGATCAAGCCGTTATTGACATTGGCAGAAAAAATGAAGCATACCTACCGTTAGATCAGCTAAAAGACAAAGATGGTGTTATCTTGTTTAATATAGGTGATGTTATCCCCGTAGTAGTCACAGGCAACAGAGGTGAGCGTCCTATTATTTCGTACGATATGGCGAAGAAAAAGGCAGCGTTAAATGAGTTTATTAATGAGTACGATGATGAACAAGAGTACATTATCGAAGGGACTATTACCAAGAAAAACAAGGGCGGTTACGTTATTGATTGCGATGGGTTAGAGTTTTTTATGCCCAAAACCCTCTCATTTTTAGGACCCAAAAACGATGCAGTTGGCAAAAAAATCAAAGCGATTATTGTCAAAGTCGATAAAGAGAAACACTCTGTCGTCGTTTCACGAAGAGAGCTTATTGAGCGTGAGCGAAATGAGAGACAAGAGATTGTCGATAAAGTACTTGAAAACAAAGAACCCGTTATGGGAACTATCAAAAAAATTACAAGTTATGGAATGTTTGTGGATGTAGGTGGCATGGATGGACTCGTTCACTATTCGCAAATCTCCCACAAGGGTCCCGTCAATCCATCAAAATATTTTGAAGAGGGTGATGAAGTCGAAGTGATAGCACTTGATTACGACAAAAAGAAGCGTCACCTTTCGCTCTCCATCAAAGATGCAAACCCTGATCCATGGGAAAATATTGATGAAGTGATTGGCAAAGGCGATACCGTTACGGCTATTGCATCAAACATCGAACCTTATGGAGTATTTGTTGATTTGGGCGAAGACCTTGAAGCTTTCTTGCACGTATCGGAAATTTCATGGGACAAAAACGTTAAACACCCCAAAGACTATATTGAAGTAGGACAAGAGATTAACGTAGAAGTAATCGAAATTGACAAAGAGAAGAGAAGATTGCGTGTAAGCCTCAAGACACTTCTTCCAAAACCCATGGATGAGTTTTCAAACTCTTACAAAGTAGGCGACATCATCAAAGGAACTGTCTCTTCAACAACCGATTTTGGTGCATTTGTAAAAATTGGCTCTATTGAGGGATTGCTTCACAATCAAGAGATTTCATGGGACAAGAGTGTAACAGCCAAAAATTCACTTAAAGCAGGAGATGAGATTGAGGTAAAAATCATCAATATCGACAAAAATGCTGAAAAGATTTCATTGAGCAAAAAAGCATTGGAGAGTTCACCCGTCGAAACTTTTGCAAAAAACCATAAAATCAACGACATCGTTACAGGCGTAGTAAAAGATAAAAAAGATTTTGGTATCTTTATCGAACTGGGCAATAGAGTTGATGCGTTGATTCGTCTTGAAGATCTCCATCCACTCAAAGCCGATGAGATTGAAAAAGGACAAGAGATAAAAGGGGTGGTATCCTTTATTGATGCCAAAAACGATAGAATTAGAGTCTCTGTCAAACGACTCGAAAAGATTGAAGAGCGAGAAGTTCTCAAAAATATTAATCTCAATCAAGACGATAGCATGACACTTGGTGACGCATTTGGTGATGCACTTAAAGATTTAAAATAAGGCTAAAGAGATGTCAAAAATGACAATTGTTGTATGCGACCATATTCACGAAAGAGGCTTAGAGCTTCTGGGTGAAGATGAAAATATCACTATGATTAATGCTTCTGATGAGCCAAAAGATAAGCTTATTGCTGAAATTATCCAATATGCCGATGTAGCCATTACACGAAGTTCTACCGATGTCGATGAAGCCTTTTTGGTCAATGCAACCAAACTCAAAGCCGTCGTACGAGCGGGGGTAGGTGTCGATAATGTCGATATTGATGGATGCAGCAAACGGGGTATTATCGTCATGAATGTTCCTACTGCCAACACCATTGCAGCCGTTGAACTTACTATGACACATATGCTCTCATGCGTAAGAAGCTTTCCCTATGCCCACAACAACCTCAAAGTCGATAGAGTATGGCGACGACAAGATTGGTACGGCACAGAACTCAAAGATAAAAAATTAGGGATTATTGGCTTTGGAAACATCGGTTCACGTGTTGGTATTCGAGCCAAAGCTTTTGATATGGATGTCATTACTTACGACCCCTATATTGATCCCAAAAAAGCAACCGATCTCAATATCACCTATACTAAAAATTTTGAAGATATTTTGATGTGTGATATTATTACCATTCATACACCCAAAACGCATGAAACCATTGGGATGATTGATACTCAAGAGATTGCCAAGATGAAAGAGGGTGTGATACTTATCAATTGTGCCAGAGGAGGACTCTACAACGAAGAGGCTCTACTTGAAGGACTCAAAAGTGGCAAAGTGCGAATGGCAGGTATTGATGTTTTTGACAAAGAACCCGCCACCGATCATCCGTTGCTTGACCTTGAAAATGTAACCGTTACACCGCATTTGGGAGCCAATACCAAAGAGTCTCAACGCAACATTGCCGTTTCAGCTGCCAAACAAGCCATTGAAGCCGCCAAAGGAATCGCCTATCCTAATGCCCTCAATCTACCCATCAAAGAGAATGAGTTGCCCAATTATGTGCGTCCCTTTTTGGAGCTTATCCAAAAAATGGGCAATATGTCGGCACAACTCACCAAGTCACGCATAAAATCAATTAAAGTGATTGCCAAAGGCGATATTGGCGAGTACATCGAGTCTCTTGGAACTTATGCAACCGTTGGGGTTTTGAGTGAGTCACTTAGAGATCAAATCAATTTTGTTAATGCAGAATTTGTAGCTGCAGAGCGTACTATTGAGATTATGAAAGTCACGCAACCCAATACAAGCGGTTTTAATAACATTGTAGCTATTAAATTGACAACCGAACAAGGCGTACTTACAATTGGTGGAACAGTCTTCGAGGGCAATCTTCAACGTGTTGTTGATATTGACAACTACTCTTTGGATGTTGAAATTAGCGGTCAAATGCTTCTTATACGCAACAACGATGAGCCTGGAGTCATTGGTGACGTGGGTACTATTATAGCCAAACACAAACTTAATATTTCTGATTTTAGACTCGGACGACACGACAAAGGTCAAGCATTGGCAGTAGTGCGTGTTGATGGGCAAATTACCAAAAAACTTATCGAAGAGATTTCAGCACTTCCTGCTTGTATCAACGTCTCTTACGCCATTATGTAATACAATATTAGCTCTCTTGTAGGGCTAATATACAAATCAATCAAATTACAGATTTCTATTTTGCTTTTTATTGAACAATCGCATATTTCAAAGTTGATTTTATAAAAAATAGGAAAGTGTGTATGCAACCTATTTATCGCATACACACTTGTTTTGAATGAGGAGTAGAGGATTAGAATTAAATTCTAGCCTCTTCTCTTCTTTGGAGCATTTCCCACTGCTTATCGACATCTTTTTGAATTTGCTCAATAACGTGTTTGTATTCAGGTTTAAAGAGGTGCTTGTATCGCCCTTGTGCTGCAAGATAATCCTCTACCTTAATGACATTTTTGGGTCTATAGAGGATATTAAGCTCGTGACCATCAATAATCTCATAGATCGGAAAAATAAGCGAATCGGTAGCCAAATCGGTAATACCGATTGTATCTTTGGGATCAAATTTCCACTCTGTACAACATGCTGAAACAGTGTTGATAAAACAAGGTCCCTCAGTCTCAAGAGCTTTTTGAAAACCTTTTGCCATTGATTTCCATTTGTTGGGAGCTAGTTGCGCTACATAAGGAGCACCATGAGCCGCCATAATAGCAATCATATCTTTTTTCTTCTCTTTTTTACCGTACGAGTGACTTCCTGCTTGTGCGGTTGTTGTTGTCGCACCAATGGGTGTAGCCGATGAGCGTTGCCCACCTGTATTGGCGTAGTTTTCATTGTCCAAACAAATATAGGTAAAGTCATGCCCTCGCTCAACTGCACCGCTTAGCCATTGGAAACCAATGTCGTAGGTTGAACCGTCTCCGCCAAAAGCTACAAATTTAACAGAAGCATCGTTATCTTTGAGGCTTCCTTTTCTTTTTCGTGCTTTGTACATCGCCTCAGCACCTGATGCTGCTGTGGCTGCGTTTTCAAATCCGATATGAATCCAAGATGTATCCCATGATGTAAAAGGATATACCGCCGTAGAAACCTCCAAGCATCCTGTATTGGTTGCAATAACCAAATTGTCATCAGTACAGTTCATAAGCTCTCGAACGATCATGGAGTGTGCACACCCTGGGCAAAGTGTATGTGCTCCCTCAAATCGATCGTTTGATGTTGAAAATTCTTTTAAATTTTTAATAGATGTAGCTGCCATCTCTTAGCTCCTTTTGGTTTGGAAAAATCCAAGGTGTGGTCCTCGTAGTCCTGAGAACTGTTGGATATCTGTTGTAATTTTACCCGCATCGGCGTGTGCTTTTTGCTCTTTGAAGATTCTTTTGGCTTCTGCAATTGAGAAATCTCTTCCACCCAAACCGTAGATAAAGTTGGTTACAAGCGGTCTTGCGTTGGTAGTATAGATAGCGGCACTTACTTCATTGAAAAGTGCACCCATAGCACCACCTGGGCTTGATCTATCCAAACAAGCAATTGCCTTTACATTGCCCAACGCATCACGAATCTTGTCAAATGGGAAAGGTCTAAAGCATCGTGGTGCTACAATTCCAGCCTTAATACCCTCTTCTTTTCTAAGTTCACGAGCGGCTACAATACACGTCTCTACCGTCGTTCCAAGTGCCACGATAGCCACTTCGGCATCTTCCATCATATAGGTTTCGACTCTTTTGTATTCTCGTCCTGAAATCTCTTTAAATTGAGCAAATACATCGTCGATGATGCTTCGTGAATCCATTAACGCTTTGTGTTGTCTTGCTTTATGCTCAAAATGCCAATCCTCTTCGGTTTGCGCTCCATAAGTAACAGGACGTGAAAAATCAAGCATATCATCAACGGGCTTAAAATCACCCACGAAGCCATAAGCAACCTCATCTTTGAGTGGATAAACATTTTGTGCTGTGTGCGAAGTGATAAATCCATCTTGATGTACCATTACAGGTAATCTTACATCGTGATTTTCACCGATTTTAAAGGCACACAATGTCATATCGTACGCCTCTTGTGCATTGAAACAATCAAGTTGAATCCAACCTGAATCACGTCCTAGATACATATCGGAGTGGTCTCCACGCACGTTCAAAGGAGAAGCCAAAGCTCTGTTTACGACTGTAAGAACGATAGGCAATCGCATACCTGAAGCTTGATAAAGAACTTCCGTCATTAATGCAAAACCTTGCGAAGAGGTAGCGGTTGCCACACGTCCTCCTGCTGCTGATGCACCCACGCATCCGCTCATTGCACCGTGTTCGGATTCAACCATAACAAATTCGCCATCAATATAGCCATTGGCCACATAACTACCATAGTTTTCAACAATTGGCGTGGAGGGCGTAATAGGGTAAGCCGCCACAACATCAACTTGAGCTTGTCTTAACGCCTGAGAAGCTGCAAAGTTACCATCCCAAACTTCTCTCTCTTGTAAATCGTATTTTTCTGCCATAGGGATCCTTTTATTTATCTTCTTTTTTCTTTTTTTCGGGCCATTGACCTAGTGCATCTTCAAGTGGTGTTTGTTCGGAGAACATAATGAGCGATTTGGGATTGGTAGGACAAACCTCAACACATACCGAACACCCTTTGCAGTGGTCATAATCAATTCCTAGCATCTGCTTATCGCGTGAAAGAATGGAGCTATCGGGACACCATACCCAACAGTTTTGACAATCAATACAAATGTCTCGGTTATAGACGGGCTTTAATACTCTCCATGAAGCAACTGTGGCGGTATAGGAGTTAAAGTTTGAATAGCTTCTCTCTTCGGATTTAAGATGAGCAATATGGGTTGCATCGCCTTCAAATGAGGGAAGAATACTCCCTTGTGTCACCTCGTGCCAACCCATAAGACCCGTACCGTTTTCGAGTTCGTTTAGTCCTCGGTTATCGTTTGCTAATAATTTTAAATGTTGCATTTTCTCTCCTCTTACTTGACTTCTTCATAAGCTCTAGTGATTGCAGCCATATTTCCATCAATGATTTTTTGAGGAAATTTGGACAATACTCTCTTCATGTTTTCCAAGAAATAGTCAAGCTCAAACATTCCAGAAATTTTAACAAATGCTCCTAGCATCGGTGCATTAGGAATAGAACGTCCAATTGTATCAAGAGATATTTGCACACAATCAACAGTAAAAACTCTATCTTCTCTTCCTTGAAGTGCGGGAATACCTGCGATAAGTTCTTCTTTGGTTAGGTGTGTTGTAATGATATACTTTGTATCACTATCCTCGTGTTCGGTAATATTATCAGTAAATGCCAATGCTGGGTCGATAACCAAAACAAAGTCAGGATTCATGAATTTTGCATGATTGAGAATAGGCTCATCATCAATTCTATTGTACGCTCTTAACGCAGCACCTCTTTTGGCCGAACCGTAAAGAGCAAAGGCTTGCACCTCTTTGCCTGTCGTAGAGACAACATCTCCTAGGCTCTTCGCACCCGTAACGGCACCCTGACCTGCACGACTGTGCCATCTGATTTCTACCATCGTTTCTCCTAATTCAATTATAGTATTATGCTATTCTAATATGCTAATTCTTAAATGGTGCTTTTATAGGGTAAATTTATCTCATTAATCACCAATATTGTACGAAACGACAACATTAACCGCTTCAAGGGCGTTGCTTTTGATAATAGTACTGCACTTTTTAAGCTCCTCCAAAGGCACATAACCGCACTCCACTCCTATGGCGTTAATTTGGGCTGCTTTAGCACTTTGCATATCCATACAAGTATCGCCAATCATCCATGAGGAGTAGCCGTTATTGAGAGCTTTGAGGGCTTTTTGGATAGGCTCTGGGTGAGGCTTAGGAAACTCCACGTCGTCTCGCCCCACAAAAACATCAAAGTAGTCAAACACACCCAAATGTTTAAGTAGTTCGATAGAGTATTGACTTGTCTTAGTCGTGACCACTGCCAAATGGGCTACCTTGTGAGCCTTCTCAATAGCCTCTTTGGCATAGGGCAATAGGGTCGTCATGGCTTGATTGATTTTGCGGTAGTGCATCTTGTAGTGATAGACAAAGGCTTCAACCTCACTCCTATCGACTCCCAATGTAACAAACATATCCTCTAAGGGATGCCCGATTTGTGCTTTGATAAGCTTATCTTCGGGTTTGTTTTGGTTCATGGATTGATAGGCTACACCAAAACTCTCCAATATCGCACACGTCGAATCAATCAGTGTCCCATCAAGGTCAAATAAAATATTTATCTTTTTCATGGCTCTTTTCCCATTTTTTGAGTGATTATATCCTATAGGGTTTAAAAAACGACAACAACAAAACCGCTATTTAAAATCAATTGAGTATAATGCCATACTACAATTCATGTGAGGTCTATTTATGAAAGATTTTGGATTAGAAATATGGTCTGAAAACAATTTCGTTATCGATGGTGATACGATAAATATCAATTACGGCAACAAACCCTCTTTGTTGCAACTAACTCAAGAGATTCGAGATATGGGTTATCGAGGACCTATGATCTTTCGATTTCCTCACATTGTCCAAAAACAGATTGCTTCATTATTTTATGAATTTAATCGTGCCAGAGCCGAACTTGAGTACAAAAGCTCTTTTCAAGCCGTTTTTCCCCTCAAGGTCAATCAGTTTCCCAATTTTGTCAATACCATTGTTGATATATCCAAAGATTTCAATTACGGATTAGAAGCGGGAAGTAAGGCAGAACTTATCATTGCTATGTCGCATACACGCATGGGAGAGCCTATTACTGTCAATGGTTTTAAAGACCGAGATATGATTGGGCTTTGTTTTATAGCAGGAAACATGGGTCACAACATCACGATTATTATCGAAGGACTCAATGAGCTTAAGACAATTTTAGAAATAAGTCAAGAGTTTCGTATCTTTGCCCCCAAAATAGGCGTACGCATTAGGCTTCACAGCTCAGGTGTGGGCGTATGGGCCAAAAGCGGTGGGTACGATTCCAAATTTGGACTCACCTCTACAGAGCTACTTGAAGTCTATGATATGCTCAAAAAGCACAAACTCCTTAGCAAACTCTATATGATTCACTTCCATATTGGTTCGCAAATGAGCGAAATATCACCGATGAAAAAGGCACTTAGAGAAGCGGGACACATCTACGCTCAACTCAAAAAGATGGGAGCCAAAAATCTCAACGCTATCAACATAGGGGGAGGACTAGCCGTAGAGTATAGCCAACACGTTGCCAAACGAGATCGCAACTACTCCATCGGTGAATTTGCCAACGACGTTGTCTTTTCAATGTCTGAAATTGCCAAACGCAATGAGGTCAATGAGCCTGAAATATTTATTGAATCGGGGCGTTTTGTCTCTTCGGCTCACACCGTCACGGTAGCACCTGTTTTGGAACTCTTTTCGCAAGAGTATCACGAAAAAGCACTGCGTCTCAAAGAGCAAAACCCGCCTTTGGTTCAAGAACTCTACGAACTCTACAGCACCATGAAAAAAAGCACCGCACGGGAGTATCTCCACGATGCACTTGACCACATGGAGTCTCTTTTGACGCTCTTTGATTTGGGTTATATCGACATCGTCGATCGCTCCAACAGTGAAATTTTAGCCGACCTTATTATCAAAAAGGCTACATCATTGCTCGAAAATGAACACATACAAGAGCTTCGAGAGATACAAAACAAAGTGCAAGAGCGTTATTTGGTAAACTTCTCCATCTTTCAATCGATTCCCGATTTTTGGGGTCTTGGGCAACACTTCCCTATCGTGCCGCTTTCGCACCTATCCAAAAAGCCAACCCGTTCGGCTACTATTTGGGATATTACCTGCGATAGCGATGGAGAGATAGGTTACAACAAAGAACTGCCACTCAATTTGCACGATATTGATTTGGACAATGAAGACTACTATTTGGGCTTTTTCCTCACGGGTGCCTATCAAGAGGTACTGGGAATGAAACACAATCTCTTCACGCATCCAACCGAAGTCATTGTGAAATTTGATGAGAGCGGACAATATATCTTTGAAGATATTATAGAGGCTCAAAATCTTGTCGATTTGCTTGATGACCTTGATTACGACACAAGCTACATTGATAAATCGCTCAAACAAAAAATCGAAGAGATTTCTACCCTTACAAGTCGTGAAAAAGATGAGCTACTAGGCAAACTCTATCTCTATTTGAGCGAAAATAGCTATTTAAAGTCCTACTAAATGATGAAAAAAGTAGTAGAAATTATCGATAGGTTAAAACAGACACATCAAAGTGTAAGTTTTGCAGAGAGCTGCACAGGCGGACGAGTAGCCAGTGCTTTTACGGCTATATCGGGAGTCTCATCGGTATTTAACGGCTCGGTAGTGAGCTACTCCAACGCTATCAAACATCAATGGCTAGGTGTTGAAAACTCTATCTTTGAGGAGTTTGGTGCCGTAAGCCGTGAGTGCGTAGAGCAGATGCTCACAGGTGTAGCCAAAACGACAAAGAGTGATTATGCCATAGCCATTAGCGGGATTGCAGGACCCGATGGCGGAAGTGAACTTAAGCCCGTCGGTACTGTCTATATCGGTGTTTTAACTCCCGATACAATCAAGATAACGCATAATCTTTTTGATGGCAACCGTGAAGATATACAAACTCAAGCCACCACTAGAGCCATTGAGATGCTTTATGAGCAACTCCTTTGATGCTCTTTTTTAAACCCTACTCCAAAAACTCTATCAACAAATAAAAAATGAGTTATTATTTTTTCAAAACTATTGACAAATATTAAAAAGTAAGATATAATTTTGCCCACCCAAAAATTATTGACCTATTAGCTCAGCTGGTAGAGCAATTCACTTTTAATGAATGGGCCCTAGGTTCGAATCCTAGATGGGTCACCACTAATTTTTGATTGGGTCGCTTAGCTCAGTTGGTAGAGCGCTACCCTTACAAGGTAGATGTCACAAGTTCGAGTCTTGTA
>JQIS01000068.1 GCA_000830175.1 Sulfurovum sp. FS08-3 | reverse complement strand
CATTTACTGGTTCCATGGGTTACATTATAGCATATTTAGGAGGAGCTAACCGACTAGCCTGTTTTTGTTTATTTTCTATTTTTTTACCATTTTCAGTATAAGATATGCCTAAATCAATAGTATCAAAAAGATTTATCATACCATTTGCTGCTTTTTGTTTAATCTCTTCTAATATGTTTTGAATACTATTGATATTATCTACCGATTTTGATATATCAAAATAAAAAAGTGAATTTTGGGCATAAAGTTTCGTCGTATCTTGTACCTTAATTGATAACTGCTCTATCAAAAAAGCTATTGAATCTTTTCTTTTTTTTGAAAACTCTGTTATTTCAAGTCTTATATCTCTTATTACTCCAAAATCTGCATTCAACAAACTTTTATTAATTGAATTTTGTGCTTTTTTAAAATCGTTTTCTAAATCATCAAAGCTTTGTAGTTTTGTGGGAATTGTATTTGTCAAAAAAGTCTTAAAATCATTGTGTCGTCTCTTTTTTTCACTCTCATATTTATTATTTTCAAAACTTTCAAGCTCTTCTAAACTTTCTATGATATTTTTTAATTCTTTAATGCTTCTTACCTCATCAAGTAGTTCATTATTGAAATTTATTTCGATAAGTGAATGTTTTTCTATCTTTTTTAATTTATCTATCAAAACTCTAAATTTTGATTTACTATTTTGATAGTCTCTAATTTTTTCTTCATAGCTTATAATTAAATCATATAAAAACTCAGATGTCTCAACTTCTCCATCAATCTCTTGTAGCTCAATTTGTTTATATTTTTTCAATCCTTTGTCGTAGTTAATTATTTTGTCCTCAAGTGATTTCATTTGTTTAACATTCGTCTCTTTTTTATCCTCAAATATCAAATTTACTTTTGTAACTAATTTTTCTCTTCCTTGCAATAAATATTCTAAATGATCTTTTTGTTTTTCTTTGAGTGGTAACTCTAAAATTTTTTCTTTGTTTTCTTCATATCTTTCCAAATATTTTTTTGCATCATAGGCATTATTATATTGTTCTTGCAAAATTTGTACTTTGGAAGTAAGTGATTCAATAATCTCATAGGTTTCACTATTTTTCATTTCCAATTCAAGTGATACAATTTTTTGTTTTTCATCTTGGATTGCTTGAGCTTTTTCTTGATTGAGTTGTCGGTTTAAAATATCAATATTTTTATCTCGATCTTTTGCTTTTGCATTTATCATCTCTGCTTTTTTTGTTTTTAATGCCAAAAGTTCTTTTGTTTTTTTCTGTTGAATTTTTAATTCTAGCTCCTCTTTTGTTTTAATGACACTAGATTCTTCTTTGGCATACTTAGATTTGAGTGCTACAATATCTTTTTGTAAAGCTTCTTCCAGCTCTTCCATTTGATACTCAATTTTTTCTATCACTAAGTTTTTATTTGAAATGGTTTCAATATGGCTATTTATCTGTAATTCTAGTGATTCAAGCTCTGCAATGATTTTATTTTTTATCTCATCAAGTTTTGCGATTTCTTCTTTATAAACTATTTTTTCATTTTTTAAAGCTTGAGATTTTTCATGTTTTGCTTTTTTAATTATGACAATTGCTTCATCTTTCGTTGGAATTTTTTTTAGTGTCGTTTTGTCTATCTCAAATCCAAGTGACACATCGCTTTCAAGTTTTTTAGGATTTAGCTCATCGCAAGATTTAAGCAACAATTCTTTATCAATAATAGGATAAATCTCCCTCTCCCAATCTTCTATTTCATTTGCCAAAAACTCATTAAAACTATTTGGCACTGGATATAATATAGCTTTTGCATTTGCGATTTTTTGATTTAAGGTTTTTCTTTTATTTGACAAACTTTTAGCATTTGAACTTCTTAATTCTTTATATTTGTCACTATGTTTTCTAAGCTCATTATCTTTCGCTTCTTTTTGAATTTTTAAATCTCTTAAAGCTTTCTCTAGCTTATCTTTTTCATCTGTTGTTGTTTTTTTATTAGCTCTGTGTGCCTTGGTATTTTTATCGGTTTCAAATTGTAATTTTTTTATTTCATCTGATATTTTTGATGCTATATTTTCTAAAGAGATTTTATTCTTTTCTAAAGTTTTTTCTAGCTCTTTTATTTCATCGTTGAGTTTGTTTTCCTTTTGGATAAATTCATTTTCTATGATTAACTTCTCTTCTTCATAATTGTTTTTTTCTACCTCACTCAACTCATAAAGTTTTTTAGAGTTTTCATTTGGAATAGTTATTTTTATTTTATATTCTATCTCTTCTATTTGTTTTTCAATAATTTTTTGAGCAGAGGAGAGATTCTCCTTTAGTGTGTGTAAATCAATTTTTTTGCTGTCTAACTCTTTGTTTATACTTTCAAACTTAGATGCTAAATTTATATTTTTTTCTACTTCTACAGTATCAAACTCTTCTTTTAATTTTTCTAAAGTCATGACCTCTAAATGCAAACTGTCAAGTTTGCTTTTAACTCTTTTTTGGAATTTATTATATAGTGTTTCGAGCTTTTTTTGTCTTTTTTTATGCAATTCATTGAGATTTTTTAGTTCATTTTTTTTCTCTTCAAGAGTATTAAACTCATTTAGCTCTATTTTGTGTTTGTAATTGATAGCTTTTATATCGGAGTTGATGTTTTGCTCTAAAGAGATCAAAACATCTTTTAATTTTATTGCATTTGAAAGGTTTTCTCTGTTGCTATCAAAAGTTTTAAAAAAATTATACGCTCTTGAAAATTCATTTAATTTTCTTATAAAATCATCATAATCCATATTTAAAACTTCATCTTTTCTATCAAGAGATTTTTGTATTGCTCTTACAGGCTAGTCGGTTAGCTCCTCCTAAATATGCTATAATGTAACCCATGGAACCAGTAAATGACTAGTTTGGAACTTGCTCGTAAGTGCAAAGCCAATGAGAGCGAGTGGGTGGTCTTTTGCGGTGTTGGATTTATGGGACAAAGCGTCAAAGTCATTGCTCCTCACAAAAAGGTATTGATGCCCCGTATTGCTTGTTGTGCTATGGCAAAGATGATTGATGGGCGATTTTTTGATGAGAGTGTAGCCTTTATGGTCTCTCATGGCATTGCCAAAGAGGATATTTTACCCATTACCTACATCAACTCCGATGCGAGTGTCAAAGCCAAAGTGGGTGAGATGGGAGGGCTTGTCTGTACCAGTTCCAATGCTTACAAAATTATCGAAGAGGGGCTAAAGAGCGGCAAAAAGATTCTTTTTGTTCCCGATAGATGTTTGGGACAAAACTTTGCACACTCTATGGGACTAAAGTCGTGCGTGATTGGTGATGGCAAAGACCCAAAAGAGTGCGATGTAATTTGCTACGATGGTTTTTGCTCCGTACATCAACTCTTTAGTGTCGAGGATATTGCCTTTTATCGCCAAAAGTATCCCGATATTCTCATCGCCGTACACCCCGAATGCGACCCCGCCGTGGTACAAGCAGCAGATTTTAGTGGCTCAACTTCGCAACTTATCCAATACGTCAATGGGCTTGATGAAAATCAAAAAGTAGCCGTGGGAACGGAGTACAACCTAGTCAATCGTATGCGTCCAAAAAACACCTATGTACTCTCATCAACCAAACCCGAGTGTCCAACGATGAATGAAACCACGCTAGAGGATTTGTACAAGACACTCAAATCCATCGAAGACAACGCCCCTATCAATGAAATAGTCGTCGATGAACATACCGTCAAATGGGCAAACATTGCACTAGAGCGGATGTTGGCGATTAAGTAGTAGGTTTGGTTTTAAATACTATTGCACCATTTTCCACGAAGGCAATCTCTTTTTGACACACCAAAGAGGGAAGTGCGATGTAGTTTTGGTAGAAGGTACCTTGATGATAGTGTCCCTCTATGACCTCAAAATTATCATCATAACCATGGAGACGATAGCATCGCAAAATCCTCTCCACTCTTTTTTCAAAACCCTCAAATTTTTTGCATATTTTTTTCTTTTTTAAAAGGTCTATTTGTCGATTGATGAGTTTTTGTTTGAAGGGCAAATAGCGCATCAACGTTTGATTGCGAATGAAGCGAGTATAAAAGCGGTAGCCTTTGCTCATCGCAAATCTATCTCCATGAGCCAAACCGACACTTTGAACGCCCAACGTAAAGA
Organism: Sulfurovum sp. FS08-3; assembly: GCA_000830175.1. Classification (GTDB taxonomy): domain Bacteria; phylum Campylobacterota; class Campylobacteria; order Campylobacterales; family Sulfurovaceae; genus FS08-3. The sequence continues at coordinate 24,509 of JQIS01000068.1, read as the reverse complement.
TTTGAGGTTGTTGCTTTAGCGTGTAAACGGTTACTTTGGGGAAAAGGGCTTGAAGATTAAAGTCATGATTGCCCTCAAAGTAAAATATCTCAATAGAGTCACTTAAAGCGTTGATTAAATCGATAAGCTTTTGATTGTACTCTATCAAAAAAGGGGCGTGGGCAAACAAAATATCAAAAATATCCCCCATCAAAAAGAGTTGAGGGGTGTTGGGAGGCAAAGAGGTCAATAGCTCAATAATGGCTTCTCCGTGGTGGGGATAGTGGCTATCGGCGATAAAAATCGCTCCCTCTTTGATTGCTCTCATTAGGGCATATAGGCAACGGTTGGAATCCCCATATTCTCATCCAAACCACACATCAAATTGGCCGCCACCAACGCTTGTGAGCTTGCACCCCGAAGCAAATTATCAATAGCACTCGATACAAAGAGTGCCTTGCCGTTGGTTTGGGCATAAATATCGCAAAAGTGTGTCCCCGCTACGCTTTTGACATCGACAGGTTGCGTACGAATGCGAATAAACCTATCGTGCTTGTAACGCTCTTGCAAAATTTCGATAGGATTAATATCCTCTTTGAGCGTGGCATAGATACTTACTAGCTCTCCTCTTGTGGCGGGGATTAGGTGAGGGACGAAATTGACACTAATATCCTTACCGCTTACTCTTTTGATTTTCTCTTTGATTTCGGGAGCGTGACGGTGTTTGAGCGGATTGTAGGCAAAAATATTATCATTGATAGTGACAAAATGCGTCGTATCGCTCAATTTTTTACCCGCCCCACTTACGCCCGATTTGGCATCGACAAAGAGCGGTGCATTTTCATCAATAAACTCCATAAAGGGTAGTATCCCCAAAAGTGTAGCCGTAGGATAGCATCCAGGTCCTGCGGCAAGTGTTGTCTCTTTTAGCTCTTGGCGATAATATTCAATCAAAGCATAAACACTTTTGTCCAAATTGTCTGGGTCTTCATGGGGGCAGTAAAAATCCTCATAGGTCTCTTGTATCAAACGATAATCGGCGGAGAGATCAACGACTTTGACTCCCAACGCCAAAAGCTCTTTGGCAAATCCCATAGAGGCTTGATGGGGCAAAGCCAAAAAAACAAGCGTACACGCTTTAGCCGCCTCTTGAGCATTGGCTTGTGAAACATCAAGAGAGACAACATCGTACAAAGAGGGATGAAGTTTCTCAACCGATGTATCGCCCGTAGTAGTAGCTAAATAGTTTAATCTAAAGTGGGGGTGTGCTATAAGCATCTTGATAAGTTCAAGTCCTGTATAGCCACTTGCTCCCACTACGCCAACATTTATCATAACTCAATCTCCTTATAAAAAACCTCTTCAATATCAAAATTCTTCTTGCCCGATGGTAATCATTTACTGGTTCCATGGGTTACATTATAGCATATTTAGGAGGAGCTAACCGACTAGCCTGTAATCCGTATTTCAAAATACTATTTCCAGCCACTATTGGTCTTCTACTACCCATGCAGACGGTAGTGACAATGCGTGGTATGTCTATTTCTTCAATAGCAATGTGGAAGACGGCAATAAGGGCTATAGTTTTTATGTCCGTTGCGTCAGAGCAGGAGAGTGATTGGGTTTTTGTATTAGGGGCGTAAGCCCCTTGAAAAATTGGCAGTAGTTAAAAAGTTGAAGTAAATCATTGATATACAAAACAATGAAAATATTTCCAAAAAAACAACATTGAATAATGTTATCAAAATAAATAAAGGAAAGATAATGAAAAAAATACTTGCATTTTTGGCTTTGAGTGGTAGTTTGTTTGCGGTAGATAAATGTCTAACACATGAATCCAAGGGAAATCCATTTGAATGCGGAAACTATGGTAATTGCACATGGTGGGCATATAAAATGGGAAGTGAAGATTTAAAAAAAGCTTTAATTAAAAAAGGCTCTGGAAGAGATGCAAAAAATTGGATAACTATTGCTAAAGAGTATAATTTACCTACAGGTGATACACCAAAAGTTGGAGCAATAGCAGTTTTTGAAAAAATGAGTAATTATGGACATGTTGCTTATGTAACAAAAGTTGATAATAATTCATTGTTTGAGGTGTCTCAAATGGATTGGTTTAACTCTTATTCAAATCCAATTAAGGGTGTTACATATCGCTATAATAACAAACTTCTTAAAGATGGTAGTAAACCTAGTGTAAAATTTATTTATCCAAATAATACAGACACCACCAAACCAACAGCATCTATCTCAAACTTAAACGGTGTTTCAATCAAAGAGGGTGCAAGCTCTATTGCTACGACCATTAATGCATCAGATAATCAAACATTGGCAAAAGTAACTCTACAAATAGCCAACTCTGCAACTAGTAGCTTGGTCGTTAATCAATCGTGGAACAACTCATCTACAAGTTTTTCAACATCTTATAATGTACCAACAAGTAGCCTAAAAGCAGGAGCTTATAACTACACACTCTTTGCCAAAGATTTATCAGGTAACTTAACGGAAGTTAAAGGTTCGTTTAAAGTCACTACTGCGAGTTCAACTACTGTATATGGTATTGATGTTAGCAAAAATAATGGTTATATTGATTGGAAAAGCGTCAAAAATAAAGATATTGCATTTGCATTTATTCGCTCAACAGAAGGATATGCAGATGCGTCTTGGCCAGAATCAAGTGCTTATGACTCTCGTTTTGAACAAAATATGAATAATGCTATCAATGAAGGCATTGTAGTGGGTGCATACCATTTTGCTAGACCTGATTTTAACAAAAATTCAACAGGAGCCAAAAATGAAGCAAAATATTTTGTTGGCAAAGTCAAATATTATTATCAAAATAATAAGATGTTGCCACCAGTAATTGATATTGAAAAAACTTCAAGCTCTTATACAAAAACTACATTAACTGATTGGGTTGTATCATTTGCCAAAGAGGTTGAAACGCAATTAGGTATTAAACCAATTGTATATATGAGCCAAGATTATTATAATAATAAACTTAATGCTAGTTCATTGAGTTCATATAAGCTATGGATAAGTAGACCACTTTATAATGAAAAAAGTGGTATCGCTATTAATACATTAGATGATATAAAGAAGTATGACCCTAGCTTTAAACCTAGTGTAAATGATTGGTTATTTTGGCAATACAGCTATACAGGAACTAATATTAATAGTAAAAACTTAGACCGAAATGTATTTAAAGGTACTTTAAGTGAGCTTAAAGCCCTATTGGTGCAAAGTACAAAAAGATAAATTTTCTCATTCCACCTCTCCCGAGGTGGAATGCATAAAAACAATCTACCAAAACCTCTCCACCCCTATCAACCTCTCCATTTATTTATTTTTTATTGGTAGTATCGTATGCTTTGAGTCCTATAGTCTCTTGTTGTTGCTCTTCATCAAAAAAACCAAACTCACTCCCTTTTAATAAAATATAAGATTTTTTTTGTTAAAATTATTATATTTTATTAAAAAGGATTTTTATGTTAAGAACTTTGTTGTCTGCGTTTTTGCTATCGATCTCACTTGCGTATGGGATGAGTGTAAGTGAGCTTAACAGTGCCTCCAAAGAGGAGCTGATGAAGATCAAAGGAATTGGTGAGTCCAAAGCAGAGGCTATTATCGAGTATCGAACGAAAAATAAATTTACAAAGCTTGAGGATATCACCAACGTCAAAGGTGTGGGCAAGGGACTATTGAAAGTGATTGAAGAGTACAAATCAGACGCAAACAGCACCAAATAGGCTTATTGTTGTCTCTCTACGACTCTAATATATACCAATCCTCTTAAATTGCTTTTGGAGAAAGTCTCTCTCGTTCCACTTCTCCCAAGAGTGTGAAATATTATTTTTTCTTTGGAAACGGGACTTTAGTCCCTTTTAAATAGGCGTAGCCAAAGCACTGCTTCCGAATTATTTCACAATCTCTCCCCGATGGGAATGCATACAAGAGTTTCAATTGCTAAAATCTCTCCATATCTCTATTTATCCATTTATAGCTGTTTGATGGATTGGGCTCTCTTATGCATTCCCACACAGGAGCGATGGGAACGAGGAAATTTTTACACGATTGAAAACATCACCCTTTTATGCTATAATAAATCAAAAAGGCTCAATAATGGATAAATTTGATAAAGTATTGCAATCAATTATAGAGTTGCGAGAAGCCCAAGCACAAGCCCAAGCACAAACCGATGCACAGATGAAAAAGAGTGGTGAAGAGATGGAGAAAACATTTCGTGAATTAGCAGAGTCGGACAAAAAAACCGATGCAAAACTTGATAGAATAGCCAAGCTTGTAGGTGCTATCTCCAACAATCAAGGCGATGTGGCGGAGGAGTTTTTTTGGAACTCTATTAGCTCTAAGCCTACTATTGGAGGTATTGCCTATGACTACGCCGATAAAAATCGCCATAAAAAAGTAGGTGATATAGAAGATGAATACGATATATTATTGGTCAATGGCAAAGATATCGCCATTGATTTAATTCCAAAGAGTGGATTAAAATCACTTTTGCAATTTAAAAAATGGGGAGCAATAAATGAGTGTGCCAAGCAAAGCTAAGTCAATCAAGCTGGACAATCCAGCCCCAATAAAGGTTAGCCACCAGTTGGGTACCGAGCTACACAGATTAGGAGATAACAAATAATCTGAAGCTGTAGTAAGGGAGTTTATCAGCCACAATGCGAAAGCGTGAAGGTGTTGAACCCCGTAATAGCTCATATCACACTTGACCAAGGTTTTCATTTGCCTGAAGTCAGTACCGTAATAAGCGAAATGAGTAAAAGGGAGTGTTTGCAAATTTTCCGCCCTACCCAAAAGGAAAGAGAGACAGGTTAGCTTATACGGAGGTGTCGGGGTCTGAGTCCGTAGCGGGTAAACAAAATGAATGTTTTGGAACTTGGGAGAACCTTGCTATTTTCTGAATGTTGTTTTTAGAGCCTAAAAAGTTAGAAAACAATTTAGCAAGGTAGTCGGATAAATTCATAGTAGAGGTGTAAATAAGGGTAATGCCTATTGAGGTTGAAACAGACCACTCGAAGGGATTTACAATATAACGAAAGGAGATACATTTAACTATGTCAAACTTAGAATTGAATAACACTTGGACTAAATTGTCTTCTCTATCAAAGTGTGCTAAAGAGAATAAAACATATGAATTTAGGAGTTTAGCTCCATATTTAACTGTTTCATTCTTGAAAGATTGCTACAACAACCTTGATAGAAACAAGGCAGTAGGAATTGATGAAGTTAGTTGGCAAGAATATAATAGAAAATTGGATGAAAATTTGGAAAAGTTAGTGCAAAGACTGAAAAATAAATCTTTTAGACCACTTCCTGCAAAAAGAGTATATATCCCTAAAGAAAACGGAGAACTCCGACCTTTGGGAATTTCCACTATTGAAAATAAAATAGTAGAGAGTGGTATATCGCAAATTTTGCAAAGTATCTATGAGATGGACTTTTTAGAGTGTTCTTATGGTTTTAGACCAAATAAAAATACCCATCAAGCATTGAACCAAATAGATACAACAATTATGACTAAACCTATAAATCATATAGTAGAAGCAGATATCAAAGGGTTCTTTGATAATGTCAATCACGATATGCTAATAGAATTTCTAAATATTAGAGTAAAGGACAGTAGTCTAATATTTCTAATAAAAAGATTTTTTAGTGCTGGGTATGTTGATAATAATTTATTAGTAAAAACAGATGTAGGTACTCCTCAAGGAAGTATCTTAAGTCCACTATTAGCTAATATATTTTTGCATTATGTTTTAGACAGCTGGTTTGAACAACAAGTTAAAACACATACCAGAGGCTATTGCGAACTTGTTCGTTATGCCGATGATTATGTTTGTTTGGTTCAATACAAAGAGGATGCCCTTAAAATACTAAGAGCATTAGAAAACCGATTTAATAAATATGGATTAACACTCCACCCAGATAAAACAAGAGTGTTTAGCTTTGGTAGATTTGAAAAACAGAATGCAAATTCAGGGAATCGTAAAGCCAATACATTTACATTCTTGGGTTTTACTCACTTCTGTGATAAAACACAAAAAGGATACTTTAAAGTAGGTAGAAAAACAGCTATGAAAAAGTTCAGAGCTAAAATAAAAGAGTTGAATATTTGGTTAAAACAGATACGAAATCTTTTACCTACTAAAGAGTGGTGGCAAACACTCAAAGCTAAATTAAGAGGACACTTTGAATATTATGGAGTTAGTGGAAACTACCCATCTTTAAAGAGATACTATACCTTAGCTTTAAGATTGGTTCATAAATGGTTAAATCGGAGAAGTCAGAAGAAAAGTATGAGTTGGAGTAAGTTGTACAGTTACTTAACCCTATACCCACTTCCACTTCCAAAAATAAAACATAACTTCTATACTTTATCACATAAATTTGTGAGGTATATTGAAGAGCCGTATGAGGGAAATCTTCAAGTACGGTTCTGTGAGGGGCATTGTGCCACTCCGAATTATAAATTAAATTTAAATAAAAAGGAGGGGTAGAAATGTCTACTCTACATAAGTCAGTTATCGTTAAAAACTTAGACCACTTAGGGCTAGTAGCTGGTATGGTTGATGAGCTAGAGATAGAAAAAAGCATTGATAAAGTAATTGTTGCCGATGCTCAAAAAAAAGGGCTTTCTTTTGGAATTTTGGTTAAAGCAATGATACTCAACGGTTTGGGCTATGTCAATAAGCAACTCTATCTCACGCCACACTTTTTCAAAGACAAGCCATTGGAGACGCTCTTTTCGCAACCAATCAATGCCGAGCAGATAAACGATGATGCACTTGGACGCACATTGGATGTAATTTATGAGTATGGTGTCAGCGAACTTTACGAGAAAATATCTCACAAAGCAGTTGTTCTTTTGGGATTATCCCCATCAACAGTGCATCTTGACTCCACTAGTTTCCATCTTGATGGGGAGTATAAGTCGCTTGAGCCAAAGAACAAAGAGAAGCCAATTCCCATCAAACCCCTCAAAGGCTATAGCCGTGACCACCATCCTCATCTCAATCAAGTAGTACTCAACTTAATAGTAGAACACAAAGCAGGAATCCCTCTCTTTTTTCTTATTTTATCCTATTTTTTATTTGGAGATTGGAGGTTGGGTTAGAATTGCTGCCTATCCCCAATATTAGATAAAAAAACACTCAAACAACTGCTCTCTATTGGCGTAGCCATATTAAGTATGAGAAGTAGAGTGACAATGCTTGGAATCTCTCGTTGGAGTGAGCATTATAGCTATAAAACCATAGAGCGATTCTTTGATAAAAAGATAAATTGGTTACGTCTCAAATGGCACTTGGTCAAACAGACTCTAAGCCACGAAGTTATTTTGGTAGCCGATGAGACAACCGTAAGTAAATCAGGGAAATCAACGTATGGAGTCGATTATTTTTACTCATAGGTATCTCAAAGAGACCAAAGAGGAGAAAAACAAAACCATCACAATCTATCAATTGGAAGCTCTCAACAAGAGTATCAAAGGGGATATCAATGTTGTCATTATCACAGAGACAAACACACATAACAACAAAAGCAATCGTACCATTCTCTTCTCAACCGACTTAAAGCAAGAGTACCACAAGATTATCGACTACTACTCTTTGCGATTTCAAATAGAGTTTAACTTTAGAGATGCCAAACAGTTTTTTGGATTAGAGGATTTTATGAATATCACCAAAAGACGCATTCACAACTTTGTTAATCTCTCTATGTTTATGAACTCACTCACGTATCGTATGTACAAAAGTATTAAAAATATATGGACATACAGTCGATGAAGTTTTAATTGACGAAGCAATTTACAAAGTATCTGCTTTTTCACTGATTCACGAGGAGGCATCTTGATATTTTTGGCTTTTTGGGGTTGGGGAATTGGCTTAGGGTGTTGTTATATCTTTGTAGGTATAATAAAACAAAAAATCAAAAGAACAGCAATGGATAGTATCACAAAAGTAAACAACAATGAACGACTCACCCATCAAGAGGCACTTGCTCTCTACGAGCTAGACCTCTACACTTTGGGAGAGTTGGCTCACAAAATTAGAATTGATAGATTTGGCAAAAAGAGCTATTTTAATATCAATCGTCACATCAATCCCACCAATGTATGCAAAGATATTTGTAAATTTTGTGCCTACAGTGCGAGTCGCAAAAATCCCAACCAATACACCCTAAGCCATGAGGAGATTTTGGAGATTGCCCGTACCTCCATTGCCCATGGAGCCAAAGAGCTGCATATTGTGTCGGCTCACAACCCCAATGAGGGGATAGAGTGGTACATGAATGCCTTTAAATTGATCAAAGATGAGTTTCCCGATGTGCATATCAAAGCCCTCACCGCTGCCGAGGTCGATTTTTTGGCTCGTGAGTACGGATATAGCTACGATGAAATCCTTGATATGATGATAGCCCATGGGGTGGACTCTATGCCAGGAGGTGGGGCGGAGATTTTTGATGAGAAGGTGAGAGATTTTATCTGCAAAGGTAAGGTAACCTCTGCTCAATGGCTCGAAATCCATCAAAAGTGGCACGAAAGAGGACGACAAAGCAACGCCACGATGCTCTTTGGGCATATCGAAGAGAGAAGCCACCGAATTGACCATATCCTACGATTGCGTGAGCTTCAAGATAGAAGCGGAGGATTTAACGCCTTTATTCCCTTGCTCTATCAAAAAGAGAACAATTTTTTGAAAGTCAAAAACTTTCCCAGTGCGCAAGAGATACTCAAAACCTTTGCGATTGCACGCATTTTGCTCGATAATATCAACAACATCAAAGCCTATTGGGTAACCTCCTCTATCAATTTGGCTCTTGTAGCCCAAGAGTTTGGAGCTAATGACCTCGATGGTACTATCCAAAAAGAATCCATCCAATCCGCCGCTGGAGCCAAAAGTGCCAATGGCATGAGCCAAGAGGAGTTTGTAGGACTCATTAAAAACTCAGGCTTTATTCCCGTAGAACGAGATAGCCTATACAACGAACTTAGAAGCTTTGAAGAGATATAAAATGCAAAAACTCCCCATAGGCATCCAAACCTTTAGCGAAATTCGCCAAGGGCATTATACAATCGCAATGGTGCAGTGGTGGATAAAAATCAATACGATAGATTATCAAAAGAGTTTGTTATCAATATTAGAATCTGTAGGGTGGGTGAAACCCACGCTGTGAAAGGTAGATTATGGAGTTAGTATATCTTTGGGTTGAAGAGTATAAAAATATCAAAGAGCAGGGATTTAACTTTTCGCCTCGTTTTAAATGCAATTATAACCCCGATACCAAAGAGCTTACGATTGATGAAAATGATGACTATGTAAGTATCTTTCCTGAGAATATCAATATTACGGTGATTGTGGGGGAGAATGGGAGCGGGAAAAGTAATTTGCTGGAAATATTGTTTAGTGGAAATCTATTTGTAATCAAGCACTTTTGTATGCTTATAAAAAAAGATACTAAATATATTTTATATTCGGTTTCAATAGAAACAAATGAATCTACAAAAAAATTTAAAGAGTACACTATTGACAGCAATGTAAAGCATTACAGTTTTAATCTCGGCGAATTAGAAACACTCAGTGACAATATAAAAGATTTCTCAACAATTTTCTATTCAACTTCAACATTAGTCAAAGCAATAAGGGAAAATTCGTACATTAAAAACACTCATAATTTGGCACTATTTGAAAACCAATATTATCATAACTATAAAATTCAACAAACTCAAAATGTTATTGCAATGATAAAAAATAATGTAATATTTGAACAACTATTTGAATTGCCAAAAATGTTTACTATTAGTTCAAAGACTAAAGATAAAAATATCTATGAAAATATTATGCTGCACATTAATAACAAATCAGATTTAATTGATAAAACCACAAGAGATAAATTTTTACTAGCTTGTAAAAAATTGTCAAGTAAACATAGAGAATCTGAAAAGCATCTGCAATTCTGGGGATCAAATATAAATGATTTGCACGAGAATTTTATTAACTATTATCAAAAAATAGTAGAACAAACAAAAAGTGATTTTTTATTTTTTGAGTTTCATCCAAATTTAAGTACAGGTCAAGAAACTTATTTGTATCAATTTGCCTCATTTTACAATGCCTTAAAAAAAGAAATCAACAATGATATTGTTTTTTGTATTGACGAAGGGGAAAGCACTATGCACCCAAATTGGCAAAGACAATATATAAAGTATTTAACTGATTTTTTGAGTTCTAATTTTACAGATAAAAACATACAAATTATTCTTACTTCTCATTCTCCATTCCTATTATCCGACCTCCAAAAGGAAAATGTAATATTTTTAGAAAAATACAAAAAAGATGAAGATAAAAATCAAAAAGAGGGTAATTGTAAAGTTTTAAAAGATGGTATCAAAAAGCAAACTTTCGGAGCAAATATCCATACTCTCCTATCCGATGGATTTTTTATGAGTGATGGGTTGATGGGGGAGTTTGCGAAACAAACAATCAATAAAATTATTGAAGATTTAAAGAACGACAATTATAAGCCTCAAAAAGAAGAGAAAGAAAGAGTTTTTAAAATTATACAAACTATTGGAGAGCCATTTTTAAAACAAAAACTTTTGGATATGTATTATAAAAAGTTTGATAAAGAAGCTCGTAAAAAAGAACTAGAAAAAGAAAAAGCTAGAATCGAAGAAGAGTTGAAAAAATATGATTAATATTCCATACCCTAGCCAAAAAATTTTAGATGACTTTTTTGAAATACAAAAAGTAGAAATATTAAAAAGAATAAAAGCTATTAAAAAAACTAAACAGGCTAATCGGTTAGCTCCTCCTGTTACCAATCGTATCCATAAGTGATGTTTTTACTGGTTCCATGGGTTACATTATAGCATATTTAGGAGGAGCTAACCGACTAGCCTGTTAAAATAAAAAGCTATACGATTACTTGTGTTCAAAAGACTAAGCAGAGGATATTTTTTATTACTAGTGACCATAAGCTATTTATTCGTACAGACAGTTTTCCAATCACTAATAAAAACATTGCCAATGAGTATAACCTCTTGTTTGACAATATTCACTATATAAAACAAGAATGACAAAAATATCACAATCACCGCTAGGAAGCCTAAGAGCCATAGGTGATAGCAACCATAGCACTATCTGAAATTATAAATGCGTATGCAGATAGGCTTTGGATGCTTCAAGGGCTTCATCGATTTTGGTTGTATCTTTCCCTCCTGCTTGGGCGAAATCGGGGCGACCGCCACCGCCACCGCCTACGATAGGGGCAATCTCTCGTATCCACTCTCCTGCTTTGATAGGGGTATCTTTGCTCCCGCACGCTATCATGACTTTGTCCTCTTTTTGCATGAGGAGCATTATGGCGATTTTGGGGTATTTGTTTTTGGCTTCATCGATCAAGGCTTTGATATCCCCATTTTCAACCTCGGCTACAATCGTGGCGATACCGTTTATCTCAACGACTTCCAAATCTTTTTTGCTGGAGTTGAGGGCGTTGGTGAGTTCGTTTTTGAGTGATTTTATGTGATCTTTGAGCTTTGCGATACCGCTTAGGGCATCTTGGCTTTTAAGCTCTGTTTTGATACTGCTTAGCTCTTGACGCATCGCTTTGGTCATTTGGTAGGCTTCACGTCCGCAAATCGCCTCGATACGTCGCACTCCCGCACTCACACCGCTCTCTTTGGCAATCAAAAAGAGTCCAATATCCGAAGTATTGCTTACATGCGTTCCACCGCACAGCTCGATAGACTCCTCGCCAAAGCTTACCACCCGTACCTCATCGCCGTACTTTTCGCCAAAGAGTGCCACCGCTCCTGAGCTTTTGGCATCGTCGATACTCATCACTCGTGTAGTGGTTTGGAGTTTGCCCAAAATGCGTTCATTGACCCACGCTTCGACCTCTTCTATCTCTTCAGGGCTCATCGCTTTGGGGTGTGAAAAGTCAAAACGAAGCTTTTTATCGTCGTTGAGACTTCCCGCTTGGGCTACATGATCGCCCAAAATCGCCCTAAGTCCTGCGTGGAGTAGGTGCGTAGCGGAGTGGTTGCGTGCAATATCGCTGCGTTTGGTATCGACTATCACCTCTACGCTATCGTTTTGGGACAACACGCCCTCAACAAAAGAGAGATTAATATCGTGAAACTTTTGGGTATCTTCAATCGTTATCACCCTCTCTCCCACAAGCAGCCTACCGCTATCGCCGCACTGTCCGCCCGATTGGGCATAAAGGGGAGTCGTTTCAAGCATCACCCACCCCTTGCCATCAAGTGTTTCAACGATTTTAAACGCCTCATCAAGCAACGCAACGACTTTGGTTTGAGCCGTTGTTTGGGTATATCCTACAAAAGTGTTGCATCCGTATTTCTCTTTGAGTTCTTTGAACTCTCCTGTAGCTACCGCATCGCCGCTGCCGCTCCATGAGGCACGAGATTGAGCTTTTTGGGCTTCCATGTGGGTCTCAAAGGACTCTTCATCCAACTCGATATTTTTTTCTCTTAGCATATCTTGCGTCAAATCAAGCGGGAAACCGTAGGTATCGTAGAGCTTAAAGGCGACTTCTCCTGAAAATTTCTCGGTGGTATTTTCGAGTTCTTCATGGAAGAGTTTAATGCCCGATTCGATAGTGGTCAAAAATCGCTCCTCTTCCATCATCATAGCACTCTTAATGGCTTGGGATTTTTCGATCAAATAGGGGTAGGATGTACCCATAATGTCGTTTAGTGTATCGACGAGTTGGTACATAAAGGGTTTGCGAAGCCCCAAAAGGTATCCGTGTCGAATAGCACGACGCATAATACGACGCAACACATACCCACGCCCCTCTTTGTCGAAATTAACCCCTTGCGCCAACAAAAAGGAGACAGAGCGAAGGTGATCGGCTATGACTCTAAAACTTGCGTTGCCGTTGTACTCTTTGCCCACGAGGCTCTCAATATGGCGGATGATGGGCATAAAGAGCGAGGAGTGGTAGTTGTTGATTTGCCCCTCTTTGATAGCTACGACACGCTCTAGCCCCATACCTGTATCGATGGAGGGTTTGGGTAGCGGTGTAAGTGTGCCATCAGTGCTACGTTCATACTGCATAAAGACAAGGTTCCAAATCTCCAAAAATCTATCGCCATCGCCACCCATGACATCTTCGCTACTATTGAAATGCTCTTCACCTTGGTCGTAAAAAATCTCACTGCATGGCCCGCAAGGTCCTGTATCGCCCATTTGCCAAAAGTTATCTTTGTCGCCAAAACGCATAATACGGCTAGGGTCGATATGTTTTGACCACAATGCAAACGCCTCATCATCATCGTTGTGAACCGTAACCCAGATTTTTTCGATAGGCAAATGAAGGTACTCTTTGCTTGTCACAAACTCCCACGCATAGGCAATGGCATCGGTTTTGAAATAGTCACCAAAGGAGAAGTTGCCCAGCATCTCAAAAAGGGTGTGGTGTCTAGCGGTGTAGCCTACGTTATCAAGGTCGTTGTGCTTCCCACCCGCACGGATACACGTTTGCGATGAAGTAGCTCGTGGGTTTGTGGGGATAGGGGCTTGAGCGGTAAAAATATCTTTAAATTGCACCATTCCTGCATTGGTAAAGAGCAACGAAGCATCATCGGGGACAAGGGGAGAACTCTCTACTATCGCATGACCTTTGGCACTAAAAAACTCTAAGAAACTTTTGCGAATATCCATAAACTTAACCTTTGAGTAAATAAAAAATTGAGATATTTTATCCAATTTGTGGTTATTAAAAGGTAAAAAATATTTTTTTAGTTGCGTGATAGTGTAGGTTCGGCGTAGGTTCGGCTTTAGCCGAACAAATTGGAGGCTATTAGGTGTTTCAAACTCAGGCTTTAGCCGAGGCTACGGATTCAGGTTGTTGTTGGTGACATATTTAAAAACTGATGTTACGCACTTTTATCGGAAGTGGGACAAGAGCTAAGATTTGGTTGTCGTTACTATCGAAGCTAAATAAGTGGGACTTTAGTCCAATGCCATTTCCTTAAGCCAAACTCCCCAATAATGACAGCAAATTAATCTAAATCAAAGCAATAAAAGTATAAAACTTGAAATAGAAAAATATGAAAAGAGAAGTAAAAACATGAAAAAAAACGCAAGAGATAATCAACAAAATACTCAATCTATTACATAGCGATACGATTAAAGAGAGATACAAACTGCTCAAAGAGAGTTTTACAAGAAACAGAAAACTTGGATTTCGAGATATTTCTCGTTTCACACTCTCAGGAGAGGTGGAACGAGAAAGGCATATTTTATCTCTTTTGTTTTTTTGGGGGGGTATAGCATAGAATTAATTATGTGTTGTTGTTGTCACCTGACCCCTATTTTATATCCGTAATTGAGTTTGTCATTCGTGCTAAATTGCCTAAGATGAAGAGGGTTATAGAAGAGTTGCTAGAGAAGTAAAAAATGAAAAATTATGATGAAATATTTAATGAACTCAAACAGTTCAAAGCAGAGCAAAACAGACAAAAACAACGAGGTTTAAATAACTACAATATTTTAACAACCGTATTAAGTCCAAGTGATGAAGTACGACTTCATTCACGGATGATACATTCACTATTAGACCCAAATGGAGACCACTATCAAGATACACTCTTTTTAGATAAGTTTTTAGAGGTTTTACAGTTACAAGATTTTGATATTGATACAAAACGTAGCGTAGTTTATAGAGAGTATAACAACATTGATTTATATATCACAGATCGAAATAAACATATTATTATCGAAAATAAAGTTTATGCAGGAGACCAAAAAGATCAGATAAAGAGATACATAGAAGTTATCAAAAAAGAGGATAAAAAATCTGAATATGATGATATTTTTGTAATTTACCTTTCTCTAAATCGTCAAGAACCTTCACAATACAGTTTAGGTGATTTATCACTTGATAGTAATATAATCAAACAAAATTCTATTAAACAGGCTAATCGGTTAGCTCCTCCATAGAGAAAAACATCACTTATGGATACGATTGGTAACAGGAGGAGCTAACCGATTAGCCTGTTTGAAGAAAATAGTATTCAATTTGAAGCATAAAAAAACCTCTTGAATCTCCTTTGATAGTCAAACAATGGTAAAAAATGTAGAAGAATTGGGATATTAAGGGTGCGGAGATGCACCTCTAATGACTGATTTTATTAGTAAAATATTTTAGAACTTGAGGCTGATTTACTTATAGCGTTCAATATCTCTAGGCTCTTTGGCTTGAAAGCTGTATCCTAGCAGTGCAATGGAAGCGGCGTGGAGTAAAATGCGTTTGCTTTTTGTGACACTGCCATAAGCTTCATCTCCAATAATCGGATATCCAATATACGCCAAATGCACACGAATTTGGTGCGTACGTCCCGTCTCAATCTCTACTTCAACTTTGCTCTTTTTGCCTTGTACCTCAAGAGGACGAACGATACTCACCGCTTTTTTGCCTCGTTTTTTATCTACTCTTGAGATTGCTTTGCCTTTTCGTTCTGTATGGATAGGCTCATCAATGCTCAACTCTTCAAAAAATATTCCATCAACCCATGCAATATATTTTTTGGTTACTTTTTGTTGCTTGAAAGCCTCAATGGCTCTTTGTAAAAACGGCTCATTTTTTGCCAACAACAACACACCCGAAGTATCACGGTCAAGACGGTGAATCAAGGTAGCTCCCTCAATTGAGGCTTCAACATCATAGCTATCGACAAAAGCGGGTTTATCAATAGCAACAATATCCTCATCCTCATACAACACCACAATATCATTGACCTGCTCAACACGAAACTTGGTATCCTCATCGACCAATCCACGAGCGATTTTTACCTTGTGATTACCCGCATAGACCAATCCTTTGTCGATTAGCTCTTTGGCTTTGTTGTTGGAAATCCCCAACTGTTGTGCCAACAGTTTAAAGGCTTGTTCTTTGTTCATACTCTCTACTCCATTGCGTAAACGCTTCACTGATTGGAAACTCTACAATTTTTATTTTACTCTTTAGTCCACTTTTGAAAGTGATAGAGCTTTTGGCTATCTTAAAGTGCTTTGATAGAAATTTTATTAATTCTGCATTTGCTGCACCCTCAACAGCTGGAGCTTTGATGCGTAGCTTGATTGCCTCTTCCAGAGTCTCTGCAAACTCACTACGACTTGCGTTGGGCTGAGCTTTGATTTTAAGCATCACTCTATTGTGCTTGATCTCAAAAAACATCTAATCATCTTTTCGATTTTTATGACGATAATAGTAAAAAAGTGTAAAGAGTCCTATCATACATAGAGTAATGAGTGTCGCATCGTGCAGATACTCTTTGATAAGCATTTGCTGGTCGCCGATAAGATAACCTATTGCCAAAAGCACAATCATCCAAATGGATGCACCCAATGCTGTATAGAGGCTAAAACGCATCCAATTCATCTTGGCTAATCCCGCAGGAAAAGAGATGTATTGACGAACACCAGGGATTAAACGTCCATTGAAAGTGCTAATCTCGCCGTGTGATTTAAAAAAGTTTTCAAGTTTTTCAAGTGTTGTGGGCTTCAAAAAGATACGATGACCGTGTTTGATTAAAAAATTCCGCCCGTATCGAATGGCTAAAAAATAGTTCAACCACGCCCCCGCCAAAGAACCCAAAAGTCCCATCAAAAAAGCAAGATAGATATTCATCTCACCTTGATAGGCAAGATATCCCGCAGGTATCATTACAATTTCACTGGGAAATGGAAAGAAACTGCTCTCTAAAAACATCAAAAAAAAGATGCCCAAATAGCCTATATCTCCTATACTTTGGACAATCCAGTTGGCTATCTCATGCATTAGTTTTCGCTAAATGCACCGATAGAGATAACTTGTTCATAACGCTTTTGCAACATCTCTTCTTTTGAGAGCGATTCAAGCTCTTGAAGCGATTTTAGGAAATAATCTCGCACAATATAGGAGGCTGCCTTTTTGTTTCGATGCGCTCCATTGAGTGGTTCATCCAATATATCGTTGATGAGTTTATGTTCCATGAGGTATTCAGGCAAAATCTTCAACGCTTTGGTAGCTTGTTCCACTTTTTTGGGGTCATCCCACAAAATCGCCGAACACCCTTCGGGAGAGATAACTGAAAATACGGAGTATTTCATCATCGCCAATCGATCACCTACTCCAATAGCCAAAGCTCCACCGCTTCCCCCTTCGCCTATCACGATAGAAATAATGGGAACTTTAATATCAATAAACTCAAAAAGATTACGGGCTATGGCTTCGCTTTGTCCACGCTCTTCAGCCCCTAATCCTGGGTAGGCTCCTGGGGTGTCAATGAGAAACAATACGGGAATATCAAACTTCTCTGCCATTTTGACGCATCGTAAAGCCTTGCGATACCCCTCAGGATTGGGCATACCAAAGTTGCGTTTGATTTTGTTTTTTACCCCTCGCCCTTTTTGTTCGCCAATCACCATCGCCTTTTTGCCCTCAATCCAACCAATATAAGCTATCATCGCAGGGTCATCACGAAAAGCTCTATCACCGTGAATCTCGTAAGCATCTTCCATCATGTTGCGGATGTAATCCAAAGCATAAGGGCGATCGGGGTGACGAGCAAGTTGAAGCTTTTGGTAGTCTGTGAGTGTGCCAAAGGTCTTAAGTATCTCTTTTTGTAAATCGTTTTGGAGTTTTTCCAAAAGCCCTTCATCCAACATCAATTTGGCAGAATCAACCTCGTTTTGAAGTGCCTCTATCCCTTTTTCAAACTCTAAATATACCGACATTGTCACTCCTAAAGCTTTTTAAAGATTAAAACGCCATTCGTTCCACCAAATCCAAAGGAGTTGCTCATTGCTACCGTAATCTCTGCTTCTCTTGCGACATTGGGTACATAATCCAAATCGCAATCGGGGTCTGGATTGTTGTAGTTGATGGTTGGAGGCAATATGCTATCACGCATTGCCATAATCGTAGTAACCGCCTCCAAAGCACCCGCCGCACCCAAACAGTGTCCCAATTGTCCCTTGATAGAGCTTACGGGCGGACACTCGCTTCCAAATACCGCTTTAATCGCTGCGGTTTCGTTTTTGTCATTAGCAGGAGTGGATGTACCGTGTGCGTTGATGTAATCAACTTTTGGATTACCCGCCATATTCAATGCCGCCTTGATAGCTCGAAGCGGTCCATCGACTACGGGAGCTGTAATGTGATTGGCATCGGCACTCTCGCCAAATCCTATAATCTCTGCGTATATTCTAGCACCTCTTGCCACAGCTACTTCATACTCTTCAAGCACCAAAGCACCCGCACCTTCGCCCATTACAAATCCGCTTCGTGTTGCATCAAAAGGTCGTGAAGAGCCTTGTGGGTTATCGTTGTCAGCACAAAGGGCTTTCATCGAAGCAAATCCGCCAATACCTACAGGACAAATAGCCGATTCAGCACCCACAACCAGCATTCTATCCGCACCGCCTAGCATAATGGTCTTGGTCGCTTCGCTTATTGCGTGTGTCCCAGCCGCACATGCCGTCACCGATGAAATGTTGGGACCTTTGAGTCCTTGATAGATAGAGATAAAGCCTCCCAACATATTAACAAGCGACGAAGGGATAAAAAAGGGTGAAATTTTGCGTGAGCCTTTGGTTTCGCAAATGACGGAGTTTTTTTCAATATTGGGAAGACCACCAATGCCCGAAGCCGAAGAGATACCAAATCGCTCATAATCAATCCCCTCACCAAATGCCGCATCTTCCATTGCCTCTTGGGCTGCTTTGATACCTAGGTGAATAAACCTATCGGCTTTTTTGAGTTCTTTGGCATCCATTACAGACAAAGGATCAAAATCAGTTATCTCTGCAGCAATTTTCACTGAATGACTGGAAGCATCAAATGAAGCAATCTCTTTGATCCCGCACGCTCCTTCAATTATTGCTTTAAAAGAACTCTCTTTCTCAAGCCCTAAACTGTTGATCATACCAATCCCTGTAACTACTACTCTTTTCACATTGACTCCATTTGACGTATTTAAACGGTATTGTATTGTACTTATATTAACAAACCAAAGATTAAGCTAAGTATATATCTAAAAAAATTAGTGGTTAAGTTTACTTAGAGATAGACTCAAAAGCATTTACAAACCCCTCGCAAGAGGTCTGCAAGGGCTTACTTATTCTCTTCGATAAATTTCATAGCATCTGCTACAGTCAAGATGCTTTCTGCTTTATCATCTGGAATTTCGATTTCAAATTTCTCCTCAAGAGCCATTACTAGCTCAACAACATCAAGAGAGTCGGCATTAAGGTCTTCAATAAAGCTTGACTCCTCTTTTACCTCATCTGGGCTAACGTTTAGTTGTTCAGCTACAACATCTCTTATATCTTCAAATAGTGCCATACATCACTCCTTAGTTTAATAAAAATACTGGTAATTATACCCAAAAAATTATAAATATTACTATCTTGCTCTACTCTATCGCCAAAATAGAGAGAATATAATTTAAATAGATAGTATCTTTCAAAACTCCAGTATGTCCATTGGTTGTAGTTGCGGTAGTATCTTCGGTATAGTTTGTAATTCGTATCACTTCATCAGCCTCTTTGATTTTACTGTTAAATAGTTTACTCATTTTAGTTGCATCGGTTTCATAGAGTTTAATATTATCTTTACAGGCTAGTCGGTTAGCTCCTCCTAAATATGCTATAATGTAACCCATGGAACCAGTAACCTTTTTTCTTATTTTATCCTATTTTTTATTTGGAGATTGGAGGTTGGGTTAGAATTGCTGGTTATCAAAGGCACTATCAATCTCATCTTTGGCATCGGCATACGTTCTCTCATAATTCCTCACAGCACTGTTATAGCTACTCTTTTTACCATTCAAAAGATAAGCACCCACTGCCACTACTCCTACTGCTCCCAAAAGTTTTTGAATCATTTTACACTCCTTGTGTGATTTGAATGAGTCGGTTGGATGGATTGAGTCCATCAAATCTTTGATTGCTAACCTCATCGTTGTGCTTTAGAATATCTTTAAGAGCTATCACCATCTCTATCTCACCACGACGACTTGCATCGATAATAGCATTGACTATTTGGGATCGTTCAATAGCGAGATTTTTGAGACTTGCATAGATTATCTCCAACCTATCCCTTTCAAGGCGGTAGTTTGTCTCATTTTTAGCCAGTTCAAGCACCAACTGCGACTCTATTTGCTTCAAAATAATCTCTTTTTGGACAAGTACCTTTTGAGTCTCATGCTCTACCATCGCTATGGCTTTTTTGTACTCGAAATACTCCCCTATAATATTCAAGGGATTGTAGCTTGTCGCTGGTGCATTGAAGAGCGTTTTGCCTAAAGTCATCATAGCTTTGTTCATCCTAAACTCCTTAATCGAGATTGATTGTGATGTTCTTTCTTGAATATACCTTTTTGCTAGGTACGACTCTAGTGACAGGACTAAAGCCCCATACGACTCTTTTACGAGGCTTTGATTTGAGCGACTTCATCGGGACTCCTTGGCTTGAGATAAGAGAAGTATAATAGAAGATATAGTCAAAATATGTCTAGCAAGAGTGATTTTTGGAATTTGTAAAAGATTTTAGCACTTAGCGTAGATACATCCATAGCACAAAAACTCTAAGGATAATCTACTTTCTAGGGGTTGGGGGTGCTTTTAATTATTTTTTTAATTACTATTGATAAATTGTTTCGCTTCTAGCAAATAAGTTTCCAAATCACTTACATTTTTCTTAGTATTGATGTTGTCTGATTTTCTTTGATGTGCAATATCATTTCTTATGCCTACAATTTTTTTATACGGTTTTGTTTTATTGTTCCACAAATCTTTTTTTGATGCCTCTCTATGCTCTTTGTTTGTAGAATCTAAACTCTTTATTTCACACTCCTTAGTAACCATCGCTTCAACTAACACGGTATAAGTCAAAGCATAATTTTTATTTTCATAAAACCAAGAAGCCAATTCAAATTGAAATTTAGATTGTTGTTTAACATCCATTCGTTTAACAAAAGCTACAATATCTGGAGATATTAGTTTAATAATTGGATTGTTGTGCTGTTCCAAGATTGGCAAGATGCGTTTGGCATTTTCAATAAATTTTTGCAAAGCCGACATATTTGCTAGGGAAAGATTTAAATCAAACATATTGAAAATCTCTTTTTCCTGATGATCCAAATCTGATTCTTTTTCAAAAAGCTTAACCAATAAATCTGCATGACCATAATTTTTGAACGCATCAATCGCTTTAATCCACTCCATCAAATCATAAAAAATCTTTAAATCCACAATTGGAGTAACACCCTTGTTTTCATCAGCAACTTCGAGCATACCATAATAGATACCACCGATAGTAAACTTTTTATTTTTCACACCAAAACCAAATTGCACCATCAAAAATGACATCAATGCTAGAGAACGAAACGCATGGCTAATATCAAGATAAACTATATCGCCATCTTTGATATAGTCCAATATCTGAATATATTTATAAAAATTTGACCATAATTCATCTTCATTCAAGCCATAATCTATAAGAAAACATTTCGAATTATTGCCCATTTGCTGATTAACTATCATTAAATCATTTTCTATAAGTGTTTTTTTGTCAATTTTATCAAGTAACTCTAATTCAATATCTTCATCTTTTCCGCCAAATTCACGATAACAACTATCCCAAATAGAGCCATTTGTACCAACCAAAAAAATATCATCAATCTTCAAAAATTCTTTGAGTGCTTTAGAAATAAAAGTTGTTTCAACAATATTTTTATTGTCAAGTTGATATTTTGCTTTTCTATATCCGCCATCCTTTTTTTGACCTGTCCCCAATGATGAAATCAAAATTTTTCTGCCCATCTTTTTCCCCTTTTTTTTAATTTCCAATTATACCATTATCTTTGTTTATACTTTTGATTTCTCAAAAGCAACCACTCGAAGATATTGACCACTTTTATATTTGTATCCTCAAATCCAACCTCTTTGGATTTATCCATTGTGATAATCATCAGGCTTATTTCATTGGTAGTTTGCAACTCCTTTTTGGCTTTGATCAAGGCCCTTAGCTCTCTGGTGTATCTTTTTTCATCTTTAAGCGTGTAGCTTACTTGTATGAGATGGGTTATTTGCTCCCTTGTTTTGACCAAAAAATCAATCTCATAATTTTGTGCCGTTTTGAAATAATAAAGCGCACCGTACTCTCTTTTGAGTTCCAAAAATACGATGTTTTCTACCATATCGCCGAGCTTTTTCCCCACTTCAAACGAGACTCTTTTGGAGAGTCCTGTATCGATGCTGTAGATTTTTTTGGGGTTGCTTATCTGTTTTTTGTACGACCAATCAAAAAGAGGCAGTGCATCAATCACAAAAGTGTTTTGCAAATACTCAAAATACCTACTTGCCAAATCAAACGAAACGCCCAAATGGTTTTTGATTTTGGTGATAGAGATTTGATTGGAGATAGAGGAGAGGAGATAGATAGCGAGTTGTTCGAGTGCTTGAAAATTGTCAAGCTTGTATCTTGCTACAATGTCTCTCAATAATATAGAATCAAAGTAGTTTTTAAGTTCG
The DNA here is from genome assembly GCA_000830175.1 of Sulfurovum sp. FS08-3. Lineage (GTDB taxonomy): Bacteria > Campylobacterota > Campylobacteria > Campylobacterales > Sulfurovaceae > FS08-3. Next base: position 1,950 of record JQIS01000068.1, on the reverse strand, counting down.
GCACGTTTGAGTTGAGCATCATCGGTAAGCACAACTTTTGGAAATCCCCCATACTCGATATACTCCTCAAAGAGCTTTTCTATTGTAGGGTATTGAGAAATTAGCTCATAGGGTGTCTCTATGGAGAGATTTTTAAAAGCCAAAAACTCTTTGAAACTCAAAGGATAGACTAAGATATCCAAATAACGCCCACTCAAAGCCGAACCTATCTCACGGCTAAGGAGTTTTGAGTTTGAACCCGTAGCAAAAAGATAGGAGGTTTGAAGTTCATACTCTTTGAGTAGCCACTTCTCGAAGTTGTCGATATTTTGAATCTCATCGAGGAAAATATAGGGCTTTTTGTCTGGATTGATGTAGTAGTGGTAGGTTTTTTTGATATCTTCAAGCAAACCCAAAGAGAGATTGGAAGCAAAACGAGGGTCTTCGAGATTGACAAAAAGTATCTCTTCTTTTGAGACACCATTGGCTAGGAGTGTTTTGATATGGTTGAGCAGTAGGGTAGATTTGCCACTCCTACGCACCCCTTTGACAAAAAGAACCTCACCCGCACTTGCTTTATGCACCACCTCATCCTCATACCCTTTGCGAGAAAAACTACTTCCAAAAGGCTTCGACCAACAATTCCACTCATCAAGCACCTGCAATATCTCTTCTCTCTCCATTTTATCTCTTTTTGTAGTTTATATTGAGTGATTATATCATAAAATTGGTCGGTATAGTGAGTGTAATTATTGTGTTTATCTTCATTTGGTTTGTATCTCATCTTCAAATTGAATATCATCAACAATATCTTCTTCCTTGCTAGGTTTTAAATGATTAATAATGTCATTACTCAATAACTTGTCAATGTCACTAATATGTTTGTCTATATCTTCATTATCTATAGATTTTATTTGAATTAAAATTTTATTTTCCAAACTTATAAAATAGCGTATATCTTTTAAATAATTTATTTTTTCTTGATTTTCGTCTTCTAAGTTTTGCAATTCATTACTCAAATACTGAATTAAATTTGTTTCTTCTCTTAAATCATATATTTTCTTAAATTTATCCTTTAATGATTGTATTGATTCTATTAATCTTTTTTCATTTGGTGATAATTTTTCTTGATTTTTTAATTTCATTTCAGTATAAAAATTTTCTTCGGTTGATTTTATTGCATTTTCAATAGATTGTTTTAAAAGATTTACTTTTAATTCTAAACTAAGATAAAAATCATAATCTATACCGTGAAAATTATTATGTGCTATTTTATTTCTAGCTTTTGCTAAGTCATCCAAAATCTTTTCTAAGACTTTATCATCAGAAAGTTCTTTATACTCATCAAATTGTTTCTTAATAGTATCCGTTTTGATTACGATATTATTAAAATATTTTTTCCAATTAGATTTTGGAACTTGTTTTTGTAATTTTTCAATTTTCTGATTAATATTTTTATCTTTCAAATCTAAACCCAATAGTCTTTCTAAAACATTTCCAATTAAAGAATCTTCCGTTCTATCAAAAAACATTTTTGTCAAATGCGAAAAATCCAAACCATAAATACCTAAATCTTTTCTATCATCTTTTATGGCTATATCTTTGGGTAATTCATTTTCAAGCCACTTATCCTTAGCATACAAAGTCATAGTTTTAATAATCAACGCTCTTAAAAGATTTTCAATTTCATAAATCAATGGGTAGGCTTTGCTTAAAAGACAATAAGCAAACTTATCTTCAATTAATTCTACTTTTTTCATTTTCAACCCTTGAATTTCTGTTTGAAATCTACGAATTTTCTTATATTTTTCAGAGTTAAATAAAAGATTCAATGTTTCACAAATATTATTTGCGTCAATATTCTCATCAATATAATCAACTTTAAGAATAAAAAATACATTATTTCTCTTTACAGGCTAGTCGGTTAGCTCCTCCTAAATATGCTATAATGTAACCCATGGAACCAGTAAA
>JQIS01000067.1 GCA_000830175.1 Sulfurovum sp. FS08-3 | reverse complement strand
AAATAACTTTTATTTGACAGATTTATATCTTGTATGTCTTTTTAGGTTGGGTTAGAATTGCTGTACTACCCGTGCCATTATGCTCACAGCCCATCAAGATAGCGAACATCTTCTCAAAGCAACCGAACTCAAACTCACCAAATACATCATCAAACCCGCTAATCGCAACGACCTCAAAGAAGCACTCAACAAAGCAATCCAAGAACTGGAGAGCTTTAGTATCAAATCCAAAGAGATGGTATTGCTCAAAGAGAACTATCGTTGGGAGATAGAAAACCGTGAGCTTAGCTGCAACAACCATCTTATTTGGCTCACCAATCAAGAGAGAAACCTTCTTGCGTTATTGCTTTTGGATACGCATCGAATTTTTACTTACGATGAGTTGATTGTGTCGCTTTGGGATGATTTTGAGAGCGACAAGCGTGACTCACTCAAAACGCTTGTCAAAAATGTACGACGTAAACTCCCCAAAGATACTATCAAAAATATCTTCGGGATAGGCTATCAAGCCGATATTTAGCTCTATTTTGTCGCTTGATTACGAACAGTGTCCGCCACCGCAACATCCATAAGGGTCGCTTCGCTCATCCACAACAATTTTAAAATGCTCTCCCTCTTCAAAAAGCTCAAATTCATGCTTTTTGCAAAACTTAGTATTCATATAATTGACCATCAAATCGGCTTGAAGCTTTGCATCGGCTCTGGATTGAAATTGCGCATGATTCTCGTAAGGACTCTTTTTGAAGCATCCGCACTCTTTGGTTACATAAATTTCATACATATTTACTCCTATTTGTTTTTTGCGATAATATCCTATTTAGTTTAAAAAAACTAGCTCTTTAATAACTTACACAACCAAAAATCACTGTATTTGCTCATAATCGCATCGATTAAATCTTCAAGCCTTATCTCTATATCTTTGCTTTTGAGATCCGTAATGAGCTGATAGAGGGTCTCAAAAGTGACACGATTCTCTTTGTTCATCACGATAAAATCTCCTTTTTTGTGATTTTTGAGCTTCTCTATCTCTTCGTTGGAGACTTTGCCCCTGATTTTGCTCTCCCTATCGTCTCGAAAGAGCCTAAAGTAGTAGTCGGGTTGTGTGGCGACAAAGTGGTTGAAGTTTTTGATACGATTGACAAACAATCGCCCCTCAAGGTGCAAAAATCCTACGGCGTATTGGTATTTAGCCGTTTTGATAATGATGTGTTGGGGCATGGGTTTTTTGGTTTTGAAAAAATCAAGTTCAAAGTGGTAAAGCCCCTCAAGGGTACTAAGCATATATTTCAAACGATCCAAATCGTGACTATCGTCAATAATTGTTTTTTTGTCATACTCTGTGTATTTTTGCTGATAGACTTTATCGATGTAGCTTTCGATGTTGAAATTGAGTACGATGGTGGGTTGGCGCTTGATGCCCATTAGCCCCTCCAAATGTTTGATACGTTCAAGGAGTTCATCGACCCTCTCTTGAAGCGTGGGTTCTATCTTTTGAGGCAAATCAATGGCGTAAACGATGTGTTTGAAGTAGTCATTTGCACGATTGAGTACTCGCCTAATGGAGCTGTGGTTGAGTATATCGCCATAGATTAAACGCTCCTCAAAAATATCATCAAGTGCAATACCACAAGCCAAGGCTCTGCTTTGGAGTAATTTTTTAAGCAAAGCGTTATCGGGGCGTTTGAGATGGATTTTGTTTTTGCCTATAAGGTCGATAATAGAGCCATCAAACAACGCTTCGTATTCGCTCCAACGATTGGGAAAGAGGTTGAGAATGATAAGGGCGTTGGGGGTGTAGGTGATAAGTTCTTTGATTTTTTGCCCAAATTCAAGCAAAAGCGGCTCATCATGGCTCATCGCTTCAAGCTGATCAAAAGAGATAATAAGCGGTTCATCAAAGAGCGAAAGTTGCCCAAAGAGCTTAATGGCAGTGAGCGAAAACTCCTCGCTATCAATCTCTTTCCATGCCTCCAAATCGATACTGTGAAGCGTTTCCTCTTCCAAATCCCTACCGCTAAGATAGTCTATGACGTGTCCTTTTTTGGTCGCATCTTTGTAATAGGTATATTTTATCAAGGCTTTGAGCAAATTGATAGCCACAAGGTCGTTGCCGTATTGCTCTTGATACCACCCAATCATAAGCTTTTCGATAGAGTTCCAAATACGTCTTCGATTATCGCTCTCCTCTTTGCCAAAACGCTCATAAATATTGAGATGATCGGCTTTGAGTACCTCTACGGCTTTGGCGTTTTGTGAGCGAGGGATGATAATATCGGCAAAGGATTTGGCCAATAGATACTCCAATTGCGTATAAGCAGAGTCGCTGATGGTTTGGATAAAAGATTCCAAAATTTTAGTGTAGGTGTGAAAGAGGATACGTTTGGAGTCGTTGGGTTTGGGGATAAACAAAAAGCGATTGAGGCTTGATACGTGCTTCAAAAACCGCATCATCAAGTGCGTTTTGCCATTTCCTGCTTCACCCAAAACAAGGGCTGTTTTGCTTTGGTGGTTGGGGTCATTTTTGACCTCTTGCACAAGGCTTAAGAGATGCCTAAACTCAGAATCGTAGAGTGCGTCAAAATCAAAATGGTCTTGAAAGGGTGAATCGACTTTGGTTGAGCTAAAGGGGTTGGTTTTTTGAGCGTTGGCTAGGCTTGTTTCGATTTGCAACAGTTTTTGATACAAAAGATAGGTAAAGTGGGCATCGTAGGAGGCACGGTGTGCCAAATTGGGATCAAAAAATGCTCCGTTGTGCAACAACATGAGTTTTTTGGAAAGCACCTCAAGAGAGTACGCCTCAAATCTAGGACGCAACGTTTTGGCTTTTTGATAGCTACAATGGGTTTTGAGTGCAACGTTTTTGCCGATAGAGGCGTAGCTTTGCGTCAAGAGTTTTTTATCGTGCGTTGCGCTGTGGGCTACTATCCAATGCGTCGTTACAATAGGCTCAATGGAGGTTAAGACCGCCTCCAAATTATCCCCTACAAAAGCCTCATAGATAAGTTTGCCGTTACTATCAATAATGGCTATCTCTGTGAGTAGCTCCTTGCCCTCTGTGTCAATAACTACAAAATCCATCCCTCATGCCTACTTTTTTGATAATTATACTACAATTACCCCTTAAGAGATTTGACTAAATTTGCTTAAAAGACTCTTTTTGTTATAATCGACAAATTTTTTTAACCGAGCAACTTATGAAACCAACCCTATTTGGATACGGTCTAACGACCAAAGCCATCGCCACATCCCTTGGAGGTGGTTGTAAGATTTACGACGACAATACCAAACAACGCTATTTTGATGAAGAGCGTAACGAAATCATTCCCTCGTGCGAATTTGACCCTAGCCAAAGTGCTTTGGAGGTCACAACACCCAGTTTCCCGCCCTCTCATCCTTTGGTACAAAAAGCCCGTCATTTGATATCAGAATACGACTATCTTTTAGCACCCAGTAGCACCCAAAAAGTCCCTTTTACGATATGGATTTCAGGCACCAATGGCAAAACAACCACAACTCAAATGGTAACCCACCTACTAGCCAAAAGAGGAGCATTAAGCGGTGGTAATATCGGCACACCTTTGGCATTGCTTGAACGACAAGCCCCTATTTGGGTACTCGAATCAAGCTCCTTTACGCTCCACCACACGACCAGTGTTTTTCCCAATATCTATCTTTTGTTGCCCATTACTCCCGATCATCTCGATTGGCATGGCTCTACACAAGCTTATGAAGATGCCAAACTCAAACCTCTTTTGGGTATGAGAGAGGGCGAGATGGCACTTATCCCAAAAGGTCTCAAAGTACCTCAAACCAATGCCTTTGTGGTAGAGTACGACTCCAACGAATTTTTGGCTCACTATTTTGCTATCGATGCTTCCAAAATCAACTTTAGAGGAGCTTTTTTGCAAGATGCTCTATTGGCGTTGGCGGTGACAAAGGTACTCTTTGATGAGATTGATTATGAGGCTATCAATAACTTTCGTGTGGACGCTCATAGGCAAGAGGAGATACGAGATGCGCAGGGGCGACTCTGGATAAACGACTCCAAAGCTACCAATATTGATGCTACCATTCAGGCCGTTGCGACGTTTGATGAGCGTTTGATTCATCTTATTTTAGGGGGTGATGATAAAGGAGTAGAACTGGATGAACTTTTTGAAGCCATGCCCAAAACCATTAGACTCTATGCCATAGGAAGCAATACTCAAAAGCTTATGAGACTGGCACAAAAATACAAACGTGAAGCTTTGGCGTGTCACACTTTGGATAGAGCCGTTGATGCAATCGCACAAGCACTAACCAAAGAAGAGATTGCTTTGCTCTCACCCGCAGCAGCAAGCAAGGATCAATTTAAATCCTACATCGACCGTGGAGAGCAGTTTCGAGATAGGATTAAAAAATTACCCCACAAAAACAGGTCATTGTGAACCCTTTAGACCAAAGCAATCTCAAATGTTGTGGATTGCTTCGTGCCTTACAATGACTCGCTCAAAGATGATTTGATAGGTAAAGTGCGTAACATCCGTTATTTAAATATACTAAAGATTTTGGAGAGTATATCCTGCTCTTTTTGTGGCTCTTGCGAGGTGATTGTATTGATTTTCTCTTTGCAGCACTCACTTAAATCAATATTGTGCATATAGTCGCTAAACATTATAAGTGTCTCTACGTCACTTTTGACAAATTGTTGAAGATTGTTGCAACCCGTCATGGCTTGAAAAATATATTTGACTTTATCATCCTTGTCTAAAATGGGTGATACAATCATGTCTTTGATAGGCAAATCATCCATATTGTCAACAGCGGCTTCATAGTCGCTTTTGTGCGTCACATCGTTGATAAAAAAAGCCTTTTTTTCACTAAAAGCTCTTCCTAGTACGCCTCTATCTTTGATGCTTGTAATGATTTGTCCCTCTACTTGTCTGCATAAAAGGTCTCTTTTGCTGTCGTAAATCCATAATATAGAGTATACAGGCTAATCGGTTAGCTCCTCCTGTTACCAATCGTATCCATAAGTGATGTTTTTC
>JQIS01000066.1:31667-56254 GCA_000830175.1 Sulfurovum sp. FS08-3 | reverse complement strand
ATAGAGAAAAACATCACTTATGGATACGATTGGTAACAGGAGGAGCTAACCGATTAGCCTGTTAGGCAAAATTGAAAATAGTGATAAGCCTGATGCCCTTCAAAACTCTACAATACCATTATTAAAATACATTTACGAGATTAATTATAAAAAAAACGATAAACTAGGAGAAATTGTAACATTTATCCAAAATGATAGAGATTTGGAAGAGATTAGCCAAAATCCTTTATTTTTAAAATTAATCATTGATATAATAGCATCAGAAGAGACCCATTTGGGTTATTACAATAAATATATTATTTTATTGAAACTTATTGAGTATATTATATTGCATCTTAATGATTATCGTTATGTACTCCAGCACAATCAACAGTTTGATGGACTGCTCAATAGTAATGAAAAAGTGCGAGAAGAGATATCTTTGTATTATGCAAAAGTGGTTAAAAAAATTAAGTTTGATAGCCCTATCAATCGTACCGATATCACTGCTTCTTTGAATGTCAATCAAGCATCTCTAATGGTACTTAGTGCATTTTTAGAAACCTCTTCAAGGGACAATTGCGTCAAAGATAGCCAATATAAATTTATCCATTGTTATCTCTATTTTCACTTTTTTGCTTACAGTTTTGCTGATGAAATAGATTTCACAAAGTTTGCTGAGAGATTCAATTGTATTAAGAACGATAATGAAAAATTCGCACTCTATGCTTTTCTGAATTATATTTTTCAAATCTACTATCCAAATAAAAAAGCAAGTGAGAGGAAAATAGTGTGTGAGAAGTTTGAAAAAGATATAGTAGCTATTCACGATATAGGAGAAAAAATTGATTTACTTTATACAGTGGGTATCCCTATTTCACAAAAGACTTTTGATTATATAGAAGAAGAATACAAGGATAAGATTAAAGTGGATAGTCATTTTAAAATAGAAAAACGAAACTTGATGGAAGTTATTAAAGAGAAGCTTATAAGGGAAAAGGAATAAAATAATGATAAACAGTAGCTTACAATTGGAAAAATTTTTAGGCAGAGTTGAAGAATTAGATACGGTTTCCGAGGCAATAGGGAGAGCCACAAATGATATTATCTTTTTAACAGGTTTTGGGGGCATTGGCAAGACTAATTTTTTGCAAGAGATACGTTTACGATACAGCGATGAGAGCAAATATATAGTACCCGATATTATCGACTACGATGATTATATGCTCGATTTTGAAAGTGTTATCAAAGATGAGATTATTAAAAAAATAGGCGAAAAGTATTTTCAAAAGTATTACGAGGAGATTAAAAACAAAGAGAGTGATATTCGTATCTCACAGCACCGCAAAAAAGATATTCAAGCAAAATTTGCCGAAGGGTTTAATAGTGGAGTAGGCGATAAAAAATTTGTTCTTTTGATTGATACCCTCGAAAAAGTTACTTCACTTGACTTTTGGGATAATTTTATAGGCGATTTGGAGGGACTTGAGCATTGTAATGTGATTTTATCAGGTCGAGGCACAAGAGAAAATGCGAATCTACAAGCACTAGATAAGTCCTATCAGTATTTGGATACTATTAAGGAAAAATTTGATACCCATCAACAACTTAAAACAAAATTCACAATTGACTCACTAGAACTTGAAAGCTTTGATGAAACGATGTGCAAAGAGTATTTTGAGCTTAAATCTAAGCTATTGGGCATAAACGATACTATTACTTCTAGTGATGCGTTTGCTTGTATCGAGATACTTACCAATGGAAGACCTATTATGCTTGATGCCATTACAGAGTTGGTTGTGAGAGATAAGCACCAAGATGACCCTTTGAAGTTTTTGCAAGAGAAGTTTGAACTCTATGATTGCATCTATCTCGCACGATACGATAAAGAAAAACTGGATAACAAAAAAGAGGAGTTTGAGAGACGCTCCATAGAGCATTTGAATGTGGGAGATAATCAATTTGATACTTTGTCGCTAGAAGAAAAGGTGGTGATTTATCTACACTTTATCCGTTTTATTAATCGAAAGATGATAGAAGAGTTGTTTGGAGCAATCAGCGATGAAGCGTTTGGAAGAATACAAAAATTTGTTTATACCAAAGCTCTAAAGTTTGGCTATATTACACTTCACGATAAGATGGAAGATTTGTTACAAGCATATCTTCTAAGTTTTAGCAACGATTTTAAGCTTAAGATTTACCAAGAAGCAATAGGAATTATAGAAAAGCAATTGATTGTTTATAGAGATAAAAAAAAGACACTTAAAGTGCATGATTTGGACTTGAAGCGTATCAATCGTCGTATTCAGATATTTCAAAAAGATATCATGCGATTGGAGTTTTTGATTGATGAGATTAAAGATGAGACACAATTGCAGTCTAAAACTTTTATAAAATATGAGAAAAAATTTAACGATGCAAAATTTGATAAGTATCGAGAGTTTGCACTGGAACTTGTGTGGTTGGCAGATGAACACGGCAAGTATATGAGTAGAGAACAAAAAGTGCAACATGCTATTTATGAAGCCGATGCATTAACTCTCAATAATGCTTCCAAAAAGGCTATTGATATACTAGAGAAGCTCAAAAAAGAACCCGATTTGACCCCCGAAGAACTCTCAGATATTGACAATACATTGGCAAACAGTTACGGTTTTATGGGAGACCTACAAAAAGCGTACAAATTGCAACTAGGGGTTTATGAAGGAACATCGAATTATCAAGGTATCAAAGGTGATTTGCAAAAAGAGATTTTTGTACAAAATCATATTGGAAACTTATTGCTGCAAATGACCAAGTTTCATGAAGCAGAACAACATTTAAAGCAAGTCATTCAAAATATTAAAACTCTTTTAAAGGAAAACCCAAAAGAAGAAGATCTGTTTCAAAGTATCAAATCGTTTTCAAATTTGGAAGCCCTCGCCTATTCCCATCTATCAAGCATATACCGTTTTAACGGAGCCTACCAAAAAGCACTCAGCACCATAGATAAAGCCGATGAAATTTGGCATGAGATTAAATCAATCAATAATATTAACTTGACTTCTAATACACGAAAAGGAGATGCTTATCGTAGTGAAGGACAAATTCTAAAGTCCACTATGGCGTTTGATAGTGCCAAAAAAGAGATTAAAGCCAATGTTAATGACAAAGAGGAGATAGATTTAAACCTCAGTATTGCTTTGCAGTATCTTTTTGAATCCCAAAAATACAATCGATTGGACAAAGAGCAAAATGCCAAAAAAGAAGAACTATTGGATAAAGCTCGAACACTGTGTGAAGAGTCGCTATTGGATTGTTACGATGAAAGCGACACAAAACAAATCGTTTTGACACGAGAGTATGTCGAAGCTAATGCCTATCTAACGCATATTTTATTGGAGCAAAATAAACCACAAGAGGCATTTGAGGCAACCATCCATCAATACACGATAGCAAAAGAGAGAGATATTCCCTTTTATATGCTTGATGCGATTGTCTCTTTGGCAGAGATGCAAAAAGATACATCTAATTACTATCAAGATATTGAGACTATCCAAAAAGAGTACGGTGAAGTTCCCGCTTACGCTCTTTTGCTAGGACGGCTTGAGCGATTTGAAGCCGATAGGCTCTTTGAAAAACCAAATTGCCTAGAGGAAGCCTTTGGACTCTACGCCCAAGCGATTGCAAAGATAGATTTACACGGTGGGTACGGGCAATATCATATAAGAGAAGAGCTTAAAAAAATCGCACACAAATTGCATACCCTCAATGACGATATGAAAAAAAGTTGCTTTGAAATATTCAAAAATAGGCTCATATCCATCAAAGATATTGAAAAATACAGTAAAGATGTACAAGGAATGCTTGAAGATGAAGAATTTGAAATATAATTGTGGGTACACCGCTAAAAAATTTCGGAGCTGTGATTGAAGCAAACTATCACTCTATACCGCTAGAGGAAGACTCCTTTATGCTCTATAATGAAAAAAATCATTATAGAATCAACAGTGCAGAGTTTCAAAAGCTTCAAAACAATAATTGTGATAGAGAAGATGAATTTATCCAAAAGATGATAAGTTTGCAATTTATTGCTTGATGCCTATACTCGATACCATTACGGCATGGTTTCACATTACCGATAAGTGCAATTTACGCTGTAGTTACTGCTATCTCCCTCACGAACCTCTATCAATCTCTCTACAAACTGCCACACATTGCATGGATAGACTTTTTGCTAGTGCTATCAAATATCAATCAACAAGGGTAGGAGTTAAATACGCAGGTGGTGAGCCGTTGATTGAGTGGGATAGGCTTTTGGAAATATCAAAGTATGCCAAAAAGTTATCTCAAATCTACTCTATAGATTTGCATGAACTTATTATTACCAACGCTACACTGCTAGATAAGCAAAAACTTCACACAATCAAAGAGCTAAAATTAAATCTTACAATCTCTTATGATGGTTACGGTGCTAATTCAAGACCTTATGTCAATGGAAAATCATCAAGTAATGATGTGTTGGAATCTATCAAATTGGCGTTGGATTGCGGTGTGAAACCCAATATTAGTATAGTGGTCAATAACTATAATATTGATGGTTTGGAGAGTTTTATAGAGTTTATTCAAAAAGAGTCACTCAATTTTAAAATTAATCTATCTCGTACCAATATCCATAGCAAAGATGGTGTGTTGCAAGAAGATAAGATTATCGCAGGTATGAAAAAGATATTTAAAGCGATAGAGGATAATCCAAACTCTATACCCGTTGATGATATTTTTGACGAGATGAGTTTGGAGGCTAGGCATAAAACGTGCGGTGCTGGAGAGAATTATCTGGTTTTTAATGTCGATGGTTCAATATCAAAATGCCAAATGCAAATGGATAAACCTGTGGCAACCTATCACGACAAAGACCCTATTGCAAAGATTCAAGCCGATACGCAGTTTGTGCGAAGTTTTGATGTTGATAGTATCCACGAGTGCCAAGAGTGCTACATTCGCTATTACTGTAAAGGCGGTTGTCCGTTGGAGACTTTTAATCGTATCGGTCACTATCAAGTCAAAAGTCCTCATTGTAACATTTATAAAAATATATTTGGTGATTTAATGCGGCTTAAAGGCAAACAGTTGCAATATCTTAAAAAATAGTTATGGTATAATAAAAGAAACAGGCTAGTCGGTTAGCTCCTCCTAAATATGCTATAATGTAACCCATGGAACCAGTAGTTGATTGATGCTGATTTGGAATGATGAATCTATCTATAGAGTCGTTTACCATTATTGGATTTTTTTCAAATTGCCAACAGAAACCCACATAAAAAAGGAAAAGAAAAAACCTAAAGTGGCATACATTTATTTTTAGTTATACGTTTAGTTATACATTTATAAAAACACCAATCTAAGCCCCTAAAATAGGAGATGTTCAATCCCTCTCATCTCCACCACATCACACTCTCATACAATCTAATACAATCTAAAACTCCCTAAAGTACTGTGCTTGAAACCATTTTATACTCTAACTAATATCAATGTGATGTTATATAATCTCACTTTTTAAGTTATACATATTAAAATCATAGGTATATACACAAAAAGTGTATAACTAATAAGCAAAGGTTACCTATGGCACGGTGCATAAAGCCACTTACAGATAGAGAGATTAAAGAGGCAAAGTATCAAGCCAAGGATTATACGCTATCCGACGGTGGAGGCTTATATCTTTTGGTAACAAGTAGAAAAACGAAGCTATGGCGGTTTAATTATATCTTTGAAAAAAAACGAGCCTTAACCTCTTTTGGTGCATATCCAACAGTTAGTCTAAAACAAGCACGAATACAAAGAGATGAGTTAAAAGAGCGTATAGCTCAAGGCATAAACCCAAGCCAACAAAAAAAAGAGGTTAAGGCTCAAGCCAAAGAAGATGAAGCACGAAAACAAAACACTTTTTATCATATCTCACAACTATGGCACAAAAGCTACAAATGCAATGTATCTGAAAACTATCACATAAAACTATCAAGAGCGTTAAATAACTATCTCTATAAAGCCCACGAATACAACGGGGTAAAGCAATCTATCAAAGATAAGCCAATAGATGAAGTAACACGCAAAGATATTATCTTCATACTTGAAGCCCTCAAAGATAGAAACCTACACGATACAGCCACGCGAATGGCGACAATACTCCAACAGATTTTTAAATATGCAGTGACACACGAATACACACCACATAACATCATCTTTGATATTGATAAAAAAGTAGTTTTAGGCAAAAGAACACCAACCAACTATCCCACCATAACGGATCCAAAAGAGATAAGTATCTTATTGAACTTGATAGATGAGTATAACGGTGATTTTAGTACTAAAAAAGCGTTGCAGGTATTACCCTATCTTTTTGTAAGAAATTCAAATTTACGTCAAATGGAGTGGCAGGAATTGGATTTTGAAAAGAATGAATGGCACATACCAAAAGAAAAGATGAAAACCAAAGAGCCGTTTGTCTTACCTTTACCTCATCAAGTAATAGAGATACTCAAAGAGATACAAAGCTATGAACTCAAAAGCCCTAAATATGTATTTGTGAGTAGTATATACAAAGATAGACCCATAAGCGACAATACGCTCATTCTTGCTTTAAGACGCTTAGGATACACCAAAGAGCAGTTAGTCCCACACAGTTTTAGAAGTATATTCTCAACCACAGCCAACACTTACGCCAATGACCCACAAAAAGGACACCGATACACAAGCGAGGTGATAGAGGCGTTACTCGCACACAAAGAACCAAACAAGGTAAAGAGTGCATACAATAGAGCTACATACGCCGAGGCTATGAGAGGGCTTATTGAGTGGTATAGTGATTATCTTGATGAGGTAAAGGTGATGAGGTAAAGGGGAAACTATAGTGAGAGAATAAAAGCTCATTGTATCTCTTGAAAGTTTGGCGACAGATAGAGACACAGTGAGAGAGAGTTTAAATACGAAATATAAACGCGGTAAATAATTACCTTTAAAAGATTACTTTGTCAATGTTTTTCATTGATATTCGGTGTATTCGGTGTAAAAGGTGTATTTTTGGAACAGATATTTTCTATGTAATTATTAAAATTAAGATAAAATCTGTATTGAGTTTAATAAAAGCTCATTGTATCTCTTGAAAGTTTTGCCGACCGATAGAGACACAGTGAGAGAGAGTTTAACAAAAGCTCATTGTGTATCTCTCTATTTATTGAACTCCAAAAAATAACTTTTGGAGTAAATCCCTATGAACAAAACAACAAAACAAGCTTATAGACCAGCAGAAGCGGCGGTTTATTTAGGTATCAGTTTGAGTACTTTTTGGCTTTATGTCAAACGTGGACGCTTAGTCCCTACAAAAATATCAGATAGAGTAACAATCGTTTCAAAAGAGCAGTTAGATAAGCTTTTGAGTGGTGAGATATGATCCGCCCTAATATCATCGAAGTAGCCTCAATCTACACTGAACTAATCCCAGTAGCAGGCAAATACAAAGCCAAAACAAATCCACTCCGAGATGAAAAAACATCATCATTCTTTATCTATCCATCTACTCAAAGATTTTATGACTTTGGGAGCGGTGCAGGCGGTGATGTATTGGACTTTATCGCTCAAGTAGAAAATATCTCTTTGTCTGATGCGTTTAAAAAGTATCAAAATGGAGAGCCTATAAAAAGAGGATCTACTCCAACACCTCAACCAAAAGACAATAACTCTCTCAAAGCCAAACTAAATGCAGATGCGAGCGTATATCTTAAAAATAATAAACCCTATAGATTTTTTGAATTTCAAGACCAAACTACAAAAGATATTCTGTTTGTCACTGATGAGTATAGCAGGCTATTTGAAGGCAATTACCACGAAGTGAGAGAAGATATAGCAGTTTATGTATTTAATGAATTTTTAGGCTATTGCAACCACTTTAAAAGCCCAGTAGTCATATTGAGAGATTTAGGCGGTGATGTAGTGAATATTGTGTAATAATATGATAAGTTACTTTAATTTCACTTTAAATACTAAAAAATATTAATATTATTTTATATGAAGCGAATGCGGTCTAATTTTGTATATTATTGGATGTAAGCTTCCCCATCTTTGACGATATAGCTAGGCGAAGCGTTGATGCTATGATAGATAAGTGTGCCGTATTTTTGGGAGTAGTATCGCAGCAAAAGTTTTTGGAGTGTGGGTTGTGTCGAGGGGGTAAACCATCCGTTGTTGCTTACAACTATCATCCGTTTGGGGGAGTTTTCGTAGAGTCGTTCACTGGTAGCTTCAAAGCAAATCGCATTGCGGTAGAGAGTGCTACCAATTTGATACTCTGTTATCTCCTTACTAGCCTCATAATCAACCGCTCCATCGTAAAAGATTTGATTGACCCAATCGCTTAGAAATTTGGGCAAGGGATTGGCTTCTCCAAAAGGGACAAGCACCACTTTGTTGGCAATTTGAATGCTATCGTGCGTAAAGATATAGGTAGAGTTGCGAGGTGTACCCTCATCATCAAGATAGAGTCCCCCTATGACAATAGCAATACGACGGGAGTACTCTTTGAGCCTCTCTTTAATATCTTCGTATTTGTTGATAAATTTTGGAATGACCGATTCGGGCAGTACCACGATGGAGTAGTGGGCATCTATCGCCTCTTCAATGGCACTGTAAACGTTTTGGAGTTGCTCCTCTTCGTAGAGAGGGTCCCACTTTTTATCAATCGATACATAGGTGGTAATGAGTTTGATGGTTGCATCAATCGTTTGGGGTGAAGGGGTGGAGAAATCAAGGGCAAAAACCAATACAAAAGGAACACTCCATCTCACTTTTTTCCATTGATAAAAAACAATCATCGCCGATAGTATCAAGCCAAATTGCCACTTTTGTATGCCAAAATAGCTATTGACAAGCACAAGTTCAAACTTCAACCAATCAAAACCAATAGGATGAAGGTAGCTAAAGCCCCAAAGAAACAACGCTTTGAGATAGAGAGTATCGATTTTTGCTCTTTTTTCTATCAAACGCATCAGTGCAATAGCTATCCAAAAGAGAACTCCGTAGATTAGCCCAACGCCCAATACCCCTAGTGGAATCGCCCACGCAAAGCCGTAGTAGCGAAAACTTAAAGCAATCCACCAAAACCAAAAGAGTGCAATCCAAAAACCGCTCATCACCCAAACCTTTGGATTGGCTCTCAAAAGTCCATAGAGTCCTGCTAGTGCCGCAAGTGTTTCGATAGTTTTGTGGCTTAGTCCCAACCGCTCAAGATAGATGAAGAGTGATAACAAAATAGCAACAAGCAAGGCTTCTATTATCCAAAAGATGTTAAGATTATTGCCAAAAAATTTATACATTAAGGACTCCCATGGAAGTATTGGCTCAGTTTTTACCGCTGATTTTACTCTTTGCAATTTTCTATTTTCTTATCATTCGACCCCAGCAACAGCAACAAAAAGCACACGCTGCAATGATTGATAGCCTCAAAAAAGGAGACAAAATCGTCACCAACGGCGGATTAATCGCCGAAGTTGTAAAACCTGAAGAGGATTTTATCAAAATCAAGCTAAATGATGATGTGATTGTCAAGCTCTCAAAGTCATTTGTTGCCAAAAAAGAGGAATCCGAGACCAAAGATGCTTAATTATAGAGTTATACTGTTTACCTTTGCATTTATCTTTGGTATCATCTTCTCAATCCCTTCGCTGACTCAAAGCGATAGCGGCAAGAAGATTACCTTAGGGCTTGACTTGCAAGGAGGACTTCATATGCTTCTTGGTGTCAAAAGCGAAGAGGCCATCAAATCCTACACCAAATCGGTAGCAGCGACTATCAAGTATGTTTTGGATGATGAAGAGATAATCTACGATGAGTTAAACGCTCATGAAGATACCATTACCTTTGAGATATTGGACGCTGAGGAGGTTGCAAAAACCAAAACAGTGCTTGAAAAAGAGCTTCAAGGGGTAACTTTGAGCAACAACGGTTCCAACTTTACCGCCACGCTCACACCAGAACAGGTACTCAAAACGCAACAAGATGCTATCAATCAAGCCGTAGAGACCATTCGTAACCGATTGGATCAATTTGGACTAGCCGAACCAACGGTTGCCAAACAAGGTGAAGATAAGATTTTGGTTGAGATTCCTGGGATTAAAACCGCAGCCGATGAGCAACGTATTCGAGAACTTATCGCTAGAGCAGCACGTTTGGAGATGATGGCAGTCGATGAGGAGCGTATTGCGCGTGTCAATGTCATGAGCGAAGCGGAAGCCAAAAAGTACGGCGACGTGATACTCAAAGATGTTTACAACGAAGAGGAAAAGTATCTATTGCGTGAAATTCCTATTTTGGATGGCTCCATGCTAAGCGATGCAACGGTTGGATTTGATGAAAACAATCAACCCGTGATTAACTTCGTACTCAACGCTCAAGGGGGGAAAATCTTTGGTGATTTTTCGGGCAAGAGTGTGGGCAAACGTATGGCGGTAGTGCTTGATGGCAAAGTCTATTCCGCACCTGTCATTCGAGAGCGTATTGGGGGCGGAAGAGGACAAATCTCTGGAAACTTCCAAGTCTCTGAAGCGCACGATGTTGCGATTGCTTTGCGTTCGGGAGCACTTTTGGCTCCTGTTTATACGCTTGAAAAACGCTCGGTGGGTCCTAGTTTGGGGGCTGATAGCATCAAGGCGAGTTCTATAGCACTTGTTATGGGCTTTGTTGCGGTTGTTGTTTTCATGGTGCTTTATTATGGCATGGCAGGAGTGATTGCCAACATTGCTTTGGTAGCCAACCTCTTTTTGATTTTGGCGGTTATGGCACTCTTTGGAGCTACTTTGACACTTCCAGGGATGGCGGGTATTGTTCTTACGGTTGGTATGGCAGTCGATGCCAATGTTATTATCAATGAACGTATCCGAGAGTTGCTTAATGAGGGTCACTCAATTGCCAAATCCATCGAATCGGGATACGCCAACGCCTTTAGTGCTATTTGGGATGGCAACATTACCACACTCATTGCAGCAGCCGTGCTTTATGGTTACGGTACAGGAGCCATTAAAGGATTTGCCCTTACGATTAGTGTGGGTATTTTAGCCTCTATGCTCACCGCTATTTTGGGTACGCACGGCATCTATCACTCCATTTTGCCCAAAATCAAAAAAGAGAAGATAAAATTTTGGTTTGGAATCAAAGGGAAAGGCAAATAATGGAAGCTTTAAAATTTAATCAACCTTGGGGGTTTATGCAAAACTCCATAAAGTTTGGGACTTTATCAATGGTTTTGGTCGTTCTTTCGTGGGGACTCTTGGCGTTTAAAGGGTTTAATTTTGGTATTGATTTTGCTGGAGGTACACTTATTCAGGTCCAATACGACTCACAAGCCCCTGTGCAAAAGGTGCGTGATGCACTCAATCAAACCGAGCAGTTCAAAGGGGCTAATGTCACCTATTTTGGGAACGAAAAAGAGATTATTATCAAAATCAAAACCGTCTCTACTACCGTAGGCGATGATGTGGGAGATAATATCAAAAAAGCCATTGCAACCACAGGCAAATTTGAGATTCGTCGAGTCGATATGGTAGGACCCAAAGTGGGCGATGAACTCAAAGAAAAAGGCGTTATGTCGATGCTTTTGGCCATTTTGGGTATTTTAATCTATGTTGCGTTTCGATTTGAGTGGCGTTTTGCGTTGGCTTCGGTATTGGCGTTGGTACATGATATATCCATTACCATTGGAGCGTTGGTGTTGTTGCAAATCGAAATCAACCTTGATATTTTGGCCGCTATCCTAACGTTGCTAGGATACTCGCTCAACGATACCATTATTGTCTTTGATAGAATCCGTGAGGGACTCCAAAGCGTGAAATCCTCCAAACTTGAAGATGTTATTGATGATTCCATTACACGAACCCTCTCTCGTACGACACTTACCTCATTGACCACTTTCTTTGTGGTATTGGTGCTTTATCTTTTTGGTGGAGAGATTATCAACGGCTTTAGCTTTACGTTGCTTGTGGGCTTGATTGTAGGTACTTACTCCTCTATCTTTATCGCTTCGCCTATGCTGATATGGTTTAAATTCTCTGTCGTGGATTATCGAACCAAACAAGTCCAAAGAGAAAAACGTGAACGAGAAAAAGACAAAATGCGTGCACAATTTGAACAAGGGGTTCTTTGATGAATTGGGGCAGTTATTGCCAATATTTATACAATGGTTGTCTCTATGATTGAGAGCTCGCAAGAAAAAACCGATTTTTAGTTTGGGGGATAGGCTTTGGCAGACAAGACGCATGTGGAATCTTTAATACAAAACGATCAAACATTTGTCCAAACCAATTTGGAGCCTACCACCCAAGAGAATCTATCAACTCCCAACACTCCTTTGCATCTTGATAGATTTCATGACTACACCATCCTAGAGCAGTTTCCCACCTACGGAAGTCAAGCCGATATTTACATCATCCAAAGGGATTATCAAAAGTACGTTTTGAAGCTCTATCGATTTGGGTTGGAGCCCAAATTGGAAATAGTTGAAAAGCTCAAATTTTTAAGCCAAAACTACCCCGATGATATTGTCCAAATCTATGAAATCGCCTACGATAATACCCTCAAAAGATGGTATGAGATTCAAGAGCATATCGAGTACGGTTCGCTTGAGAATTTCAAAAAACAACCCCCTAGCCAAGAAGAGTTTAGGCAAATTGTCATTGAAATTACTCAAATACTCCACACCATCCACTCTCAAAACATTATCCACCGTGACCTTAAACCCGACAATCTTTTGATACGACGCAAAGATCCGTTGCAATTGGTTATGACAGATTTTGGAATCTCTTCGGTGCTTGATAGCCAACTCTCCAAACGTATGACCTCCCAAAGCGGTACCAAAATCTATTTTGCTCCCGAATCTTTTTCGGGTGTTATTGGCAAAGAGGTGGACTATTGGGCATTGGGGATGATACTTTTGGAGCTTCTAAGCGGAGAGAATATCTTTAAAGAACTCGATGAAAACTACATCGCTTATACCCTTAGCACTCAAGCGATACCCATTCCCAAATCCATCCCGAGCGACTTTGCCTATTTGCTCAAAGGACTACTAACCCAAAATCCCGATAAACGGTGGGGATATGCTCAAATTATGCGGTGGCTTGAGGGCGATAGAGAGATACCTTTGGAGTATCATTCTAGCGAAGGGGGGTATGAAAAGCCTTATGTTGTCAATGGCAAGAAGTACTACGATTTAGCTCAGCTTGTGACCCAATTTGTTGCTACACCGCAAGATTGGGAAATGGGCAAAGCTCATCTCTATCGTGGTTACCTCACCCAATGGTGTCAAAACAACAACGATTTTGACAACGCTATCAAAATAGATGCACTCAAACAATCCAAAGATGACGATGCAGCACTTTTTAGACTTATCTATACCTATCATCACGATTTGGATTTTGCAATAGGTGGTAAACTTATCAATAGCCAAAATCTTGCACTCTATATGGGCAAATACCTCAACAACACAGCCTCACCCCAAGAGAAGCGTATTGTTGGATTGGTACTTACGGGCAAAATTCACAACTACTACACTCTCTATAAAGACTTCACGGGCAAGGGCGATGATTTTGAGAAGATTTTGCAAAGCATTGTGGAGTACTATCAAGACAACGCCTTTGATGGTGTAGAAAAAATCAAAGATATGATTAGGTTTTTAAAAATTGCTCACACCAAAGAGAAGTACTACTTTAGCTATGAGGTGCTTATGGCACATGAGGATTTGCTCATCGTGCGTGAGGATTTTGATAGATTAAAGAGTCATTTTGAGTTGCCACAAGAGATCGTTGCGATGCTAGAGAGCGGTAAATTCTATCGCAAAACTCTTAAATACCTTCGCAAACTTATGGCGTTTGAGTATGCATCTTACTATTTGCCTATCGATTTTAATCAAAGACTCTTAGAGGATTTTGAATCCACCGTTGATGCTACAGAGCATTTCATCCCCAAAGCACTTTTTGATGCAAAAATCGATGAGACTTTTGTGCCTGAGTTTTTGAGAGTGGCGATACAAAACGCTACGATGGATGAGTATATCAAAAACGCCCACATTATCAAGAGATTGGACTCTTTGGAGAAGGCACAATACCAAAAACTTAGCCTAAACCACTATCTCCCCTCTATTGAAACGCATATTGACAAAAGTGAGTTTGAAAGATTTGTGATGCAAGTTGATGCGATAAATGAGCTTATCGTGGAGGGATTGCTTATAGAAAAAGAGACTCTAAAGACCCTCTCGTTGCTTATCCCTCAAACCCTTCAAGAGTGTATCAAAAAAGGTGAGTATGACCTCGCAATAGCCAAAGGAGTTGCAAAACTCAAAGCATTTCCTCTTGATGAGTACCTATTGCCCGATAGTTTTTACAGCCAACTCGAAAACAATTTTCTATTTGTCACCGCCAATCTTGATAAATTTCTAAAAAAAATCGACTACGAACGCTACTTTGTCTCCCATCGCATGACCATTTCTCTCCTTAAATCCAACTTCACACGCTATCTTGCTCTCTCTAGGCTTATTGCCCAAAACGCCATTGATGAGGAGTATCTTAAAGCACTGCAAAAAGATAGGGTTTTTTTAGAGGCTTTTGAAATCGAACTTGATAATCTCAATGAGATAGATGAAAAGAGTTTGAAGATGATTGCCAAGATTAAAAACGCCTACGTCGATAGAGATGCCTATATGCAGTTGATGGCGATGTATGAGCCTGTTATGCGTTCACAATCAGATAAAATAAAGCTCTATTTCAAACAACTGCGTTGGCTCAATACCCCATGGGAACCCATCGATACCCTCATTGTAGCCTCTATCTACAACTATCGCATGACACTCAAAACCACCTTTGAAAACATAACCTACAACACCTTTACCCGCTACGCAGCACTAAGTCTCAAAATCAGTTTGGCTACGCTTCCTATTGGCTTTTGGGTAAGTCATACCCAAAGCAATCTTGCTCGTTTTGTTGGATTGCTTATCTATATTCCTGTAGCCGTGGTTGGTATTATTGGGCATGAGGATTTGAAGCTTATCCAAATCTTTACGCACCCTTTGAGGATAGTCCTCGATAATATTCAATCAAATGAAAAATTTAGTCGCCGTATCGAAAGAGTAGCAAGAGAGGCAAAAGTGGTTACAACGACAAACCCCAAATGAAGTTTGGAATGGCGTTTGTGTTGCTTTACGCCTCTATCATCTTGCTTAAATCGACCCCATCTTCTAAGATATGCGAGGAGAGATCGCCAAAGATACTTTGAGCTACTCCAGGATTTTGCCAATTAACCACCTCCGCAAAGACTCTAAACATAGAGGTTTTCCCCTCAATATCTTTGTTTTTGACGTTAAGATTTTCGATTTCATAGTTAGGGAATGGATTACCGCAGAAGCCCCCATTGACTTTACCTCCAATCACCAGTACGCTATTGCCTCTTCCGTGATCATTTCCAGCACTTCCGTTGCTTTGAAGTTGTCGTCCAAACTCTCCTGCGATAACAAAGAGACTGTTGTCGTAGCTATCGTTTCGCAACTTTTGAATTTCGCCAATAAGGGTATCAAGTCCTTTGTTGGCTCCAAAAATATCTTCCAATTTGGGTTCAATTTGGGTGCGTAGATTTTTGTGGCTATCCCAGCCTCCATACTCCATACTTGCGCATTGCATCTTGAATATATCTTGGGAAGCGTAGCTATCGTAGAGTGCCAAAAGTTGCTGTGCAAAGTAGCTTGAATCAAGTTTGTTGATGCTATCTTTTTGGGTGAAGTTGGCAATTGCATCGGGAATAGGCACACCATCAAGCCGTGCTTTGATTAAGGCACTAAAGTGTCGCAGTTGCTGTTCGTGTTCGATGGGTTTACGGTAAATACTAGAAGGAGCAATGAGCGTTGCTTTGGCTTGGTAGTAGCTTTTTAAGGCTCGGCTCATTTTGGCTTTGGTGGACCATTGGTAGTTGTTAGAGCCACTCTCCAAATCGGCTTGAGTATCGTAGTCGTAAAGCCCCATAGAGCGACTGTTGGGGTTGGCAATGACGATGCTGTTGTCGTGACTGTTGGGATTGGTAGCATGAGGACCATTGCAAACGAGCCGTACCTCCCTAGAGAGTGATACGACATTGGCATCGCCCAAAGCCTTTGCGCTTCGTCCGAGCCAACCGCTTACATCAAGATTGTGTTCATTGGCACTCAATGAGCCGTTTTCCATCATAATAAGGGAGTGGTAGTGGTTTCGGTTGGTTGAAGCTACGACGTTGTTGATAATTGCAACATTGCCTCTGCCAATCTCATCTTTGAGCCATGCGCACTTTTTGAGTATGCCGCACTTTATGCCACTAATCGTAATATCATCGTAGTTTTGGCTATAGACTTGCTTGAGGTCACTTGGGGAGTATTTGCCAAAAAGAGATCCTCTGGCTTTCCAAAAGTTATAAGCGTAACTGTTGCTATCGTCATTATCGCTCTCATAAGCGGGGACTATAAGGTGTCGAAAGTCTGGTCCCCCATCAAGCACCAAATTGACAATCGTTTTGGGCGTAGCAACACTCCCTTGTGCAGCTTCAAGAGAGCCAAAAGGATTCAAAGCCAACAAAAGTGCGGTTGAAGCCGAAAGTTTAATAAAATCTCGTCGTTTCATTATTTTCCCTCCTGTGCATAAATATAGGGTGTAGCGACAATAAAAGCAATAGCCAATCCAACACGCTCATTGGCTTCACGTCGTTTTGAAACGGTATCGCTGTTGAGGTTCATCTTGGCAATGCCCCCATCATCAATTTTTATGGCTATTGATGAGGTGGCAAGTCTATCGGGAGTATAGACCTCCAAAGGCTTGGACTCATCAATAAACAAAGCCAAATCTTTGCCATTAAGCAAGGCGACAAGATGTGCTTTTTCAAGCACTCCATAGTGTTTGCCCCCATCACCAATAAAGCGTTTCCATAGCCAAAGTGCCGTATCTTGTACCAAATAATCGCCGTTGCTATTGGCGGGAATGATTTTGCTCCAATCTTTCTCCCACACGGCTACTCTATTGCCCTCACTATCTTTGGCGTACTCACCGTTGGCATCTTTGATAGCGTAGTAGCTGTTGGTATAGTAATGGGTTTTCTCTACGCTACGATTGTAATTGACTTGAAAGAGGTTGGCGTTTCCACTAGCCTCAAGCGACGTTTGATGACCAAAAACATCGTGAATAGGACGAAAGATGGAGATACTCTCATGCCCCAAATACCAGTTTGGATTGTATTGTTCGTAGGCGTTGTCGCTGTTGTCAACAACCATTAAGTTGGCAATACGCATCACACGATCAATAGAGGTGCTGTACTTGAAGCGACTTGCGGAGTGAAAATCGGTCGAGATAGCATAAGCTTGTAAAAACCCAATGAGTGATTTGGGATTCATCGCTTCCCAACTGGCTTGAATATTGGCTACGGTTGCATCGCTGAGGTTATCGTCTCCAAAATGACGAACAATCATCAAAGGTAAGTTTTTGAGACTCTCTTGGTGCATTATGCCCAGTGCGGCAATCGCATCGAGTTGTGTATCGGCGGTTGAAGCTGCTGCGATGGTACTATTGAGAATCTTGAGATCTCCTGTGTAGTGATTTTCGCTCCCAAAAGTAATCTCGCTATCGGGCCCACCCTCTTGCGTACTGTGCCAATTGGCTTGCATATCGGTCAAGGCTCTAGCGGTATAGGGAATAGTAGTCTCTTCATGATAGAGATGATCGTAATCGCCCAATATGCCCAAAAAGAGCTGATGATACTCTCTAGCAAAATCTTCATTCCCTTTAAACTGCCCATCTTTAAAAAGATTTTTGTTGTGTCCGTATTGATAAGCAACGGCAGCATTTTTTGCTCCTTGGGCGATTACCTCTTCGTAGGGAGCATCATAGGCGATTTTGGTCAAAATATTATCGTAGTGGTGCAGCATGGGGAGAGGATAAACACCCGCATCGGCATTAACTGACATATGGTAGTTGGTCTCCCAAAGTCCCAAACGGTGCAAAAAGGGATTAAGCCCTCGACTCATTACGCTTAGCATCCAACTGTTGCTGTGAATGTTCCAACTGGTGAGTTCGTAGTTGGGGCGTTTTTCTTGGTCAAGAAAGTTTTGACCATCGTTGCCACTCCAAAAATTTGCAAGCAATTCAAGCGAAACGGTATCAGGAAGCGTTGAGTTTGAAGGAGAGAGCAATGCGTTGGTAGCGTCGCCGTTAAGCATCTCTACAATGGCCACTTGGGGTGACATATTGGCCCATTTTTGGATTTGAGCATCCGTTGCGTGACCGCCGTAAGCAAAGGCATCAAGTACCCTCTTTACGGCACTCTCATCCCACTGTGTATCATCAATGACATTAAAGCGTAGAGTTTGTACTGTCGTTGAGTTGGTTGTTTCACTGCTTTGATTGTCGTCGCTGTTGGCACTTGTGTTGTTATCAATTGGAGGATTGCTAGAGGTCGTTGAGCCACCACCGCCACCCCCGCAACTGCCAAAAAAGATAAGCATCAAGGCAAAGAGCAGAACACTTTGAAATCTTTTCATATCTGTAAACTCCTTGTTTTTGTTAGTATAGTACTCTTTGGTTTGTGAACTTCTTAAACGGGCTATATTTTAAGAAATTATTTTAATATCAATACTATACAAAACTGTAATAATTGTACCGATAGGTTAAAATATTGTTGCTATTTCTTCTTTGTTTAAACCCTAAAATGCACAATCTAAAGCTTTATATGCTACACTTGCAGCTATTTTGATAATGGATTGAAATTTTTACAAAGGTATTTAAATGGATACAAAAATTAGAGCCTATATTTACGCATTTTTGTCACGCATTTTTTCACATGAGATTGATGCTAAGCTCTTGGGGGATATGAAAAGCAATCCCGATTTGCTCGAAACGATTGGAGAGAGGGCGTCTAAGTATATTCTCTCAAAGGATAACCAAACACTCCTTGAAGAGCTTAATATCGAGTACAACTATCTCTTTGTTATGAACAATCACCCCATCGAATCGGCTGTGCAAGATGTCAAAAATGAGATTTTGGTTGGATTGCAAAATCCTGTTATGCAGTTTTATCTCAATTACGGTTACGATATTAATCTTGATGCTTCCAACCTCTATGTGCCAGACCATATCGCTATTGAACTGGGCTTTATGCAAAAGCTTGTACTAGGTGACGAGAGAGAGGCTCAAATCACATTTGCCCAAACCCATTTGCTTAGCTGGATTCCTCCCTTTTTGGTGAGCGTTAAGGCGATGAGTCACAATCCCTTTTACGCTGATGTGTGTGATTTTGCCATTGAGTTTTTACTCGAAGATTATGCGACCAACTCGCAAGGGTAGATTTGTTTTAGGGCAAGATTGTTTAATTGTTTGGCATTATAGATATTTTTTGTAGTATTATATTGGGTATAATATAGACATTCTAACTTTAGGATTATTCAATAATGTTTGCTATCATCAAAGAAGATTTTTTAAATGTCAAACGAAACGACCCCGCTTTGCACTCTACTTTTGAGCTTTTTTTCAACTATCCTGGGCTTTGGGCGATATTTTTTTATCGTATTGCACACAAGCTTTACGGATACGGATTACGCTTTTTGCCACGATTTATCTCAGGATTGGGACAATTTTTGACGACTATTGATATTCATCCCGCTGCAAAGATTGGGCGTAGAGTCTTTATTGATCACGGTAGCGGAGTGGTCATTGGTGAAACGGCAGAGGTAGAAGATGATGTGCTTATCTATCAACAAGTCACGCTAGGAGGGGTAAGTCTCACCAAAGGTAAACGCCATCCTACGGTACGTTCGGGAGTGGTGATTGGAGCGGGGGCGAAGATTTTGGGCAATATCACAATCGGCAAAAATGCCAAAATTGGAGCCAACTCCGTAGTGGTCAAAGATGTACCCGACAACACAACGGCGGTAGGTATCCCCGCTCATGTCATCTCCAAAGGCTACGACAAAACCCCATTGAGTCACAATCAAATCCCCGATATCAACAAAGAACTCTTTGAGTACCTTATCAAAAAAATAGCTCTTTTGGAACACGCCCTCAAAAGTGGAGATATAAAAGTACTAGACAAAGAGGAAGAGGAGCTAGATGAGGTCTATAGAGCATTTATTCGCTCAATGGATTGATACTCGTTTTGACTCAATCCACCCTCAATTCATTGAAAACCTCGTATTTTAGCCGTAGGCTGGGTATCATCCAATAACAAAGGCAAATAAAAAATCAAAAAATTTATGCTATAATAAATCAAAAAAGGATTGCAAATGATGACACTTCAAATTGATAATCCAACAATTGAGAGTTATTTTCATGATTCTAAAACGATTGAGAAGATATTAGAGTTTATTGCCATCAATAAAATTTCTATTGACAAAGAGGAGGATTTGACTCAAAAATTATACCATGCACTACACAATGTATCGTCACTGATTCAAAACAATCAATCAGAAAAAAAGGCTAGAGATTTTTTAAATAAGCTACAATCTACCTTTTGACCATCTACTCCAAAACACAAATAGAAAATATCAATATCGATAGGCTTAAACCTATTCTTGATAGACTCAATAAAGTTTCGTAGGTTTGATTTCATTGAACGACAAAGGCAAAATTAAAGGTTATATAATATTTTTGAATAAATAGTTAAGTTTTTTAGGGGCAAAATTTGGGAACTAAACTAAAAGAGGTGAGCGTCCTAATGACACCCACACCCTCCACCGCCACCGTGTGAACCGCATCTACCAACCACTACGCCACATCCACTTTAGAAAAATCTTCTACAGGTACACGAATCTTCCGTGTGACCTTTTTACCATTTTGAACATCTATAAACTCTTTTTCAATGCGTTTAAGTACTTTAGATGTATAATACTTTTCTCCACAAAATTCACATTGCAACGATGGTACATTTTGAAAAATCATATACAAACCATTGTGTCGATAGGTGTATTCACTCAGAGAATTTTTAATATTTTGATTACCACAAAAACTGCAACTTGTCATATTAGCTCCTTGTGATAGGTGACAATATAGTTGTCATAATGACACCCACACCCTTGGGTATCACCCAACGACTAAGACAAAGAAAGGATTCAAATGAGAAGTTATTAAGCTATCAACAGATAAAATACTATAAATGTTACAGCTATAAAGGAAAAATCATTGAGCCAAATAAAAAGTATTACTATTCAAAATTTTAAAGGTATTCAAAATTTGCATTTAGATTTTACTTATGAAAATCAAGAAAATGAAATTTTAGACAATATAATTTTGTATGGTATTAATGGCTCAGGAAAATCAAGTATATTAGAAGCCCTTTACCTACCCTTATATTGTGCTAATATATATCATGTAAATAGTATCGTCAATAGATTTGATGATACTGAAATCAACGATTATATTATTAATTTATTTGCATTAGATAATGAGTGGATATATAAGAATGAAAATAGTTTCTCAATAACAATAGATATAATTGATGAAAATAAAATAAAATCTTTAACACTATCTTACATGACTAGTAATGAATTGCATTGGAATATTACAGAAAATATATCTAATGATTTAGGAAATGGATTAGTATTTTTATCCTCATATCGCCTTTTAAAACCTTCAACTATTCAAAAAGCAGGTGACTGGGGTGAATTCGAACAATTAAAACAAAAGAAAATAAAAGATTGGTTTAATAGAGGTTTTCAAAATAAATATAAATATACGGATGAACATTTTTTTCCTTCATTAAGTTTACAATTTGAAAATGATTATAAAGTTATCAAGCAACTTTTAGTAAACCTTATTACAGATAAAAAAGTTGGTGTACTCTCTAAAGAAAATACTCAAATATTAGATAAAATTCATGAAGCATTTTCTATTTTTTTTCCTAATAAAAAGTTTTTAGAACAATTAAGTCGAGATAGTATGTTTCAAGATTATAGGCTAATGATAGAAAATGAAGATGGAAGTATTGTTGATTTGGATCAATTAAGTTCTGGTGAACGAGAAATTATAGCTTTTTTTACAACTTTATGTTCTCGTGAATATGATTTGAAAATATTAATTATAGATGAGCCTGAATTACATTTGCATTCAAAATGGCAGTCAATACTTTTACCCGCTATTCATAAATTATTTCCCAATGTTCAACTCTTTATGGCAACGCATTCAAAAGAGATACACCAATCTGCAAGTAGTTCAGAACTTTTCGAACTCATTAAGGAGTAGGTAGTGCAAGTTCGAAGAGGCAGTTTATCAAGTAGTACAGCAGGTGATAGGAAAATAATATATTGTGAATTGGTTCAAAGTGGAGTAGATGAGCTTTTTTACAAAACACTTTTAGGTACAAGAGCAAATGAATTTGAATTCAAAGGTTTAGGTTCTTCTCAGACATTACTTAATTATGCCAAAACGGGGCTAGTTCAAAAAGGTTTTTGTCTCATTGATAGAGACTTTAGGCAAGCAAGTAATGTAGATAGATTAGAACAAAATAATCAAGCTATAAAATTTCTTAAAGTACATGAGTTAGAGTATTTTTTACTTAATGCAACCTATCTTTCAAAGCTTTCAAATTTAAGGGAAAGCGTTGATATTAATCAAGAAATTAATAAGGTTTTAGAAGAGAATCGCATTAAATTTATGGCTGATTTTCTACAGTTTAGAATGAATGAGTTTTTAGAACAGTTTCCTAGAATTACAAAATTAAATAATAGTGAAGTACCAGATAATGAAAATGATATGATAGCTTATTTATTGGAAAAACTTGACAGTAACTATAATACTGTAAAAGAAAAAGTAGAAAAAATAAAAAATGAACATATCAAAGTTTGGAAAAATGAATATGATCAATTAACACTTAAAGAGTTACCTTCCAAAGAGATACTGAAACAGTTGAAACATAGAATTTTCAATAATCCATTAAAAGATAGCGATCTAGCAAAAGAAATAGCTGCATTTATGAGTGATGATGGATTTTTACCACCTGAACTAGAAGGTTACTTTAACTAGAATATAATAGTCCCCCAAGAAAAACTTGGGAACTAAAGCGTCAGCGTCCTAATGACACCCACACCCTCCACCGCCACCGTGTGAACCGCATCCGCCGCTTTGGCTCTCTTGTTTGGGGGCTTCTTGTTTTGGGGTGCTACATGCACTTACACCTGCTGGAGTGGTGGGTTGGATGGCTTGGTTGCTTACCCCACCTTCCGCATTGATTTTGTCGATTTTTTCGAGGAGTTTACTCGCTGCTTCTTGGTAGCGTTTGGCTGTAATGCTATCGGCCATGGTATAAACCACGGGTTTACCTGTATCGCCACCGATTCTAATAGCAGGTTCGATAGGGATTTGAGCCATTAGTTCTGTATCAAAGGCTTTTGCCATCTCACTGCTTGTCCCCATGCCAAAGGCAAATAAGAGATTCAAAACAACTCTAAGATTCTAAATACTCTTTTGATGTTTGGCAGTGCCAAACTTACGGATTAATGGGTGTGAAAGCTTGATAGGGGTAAAATATAAAAAATATATTATAAGATTGGA
Organism: Sulfurovum sp. FS08-3; assembly: GCA_000830175.1. Classification (GTDB taxonomy): domain Bacteria; phylum Campylobacterota; class Campylobacteria; order Campylobacterales; family Sulfurovaceae; genus FS08-3. The sequence continues at coordinate 32,714 of JQIS01000066.1, read as the reverse complement.
TACCCTTAGTGATTAATTTTTTAAAGAAAGTTCTTATTAAGAACAGAACCCATGATGAAATGCTATATGAATATGTGTATGATGAAATCGAACAGGGTATTATGATTAAAGGTTTGTGGGCAAAAGCATTGGCTCACTCTGATGGAAATGATGCAAAAGCAAAATCCATATATTTACAATATCGTGTACAATCTCTCAAAGACACACTAGAATCACTTAAAATTGCTTATAATGAGATGTCTCAAAAAACATTTTTTGAATACATTAAAAATGGTTTTACAAACTCAACACAAGCAACACAAGAAATTAAAAAAACAGAAAAACCTATAGAAAAAACTAATAATCAGAAAGAAAAATCAGAGAATCAATTTAATCAAGCACGAGAAGCATGGAGAAAAGAACGCAAGTCTCAGAATAATTCGATTGAGAATAATTCATTCAATAAAAACTCTCATTTAAAAAAATCTTTAAAGATAACATTTGCTTTATTATTATTTCCATTCTTTGCACTAATTATTTTTGTTTTTGTGACTAGGTAAGCACTCGACAATCTTTTTGAATTCTGGATAGATAATCCCATCTACATCTGTAATCGAGCCTTTGATTTTCTTTCTACACTCTTCTAAAGAAAGTATTTTATCCGAGTTTGCAAGTTGTATAATGTCAATATAAGGTAAGTTAGCATCTATTTGAATTTGCTCATAATCATAAAAAACACTCTTAATTGAAGTTACTAGACAAGCAAAGGCACTTTTAAACTTATCATCTTGAATATCATCATCTTTAATTATTTCTAAGCAATATTTCATTTTAATCCTATTTTTAAAATTTTTTATACACATCCCCATCAAAACGATGGGAACAAATGCTAATCAAAATGGTGAGCGTCCTAATGACACCCACACCTCAATAACAAACCACTACGCCACATCAACTTTAGAAAAATCTTCTACGGGTACACGAATTTCCTGTGTAACTTTTTTACCATTTTGCACCGCTATAAACTCTTTTTCAATGCGTTTAAGGATTTTAGATGTATAGTATTTC
>JQIS01000066.1:15757-31657 GCA_000830175.1 Sulfurovum sp. FS08-3 | reverse complement strand
GCAACGATGGTACATTTTGAAAAATCATATACAAACCATTGTGTCGATAGGTGTATTCACTCAGAGTATTTTTAATATTTTGATTACCACAAAAACTGCAACTTTTCATTTTAGCTCCTTGTGATAAGTGACAATATAGTTGTCATTTTGTATTTGTGAAATTATCCAATCCAAACTAAACATAAATGATTATAACGAGTTATATGTAATATTGAGTTGAAGATTATTATCTATATTTTATGAGAGAAGTGTGAGTTACGACGAATATCGCCGTAACAAAAGTTTGGAGTGAGCGTCCTAATGACACCCACACCCTTGACCGCCACCGTGTGAACCGCATCCGCCACTTTGGCTCTCTTGTTTGGGGGCTTCTTGTTTTGGGGTGCTACATGCACTTACACCCGCTGGAGTGGTGGGTTGGATGGCTTGGTTGCTTACTCCACCTTCCGCATTGATTTTGTCGATTTTTTCGAGGAGTTTACTCGCTGCTTCTTGGTAGCGTTTGGCTGTAATGCTATCGGCCATAGTATAAACCACGGGTTTGCCTGTATCGCCACCGATTCTAATAGCAGGTTCGATAGGGATTTGAGCCATTAGTTCTGCACCAAAGGCTTTTGCCATTTCGCTGCTTGTCCCCATGCCAAAAATATCCGATTCACTATTGCACTCGGGGCAGATAAATCCGCTCATATTCTCAACCACACCCGCAATAGGAATATGCAATTTTTGGAACATATCAAGGCTTCGTTTGCTATCATCAAGGCTTACTTGTTGAGGTGTTGTTACCACAATACCTGCCGTTACGGGTACAGATTGAGCGAGTGTCAATTGTGCATCCCCTGTACCTGGAGGCATATCGATGACCAAAACATCGAGTTCACTCCACAAAATATCTCTTAGGAATTGCTCAATGGCTTTCATAATCATCGAACCTCTCCAAATGAGCGATTGCCCCTCTTCCATAAGCGAACCCATAGACATCATCTCTACACCGTAAGCACGAATAGGCATCACTTTATTGCCATTAATCTCTGGCTTAATATCTTGCACGCCCATCATTCTAGGGATATTGGGCCCGTAAATATCGGCATCCAAAAGCCCCACTTTTTTGCCTTGCATTGCCATAGCGATTGCTAAGTTTACCGATGTTGTTGATTTACCTACTCCGCCTTTACCGCTACTTACCATGACAAAGTTTTTGACATGAGGAGCGATATTTTTACCGCTAATGGAGTTGCTCAATTGGCGTGGGGCTTGGGGTTGGTTGATGGTAGGAATCACTTCACTTGCCCCAATCTTTTTAAGTTCAATATCAATATCTCTTACCAACTCTGCCTTGACTTCGGGCGCACTGGAGGTAATCTCTACTACCAAATAGACTCTACTACCATCAATAGCTACATCTTTTACAAAATCAAACGTTACAATATCTTTTGTAAACCCTGGATAGATTACATTTCTCAATGCTTCTAAAACTAACTCTTTTGTCATTTTTTTATTCCTTTGTTTATGTTAATTATAACATAGTATTATTTATTAATAGACCTCATCGTGAGTACCTATATCTATAAGATAGATTTCTTGTTCTATAATCTCTATTGTCAATAGGATACGATACTCGTAATTAAGACTACAAGCATATTTATCGGCAAGTTTTCCTTTGAGCTTGTGGGTTTTTAGGCTTGGCTCAAAGGGGTCTTGGGATAGTTTAACCGTAACCTCTCCAAATCTATCGACCAAATCCCGATGCTTTTGAAAAAACTTCTTAGCTCTTTTATTAAAGCTATCGGTGGATTTGAGTCTATAGCTCATCTAAATCTTTTTTAAAGGCATTAAAATCAAACTCACTTACACGACCCTGTTTAATATCATCATCAGCCTCTTGTACCCTTTCCAACAAGGTAGGTTCTTGCTTGGTAATGCTATCTTTTTTGATATGTACATCTTTCATGCTTTGCAACAGATAGATAACATGTTCATAGACACTATCTTTGACATCAATGTGCAATGTATGCATTTTAAACCTCCAAAAATTTTACTCTTGTATCCCAATGGAAACTCTACGCTTCCATCATCTCTATCTCTTGAGCGTGTTTCTCTACGATGCTTTGCGTGATTTTGTAGCTGCAAAACTTTGGCCCGCACATTGAGCAAAACTCTGCCTCTTTAAATACATCTTGAGGCAAAGTCTCATCGTGGTACTCTCTGGCCTTATCGGGGTCAAGTGAGAGTTCAAATTGACGATTCCAATCAAAGCCGTACCGCGCATCGCTCATCTCATCATCCACATCCCTCGCATTGGGGCGACCTCTAGCAATATCAGCGGAGTGAGCAGCGATTTTATAAGCGACAATTCCCTCTCGTACATCATCGGCATTGGGCAAACCTAAATGCTCTTTGCACGTTACATAGCATAGCATTGATGCTCCGTGCCATCCACCCACGGCTGCACCAATAGCCGAGCTAATATGGTCATATCCTGCGGCAATGTCAGTTGTGAGAGGCCCCAAAATATAAAAAGGAGCTTCGTGACAATGCTCTCGTTCGATCTTCATATTGCGTTCGATTTGATTGAGCGGTACGTGACCAGGACCCTCAATCATCACTTGTACATCTTTTTCCCACGCTTTCAAGGTAAGTTCGCCCAAAATTTTAAGCTCACTTAGTTGTGCATCGTCACTGGCATCATACAAACACCCTGGACGTAAACTATCGCCCAAAGAGAGGGCTACATCGTATTTGCGACAAATATCCAAAATAGCATCAAAAGCATCATAAAAGGGGTTCTCTTTGTGGTAATGCATCATCCATGCCGCCATCAAGCTACCTCCACGACTCACAATTCCCATTTTTCGTTTGGCAACATGGGGCATAAATCGAAGCAAAAATCCTGCATGAATAGTGAAGTAGCTTACTCCTTGCAAAGCTTGTTTTTCAAGCGTTTTGAGCATCTCTTCTATCGTAAGATTTTCTATTTTGTCGTTGCAATCGTGCAAGATTTGATACATCGGCACAGTACCAACAGGTACGCTTGAATGTGCAATAACCGCTTTTCTTATCGCATCAAGGTCTCCGCCCGTTGAAAGATCCATAATCGTATCGGCTCCGTATTTGAGCGACGCATCAACTTTTTCAATCTCTCCATCAATATCACTTGACAAAGCCGATGAACCGATATTGGCATTGACTTTGCATTTTGTAGCTATTCCAATTGCCATAGGCACAAGATGTTCATGATGGACATTGGCGGGGATGATACATCGCCCTCGTGCTATTTCACTCCTCAAAAACTCTGGCTCAATATTCTCAATTTTGGCGACAAATTCCATCTCGCCTGTAATAATGCCCTTTTTGGCATAGTACATTTGCGTTCTTACAGGGTCATTTGTACGCTCTTTTAACCATTCTTTTCGCATATTCCAATTCCTATTACGTTATCTTCATTTATAGAGTTATACCAATTATTACTTAAATAGATATTAAAAAAGACTCTTTTTATCCTATTTGGTGGATAAATTTTAATGACTATGTAGAAAGTTCTCCAATGGTTGTGTTTAAAAACGATTGATGGATGCTCTCTTTGGAATTTTGCCATCTATCGTGAAGGATACATTTTCCATTTTGACCGCACATAGAGCCGTCTGCACAGATGCATTGATGGGGTGATTCGTTGGAAAAAATATCTACAATGTCCTGCAATTGTATCTCCAAAGGCGATTTAGCAATGACAAATCCGCCCTCTTTGCCTCTGTATGAATCAATCAATTGACATAGCGATAGCTTTGTCATGACTCTTGTGAGGTATTTGTAGGGAATATCCAAAGTTTGGGATATTGTTTTGGCAGAGATGGGAGTCTCTTTGTGTTGAGCTAATAACTCCAAGACTCGTATGGCATAAATTTGAGTTTTGTTTATAATCATGTTTTCTCACTTACAAATTATAGTAAAAATATTATACCATTTAAAAGGCTATATGCAAGTAGTATTTAAGCTTATAGACTCTATTATTTCAAATACTATACAAAGGTAGTAATTAAAACAAGGAGTAACAGATGAGTCTAATGGACAAAATCATGAGCAAAAAGAGTTTATATGCATCTTTTTGGATCATTTCCATTTTTATGGTAACAATATTGATTTACTTTACAGCAAATCTTGCAAAAGAGGTACCACCGCTTCCCAAACAAGTCGTTTCGGTGGATGGTGAGGTACTCTATACATATGACGATATTGTCAATGGTAAAGCGATGTTTCAACAGTTTGACCTTATGGATTATGGGTCACTTTTGGGAATGGGAGCCTATTTGGGGCCCGATTTTACGACAGAATTTTTGCACAAACGAGCAGAGTTTTTGAATGATTACTACGCAAAAGAGTATTACCAAAAAGATTTCGCCTCTTTGGATGCTATGCACAAAGCCTCTATCAAAGCTAGAGTAATCGAAGATGTCAAACAACAAACTTTTCTCAAAGAAGAGGGAGTCACTTACACCAAAGCTTCAGCATTGGCCTACAAAGCCAACAAAGCCTATCTTATGGACTTCCTAACCAAAGGAGATGTCAAAAGAGCGTGGAGAGGTGGTATCATAAGAGAAGATGAAGCTAAGCTTATTGCTGCATTTTTTGATTGGTCGCAATTGGTGGCTTCTACAGTAAGACCCACAGCCGATGATGGCAGAAGCTGGTCAAACAACTGGCCACCCGAGCCTTTATTGAATCAAGATGTTACGTTTTATAGCCATTTGGTCTCTTTGATAGAGTTTTTACTTCTTTGGGCTTTGACGATTGTTATTGTCTTTATGGCGTATGAGTATATTTTCAACAAAGAGCATCAAGATGGAGAGTTAGCACAGCCTCTAAAAATCACAAAAATTTTCCCTTCACAAGAGAAACTGCTCAAATATATCCCAATCGTGGCACTGTTTGTTTTGATTCAGATGGTTTTAGGGGGATATTTGGCACACATCTATGCAGACCCTACGGATCATTTTATCATTTCACAAGATATTTTACCCTTTAATGTTACAAGAGCTTTACATACCAATATTGCGATTATTTGGGTTGCTATTGGTTGGCTTGTGGGTGGACTTTTGATTGCTCCTATCGTTGCAGGGAAAGATTTACGATTCCCAAAACTCGTAGATGTGCTTTGGGGTGCTTTGATTGTTGTAGGTGTTGGTGGACTTGTGGGTATCTACATGGGCGCACAAGGACACATGAGAGACACTTGGTTTTGGCTTGGAAATGAAGGAAGAGAGCTTCTAAACCTCGCTAGAGTTTGGGATATAGGACTTGTTGTGGGGCTTGTATTGTGGTTTGGTATGGTCTATAGCACGATACGAAACGCAAAAGGCAATAGACTTCTTATAGGTACTATCATCTGGTCAGCCTTTGGTATAGCGACACTCTATTTAGCTGGAATGTATCCGATACACAAAATCGCACCCAATTATACCGTGGATGATTACTATAGATGGTGGGTTGTTCACCTTTGGGTAGAGCTTACCTTTGAGCTTTTTGCGGCGGGGGTTATAGCCTACTTATCGGTTGCACTTGGACTTGTACGAGAAAAAACAGCCGAAAAAGTGATGCTTTTTGAGTTGGCGTTGATCATGTTTAGCGGCACTTTGGGAGTAGGACACCACTATTTTTGGCAAGGGCTTGATGAATATTGGATTGCAATAGGTGGAATCTTCTCGGCACTTGAACCGCTCCCTTTGGCTCTTTTGATGATTGAAGCAATTAAAGAACAAAACCATATCAAATCAGAAGGCAAAAATTTCGATTTTGGCGTACCTTTTATGTGGCTTGCAGGAAGTGCCTTTCTTAACTGGTTTGGTGCAGGATTTTTGGGTATGGTTATCAATACCCCAACGATTAGCTACTATTCGCACGGGACTTATTTGATTATGCCTCACGCTCATGTGGCGTTGCTTGGAGCATTTGGATATATCTCTATTGCATTTATCTATATGACAGCTAGAGCAAACTCTCTTGCAAAAGGTTTGGAGTGGGATGAGAGCATGAGCAGATGGGCGTTTTGGCTTATTACGGTTGGAGTGATAATCTATGCAATACCTACGATGATAATAGGAGTAGAGCAAACTTCAACAGCTCACACGCTTGGCTACTACGCAGCTAGAAGCAGAGAGTTATTGGAGTCAATGAGCGGATGGATGTGGTTTAGAATCTTGCCCGATGGTATGATGATACTAGGCTCACTGTTGCTTTTCATCGACACTTTCAAAAAGGTCTATTTAGCCAAAAAAGTTGCCAACTAACACACAATGCAAAGGAACTCCCTTTGTATTGACTTAAATCAATTCAAAAATTTTTAAAATAAGATAAGATAACTCCTAATTAAAAATGGAGTTTATAATGCAATTTTCACATCTAAAAACACAACCCTTCAAACAAAAAAGTTGGTTTGAACGCTTTAGCGACCAACCGCACCAACTCTTTTTTGCCTCTACGCTATTTTTTGCTTTTTATACAATGATAGGAACTTTTTTAAGTCTAATAGGCAAAGAGGTTGATTTTTCACTCTTACACAGTTTTGGATTGCTCTTTGGAGTCTTTACTAATGCTTTTTTGGGATTTTTGATGACGGTTATTCCTAGATACTCCACTTCGCTGCCCATACCCCAACAAACCTATCTTTTTGTCTGGATAGCGTTGCAAATAGGGACTCTCTTGACACTCTTTGGTTTTGTATTGTTGGGCAAAATGCTGGTCGTTGGTTCACTCGTTGCCACAGTAGCCGTTTTTTACAAAGTCATCAAAAGAGGCAAAAGCTTAGATAAAAAAGAGAGCTATCTCTTAAGTGCTTTGGTTTTTTTGGGTGCGATGTTGCTTTTGGGAGAGATTGTTTTTGCTATCAATTTATCAATTTTGATATTTTATGGCTATTTGCTTAATGTGGTTTTTTTGGTTGCTTTGAAGATGGTGCCTAATTTTTACAGCGTCTATACCCAAAAACCCAAATGGCAAAAACCCAAATATATTTTAGAGTTTTCTTTGCTTTTGTTTTTATCTATAGGCGTAGTCTCGCAATTTGAACTCCTCTTTTTATCCAAAATTTTAGCATCTATTGCCCTTGTATTTTTTGGATACATAGTTTTGAATTTAAATATTTACGGCAAAACACCCCCTATTATATTGATTATGGTTGTTTCTTTTATTTGGTTTTATGTGGGAGTCATCTTTTATTTTGTAGAAACAGTTTTGGAGATATATACCATGAAGCTCTCTTTGCATACTTTTGCTTTGGGATTTGTGCTGAATCTTTTGATTGGATTTGGTAGCCGTGTGACCATGGGACACGCCGTGCCTCCCTTGCTCATTGTCGCCGATAGGTTCTTGGTGGGACTCTTTGTTTTGATGCAAATAGTTATCGTTTCAAGAGTTTTGGGTTCACTGTTTTATGTGAGTGAAATCAATTTTTTTATGGGCTTTTTTCATTTGAGCAGTACTTTATGGATTGTTCTATTTTTGGGTTGGGGCATTCGATATGGCAAAACTATTTTGAGGATTGCTAGATAAATTTTTGTTATGGTACAATATCACCTAAAAAAGGAAAAATATGGCATCAGGTTTTTTTGCACTCTTTGACGATATTGCACTCTTGATGGATGATATAACTACGATGAGCCAAGTAGCCACCAAAAAAACAGTGGGGATATTGGGCGACGACCTTGCTGTCAATGCTCAAAAAGCCTCAGGATTTGCCTCAAGCCGTGAATTACCCGTCATTTGGGCGATTACCAAAGGCTCATTTATCAACAAAGTCATCATTTTGCCTATCGCTTTTTTGCTTAGTGCCTTTGCACCGTGGCTTATTGTGCCTATTTTGATGATAGGGGGTGTCTATTTGGCTTTTGAGGGGGCGGAGAAGATTTATGAGTATTTCGTGCCTCACGAACAAGAGCGAAAAGCTATCGAAACGCTGGAAGAAAAATCCCAAGAGCAGATATTAGCCGATGAAAAAGCCAAAATCAAATCGGCTATCATCACCGACTTTATTCTCTCTGTGGAGATTGTTATTATCGCTCTTAGTGCAGTGGCGACTGAGGTGTTGAGCGTACAAATTGCCGTCGTAAGCTTTGTGGCATTTTTGGCTACGGTGGGCGTTTATGGGCTTGTGGCACTTCTTGTACGCATGGATGATTTTGGTTACAAACTTATCGCTACCAATGGTGGAGAGAGCAGGGTGGGTGAGTTTTTTGTCACGGCACTGCCCAAAGTGATTCAATCTCTAGCGGTTATTGGCACATTGGCGATGCTGCTTGTGGCGGGTGGGATTTATCTGCACAATTGGCACGCACTCCATGAAGCACTCCACTTTATGCCCTCACTTGTGAGCGAGTTGTTGGTGGGATTGATTGTCGGTGCTATCGCCGTAGTTGGCGTAAAATTGTTTAAAATGGTAAAAAATTAATTATTTAACAGCAATTCTAACCCAACCTAAAAAGACATACAAGATATAAATCTGTCAAATAAAAGTTATTTTAAATAACTTTTATTTGACAGATTTATATCTTGTATGTCTTTTTAGGTTGGGTTAGAATTGCTGTTGTACGATACCATTTGGCATACGATTACCCACAATGGTGAATGGAAAGGGGAACTCAAAAACAGACGAAAAGATGGGAGCTACTATTGGCTTGATACCCGCATTTTGCCTCTCTTTGATGTAGAAGAGCAAAAAACTGGATACATTGCTATCTCTCACGATATTACCGACAAAAAGAGAATTGAAGCCATCTCGATCACCGATGGACTCACCCAAATCTACAATCGACGCTACTTCAACGAGATGCTACCCAAAATCATCAATCGTGCCAAACGCAACAATCAAGTGATTTGCTTTTTGATTTGCGATGTTGATTTCTTCAAGCAATACAACGATACCTACGGACACCAAAAGGGCGATGATGTGCTTATTGCGTTGGCGGCATCGTTTAAAAACTCTCTCAAAAGAGCCGATGATTTTTGTTGTCGTTTGGGGGGCGAGGAGTTTGGTATCATTTTTGAAACCCAAAACAAAGAGAATGCTTTGGAGTTTGCCAACTCCATCCGAACCACTATCGAAAATCTCAAAATCAGACACAAAAGCAGTCTTGTAAGCCCCTATGTCACTATCTCTGTAGGACTTTTGTGCAAAAATGCAAAAGAGATCAAAGATGAAAAACAGCTCTATTCACAAGCCGATAAACTCCTCTATCAAGCCAAAGAGAGCGGACGCAATAGGGTTTGCAGTACTTAACCGATGCTCTTCTTTCGTAAATGTAACCCTACTTACATCAAAAATGTATCGCAACAAATAACAATTATTTGCTTATATAATTCATACAAAAGAACTCCTAATTTATCTTCAAACTCCCTATTTTAGGGCTTTGCAAAAAATTTTAAAATTTTTTTTCTTTTTTTGATATTGTGGAACACTATGTGCATTAATAGCTTGTGAAACAAATTTAGAATAAAAAGGAGACAAGATGTCTGCATTAAGACAAATTGCATTTTATGGCAAAGGTGGAATTGGTAAATCAACAACTTCTCAAAACACATTGGCGGCTATGTGTCACTATTTTGGTAAGAAAATATTAATTGTTGGTTGTGACCCCAAAGCGGACTCAACACGATTGATTCTTCATGAAAAAGCACAAAGTACGATTATGCAACTAGCCTCAGAGGCGGGAACGGTTGAAGATTTGGAACTCGAAGATGTATGTAAGCCAGGAGCGGATGAGTTTCACCCAGACAACAACGAAATAACAGAGGGTTACATTATGTGTACAGAGTCTGGTGGTCCAGAGCCTGGTGTTGGTTGTGCAGGTCGTGGGGTAATTACAGCTATCAACTTCCTCGAAGAAGAGGGTGCTTACGATGATGATTTGGATTTTGTCTCTTACGATGTTTTGGGTGACGTTGTGTGCGGTGGATTTGCGATGCCTATTCGTGAAGGAAAAGCACAAGAGATTTATATCGTAATGTCAGGCGAGATGATGGCGATGTATGCGGCTAACAACATCTCAAAAGGTATTTTGAAATACGCCAATACAGGTGGAGTAAGACTTGCAGGTCTTATCTGTAATGCTCGTATGACAGACAAAGAGTACGATTTGGCTAAAAACTTGGCAGAGCAAATTGGAACGCAAATGATTCACTTCGTACCACGAAGCAACCACGTCCAAAGAGCAGAGCTTAGAAGAATGACCGTTGTTGAATTTGCTCCCAATAGTGATCAAGCTATGGAATACAGAGAATTGGCTCGAAAAATCATCGCCAATGACCTCAAAGTAATCCCTACTCCACTAGAGATGGATGACCTTGAAAATCTATTGATGGAGTTTGGTCTCGAAGAAGAAGTAGAAGAAGACGCTATCGGTAAAAAAGCAGAGGATGCGTAATCCTTAATATTTGGGTAGCCACGAGGGCTACCCCTACAAAAGAATTAAAAAATACAATAGATAAAAAGAGGAGAAAAATATGTTTGTATGCGGATACCACTTTCCAGCAAGTGAAGGTAATAATGTAAGCTTTGATAAAGTTATTGAAAAAGTAAAAGAGGGCATTGATGCTACAGGCAAAACTGTAACATTGACAAGCGAAACACGAGAGGGTGCAAAATTGGAAACTCTTACCGTCCCAGAGGGTACTTTTGCTCATACGGCGTTTGTAGATTTTTATGAAAACACCGATGTACAAGCCAAAGATGGATACAAAATGATCTATTACACCAACAAATACCAAATTTCAGAGATTTCAAAATCTGTAGATGGTGATGCGACTAAAGATCTTTGCAAAAAGCTTGACGATATGAACCTTTATCGAGTTAAAGTAGCGTAATGGTCGAACGAATTTCGTTCCACCTCTCCTGAGGTGGAATGCATATATTAGCGTTTGAACCTACGTATGCATTCCCACTGAGGACAGTGGGAACGAGTCCACTTTAGTGAAATGAATCGGATTGAGGCTTTGCCTTAATTCAAGAAAAACTTTAATTTAATCTCGCCAAAGGCGTAGCTTTAGTGAGATGAATTGGATTGAGGCTTTGCCTTAATTCAAAAAAACCATAGCGTAATCTCGCCAAAGGCGTAGCTTTAGTGAGATGAATTGGATTGAGGCTTTGCCTTAATCCAAGAAGAAATATTAAATAGAAAAGGGAGAGGAAAATGTCAGAAACATTAGAAGCTTTACAAAAAGAAGCCATTGAAGAGGTTTTAAAAATCTATCCAGATAAAGCCAAAAAAAACAGAGCCAAACACTTGGGTGTCGATACTCCAGAGGGTGTAAAGGGTGCTTGTGATAAGACACGAAGCAACAAACAAACCGTCCCAGGTGTCATGAGCCAAAGAGGGTGTGCGTATGCAGGTTCCAAAGGGGTTGTTTGGGGTCCTATCAAAGATATGATTCATATTAGCCACGGACCTGTGGGTTGTGGGCAATACAGTAGAGCGGGTAGAAGAAACTATTACATCGGTACAACGGGTATTGATACTTTTGTAACGATGAACTTCACGACAGACTTTACTGAAAAAGATATTGTATTTGGTGGAGACAAAAAGCTTAAAAAAGCACTTGAAGAGATCGATATACTCTTTCCACTCAACAACGGTATCTCGATTCAATCAGAGTGTCCTATCGGTTTGATTGGGGATGATATTCAAGCCGTTGCCAAAGTACACAAAAAAGCAAGTGACAAGCCAACCGTAGCCGTCTCTTGTGAAGGTTTCCGTGGGGTTTCGCAATCATTGGGTCACCATATTGCCAACGATATGATTCGTGATGAGGTAATGCCCGATGCAAGTTATCGAAAAGATTTCGTCTCGACAGATTACGATGTAGCCATTATTGGGGATTACAATATCGGTGGAGATGCGTGGGCAAGTAGAATTTTGCTTGAAGAGATGGGGCTTAGAGTCATTGCTCAATGGAGCGGGGATGCGTCGTACAAAGAGATGGCAATCGCACCCAAAGCAAAACTCAACTTACTCCACTGCTATAGAAGTATGAACTACATTAGCCGACACATGGAGCAAGAGTTTGGTATTCCTTGGATGGAGTACAACTTCTTTGGACCTAGCAAAACAACAGAGAGTTTACGAAAAATCGCTGAGTTTTTTGGGCCAGAGATTCAAGCAAAAACCGAAGCGATGATCGCCAAATACACCGCTATGACCGATGCTGTGATTGCTAAATACAAACCAAAATTGGAAGGCAAAAAAGTAATGCTTTACGTTGGAGGGCTTAGACCACGACACGTTATTGGTGCTTATGAAGATTTGGGTATGGAAGTCATTGGTACAGGGTATGAGTTTGGTCACGGTGATGACTACAAACGAACCAAAGAGGATATTGCACGAAGTACACTCATCTATGACGATGTAAACGAGTACGAATTGGAACAGTTTGTCAAAAAACTCAAACCCGATTTGGTAGCTAGTGGTGTCAAAGAGAAGTATGTATTCCAAAAGATGGGATTGCCCTTTAGACAAATGCACTCATGGGATTACAGTGGTCCTTATCATGGATACGATGCCTTTGCAATTTTTGCAAAAGATATGGATTTGGCAATGAACTCACCCGTATGGTCACACACCAAAGCACCATGGGAAAAAGAAGAGATAGGAGCGTAAGATGCAAGATGTAGAAAATATAGTAAATGGACAAAAACTCTTTTTGAAAGAGGAGTATCAAACTTCTCTTGCTGCCAAAAAAGAGTTTGAGAGTGCTATGGGAGCGGTTAATCCAGCCAAAGTTGAAGAGATTGCTCAGTGGACAAAGTCTTGGGATTACCGAGAGAAAAACTTAGCTAGAGAAGCTATCACCATCAACCCCGCTAAGGCGTGTCAGCCTTTGGGTGCGATTATGGCAGGTCTTGGATTTGAAAACACTATGCCTTACGTTCACGGAAGTCACGGGTGTGTAGCCTACTTTAGAAGCTACTTCACACGTCACTTCAAAGAACCAACGCCTTGCGTATCGGATTCTATGAGCGAATCGGCTGCGGTATTTGGTGGACTTGCCAATATGAAAGATGGTTTGAGAAACTGTAACGCTATGTACAAACCCGATCATATTGCGGTTTCTACTACTTGTATGGCAGAGGTTATCGGAGATGACTTGGGTGCTTTTATCATCGGTGCAAGAGAAGAGGCAGAGGGTGAATTGGATAATCTTCCTATCACCTATGCCCACACTCCATCGTTTGTAGGTAGCCACATTACAGGTTATGACAACATGATGAAATCGATACTCGAACAACTTAGCATTGGCAAAGAGGCGAGTGTCAAAGATGAAGAGCGTATCAACATCATCCCAGGTTTTGAGCCTTACCTTGGAAGCTTGGCGGAGATTAAAGAGATTGGCAAAATGTTCTCCGACAAAATCGTCATGCTAGGTGACCATGAGGAGCAGTGGAATACAGGTGCGGGAGGATATAGCCTCTATGCAGGTGGTACAACTTTGGAAGATGCTAAAACAGCCATCAATGCCAAAGCGACTATTTCGCTCCAAAAGTACTCCACTATCCAAACGGCAAAAACCATTAAAAACAAGTGGAAGCAAATCTATGAGACGTGCAATCCCATTGGTTTGAGCGGTACGGATGAGTTTGTGATGATGCTTAGCAAACTTACAGGCAAAGATGTCCCCGAGGCTCTCAAAACCCAAAGAGCGCAACTTGTCGATGCGATGCAAGATAGCTACCCCTATATGCACGGCAAAAAGTTTGCCATCTATGGTGATCCCGATTTCCTCTTGGGGCTTGTGAGCTTCATCGTTGAGATGGGCGGTATTCCTACCCATGTATTGTGCAACAACGCACCCCGAAAAGGCTGGGAAGAGGATATGCAAGCTATCATCTCCAAATCCGATTGGAAAGATGATTGCAACATTTGGATGGGCAAAGATTTGTGGCACTTACGAAGTTTGCTTTTTACAGAGCCTACCGATTTCTTGATAGGTAACGTTTATGGTAAAGAGCTTTATCGTGATACGGGCATTCCACTTATTCGTATTGGTTTCCCTATCTTTGATAGACACCACCTCCATAGATACTCTATTAGTGGGTACAAAGGAGCATTGAACCTTTTGACATGGATTGTAAACGGTGTACTTGATCAACTCGATGAAGAGACCAAAGATATAGCCAAAACCGACTACTTCTTCGACTGTGTAAGATAGTCCAAAACCATTCATTCGTTATCTCCCAATAGTTTTCCCTCCCTATACTCCTAAGCGGGGAGGGGTTTATAAAATCTCTCTTAAATACCCTAAGTCTTCATAATATTGACTCTTTAGAGCTTCTTGTAAATAGAGCTGATAATTCTCTAACAGGCTAATCGGTTAGCTCCTCCTGTTACCAATCGTATCCATAAGTGATGTTTTTCTCTATAATACCCTCAACAACCTAGCCATTCTCTACAAAGCCCAAAACCAAAACCAAGAAGCCCTCAATGCCTATCAAGAGGCACTAAAGCTCCGTAGAGACCTAGCCAAAGCCAACCCCTCGGTTTATAATCCCGATGTTGCCGATACCCTCAACAACCTAGCCATTCTCTACAAAGCCCAAAACCAAAACCAAGAAGCCCTCAATGCCTATCAAGAGGCACTAACGCTCTATAGAGACCTAGCCCAAGCCAACCCCTCGGTTTATAATCCTGATGTAGCTATGACCCTCAACAACCTAGCCATTCTCTACAGCGACCAAAACCAAAACCAAGAAGCCCTCCAAGTCTATCAAGAGGCACTAAAGATCCGTAGAGACCTAGCCCAAGCCAACCCCTCGGTTTATAATCCTGATGTAGCTATGACCCTCAACAACCTAGCCAATCTCTACAGCGACCAAAACCAAAACAAAGAAGCCCTCCAAGCCTACCAAGAGGCACTAAATATCCGTAGAGACCTAGCCCAAGCCAACCCCTCGGTTTATAATCCCGATGTAGCTACTACCCTCAACAACCTAGCCATTCTCTACAGCGACCAAAACCAACACCAAGAAGCCCTCAAAGCCTATCAAGAGGCACTAACGCTCTATAGAGACCTAGCCCAAACTAATCCAAGGGCGTATGAGCTTTATTATGCAAAGATTTTAATCATTGGGGTTGATTATTTAAAACAAGATAAAAAAGGATTAGAGGAAGCTAAAAAGATTGTCACTCAAAAGCACTATCGAGATGTCTATTGGGCTCAACAACTTTTGAAGTGGATAGAAGAGGTTGAAAGTCGATAGTGTGACACGGTCACACCTACTGTTGTGAAGCTGTAGGTGCGACCATGTCGCACAAAATGTTTTGGAATTGGAAAAATGGTACAATTTGGGCATGGAGGTGTGTGACACGGTTACACCTACGGGTAGATCTCCTTCTTCAATAGGCATTCCACCTTGGGAGAGGATGGAACGAGAGGAAAATAGTTGGTAATTTAAGACAAATAGTGATATAAAATCAAAAACAAAAGAAACTAAACCATGAAACCCTCGCACATTACCGATACCGTTAGTAAATTGATAGAGCAAAAGTTACCCGTTTTTATTTGGGGGGCGCCGGGGATTGGGAAATCTTCGATTGTCAAAGCCATTGCGAGAGAGCAAAATATGGAGTTTATTGATTTGCGTCTTTCGCTCCTTGACCCTACCGACCTTAAGGGCATTCCCTTTTTTGATAGTACGACCAATGAGGGAGTCTGGGCGAAGCCTAGTTTTTTGCCCAAAAGCGATAATGCTTCCAAAGGCATTTTGTTTCTCGATGAAATCAACTCTGCTCCTCCTGCGGTTCAGGCTTCGGCGTATCAGTTGGTACTTGATAGAAAAGTAGGGGATTATGAGCTTCCCAAAGGGTGGAGTATCGTAGCAGCGGGTAATCGAGAGAACGATAGGGGGGTGGTTTACCGTATGCC
>JQIS01000066.1:0-15747 GCA_000830175.1 Sulfurovum sp. FS08-3 | reverse complement strand
AGGCATTGAGGGCTTCTTGGTTTTGGTTTTGGGCTTTGTAGAGAATGGCTAGGTTGTTGAGGGTATTAGCAACATAAGGATTATAAACCGAGGGGTTGGCTTTGGCTAGGTCTCTTCGAATATTGAGTGCCTCTTGGTAGGCTTTGAGGGCTTTTTGGTGTTGGTTTTGGTCGCTGTAGAGAACGGCTAGGTTGTTGAGGGTTCTAGCTCTATCTTCTTGACTTAGCTTTAAATCGAGTAGATTTTCATACCCTTTGATTGCTTCTCTAAAGTGGTTTTGGTTTTGTAAAAAAAGTGCGTATTCAAAGAGTGCATCAAAGCTTCTATCGTATTGGGTCATCTTCTCATAAGCCTCTTTGGCTTCGTCGTAGCGGTTTTCGACTATGAGGAGTTGGGCTTGAAGTTGATAGCTTTTAGCTAGATTTTTATTGGCTTTATCGACTTGCTCTTTCTCTTGTTTAACGGCTTCGCCTTGCAAATATTTAATCGCTTGGCTTGTACCTTTGGTATCAAGTATCTTTTTGGCTTGATTGAGAATGGTATCGCTTGGTTTAATGGTGTTGATGGTTTGTTGCAAGGTAGCCAACTCTTGTGTTTTCTTTGCAAGTTCTTTTTGGGCTTTGTAGAGTTCTTGATATACCTCTAGAGATGGAGCTTTTTCAAGTTGGGCTTTGAGGTTGTTTACTTCTTGTTCATATTTAGACATAATCATCTGCAATGTTTTATCGTTGATGCCATTATTTACAGTTATATTACTATCACTGATATTATTAAAACTTCTATTGATACCACTATTGGATACCGACAGCGTTATACCCACCACAACCAAAAGCCCAACCCCTACAATCGTAAGATTACTGGCTTTTAAAAAGTACTTCTTATTAATATGGTTGGTTTGTTGGATGGTGTTGTTATCCCCACTATTAGCTATACCGCTATTATCTTTGCCAATATCTATCTTTTTATCCACCATAGATTGCCCCTTAAAAAGTTGAAGTATTATAGCCAAATATATTTAAGGGCGTTGATAGCCTCGGCTTTAGCCGAGTTTTAAGCATTCAAGCCTCCAAATGTTCGGCTACAGCCGAACCTACAGCCGAACCTACAGCTAAAAAAGTATTACAATGGGGTATTTTTAAGTGCATAAGGTCAATTATTTGCAAAGATACCTACCAATAAAGCCCCTGCGATTTGATGATGCTATCAGTAAAGGTCTTATTATGGGTGAGTTCATTTCTCAATCTTGTATCGATTTTGAGGATGTTGAGAATCTCTAGCGGAGTAGAGGGGTTGGAGGCTAGGGCTTTGTGGAGTTCAAAATCCTCACGGTAGAGAGCTTGAAGTATCTCTATGGGTGTGCTTGGATTGGCGGCAAGTGCGAGTGTAACCGCATAAATATCACGCTCATAGAGGGCTTGAAGAGTCTCGATGGGGGTATTGGGGTGTCGGGCGATAGAGGGGTATAAATCGGGGTTGTTTGTGCGATAGAGTCGCTCGATGAAGCTTTGGTTGAGTCTAGGATTGAGCAACAAAACAGGCATAAGCGTCGCCTGGGCATTTGCAAAAAGCTCCTCTATGACTTCATCATCTAGGGCGTGATTGGTAGCGATAATGGCATGGGCATGGGGCAATGTTTGAGCCATGGCGTAACGCTTCATGCTTATGGGCTGATATTGGAGCAGTATCGCATACTCATCGAGGAGTTTTTCAAAGAGTGCATCATCGATAGCACGATTGGAGGCGAGTGCTTGGTTGATACTTTTGGATTTACCGTAGAGGGTTTTGAGAATATCAAGCTCCACGGCTTCGTTGGAAGCGATAAAAAATGCAATAGCATCATCTCTCAAACTTAGGAGTTTTTTGGTTATTTTGCGGTTGATGTGAGGGCTTTGGGCTAGGGCTTCTTGGAGGGTGATACGGGTTTTGTTTTTTTGCAAAAAGCTTACAGAGGGGAAATCTATCATCGCCAAAAGTAGCTCTGCATTATCGCTCTCTTTGGCAAGTTTGAGAAGCGAAAGCGGTGAGAAGTAGAGATCGGTTTCATTGAAATTGAGATCCAAAAAGCGTTTGAGTGTCGCCATAAGCACATCCCTATCGTTGGAACTATCGCCAAAGCTCTCCTCCTCCCACCCATAGAGATTGAGCAATTTAAGATAGAGTTCATCGCTTAAGTGTTCATTAAGAAGCATACGTCTTAGGCGTTGATTGTCATGGCTTAGCTTGATGCTCATGAGAAGAGCGTTGCTATCAAGATTGTCGCTCATGGCTTTTTCAAACGCCTCCATGGTATAAAAAGTCGCTCCCATTTCATAGGCTCTATGGGATATATCCTCCTCAAGAGGGTTGATGGTGCGATGGGCTACGATATGCTTTTGTCCCTCATAGCTACGACCAAAACCGATACCCTTGGGAGTCAAAAAATTGATAATCTCTTTGTCACCAAATAGCTCACTTTTACCCAAAAACAAAAGGGTTTGATTTGTAAATTGTTCTATCTTCATGGCTTAACCTGCTTTTTGATCTATTGTTTCTAATCATATTGGAATTTCTCTTAAAATTTGACTCTTTGATTTATGGTATAATGTTTGTATATTCTTAAAAAGGAGCAAAAAATGTGTCAAGATTGCGGATGCAGCCTAACCCCTCACGAGGAGAATCACCACCACCACGAGGATGAGAGATTGCACAATCTCCACGCCAACCCCCAACTCAATGATAAAAAGACGCTCAATGTCATTGAAAAGATACTCAAACAAAACGACCACGAAGCAGGACACAATCGAGCACATTTTGACAAACACGGCGTACTCGCTATCAATCTTATGTCAAGCCCTGGAAGCGGAAAAACGGCGTTGCTTGAAAAGTTTGCCAACAAGGTATCGTTTAGATTTGGCGTGATTGAGGGGGATTTGGAGACGAGTCGTGATGCCGATAGACTCAAAGCCCACGGAATACCCGCCTATCAAATCCAAACGGGCAGTGCCTGTCACCTCGATGCTTTTATGGTACACAAAGGATTACACGCCATGCCTTTGGAGCAACTTGATGTCTGTTTTGTCGAAAATGTGGGCAATTTGGTCTGCCCTGCCTCCTACGACGTGGGGACGCATCTCAATATCGTACTCGTAAGCGTCCCCGAGGGCAACGACAAAATAGCCAAATACCCCGTAATGTTTCGTCAAGCCGACTTGATACTCATTACCAAAACCGACCTTTTGCCCTATTTTGACTACGATATGGAGACCCAAAAAAAAGAGGCACGCAAACTCAAACCCAATGTCGATATTTTAGAACTCAACATTCACGACGAAGCTACTATTGCCAAAGTGGCTCAATGGATAGAGTTCAAAAGAGCCATGCGTTAATATCTTTTTCTCGTTCCACCTCAGGAGAGTTTGCAAAATAACTGTAGGGTGTCGATTTATTGCACCTTTACGGTATCAATTTGAAAGGAATTTCTTGCAAATTGGCTTTTGGGTGCATTAAAATACACTATTTTCACGAGGTGAAACAAGAAGTAAGCTAGAGTGGTACTTTTAAAAAACATTGAAGTTGATAGAATTAAAAGAAGTTTTCGATAAAATACACAATAAAATAAACTCATTAGCATCCTCTTGATGCTAGATTGAGTTAGGAGAACAGATGACAATAACCAAACGAGTAACCTTTATCGCCAAAGAGGGATGTGAAGCCAAGATGAAAGAGTTGCTTAGTGCCATGGTAGCACCTAGCAAAGCTTCCGATGGATGTATCTTTTACGATATTTTTCAATACGAAAACAATCCAAGAAAATTTATGGCAGTCGAGTCGTGGAGAGATGAAGCAGCACTCGATGGTCACAAAGCTTCGGCTCACTATGGAGTCTATAAATCAAGCTATGAGCCATTTTGCGAGAAGAAATATACCGATGAACTTGAAGTGTTAAAATAATGACAAACCTCTATTGCGACACAAAGGCTCAAACGTTTCAAGATTTGGCTTTGCGGGTCTATACCTCCAATCTATTGGGACAAAACGATGCATTGGTGCTACATGGCGGAGGCAACACTTCGCTCAAAAGCGTGGTAGATGGAGAGGAGATTCTCTATGTCAAAGGAAGCGGATGGGATTTGGTTTCGATTCAATCACAAGGATTTGCTCCCGTGAGACTCAAAACCTTGCACGAAATGGCAAAGCTTGAGAACCTAAGCGATAGCGATATGGTAGCTCAACAAAAAGCAGCGATGATTGACAAAACAGCCCCCAACCCTTCGGTAGAAGCGATACTTCATGCCATTATCCCTTTTAAATTTGTCGATCACACCCACGCCGATGCGATTGTAACCATTTCCAACTCGTTGCATGGCAAAGAGCATATCGCTGCGTTGTTTCCTGATTTTTTGATTGTTGATTATGTCATGCCAGGGTTTCTTTTGGCTCAAAAAATCTACGAAATGAGCCGTGATGCAGATTGGCAGAGGTGCGGAGGGATTATTTTGCACCATCATGGGATTTTTACTTTTGATAACGATGCTCGAAAATCGTACGATAAAATGATAGATGCCGTCACCAAAGCTGAGGCGTTTTTGGAAACAAATGCTTCATTTGAAATTCAATCTATCCCGCAAGAGGCGTTTGATTTGGAGATGTTAGAGCGTACAGTGAGTCACTACAAAGGGTTTGAAGTCGTCACACTGCTCAACAACTCTCCACTAGCACTCCACTACGCCTCTTTGCCTATCGAGAAGCTCTACCGTGGAGTTTTGACTCCCGAACACATCATTCGCACCAAACGCCACCCTTTGGTTATCCAAAAAGGTGAAGAGATTGAGGTGCAAATGCAAGAGTATATGGGTGAGTACGAGGCCTATTTTTTGGCGTTTGCTCAACATGAAACGATGCTTAATCCCGCACCCAACTACGCCGTGATTGAAGGATTTGGCGTAGTAAGCTTTGGCAAAGATGAAAAAGAGGCAAAGATTATCGATGATATTATCACCCACACCATGAGAGCCGTACTTCAAGCCGATAGACTCGGAGGATACCAATCCATTTCACTAAGCCAAAGCTTTGCCATGGAGTATTGGGAACTCGAACAGGCTAAATTAAAAAAACCTTAGCACCCAATGAGACATTTGGAGCCAAAAGGACTACAAAATATCTCTAATAATAATCGCATAGTGCAATACCACAAGATTGAGGATAAAAATCAACATCGATGCACCCCGTGAGAAGAAGTTCTCTTGCGGGGTTCGCTCTTTGTGAATGGTTTTAAAAGCGATAGTGGTATGAATGGCGGTAAGCACAACGATAATAAGTACCAATAGAAGTTTTTTGCGTAATGAATCGATAACTTCGTGGCTAATCGTAGTATCAAAAAGGCTTTGGATAAGTCCATTATCCACTATCATCGCAATACCTGTAGCTACCAATACAATCAACATCACGATTTCAAAGTAACCAAAGATGGGTCCAATGATGGGATAGACCCTTTTTTGGTCGGCTTTGTTGCGAATAGAGACTCCTAGTACAAACAAAAAGACCGAACCCCCTATCCATGCAATAGCAGCAAAAAGATGAAGATGAAAGAGTGTACCCATTAACTTTCGATATTGAGTACCGCCATAAATGCCTCTTGGGGAACCTCTACTTTGCCAATCGACTTCATGCGCTTTTTACCCGCTTTTTGTTTTTCGAGGAGTTTTCGTTTACGAGTAATATCCCCTCCATAACATTTGGCTGTGACGTTTTTGCCCATTGATTTGACGTTGCTTCTTGCAATAACGTTGTTGCCAATACTTGCTTGAATAGCCACTTCAAAGAGTTGTCTAGGGATGAGTTCTTTGAGCGAATTAACAAACGCCAATCCTCGATTACGTGCCTTTTCTTGCGGTACAATAATAGAGAGAGCATCGACAACTTCACCCGCTACTTTGATATCGAGTTTGACCAAATCACCCTCTCTAAAGCCAATAGGTTCGTAATCAAACGAGGCGTATCCTTTGGTAGTGGATTTGAGCTTGTCGTAAAAATCCATAACGATTTCATTCATAGGTATATCGTACTCCAACAATACCCGTGTTTCGTTGAGATAGTCCATTTTGATTTGCACACCTCTACGGTCGTTGAGAAGCTTGATAATATTACCCACAAACTCTTGGGGAGTCAAAATGGTTGCTTTGACATAGGGTTCGTAAATCGTTTCGATTTTTTGAGGTTCGGGCAGTTCGCTAGGATTTTGAATCATCACTTCGCTTCTGTCGGTCTTAAGGACTTTATAGACAACCGTAGGAGCGGTAGCTATCAAATCCAAATCAAACTCTCGTTCAAGTCGCTCTTTGATAACCTCCATGTGCAACATACCCAAAAATCCCGTACGAAATCCCGAACCCAAAGCCAAAGAACTCTCAGGTTCAAAGCTAATAGAACTATCGTTGAGTTTGAGTTTATTAAGCGCATCCCGAAGCTCTTCAAATTTGTCGGTCTCAATGGGGTAAATGCCTGCAAAAACAAAGCATTTGGCAGGTTCAAACCCATCAATGGCTTGTGCGGTTTTATTTTTGGCTAAGGTAATGGTATCGCCTACTTGAAGCGTATCGACGGTTTTAAGTCCCATAACGACAATGCCCACTTCGCCCGTAGCAATTTCGTTGGTCTTAATGGGTGCAAGGGGGTGAGGAAACATCAAATCAAGCACTTGGTGTTGTGCTTGTTTGTTCATAATGTACGCCATATCCCCTTTTTTGAGGCTACCATCAAAGACTCGAATGAGTGCCAAAGCTCCCAAATAGTTATCAAACCAACTATCGTAAATGAGAGCTTTCAAGGGAGCATTGGTATCTCCTTTTGGGGGTGGAATGCGTCGAATGATGGTATCAATAAGCTCTTTGACTCCTTGACCCGTTTTGGCAGAGACCAAATTATGCTCGGTACAATCAAGTCCTATCGCCTCCTCAACCTCGGTAAGCACCCTATCGGGGTCGGCGGCGGGAAGGTCGATTTTATTGACGACGGGCAAAAGTTCGAGTTCATTTTCCATGGCGATATAGACATTGGCAATGGTTTGTGCCTCGACTCCTTGGGCTGCATCGACAATCAATAATGCCCCATCACTAGAGGCCAAAGAGCGACTTACTTCATAAGAGAAATCAACGTGTCCTGGGGTATCGATAAGATTTAAGATATAGTGTTCTCCATCCTTGATGTAATCGAGTCGTACGCTTTGGGCTTTGATGGTAATGCCACGCTCTTTTTCGATATCCATGGTATCCATCACTTGATTGGACATTTTGCGATTTTCAATAGCACCGCACTCTTGTATGATTCTATCGGCCAAAGTGCTTTTGCCGTGGTCGATATGGGCGATGATGGAGAAGTTGCGAATATTTTCTTGTTTCATTGATCTTCTATTCTATTTGGTTTCAAAAAGTGAATTGACACTCTCGTTGTTGTGGACTCGTCGAATCACTTCGCCTAGCATAGAGGCCGTCGAGAGTACTTTGATTTTGGCACACGTTTGTTTGAGTGCAATGGTATCGGAGACAACCAACTCATCCAAATCCCCGCTTTTGAGTCGTTCGTAAGCGGGACCTGAAAGCACGGGGTGCGTACAACACGCCATTACCGATGTTGCTCCTAGTTTTTTGAGTGCTGTTGCGGCGTGTACCATGGTACCTGCTGTATCAATCATATCGTCAATCAAAATGACATCTTTGCCTTTGACATCTCCGATAATGTTCATTACCTCCGATTCATTAGCCTTTTCACGTCGCTTATCAACAATCGCCATATTAAGTCCCAACTTATCGGCAAAGTATCTTGCCCTACTTACACCGCCAATATCGGGCGAAGCAATGATGGGATTTTTGAGATTTTTGCGTTTGATATAATCCATAAAGATAATAGCGCCGTAGAGGTTATCGACAGGTACATCAAAAAACCCTTGGATTTGCGAAGCGTGCAAATCAACCGTCACGAGTCTCGTAATCCCCGCAGTCTCCATAAGATTGGCGACGAGTTTGGCGGTAATAGGCACACGAGGAGCCGCTTTTCTATCTTGTCTGGCGTAGCCGTAGTAGGGGACAACGGCGGTAATCGATTTGGCAGAAGAGCGTTTGAGTGCATCAGTCATAATAAGCAACTCCATCAAGTTTTGATTGCTAGGAGCTGATGTGGGCTGAACGATAAAAATATCTTTGCCCCTTACACTTTGGGTGATTTGAATATTAATCTCGCCATCTGAAAATTTATTGATATTGGCTTTTGCCACAGGAAACTCAAGATAATCTGCAATATCTTGAGTGAGTTTGGGGTTGGCAGTCCCTGAGAAAATCATATATCCACTCATAATAGAACCTTTTTGTTTTTTGCTAGAGGATATATTACTATTATTTTAATAAGAGTCACTTTGCAAGTGACTATTTTTTGTATAAATCAACCAACTCTCTGTTTTGAAGTTCGCTACGGCTTTTCATGATATAGATGGCATTGTTGATATTTTTGGTGACTTTGTCATTGAACATCGCATCCTCTCCCATACTTTTATCAAGTTGGGCGATAATATCTTTTTTCATATCTTTCAAATCCTCTTCGCATTTTTTTATATTCGCAAGCGTTGCTCCATCGGCTTTGTAAAACTCATTAAGATATTTATGGAATTTAAACTCCTCTTTCATGAAATAGGAGAGCAATTCAACTTTAAACTCATCAATATTTTTTTTGATCATATATTCATTAAGCAGACTCATATTACTTTGGATTTTTTCAAGTTTACCCAAAAGTTGTTCATGCTCTTTTTGAAGTTCATTAATCAAGCCTTTATTGTATCCGTTTCTATTCTCACCGCCAAAACCCAACAGATTTAATAACCAATCTAACATTTGAAAAATCCTTAATAAATATAAATTACAACATTATACACAAATACCCATAAAATTCTACATGGATTGAGAGGGTTATTGGTATCATCTTGTTTTAAAAATGGAACACTTATTGCATTTATATTTTTGAATAAATAGTATGGGTGTGAGATAAATGATAAATAAAAAATTAATTCGTGAACTTTTAAATGAGTCTGCATGTAGCCATAATGAGAAAAAAAAGTCAAGTTGCGACAAACCCAAACCAGGTGCAACCAGCGGAGGATGTGCTTTTGAAGGGGCGCAAATTGCCCTTTTTCCTTATGCGGATGCGGTTCATCTCGTCCATGCACCTGCGACGTGTATCGGAGCATCGTGGGAGACAAGAGCTACACCCACAAGCTGGGAGGGAGAGAATAATGTAGTGATGGGATACTCAACGGATATTACAACCAATGATGTCATCTTCGGAGGTCACAAAAAGCTTGAAGCCTCTATAGAGTATATTGTAGCTCACAAAAATCCCAAAGCTCTATTTATTTACGAGACGTGTGTAACGGCTATGATTGGCGATGATATGGATAACATAGCTTCAAGAATGCAAGAAAAATATGGTATTCCCATGGTTGTAGTACACTCACCAGGATTTGTAGGGGGTAAAAATTTGGGCAGTCGATTGGGCGGTGAGGCGGTGCTTCATCAACTCATAGGAACCAAAGAGCCTCAAGAGATTCATCCATTTGGAATAAATTTAATTGGAGAGTACAATGTAACGGGTGATATGTGGCAATATACACCTATTTTAGAAAAAATTGGTATCAAAATTGTCTCCACATTAGCAGGAGATGGACGAATTGAAAATATTCAAATGGCTCATAGTGCCAAACTTAATGTCATTGTATGTGCAAAGTCGCTCATTACTCTCACACGAAAGATGCAAGAAAAATACAATATTCCCTACATTAGTGTCTCTTTTTACGGTAAACGAGATACAACCAATGCCATTATGAGCATCGTCAATGCCTTTGGAGATGCACAACTTATAGCCAATGCACAAAAAATTATTCAAGAAAAGGAAGCCAAACTCGAAGAGAGATTAGCTCCCTATAGAGAAATACTCCATGGTAAAAAAGCTATTCTTAATACAGGTGGCAACAAATCGTGGTCAATTGCTTCGGCGTTGCAAGATATTGGTATCGAAGTGGTGGCTACTAGTATTCGCAAATCAACTCTCGAAGATATAGAGATTGCCAAAGAGTATGTCAAAATACTTATGAAAAATCCCGCACAAGAACAAGCCCAACTCATCGATGAACATCAAGTCGATTTGCTCTTAGCAGGGGGGCGAAGCCTCTATACTGCTATCAAAAAACGAGTAGCCTTTGTCGATGTCAATCAAGAGAAAAAGATAAGCTACGGTGCTTATGGTGGATTGGAAAATTTAGCTATTGATGTAGTAAGGGCGATTGAGAATCCTGTTTTTAAAATCGTAGGCACGAAAGCACCGTGGGAACAATAATGAGATTTATAAACAACCAAACAAAGGATAGCTATGGGAACGATAGAAGATAAAATAAAATTGGATTTAATGCAGACAATATTTAATGACTCTAGTGCAATTTTTGAGTTTATCGAGAATCGCTTTAAACTCAATGATGAACAAAAAAAAGATATAGTAACCAAAATCAACACTTGCAATAACGACCTATATCAAATACTCAAAGATGTAAAGCTAGTATGATGTATCCGATACACAAAGCTCAAATATTTTGATTTGACTCTATATCATGGTGATATTTTGAAACTCTAAATTTTACAAAGATAGAATAATAAGCGGAATAGTTATTGCATAAAGTTTTAAAACCATGCTATAGAGGATAATCAATGAGTACCAAACCTTTACAAATCAATCCTATCAAACTCTCTCAACCAATGGGTGCATTATTATGTTTTTTGGGTATCAAAAACACTATGCCTCTTATGCATGGAGCGCAAGGGTGTGCTAGTTTTGCCAAAGTTTTTTTTACTCGTCATTTTAGTGACCCAATTGCCATACAAACAACAGCCGTAAATGATATTACTGCCGTAATTGATGGTGGAGACTACTCTATATCCGAAGCTATCAAAAATATAACTGCCAAAGTAAAACCCGATTTGGTTGGACTTTTTACTACAGGAATGACAGAGACAAAAGGCGATGATATAAAAGGGGCAACCTATCTTCTAAGAGATAGACAAAAAATGGTCTATGTACATACCCCAGATTTTGAAGGTGGCTTAGAGAGCGGATATGGATTATCTATTGAAGCAATCATTGAGCAACTTGTAGAGAGTCGTAGTGAAATGGATTACAAAAAAGCACTTTTAATTCCAAATGTAAATCTTACACCCATTGAAGTAGAAAAGATAAAAGAACAAATTGATAGCTTTGGTTTTTCATCATTGGCACTACCCGATATTAGTCTCTCTTTGGATGGGCATTTAGGAAAAAAACAAGGAAATTTAAGTAGTGGTGGTATATCGATTGAAGAGATTGAGAATCTAGCTACATCATCATTGGTAATTACAGTAGGGAACAGTGTAGCTAATTGTGGTAAATTATTACAAAAGAAAAATCCAAATATAACACATTTTCATTTTGATACATTAAGCGGTTTGATTAATGCTGATAGATTTTATCAATCTTTGATGGAATTTAAACATATATCAAAACCCACACCCAATATTATAAGATGGCGTAAAAGGCTTCAAGATGCACTACTTGATGCACATTTTATTTTGGGAGGCAAAAGAGTAGTTATCGCAG
Source organism: Sulfurovum sp. FS08-3 (assembly GCA_000830175.1). Classification (GTDB taxonomy): domain Bacteria; phylum Campylobacterota; class Campylobacteria; order Campylobacterales; family Sulfurovaceae; genus FS08-3. The sequence goes on along the minus strand of JQIS01000066.1, from coordinate 4,104 downwards.
CCGAACCTGATCAAATTCTTTCACTAGCTACAAGCGTCACAGAAGCAGGTGCCAAAATCCAAGCAGTAATATCACCTACAAAGAGCAAAGCTTTAGAGAAAGTAGTATCTCAAAAGATTATTATTGGCGATTTTGAAGATGTAGAAAAAGAACTCACAAATGCAGATCTTCTTATCTCAAATTTTCATGGCGAGAGATTGAGTCAAACTCATAAGATACCATTTATTACAAGAGGTTTTCCAAATTATGAACAAATAGGTAATAATCTCAAAAATGATACTCTTTATGAAGGAGATTGCTATTTACTCTTTGAGATTGCAAATCTACTTAACCACCATCAAGCGAGTCATTTATAAGATTAAACAATCTCCCATATCGCCCTCTACGACCAAACTTTCACATTTTTACACGTTTTATTTTTTAAAGTAAGCAAAAAAGATTCAAGGTGGTTCGTAGTGAACCATTAAAAGATAAATTATTAAATCATGGATTATTAAAGCCAATAACTGACCTTGTGTACTTTAAAAATTACCCCATTACAATACGTCATTAAACGTTAGTGAAGCAATCAAAGTGCGTAACATCAAGTAATAATTAGATGAGTGAAGTGGTAGCAGGAGGGGAACTCGAATCCCCGACCTCCGGCTTATGAGACCAGCGCTCTAACCGACTGAGCTATCCTGCCACATTTTTTTGAGAGGCTAAAATTATAGCCTAAAATCTTTGTATTGTCAAGTAAAATCCTTAGATTTCAGCAATTCTAACCCAACCTCCAATCTCCAAATAAAAAATAGGATAAAATAAGAAAAAAGGACACTATTAGCTATACCGCTATTATCTTTGCCAATATCTATCTTTTTATCCACCATAGATTGCCCCTCAAAAAGTTGGAGTATTATAGCCAAAAATTAAAAAAAGTTCTTGCAATAAGCGTGTGACACGGTCACACCTACAAGTGGGTAAATGGCTTTGAAGCCCCAAATAAAAAGGGTGATGTGTGAGGGGTTTATGGCTATTTCTCTTTAAGCATTATTGTACTCAAAACCCAAACCCGTTGCCAAAATCGACTCCGAAGCTCATGGTGGCGAAGTTGGGGTCGTTGTAGCCGTATTGGGCGGATAGGCTACGCAAATTCATAATGTCCATTTTGGGATTAATACCCTGCGGACACGCTACCGTACACTCACCGCACAACGTACAATCCCATACGCCATTTTTTTGAATGGCATCAATAGCCTCTTTGGGATTTGCTTCTCGTCTATCCATGGCGTAGCGATAGACTCTCGTGAGGGCAAAAGGACCCAAAAAATCACTATTGACCGCCATAACGGGACACGCACAAAAGCACGACGAACACAAGATACAATCGCTTTGGAGTTCTATCCTCTTCTCCTCTTCGATGGTGATATTGGCTTTTTGATAGCTACCCAAATAGGCTTTGGCACGAGCAAGGCTATCCAATGCGTGGCTTTTATCCACAACCAAATCCCGTTTAAGCGTGTGATAATTAAGCGCTTCGATTACATCCCCATCTTGCACCTTGTAGCCGCACGCCAATTGCTCTTTGCCATTGACTCGCACGCCGCACGTCCCGCAAATACCCGATTTACATCCCGATTTAAACGTAAGGGTGGGGTCGATAGTCGATTTGATACGCTGAAGGGCTTGTAGGAGCGTTAATCCCTCTGTTTCAATCTTGTACGCCATCTCAATATGTTGGGGTTGTTTGTAGCGGTCAAATCGTTTGATGGTAATATTCATAATCTCTGCCTATGTATCGTTTGAACTATTATAACATAGTAACCATTAACTAAAAATGGTATAATAAACCAAAAATTTGGAGCCTTTAGTGCAATATCTTATAGAATTTATTACTCATCGTGATATAACGCAAACCAAAATTTACGAACAGCTCAAATGCACACCCCAAGAGGCGACTATTTTAAAATCTATTACCCAAAAATATATCAGCGGTTTTGAAGATGTAGGCGTATTGGAGATACTTCAAAACAACTTCAAAAGCAAAACCTACGACTACCTAGAGCATCTTCCTATCATCAAGAACTTGATTGATTTGGGATGGCTTACACAAGTCGATTTTGGCATGACCAAAAACCATGACAATCTCAATCTTGAAATTTTGGTAAGCTCCATAACGCCTAGCCCTGTTTTTCTCAAACTGCTCGAAGAGGGTACGCTAGAGATTGCTCTACCCGACATCAAGCCCTACACCGACCATTTGGAGTATCTTCAAGATCAATTTGACCTCATCGAACTCTTTGGCAAAATGGCCTCTTATCGCCACAGCTTCAAAGAAAACGCCGTAAGCCGACTCAAAACCAAAATCGCACTCCTCTCAAGTCGCATCGATGAGCGTATCAAAGCCACCCAAGAACCCATCGTAGTCGAAGAGTTTTTTACCAAAAACGCTCTCGAAGAGCAACACAAAATCATCTTTTTGGCACTGCTCAAAGAGGAATACAGTGGAGGTGAGGGGAAATTTAGAGATATGAACGCTTTGATTGACCTCGTCTCCAATGACGATTATGAACGCATCAAAAATCGAGCCTTGCTTGAAGAGGGTTCTAAACTCATTGCTCAAAACATTATTGATTACGAAGAGGTATTAACGCCTTTTGGGGGCATTAGTCGCTCTTTTTATATTCAAGATGATGTCATGCAACAAATCATCCACCCCAACAAAAAGAAAAAAGTGAGCAAACTCAAACTCGATATGCTTGTCAAAGAGCAAGAGATATTTGAGTACCTCGAACCCAAAACCTCGCTTGAAGATGTCGTACTGCACGACGATACCCGCAAAATCCTTGAAATGCTCCAAAAACAAGTCGATAAAGATGTCTTCAAAAAGCTCAAAGATTGGGGGATCAAAGACAGCAACAAACGCACCATTGATGCCAAAATTATCTTTTACGGTGTAGCAGGGACGGGCAAAACCATGACTGCCATGAGTCTAGCCAAAACACTCAAAAAACCGATTTTAAGCTTTGATTGCTCCAAAATCCTCTCGATGTATGTAGGTGAAAGCGAAAAAAATGTGCGTAAAATCTTCGATGACTTCAAAGAACTCTCCCTTCAAGCCAAAGTCGATCCCATTTTGCTACTCAACGAAGCCGACCAGTTTTTAAGCTCCCGAAGCGAGGGGGCAGGAAGCAGTGCCGACAAGATGCACAATCAAATGCAAAATATCTTTTTGGAGCAGATTGAGAAGTTTGAGGGGATACTGATAGCCACTACCAATTTGCTTGACAACATCGACAAAGCCTTTTCAAGACGCTTTAACTACAAAGTCGAATTTAAACGCCCTGCCTTTAAACAACGTATCCAATTATGGCAACTCATGCTACCCGAAAATGCCGATTACGAAGAGGGTTTTGATATGGAAAATTTGGCAAAATATGACCTTACGGGCGGTCAAATTCACATCATCATCAAAAACACCGCCTACAAAGTAGCCGTACGGGATGAGAGCATCTTTGGGATGCGTGATTTTATCGACGAGATAGCCAAAGAATTGGGTAGCAACTTCGATAAAACCATCTCGATGGGATTTAAGATATGAGCGAATCGATTATCATTTTGATGCTTAGCGTCTCTACGCTACTAGGTGCTTTGGGACTTGTGGCTCTCATTTGGGGTGTGCGTACGGGGCAATTTGATGACCAAACCAAATTTATAGACGGTGCAAGGTTTGACAACGAAGAGGAGTACAAAGATGCCCTCATGATGGACGAGAAGAAAAAAACACGCCAAAAAAAGAGAGAAGAAGAGAAAAGCTATATGCCCCCTGATTGATGTTTCCCCCTGATGTTACGCACCTTACGTCTTTGCGAAGCACAAAACAATCTATAATGTTTGAGACTGCTTCACTTTGTTCGCAATGACCGTCTTTTTGCAAGTGTGCAACATCAACTACTTATCCAAATGCTTCTTAAGCTCATCAATCGAAATATTTAGCTCTTTGGCTACCTCTTCGATAGAGAGTTTAAATTTCTCTATCATTTTGATAGCACTGCTAATTATCCCTTGAGAAATCCCCTGTGAAATCCCCACAGAAATCCCTTGCGAAACACCTCTCTCCATTCC
>JQIS01000065.1 GCA_000830175.1 Sulfurovum sp. FS08-3 | reverse complement strand
TTAGTAGGACTAAAGTCCTACTTCCAGTGGCTTAAGCTTTGATTTAGATAGTTATTTCACACTCTCGGGAGAGGTGGAATGAGAAAAATTCCTGTCGCATTATAACCATGTTGATAAATTATAGAAAATGTCACATTCAGTATTAAATCTCTAGTTTGCTTTTTTATCATTTGTTCTTACTCTCCATAATGTGACCACATTCTAGAGATTCTTACTATCTTTTCATCCTCTTTTACTTCATAAACAAGTCTATGTTGAATATTTATTCTTCTGGAATATGAACCATATAAATTGCCAACTAATTTTTCGTAAGGTGGTGGATTTTGAAATGGATTTTTTTTGATTATTTCGATGAGTTCTTTGGCTTTATCAGATAAATTTGCACCGACAAGTTTTTTGGCATCTTTTAATGCAAATTTGCTATAAAGTATTTTATATCCTACCATTCAATCTCTTCACTAAATTCACCATTTTCTGCATTCATTGACTCTTGAATTGAGGAAGCCATGTTTGGTATAGAATTTAAATACAATGTCTCTTCTATCGCATTCCAGTCTTCTTGTGAAAGCATGACTACATTGTTTCTTTTTCCTGTAATAAGTACAGGCTCATGAGTTTGTGCAGTTTCATCCATCACATTGTAAATATCAGCTCTTACCTGACTTGCCGACATAACTTTTGTCATAGTGAATCCTTTGGTTTATTTTGTATATTGTACTTAATATCGTACGCTTTGTCAAGATGTGATATTTTTTTAGTTTAATTTATCTTGTCTTCCAAGTGTCCAAGCTGAATTATGTTTGCTCACTTGCTTTCTTTTTGAAATATAACACAATATCATCATCGATTCGTAGCGTCGTCGGTACTTTTTTGGGTTTGTAAAACCTCCCCCCCTTATCCCTCCACTGAAATCATACTCATCTTCCATCTCATATGCATCAAATTTTTCTCTCTCTTTAATGTTGCTCATAAAAACTCCTCTCTTTTGGGCTATACTATCATTCTTATCTGACCTCTATAGTTTCTTTGTAGTGTATGGTAGAGGAAAGATTGGATTGGTGTTGTTATAACCCATATAACCCAACATACAAGCTTATTATAGAGGTTTTAATATGTCACACACTCTCTGAACTTCTTCCAGAAGATCATCATATTTAATATCAGACTTATTTATTTCATCTTTGATTTCTTTGGGTAGCCAATTGTCTTGTCCGTCATATATTGTTAAACGAAATCCATTCTCTTCATACTCTATTTCTAGTTGTATTTTATATTGTTTATAAATGAAATTATAAAACATAATGTAAGGAGGTGGCCACGAAGATGTGCTTTCAGAGTACCATATTGACTCGAATGATTCATATATTTTATTAGATTTGAGTTCCTTGTTGTAGAAATCCCAACTATAAAGTTCTACATGAGTCCCATTTATTTGCGTTTTTGTCAACAATCTTATGTTGTTCTCGTTATGCCATCTTATTTGTAGCATTTTACAATATTCTATATAGCTACTATTTTTAATAAAATAACTTCTCCAATCACTCAAGCAATAACCATCAACAATAGTTGCTAAAGATTTTTCAACATCCTTTTCATCAAAATCTACATCATCAAATAGGTCTTTTAGATATTGTTTCTTTTCGCTATTAAATACTTTTCTCCAGTTATCAATTTTTGTTCTTAACGCAACATCAAAAGAACAAAATGTATTATTAAGACCTAATTTTGGAAGATAATCTCCTTTTGATAGCAATGCTTGATATATTGATACTTGTTGATGTTTTAATTGTTTTTTGTCTATATCTTTCTTGTTTTGAGCAAATTCCCATAAAGCATTAAATTTATCTCTATATTCTATAAAATCATCTAATGAATTATTTGAAAATTCAAGCAAGAAACCTATTTGACCATCTAAATACCAGTTATTTTCAGCGTCTATTATTTCATTTTCCCATGCTTTATTTTCTAAAATAAGATGTGCTTTTAAACTTTCTTCCTCTCTCTGAATTTTTGTAAAATAAAGAATATTGTCAGGACTATTTTTTATAAAGTCATAAATATCAAAGCTATTTTCACTCAACTCTTTTAATGATTTTATTGTTTTTATTATATCATCTGGACTTTGTATAAGTTGATTGTTTATAAGATTGAAAGTGACCCTTTTCCATTCTAAAAATGCACTTTCTTGTAAAATTTTTATGTATCCTAAACTTAAAGCATAAAATCTTACTCTTTCCCATTGTGATATATTTTTTCTCTCTATAAAAGCTAGAAAGATTTCATTATCTGCATCCAAATGATTTAGGATACTTATAACCTCATTAATTTTTTTGGTATCATTGTAAACATTTTTGTAAAAATCAAATATACTGCATTCTTCGACAAAGTCCTCAAGTTTATTAAACTCCTTATCTTTACAATTTAATTTATCTGTATTTTCCAAATAAAAATTAAAAGTTACATTATAAAAAAAGTTATAAAACATTTCATCAGCTAGTTTTGGTGCTTCTGATATATCTTTTTTTTCTTTGCTTATCTTTTTTTGTGCTATTTCCCAAAAAATATCAAGCCATTCATTGTCAAGTTTTGCTTTTATCTTTTCATCTTTTAGATACTTTTCAAAATTTGATTTAAAATTTTCAAAATCAGTTAAAGGCTTTCCTCTGGCATTCATCTTTACATAGAGTTCATCTGTAAGATTAAACTCATTAAGATTCAAAAACTCAAAAGTAATCATATCTAGCCCTTCTATTTTGACATCTTGAAATTTATTTTCTATCAAATCAAGCATATTTAAGAGTGCGACAACTGTTGGGTCGTTTTTCCAAGATAAAAAGAACCAATTAGTATTTTCTATAGAGGCTTTGACATCTTTTTTTGAAAATTTCTCCCATATATCTTTTTGAGTTAATTTATTAATAAAATCTTTTGTGGAGCTTCTGACTTCATAACTAAATTTATTAATCTCAGGTAGATATTCACCCTCAAGTGAGATAAACCAATGCAGCAATAAAAGGGTTGTCAATCTTTGTTGTCCATCAAGTGGCAAAAACTCTTTTTTTTCTTCATCAACCTTACCATACACAAAATCCAAATTAAGACCTGTTTGAATACCATCATATATGGAAGTTAAAAAATTATTCGCTTTAGATTTTTCTTCTGCTCTGCCTTGTGCATAATCTCGTTGTATGAGAGGAATGACAATTTTATACTCTTTTATTAATTCTAAAAAATTCTTAGTCATTTTTTTCTCCAATATATGTTTCTAAAGTTTTTATTATTTCGTTCAAATAAGCTTCCCTATCTTTCTTATTCCATTGCATTGCTTCTTTTACGCCATCACTATAATATTTCAAAAATACATTCTTGGTTCCAATTGGTATAAAAGAGCCTTTTGCATCAAGTGCTTTGATTTTGTCTCTTTTTGATGGGAATATGCTATTGTTTAATCCTGAATTGTCATCCCTACTCAAAAGGGCGAGGTTGTCTATGGTGTGTAATCCAATGTCATCACCATATTTTTTAAATATTTCTTCTTGTAAATTATTAAACTCTTCGTCTGCTATTTTTTCATCTTTTAACATTTTATCTATTTTGATTTTTAAATCATCATCTACATAAAGCTTTTCATCTTCCAAAAGAATCTTTCTACCTTTGTCATCCTTTATTAGTTCGGAGTTTTGTGCGTGAATATGCTCTAGCGACCATTTTTCTTTTTTATGTAAATGAAAGGGGTATCTATGGTAATTGGCATTCATTGTAGAGATTACATTAAATAAGAATAATATTTTAGTAATATTGTCATAATCATTTTTCTCAGTATAGTTAAGCTTTTCTATAGTTTTATCTTTTTCAAGTTTCGTCAATTTTTTCGTATATTCCTTTAAAACCCTAAGAAAATCATCTTTATTATTCTTATTAAAACTATTAACTATATTTTTAATACTTGTCTCATTATCTTTAATACTTTTTTCATTATGAGCGATAAAACCAACAAGATGATAAAAAACATTGTTGTTATAGAGTTCTTCAAAAACCCTAAAATATGTTTTTACTTTATCCCATAATTCAGAAGCACTATTTTTATCTTTAATGAAATAGTTGAATTTATAAAAACTATATTTATCTGAATCCTTTTTTAGATTGTCAATCTCAACAATCAAATCACTTGCAATCAAATCAAAGATAAATTCTATTCTTGTTGCTTTCTTGTAGTTTGAACTATTAAGAAATGCAAAAAAAGTGTTATTTTGGAGTTTATACTCTATTTCATCCCATTGTGAAGCCAAAAGTATTTTTTCATTTTCATCTTTCATTTTTAGCAAGAATAACGCTTTTATAAGTTCAGCATTCGTAAGTGGTATTTTGCCAATGTTCAATCTAGTAAAAACATCTATCTCGTCTTCCTTGTTATCTATTTCATACCAAATTACTCTTACATTTTTGGCAAAATCTATTTGAATTTCATCAACTAATCTCTTATCATTTTTCAACAATACATTTAAAAAATCACCCTTATTTACCTTTTTTGACTCAAACCATTTTTTTATACTCATAAAAGCATTGCTCATGTAATAAAAATCTAGATTTTTATTACTTTTCCCCTCAACACTATTAATATTTTTTAAAAATTCATAACTATTATTCCGAGATTCCTGTCTCGTTTCATATAAAATAGAATAAATTTGACCTCCGTCACTAAAAATTATTTCTCTTGCGTTTGATAAGTATTGTAAGATGATATACATAGTCGTAAGTCGCTGTTGTCCATCGATTACTCTGTATTTATGATTCTCTTGGTTTTCGTTAGTCATTTCTCGCTTTACAACGATAGGCTGAAGACAATAAAAGCCACGATCTTTATCACTATTAGCAAACTCTAAAATATCTTCGAGTAAATCTTCAACTTGTCGACTCTCCCATCTGTAACCTCTTTGATACGATGGTATAAAAAAATCTTTCTCTAGGATTTCACTTATGGATTTTAATTCTAAATTTTTAGGCATGGTTATGAACCTTTTATTATATAATTTAACTCAATAACAACTACACAATTTCATTTTTTAATACTTCATCTAATAAAAATAGAGTATAGAGAAAAGACAATTAAAAAAACCCCACTCTCCTCAATCAACGCTTCACCAACTATACAGTTTTAAAATCAAACTCAGCAAGAAAATACCTTTGAGTTTTGACCCAAACCACCATCATTTTCATTTAAAAATCCGATTATTTCTAAATAATATCATAAAAAAAATCATTTTCGTTGTATGTTTTTGAAAATTTTTTACCTTTTCTAAATTTTCCATAGCCCTAAGTCTTGCCATAGATACTCAATCCAAATTTTCAAATCTTAGACATAGTATATCTACTATCTTTTTTTGAGTCATGGGATTATCAATAGATGTGAGTTTTTTCATCAATCTATTTTTTGATATTGTTCTAATTTGCTGACACAGTAAAATAGATGGCATTTCGAGTTCATTTTGCAATAATAATTCATTGAGATATATCTTTCTTCCCTCTTTTAATGATGTTATTGGGATGATGGTGACCACATCGAGTAGATTTTCATAATACAGGCTAATCGGTTAGCTCCTCCTGTTACCAATCGTATCCATAAGTGATGTTTTTCTCTA
>JQIS01000064.1 GCA_000830175.1 Sulfurovum sp. FS08-3 | reverse complement strand
ATTTACTGGTTCCATGGGTTACATTATAGCATATTTAGGAGGAGCTAACCGACTAGCCTGTTTCTTATTTTGTTTCTCTGTACAATGAGCGAATAAGCAACCACAGTAGGATTAAAAAAAGTGGAACAATAAAGATAAAATAACCCTTTACTTTATCCAAAATAGATAAAATCTCTTCGCCAAAATACCATGCAGGTAGAATGGTAATAGCAGCCCAACACCATGCACTCACAAGATTGATAAAAGCAAATTTTTTAGCACTGTAGCGAGTAAGCCCTATGGAGATAGGAATAATTGTACGCATACCGTACATATAGCGTTGAAAAAAAATAATTATCCAACCGTAACGCCTCAAGAGTAGATTGGCACGAGCAAAATGTCTTCTTTTATTTTTGAAGCGGGTGTGAACATAATCTTTGTTGTATCTACCAATATAAAAATATATCTGATCACCCGCAAATCCACCCAATCCAGCTATAAAAATAGCGATTTCTAATGACATATCGCCTGTATGAGATAGAACTCCAGCCATAATAAGCCCCATCTCTCCTTCAAGAATACTCCAAGCAAAGAGAATAATATACCCATCCTCTTTCATGAGCAAAAGAAACTTCTCTTCTAGGCTTGCAGCTGGAATATGATAAAGTCGATAGCCTATGTAAGAGAAAAATAACACTACAGTACTTATAAAAATAATTTTGCCTAAGTGCTTTTGCAATCTATTCATTAAGCTCCTTGTGTGAGTTTTGTTTATGGTTTTCTAAATTTCTAAAATTTAAGTAGCAGCTTGATTAATACTTTTTTGCTATTATATTTTAATTTGCCTTTAGGAGCTGCTATGATAGATAAAGAGGTGCTAAAAGACTCTTTGCATTTTCGCCATGCGTGCAAAGTCTTTGATGAAAATAAAAAGATTGCACAAGAGGATTTGGAGTTTATTTTGGAGGCGGGGAGGCTCTCACCCTCGTCGTTTGGGATGGAGCATTGGCGTTTTGTGGTTGTTCAAGATGCGAAGCTCAAAATCGCAATGCGTCCGCTTTGTTGGAATCAGCAACAAATAACGACGTGTAGCGATTTGATTGTCATTGTCTCCAAAACCAACAAAGTGGTATCCCAAGAGTACTCCAATGCAATGTTTATGCGTCGTGGGCTTACGGTGGAGCATTTTGAAAACTATATCACACGCTATACCAACTTTACCCACCAACTTAGCTCTATCAAAGAGTGGTCGCTCAAACAGTGCTATTTGGCCGCTGCCAATATGATGAGTTATGGGGCAATGGTGGGTATCGATTCGTGTCCTATTGAGGGATTTGAAAAAGAACCCCTTGAAGAGCTATTGGGGATTGGGCATGATGAAGATATAGCTTTGCTCGTGCCTTTTGGCTATCGTATCAATCCCCAAACGCCCAAATTTCGATTGAGCTTTGAAGAGATAGTAGAGTATCGATGATTTGCGGTGTTGATGAGGCGGGGCGGGGATGTATCGCAGGGAAAATGGTCGTAGCAGGGGTGGTACTCCGCACTCCTATCGAGGGACTTATGGATTCCAAAAAGCTAAGCCAAGCCAAGCGTGAAGCACTCTATGAGACGATTGTTGCCCATTCTCACTACAAAATCATCGAATTTAGCCCTATGGAGATAGATACCAAAGGGATTTCACGATGTCTCAATGAAGCACTCACTCAAATCAAAGAGCATTTTAGTGCCTACACGATTCTCTTTGATGGTAATTGTACCTTTGGGGTTGGTTCAATCGAGACGATGGTCAAGGCCGATACCAAAGTGCCAGAGGTGAGTGCAGCAAGTATTTTGGCTAAGGTGACACACGATAGAGAGATAGAGCTTCATGCCCTTAGCTATCCCCACTATCGCTTCGACAAACACAAAGGCTATCTCACCAAAGCCCACAAAGAGGCTCTCTTGCAATACGGCTACACCCCAATCCACCGCAAGAGCTTCAAAATCAAATCCACCGCTGCAATCTAGGTTTTTAGAAAGGTGCGAAGATGCTACTGTCTCGAATCGTTTCCAAATCGATATCGTACTCTTGATTGAAAGCCCGTGCGGCATCGATAGTGAGATAGGGCGAGGAGAGCATCAAAGCATCGGTATCGATCATGTAGCGAGGGGTGTAGAGTATCTGCTCATCAAAATAGAGATCGCTAGTCGTTTGTTCAAAATTAAAACCCGATAAGAGTCTGGGTGCATGGGGGTTGGCGATATCAACTTGATAGATGGTGCGATTGCCGTAGGTGTAGAGTTGGGTATCGGTGATATTGACAATCTCGGTAGCGTTGAGTTCCAGTGTCGAAACCTGTGAGGGTTGCTCATTAACGATTTGATAGATGCTTAGAGATTGATGGGGAGTAACGATATAGATATTTCTGGCTTCATCCATAGCAAATTGTGCGTTGTTATCGACATTTTCGATTGTGTAGCGATGGGTTTGAGCGATTTGATTGAGGTCTTTGAGGGTGTATTGTTCAATGCTTAGCGTGTTGTTGGCAATGTTTAGGCTATAGGCATCGTTGTGGATAATGCGATGAAACGGGGGCAGGGTGTATCGTGCGGTCTCTTTGATAGAAGCCATATTGCCACTATCGACAACGATAAGTTCAGGGTCTTGATAGATAAGCATCGAAGAGCCTATTTTACCGATAATAAGACCTTGCGTAGGAAAAGCAATAGGGGCAATTTTGGGCTGCTCAAGAGTCGTAATATCAACGGCTACACTATCGTGATTGAGGCTTGATGCAAAGATGTATCCACGCTCCCAATCCAAATAGAGTCCATACTCACTGCTGTTTAAATCAATAGCACCAAGCGTCTTTTGCTTAAGAGTGTCATAGATAAAGAGGCGATTTTTTTTGAATGCATAGACGATAGCGTTGCGGTATTTTATCTTTGTGGGTTGTGTTTCAAAAGCACATAGGGTTGTGGGGCTACACCCCGAAGCGTTTGCCTCAAACGATTGAATCACTTTGGTATCAAAAAGTCTCTTGAAGCGACGACTATCATCCAAAAGTACCATGATGCTTAAATCATTATAAGCCTTTGCAAGAGAGGGTGAGAGTTTGTCGCTGTGAATGCGAGGGTTGAAAATCAAAATATCTTCCGTATCAATCTTCCCATCACCGTTTAAGTCGCTATCCAAAAGCGTGTTGGCGATGCGGTTGAGATGGCGTTTGATAGTGATACCATCGCCCTTAAGATAAGCTACTGCGTAGAGATAGAGTGCTTCACTTAGCATTGAGGCGTGAAGTGCGTGGGTGCTGTGTTCAATCCCCTCTTTGGTGGCAATGAGACGAATAACGCCTTGGTTGGGTGTTTTGAAGCTATCTTTGATGCCGTCGTTGTCACTATCGCTATCGCTGGTTTGCCCTCCACTGATTTCGTAAATGTAGAGACTTTGAGCCTCCAAAGCCTCTGTGTGGGGATCAAAATAGCCTTGTTCATCGGAAGTTGTTGTGGCTACGAGTTGTGCGTTGGCGTTTTCATCCAAACGGTAAATTTTCACCGTTGCACCTGTGAGTTTGCCCAGTTCTATTTGTATAGGTTTGCCTTGTGCGGTGACATTGATGGTGAGATTGGCACTGCTTTGACCAAATGAGTTGGTGGCGGTTAGGAGTAAATTAAAGGTTGTGGTTTGCGTAAGTTTTTGTTTGAGTCGTATCTCTTGAGTGTTGATAATCTCAAAATGCTCACTCCCCTCACCACTAAGTTTGAGACCAATCAACTCGCCGTCGCCTTGATGGAATGCAATCGTTCCTATCGTGTTTCCTACGACTTCATTGAGGCTTACATTCCATTGCATCGCTTCAAGGGTAGGCTTTTTGCCGTACTTTGGATCGACATGGGCGATGATATGCTCCAATACATCCTCGGGAGTGCGTGCAACTTTGCCCAGTGTTTGGATATACTCTTGCAAAGAGGCTAGGGTATATCCTTCGAGCGAGACAATATCAACACCTCTATCAATATCAATTTTGGTTTCAATATCTCCATCATCATCGAGCGATTGGAGTAGCATTCCTAGTTTGATTAACGCCTCATTGCCCACAAGTCCATTGGAAACATCCACAAAATCCGCCAAATAGATAGTTTGATGGTCATAATACTCATCGATTGTTCCTATGACAAAATTTCCAATGCTAAAGGTTACGCTACCGTTACGACACTGAGCCACCCCATGTTTGAGTACTCCATCAATCTCAACAGACTCCGTAAGAGACTCCCGTACCCCGCACTTATACTTGACACCGTTGATGGGCGAATCGATAAGATAGAGTCGTTTAAGCTTCTCTTGTTCGATGGACGTACCCCCGCCCCCACCGCAACCACTCAATGCAAAAAGCACAACGAAGACAAATAGAGCTTGAAAAAGTTTCATGGTGTATCCCAAAATAGTTTGATTGTAAATTATAGTTGATTGGCTCTTAGAGTTGTATGATAGCAAAACAAAAGAGTCAAATCAACGAGTCAATGTAACATTATTATCTTCCCGATACGCTATAATACGCCCAACACAAAAGAGGGTCTGTGCTTTCTATCGAGTAAGTAGCCTTCAAACTTAATAGATACCCAAGAGGTAATTCTACAGTGTAACTGGGAGAAAATATGAAAAATTTAATTAAACTTTCCATTTTTGTGACTTTGCTCCATGCCGATGTGAGTCATGTCGTTTTTTGTTGGTTCAAAGAGCCAAATAGTTTGGATGCCAAAAACAAACTCATAGAGGCTACCAAATCACTCAAAGCAATCAAAGAGGTGGAGTCTATCACTATCGGTCACAAAATATCAAGCCAACGAAAAATTGTCGATAGCAGTTACGATTTGGCTATCACTTTTGAGTTTAAAAACAAAGAGCATTTAGAGAAGTACCTCCAACACCCTCTCCACTTAGATGCCACGACCAAAGTCCTCATTCCCCTCACCTCCAAAGTGGTCATTTATGATTTTGAAGAGGAGAAGATAGAATAAGAAACGAGTAGCTTATTGATTTTTAACAAAATTTCACTATATTTTGGGTAGAATAGATACAAAAATTTTATATTAGGAAACAGTATATGGGATTAAGTATCGGGCTTGTAGGATTGCCCAATGTAGGAAAATCAACCACCTTTAATGCACTTACCAAAGCGCAAAATGCCGAGAGCCAAAACTACCCTTTTTGTACCATCGAACCCAACAAAGCCGTCGTACCCGTACCCGATAAGCGACTTGATGAACTAGCCAAAATCGTTAAACCTGAGCGTATTTTATACTCTACGCTTGATTTTGTTGATATTGCTGGACTTGTCAAGGGTGCCTCTAAGGGCGAGGGATTGGGTAATAAATTTTTAAGCAATATCAAAGAAACCGAAGTGATACTCCATATTGTACGTTGCTTTGAAGATGAAAATATTACCCATGTTGAGGGGAGTATTGACCCTATTCGAGATATTGAGATTATCGAACAAGAGTTGCTTTTTGCTGACCTCGATAGCGTACAAAAGCGTGTAGAGTTGCTCACCAAAAAAGCCAAAGGCAAAGAGAAAGAGGCATTAGCACAACTAGAGGTGGCTTCTAGGCTTTTGGAGCATATCGCCCAAGGATTGCCTGTGGTGACCTTTGAAGAGTTTGATAGCGAGGAGTTTAGAGCCATCAATCGTGACCTTCGATTGCTCACTTCCAAAGCGATTATCTACGCTGCCAATGTCGATGAAGAGGGACTTGTAGAGGATAATGACCACGTCAAAGCCGTCAAAGAGTACGCTACTCAAAGAGGTGCTCAAGTGATTAAGCTCTGTGCCAAAGTTGAAGAGGAGATGGTGGAGTTTGACGACGAAGAGAAGGCTGAAATGCTGGGTTCTTTGGGTGTCAAAGAGAGCGGATTGGATCAAATCATCCACGAGGGGTTTGATAAGCTAGGACTTATGAGCTACTTTACGGCGGGTGTTAAGGAGGTGAGAGCGTGGACGATACGCAAAAACACCACCGCTCCCAAAGCCGCAGCGGTTATTCACAACGATTTTGAAAAGGGTTTTATTCGTGCTGAAGTGATCGCTTATGAGGATTTTATCGCTTATGGCGGTGAAGCCAAAGCCAAAGAGGCGGGTAAAAACAGACTAGAGGGCAAAGAGTACATTGTGCAAGATGGTGATATTATGCACTTTAGGTTTAATGTCTAAGGAGAGCGTGTGAAACAATTGATAGCTATTGGGATAGTTTTGTTGGTGATGCTCGGTTGCAACAACTCTCGTGGGAATTTTATCCATACGCTTGATAGCAACGAAAGCGTCGATAAAACCGTTGCCAAGCTTGAAGCTTTGATACAACAGGCTACGTTGAAGCACTTTTATACCTTTGATTATGCCCAAAATGCCAAAGATCAAAATCTCACACTGCGTCCCTCCAAGCTGGTTGTCTTTGGCAATCCCCACATGGAGACAAAGCTAATACAGTGCAACGAGAGCATGGGGCTTGATTTGCCCATGAGGTTTTTGGTCTATGAGGATTTTAATGGTGATACAAAAGTAAGCTATACCAATCCTGAGTACTTTTCGCTCAAACACAATATCAAAGATGCAAACTGTCTGCAAATTATCAACAAAGCTTCCATCGCTTTGGATGCAATCGCCTCACAAGCGACTCAAAATAACTAATATTTATTAATATTTAATAATAGATTGGTTATGATGGTGTTAGTAATATTAATGGATATAAGGAGAGATGGTTTGTGCGTACGATGTTGATGATTTTTATTATTGCAACGGTTTTGGTTAGCATCGTGAGTCACTATTCGGGTTTTGATACCCATATGCCCATTTATATTTTGGCTGTCGTATCCATAGCCATCCTCTATGTCAATTATCAACTGCAAAAAAAAATCGAAGAGAAGCGAGAGATAGAGGCCAAGCTTACATCGCTCAATGAAAACCTCGAGGCTCGTATTAAAGCGGAGCTTAAGTTCACAGTCGAACAATCCCAAGCGTTGGAGCAACAAGCCAAAATGGCAGCTATGGGGGAGATGATGGACGCTGTCGCCCACCAGTGGAAACAACCCCTTAATGCTCTTACGATGTATGAAACCTTACTTAAGGGTGACTTCAAAGAGGGGGTTGTTGATCAAGCCTACATCGATCGCTTTTTGGAAGACACCACCGCTCAAATCAACCACATGGTCAATACGCTTGATGAGTTTAGAGACTTTTTCCGCCCCAATCAAAAGCAAGAGATTTTTAGATTGAGAGACTCCATCGCCTCAGTATTGCGACTTGTCAAAGATGAGTTTCTCAAAAACCGTATCGTAGTCGCTGTTGATGTGGGTTTGGAGATCTGTTTTGAGGGGAATGAAAACGAGATTAAACACCTTATGCTCAATATCATCAACAACTCCAAAGATGCCTTCAACGAACGCAACGTACAAAAACGTCTTATTACTATCAAGGCGTTGCAGACAAATCACAATCAAGCAACGATTGAGTTTATCGACAACGCAGGGGGGATTCCCGAACACATCCTTGACAAAGTCTTTCGCCCAAATGTGACTACCAAAGCTCCCGACAAAGGTACAGGCATAGGACTCTATATGAGTATGCAAATAGCCAATAAGCATCACGGTACTTTGGTGGCACACAATGTTGAAGATGGAGCTTTGTTTCGATTGATACTACCTACCGTAGAGTGTCCAAAAAGCCAATCCAAGGAGTAGGCTATGCAAAAGATGCCTTTGACACTGCTAAGTCTCTCATTAGTACTCAATGCCTCGCTGTTTATTGTCAAAAATCCAAACGGTACCATTGCCCAAAGCAAAACGCTAACCCATCAAAAAAATCTCTTTTTGGTTCAAAAAGATAAAGAGTGGGATATTAATGCCCTCTATCGTGAACTCTTCGATGAAAAAATTAAAGCCATGAGGGCCAAAGAGGCACGAGATCGCCTAGAACGCATCGCAAAAGCCCAAGAGGAGGCCAAAGCAAAGGGAGTAGAGTATAAAATCTCTGCGGTGGATAGAGCTAAATTGCTTGAAGATGCCAATTACTTTAGGGGTGGTAAATATGTATGGGGTGGCACTACACCTGAGGGCTTTGATTGTTCGGGCTATGTGCAGTACCTCTACAAAAAACAAAACATCGACCTCCCTCGTACCGCCTATTCGCAATCCAAACTGGGTCAAGAGGTAGCGCTTAATCGTCTCGAAAAGGGGGATTTGGTCTTTTTTCTCACCGATAAATCAAGAGGTGTTCCTATTACGCACGTGGGTATCTATATTGGCGAGGGCAAATTTATCCACGCCGCCGACAAAACCCGTGGAGTCGTAATCTCACCCATCATGTACGGCAGCTACCGCAAAGCCTTCGTCACCGCCAAACGCCTAGTAGAGCTTAAGACACAAGTGGCATCGTTTTAGGGAGGGGTGGAACGAGAAAATTTTATGGCATATTAATCTATTTTAGTGTAATATAATATAAATGAATGCAAAGGAGGCTACAAAGATGACTAATTCTATCTTTGAGAAAATCGTACTTACCAAAGAGAATGAAGAGGCTTTGGAGTATGCTACAAGCAAAGCCTATCTCAAACGAGTCAAAGCCTCCGAAGCCAAACGGGCTAAACGCAATACTATTATCAATAAACCTATCTCAAAAGAGGTTCAAAAAGCTCTTTTGGCTCTATAATCTTACTCAATGACACTTACGCAATATCACAACAGCCTTAGCTTAGTAGCTCTTGGTGAGCTACTCAATCAACATCCACAAGAGAAGATAGAAAACCTATTAGCTACGTTTCAATGTACCAAAAACCCTGATTTAGAGGAGTTTTTAACTACCCCTAATAAAGCGATACAATCCGAACAAAGAGCTATTACACGAACCTATCTTTATTTGGAAGTGCAAAATAGTACCCTTGTGGTTGTAGCTTATTTTACTATTGCTATTAGGATTTTGTACAGTGAGGGGTTGAGCAAAAGCTTAGTTAAAAAGCTTGATGGTGTAGATAAAAATAGAGAGGCTATGCCCTCGTATCTCATTGCACAGTTAGGTAAAAGCAATACTTGTAAGTACAAAATAGGACTTAATATTTTGGATGATGCTATAAACAAGATTAGGCAATCGCACCAAATCGTAGGAGGTAGATTTATTATCCTTGATGCGGTGAATGTTCCCAAAGTGATAGAGTTTTATCAAACTGAACCCAACGCCTTTGTATTGCTTGATAAAGATACTCAAAAACCTAATGCTAGAATGTATTATCCTCTTACCTAAGCTTTGATACAAATTAGCTACAATATTACTATCAATTTTCAATAGGATTTTTGCTTTTTTGTCGATATTTTGGAAACATCCAGTAGGGTCCATTTTAGGCGTTTTTCCAACAAAAAAGCAACATAGGACAAGACAAACATCTGTACAAATAGTAAAATAGCACTATCAAAGATGGAGAGTAGCAATGAACGAGCAAATCTTAAAGGCAATTTATCACATTGAACAAAACCTAGATAGTTCACTGGGTTTGGATGAGGTTGCTCAAGTTGTTGGATATTCAAAGTACCATTTTTGCAGGATTTTTAAACTAAATGTGGGTGAATCGATGGTGGAGTATATCACAAGACTACGACTTGAAAAAGCACAGCTCAAAGTGATACAACAAAGCTCTATTATCGATGTAGCTTTAGATGTTGGATTTGAAACACCCAATGGTTTTAATAAAGCCTTTAAAAAAATCTTTGGAATGAGTCCAACAGAATATAAAAAAATCAAAAGTGATTTTTTGCAAAACTTCAAAGGAAAACTGATGCAAGAGCCTAAAATTGTGACATTGGAAGAGAAATTTGTGGTATTTACCAGAGAAAATGGCGACTACAATACAAGCTCAACGATAGCGTGGGAGAGACTCACAAATAGCCTTAACGGTCTTGAAGAGAAAATCAAAACGAGTGATGCAACTTTTTTTCAAAAGATAAAAGATGGCTTTACTATGGATTTGGATCCCAAAAAGGGTGAACTTTTGGGGATTTGCCACGACGACCCAACGGTGACGCAACCTCAAAATATCCGATACGATGCAAGTATCGCTTGGAGCAAAGAGAAGATTGAATTTCTCAAAAAATACGGCTACGAGACAAAAACGCTAGAGGGCGGAAAATATGCCATGGCTACCCATTATGGAAGTTGTGATGGAAGTTTGGATAGTTGGCTTGGGCTTTATAGTTGGTGTGAACAAAATGGATATAAATTTAGAGATGCTCCACCATTTGAAAAGTATGTCAATATGTTAGAGCAGATGGAGAATCCAGAAGCACAAATTACTGAGATTTATATACCTATTGAGTAGATTCATGTTTGAACACCACAAAAAGTTTATCTCTCATTCCAGCTCGGGAGAGAGTGTGAAATAACATGGGAAAACTTCGGAAGCGGGACTTTAGACCCGCCAAAAAAGTCTAAAAATGACAGATTTATCACTTTGTAAACATATTAGTAGGACTAAAGTCCTACTTCCAGTGGCTTAAGCTTTGATTTAGATAGTTATTTC
>JQIS01000063.1 GCA_000830175.1 Sulfurovum sp. FS08-3 | reverse complement strand
CATTTACTGGTTCCATGGGTTACATTATAGCATATTTAGGAGGAGCTAACCGACTAGCCTGTTTGCCAAAAATATAGGTATTCCAAAATATAAAAAATTGGGGAATAAGCCTAACAGCAGAGTCGTTTTTAACATTTTGGATGTGGCAGAATTTATAAATTCAGATCAAATTGAAACAATGTGAGAAGGGCTAAAATGGATCATTTTAAAACTCTAGATCAAATACTTGTTTCTCTTTTTGAAACAACAGCAAGAGAACAATGCAAACAGTCAAATGATAATAACAAAAAAAAGTTAAAAAAATGTATCAATATAAAAAACAAAATGAGGAAAAATAACATGAATAATAATAAAAACAAACTATTAATTGCTCCAAGAGAGATTAGTGACTGCTTACCAGAGCCAATACAAAAAATTGTTAAACAAATAGGAGAAGTTGTACAAGCTAGTGAGGATGTGATAGCAGTGAATGCACTGAGTGTTTTGGCTTCTCTATCAGGAAGCACGATGTTACTGAACGATAAGAATGATACTCAAGGGTTGGCAATCATTCTTTATACCGCATTTTTTACAAAAAGTGGTGGAGGGAAAACAGGAGTGCAAAGAAAACTTCAAACTTATCTCCTAGATTGGCTCGAAAAAATTTACGCACACCGACAAAAAAAGCAAGATGAGCGTAAAAATATGCTTGAAAAAAGATTGAAATCAAAAAACTTTGATGATGAGTATAGTAAGGCATCTATCATTGAGGAACTTTTTAATATGAAACCTTACCCTGATCTCTTTTTAGAAGATGCAACTCCTGAGGGTTTTGAACAATCTATTTTAGCAGGGAGTTCTCCTTTGCTTTATATAGATAATTTTGGACAGTATCTATCAAGTGCAAGCAAAAATGAGAATAAAGCAGGACTTTTGCGTTCACTTGACAATATTTTTGATAGTGGCAAAATGACAACACGAAGGCTAAAAGGTGAAGCAAAAAGAGCTACAAAGTTGAGCATAAAAAACTTTGGTCTTCACCTAACTAGCACGATAGGAGCTAGCAATCTCAAGCCACAAGATATTGTCTCTAGTATAGAAAATGGATTTTTAAATAAAGTCATTATAACCTTCCAAGATTCAATGGAAAAAGATATACCACTACAAAATCATCTTGATTCGTATGAGCGAGATACTATTCAGGAGTTTGCTGAAAGTTATTTTGAATATGCTCGAACGAGTCTGTTTTATTTGAGTGATGAGGCACTTGAAGTCTATTATCAATTCCATACTGAAATATCTGAACTCTACAAAGAGAAGTACAATAATGATGAAGACCTTGCAGGTTATGTAATTCGACAATTGAATATCTCAAAGAGAATTGCAACAATTTTTGAGATAGCTACTCAATGTATTGATACAACTTTTGATGGAAAAGTTGAGCCTTTAGATACTGAAAAAAGACAAAGACAAAGAGTTCCAGTAAGTGAATCTAGTATGTTATTAGCAATCCAGTTCCTCAGATATATTCAACGAGAACATCTTGAAAAATTGGTTCTTTATGGCAAAAGCAAAAATGGAAAACTATCAATTGAAGACACCATATATCTAAAAGCCAAAAAAATTATAGACCAAGGTAACCAATTGCATCCTCGTATATTGCATCAAAGCTTAAGTAAAGCTCAACGGAAAAAAGTTGGTGGGGTTGATGACCTTAGAATAATTTTACACCGCCTATTATCAGAAGGTAAATTAGAATTAAAAGATATAGATGCCTTTTAAGAGCCAATAGCCTACAAAAAAGTATCAAACATCACACAATAGGGTGTTTGAACACTGTAGGTTACATTTTTATAAAACCCCACAAGCCCACAGGCAGAGCCATCCATTTTGAGACTTTTGTTTGACGAAAAAGGTTTTTAAAATAAAAAGTGCTTTAGCATCTTTTTAAGGGCGACCGCCCGATTTTTAGAGAGCTTTTGAGGAGTAGAAGTGTCGAATTTGGTTGCTATGCCTGATTGTGGATGTTGATAGACTAAGCCTATAGGCATTGTCAAACAAATTAAATTTGAGCGTAGCCGTGAAAAAGCTACAGATTGAAAAAAGAAAAAAATCATAAAGGATTTATCGTGACAAAAGAAAAAAGAGAAAATATTGAAAAAGCAACAGAGGTTTGGAGGCTTTATATTCAAGGGAACACTCAAGCATCTATAGCAAGAGAATTAAATATCCATAGAACGGAGGTAAGTTACATCATTAAATATACAACATCACAGATGTACTTTGATTCTGAAGAGTTCAAAAGTTTTGAAGAGAGGTATATTGAGATGAAAGAGCTTGAACCAAAAATAATTAAAGCCTATAAATCTATGAAAAATAAACTTGAATACGAGAGACTCCCTTGGTGGAAAAAAATATTTGGATAGTGACTTTAGAGCCAACAACCTACATAATATGTTCAAACACTCCAAAAAAGCTTGTTTGAACAAGTTGGCTCTGATTTTTAGTGAACCAACCAACCTACACATTTTGTAGGTTGGTTGGTTTTTGATATTTTACAGCCTACACTGTTTGAACGCCTATAGTATGGGTGTTCGCATACAACTTGTTGGCTGTTGGTTCTTATTATAAAAACAAAGGAAAAAGAGATGTATAATAAATATTGGTTTATAGAAGAAAAAGAGTATTTTAAAAAAAGATTTGCTACGGTGAGTGATCAGATACTGTTTGAGGCTCAATCGTTATCTGGAAATTTACCTTCACCCATTAGCCATGAGATAGGCAAATTGGGAGAGTCTATCAATCTCTACTATTTGATGAAGATAAACGAAGAGGATGTTACGATGAAGCAAGTGCAAGATGTTTTGCAAGGTTTAGTACCATGTGAAGCATTAGAGGCACAGCAGATACTGTTTTATCAAAAACTTCAAAAGCTTGTTAAAGTGATTGATGGAGAGAGAGAGAACTCAAAATCCAAGAGGCAACAACAGAGAGCCTTGAGGCATCCCTCAAAAACAATAAAATAACAATTTGCGATAAGAATAAATCGGTTTGTTGGATTCCCGATCTTCACACGATGAACCTAAAGTTTATTGAGCTACTCTATATACATTTTTATATTTTATGCATATATAAAAGTCAAAAGATGGCTATAGTGTTCCTTGATAGTGTTTTGTATCAATTGATGCCCAATTATGGTTTGTGGAACTTTACAAAAGGAGTCTATAACAATTTTGAAAAGTATCAACAATATAACTATGAGAGTGCAATCGAATCATGGCAAAATGTAGAAGAGTTTATGGAGTTAGTGTGCCAATCAGCATTAATGCAGATAAATGATATGAAAGAGTATCTAAATATCACTAGACTCAATCAAAGTTTCCTACACTATATTCAATACACTCGATTAGACGATACCCCCATGAAGCCTCTGCCACCCCACACGGAAGCGATTACAAAAGAGCTGCTTTTGCGAGGTGAAATTAAAAGAGGAGAGGTTAGGCAGATTATTCATCGAGAACAGCGAACAGCAACGCAATTGATTAGAGATTTAATTGATCTAAAGTATCTCAAATCAGACTCTCCCAAAGGTGCAATACGATTAAACTTCACCATGGAGATGGTACACTTTATGTTTCCAAATTTTGTAAAATAGTGGTCAAAAAAAGTAGCAATGCCAATTTTGGTTTGAGAGTAAAAACACTTTATTTTGGTTCCAAAGTGTGAGACTACCGCTTGAGATTTAGGGGATTTTTGGGTTTTTTGGGGTGGTTGGAGATTGGCAATTGGATAGGCTTTGTTATCCAATAAACTTCTGCTCTTTTAGCCACTCTAACCCCCATCGCCACTCTTTATCGCTGATTTGCCCTTTTTAATTTTATGCTATTGTATCCATTTTACAATTAGAGGCAAATGGAATACCCCTATTGGTCTTTTGCTTGAATAAAGTTGTGTTAAAATATGGCTAGATTAAGGGGGTTTTGGATGAAACTGATTTTGTTTATACACGGTTTGGGTGGTGATAGAGCCACTTGGGGGAGATTTGAGGAACTGATAGCTCAAGATAGTGCTTTTGATAGTAGCTACAAGGTGGAGTTTTATGAGTACAAGACCTCGCTTTTGCACATCAAAGGTATTTTGCCTTTTTTTGGGAGGATTGGCAAAGCACTCGCTATTCTTGCCCCCAAACTACCCAAAATTCAAGATGTTGCGCAGCTACTACGCAGTGATATAGAGAGCAAATACAGTGAGTACCATTCAATCTATCTAGCCGTACACAGTATGGGTGGGCTTGTAGCACTCAAATACATCACCCATGCACTCAACCACAATCATCATCTCAAAATCAAAAAACTTCTACTTTTTGATGTGCCTAGCCACGGTTCGCATTTAGCACACATATCGGCATTGTATCGACATACTCAAATCATTCAGCTTGATAAATCCAGCGATTTTTTGGATGATCTTAATAACTCCAATGAGTTTAAGACGATAGAAAAAGCACTTCAAGTGCAGTGCCTTATCTGTCAAGAGGATATAGTCGTCGATAAAGCCTCTGCCAAAGCTCACTACAGTGATGTCTATGAACTCAATAAAACCCATTCAAGTATCACCAAGCCCGTAGATAGTAGGGATGAGAGTTATCTATTTTTTAGAAACTTTATGCTAGATAGGTGCTACAGTGGGCAAAATCAAGAGGCGTTTGTAGAGAATATTGTGAGCAATCTATCCAATGAAATTTATGTACTGTTGCATCAAAAAGGGACACATATCGCTTCGATAGTCGATGCTTTGCAATCCCAAACCAAACAGAGGTTCAAAGAGCATTTTTACCACTTCGTCACACCCCAAAACACCACCAAAGCCAAATACTACCACACACTAGGCACGCTTATCCATCAAGCAATCAAAAATGCTACAGAGTTTCAAGAGGCGATGGGAGAGATAGCCAAAAACAACAAAGTACTACTCTATATCAACAACTTTGAAGACAATAGCTCCGCACAAGCCAGTGAAATGGCAACAGCAATTCGCAATCTAAAAGACACCTATCCCAACTTTCACGCCATACTCATAGGCAAAGCCAAATTGGCCCAAATGTCCTATCAAAGCGATAGTTTACTCTCTCCGCTCAATAACGCTATCAAAAAGATATTCCCCAACAACGCCGAGCCTATCCCAAATGATATTCGTTTCATTATCAACGCACTTGAAAGCTACGAAAAAGAGGAGCTAAGAGAGTATCTCAATCGAGAGCATATTGGTGATTTTGATATCAATGATAGACTCAAAATGAAGCTCTTTTGGAGCAATATCGTAAGCAAAAACAGCAAAGATAAGCTCTGCTGGAGCAGTGAAGAGACCAAAGAAATACTCAAGAGTGTGCTATAATCCCATCACCCAACAACCCAAAAGGAACACCACTATGCTTAAACTCCTCCTATTGCTCCTAGCCACCCTCACCCTCTCCGCCTCCCCCGCCCATCCACCACTCGTCCCTAATGGCGAAAGCTACGACGATATTGCCCATTTCAAGATAGGGGCTGGGCATAGTAGCACTGTCCAATCCGTAGCCTTTTCAAGCGATGGGAGGTTTATCGTTTCGGGGTCGGATGATAAGAGTGTTAAGCTATGGAGTGTGGAGCAAAAAAAACTCCTCCATACCTTTGAGGGGCATAGTAGTGGTGTCCTTTCCGTAGCCTTTTCGCCCGATGGGAAGTTTATCGTTTCGGGGTCGTGGGATAAGAGCATCAAACTATGGAGTGTGGAGCAACAAAAACTTCTTCATACCTTTGAGGGGCATAGTAGCACTGTCTATTCCGTAGCCTTTTCGATCGATGGGAGGTTTATCGTTTCGGGTTCGGAGGATAAGAGCATCAAGCTATGGAGTGTGAAGCAAAAAAAGCTCCTCCATACCTTTGGGGGGCATAGTGACGAAGTCCGTTCCGTAGCCTTTTCGCATGATGGGAGGTTTATCGTTTCGGGTTCGGATGATAATAGCATCAAGCTATGGAGCGTGGAGCAACAAAGACACCTGCATACCTTTGAGGAGCGTAGTAACGATGTTAATTCCGTAGCCTTTTCGAGTGATGGGATGTTTATCGTTTCGGGTTCGGATGATAAGAGCATCAAGCTATGGAGTGTGGAGCAAAAATTTACTGGTTCCATGGGTTACATTATAGCATATTTAGGAGGAGCTAACCGACTAGCCTGTTAAAATTATATTTACAAAATCCCTAAATATCTGGGTTTTGCAATAATGAGGACAGGCTACTTTTAAATATATACAACATAAAAATATAACCATTCAGCACCCCCACCCAAGAGAGTTCATGGGACAAAGCTCAAAAGCATTGAGTAAACCATCCAAGACAGAGAGTGAGTTCTTTGCCTAATCAAACCATCTTTGAGCGAGTCATCGTATAATTTTTTAAGTGCATAAGGTCAGATAACAATACTATAACCCCTTTTTTGATATGATTAGCTAATTCAAAACAGGGGTAACTCTATGGGCATTCAACCGCTTCTTCAAAACTTTCCTGCTATTACCCAAGAGGTTTATCACGAGTCCTTTTATGTTGTAGGTTCTCATGAGCTTTTTAGTGTTGTGCGATTTGTGCGTGATAGATTGCACTATCGTTTATTGCTTGATATTGTTGGGGTTGATTATTGGGAATATGTTGATAAACGCCCCACTCGTTTTGCTCTTATCTATCACTTTAGGCATGAGGATTTTGTCCAAACGCTCACCCTTAAAGTCTATATTGAAAACGAAAAGCAAGGGGTGGAGTCTATCGCTTCACTCTATAAAGCCGCCAATTGGCTAGAGCGTGAAGTTTATGATCAATTTGGTATCCATTTTGTCAATCACCCTATGCTCAAACGTATCTTAAACCACAATGAGTTTGTCGGACATCCCCTAAGACGGGATTATGAGATTACCAAAGGGCAATATTGTACGCAAACGCAAGATTTGATGGATGAGTTGCTTCCTTGTATCGACTCCAAAGGTTTGGATATTCAAGAGGATAATCTCATGGTACTTAATCTTGGCCCCTCGCACCCTGCAAGTCACGGTACTATTCGCACCCTCGTAGCCCTTGATGGGGAGCAAATCAAAGCCGCCGTAAGCGAGATAGGCTATTTGCACCGTGGATTTGAAAAGAGTTGCGAAAATCACACCTACAACCAAATCGTACCCTATACCGATCGTCTCAACTACTGTTCGGCTATTATGAACAACATCGCTTTTGTCAAAGCCATAGAGGATATTTACAAGATTCACATTCCTGATCGTGGGGTCTTTATCCGTGTGATTGTGAGTGAACTTTCTCGTGCGATTGACCATTTGGTTTGTTTGGCGGCTGGGCTATTGGATATGGGAGCGCAAACGAACTATTGGTATCTCTTCAATCCCCGAAACAACGCTTACGATTTTCTCTCACGCCTCACGGGTGCAAGGCTTACCAATAGCTATATGAGGGTAGGGGGCGTAGCCCACGATTTGCATTTGGGTTGGGAAAAGGAGCTTGAAGCGGTACTTAGAGAGATTGAAAAGGGAGTTGATGAGTCGTTGCGTATGACCCAAACCAACCGCATTTTTCAAGATAGAACCTACGGCATTTCGCCCGTATCGGCACATGATGCACTAAGCTATGGCTATACGGGTCCCAATTTGCGTGCGAGTGGAGTGGCGTATGATTTGCGTTTTGATAAGCCTTATGACTACTACGATACCTTTGATTTTGAGCTTGTAGTGGGGAGTCAAGGGGATACTTATGATCGCTTGATGGTGCGTTTTTATGAGATCAAAGAGTCGCTTAAGATTATACGTCAAGCTATCAAAAAGATACCCAGTGGAGCTATTAGCATCGAGCGTCACGATATAACCTTGCCACCCAAACGAGCCGTTTACCAATCGATTGAGGGGGTTATGAATCAATTTAAGCTCATTTTTGATGGATTGCACGTACCCAAAGGGGAGTACTACAGTGCTTATGAGGCTGCCAATGGGGAGTTGGGATTTACGACTATTAGCGATGGTAGTGGCAAACCCTACCGTATCAAAGTACGCCCCCCGAGCTTTTTGCATATGCAATCTTACCCCCAAATCATTCAAGAGTATCAAGTAGGCGATGCGATTTTGACATTGGGAAGCCTAAATATTATTGCAGGAGAGATGGATCGATGAGTTTTGTATGGAGTGATGAAAATCTTCAAATGATAGAGAGCCTCAAAAAACGCTACCCCAAACCCCAAGCCCTTGTTTTGCCTCTGCTGTGGATGGCACACTATCAAGAGGGTTATATTAGCCTTGATGCTATTGATGCTATTGCTTTAGTGTCTATGTTGCCTCCGATGGAGGTCTATAGAGTAGCAACTTTCTACACCATGTTCCATTTGGCCCCCATAGGCAAATACCATCTGCAAGTATGCAAGACGCTTTCATGCACATTGTGTGGCAAAGAGGATATTCTCAAGAGCATTCAAGAGCTTCTCAAAATAGAGGTGGGGCAAACAACACCCGATAATCTCTTCACGCTCTCCCAAGTGGAGTGTTTAGGCTCGTGCGGTACTTCGCCTGTAGTGCAAATCAACGATACCTATTATGAAAATCTCACGCCTCAAAGCATTGCAGAGATAATAAAGGGGTTAAAATGATAGAAGATGTGAAGCTTGTAAGCCAAAAGTTTGATATTTCAAATGCTCATACCTTAGAGGTAGCTTTGTTGCACGGGGCGTATGGCTCAATCGAAAAGCTCTTTGCACTCACACCCCAAGAGGTGAGCGGGATTGTTGATCAAAGCGGTCTTAGAGGCAAAGGGGGCGGAGGAGCGAGTGCGGGTGAAAAGTGGAAACTCATGCCCCTAGGAGAGGATAAACCAAGCTTTTTGGTTGTCAATTGCGACGAGAGTGAGCCAGGTACGTTCAAAGATAGGCAAATCATTATCAAAGACCCCCATCTCCTTATTGAGGGGATTATTGCTACTTGCTACGCCATACAAGCCCACCACGCCTATATCTATATCCGTGGGGAGTATAAGCCTTTTGCTGATATTTTGCAAGGAGCGATTGATGAAGCCTACCAAGCGGGGTATTTGGGCAAAGGTATCTTTAGTAAGGATTTTGATGTGGATGTGACGATTCATAGAGGGGCGGGGGCTTATATCTGCGGTGAAAAATCGGCGTTGCTAGAGTCGCTAGAGGGCAAGAGGGGACACCCACGCCTCAAACCCCATCAAAAAGAGTGTGAGTGGTATTTTGGCAACCCTACGCTTGTCAATAATGTCGAAACGATTGCTTCCGTGCCTTATATTGTCCAAAACGGAAGCGATGCCTATCGCCAATATGGCACACCTCAATCCCCTGGAACACTGCTCTTTGCACTAAGCGGTCACGTCAATCGCCGTGGAGTCTATGAAGCGCAGTTTGGTATCAAGATGATAGATTATATCAACCACTACGGAGGCGGTATAAGGGGTGGCAAAAAGCTCAAAGCTGTTATCCCAGGAGGTGCTTCTACGACTATTTTGAGAGCCGATGAGGTGATGGAGGCAAGGCTTGATTATGAGTCGATGAGGGCTATGGGCAGTTCATTGGGGACGGGGGGCATGATAGTCATGGATGAGGATACCAATATGGTTGAAGCGCTTAAAAACCTATTGGAGTTTTATCGCCATGAGTCGTGCGGTCAATGCACTCCGTGTCGAGATGGAAGCGGTTGGGTCGATACGATTATAGGCAATCTACTCAAAGGCAAAGCTTCCATGAGTGACCTTGACAAAACGTTGGCTATTGCCAATACGATGGATGGTAAAACCATCTGTGTCTTTGCTCCCGCCCTTGCCGATGTCATTCGAGGCTTTGTGACCAAATTTAGAAGCGAGTTTGAAGCCTACATTCGCAAAAGCAAACGCTAAGCCCCCTAGAGGCTACAAAGTGGGAGTTTGGGTAAATGCCCATCGTTCAAAAAGAAAAGGCAAGGGATGCAAAAGCACCAATACACCCAAGAGGCACAAAGAACCATTACTATCATTGAAGAAAATTACACAATAGATTGGAACAACCCCAAAGACCTTATCAATCTAACCGAGTTGGATTTAAGCTACAACCAAATTACCGATAGTTCTTGCTTGAAAGAGCTTAGCAATCTAACCCATTTGCACCTACACGGCAATCTCATTGGCGATAGTTCTTTTTTGAAAGAGCTTACCCATCTAACCTATTTAAATTTATACAACAACCTCATTACCAATATCTCTTTTTTACAAGAGCTTACCCATCTAACCACTCTCTATTTGGGCGATAATCAAATCATCGACATCTCTCCCTTAAGAAATCTTGCCAACCTAGAGCATTTGGATTTAAGAGGCAACTCCATTGGTGACATCTCTCCATTAAAAGAGCTTACCAAACTAGCCCATTTGCATTTTGGATACAACCCAATAAGCGACATATCTTCTTTGAAAAACCTCACCAATCTAACCCATTTGGATTTGAGTGGCAACCAAATAACCGATTACTCTTCCTTAAAAAACCTCACCAATCTAACCCATTTGGATTTGAGCGACAACCAAATCAATAGCATCACTTTCTTGCAGAAGTTTACAAAACTCATAAAATTGGACTTAAGAGGCAACCGTATCACCCATATCTCTCCACTAAAAGAGCTTACCACTCTAACCCATTTGGATTTGAGCGATAACCAAATTGGCGATATATCTCTCCTAAAAGACCTCACCAACCTAACCCATTTGGATTTAAGCGACAACTCAATCAAAATTTTCCCCAAAGAGCTACTCAATCTCAACCTAGCTATCAAACTCAAAAATGACGACAAAAGTGCAATAGTGCTAGAAAACAACCCCATAGAAGAGCCACCTTTGGAGATAATAGCACAAGGCAATGAGGCGGTACGGGACTATTTTGGGAAGAGAGTGGGAGGGGTTTAATGCTTTTCCAAAAATCTTGCTACGGCATCTTCGTCGTTGGTGTGGGGCAAGATGATGTGGGCGTGGGCTTTGACCTCGTCTAGGGCATTGTACACCGCAATGGAACGTCCTGCTAGTTTAAACATACCAATATCGTTGAGACTATCGCCAAAGACGCTAAAATCGCTTAGGTCTCGTTTGATATACTCACTTACTATTTTGAGGGCGTGGGATTTGTCGGCGTTGGGGTGTAGCAGTGTCAAAATGTAGCCGTCGTTGTATTTTTCGGGAGAGAGCTTGTACTCCAAAGCCTCCCCAAAGGTTTTTTGCAAGGTTTCACATAGGTCGCTTAGCTGCGTTTTGGAGCCAAAATAGACGATTTTTAGGGTACGCCTCATCGCTTGAAGTCGCTTTTGATAGCATAAACGTGGGTCGTGGAGATAGTTGGTTAGTACCTCTTGTTGGTAGCTATTGAGTCCGTCGCTGTAGTGAAATTTTTCATCAAAGCCCTCTTGCAGTCCGATAATAAAAGGGAGAATTTGGAGTTGATAGCTTAGTGCAATTACGCTATTTGCCAACTCTTGAGGGATGTATTTGATGTCGATAATCTCTTGATTGGGCATCACCACCATCGCCCCATCCAAAACAATAAGTGGGGCTTTGAGATGAAGCTTGGAGAGAAATGTCATAGAGGCACTGTAGCTTCTAGCTGTAGCGATAGAGAGAGTGTGATGATGGGCTTTGGCATTCCAAATCGTTTGACTGTAGCTGCTAATGCTTTGGTTAGAGCGCAAAAAGGTGTGGTCAAGGTCGGTAATAAAAATATCGGACATGGTTTTTCACTTATTCAAATGAGCGTATTGTATCGTATTATTCTAAAGTCATAAAGGTATAAACGGTAATTCAACTTTGGTTCGTTTCGTAGCTTCAACTGTGAAAAGAGGAAAAAGGTGTTTATCGTTATTTTAATATACGACATTTTTGATGTATATTATTTGTTAATTTTCAGGTTATCTTATATATAATGTATGTTTCATAAATAGTTAGATACAGGACTATAGATAATATAAAGGATTAGAATAATGTCTTTAGAAGAAAGAAACTATACAACAGCTCTTGCAAGTGCATTAGATGCTTATTTAGAAAAATTAGTATCAAATACTTTTGAACGAACTTATACACCAAATGAAAGAAAACAAGCATTTAATAAATTAGATACTAGTAGATGTTTTGATTTAATTAAAAGAATCCATTTTTCATCTTTGCCGTACTCTTTGGAGAGGGTTGCTAGGACACCGATGGAGATAAGAGGCATGGAGACAATCACAATGGCATTAAGCCCAAAAGCAAATCCTAATACCGTAGCAAAAAAGATCATAAGAGCCAAAAACACGAGGGATTTTTGCAAAATGATTTTGGGAGAGTTGAGAATTTGTTTGAGATTGACCTCCATACCCGCTAAAAACATCAGATACAAGAAGCCTACTTTGGCAAGTATATCAAAGTATTCGTGCGTACTCACCAACCCCCAATAGGTCACAAGCGAACCTAAAATAATCTCAATGGGCGGTGTGGGGATTTTGACAAGTTTGGAGATATAGGGCGAGAGCCATATCAAAAAGGAGAGCGTAAGGATGATAGAGATACTGCTATCGTTTACAACCACTTGCTATCCTAAGCCCTAGCTGCTCCAACATCTCTCTATCTTTGTGAGGTTCTTCTCCTGTGGTGGTGAGGTAATTGCCTATCACAATGGCATTGGCTCCTGCTTCAAAAATGGCTCTCTCATTGCCCCCAAACATTCGCTCTCTTCCGCCTGCCACCATCAACAGTCGCTCCTCACCCAACCTTTGACGCATAGAGGCGATGACTTCTAAGGCTTGGCTTTGGTTAATATTGCAGGTTTTGATAGGCAAAGAGGGGTTGGGGTGATAGAAGTTTAGCGGTACAGACTCAGGATTGAGCGATATAATCGCCTCCATCAAATCCTCTCTATCTTCTACACTCTCACCCATTCCAAAAATCCCACCGCAACAGAGTGCCAAACCTACACTTTTGGCATTTTGAGCCGTAGCGTAACGCTCCTCCCAACTGTGGGTAGTGCAAATGGTTGAGTAGTACTTTTGGGAGCTTTCAAGATTGTGATTGTAGCTATCAATGCCGTGGGCTTTGAGGTAGCTTAGTTGCTCCTTTGTGGCCGTGCCGTTACAAGCGATGAGATTGAGTCCATCGATTTGGGATTTGATGGCGTGGGCAGTTTGGGCTACAAACTCTACCTTTTTATCATCCAGCCCTTTCCCTGCGGTAACAAGGCAATAGCCCAAAGCTCCATGGCTCTTGGCAATTTTGGCTTGAGCTACAATCTCTTCTATTTTTTTGTAGCTGTAACGCTCTATATCAGCTCTGTAGCGTACGCTTTGAGTGCAAAATTGGCAATCTTCGTTGCAATTACCACTAAGTATGTTGTTGATGGCGCATAAAAATATCTCTTTCATGAAGTAATTATACAACAACTAGACCCAAATAGGGTTAATGGTAGAGATTTTATAACTTCTATTAAGATATAATTAGCATTAATTTTTTGGTTCAAAAGGATATATCATCAAACGCATTACTTTTACAATTTTCGTATGGGTTGCTTTGGTCGCCTGTACCTATGGGGCAAATAGCTCCTTTGGAAGAGTCGTCATTGATAAGTATAAAAGCGAAGCAATGGCAAACAGTTCGGTTGAGGGCTTTAATGATATTATGCAAAGCGAACCAACACTTACCATGCTCAAAGAAAAACACTCTTTCATTATCAACAAAAAACAAGTTGAAGGGGGTGAGTATATGGTCTATTTGGAGCCTTTTTACGACGATGAAGTGTTGGCAAATGTTTACTACAGTGTCAAACGTTACTTTCCCAATGCTATCGTCACACGAGAGAAATCTCCGCAAGAGCTTATTATGGGCGAAGAGACCCACAATGAAACTACCAACTACCACAAGCCCGATGAAGCCAAAACCGTTGTGATTACTCAAGACTCCTCTACGATTTATTTATGGATTATCATTGTTTTGCTCATGGTCATAAGCGGAGGGATTTTCTACTACTATACTCGTCACATCAAAATGGTACAAGAGGAGTACCAAAAGATAGTCGATAAAAACGCCAAGCTTGAAGAGTCGCAAAATCTCCTTCTTGCTACCGTAAGCCAACGTATCAAAGAGTCCGTAGAGACGATGGTGGCCGAAAGAGAGAAGTTTTTTAATCGAAGCGTTGATGAGCTTTCAACCGATATTATCAAGCGAACATCGAGCCGTTTCAAAGATGCCGATGAGCTTTTGCTTGACACCACAAGCGATCTTATTATTTTCTTGCAACTCAAATCCAAAAAAGTCGAAGCCGTTGCGGAGCTTTTTAATATCAACAATGTCCTCAATGAAATCTCAGGACAGATTTTACAAAAGCACAAAAATCGCAACATTGAACTCATTTTTGATGTCAATAACAACGTCCCCCAACTTCTTGTGGGCGACTCCAATCACATTAGCAAAGTGCTTCTCAATATCTTTGAACAAGCTCTTAAAACGACTCGAACGGGGGAAATCAAGTTGATGATTGATACCCTTTCGATGCAAAACGATGATATTAATATTGAAATTAAGATTATAGATAACGGAGAGGGGATAGAAGAGAAGTGGCTCTCCAAACTCTTTGTCCCTTTTTCAAGCGAAAACATTACGCAAATGGATCAAGACAATTTGGGACTCTATATCGCCAAAGAGCTTATCTTCTTGATGGGAGGTGAGATACGAGCCGATAGCAAACACGGCGAGGGGACTATTTTTACCATCAAACTCCCGCTCAAAGTCGATAAGAGTGCTCAAGCCGCCGCCTCATCGCAATCGAGACTCGGTGTTAAAAAGGTGTTGATTATCGAGAAAAATGACAGTGCTTCATGGGCATTGGAGAAAATTTTACGCTATTTTGGCTACGATACCACCATCAAGCCCTCCAACCATCTAGGCGATAAGATTAGTGAACTCATCTATTTTGATATTTTAGCCATTGATGTTTCGCTTATATCGCACGCATTGGCTCAAGATATTGAGAGTGTCAAAACCAAAAGCAACCTTAAGGTTATAGGCTTAAGCTCACTTTTGCAAGAGGAGAGAGTCGCTCAAGAGGCTCTCACTATTGTTGATAGACATCTTATCAAGCCTCTTCATCGTGAGCGTGTCTATGAGGTATTGGCCAATATCTTTAGTGAACGCTACAACGCCAAAGAGCATTTAAATTTGCGTATTGATACAACGCAAGAGAGTACTCCCACGCCTCAACCAACACAAAGCATCCACGAACAACCGCCCAAGGAAGAGACAAAGCCCATAGCAGCTCCTAGCGAAGTAGCAAAAGAGACTCCACCACCCCAAAAGAGCAAAGTCATTGAGCCAACCAAATACATTCCTAGAGTCTATAAAGGCGAGATTCACGACGCTCAAGGGATCAATAAGAGCGATTTTATTGTCTTTAGGGGAGCTAGATTGCTCATTGTCGAAGACAACACCATCAATCAAAAGGTTATCTTGCGAGTCCTCAAAAAATCGGGTATCAAAATCGATGTAGCCAATAACGGTGAAGAGGCGTTGCGATTGCTAGAGCATCAAAACGGGGAGTACGATTTCATCTTGATGGATATATCTATGCCCATTATGGATGGCTATGCCGCAACCCGTATCATTCGCTCCAATGAGATGTATGACCATATTCCTATCGTCTCTTTGACAAGTCTGGGACTTGACCATGAGATCAAAAAGATGTACGAGAGTGGCATGAATGCGTGTTTGATTAAACCCCTTAAGATGGGACAGCTCTACAGCGTCTTTTCTCTCTTTTTGAAAAAACAAAACGCTTTGGATACTTCACATATCGAAGCCAACGAGGAAGAGGAGTATGAAGAGGAGTATGAGCCAATGGATTATATAGAAGATAGTGCTATCTTAGATACCAAAAGCGGTATCATCTACTCCAAAGGCAACGAGGTGCTTTATATTGAGATTCTCAAAGAGTTTTTGGAGGTCTATTCCAATAACTTTGAACAGTTCAAAGAGTATATCGAAAACGAAGAGTACGACAATGTCCTCTCACTAGCTAGAGATATGAGCGGACTTGCGGGGGCGATTGGAGCTAACAATATGACGCATTTGCTCAGTGAAATCAATCAACTCTTTATTTATGGAGCACAAAAACAACTCTCGCTCTATATTGATGGCTACAAAAAAGAGCTAGAGTATCTCACCAATCAAATCCAACAATACATTGAGAGCCGACAAGGCTAATAACTATAACATTCGATTGCTTTGGCTTTTGCCTTGCAATGACGAGATG
This sequence comes from Sulfurovum sp. FS08-3, assembly GCA_000830175.1. GTDB lineage: Bacteria > Campylobacterota > Campylobacteria > Campylobacterales > Sulfurovaceae > FS08-3. Next base: position 14,526 of record JQIS01000063.1, on the reverse strand, counting down.
TGTCATTGCAAACAATGTGAAGCAATCCAAAACTTTAAGATTGCTTCGTCGTTCCTCCTCGCAATGACCTAGCCTCTTTGTGTCTCACCGCCATAAGAGATAATACCGTGTTGCAAATTGCCAACGTGTTTAAATCCTAGAGAATACATAGCGTGTTGTACTTGGAAACTTCGGCTTCCTGTATGACAATAGACAATAATAGCTTCCTCTTTTTTGCTATTAATCTCCTCGATTTTGATATAAAATTGCGACGTAGGGATAAGCAAATCGGTACCAACAATATGCCCCATTCTAAACTCCATGTGTTCACGAACATCAACAAGTGTAAAGCCAATCATTCCCAAAGAGCGTGCTTCAAGGAGTGCTTCAAGCTCATCGCCATCAAGTTGTTCTTGTTTGAGCAACAGTGTAGCCTCTTCTTGCGTCAAGCCACGAGAGTGTTGGTGAACAGCCTCTTCGAGTTGAGCCTCCATGGTTTGGGCTTTGAAGTACTCAGGCGTACAAAAAATCCCGCAATGGCACAATCCATCTTGAGGAATCTCTTTTTCCAAAGCAGGTTTGCAAGGACAGATACGATTATCCGCTGCTTTTTGCTCCTCTTTGGTTTGACCTATGACCATAAAACAAGGACAATAGCGTTTGCCATAAAGAATCTTATTTCGAGCCAATCCTAAAGCAACGCCTTCATTGACTTCCGCATTTGGGTTTTGGACAAATCCAAATTGAGTGTTTACTTTTTCTATAAAGCTCCATGTCTTTTCGAGTTCGAGTTGAAACTCTGGTGAGTTCATATCTATGGGTTGCATTTTTCTCCTTTAGTGTGTAGTGTTGTGTTCTTGGGTAATGCTACGAGTAAATGTATCAACATCTTGAGCAATATTTTCCATCTTTTTGCCCATATCGCTCACAAAATTTTTGGTTTTGTTGATGTCGATATCTATCTCTTGGATATTTTTAGAGAGCTGGATGCTTTTTTCTTTGAGATTGCTCCCCAGTTCATGGATGTAGCCTTTGGTTTTGTTGGTGTCGAGGGTAATGATGCTTCCATTGGTTTCAAAACCTATTTTTTTCATAAAGCCTTCCTTGTGAGACTCATTGTTATCAACGATTGCCTCTTCCTCTTTGGATGCTTTGTGGGCTATTTCATTTTTAAATGCCTCTACTTTTTGATTGGCTTTTATATCCTCAGCGGAGTCGCCGCAACCGCCCAAAATCAAAACAACAAGCAATAGATTCAAGCCTCTCATCTCTAGCTCCTTGCAAAAAATATATCAATGCTATTATGATATAGTAATTTAGTTAATATACTCCTCATAGGCCAGCAATTCTAACCCAACCTCCAATCTCCAAATAAAGAATAGGATAAAATAAGAAAAAAGGAGTTCCTTTTTTCTTATTTTATCCTATTTTTTATTTGGAGATTGGAGGTTGGGTTAGAATTGCTGGTTATAGGGGGGACTGGGTAAATAATGAAGGGCAAGGGTGGGGAAACCCACCGCTTGGATTAGTTTGTAGCGTTAGCTTCTGGAGCAGGCTCGGCTGCTGGTGCTGGTTCAGAGGCTGGAGCTTCTGCTGGAGTCTCTGTAGCGTTAGCTTCTGTAGGAGTCTCCGTGGCGGGTGCTTCCGTTGGAGTCTCAGTGGCAGGTTCTTCTGTAGGAGTTTCAGCTGCTGGAGTCTCTTTTGGAGGCAATGTAAAGAACTCTTTTTCCAAATAGGCTGCCATGGCTTTGGCATCAAATACATCTTTTCGGATATGCTCTTTTACCTCACCAAACTTATTGTTGGCATTGTAGAGTGCAAGTTCAAGCTCACCTGCTTGTCTTTGTGCCAATGCGGGTGCTTTTTTGCTCTCATCGCCTTGGGCTTTGTCACTGTGACAACTCGCACAGCTTGTTTTATAGACATCAGCTGGTGCTTTGGCGTAAGTAATGGGTTGCCCTTCGGCACCGATCTCTCCGCATCCGCTAAGTGCCAACATTGCACCTGCGGATAGTAAAATTATATTAAGTTTTTTCATTGTGTATTCTCCCATTTTCTATTCTAACTAAGACTCTTCTTAAGCTTTGCCCGAAAGCATACCCATTTGTGTCATGGGTTTGAGCGCATATACTTTGAGCAACCACCAAATCCATCGCTCTTGTGTGGGGTCAAGTGGGAATGAAGGCGTTGGTTTTGCAGTCCAGTTAAATTCAGCCAACATAACAGTACCCAAGCTTGTAATCAAAGGACAAACGGTGTATCCATCGTATTTTGAAGTAAGGGGTTTGCCTTCCATCATAGCAATAATATTTTCCACTACTACTTTGTATTGTTTTCTTGCCGAACCGCCTGTTTTTCCCATAGGAACAGCCGCAATATCACCCAAAGCAAAGACGTTTTTAAATTTGACGTGTTGGAGCGTCTCTTGATTGACAGGTACCCATCCTTTGTCAGAACCTACAGCCGATTTGCCAATCTCTTCAGCAGCTACCATTGGAGGTGTGATGTGTAGGAAATCAAAAGGCACTTCTACTTTTTCGTTCTTTTTCACAGCGGTATATTCTTCAAGATCCTCATCCCATGCACCTTTTTCATCCCAAAACTTATCGAACGTTGCGATTTTTTTGGCAGGATCAACGGCTACAAGATTGTGACGATAGTTCCATTTGAAGTTGCGTGATTCAAATTGTCTTTGGATAGCGTTATGGTATTCGGGTACACCAAACATTGCTCCACCATTGGGATAGAATGTCAAATCGGCATTGTCTCTAGCACCTGCTTCACGCAATCTTGCATCGGTTAGGTACATAATTTTCTTTGGAGCACCACCGCATTTGATAGGTGTGTGAGGATCGGTAAAGATACCTGTCACTTTTTTGCCACTCTTGGCATCTTCTACAAATTTTTGCATATTGGTCCATGTATCAACTGCACCGTCACCAAAATAGATAGAGCAGATACCATTTTTGCCAATCACTTTTTTGACCGCACTTGAATCGCCTCGTGAGGTAATACTTTCGGTGATTCCAAGACCCTCGATTTGATTAAACGCAAGTTTGAGACCCGCAGCGATAATGAGATAGTCGTATCCAATTTTTTTGCCACTAGCGGTTGTGACGGTGTTATTTTGTGGATCAAAATCAACGGCTTTTTCATTTACCATAGTGACACCAGTAGGTACAAAATCAGCTGTTTTGTAGAGAATATCGCTATCGGTATAGACTCCCGCTGCTACAAGTGTTTGTCCTGGTTGGTACGATACGGCTTGATCACAAGGTTCAATGACGGTAATATCAGGATTATCCAATGAGTTAGTCAAGCGAGCAGCTGTTGACATACCTGCAAGTCCACCTCCGACGATGACAATCTTAGCCTTAGCACTACTGGCTCTAAGTGGAGTGGTTGTTCCTCCCGCCAACATAGCCGCAGCACCTCCAACACCAAAAAGCTTCATCGCATCACGGCGAGATATACCCTCATTTTTGAGGTGAGCATCAATCAGTTCGATGCTCTCTTTGATATTTTTGTTATCCATAGTTATGCCCTTTACAAAAATTTATAATTCGTTATAACGTATTCTACTCTAAAAAGTTGTAAAAAAGCCTTTATATCACTTCTTTTGAGATAAAATATAAAAAATTTTTACGAATTTGCACACAATAGTAAAAAATAGAAGCATAAAGTTATGAATAAAATAATTTTTTATTATGATACCAAAAGCCAAAAGCTTTTGGTGAGAAGTTTAGTATTGGTAGTTGTCGTAGCCGTAAATATCGTTTCTAAAATTCAAAACCCCTTTTGCATCGACATAGGCGGTGAGATAGACGACATCAATAGGAACTCTATTATTGAGTGCAATGGCTTTGTGCGTATTTCCAGTAAGGGTTTTGGTGGCTGCGTTGTAGTTTACGTTGCTATTGAAGCCCGAGAAAGTTTTGAGCAATCCTCTGGGGTCTTGTAGTCGAATACACCCATGGCTATAGGCTCTAACAGTGTGAGTAAAGAGCGATTTGCTGGGTGTGTCGTGCATATAGACGGCGTATCGGTTGGGAAAGAGAAATTTGATTTTGCCCAAAGCATTCCCATTGCCTGGCGATTGCGCAATGCGATAGGGAATTTTTGAACCTGCACGATACTGTTTCCAATTGACGCTACTTGCATCAACGGCTTCACCGTTGTGAGAGTAGAGTTTCATGTTTTTATGTTTAAGAAAATTGGTACCTCTTCTAAGGTCATGAATCATCTCTTTTTCCAAAATAGAAGCGGGTACGTTCCAGTAGGGATTAAGGACAATAGTCGTTACAGTATCGCTAAATATGGGGGTTGGGTTTTTGGGTGTTCCTGTCACAACACGCATATTTTGAATCGATTTGCCACCGCTGTAAAAATTGAGCTCAAAAGCGGGGATATTGATGATGACGTGACGAGCGTAACTTTGTCTTGTGAACCATTTGATTCTATCAAGATTGAGTACCATTTTGCGAATTTTGGCTTCGATGGGTTCTTGAAGAAGTTTTTTGGTCTCTTGGGTAATCGTACCTGTAACGGCGATACCGTGACGTTTTTGGAAACGGATAATGGCATTGATGAAACACTCATCGGATACACTGCTAGAGGTTGAAGCACAATCGTAATCACCCATAAATTTGAGTCGCTCTCTCAAAAGTGGAAGAGCAGGACTACTAGCACCTTTGGGCAATCCACCAAAATCGATATTTTTACCCCATTTGTTTGAGCGTTGGTACTCTCGGTAGCGTTTGAGCTGTGCTTCAAGTTTGGCATAGTTAAAGGTTTTGGGCTTGGTAGCTTCAAAGTTTAATTCACCGTTTTTAAGCGATGTCATGAGAAAAGCCAAAGGATTATGAGGAGGTGTATAGGTCTCCCATGCACCGCCTCGTGAAGAGATTTTGGCTTTGGCACTACCCCATGGAATATCTCCATGAAGCTGATGTTTGGCATAAGCGTAGTAGAGTGTGCTAATTTTGAGTTCCAAATCCATCTTTTGGGCTACGCTAGAGGCACTGTTGTTGTAGATGGAGTGAGCAAGTTTCTCCGTAGCACTGTAGGATTGGTAGAGTTTAGAGAGAGGCGAAACAGTGGCATCGGATTTCATTTGGTCGAAAAGATTTTTGGCCATATAGGATAGACCCTCTTCGCCCACCCAGATAGGCACGTAGTAAAGTTTGGTGTAGATCTCTTTGATGGCACTGTTTTGAGATTTTTTCACCGAGTTTGCGATGTGTTGTATCGCACTTTCATAAAAACCGCTACCAAATAGTGATAGAGTTAATGCTAAGCTAGTAAGCCAGATTTTGATTAATTGCATTCTTAGTCCCCTGAAGATATTTTTTTAAGCAAAGTATAACAAAAAAAATAGAAGAGCAAGTTTTAAGATAGACAAAAAATTAACCAAATGGTTAATCTTTTGTTAATTTTGTTCAAAACCGACGATGATATGGGTTGAATTAGGTAGTCCACCATGTAACAATACCTCTGCTACCGATTCAAAGTTGTTTATAAACCGATATTATGCACTTTGCCCAACGTATCATCTTTGAGCCAGTCATAAAAAGCCGAAGTAATCTAAAATAGAGTTTTCTATCAATGAAAAAGTCGCTTAATGCCTCTAATGGTGAGCCGAATAAGACCTAAAAATAAGTAGCCTAAAGTGGTAAATACCAAAGGGTGCAAAGCACCAATCCCGTAGGCTCCTGCATGAGGAAGGGCTTGAATGTGTGCAATGGGGTGAGAGAGCCACTCTTTAAAGTGCATACCGATAGCCAAAAAAGCAAAAACACCCAAAAATATCATCAACTCTTTTTTCATTTTTATCTATTCTCCTTGTTCTTATCTCTTGATTTGAGCAATCATTCTAGTACTTTATTGCTTATAGTTTTGATAAATTATTGTATAATCCATACCAAAAAGAACAAAAGGTCACAATTGGTATGCTTTTCAAATACAAAGGTATAGACAAACTGGGCAAAAAAGCCAAAGGAACCATGGATGCCAACTCTCTTGAAGAGGCCAAAGCCAAGCTCAAAAGCAACGGTATCTACTACGAAAAGCTTGAAGAGAGTCGTAAACTCTCGATAGAGGAGTTCTCCAAGCAATACATGCCCTCCCCTTTGCTAAGCTCCTTTGCTAAAGAGTTAAGCTCCTATCTCAATTCAGGCATGGCAATGCTCACGGCTATGAAATTGCTTGAAAATCAACACAGTGACCATAAAAAATACCGCTCGTTTTTAAACTCTCTTAAAACCATGATTGATGAGGGAAAATCGCTCTATACGGCTTTGACTACCCAAAAAGTCTATGCTTTGCCCGATTTTTTCACCCAAAGCGTCAATGTCGCCTCCACAAGCGGGAAATTAAGCGGCGTACTGACCAATATGGGTAACTTCTTTTCGGCACAATCCAAAGTAACCAAACAAATCAAGGGTGCAATGGCCTATCCGCTTTTTATTTTGAGTTTTGCATTGATTATGAGCGGAGTACTCATTACCTTTGTAGTGCCCAAAATTACATCTATTTTTGATGATATGGGACAAGAGCTTCCCGAAATTACGCAGTTTATTTTGGCAATTAGCGATTTTTTAAAAGGCAACTACATCACGCTCTTTGTGGGTTTGATACTCTTTGTTGTTGTCTATAAGTTTGCCTATCGACACGCCAAAGGGTTTCGCATGATGGTCGATAGGATAATGATACGTTTACCGCTTATTGGTACGATTGTCCAAAACTACGAATTGGGGCGATTTTCCTATATTTTATCGCTTATGTTAAGCTCGGGTGTATCCTATGCACAAGCGGTACAGTTGGCTTCCACGACGTTTAACAATGTCGCACTCAAAGATCTTTTTGATCAAGCCTCCCAAAGGGTACTAGAGGGGAACAAACTCTCCAACGCTCTATCCATGACCAAGGGGACAAAACTCAAAAGAAATTTTATGCAATCGTTGGCTTTGGGAGAGGAGTCGAGTGAAGTAGCACACATCCTAGACAACGTCGCCAAACTCTACAACGAAGAGAATGAAGATAAGATTAAATTGATGCTTAGTTTGCTTGAACCCATTATGATGCTCTTTATTGCAGGAATCGTAGGGCTTATTGTGGTAGCGATGCTGTTGCCCATTTTTTCGATGAATTTGGGTGCAGGGATGTAGCCTAAACGATGAAGCACAAAAATCTGCTTATTGTTGAGTTTATCCTCTTGTGTTTGGTAATCCCTGGGGTTATCATGGCAAACAAATGGGCGATGTATATGTTTTTGTTTCTTTGGAGTGTGGCACTCTATAGCTATTTTGTCTTGCGAATAGTCTATCAAAAGCCCATCAAGGCGATGTGGAACGCCAAAGAGGTCAATCGTATCAATCTAACTCCTATCGTGATACGTTGGGTTATAGCTTCGATAGCTATGATCGCTTTTACGCTTCTTTATGACCCTCAAAAGCTCTTTGGTATCTTTTACGATTATCCTCATCTTATACCCGTTATTTTTGTTTTCTATCCCCTCTTTTCAGCTTTGCCTCAAGAGCTTATCTTTTGTAGTTTTTTCTTTGTACGCTACCAACCTCTTTTTGGTTGGGGCAAACGAATGCTTGTAGCAAGTGCGGTGGTTTTTGCCTATGCACATCTGCTCTATATCAACCCCGTAGCCCCAACGCTAAGCCTTTTGGGCGGTTTAATCTTTGCTTCAACCTATCTCAAAACCCAATCGTTAGCACTTGTAACGATCGAACACGGACTCTATGGAAACTCACTTTTTTTGATTGGTTTGGGATACTACTTTTACGGTGGAAATGTCACATAGAATTTGTAGCCTCGACTTTAGCTGAGTTTTAGATATTTCATAATCTCCAATTCTTCGGCTAAAGCCATCCCTATCTACACAAATCAGCCAAACCCTTGTGCTGTTAAAAAATAGTGGATTTCGGTGATGAAAGGGGCGGATGCTTATATCAAGTTTGTATTTTTGACGGGAGTGAGTAAGTTTAGCAAAGCTTCTATCTTTAGTGGGCTTAATATGCTAGAAGATATTAGCCTCACTCCTAAATTTGGAAATATATGCGGATACACTCAAGCCAATGTAGAAAATGAGTTTTTGCCCTACCTTAAGGGTGTCGATTTGGAAAAGGTCAAAGCGTGGTACAACGGCTATAATTTCCTCAAAGATGATGTCTATAACCCTTTTGATTTGCTTAAATTTATCAAAAATGATTTTTTTTGATAGCTATTGGTTTAGCTCTGGGACTCCTACTTTTTTGATTAAACTCATCGAACAAAATCGCTATTTCTTGCCCAAACTCTCCAATATTACCGTAGGTAAACAGATACTAGAGAGCTTTGATATAGAAAATATTGACTTTGAGGTGATTTTGTATCAAGCGGGGTATTTGACGATTGAGACGATGATAGAGAAGCGAAGAGGTGGGATAGAGTATAAATTAAAACTCCCCAATAGGGAGGTTAAAAACTCACTCAACGATGTACTAATCGATTTTCTCACCAACCAAACGAGCGAAAAACTAAGATTTCAAGATAGTATCTACGATGCTTTGATAGACGGTGAACTAGAGCAGTTCAAAAATGCCTTAGAGTCGATGTTTGCCCATATCCCCTACAGCAACTACACCAAAAATAATCTTCCACAATACGAAGGCTTTTATGCTAGTGTAATCTATGTCTATTTGCAATCCTTGGGGCTTGATATTATCGGTGAAGATGTAACCAATCTAGGCAGAATCAACCTTACCGTCAAGATAGAAAATAAAATCTATATCCTAGAGTTCAAGGTAGGCAACGAAAACGCCCTAGCCCAAATCAAAGCCAAAAACTATGCTCAAAAGTATAGTAATGACGATAAAACAATCTATTTGGTAGGGATAAACTTCGATGAAGCCAAAAGAAATGTGAGTGGGTTTGAGTGGGAGAGGGTGGAGTGAGTATCAAATCGGTGACTCAATAATTTATTTCTACTTTTTAGAAAAAAGTAGGCAAAAAAGCGTCACCACTCGCCAATGCTTTCAAGGTCGTTGCTTGTGACACAATTTACAATAGATTGCTTCGTGCCTCGCAATGACTCGCTCAAAGATGATTTGATAGGCAAAGTGCGTAACATCAGTGATTAATAAAGAGTTAAGTAACCATAATGTAACCTCAAAACTTTATAATCCCGTGTCAAACAAGACATTGGAGTTTTCTTTCCATGTATCTCATACATACTATACCTATTTTTTTTATCATTTTTACCGCATTTTTACAATCCAAAGAGAGAATAGAGATTATGGGTTCATCGACTATTTACCCTTTTTCTACGATAGTGGCGGAAGAGTATGCTGCTTTGACCCATCACAAAACTCCTTTGGTAGAGGCTGTAGGTTCAGGCAGTGGCATTAGGCTCTTGTGTCAAAAAGATAGGCTTCATTCTCCCGATATTGCCAATGCGAGTCGGCGGATGAAACCCAGTGAACTTGCAATGTGTCACGAACAAGGTGTTAAAAGTATTTTGGAGATTATGATAGGCTACGACGGTATTGTGATTGCCCAAAGCAAATCCAACGCCCCCTTTGGGATTACCAAAGAGCATTTGGCTCTAGCTTTACTAGCAAAAGTACCCAAAAACAATCAAATTATCTCCAATCCCTACTACTATTGGAGCGACATAGACAAGGCATTGCCCAAACGTAAAATTATCATCTACGGCCCTCCTACGAGTAGTGGGACGCGTGAAATGATAGAGGAGATTGTGCTTCACCCTTTTTGTATCCAAAAAAGTATCGATGTGAGCCAATGTGCCATACGAAATGACAACAGTTACATTCCTTCGGGTGAAAACGACAACATTGTTGTCCAAAAGTTGCACAACGACTTTCATGCTTTGGGGATTTTTGGATTTAACTTTTTGATTGAAAATGAAGACAAAATCCAAGGCATTCCACTCAATGGTATTGAAGCCAACGCCCAAACCATTGCCCAAGAGCGATACCCAATAGTGCGTAAACTCTACTTCTATCTCAATATGGATCGATTTGACGAAACGACAGGGTTGAAAAAATTTGCAAAGTTGTTTGTGAGTGAGTATATTCTTTCGCAAGATGGACTTTTGAGCGATATGGGGCTTGTGCCTCTTTTGGATAAAGAACTCAAAACAATGCAAGAGCGACTCCAAACCCAACAAGTTCTTAGACGTGAGGATCTTCAATGAATACTATCAATCTTGTCATGATTGTGATTATCTTTGTGGTATTGGTCTATTATTGGAAAAAAGACCGCATCGACAATCGTAGCAAAATCGAAAAGAGTATCGAATATATGTTGATTTTATCGGCGGTTTTGTCTATCGCTGTACTCTCGATTTTGGAGCAATCGATTCTCTTTTATACTTCAAAGTTTTTTGATACGCACAGTATGTGGTACTTTTTTACGGGTACGCAGTGGAGTGCCGATGCGATAAACGGGGCAAAGTTTGGGGCTGTACCGCTCTTTTTGGGTACTATGGTCGTGGCTTTGATTGCTATGTTGGTAGCTGTACCCATTTGGGGTATTGTCGGCTATCTTTTTGAGTGAATTTGCCACTCCACGAAAGCGTGAAATATACAAGCCTACTCTTGAGATACTCTCAGGTATTCCCACGGTGGTTTACGGCTTTTTTGCTGCGGTGACTATCGCCCCTGTTGTTGTGGCTTTTTCCAATACTCTAGGCATAGAGGCATCGCATAGTAACGCACTCTCCTCGGGTGTGGTGATGGGTATTATGATTATCCCCATTATTACTTCTCTTAGCGATGATGTGATAGGTGCTGTGCCTAATCACTACCGCAACGGGGCTATCTCTTTGGGACTTACCAAGGCGGAGATGATTCGCTTTGTGGTGCTTCCTGCTGCTTCGCACGGTATTATCGCTGCGGTACTTTTGGGTATTTCACGAGCGTTGGGGGAGACGATGATTGTTTTGATGGCTGCGGGAATGCGACCCAATCTAAGCCTCAATCCGCTTGACGATATGGCAACCATTACGGTCACGATTGTAGATGCTTTTAGTGGAGACCACGGTGTCACTTCCGATGAGACGCTTTCGGCTTTTGCATTGGGTTTTGCACTTTTTGTGTTTACTTTGATGCTCAACACCGTTTCAATATTTTTTATACGGCGTTTCCAAAAACGCTACCAATACAGCAATTTATAGGAACACAACATGAGAAAACGTCGCCATAGGTCACTTCCTAAACACCCTTTTGAAATCAAGCAACTCAAGAGTCGTGCAATAAAATCCTATCTCTTTAAGTGGCTTAGTATCTTGACTATCTTTTTTGCCCTCTCCTTTTTGTTTATTTTTATCTCCAATATTCTCTACAAAGGCATGAGTGCTTTTAATCAAACTTATATTCAAGTGCCCGTCAATATCACCCCATACGCTGTTACTACCAATCCACGAGTCGCCATCCAAAGAGACCATCGCAAACTTGTAAGTCGTACATGGGTGCGTAATTTGCCTCAAATGGTCAAAGAGACTCCTACTTTGCTCAATACCCATGAGGAGATGTGGATACTTGCCGATGATGAAGTGGATCAATACATCAAAGGCAAAAATACCAAGCTTAGTAGCAAAGATAGGGCAATCATTGATAAGCTCAAAGCCCAAAAAAAAGTAGATTTGCGTTTTAATATCATCTTTTTTACCCACGGGGACTCCAAAATGCCTGAATATGCAGGGTTTCTTTCGGCTATCAAGGGGACGATTATGATGGTATTTGTCACGATGATGGTGAGTTTCCCTATTGGAGTCATGACGGCTATCTACCTTGAGGAGTTTGCAGATGATTCTCGTGTGACGCAAATTATTGAAATCAATATCAACAATCTAGCTTCCGTACCGCCTATTTTGTTTGGACTATTGGGTTTGGCAGTCTTTATCAACGTCATGGGGGTACCACGCTCTTCGGCTTTGGTGGGAGGATTGACACTGGGGCTTATGACGCTTCCTATTATTATTGTGAGTACTCGAACGGCTCTTAGAAGTGTCCCCAACGCCATCCGTGAAGCGGGATTTGCATTGGGACTCAATAAATTTCAAGTGGTTTGGGGCAATGTACTACCTCTTGCCATACCAGGGATTATGACAGGTTCGATTGTCTCACTAGCACACGCCATTGGAGAGACCTCACCGTTGTTGCTTGTGGGGATGATTACCTTTATCCCCGACTCTCCAAGCTTCGTCACCGATGCTACAACGGTAATGTCAGCTCAAATCTACACATGGGCAAGTATGCCTCAAGGGGCTTATATTGAGCGAACCTCTGCGGCTATTTTGATACTACTAGGCGTAATGATGATACTCAATATGATAGCTATTATGATACGTTCACGATTTTCAAAAAGATACAACTATGAATAATCGCATCAAAGCTTCTATTAGAGACCTCAATTTGTGGTACGATGAGGGGGCTAAACAGATTCTCTACAGTATCGATATGGATATCTATGCCAATCAAGTCACAGCACTCATTGGTGCTTCGGGATGCGGGAAATCTTCGTTGTTGCGTTGCCTTAATCGCATGAACGAGCTTATCAGTGGATGCAAAGTGCGTGGCGAAATTGTCATTGATGGCAAAAATATCTACGATAAAGATGTGAGCGAAGTGGCGGTGCGTACCAAAATCGGGATGGTGTTCCAAAAGCCCAATCCTTTTCCCAAAAGCATCTATGACAATATCGCTCACGCTCCCAAAATTCACGGTAGAGTCAAACGGGGCTTGATGTGCGACAAATTGGTAGAGGAGTCGCTTAGGAGAGTATCGCTTTGGGAAGATGTCAAAGATAAGCTTAAAGAGATGGGTACTTCGCTCTCAGGAGGTGAGCAACAACGCCTCTGCATCGCCCGTGCGATTGCTCTAAGACCCGATATTTTGCTCATGGATGAGCCTACCTCTGCCCTTGACCCTATCTCAACACAACATATCGAAGAGGCTATTATGGAGCTTAAAAAGAGCTATACGATTATTATGGTCACACACAATCTCCAACAAGCCAAACGCATCGCCGACCGTGTGGCTTTTTTTCACAAAGGCGATCTCATTGAGTACAATACTAGCCATGAGGTTTTTACCAACCCCCAAGACAGACGTACACGGGAGTTTATCAAAGATAAATACAATCAATAAACCCTAGCAAACTCTTTAGTCGCTGATGGGTTTATTGAGATACCACAATTGGGTTTGGGTATTATCGGCTATGCCATCATTATTGGTATCTTTGGATACTTTCATGCTCCAATAGGTATCGGTAATATTGATACGAGAGTAGGTAATACTCTCCGTCACGATTGAGCCTTGATTGTTGATGGTGTAGGGAATAAGATAGGTGCCATCCAAAGGCTTTGTGCCATCAAGTGTGTAGTATTTGCCCATGATAGAGGTTTCATTAAAGGAGAGCTGTTGATGATAAGGTTCATCAAGTGTATAGAAAGTTTTGCCCTTAAGCTCATTGACACTCAATGTCAAAGCATCAAGATACCAATCAATCGCCTCTACCGTTGCATTGGCATCTTCGTTGTCTTTGTACTCTTTGAGCGTCCATACAATACCCTCTTTGGCAATACGAAGCAAGTTGGTTTGTCCCAAATCAACAGAACCATCGTTGTTGATATTGTAGGTGTTACTTGTTGAGCTTATGACCCCTTGAGTATTGTAAAGAGTACGCACATAGCTAGTTGATGTGAAAGATAAAACAGTAGTGATTCCATCGGTTGTACTACGCAAAGATTTTCCTGATAGCTCCTTGATGCTAAACGCTAATGCGTATTGAGTCCCTTGATACCATTGGGTTGGCGTTACACGGTCAATCACGCCGTCCCCATTTTGATCAAAGCTCTCATTGACATTCCAATTTTGGTTACTGTTGATAGCAGTTCGAGTGTAGATATTTAAACCCATTACCAACGAGCCATCCGCATTGATAGTGTATGAGCCTGTTTGCAAATCAAATCCACCTAGGGAGCGTATTATGTATTGTGAAGTATGGAAAATAAGGAGTACTGTGGTTTCACCTTTGGTCATATAGATCTGTTTATCTTGCAATTGGCTTAGAGTAAATGCCATACTATTAGTGGGTTTTGTATCCTCAGGCTTATCGGAATATGCTCCATCCGCCTCACTCCCACAACCCATCAAAAACACCGCTACAACCATCACCAAACCCAATCGAATCAAACTCTGCACTCAATCCTCCTATTTTTTGAAATAATCATACCACATTATTCTTGATTATATCAAGTTTTTTCACAACTCAATACCAAATAAATAGACCAAAGAGGCAACCAAAAGCCCCAAAGTGCATACAATTTCAACCTTTTGGATAGGATTGAGTTTTTGCTTGAGGCAACCACCCTTTGCAAACTATAGTTAGAATTATTATATTGTTCAAAAGTTTCTTAGATTTGCAATCCAAACTATGCTATAATCAACCCAAAAAAGAAACAATAAAAAAGAGCAATACCATGAAAAAAATCCCCTACGGTATCAGTGACTTTATCCGCATTAAAAGTGA
>JQIS01000062.1 GCA_000830175.1 Sulfurovum sp. FS08-3 | reverse complement strand
AGAGAAAAACATCACTTATGGATACGATTGGTAACAGGAGGAGCTAACCGATTAGCCTGTTTTTCTTTTTTTATATATTTTTCTAATAGTTTTTGATGTAAATCAACAAGATTATTATAAATTTGTAAAGTTTTTGGGTGGCTTTCGCCCAAAACCTCTTCATTTATTTTGATAGCTTTTTCATAAAACTCCAATGCCTTATCATACTCCCCTTTGGCACTATAAACCCCTCCGATATTATTGTAACTTGTAGCGGCAGTTGGATGTTTTGTATCTATAAGTTCTTCATCTATAGCAAGAGGCTTTTGATAAAATTCTAGTGCTTTATCATACTCTTTTTTGGCATAATAAGATCCAGCTATATTATTGTAGCTTAAGGTGGTATCTGGGTGCTTTATACCCAAAACTTCTTCTCGTATAGCAAGGGACTTTTGATAAAACTCCAATGCTGTATCGTACTCTCCTTTGGCTTGATAAACTGCTCCAATATTATTGTAACTCGTGGCTGTATTGGGGTGTTTTAAGCCTAGCGATTGTTCTCTTATAGTTAAAGCTTCAAAATAATATTCTAATGCCCCTTTAAATACTCCTTCGGAATAATAAACCATTCCGATATTATTGTAGCTCGTAGCGGTATCTGGATGTTCTAAGCCTAGTACTTTTTCTCTAATATCTAAAGCTTTGTGATAATATTCTAATGCCCTATTATACTCCCCTTTGGAATCATAAACCATTCCAATTCTATCGTAGCTCATGGCGGTATCTGGGTGTTCTAATCCTAACACTTTTTCTCTAATAGCTAAAGCTTCGTGATAGTATTTTAGTGCTTCGTCATGTCTCCCTATGGCATCAAAAATCCCTCCGATATTATTGTAGCCTATAGCAGTATTGGGGTGCTCTAAACCTAACACTTTATTGTCTATTTCCAAAGCTTTATGATAGTATTTTAGTGCCTCATAATACTCCCCTTTGGCTTGATAAACTGCTCCGATATTATTGTAACTTGTGGCTGTGTTGGAACGTTCTAAGCCTAGTGTTTTTTTCACTATTTCCAAAGCTTTGTGATAGTATATTAATGCCTCGTCATACTCTCCCATGGAATCATAAACCAATCCGATATTATTGTAGTTTTGTGCAGTATTAGGGTGTTCTAAACCTAGTTCTTTTTCTGTTCTAATTAGAGACTTTTGATAAAACTCCAATGCTTTACTATAGTTTCCTTGGAGATAATAGGCGTATCCGATGGTATTGAGTAGATTTCCCATGGTCTCAGATGCCTTATCTTCATCTATCCACGCTTGGGCTTTTGTGAGGTACTCTTTGGAATAGGGGTAGTTGGATAGTAGTGCTATCATATCTTCTATTGTTTTTACACCCTCTAGCTTTTGGCGATAGGCTTTTGTGATATTTTCTACGATGGTATCATCCATGCTAAATATTAGAGTCAAATCATCACTAAAATCCAACCGTTTATTGCTATTTTTTTGCTCACGAAGTCTTTGGGCTACTTTGGGTGGGAAGAGATGGCGTAGTTCATCAAAACTATCCCAAATAAAATCCTCGATATGTTGTTCCACTCTATTATCCTTTGTATCTATCAAACTCAACTTTAAAATTATACCTCAATTTCAAATTGAATAACTTTTGGATTTCAACCCCCTAACGTATATTTAAACTCCAACAGTGTATAATCATCTAATTTTATTTCAAAGGATAGAGCTATGGATCACTATACAGAGACGACTCGCACAAGCTTTGGTCAAAATGTGGGAAACTCTTTTAAGGGTATCATTACAGGAATCATTTTGGTTATCGCTTCCATTGTGTTGTTGTGGTGGAATGAGGGACGAAGTGTAGAGCAAAAAGATGCACTCAACGAGATGCAAAATGCAATCGAAACACTCCCCAACACCCAATACGATGCCAAATACAACAACAAAGCAGTACTACTACAAGGCAAAGTCGCCCCCAATGGCAACGTACAAGACCCGATTTTTGGTATCAAAAGTCCCGTACTTATCCTAGAACGAAAAGTAGAGATGTATCAATGGCATGAGAAGACTTCAACCCACACCGAAGAGAAAATAGGCGGTGCTACCGAGACAACCACAACCTACGACTACGTCAAAGATTGGTCTTCCACAGAGATTAGTTCAAGCTCCTTTAAGCATCCAGAGGGTCACCACAATCCCTCCATGGCATACAAAACCGAAAAATTTGTCACCGATGCAACCATGGGAGATTTTCACCTAGCCAACAATATTGTCGCTCAATTTAGTGCCAATCAATCCTTTGGCGATCTCTCTTCCTTACGCAAACAAATCGGCGATGTAACCAATCACGGCTCATTCCTCTACAAAGGCTACAACCCCAATACACCCCAAGTGGGAGATTTGCGTATCACCTTTGGTTATGCAGGGGGCGGTGAGTACTCAATCGCAGCCAAACTTAACGAACGTAACGTTGTGGCTTACAATACCAAAAACGGTAAGAACTTTATCTTTATTAGAAACGGTATCGTAAGCGCGCAGGAGATATTCAAAGCCGAGCATGAAGCCAATGCCTTTATGACATGGATTTTGCGTGCGGTTGGGCTTTTGATTATGTTTATTGGATTTAATATGATTCTCAAACCTCTTGTAGCCGTTGCCAATGTTATCCCTTTTATTGGTTCTATCATCGGTGCAGGTACAGGTTTGGTAGCAGCAATACTCACCTTTATTTTGGGTCCTATTGTTATTGCCCTTGCATGGTTTGCTTCTCGTCCGCTCTTTTCGCTCACGATTATCGCAATAGGTGGAATTATAGCTTTTTTACTCTCCTCCAAAGGCAAAAGCAAAGTCGCCCAAATGGGTACTACGCCTCCGCCCTCACCCCTTAACACCTCGGCTATCGAAGAGACAAACACAACTCCACCCCCATCTCCTAGCAATGGCACAACGCCACCGCCTAGAAACTAGAGAGCCAATCGCTCTCCTCGGGCGACTTTCCAACGCTTGAGAAACTCCTCTCGTGTAAAGATTTTGGCTCCTAAGCGGTTTTTGTACTCCATATAGGGGTGTCCTAGATTCCAAAAGGCGAAGTTGTTATGCTCTAGCAATTTAGCCATCAGTACCATTTGGAGTGTGCCGTAGTTGTTGTATTGTTTCTCAAAAGAGCTAAAACCTGTCAATGAGGTATAGGTTCGACCTATCACATACCCCACTTCACCCGCTACTAGCTCTCCATTGGGGGCGGTTATCTCTACTGAAATGACTCGAAATCCATAGGGGTTGTTGCGTTTGCGGTAGAGACGTTTGAGCATAGAGGCATACTCACCGTAGAGCCAATTATCGGGATGATACTCAATAATATTTTCCAATACTTCATCAAGATGGGTGTTGATAGTAAACTTAAAATTTCCCTTTTTGATAAGCTTTTCGACTTTGTTGGAGATATGCAAATCTTTGAAATCAAGTACCGAATAGGCAAATTGAATCTCAGGGAGCAGTAGCAAATTGCCCTCATTGTCCTCAATGGTGATACTGATAAATCCCGCATACGCCAAATCGATGTAGAAATTATCATCCCAATGGTTACTCCAGTAGTAGTTGTGTTGCATATTGGGATAGATGACTTTATCAAGATAGTATTTACCGCTAATTTGCGAGGGCGTTATATAAAAAATGCGTGGTTCATTATAGACATCCATGTCCTATCCCCTTTTGACATACGGGACACAAACCCTTGACAATGATAGTTTCAACCCAATACCCATCAAGCCCAAACTCAAGAGCCTTTTGCAAACACTCCACCTCATTGCAACCGTTGCAAACAAAGTGTGCATGGGGGACTTTGGCTATTTCAAAGTAGCGTTTTTTGTCGTTGGATTCAAAACTGCTCACAATATGCGACTCCTCAAAAATAGCTATATTGCGATAAAAGGTCGCTTTGTCCATCGATATTTGGGTCTCTATATCCCGATAACTCAAAGGTTTGGAAGCACCAACGAGAAGCTTTAGTATCTCTTTTCTAGCACTTGTTGGCTTAATATCAGCATCTTTGATTAGCTCTTCAATTTGCACTCTCTTGTCCTTGTTTCTAGTAGAGAGTATTGTAAGCAAAAATAGATAAAATCTTCTTAAAATTGCAGCTATTTCTCTTTTGAACCGTTGAAATAGCCTTGTCTTAAACATAAGGCAAAAGCAAATAGCGACAAGAGTAACCATTTATACCTCCTCTTAAGTAACTTTTGACTATCATAGTATATTTTTTTGATGGAGACATTATGAGTGCATTTCAATTTTTTCTACTGTTGTTGGTCTTTATACTCTTTTATAAATTTTTCAAACAGCTATTTTCAGGTGAGTACCCTAAGCGAGGGGTTGATTTTGAAGCCAAACGTGATGATGAAAATATCAGCCC
This sequence comes from Sulfurovum sp. FS08-3, assembly GCA_000830175.1. Lineage (GTDB taxonomy): Bacteria > Campylobacterota > Campylobacteria > Campylobacterales > Sulfurovaceae > FS08-3. The sequence continues at coordinate 5,976 of JQIS01000062.1, read as the reverse complement.
TATCACCTCGGTCAAACCCAATTTCAATCGCCAAATCCCCAGAGAGATAAGCCGTTTTCAAGAGCTTAAAGCATTGGCAGATGAAGCTATCAAAAAAGAGGACTATTTAGAGGCTCAAAAAGCGTTGCAAAGTGCGTTGATAGTCCAAAAAGATGACAGTGAGACGCTTGGAAAATACGGTTTTGTCTCTATTAAATTGGAAGATTACAAAGAGGCACAAGAGGCATTTGAAAAACTCTTAGCACTCGATAGCTACGACGATATGGCGCACGCACAAATCGCCAATGTTTACAATAAATTGGGACTTGCCGATGAGGCAATCAAGCACCACAAACGCTCCATTGAACTCGATAGCCACTACGCTCCGCACTACTTCAACTACGCCAATACACTCTATGATTTAAAACGTAATGACGAAGCGTTGGAGATGTACACAAAAGCTTACGCCCTTGATAGCAACATCGAAGAGGCAAAAAAGATGATAGAACAACTCTCCTAAAAAGGCAAACTGTTTGTAAAATATGCAGATACAATGGCATCTTTGGAGGTGGGATCTCAGTCCCACTTATTGGTTTTGATAGTAATAACAACCAAATCTTAGCTTTTGGTGGGACTAAAGTCCCACTTCCGATAGAAGTGTGCAAGATTAGTGGCTCATTTGAGTTTGTAAAAAACTGCCCAATTTTTTGTCGGTATGGTTGATATGGTTGATAAGCCAATGGATTAGAAACTCAATGAGTTCATCTTTTTCTATGAGATTTCCCGCTTTGAGAGCGTTGCGAATCTCTACTACTTTGCCTGAAAAGTCTCGATGTTGTTTCATGTGGTTTTGATACTCTTTGGGATACGCCTCTTCGTAGTTGTAGCGTTGCATAAGCTCCTCTTCGCTCTCAAAGTGATACAAGGCATAGCTTAGCAGATCTTTGGTAATATTTTGAAGATTCTCCAAAGAGTACTCTTGCGTCAAAAGCTCATTGGCACTTTTGAGTGTATTGACCAATATATGATGCTGCTCATCTATCTCCTCTATTCCTGTTTCATACGTCTTGTTCCACTTTATGTCTGTTTTATTATCGCTCATTCATTACTCCTTTTATCATATTGGTCATGCTGTACTCCTCTTTGAGATGTTCAATGGTCATTATTAGCTTATCACGCTTGGCAACAATGGCATGAATTTGTTCATGCGTGATGGTTTTGGGATGGGTTTGGGATAGTTCTGCGAGTCTTATCACATCATTGTGTATCGCTTCATGCTGTGCAACTACCTTGATAAAACTCGGCAGCGTAGCAAAATAGTCTCTTCCTTTGTTGTTGAGCCACTTGCCCAATCGACAAGCGAGGTGCGAAAGTGGAGGCAGTGTATGCCTATCCTCTTTTGTCAAGCTATCTACGGCTAGTTCAACCCAATATTTGTGATTGCTTTGGGCTACAAGGAGTTCAAACTCCGCTCTTTTGGGAAGCTGATGGAGTGAGATATTCCATCGAGGATCTGGGGTAAAATTGCGTAAATACTCAACAAATGTATCGTAGGATAGAGGTTTAGCAATAGCATAGCCTTGAATATGGTCACACCCCAACTCAAAAAGTGTCAAGAGTTGGTCGATACGTTCGACTCCTTCGGCTACCACTTCGATTTGAAATACTTTGGAGAGCGAGATGATAGCATGTACTATTGCCATATCTTGGGTGTTGTTGAGCATATCTGCAATAAAGCTTTGGTCAATCTTAATAGTGTTGATATGCAACTCTCTAAGATGCGTCAAAGAGGAGTACCCCGTCCCAAAATCATCAAGTGCAAAACCAATACCAATTTGTTTGAGTTCATGTATCGTATCGTTGGTATAGTTGAAGTTCTCCAACGCACTCCCCTCGGTAATCTCAAATTCAATGAATTTAAAACAACCCTCATCCATCTCAAGGTCACTGGCTATCTTTTTGACTTTGTTTACAAATCCTCTATTTTTAAACTGCTTGGGCGAGATATTGATAGAGAGCGTGAGGGAGATATTTTGCTTTTTGAGCTTCATAAGCGAGACAAAAGATTCTCGTATCACCCACTCATCAAAAGCATAAACCGTCTCGTCGTTTTCAATAAGCGGGATAAATTCACTCGGAGAGAGCGTTCCCAAAATGGGATGATTCCAGCGTGTGAGTACCTCCACACTCTCAATAATGAGCGAATGCGCGCTAAGTTTGGGTTGAAAGTAGAGTTCAAATTGAGCGCTATCAAGAGCCTTTTTTATTTTGGTAAGGGCTTTGAAGTTGGCTTGTACCTTTTGATGCTCTTGGGTATCAAAAAAATAAAATTGATTTTTGCCATTCTCTTTTGCCTTATACATTGCTTGATCGGCATGTCGCAAAAGCGTATCATCATCGGCACTATCTTCGGGATAGAGCGTCACACCGATACTAGCCGAAATTGTACGAATGGTTTTGTTTTGGTAGTAGTAGGGCTTGGAGATATTTTTCAAAATACGCAAAAGTATCTTGCCAACATCCTTGGAGTCTATCGTATCGGTGATTACCATCACAAACTCATCCCCACCCAATCGTGCAATGGTATCTTCGGGGCGAATGGTATTGGCAATTCTTTGGGAACTCTCAATGAGGACATAATCCCCCGCATCGTGTCCGAGTGTGTCGTTGATCTCTTTAAATCCATCAAGATCCATCAAGATCCATCAAGCAAATAGCCACACTTTTGCCTTTTCGAGATTGATTTTTGATAGCTTGACGGATTCTATCGGTGATGAGGAGTCGATTGGGAAGTTTTGTCAAAGGGTCATAGTAGGCGATGTTTTCGAGATTGATGGTATTTTGTTCACTGGTGCAACGCTCCATCTCAGCGCTTAAACTATTGTTGTAGAGTTTTAAAATATGTTCCACCAAAGAGCTGTTATCAAAGGGCGTTTTGTTTAAAATCACAAAAACCCCAATAGGCTCTTGCGATTTGTTAAACAACGCAATACCCGCATAAGCCTCAATGCCCATCTCTAAGAGCAATGTATCTTTGGGGAAGGTTTGTTGTACATTATGGGGATAAAAAGCATGGCTATGCGACAAAGTGTTGTGACACGGTGAGTTTTTGACATCGTAATGAAAAGGCTTAATAGCTCCCTCTTTTGACCAACCGCAAACCGCATGGATACTCTTTGAGATTGAATCCAACTCTCCCACAAAGGCGTAATCAAAATCAAAATGCTCTACTGTGTATCGACAAATCGCCTCATAATACTCAACACTCTTAAGCGGTGCAAAGGCTGTTGTTAATTGTGTTAGTGCCTCTAGGATAATAGTAGCGTAGTAATTACTCATTTGCGTTTGTCCTATTCATTGACTGATGTCTCACTCTACGACCTATTTAATTTATCGTTCGTACTGAGCTTGTCGAAGTACATCAAATTCAAGACCCTTCGACTCTTCGACAAGCTCAAAGCTCAGGGTGAACGGATACGATATTTTTTGCAATGACAAAAAGGGTAGCCCTCAAATAGATCACTACCCCTTGCAACACTGCGTCGTGGTTTGGGTAATCTCCAATAGAGCATATTGAGCATCCAGCGAACCTCGTTTGGAGGCTCGTTTCCAAATTGAAATGGCTTTTTCGTGGTCGGCCTCTACGCCGTAGCCCTCTTTGTAGTGTCGTCCCACCAGATAGATAGCATCGGTATATCCCTCTTTGGCAAGAGCGTTAAACATAGCAAATGAAACATCGTAACGCTCCTCGTTGAATGCTTTGTTGGCATTTTCCATAGTGGTCTCCATTAGAGTTTAAACTCCATCTCTGCCTCTTTGGCAACTATCAACCCCTTCATGGAGAGTTCATTATCGACGATGTAGTGTTCTTCTCTAAGCTCTTGAAGCACCTTTTTGCCCTCTTTTTTATCAAACATCCCTGTATTGACCAACGCCAAAAGCGTCTCGTTTAGCGTCTCATCAGGCTCTTTTTTCATAATCGCCAACAAAAAAACCTTTTTGACAAGTAGCTCTTCGTCCATATTGGGATTCATTAGTGTAGCTCTTTGTTCAATTTGACTTCTCTTGTGCTTCGTCTTGCAATCACCTTGCCATTCGTTGAGTCGTATCGAAAGTGAATACCGTTGAGGTTCATAAGCTCTTTTGCCTTGAAGAGTTCTTTGGTTTGGAGTGAAGCTTCTGGATTGACCTCTTTGATTTTGGCAAGTTGGTCTGGGGCAATGGTGACTTTGGTGCCTTCAAGTATCGTCACACCCGCATCGATAATACACCCATTGCCAATAGGCATACCCGTTACGCTATTAGCACCCAAAAGGGTATTCTCTCCTACAGAGATAGGATTACCATCGGTACCGCTCAATACTCCCAAAATCGAAGCTCCTCCGCCCACATCGCTACCGCTTCCTACAATAGCACTCGACGAGATACGCCCCTCTACCATTACAGGTCCCAAAGTCCCTGCGTTGAAGTTGATATAACTAGCCCCTGGCATGACGGTCGTACCCGCTGCCAATTGAGCCCCCATGCGTACTTTGCTAGAGTCCAAAATGCGTGTATTGTCGGCGGGAATGATGTGTTGCAAATAGCGTGGGAATTTATCGACGGCGTCAATATTGGGATACGTTCCGTTGAGTTTGAGTTCGATTTCATTGTCTCTTAAATATTCAAGTTCATAGGGTCTATTCCCCGCCCACGCTACATTGCTTAGTACTCCAAAAGCACCGCTTAGATTGATGCTTCTAAGGGCGACTTTGCCCAGTGAGAGGGCGTAGAGCTTGAGATAAACCGACTCTACTGATTGAGGATTGGTATCTTCAAACAAAAAGGTAATGCGAAAGTTTTTGCCAATATCTTCCATGGCTTCAAGCGTTTTAATCACTTGTACATTTTTGTGCATTTGCCCTGTCGCTTCGGCAAGATAGGGGGCAAAGGCTGCTTTGGCATTGCGAATAAAACTATCGTTTATGGTAGCACTAAACTCACTGCCCGAAAAATCGACTTTGATATGAGCCTCTTGGAGAGATTTGATAAAAATAGCCGCTGAACCAAAGTTTTCTTTCCAATTAACCACAGGATAGTTGGCTTGGAGTACCTTATCGGCATTTTTTTGTCCCCTATCGACTCGTGCTATACCAAATGCAATAGGCTCTTTGTAACCCTCGCTAGACTTAATATCTTCTATGAGTTGTTTAAATTGCTCTGTTGTATGAACTGTATCTATCATGATTGTATCAATCGCCTTTTAAAAAATTTTATAAATCATTATAGCAGATAATGGATTAAAGAGCAAAATTCTCTTTTATCGACTATTTTTGTATAGAGTTTGCACCATCACTTGGTCGGTATGCAAAATATGCCCGACAAGCCATTGGCACAAATAGTTGATAATCTCCTCACCCTCGATGCTTTTGCCCTCTTGGATTTGCTGATGAATCTCCAAAACCTTTGTCGAAAACTCAAAATGCTCTTCGATATGCTTCTCATAATCGTGTGGACTTTGATGCGAGTAGTGGCGCTCAAGCATAAGCTGCTCTTCGGTCTCAAAATGAAACTGGGTGTATCGAATGAGATTATTGACAATCGTACGCAAATCCTCTTGTAGATACTCATCTCTCAAAAGATGACTGGCTTGATTAATGGTATCGACCAATAGACGATGTTGCCTATCTATCTCCTCCATACCTGTCTCAAACGTGCTGTTCCACACTATCTTTTCAAAACCACTTGACAACTTACACCCCTTGAACAATAATAGATTAAAACATAAATTTTTTATTAAAAAAATTATAGCAAAGAATGAATTAAACATAAGTCTTTATGGAGCTTTTTTATCTGATTTTTGTCTAATTGTTTCATTTCCATAGATTTTACGGATTTTCTCGGCCCCTGTTTTTCCACTCTTTGCAATATACCCTTTTTCTCCAAAATATTTAATATCTGATGTTACGCACTTTTATCGGAAGTGGGACTTTAGTCCCACAAAAGCTAAGATTTGGT
>JQIS01000061.1 GCA_000830175.1 Sulfurovum sp. FS08-3 | reverse complement strand
TACCTCTCCCATTATAGAGAAAAACATCACTTATGGATACGATTGGTAACAGGAGGAGCTAACCGAGTAGCCTGTAAGTATAATATAGACTTGTCTTTTGATAGAACTATTTTAGATAACATAGGCTTTAAACCCTGTAAAGGATGTACTACACATCAAGAAGAGATACCTTTTTAAATCTATTAAATAATCTCCTACTTCTCTTTGTCGTTTGGCAGTGCCAAACCTACCAAAAAAATATATTTCTTTTAAGATAGACAAATAATGACCATCCAAAAAGCTACAATAGCACCATCTAAACAAAAAGGAAAGTTATGAAAAGAGTTGTTTTATTGATTTTGCTCTTGGTGGTGTCGGTTGAGGCTAGAGTCTATTGCTCCAACTTTGATACACAAGCTGATGCACAAGCCTATTACGATGCCAAAAAATGGGGTTATCAATCGCTAGATGGCGATAAAGATGGTGAAGCGTGTGAGTGTCTATATGGTGGGTCACACTATGATAAAAGCTATTGCGAAAAATGGCGTGATAAATATAATAAAGGGTAAAAGTTGATGAAAATACTATTGTTTGTTTTACGATTGATTCGGGGTATTGTTGCCGTGATTTTAGGGCTTGTTGTTTTGCAAGTTATCTTTATTGATATACCCTATCTTGCTAACCTACAGACCGATTTACCTGTAGCTGTTAAGGGAATGATGATAGCAAAAGTTGTTTGGTTTATTATCTTCTCTTTATTGGTTGTAATCATTAGGTATATAGTCAATAGACTACACCTAAAACACTTTGATACACCGCACCCTTTGTTAAGTAAAAGTCATTTTAATCTCTAATATGAGATGGTACATTAAATACTAGAAATTGATAAAAAGTTAGCTTTGTCGTTTGGCAGTGCCAAACCTACCAAAAAACTATATTTCTTTCAAGATAGACAAACAGTGACCATTTAAACCGATACAATAGTGCTATCTAAACAAAAAGGAAGATTATGAAAAAAATTTTATTATTAGTCGCATTGGCAACGGTGCTAAGTGCAGGGGTATTGACAGGTACAGAGATTAGAGGGACAAAAACCTATTGTTATTATAGTGATGGAGATATTGATGTTATCGATGGAATGGGTATTTGCCCTGCTACCAATTAAAGAAAGCCATTAATTGTTGTTTGGGCTATTTGGTGGGTTTTACCCACCCTTGTATAATCCAAATATAGACAAATTATACCAAAAAGTGCAAGATGTGAAGCCGTAGCGATATTGCTAAAGAGCGAATGGGTAATAGCCTTGTAGCACCCAATCTCACCACGGATGAGATGAAAACTATCAGGAAACATCGCTTTGATAATATCCAAATCCCGTCGCACCGTCTTATCGCTCTTACCCTCCCACATCGCTTCATTTTGCAAAGCCTCTATACAGACCTTTTGCCCACTGTTGAAGCGTTTGATGATTTCTAGGACTCTATGGGTTTGGTTGGGCATCACGCTTTACTCTCATAGCGTTCATAAAGCTCGTTCATCTTCTCTTGCAGTATCTTTTTGGGGATAAGTTTGGTCTCATACTCCGATATTACCGCAGGACTTAGGCTTCGACTCAGTGCATATTCAACCACCTCATCATTTTTCTTGCGACACAAAAGCACCCCAATACTAGGGTTTTCATCCTCTCTTTTGACATCTCTATCAAGTGCTTCAAGATAAAACTCCAATTGTCCTAAATGTGATGGTTTAAATTTACCAGTTTTGAGTTCAAATGCGACTAAACACCTCAAATCTCGGTGATAGAAAAGCAAGTCAATATAAAAGTCATCCTCTCCCACCTGCAAACGATACTCTTGCCCTATAAATGCAAAACCCACTCCAAGCTCTAAAATAAACTCTTTGAGTGAAGAGACTAGAGCCTTTTGTAAATCTTGCTCTTTGTGTTTTGTCGGCAGTCCCAAAAAATCAAGAGCATAGCTATCCCTAAATACATTATGGGTATTTTGTGGTAATTCTCTCATCACTGCTGAGAGTTTTTTATTTGCCAACATGGTTCGCTCAAATACACCACTTTGTATCTGTCTATCCAACTCTCTTGATGAGTATTTGGTATTGATTGCCAAGTGGATATAAAACTCCCTCTCCTCATTGCTTTTGGATGAAGAGAGTATCAAAAGATTATTTGTCCACGTTAATTGTGTCAGCAGTGCTGACACTTTTGTATTGTCTTGATAAGTCTCATAAAACTGCTTCATTCTCCACAAATTGCGTGAAGTAAATCCTTTGAGTGTAGGGTCTTGGGCTTTGATATACTCTGCTAATTCCTTGACCACACCTTTACCCCAATGCTCTTTGATTGTCTTACTAGAGATATACTCACCGATACTCCAATAGAGCTCTATCAGTGTAGTATTGACCTGCTCAAATGCCTTTTGTTTGGAGCTTTGGATGGTCTGTAACACTTCGTGAAAGTCTTGGGTTGTTGGGTTCATTTAGGTTGCCTTTTATTATCTATTTTCAATTTTTTACCTCCTGTTTTCAAGCTCCTGCTTGGGTATTGGTGGTTGGGATTTAGGTATGTTTTCCACTGGTAGGTTTGGCACTGCCAAACGTCAAAATTAAACTTGGTTTTTTATTGAAATTCACTACCTTATCAATGTCTAAAATCCGTAGGGTGGTGCTTTCTAGCCCACCGATTTGTAATCCACTAAAGTATATAAACTTTTTGGTAACACTCTTTGAACACTTTCCAACTCTTCCATTTTGTTTTTTAAACTATCAATAATCTCATCTTTACAATAGCTAAATCTCTCTAAATCTTCTAAAAACAACTCCAAACCCAATTCACAATAATCAGCAGGTAAAACTGCCTTTTTATCGATAAATCCATTAGGGTAAACTTGTTTAAATTCAATATCTTCATCAAAAATTATCTTTAAGAGTGGTTTACTCATTTGGATAAAATAAGGAATCCTTACCACTCTATATCCCAAGCTCTGATAATCATTATCTTTGGCTCTATCTTTGAGTATTCTATCACTTTTGCAATAGTGACTATCCCCATCAAACTCAATAATAAGCTTTAACTCTTCACACCTAAAATCAGGACGCATTCTTCTGTTTTGTGCGTTGGGTACAGCTTTATCGTGTATAAACTCATTGTTTGGTTTAATGGTATCAAGTATAGTTTTTAGGTTTTGTTCGGTTAGGTATATCATTTTATTTTATTTTGAGAATAAGCTTTAATATACATCTTTTTAATTTCTTCTATGAAATCATCTTTAGAAAGTTCTAACATTATATTAAAATTATAATAAACCTGATAGTGCTTAGAAAAATAATTTGCAGCTTCTTTAATTTGAGCTTCATCATTTTCCAAATTTTTCATATCATCTTTCATTTTTTTATTAATCCACTGATTAAATGCTCTTTTTTTAATTTCATTATTTTCACTGTTACTTATAAGCTTGTTAGCAAATTGTTTCTGTAAAAATCGATTTTGTCTTGATGTATCTATATAAATATCAAAATAAAACTGTAATAGCTTTATTTGTTGTTCACTATTTATATCCTCCCAAACTTTTTCAATACAATCGGTTAATGTGTTTTCTTTTTCCCAACTACCTTGAATATTTTCAAAAACTTCAATAAAAACATCATATATTTTTGATTTCTCTATACTAACTTTATCTATACTATGAATAAATTTAATTGCTATTTCATCAATTAAAGAGTATTGCCTTACTTCTATAACTTTATTCCAATAAGTTTCTATTATTTCTTCTTTGTCATATATCTTTAAATATTCCAATGAGTTTATAATATTTCGATAAGCTCTACTATTTGAAGAAAGGTTATGATATGCTTCATAATAGTAATCTAATTTTTTCATATACACTTGAAATATTAACTCTTTTTGTTTTTTCGAAAGCTTATCGGATGCTTCTGCAATTTTAAAGTCATCAAGGACTTCATTCGTTGAGATTAGTTGCCAATAGTCTTTTAAGTCATCAATTACACCTTTTGTAGGATTAGAAATTTCTTTTAAGTTTTGGACTCCATCTAAATATTGTTGAATACTATAGTAATCTACATTGTCGGTAGAATAAATATTTATAGCTTTACTGATATATTCTACAAAAGAAAATTTTTCATCGAATAACTTTTTAATATCATCACCATGCAAAATAATTACTTTTCTTTGTCTTCCTTTTGCCAATGATTTTATAAAGTTTTCAGATAGTTCAATTTTTGAAATAAAAAGACCTAGAGTTCCATACATCTTATTATCAACCTTTCCCATAAATGCATACATAGCAGATGCAGCTAAATTACTTTCAACCCATTTAGTTTCAACTAAAAAAACTCGATTATCTACCTTAATCGCAGCATCTATTTGTTCTGATTTATTATCTGAAGTTTGATATGAGTTTTTAATTAGTACTTTTTCATTATCAAAATATTGATTTATTAATTTTTCAAACTCTCGTCCTCTGTCTATTGAAGCTTGTTTGCTTTTTGGTTGTATTTCGAATTTATTAATTTTAATGAGTATTTCTTTATTTGTCATGCACAAATCCTTTGATTAAGTTATATATTTTTCTTTTTATTTATGTTTTTCTATTAGTTCATCTAAAATACTTTTCAAAAATTGTGAATACTCAGTAGAATTACTTTTCATACATTGATAAAACTCTAACCATGTAACTTTTTCCTTGCCTTTAGGTTTTAATAGTTTACAACATTTACACATTAATTTAGCAATTATTTTTTCATCAAATATGCCAAAATGCTTTTTATATTTATCATTAAGTTCTGAATAGTCCTTGTCTTGACCACAACTTACCCATCTTGCATCTTTAGTTTTACCTCTTTGTTTATCAATATAATCCACTTGGTTTGAAATATCTTGAATCTTTTTTATGTTTGAACAATCTACTTGATTCATCAAATCTCCTTTTTTTAGACCATTATAGTTAGATTCTATTTAAAGTTTATAGAATTAGTAAATTTTTTATTCATTTAATTGTAATTTATTGGTAAGGTAAGATTATAAGAAATGACAACAAAAGAATAAATATTAATTGCATTAGCAACGGTGCTAAGTGCAGGGGTATTGACAGGTACAGAGATTAGAGGGACAAAAACCTATTGTTATTATAGTGATGGAGATATTGATGTTATCGATGGTATGGGGATTTGTCCTGCTACCAATTAAGCAAGGCTAATTCAATGACCACCTTGGACGATACTCAAAGGCTTTGTAGGGATTTTTTGGCAATAACTATTGTGAATATTGATGGGTGTGGATGAATGAGCAAAGTATCTAAAATATTGTGGAGGATGTATAAGCGTACTTGTTATTTTTTTTTAAAAAAGTAGAAATACATCTTAGATTGCTTCATTAACGTTCGTAATGACTCACTCAAAGAAAGGTGGGTCAATATATCTTTTTACACCATCTTTAACACTTCATTAACACTTCTTTTCTATAATAGCACTACCCCAAAAAATTTTATGCAACATAAACACTTCCCTTGAATTTTTCTTTGGCGAGGTTTGCCCCAAAAGCCTCGCTAAAGTCCTCTTGTTATATAATTATTAGTCTAAAAATAAAATAATAGATGGCTTTACAAAATTAAAGATAAAATTAAGGGTTAATATGCGTATCCTCATGGCAATGTTGCTATTGTCTTTTTGTTTGATAGCCGATAACAATCTTACGAAGGTCTCCTTGCAACTCAAATGGAAACATCAATTTCAATTTGCAGGATTTTACGTCGCCAAAATCAAAGGTTTCTACAAAGAGGTGGGACTTGAAGTGGAGATTAAAGAGTTTGAACACAACATCAGTGTAGTCGATGATGTAGTCAAGGGGGTGAGTCATTTTGGTGTGGATGATTCGCAACTTATCTATTTTAAATTACGCAACTATCCTATTACCGCTCTTTTTGCTATTTTTCAAGACTCTCCGCTTACACTGCTCACTACAAGTGAACACAATATTACGAAGTTGAGCGATTTTCACAATAAAATCATTGAATTTACCGACAATCAAACCTATGAGACGACTATCAATACCCTTTTTAGCTCCAGAGGGATAACGGTCAAAAAAACTCCACCCAGTTTTGGCGTTGATGAGCTTATTGCACGCAAAGTTGATGGAGTCATCTCTTATCTCTCCAACGAACCCTATCTCCTCGAACAAAAAGGCTTTAAGCCCGTCACCTTTTCGCCCAAAGATTACGGAATAGAGGCGTATGGCGATATGCTCTTTACCTCTATCGATTTTGCTCAAAAGCACCCAAAAGTGGTCGAAAAGTTCTATCAAGCCTCCAAAAAAGGGTGGGAGTATGCTTTTAATCATATTGATGAGAGTGTCGATATTCTCTACAAACACTACAACACTCAAAACAAAACCAAAGCGATGCTACTCTATGAAGCCAATGCCCTTAAAGCACTTAGCGGTATCAACCAAGGCACTTTTGGCAAACTTGAACCCCATCGTCTTGAGCTTCTAGCCACTACTCTTTCGGTACTCTTCCCCAATCAATACGATTTGAAACTCTTAGATGATTTTATCTATCATCCCAAAATGCAACTCACCCAGCAAGAGAGTGCCTATATCGCCCAAAAACGCTCTCTTACAATCTGCTACTCCCCCACCTACTATCCTGTGTTGTCCCGTAGCGGTAGTGAGCCTGTGGGGATTGCTATCGATTATCTCCAAGAGATACAAAAACGCATTCCCTTAGAGTATCACTATGTAGCCTTTAATACACGTCAAGCACTTATCGACAACGCTCAAAAGGGTCACTGCGACCTCATCCCCATCATGCTCAAAAATCCCAATCTCTACCATGATTTCTTGACTCCAACTCATGCCTATATCAACGACCATCTTGTGGTTGTGACACCCAATCAAACGCACTACGTTGATGACCTTAGTAAATTCAAAGATTTGCGTATTGGTATGAGCAATGCCGATAGGAGTCTAAGTGAACATATCAAAAAACTCTATCCACGCATCACTTTCGTAGAGCTTCAAAACGATAGCTTAAGTCAAATCGTAGAGGGCAAAGTCGATGCTATTGTTACCTCTTTTATCCGTGCTACTTACCATCTGCCAAACTATCCTGAGCTTAAAATTCTCATGCGTATTAGCGACAACAAACTCCAAGGAAGCATGGGTGTAAATGCCAATGATGCGATGCTTTTGACACTTCTCAACAAAGCCCTTGATACCATCCCTAACAATACAAAGAGTGCCATTTTGTCCAAATACCATATCAATAAAGTTGATATTCAAAGAGTCACTGATTATACGATACTCTATCGTACTATTGGATTGGCTCTTGTGGTTGTATCGATTATTCTAGGATTCTATTTTCAGTTGAAAAAACGCAATACCATCATTAAAAAACTCAATGAAAATCTTGAAGCCAAAGTCAAAGAGGCGATTGAAGAGGTACGCAAAAAAGATCAAATGCTCCAACAACAATCCAAACTCGCCCAAATGGGAGAGATGATATCAATGATAGCCCACCAATGGAGGCAACCTTTGAGTTCTATGAGCAATATTGTTGCCAATTTGCAAATCAAGCTTCTCATGCAACCCGACAAACAAGAACATAACTACTCTCGTCTTTTGAATGAGGAGTTTAAAGCCATTATGGATCTTATTCAAAATCTCTCTAGCACCATCGATGACTTTCGCTCTTTTTACAAACCCTCCAAAGCCAAACAAGTCGTCACGCTTCAAGAGCCTATCAAAAAGGCTTTAAATATCGTCAATGCTTCACTTGAAGCCAAAGAAATTGCCATCAAAGAGAGACTAAGTGTCAATAGACCTATCGCACTCTATACCAATGAAATCATTCAAGTCATTTTAAATATCATCAAAAACTCTGAAGATAACTTTATCGAAAAAAAGACCCCATACCCTTTGATTGAAATCTCTACAACTCAAGAGGAGAGTCGTGTCATTATTACCCTTTGCGACAACGGCGGAGGGATTGATAGCGATATTCTTAACCGTATTTTTGACCCCTACTTTAGCACCAAAAGCGACAAAAACGGCACAGGATTGGGGCTGTATATGTCCAAAATCATCATCGAAGAGCATCACAAAGGCAAACTCGAAGTCTATAATCAAAACGGTGGGGTTTGTTTTAGAATTATTTTGGATATTGCATTGTCTTAATGAGTATTGGCAATACCCGTTATTTGTAAATAAGTCGCAAAAACCCAAAACCAAAGAGCAAAAGGGCAATGTTTTTGAGACTCTCATCGTAAAGCAAAACAAAAAAACCAGCCAAAATCAACCCAAAAGAGAGAAGTGTGGGTTTGACGCTGTTTTTTAACTCTTTGCTAAGCCACTCAATTTGAGCCTTTGAAAGCTCTATCGAGAGACTCCCTTCGCTTAGTTTTTTGACAATGATTTGCATATCTTTGGCAATAAAGGGTATCTCTTTGATTTGACCAATAAGAGCCTCAACTATCCCCTCTTTGGCTCCGAGGGCTTTGGGAATGTTGGATTGCAAAATGGGCAAAATATCTTTGATACCGTTGAAGTTTTCGATATAGGTCGTCCCCAATCCCTCAATAATCGCACTCACTCTTAAGATATAAATCGCATCACTTGGGAGCTTGAAGGGCATATTACGCATCGATTCAAGCACCTCAAAGGCAAGGAGTTGCATCGATTGGCTTGAGAGGTTGTCGTTGGAGAATATATCAAACATCTTTTGGGTAAAGGAGGCAAGTTGGGCGTTGGGTGCTTCATAAGCGATTGTGCCTAAGCGTTTGTTGGCACTGATGTAGAGTTCATAATCTTGCTCATTGGCGGCTTTGATGAGTTCGATAATGGCGATACGGGTCTCATTGGGAACGGCTTTGACCATACCAAAATCAAGCAACACGAGTGAGCCTTTATGGGTGACGAGTAGATTGCCAGGATGTGGGTCGGCATGAAAGTAGCCATTGATAAGCATCTGGGTGGTATAAAAATCAACAAGCTTAGTGATAATGGATTTGAAATCAATCCCTTTGGCTAAAATCCTCTCCTTATCATCAAATCGATACCCCTCTTCAAAGCTCATCACAAGGGCATCTTGCGAACAATAGGCTTCATAAGGCGTAGGAAACGTCACACCGCTATCGTGATAGATTTGGCGAAATTTTTGAAGATTGCTAAGTTCGATAGAGAGATTGACCTCCTCTTGAATCATCGTAGCAAACTCCGAAAGTACCGCCTCAATGGAGTTTTTGGTGTAGTAGGAAAAGAGCGGACGAAAGAGACGATTGAAGAAGTTGATGATAACAATATCAGCTAATATCTGCTCTTTGATACCCTCTCGACGCAACTTAACGGCTACTTTTTGCTCCCCTAGATAGGCGATATGGACTTGCCCAATCGAAGCCGAAGCGATAGGAGTGGATTCAAAGCTATCAAAAGGATTGGTGGGAAATGCTTTGGCAAATATGCGTTCAAACGCCTCATGGGACATAGGCGGGAGTTGGTCGTGGAGATTTTTAAGCTCCTCCAAATACTCCGCAGAGAAAAAATCCGCCCTTGTAGCAAGGACTTGTGCGAGTTTGATAAAACTTGCCCCAAGCTTCACAATGGTAGCTTGAAGCTTTTGGGGTGAAAGGGGTCTAAAGCCCAAAAAACTTGAACGTTTTTTAATGACCAAAAAAAGGGTGAGTAAAAATGTAAAAACACCGTAAACCCTTCCAAGAGAGTAGAGTCGAAGCCTTTGAAGCGTTTTTATTGTCGCTCCTCTTTGAGCTTAGCAATATCCTCTTTGGTAGCAATGCCCAATTCATCAATGACCTCTTTGAGTATCTCTTTGAATTTGTTTTTGAGCTTCTCATCCTCCTCTTTGCCTTTTTGTTCTATCGATTCTAAGAAACTTTTGGCATCATCGGTTTTGATTTTACCCTTCTCTTCGAGCTTTTTAATCTCCTCCTCAACTCTCTCTTTGAGCAGTGCTGTAGCACCTATACCTGTATAAAATATCTCTTTGAGCATAAACGTTCCTTTTGTTAAATTTTTATAATCATACCATACTCCTACGCTTTTTGTAGAGTCCTTTTGTAGGGTTATGCTTTTTGTTTATCTTTTTTGTTTCCACCTCTCCTAAGAGTGTGAACTAATAATGGTTAAAATAGTGTAGGGTAAAAAATAAATCGAAATTCAATCTATTTTTGCTTTTGTTCTCTTTTGTGTTATAATATTTTAATTCATTTGAAGGAGCAAGTATGAGTGCACCCAAGCAAGAGGCAAAAAGAGTAATAGACTCTTTACCTGAAGATACATCGTATGAAGAGATACTTAAAGCTTTAGCCTTTGATAAGATGATTTGGCGAGGACTAAAAGATTCTAAAAATAGCAAAACAATTTCCAATAAAAAGATGGCACAACAAATAGAGCAATGGTAACAATCAGTTGGACAGATGAAGCTCAATTTTGGCTCAAAGATATACATGACTATATAGCCGATGGGAGCTTATCCATAGCCAAAAAAGTAGTGCGTGAGATTTACCAAAAAGTTCAAATCTTACAAACTTTTCCAAGAGCAGGATATATTTATCATGATATTCAAGATGAAGAGGTTCGTATATTGCTATATGGACATTATCGTATCGCTTATCTTATTAAAAGTGAAAAAGAGATTGATATTTTAGGCATCTTTCATGGCTCTTTAAATATAGAACGATACTTATAATTACTACAACATTATTTAACTTCAATATCCCTTTTTAACGTTTGGGAGTGCCAAATTTACGAGAATGTTGGCACTAATACCCCTGTGCATGGAGTCGTTTTTGGTTGATGAAGGTGTAGAGTACGGGCAGATAGATGAGGTTGAGAATGGTTCCCCATGCCAATCCAAATCCTAGTGAAATAGCAAGAGGTTGGAAGATAACGGCTTGTCCTGTAGGGAAAAAGATAATCGTCGCTAATCCTACAAGCGTGGTAACGGTTGTAAGCACAATGGGACGTAGTCTCGACGCTGCTAAGCGGTAAACATCTTGCAAATCTTGGGCTTTTTTGAGGGTCACGATCATAATAATGCCATCGTTGATAACTACCCCTGCTAGTCCCAACATCCCAATAAAAGAGGGCATAGAGAGATTAAGCCCCATAATGGCGTGACCTATCAAAACGCCCAGCATCGAATAGGGAATGACGGAAAGCATCATCGCCGTCTCTCTAAAAGAGTCAAACATATAGACCAAAGAGAGCATAATAAGCACCATAGCCAAAGCTGTAGCAAACATCATATCCCGTTTGAGTTCATCTTTTTTCTCTTTTTCGCCTTTGAGTGCCACTTTGATACCCTCTTGGGAGAGTGCTTTGAGATCCTCTTGAAGTAGTTGAAGCACCTCGCCTCCTGTGATAATATCGGCATCAACATTGGCAAAGAGATAGAAGTTCTTTTGGGCATTGTCTTTGGTAAGCTTCTCAAAGGATTTGACCACTTCAAGCAACACCACCTCTTTGAGGGCTACAATTGTGCCGTCAACTAGTGTGATTTGAAAATTTTTGAGTGCTTCGAGGCTATCTTTTTGGGTGCTTTCGATTTTGATTTCAAGCAAACCTGCTTCATCGAAGGTGTTGGAGTTGATTTTGGAGAGATAGAAATTGGAAAGCAACGCCCCAATAGTAGCCTCATCAAGCCCCAACTGCTCACCGTAAGGATTGATAGAGAGCCTAATCTCATCAATGCCAAATTGAATGTTGTCGGTGACACTTACCACTCCTTTGATGGCTTCCACTTTGGCTTTGAGTCCATTGATGGCTTGGATAATCTTTTGGTTGTCGTTGGATACCAAACCAATCTCTATATCGGATTTGATGGGCCCTACTTTACGTTCGACGATGGAGAGATCGACCAAATCAAAGCGTTTTTTGAGATTACGTTTTTCCAAAAAGGCTTTGATTTTTTGGGCGATTTGCGACGATTGCTCTTGTCTGATACGCCCCTCTTCATCGTAATAGAAGCTTAGATAGGGGGTGATAAATTTATCAACGACATTATCGGCTTTGAGTTTATGAAGCACAATGGTAATATCGCCTACATAGGGGTAGTTTTCGCTATTACCCGCACTGTCTCTTCTAAATCCCGCTACACCGCCGATGTTTTTGATAGCAAACGCCTCTTTTTGGGTGAGGAGTTCTTTTTGAATCTCTCCTAAAATAGCGTTGGTATCCTCTAGGCTTGTATTGACGTTGGCTTTGAACGAGAGATTAATCGTCGTATCGTCAAATTTGGGAAACATTTGGAATTTGCTAAGCTTCATCCCTATGACTATCAAAAGAGGTGTGGCAACCATAAAGGTAAACAAAAAGAACTTTTTGTAGTGCATATGGAAGTGTATCACTTTGCTGTAGAGACCATTTGCAAATTCCCATGAGCGTGTTTTGGCATTGGGTTTGAGCGTATGCGAGGCGTGAATGGGCAAAAAGATAAACGACTCAATAAGCGAAGCTACTACCAAAGCCGAAACGGCAATAGGAATGAGTTTGATAACCTCCCCCATCGTCCCGCTAATCATAAGTGCAGGAATAAAAGCAAAAATAGTCGTAAGCGAAGCGATGGTAACAGGACCTGCCATCTCTTGCGTTCCTTTGATAGTCGCCTCTTTGATATCCATCCCCTCTTCAAGCTTTTGTTGGATATTTTCACTCACCACAATGGCATCATCGACGATAATACCTAGAGCAATAAGCACCCCAATAAGCGAAATCATATTGACCGTATAGCCTGAAAGATAGAAATAAAAAGCCCCTATCACAAAAGAGGTAGGAATACCGATGATGATAATAGTAGCCATTCTAAAATTAATCAGCCACGCTACCAAAAAGAAGATAATAATGAGTCCAAAGAGGATATTGGAAATGACAATATTAAGACGGTCTCGAATCTTTTCGGAGTTGTCATCAAAGATAAAGGTTTGTATGTTGGGGTTTTGAGCGTTGAATTGTGTAAGCAACTTCGCTACATCATCGGCTATCTCCAAAGCATTGCCGTTTTCGTTTTGTTTGACGAGTAGATTGAGAGCATTTTGGGAGTTGATTCTAAAAAGCGTTGCCGAATCCTCGTAGCGTTTGGTGATAGTGGCTACATCTTTGAGCCGTAGCTGTTTACCTGCGATGTTTATCAAGGCTTCACCAAATGTTTGCGAAGAGTTTTTGCTATTGGCCGTCGAGACGAAATAGAAACCCTTTTGTTTATCTTCAATGAGTCCTATAGGAAAGATATAGGAGAGTTTGGCAATGGCTTTGGTAATAGCATCCATACTTAGTCCATAAGCTTCAGCCTTTTGGGCATCGACTTTGATATCGTAGTAGAGATCGGAATCGCCGTAAATGGTCACTTCGGAGATATTTCTAAGCGTTGAAATTCTATCTTTGAGTTCATTGGCTTTGATTTTGAGGGCATCGGTACTCAAAGCATTGGACTCTATGACGATATTGAGCAAGTCACGTTGGATACTAAGCACCCTCACCGTAGGCTCATCCATATCGCTAGGGAGCGTTCGAGAGGCGAGGGCGAGGGCATCTTTGACTTTGTCCAAAGAGTTGTAGGGATCAGCCCCACGACGAAGCTCCATGACGATAGTAAAACGCCCCGATGTAATCACGCTTGTCATCTTTTCAACATCATCAATATTTTTGAGTTCATCTTCAAGAGGATCTACTGCCATCTTGTCCATGACATCCAGCGATGCACCGCTATAAGCCCCCGTAACGATGATTTGATCCAAATCAAAAACAGGAAAAATCTCTTTGGGTGTCTTTTGATAGGCATAGACCCCCACCCCAAAAATAAGAACAAAGAGCAAGTAGTTGAGTCGAGTATGGAGTACAAAAAATTCTATGAGTCTGTGAAACATGGGAGTTTAGCCTTTGTCAATTTGGGGTATTTTACTTAGAATTGATTAATATAGCTTGAAAAGTGTGCTATAATTGCACCCTAAGGTACAGTGGATGGTTGCTGGTAGAATTTTTATTATAGAAAATTCTGCGAGAGGAAAGTCTGGGCTACACGTGAGACAAGACTCCATCTAACCGATGGCCAGAGTAATCTGAGGGCAAGTGCAACAGAAAGCAAACCGCCTCTCCTTATTTGGCAACAGATAGGGCGAGGTAAGGGTGAAACGGTAGAGTAAGAGCCTACCAGTGCCTGTGGTAACACGGGTAGCTAGGTAAACCCTGTCTGTAGCAAGAAGTACACGGTAAAAGTCTCACACACTATAGTACTTCGCTTGAGGGCTATGGCAACATAGCTCCTAGATAAATAACTATCCAAGACAGAACCCAGCTTATAGCTGTGCCTTAGTCTGCTTTATCCAAATTTTCCCAATACAAAATAGACATTCCTCACACAGGAGCGATACGCTGATAGCAAAATAAGGTACACCATGATTGCAAGGCTAAATGGTAAATGCTTTTTTCTCGTTCTACCTCTGCGAGTTTGTGAAACAGTAATGGTTAAAATAGTGCAGGGTGCAATAGATTGACACCTTGCAGTTACTTCACACTCTCTCCCGAGGTGGAACAAAAAAGGTCAATGTTGATTTCTTTGAAAATATAGTCACAATGCTTGACGGCGAAAAAACCAACCAAATATTCGCATAAACTCCCATTGAAAATAACAAAAGATAATAAAATAGGCAAAAAAACAAACTCTAAACCAATAGTTAGCTAGAATATGTGAGCTTGAACGATGGGCTAAATGGGTGGATATTGTTCAAAACGATACAAACTATCAAAAATATTGAAAATCTAATGAACGAAACCAAAAACATCATCGCACCAAGAGAGCTTTTATCGAAGAACATTTGAAAGTTTCAAGACCAACAGCGACTCATTATCCCAATGAGTTGGAAAACATAGGCATCTTATCAAGCAAAAAGATAGGCAAAGAGATATTTTATATCCATACCAAACTTTTTGATTTGTTTAAAGATATGTAAAGAAAAATGGTATAATTTTTATATGTGATGAGTGATTAGGGAGAATAGAAAATGGCTGAAAATAATAAAACATTGTTTTTTAAAGAAGTAAATATTGAACTTGATGAAATAGTTAAAAATAAGGATATTGATAGCTTTTATAAATGGAAGAAAAAAGTTTTATTAAACTTAGATGGATACTATAAATTTAGATTGGAGAAAATTAATGAAGATGAACTTTTTGAATTTGACTTTACTATTAATGAAGTAAAATTAAATCAAATTAAAACTATTCTAAGAGATATGTATTTTAAATACAATACTAGAAAGCAAAAAACAAAAGAAAATATTGAAATTGAAAAGTTATTAAAAGCTCGTGAAAATAATTTAGATTTTGATAAAGAGTTATCAGAAATGATATGTGGAGATAATAGCAAATTTCCATATAGGAGATCATATTATTTAACAGATTTTTTTCAAAAATTAAAATTTAATTTTACATACTCTAATGAAACAAGGAAAATCTGGGTAGAAGATAGATTGAAAGAGTTATCGATTAAAGATATACATTATCTATTATCTAATGGTTTATTTAATAAAAAATATTTTAAAAAGTATGTTGAAGAACTAAATTCGATTACAGAATATGAAGCAATGAGAATAGATGTGGATACTTTTTATAAAGAAGCACAATTGGAGTTTGAAACATTTATTAAAGATTCTATTAATTATCAAACAAGTTTTAATTTGTCATCAATATTAGATTTAAATGTAAACATTGAATTACTATTTGAAAATAAAGCTAATACAAAAGATATTGAATTAAATGTATTGATTGAAGAAAGTAAAAAAAGATTTTTGTCAAATGATAAACAAATTGGATTGGAAAAGCTTTGGGATGGATTTGAGAGATTAAAAATATATTATAGTGAAGATAATAAAAAAATTTCATCTCAAAAAATAGTTGCTAAAATTTCAGAAAATTTTGATAAGGATTTAATTGATAGTGAATTTAAAACATTAACTCATCTTGGAAATAGTTATAGAATTAGACATCACGAAACAGACAAAAAAGAATTAACTAATAAACATATCAATTATTTCTATTTTAGAATGCTTTCATTAATTGATTTGTACTTAATGTATTATAATGAAATAGAAAAAGAAGGATAATTAATTGGAATCAAAAATAAACCGAATAACAGACATACTCCGTCGTGATGACGGTATCAGCGGTGCGATGCACTATACGGAGCAAATTAGTTGGATTTTATTTTTAAAGTTTTTACTCATTGCAAAGCTCCAGCTTCGTAATGTACTGTTGGTATCTTGAAGTTTAATTGAGGTTGTGAAGCTCAATAGAGCGTATGGTGCGAGTAAAAAATGACCAAATATTCGCATAAACTCCCATTGAAAATAACAAAAGATAATAAAATAGGCAAAAAAACAAACTCTAAACCAATATTTAGCTAGAATATTATACAAATTAAAAAAAGATTATAGAGAGTTAGTATGAATATTAAAGATTATACTATAGAGCAACTAGAGAAGCTCTCCCAAGAGATTCGCAATAAAATTTTGGATACTGTGAGTCACAATGGGGGGCATTTAAGCTCTACTTTGGGGGCGACGGATTTGATTGTGGCGATGCACTATGTTTTTGATTGTACGCAAGACCCTTTCATTTTTGATGTCTCTCACCAATCCTATGCTCACAAACTTCTCACCGATAGATGGGAGAGTTTTGATACTTTACGGCAATTTGGAGGCATTAGCGGTTATACCAAACCCAAAGAGTCGCCTTACGATTACTATGTTGCAGGGCATAGTTCTACTTCGATTTCATTAGCTGTAGGTGCTGCTAAGGCGATTGCTCTCAAAAATGAAAGCGATAGTAGAGTCCCTGTAGTACTTATCGGAGATGGCTCAATGAGTGCGGGGATGGTTTATGAAGCGCTCAATGAACTAGGCGATAGAAAATATCCCGCCGTTATTATCCTCAATGATAATGAGATGAGCATCGCCAAACCCATTGGGGCTATTAGTCGCTACCTTTCGCAACACATGGCATCGCCCTTTTATCAAAAGCTTAAACGCAAAACCGAAAAGCTCCTAGAGCATCTCCCCGAGGGTGCTACCTATATGGCAAAACGCTTTGAGGAGTCTTTCAAGCTTATTACCCCTGGAATTTTGTTTGAGGAGTTGGGGATTGAGTATATTGGCCCTATCGACGGACACGATTTTGAAGCACTTATCAAGGCTCTAAAGATCGCCAAAAATCTCAAAAAACCCGTCATTGTCCACACCCAAACCACCAAAGGCAAAGGGTATGAGATAGCCCAAGGGCAAAAAGAGCATTGGCACGGAGTGAGTCCTTTTGATAGAGCCAGTGGCAAAAGCAACACAAGCTCCTCCAAACCCTCTGCAACCTCTATCTTTGGCAACAAACTCTTAGAACTTGCCAAAACCAACGAGAAGATTGTAGGTGTGACGGCTGCTATGCCTAGCGGGACGGGTATGAATATCCCCATGGAGGTCTTTCCACGGCGTTTTTGGGATGTTGCTATCGCCGAACAACACGCCGTCACCTCTGTGGGTGCGTTGGCAAAAGAGGGATTTAAACCCTTTTGTGCTATCTATTCCACTTTTTTGCAAAGAGGATTTGATCAAATCATTCACGATGTCTGTTTGATGGATTTACCCGTTGTTTTTGCGATTGATAGAGCAGGAATTGTCGGAGAGGATGGCGAAACCCATCAGGGGGCTTTTGATATCTCCTATTTGCGTCCTATTCCCAATATGACGTTGCTAGCTCCCTACAACCCCACGACGTTTGCATTGGCTTTGGAGTTTGCTGCTGCTTACCAACACCCTTGTGCCATTCGCTATCCTAGAGGAGCTTTTATGGCAAGTGATGCACCCTCGATTCCGTATGAACTAGGCGTTGGGCAGATACTTCAAGAGGGCAATGGCGAGGTGGCTCTTATAGGCTATGGCAACGGTGTAGGACGAGCGATAAACAGTGCTGGGTATTTGAATTTTGAACCTGCTATCGTGGATTTGCGGTTTGTGAAGCCTTTGGATGTTGCACTGCTCAAAGTGCTTAGCCAACGATACACAAAGTGGTTTATCTTTAGCGACAGTGCCAAAATAGGCGGAGTGGGCAGTGCAATCCTAGAAGCTATCCATCAACACGCCATCAAGGGGGTTGAAGTGGTAAGCTTTGAGTACGAAGATAATTTTATCACCCATGGAAACACCACTTTGGTAGAGGAGTCAATGGGGCTACTCCCTAGCCAACTAGCACGTACTATCGAAGGATACCTCTAAAGATAGAGATTGTTCAATAGGGTATATGCTATAATACAATCCAAAAAGGATAAAAGATGATACCTTATGGAATAAGTGATTTTAGAAGAGTCAAATTAGAAAACTATTATTATGTCGATAAGACCTACTTTATCCCAAAAATAGAGCAACAACCGCCCTTTTTGTTTTTGATTCGCCCACGGCGATTTGGTAAATCTCTTTTTTTGAATATGTTGGCACTCTATTATGATATTTTTTACAAAGATGAGTTTGAAGCGGTTTTTCACGATTGTTACATCTTTGGCCATCCCACTCCCGAGGCGAGTAGCTATCATATCTTGAAGTTTGATTTTTCAGCAGTGAGTACCAAAGGCGATATTGACCAAAACTTTAGCGATTATTGCAATAGCGATATTAAAAAATTTATCATTAAATATCAACTCAATACAACCATCAATGAAAATCTTTCGGCTCACAAAAATCTCAAAAATCTTTTTGATTTTGCCCAACAAAAAAACATAAACCTCTACATCATGATAGACGAATACGACAACTTTATCAATAACTTGCTTATGCACTCAACCGATGATTATCAAAAGCTAGTAAGCAGCAAAGATGAAGCGATATACAAAGAGTTTTTTAAGCTTCTTAAAGCAGGGACAAGCGACAATAGCAGTGCTTTAAAAAAGATGTTTATTACAGGCGTAAGCCCTCTAGCGATGTACGATGTCACCAGTGGTAGCAATATTGGCACGAACATCACCAATGATTACGCTTTTAACGATGCTGTAGGTATTACCAAAGAGGAGTTTAGTAAACTCACCCAATACTATCAAATAGAGGAGAGACTTGATATTGACGATTGGTACAATCACTATAGATTTAGCAAAGATGCTCAGCATACTATCTACAATACCGATATGATACTCTACTATCTCAAGAGTCTCTTCCTTGCCCACAAAGCTCCTGAAAATATGGTCGATTTAAATGTCCGTACCGATTACTCAAAGCTTCGATATTTAGTCTATACCAACAACAAACTCAACGGAAACTTCTCACTGCTTCAAGAACTCTTTGGCAAAGGCTACATCACTACGCTTGAAATTAAAGATAGCTTCTCTGCCTTTGAACTCAAAGATGCACATAACTTTGTCTCACTGCTCTACTACTTAGGACTTATTACCATTGATACGTTCTATCGAGGAGAGTATTATCTCAAAATCCCAAACCAAACCATCCAACGCATCATGGGAGAGTATATCCAAAAAGCATTGCAAGAGAGTGAGATATTTGATATTGATTTAACACGCTTTCAAAAAGCTATCCATGCCTTTGCTTACGATGGTTCACTCCATCTTTTTCATTACCTTGCCCATGAGATAAAAGAACGCTCCAAAGTGCGAGACTTTATCACAGGTGAGAGCTTTATCAAAGGATTTTTGATAGCCTATTTGGGTCTAAGCCCCTACTATGGAGTACTCACAGAAGAGGAGAGAAACAAAGGATTTGTCGATATCTATCTCAAAAAAGCTCCCAATATTGATGATGATATATTCGAGGGACTCATCGAGCTCAAATATATCCCACGAAACAAATTTAACCATGAAGAGCTTGATAGACAAATATCACAAGCCCAAAAACAACTCACCCAATATACCCCCCAAGGAACACAAAAGGGAATTGTACTCGTCTTTAGTGGATGGGAGATGATACATTGTGGGGTGGTTGCTTAGTCTAAGTTAGCTCTCATTGACTCTCGTAGCAAACTCCTTGTCAAGTTTGAGTTGGACTTTGTCAATATCACCCAATATCGCTTTGGCTTCATCGGGCTTGTACGCCTTGCGAGAGTAGAAACCATAATTCACCATCTCCTCATCCCGCTTGCCGTTTTGATTGGAGAAGATGAGAATACGAAATGTACTACGATAGATTACGTGATGATTGTTAAAGCGTATAATGTTGAGATTTTTAGCATTTTTGGATTCTTTGATGATAAAGCTTTGTTCATGACCTATTTTGAGTATCCCTTTATTGTTATACTCATCTATCACGCTACCATCTTCATAAATTTCTGTCTTCGTCATGCTAATCCCATCTTCTGTCCATATTCCAGTAAGGCAACTTGGATACATATAGGCATACCATGTGCCTAGAAGATTTTTCAAAAGCTCGTCATTTTTTTTTTCAAAAATACCCATTGACGCTTGATTGGCGTATTGTTGTTTGTACTCTTTGACAATCGTATCAATCTGTGATTGCGTTTGGACATCATCATCGTAGAGTGTTGGCGGAATAAGATTGTGATTTTTGAGACTCTCTAAGAATTTAAGCTCTTTGGTTTGTTGTTCTAATTGTTTTTGGTATGCTTCTATTTTGGCATCTATTGTATCGCAATCGTAAGGGATTGATGGATCAAAAACATCAACAGGGATTTTGAAATACTCCTGCAGTCCCAACAAATGCAAAGATGTGAGCTGATCGGAAGATTCTGGATTGCGAAAAGAGCTAAGTTTTGATTTGTTTTTGAAACCAAATTTATCTTTTATGGCATCTATAGAACCTATATGATTGGTAATAATGTATTCAAACTTTCGAGATCGTATCTTGTCTTTTTCGTTGGCTTTTTTTCTCTCATCGTTCATCCTTGGCTCCCACAATATGTTTTTATAAATGTATTTTAACAAAAATCTATTTTTAAAATACTAACAATAACCTTACTAACCTAACTAGAACCTTACTACAGGATATATTTTAACAATCTCTAAATTTTTATTATCTTAAAATTTAAGTATCTTAAATCAATGAGGAAATGAGTGAAAAGAGTTTTAAATGTTGCTATGAAGTCATGATTGACTGCAAGTGGTTTACATTTGAAATTGTCTATGATTTCTTAATGAGGAAAAGTTAAATTAAAATTAGAAAAATGGGGGGGGCAAATTGAGAGGAACAGAGAGCAAATTCTAAACAAATGGTATTAAAAACTTGAAACTTGATTATTGTTACCTTAAACAGCAACGAAGTTTCTAACAAATGAAAACAACATTTATAATGTTGCAAAAAATACATAAAGGAAAAATGATGAAAAAGCTACTTATATTTTTAGCTTTAACAGTTGGTTTGTTGGCAAATGCTACATATGAATCAGAGATGGAGGGATGTCCCCCTGGAAAAACTAGCGGTCTCCCAGATAATAAAGTCTATATAGCTGATAAGTTTAATTTTTATAAATGCGAATGTACTTCGTATGTTGCATGGAAAATTACACAAAATGGCATTAAATTTTTAAATTCAGGTACAGAAGTCAATGGTGTTTGGAAGGCGACTCATTTTGGTAATGCTAACAATTGGGATAATGCTGCTAAGTCCATAGGTCTTAGTGTAGATAAAACTCCAAAAGTTGGTGATATTGCTGTTTGGGAAACAATGCATGTTGCATATGTAGAATCTGTCAACAATGATGGTACAGTAACTATTTCAGAATATAATAAAAACTATGATCATAAATACACTACAAGAAATATAAAAATTACAGCAATAGATAATTTTATTCATATTCAAGGTATTGCACTCAAAGATTTTTGGATTAAAACAGCACCAATTTATGCTAATACAACAAATGGATTTGATGCCCAATTTAAGTTAGTGAATAATGGTTCAACAGCAATTACTTATAAAAAAATTGCTTTGTCTATTCATGATTCTGCTAAAAAATATGTCAAAGATATGAAAATTTTTGATAATGTAACAATTAATGCAAATTCAACATGGTCTTCTGATTTTATTCAAACCAATACATCAAATGCTGGAAGTTATTATGCTATAGTTAAGGTTTCCAAAGATGGTACGAATTGGAGCGAACTAGGATATAATCCATTTACTGTTACAGCATCAGCATCTGGCGACACCACCAAACCAACAGCTTCTGTTTCATATTTATCAGGTGTTTCAATCAAAGAGGGTACAAGTTCTATTGGTGCATACCTTAATGCATCAGACAATAAAGCTCTATCAACAATAACACTGCAAGTAGCTAATTCAAGCGGTACACAAGTTGTTAATCAATCGTGGAACAACTCATCTACAAGTTATATTTGGGTTTGGATAGGTTGATTTGACTGCGTTGTATTTTTGCGGTGCGACTGTTTTTGTAGAGTCCTAGAGATAGAGCAGAGGGGATATGTCGCTCATCTACAAAAATCACCACAATATTAGCAAGAGCCAAATGCGAAAG
The DNA here is from genome assembly GCA_000830175.1 of Sulfurovum sp. FS08-3. GTDB lineage: Bacteria > Campylobacterota > Campylobacteria > Campylobacterales > Sulfurovaceae > FS08-3. Next base: position 23,508 of record JQIS01000061.1, on the reverse strand, counting down.
GAGCGAGGAAGTTAGAGTAGTTTGTTGGTTTTCGATAATGACAATATCAATATCATCAAGACAAATAGGCGTAGCACCTGCATCGTTTTTGACAATCATGGAATTATTACGGTAGCTTAAATAGGCTCGATTGACAATGAAAATTTGCTTAAACATAAGAGAATCCCGATTTAAGTATAAAACTTGTGAGGCTCGGGAAAGTGCCTCTTGCTTTAACCAAAGCTATCAAATCCCCATTTGATACCCTAATATTATAACCAAGTTGACTTTGCATTTTGCTTAACCTCCTCAATATTTCCAAAAAAATCTATTGTGACTTTTGATACAACGGTTGTGCTATTGGGAGTAATAGCCCCCTCTTTGGAGACTTCTACCACTCCTTTTTTATTTGTAGCTGTAAATGTACGGTGGTTTATCTTTTTAATTGATACTTTATTGTTAGTCCCTGTCATATCTCCTCCACCATTAAAAACATAATACTCCGCTCTAGCCTCTTTGGTATAAAAGACTTTGATAATATCATTTTTGTAGAGTGTAAGCATGGGCTTTTTATCTTCAAAGTAATCTCCATATTTTTCATTAATTTTTGTCTTGATATGGAGATTGGCTAAGGAGCTAAAGTATTTGAGACCTACGACTTGATTTTGCTTGGGATGAGCGTAAAGCTCGACGCAAAATATATTTTTATTCTCCTTGATAACAAAAGGCTCTTTATTCTCTAAAGCTTCACGGAAATTATCTACAGAGAGACGTTCAATAGTTCGCTCTTTTCGTTGGGTAAAGATAATGCTATCGGCTGAACTCTTTTCGATTTTTTCTCGATAGAGATTGAGCTTTCGCACGATTTGCCTTTTGCCTTTTTGGGTTGCAAAACTGCATTTTAGATTTTGCATTTCAAGGCTTAGCTCCTTTTTTTGAGCTTGAAGCGGTGCGATAGTTTGCTTTTTGATGCTATCATTATCCTCTTTGTGCTGTTTGCCTGTTTTGAGCCTCTTTTGCTCGGTTTTAATCTCTAAGTCCAAAGCATCAATACCCTTTCGCAACTCCAAAAGCCTATTGGCATAAATCTCTATCGCTTCAATGATATTTGCTTGTTTTTGTGGATTGAGGCGTGATTGGATAGATTGTATCACTTTTTTGACCTCATCATCACTTCGGGGCTTGTCAAATCCATTGACTTTTTTGATTAGCAAAGAGCTATCAATCGCTACTTTTTCCATCTCTGCAAGTATCTCTTTGTTCTTATCTTTGGGGTCTTGGGTGATATAGAGCTTTAGATTACCATCTTTGAAGCCTTTCATGTTGGTTTTGCGTTTGTTGTAGGGGCATACAAGGCGTTGATGGGTTTCGTACTTCTCTACGATACTTTTAAGATACTCTACGATACTCACCCCATCGGTTGTGGTTGGTACGCCCTCTTTTAGCTTGGCTTTTTGGGCTTTGGTTTGGAAATGGTTCTCGTTTTGTTTGAAAGAGTCATTAAGTGTTTTCATAGCCCCATTGGAACACAAAGCAATCGCAAAAGCATCAAGCGTATGGTGGTATTGGGTATCTCTATCTTTTTTGTCGTTTTCATCTTTGGGCATGACCTTATGAATCCCCCAAATATGCTTTAGCTCCCCTATCGCCTTGCCTGTGACACTTGCGATATATCGCTTTTCGCCTTTGCCGTAGAGGTTTTGATTGGGGTAGAGATAGTGATTGAGATATTTTGCGATGGTTTTGGTAGCGGTACGGGTATCGTTTAGATAGCTCTCTTGCCAATGCTCTTTTTGCATGACATTCTCGATATGCTCCTCATGGGTTAGCCACTTGTATTTTGGACTTTTGGGGTCAAGCTTGATACGCCCCTTGAAGTTTTCCCACTCTCCTTTTGATTTAAGGTAGGTAATAGGATTTTGCGAACCTTTGTTTTGATTGTACTTCTTTTTGACCAAAATTTTATTTTTGAAGGAGTTTATCCAAATAACCGAACGAGGGATGAAGTGTTCCACTTCGGTTTGATTTTCATCCAACATCTCCTCTTCGACAATCTCCTCTCCACTGTAGAGACAAAAGCCCCCTTGCTCTTTCCAAAGCTTGACTCTCTCTAAATTTTTAGGACTTTGGGCTAAATTTTTGTCTTTTAAAAACTTTTGAGCTTCTCTGTTTTGTGTATCGTTTTTCTTTTGGTTCTCTTCGATAGCTTTCTCTTCAGTTTGAGAGTTTAGCTCTCTTGCGGTCTCTATGCGTATCTCATCAATCGCACCGTATTTGGCTATCAATTCATTGACAAGCTTTCGCAATACTCCAATAACTCGTTTGACTTTGGGTGAGATTTTGGGTTGATAGAAGAGATGTTGGGTTTGAAAATAAGGGAGGTTGCTTTGTAGCCACTCTCTATCTTTTGGGGTTGGTTCAAGAGGAGGCAAATAGCTATAGGTTGGCATATTTAAATATTTACTTTTGTAGCCCAACTCTTCCAATGCTTTGGAGTGTATCACCCCTTTTTGCATTAGCTCCAACACCTCATTGGCAAATTTGAGCGAAAACGAGCCAAAACCGTCCATATTTTTGAGATTGGCACACTCCTTGACAAACGCCCCATCGATAGCCATTACATATTTTGCTATCAACTCCTCGATGTATTTGATACGAGAAGAGCTGTTTTTGTAGTAGTAGAGTACCAAAAGCAATTCATTGTAAAATGCATTATCTTTGTTTCTAAAATCAACACTGTAGGCACGAAGCACCTCCAACAATGCTCTATGGGCTTTGATATTAAGCACACGAAACTCTTTTGTTTCTGCTAGATGTATAACAATATCTTTAAACCCTGCGTTTTTGTAAATATTATTGGATTTAATCTCATCAGCATCGGGAGTCTCGATCCAAAAATCGACAATTTTTTGCTTCTCCTCATCGCTAAAAATCCTAATCTCACCCGTTTTGCTATGGATAGCTTCATAATTATCAATGCTTTGACGTAAAGTCAGCTCAATATTGGCAATATTAGCCAGTGGCATTCGCTTGTGTGAGCCTTTGGGGTTAAAGGCATCGTAAAAGGCACAATACTCCACCATATTGTCAAAGCTTTTAAGCGGACGTTGAAAAAAGGCTCTATTGGGAGTCTCTTCATCGAGTATCTCATCAACAAAAGCTAAACACTCCTCTTCATTACAAAATAGATTTTTGTTTTTTGATTGCGAGACTACTACGGCTTTAAACTCCTCTTTGTGCATTTCACGCCCCAAAGAGTTGCTATAATCTTCTTTTTTATTGCGAACAGCTACATTTTGAAACGCATTTTGCAACGTTTGTCGTTTTTGAGTAAGTACCATGGAAGGGAGGGGATATTCCGCTTGTTTGTAGAGCATTGCGTTGTGATTAACCGCTTCATTGATAACACCCTCTTCGTTTTCTTCTTCCTTCTCTTTTGTATCCTTCTTGATAGGAGCAAACATATTGCTATAGCCTCTATCGGTAAGTATTGAATAGGTTGCTAGTACAAACTCCTCTTGAGTGAGCATCTCGCCCTCTATAGCTCTTTGGCGAATAGAGTAAACATCTCTATCTTTCATTTTAAAATCATTAAGATATTGCGTTGTATTGTCTATAAACGCTTGTTGAGCCAAACCGTATCGAACAAATATTTTTCTACTGTTGCGATTGCGTAAACTTTTGCGTTCATGTATGCGTCTGTTACCTCGTGCCTTGCGTCTATCCTCTGCTCCATTGGGACTAGAAAACACAATACTATTACTTGCCAACTCTTCAAAGAGCGTTTCACCCTTTTGCTCATCAAGTTTTAGCAACGCAAACCCGATACTGTTTGCTCCTATGTCCAAACCCAATACTTTTCTATGATTGCCACTCAACATCCAACTACCTTTTGCTTAAAGTTATTTATTTTATCATAAATAGGTTGAAAACATAAGCCAATGAGTTTTGAGGTTGGAGTGATAACAAGGAGTTGTTTGTTGCCTCCAAATGAGCTTTGGAGACGAAAATTTTATTGAATTTACAGCAACGTTTCAATTTCGCTTGAATCAAGCTCTACTTTTTTGGCTTTTGAGATTCTATCTTCTTGAAGTTTGACACGCAACTCATCGTCATCAAGTGCCATGATTTGGATTGCCATATAGGCTGAGTTGATAGCTCCTGCCGTGCCAATGGCTACTGTGCCTACAGGCATACCCGCTGGCATCATGACGGTACTAAGGAGTGCATCTTGTCCTCTAAGCTCTCCACTGGCAATAGGCACTCCAATGATAGGTCGAATCGTACTAGCCGCCAAGGCTCCCGCAAGGTGTGCTGCCATACCTGCTGCTGCTATAAAGACTTGTGCACCTTTTTTTTCTGCCTCTTTGATGTAGTTTTTGGTTCGCTCAGGGCTTCTATGAGCCGATGAAATGATAAGCTCGTAAGGAACTCCAAATTTTTTGAGTGTACTAGCACACTCCTTCATCACTTCATAATCGCTCTTACTGCCAATGACTATCGATACAAATTTCATACTTTTAACTCCTTGTTTTTTGCGTTTATTATATCAATTTTTGGTGGTATTTAGCTTTTGGGAGAGTTATATTTGATGATATGGCTAGATTTTCAACTATTTATGCTACTCTTTTGCAATAGAATTTTGGAGAAGTCTTGTGAACAACACAAATCAAAAACAAGAAAAAATTGTAGAGATGTTTGATAATATCGCCTCTACATACGATTTGGCCAATCGGGTACTTAGCTTTGGAATTGACAAGCAGTGGCGTAAAAAGGGGTGCGATAAGGCGTATGAGCTACTGGGCAAACAAGAGATTGGGCGGATTGTCGATGTGGCGTGCGGTACGGGGGATTTATTGCTCTATTGGGATGCAAGAGCCAAAAAACACGGCATAAAAGTTGATAAATTTATCGGCATTGACCCATCGCAAGGAATGCTCAATGTTGCCAAAGAGAAGGTTGGTTTTGCACAGTTTATTCAAGCCAAAGCCCAAGAGCTACCCATTGATGACAACTCCACGGATATTATCTCCATCTCGTACGGTATTCGCAACGTCGTTGATAGAGTCGAAGCACTCCAAGAGTTTAATCGTGTCTTAAAAGATAATGGAATGGTGGTGATATTGGAGTTTACCAAACAGCAAAAGGGCGGGTTTGTTTCAAAAGTAACCGATTTTTATATGAAAAAGGTACTCCCTACTATCGGAGGATGGGTCTCCAAAAACTACGCCGCCTATAAATATCTGCCCGATTCGATTGAGGAGTTTTTGACGACTCAAATGCTTGAAGATGAGCTTAAAAAGGCAGGATTTGAGATGAGGTATGTCAAATCCTTTTCAATGGGCATTTCGACACTCTTGGTAGCTCAAAAAATCACTAAAACGTAACTCTTGTAGGATAAAATTTCCTTAAAATTTAGGAGGTTAAATATGAATAATGCAATTGAAGTTGTCGAAAAAGAGATTGGTAGTGTAGTTGAAATCGAAGAGAAAGCGTGTCTGTGGAGAATGATGAAAATTTTCCCCAAAGACTACACGGCTATAATGGAGTACTTTGAAGATAACAGTGTAGAACCAATCCAAACTCCCTACGCAAGATACGTTGATTTTGACTGGGAAAAAGAGATGAAAAAGTGGGCAATTTGCAAACTCTTTGATTTGGTATTTAGAAAGTGGCACTTCTTCGTAGGAATCCCAACGCCCAAAAAATTGGAAGATAAAGATAATCTAAAAGCCGATTTTATTGCCAAACAAAAATATCTCAAAGCGATGCACTATGGAGCGTATCACAAAGTAGATAAACGCTACAAAGAGATCTATGCACACGCACAGCAAAACCAAATCAAGCTTGGTAACGAATCAATTGAATTTTATCTCAATGATCCCAATGAAGTCGCACAAGATAAGCTTGAAACAATGATTTTAATTCCTGTGGTTGAGTAGATTTTTGACGTATGCAAGTTTAAAAACTTGCATCTTAATTACTTTTCTCTCTTATCCTCTTGATGTTTTTTGGCAAGAGGATTTTTGAAGTTTGGCAACCCAATATCTTTGAGATGGCTTTGGACAAATATCTTTTTGTTTCGGTATTGATGGGCTAGATTGACAAACTTTTTGTTGTATTTGACTTTGTTTCGTACTTTATCCATCGCACCATCAAGGAGGCTAAAATCGAGCAGAGATTTGTGTTGGTAGCGTAGATGGACAATCTCATCTCTGTGCAATGTAAACTTCTTGTAACGTTTGGCAACTCCAATCCATTTTCTTACTTTTCGTAATCTTTTGTACTCATGGATAGAGCGAATCCATAAAATATTAATCAACAAAAACGCTATAAGCGAAACCGAAACACTGTAAAAAAAAGTTCCCAAATAGAGCGGTACGACAATCGCATCGATATTGTTTTGAAACCAATCAAGCGTGAGTTCGATATTGGGCAAGGGAGGTTGATTGAGAAAATAGAGTCCTGTTTGATACTCTACATAGTACAATGGAGGCATAGTGATAGGATTGGTTAGCCATACCATTGCTATACCAATAGGGACATTAAATCGTATAAATGGAGTGAGTGCTAATACTGCAAACATCTGAAAAGGCATAGGAATCAAAGCAATAAAGAGTCCCAATCCAACCCCTCTTGTAATGGCTTTTCGGTTGATGGAGAGATACTCTTTGGGAATCCTATACTTCTCAATAAATTGATTGATGCTTTTGTTGGTCGCTCTTTTTTTAAATAGTTTTCTCAAAAAAAATTCCTGATTTAAATTTATGTTATGAACTAAAAAAATTTGTAAAGATTACGAAATTTATCAGTCGCTATTATATCAACTCTTTGTTATAGTGAGTTAAAATTTTTATTACAAAACCTACCACGGGTTAGGATATTTATTATCTATAAGTGGTTATAATTGTAGAATATAAGCCAAGGAGCATACAATGAATAAGGTGGTAGTTTTAGAGCATTTACGAGCAGCAAAAGCTGCGCATATCAAATGGGTACAAAAAGCCAAATTGCTTATTAGCGGTTTGCCTATCAAAGAGGATGCTATACCCGTCGATTCAACCGAGTGCAAATTTGGTAAATGGTTCTACGGAGAGGGGCAAAAACTCAACGCCATGCCCAACAATTCACTCGATTGCATGACCAAAATTGAAACGCTTCACTTTGAACTGCACGATATCTATCTCAAAATTTTTAAAATCTATTTCAATAAGCCTCAAAAGGGTTTTATGGCAAAAGTTTTTGGCAATAAGAAAAAAGATTTAACCACCCAAGAACACTCCGATGCCAAACAGTTTTACGACGATATGGAGGCGATTTCACGAGAGCTTCTCGAAGAGATAGGACGATTGGAGCGACGACTTTTGGCTATTCCCGAAGAGGAACTCAACAACATTATGTAAAAATTGTGGCTTAAATATGCTGCAATTGACCTCAAAGAGCAAGGAGTTCTATGGTGCAAAAAAAAATTATTGTGCTTTTGAGTCTTTTTGTGTTGATTGGCATAGCCTCTTTTTTTGCCTACAAAGCCTATGGCTACTCCAAAAAATACGAAGAGGTTACCCTTTTGATTGTCAAAGAGAATACGCTTCATAATCTCACCTCTATCAAGATGAAGCGTGTCGGAGAGATTCTTAGCTTCGGTCTCTACGATGGGTACGATGAGATAGTCCAAAAACACAAAGAGATGATGCACATCAAAGCCTATTACCACGACAAAAGCATACAATATACGCTATTTTTTCTTTTTACACTCTTGATGGTGATGATGCTCTATTTTTTGATTGGTTTGGTGGCTTTTACGGTTTCTATTACGCTTATTGCGTTGATTGCTCTGAGTGTGGGAATTTTTGCTCCTATTATGATCATGAGTATCTACAAAAATGTCGATATTTTGGGCGATATTACCCTCACGGCTCAATCTAAGAGTCTATACGGCACACTCGATACTCTTTTGGGTAGTGGCGAGTATGCTGTGGGCGGGTTTTTGTTGCTCTTTTCGATTATTTTTCCACTGCTCAAAAATCTCTCGCTGATATTTGTCTCACTCTTTCTCCAAAGCTCTTTTGCTCACAAAGTCGTACACTTTTTTAAACTTTTGGGCAAATGGTCTATGGCGGATGTTTTTGTGGTAGCTACTTTGCTTGTCTTTTTATCGAGTGGCGATGGCACCAGTCACGCCGAAATAGAGGTAGGGTTGTATTTTTTTATGATTTACGTTATCGTCTCCATGATAGCAACCCTTACGACTGATAGATTATTGCAAACCACCAAAGGGACGTAGTGTATTGGGTTGGTGTTGAGATTATTATTAGAATTGCTCCACGCTTCCTACTACTTGTCCTACGATTTGCACCTTGATTGTATAAAATTACAACATATCTATGCAAAAATATAATTTTTCATTTCATAATGAGAGACTCTATCAGAATAAACGTGATACAATTTCCACTACACCATGGAGTCACAATGCAAAGTTGGAAAGAGATTATAGAGCATCAAAAGTCACAAGAGTATTTTCAAAAGCTTAAAAGTACCATTGAGCATCAATACGAAACAACCCGCATCTATCCCCCCAAAGAGAAGATATTTGCAGCCTTTAGCAAAACGCCCCTAGAGACTCTTAAGGTAGTCATTTTGGGGCAAGACCCCTATCACGGTGAGGGACAAGCACAAGGATTGGCATTTTCCACCCCTGTAGATATTCCCAATCCCCCCTCAATGGTCAATATTCTCAAAGAGATAGAGAGCGATTTAGGCATTGTCTCTATCTGTCAAAATGGAGATTTAACCCCATGGGCCAATCAAGGTGTTTTGTTGCTCAATACCATTTTAACCGTCAAAGCCAATCAACCCAAATCGCACCACAACATAGGCTGGGAGATATTTACCGATAATATCATAACCCACATCTCTAACCACTGCGAAAATATTATCTTTTTGCTTTGGGGAAGCAACGCCATAGCTAAAAGTGCATTTATTAACAAAACGCACCATTTTATCCTCACTGCTCCTCACCCTAGTCCCCTTTCGGCTTATCGTGGATTTTTGGGTTGTCGTCACTTTAGCCAAACCAATGCATTGTTGCAACGTTTGGGCAAAACACCCATTGTGTGGTAGATTCTGTTGCGTTCATCATTGTGGATGAGGTATTTTATTTATAGAATATCATTAAGAGAGTACAAACAATCACCATTTTAGTATAAAATAGCATCAAAAAGGTCGCATTATGAATTTGGGAGTATCCAGTTGTCTTTTAGGCACTCAGTGCCGTTACGATGGAGGACATGCACACAATGATTATGTAGGAGAGGAGTTGGGACGCTACTTTAATCTCATCTCTTTTTGCCCCGAGGCGATTGTTTTTGGCACTCCTCGTGATACCATGCGTTTGGTTGAAGACAAAGAGGGGGCTATATGCGTCGAATTTAGCAAAACCCATCAAGATATTACAACAACACTCTACGACATCTCCCAAAAAGAGGCACTAAGGGTAGGCAATGAGTCTCTTTGCGGTTTTGTTTTCAAATCCAAATCGCCTACTTGCGGTATTGAACGGGTCAAAGTCTATCAAAAAGATAGCGCTTATAGCGAAAAAAAAGGAGTAGGACTCTTTGCACAAGCGGTTCGTGAGCGTTATCCCTATTTGCCTATCGAAGAGGAGGGGCGGCTTCATGACCCGTGGCTACGAGAGAATTTTATTATGCAAATCTTTGCCTATCAAGATTGGTTTGATTTTCTTCAAACGCAACCCAAAATGGGGGATTTGGTCGAATTTCACACACGCTACAAATACCTCATCTACGCCAAAAGCCACAATAGATACAAAGAGCTAGGTACTATCGTCGCCAACCACGAAAAACGCCCACTCAGTGAAATGCTAGAACTCTACAAGCACGGATTCCTAGAAGCCATTGCCATCAAAGGCAACAAGGGCAAAACTTACAATATTCTCCAGCACATCTTTGGCTACTTCTCCAAAGCGATTACAACGGGCGAAAAAGAGGAGTTGCTCCTTGCCATAAACGAATACAAAGAGGGGATTATTCCTCTTATTACCGTTATCAAAATGTTTAATCTCTACATCAAACGCTTTGAGATTGGAGTATCTAGCCAAACAAAAATTTTTGCACCCCTATCCCCATGAATTGGCACTTAGGAGTGATATTGAGGCGTTTAAGTAGTACTGGTGACGACTATTTTTTGGGATGCTTATGATGGTGGTGATTTTTGGGGTGATGATGAGGTTTGGGTTGATGATCCAAAACCTCTTTGTCGAGTTCCCCGCTTTTAAGCTTTTGGATATACTCATCAAGGTAGCGTTTGACATCTCCTGAAAGTATAAAAAGACCCAAAATATTAGGCAACGCCATAAACAAAAAGAGCATAGAGCTAAAATCCACCATAATATCGGTACTCACCACTGAAGCAATTACAATAAAGCTCAAAAAAATCACTTTAAACCAAACCGAGCTTTTAGTACCAAAGAGATAGACCCATGCACGCTCTCCGTAATAAAACCATGCTATAAGCGTCGAAAAAGCAAAGAGAAAAATGGAGATGGATAAAATAATAGGAAACCAACTAATGACTGAACCGTATGCCACTGCCGTTAATGCAGCCCCTTGTTTGCTCTCGATAAGTGTGGCATAACCATTGGCAGGGTCGTAAACGCCCGTGAGAATAATTACCAACGCCGTCATCGTACAAATAATAACCGTATCAATAAAAGGCTCGTAAAGGGCTACTAATCCTTGTTGTACAGGATATTTGACACGTGAGGGAGAGTGCGCAATAGGAGCCGAACCCAATCCCGCTTCGCTTGAAAAGGCAGCTCTTTGAAATCCTTGGACAATCACGCCCACTATTCCACCCGCTACCGCACTAGGAGCGAAAGCCTCTGTAAAAATCAATCCAAAAGCATGGGGCAAAGCTGTAATATGCAAAAGGATAATCCATAGTGATGCTCCCACATAGATAGCTACCATAAGCGGCACAACGGTTTGGGTAAAATGGGCAATACGAGTAATACCCCCCACAATCACCAATCCTGTCACGATAGCCAATAGGACACCAAAAACAATCGTATGCTCTTGGATAAATGGTACCTCTTGACCAATGGCACTAAGGGCTTGTGAAACTTGAAAGGTATTGCCCCCACCAATAGCCGCACCTACCATAAAAACCGCAAAAACAGTAGCCAAAACTCTTCCGCTTTTTATCCATCCTTTGGAGGCTAAGCCCTTGGAGAGATACTCCATGCCCCCTCCCATAATCGTCCCATCTTTGAGAAACTCACGGTAGTGCAACGAAAGGGTCACTTCGGTAAATTTGAGACTCATGCCCAAAAAACCTGCCACAATCATCCAAAAAGTAGCCCCAGGACCCCCGATAGAGACAGCTATGGCGACTCCTGCGATGTTGCCCAATCCAACGGTTGCCGAAAGAGCCGTGGTAAGCGATTGAAAAGGGGTAATGTGACCTTTGTCGTTTTTAGTATGGTATTTGCCTTGAATAATCTTGATGGAGTGTCCTAGCATTCTTAGATTCACAAAGTTCATTTTGACGGTAAGGTAGATACCGCCCAAAACCAACCACGCTACCAAAAAAGGTACACTGCTGCCTTCAACGCTTCCAAAAAGAACGTCAAAAAACAAAATTTGTTCAAAAAAACTTGTAACATTTTGAAATAGGTGGTTAATAAACTCCATTGCGTACAACACTCCTTGAAATTTTAAAATATCCTATATTTTATCGTATGTTTCGTTAAAAAGTAAGAAATCGACTCAATAGTTAATAAAACTCTTGACATTTGTTTCTTTTTTGACTATACTTACACTCCCTTTTATAATGTATTTACGGAGTGTAGCGCAGTTTGGTAGCGCACCTGCTTTGGGAGCAGGGGGTCGAAGGTTCGAATCCTTTCACTCCGACCATTTATAAAAGCGTTAAATATAATAGATGTTTTAATTGGAAAAATATTGAGTGGTGACCGTAGCTCAGTCGGTAGAGCTCTGGTTTGTGGCACCAGTTGTCGCGGGTTCGAGCCCCGTCGGTCACCCCATTTACAATAGCGGTTAAAGCGCTAGTGGCTCAATTGGATAGAGCATCAGACTTCGGATCTGAGGGTTAGGGGTTCGAGTCCTCTCTGGCGTACCAAAAGAAAAACTCTCTTATAGCTAGGTTTTGAGCGTCCATAGCTCAGCTGGATAGAGCACTCGCCTTCTAAGCGAGCGGTCAAAGGTTCGAATCCTTTTGGACGTACCACTTTATGAATTATGCGGATGTGGTGAAATTGGTAGACACGCCAGACTTAGGATCTGGTGCCTAACGGTGTGGAGGTTCGAGTCCTCTCATCCGCACCATCCCTGAAATACGGGCTTTCACAAAAATTTATCTCCAACCAATCGTTACAATCACTTACAAGACTCCTTGCAAAAAGTAATAGTTTACAACTTATATACTCCTATTACAACGAACCACTTCATGCATATACTTAAAAATTATGACATTAAAATGTAAGGTTTGTCTCTATTTTTTTAAAAAAGCAGAGACAAGCTTTTGTTGTTGATGGGATATTTTTACCATCAAACTATTGATACTCCAATGTGCGATAGGCAATTTTTTCATTGGCAAAGGGATCGATAATGGCTTTAATATCTTTTAATGGATAGCGTAAGGGAAACCCGATAAGGGAATTTTTAGCGGTAGTCTCTAAAATATAGTAGGGTTTGGCATCAATATAGAGGGCTTTTGCGTAGTCTATCTTTTCAAGCGATACGATAATAAAGATATGTTTGGGTACCAATACAAAATAGGCTTCAATCCCAACAATACGCAACATAGAGATAAGCAAATTGCTCTTATCGTCGCAATCGCCGTAGCCTAGATTGAGGGTGTCTTGTGGGAAATTGGTATGAAAAGCATTGATTTTGTAGGGAATGTGCGTAACATAATCAAGTAAAGATTGGACTTTGCATCGATGGGTATTGCAATGAGCCGTTAGTTTGTAGGTAAGTTGGTGTAGCTCTTGTGAGGAGGTGGAGACTCTATTGGTATAGATACCATCCTCTGTGCCAATTTGACGTTTGCTAGAGACCGTAACGCTTTGCCAAAAAATATAGATAAAAACCACAACGCAAAGTGCAATAATGGTTTTGGCAAAGAGGATATTGTTCATAGTAATCCAAAACGGTTAATAAACGCCTCGTTAATATCAATAAGCCCTTTTGCTTGAAGTCTATCAAGCGTATCTTTGTCGCATAGAGTATCTTTGGGCCACTCTCGATAGAATCCATCAACTTCGCTTTTATTGGTTGCATCAATGGCAATAAAGGGGTGAAAGTAAATATCGCGTGAAGCATCAATATTGTTTGCAACACGCCATACCAACATATAGTCATTTTCAACCAAGTTGGTATGAGCATCAACGATAACAAGAATTTTGATAGAGTGCGAGAGCGGTTGGAGTTTGGCAATGAGTTCTTTTTGAGAGGATTTTTTCTCTACTGCTATGACGGTAATAGGGTTGAACGTGTCGGTCATGTATTGTTTGAGGGCTACAATAGAGCCATCTAGGACTCTCATTTTTGCCAAAAGTATCATATCATCAAGTCCCACATAATGAGGGTCTTTTTCATTGAGCGGTTCATGGGTAGCATCAATGCCCAATTTGCCTCCCACAAGCGTTTCGTTGCTAGAGTGATCAAGTGCATCGATAATGCCTTGTGTAATCAAAATATTTTCCACTCTTAGACGATTGAGTATGTAGCGAGTAATGGCGTGGTGATCTTCAAGAAGGGGTGCATCTTCGCCGACAAAAATAGCGTGTTTGACAAAGCTCATCTGTCCTACTCCCCAAAAAGCGTGCATAAATTGTTTGGCGTGACCTTTGTAGCGTGTTTTCATTTTGGCGAGTATCAAATTGTGAAAGACACCGTTTTCGGGCATATAGTAATCAATAAGTTCGGGTGCGGTGGTTTTAAGCAATGGCAAGAAGATACGCTCCGTCGCCCAACCCATATATTTATCCTCCAAAGGGGGCTTGCCTACAACGGTGGCTTGAAAAATAGGGTTTTTACGCATCGTAATGGTCTCTACCTCCATGACAGGATAGGGTTCTTTGAGGGTGTAGTAGCCTGTATGGTCTCCAAAAGGACCTTCGATTTTCATTTTGTTGGGATCTACAAACCCCTCAATGACAATATCAACATCACGAGGGATATAGATTTCGTTGGTAATGGATTTGACCAATTGGGCGTTGCGGTTGCGAATCAATCCATAGAGCAACAGCTCAAAAATACCATAAGGCAAAGGGGCTTGACCGCACCAAATATAGAGCGGATCACCCCCGATAGCGACACTTACGGGCATCATTTTACCCGCTTCACGGTATTGATCAAAAAACGATGAAGCGTCTTTGTGGATTTGCCAATGCATTCCTAGTGTTGTTTTGGAGTGCTGTTGCAATCGATACATGCCAAGATTTTGCATTGTGCCATCAAGCGAAGAGGTATAAACCTGCCCCATCGTAATAAAAGCTCCGCCATCCTCGCTCCAAGTTTTGAGAATCGGAAGCGTATCGAGATCAACCTTTGCTTTGGGGATAATCACCTCTTGAGCCTCACCACGATGTTTAAGCTTTTTGGGAAAGATATTTTTGAGATTAAAGAGTTTGGAGGCTAGAGTCACTTTGCCCATAAAATTTGCAGGTGGTTTCATTTTGAGTAGCTCTTCAATTTGTGTGGCAATTGCATCGGGGGCTTTATTGAATATCTTTTGCGTTACCTGCTTATTGGCAAAAATATTCATCAAAACAGGCATAGTGTATTCTATCTTTTTGGCTCTATTGATAGGTTTGGTAAAAAGCAGAGGTCTGGAGTTGGGCTTTTTGACCTCAATATAGGCAATATGAGGAATCTCAAGCTCTACATCCAAAGGCTCATCAATTATTTTTAAATTGGCATTTTGTTTTAACCACTCTATAATATCTTTCATGCTTACCCTTTGTAGAGAAAATTGTTTGATTTTAGCCATTTATATCTTTGGAAAAGATATAAATGGAATACAGGCTAATCGGTTAGCTCCTCCTGTTACCAATCGTATCCATAAGTGATGTTTTTCTCTATTCAAATCTTATCCACTATTTTTTAACAGCACAAGGGTTTGGCTGATTTGTGTAGATAGGGATGGCTAAAGCCGAACCTACAACTATTTGAGAGCGAGAAAGAAAGAACTTAATGATAGCTCAACTCTCTGTGCGTTATCATGCACTCTTCAAGGTAGCTACTGATAAGCTTTTGGTACGAAGTGTTGTGTTTTTTTGCCATTTTTTTAAAATACTCAATGACATTTTTATCAGCTGTAATAGTAATCTCATTTTCTAGCTCTTTGGCATAGGGGTTTGGTCGAGATTTCATTATCGATAAATCATACTCTTTTTTCATATAGCTATCCTTGATAGTGTTGTGCTTCGTTATTGGTTGCTTTTCGTGCCGAGATGATACGGATGATATTGTCACCACTACGGTAACAGTGACAAACTAAAAGTAAGTTTAACCTACTACTCATACCTAGCATCAAAAATCTATCTTCCCACTCTGAATGCTCATCATCATAAAACTCAATGGCATGATAATCATAAAAGACACTTTTTGCCTCTTCAAATGAGACATTATGCTTTATAATATTACTTTTTGCTTTATTGACATCCCATTCAAACTGCAATAATACACCTCTTGTACCGTTTCATGTAATTATAACATACTCATCAATAATTCACCTACACCTCAGAGGTCAAATCTCTGCTTCTTCTCGCTCCAAACTGTGTTTGATAGTGAGGGAAAGGGAATCTTTTAGTACTCAAACATCCTACAAAGTTCAGAATAATCATCACAAATGGTTTTCTCTTCCCACTCTTTGCCTGTTATCTTTTGTGATTTGGTGCGAGGCTCTGGCATCTCTTCGCTTTTTTTGTTCTCATAGGCTTCATTGGCTACATAGTACATCTCTTCGAGTTGTGGATCTTCTTGAGCGAAAAGAGCTTGAAGTTTTTCCATTTGCATATTTTTGACACTTTCAAAGCTCTCTTTCCCCTTGGAGACTATCCACGCTCTGAAGTAATCAAATCCATCATCACCACACCCCCTACGGACGATATAAGCCAATGCCCAAATATCCCAACGATAAAGCTCATTGATTTTTTCCAAAAAGTGTTTTTTGAAATTTTTGATTTCAGGAGGGCTAAATGTTTCGAGTTTGTTTTGTAGAAGTTCCAAAAATTCGTTAGTAGAATCTGCTTGATTTCGAGCCTCATCTATCAACCCCTAAAAGAGTGTTTCATCTATTTTTCTTTTGTCTGTTGTGGGTTTTGGTTTTGGTTTTTTGAGGTTGTAGACACTTTCCTTTAGGGCTTTTGCTCTTTCAATTTCTTCTAGTGCATTTATTTTTTGCATTTCGATGATATATCTGTCTATGAAGTCCAATGTGTCGTACCAATACCATATAAAACTTAAGTATTCATCTTGATATGCAGGATATTTATCCTGATTTTCATCCAATATTTTTCTGTCATAAGATAGAAAATCTTTAGTAGTAAACTTTTTATCTTTTTCATTTTTCCAATAACTTACCAACTCCCAAAGATATCGAATCTGTTCAGAAAGTCTTGCTTTCCAGTAAGTTTTAAAAATGCCATATTCATTCTCATGAATCAGGACATTTAAAAATGAATCTGCGTATTCTGTATGACTATAATATTCATTTAGCAAGTATGTAGCAAAACCTGAGAATTGCTTTTTCTCGATACACTCTTGTTTCAATTTTTCATGGGCTTCATCATAGCCAAACCCTTGTTTCCTTAATTCACGGTAATAATTTTTAACAGTCACTATTTTCCCTTGCAAAGAATTTTTTTAATTTTATCAATATTATCAAGTTTTTCATTTGTTCTGCCACCCATTGGATTCTTCCTTGTTCCCTCGCTCCCAAATTGCATTTGGGAGCATATATGAAGCGAGTATAGCTAGAATCTTATCGAATCTTTTTGATGGCATAAGGTGTGAGTTGGTAAATCTTTGAAGCGTGTTGCAAAGATGAGTGCTTGGGAAACGATACGATAACATCGGCATGGTTTTTGGCAAATGTTTCATCGTAGCTTTGACCGCTTAGATTGGCTGAGGTGGTGTATGCCCATCCCAATCGCTCCAACAAAAGGGTATGGGGGTGATTTTTGATGATGCGATAGGAGATGCCTTGAATAACAAAACTTGTTTTTTTCGCTCTTCGTACCAAATTTTTATGGGCATTGGGTATGCGTGTACGGCTTTTGAGTGCCTTGAAAGAGGGCAGGGCTTGAATGTAATTTTTGTTGGCGGGACGTTGTTTGATGTGCGATAGTTGAGTAGCGTTTTGGCTTACAAAACCGATAGTGGTATCGGTTGGTGTAAGAAACACAAGGGTGTCAAGAGGCGTCATAGCTTATTGAGCTAGATAGTCTTGCAACGCTTTGGGTTCAATCAAACCTCCACACGTCTTAAGGTCTTTGATAGCCTCTGCGGCTGCGTCTGCCGCTGCAAGAGTCGTAAAATAGGCTACATTGTTGGAGAGTACACTTTGACGAATGGTGGCCGCATCGCTTTTACTTGCAATAGAGTTATCGGAGGTGTTGATAGCTAGAGCAATTTCACGATTTTTGATCATATCATCAATATTGGGGCGACCTTCGGATATTTTTAAGACTTTATGCGATTTAATCCCCGCTTCAAGAAGCTCTCTATGCGTTCCATCCGTTGCGTAAATCTCAAAACCCAAAGCTTCAAACTTTTGACCAATCTCTTTGGCGTAAGGTTTGTCTTGATTGGTGAGTGAGATAAAGAGTTTCCCGCTCATAGGAATGTTGTTTTTACTTGCCAATTGAGCTTTGGCAAAACTCATTCCAAATTGGTTGGAGATGCCCATGACTTCGCCTGTCGATTTCATTTCGGGTCCCAAAATCAAATCCGAACCAGGGAGTTTATTGAAAGGAAAAACCGCCTCTTTGAGAGCAATATGCCCTTTGAGGTTGGGTTCCATGATGGTTTTGTCAAAATTGACGACATTAAAGGTATCGTAAAAACGCAAAGCCTCCCTTAAATCTCCTTGTATCATCACCCGAGTGGCTACTTTTGCAAGGGGTACACCTGTGGCTTTGGAGACAAATGGGACGGTTCGTGAAGCGCGTGGATTGACCTCGATGAGATAGATTTCGCCTTGAAAGATGGCGTATTGGATATTGAGCAGACCTACTACGCCCAGTCCCAATGCGATTTTTGCGGTTTGCTCTTTGATCTCCTCTTGAAGCTCTGTAGAGATAGAGACAGGAGGTAAGGAACAAGCACTATCGCCTGAGTGAATCCCCGCCTCTTCGATGTGCTGCATGATAGAGCCGATATAGACCTCTTTTCCGTCGCAAATAGCGTCCACATCCACCTCAATGGCGTGGTCAAGGAATTTATCAATAAGTACGGGTGCATCGTTGGAGACGCTCACCGCCTCATCCATATAGGCTTTGAGTTCTTTGTCATTAAAGACCGTCTTCATCCCTCGTCCGCCCAATACAAACGAAGGGCGTACCAATACGGGGTAACCGATTCGATTGGCAATACCTATCGCTTCATCTTTGGCAAAAGCAGTGCCGTTTTTGGGTTGTTTGAGTTGGAGTTGATGGATAAACTCCGAAAACTTCTCTCTATCTTCCGCCAAATCGATGACTTTGGCACTCGTACCTGAGATATTTGCCCCAATAGCCGTAAGTGATTTGGCAAGTTTGAGCGGTGTTTGTCCTCCAAAGTGGACGATGACTCCATCGGGCTTTTCTACCTCAATGACGTTGCGTACATGCTCAAAATCAATGGGTTCAAAGTAGAGAATATCGCTTGTATCGTAATCGGTTGAGACGGTTTCGGGGTTGCAGTTGTACATGATAGACTCCAATCCCATATCGCCTAGTGCGTACGAAGCGTGGACGCAACAATAATCAAACTCAATCCCTTGTCCTATTCGATTGGGTCCTCCGCCGATAACCAAAACCCGCTTTTTATCACGTGCTTTGGGTTGGCTTTGGGGGATAGGAGTAATGTTGGTTGTAGAGTAGAGGTAGGGAGTGAGGGCTTTAAACTCTGCACCGCAGGTATCAACTTCGTTGTATTCAAGTGCAATGCCAAGCTTTTGACGTGCGGTGTAAATATCGTTTTCGACCAAACGCAATCCCTCTTTTTGATTGATGATTTGGGCTATCATCGCATCGCTAAATCCTTCTGATTTGGCTTTGCGTAATCGTGTAGCATCGCTAAGCATGGCTATATCCATCGCTTTTTCACTCGATACTAGCTCTTCAAATTGATACAAAAACCACTTATCAATCTTGCACATTTCGTAAATATCCTCTACGCTCATCCCTCTTCTAAGGGCTTCATAGACGTAGAGCATACGTTGTTCGTTGGGGCGACGTATCTCGTGAACGAGTTTGGTATCATTGCAATCCATCACTTTAAACCCTACAAGCCCCGTCTCAAGCGAACACAAAGCCTTTTGGAAAGACTCTTTGAAGGTTCGTCCTATGCTCATCACCTCACCTACACTCTTCATTCCTGTGCTTAGCGTGGAGTTGGCATTGGGAAACTTCTCGAAGGTAAAGCGTGGCAATTTGGTGACGATATAATCAATCACAGGCTCAAAGGATGCCGTCGTACCTGTAATGTCGTTTTCAATCTCATCAAGCGTATAGCCTACGGCTAAGAGTGTGGCAACTTTGGCAATAGGATAACCTGTAGCCTTGGATGCCAATGCGGAAGAGCGACTTACACGAGGATTCATCT
Organism: Sulfurovum sp. FS08-3; assembly: GCA_000830175.1. Classification (GTDB taxonomy): domain Bacteria; phylum Campylobacterota; class Campylobacteria; order Campylobacterales; family Sulfurovaceae; genus FS08-3. The sequence continues at coordinate 3,673 of JQIS01000061.1, read as the reverse complement.
CGATAACAATCATACGCCCCGTCTCGGGATTAATCGAAAACTGCACGTTTGAACCCCCCGTATCCACACCAATCTCTCGTAGTATTTTAAACGAGGCATCACGCATCATTTGATACTCTTTGTCGGTCAAGGTGAGTGCGGGAGCTACTGTGATAGAGTCTCCTGTATGTACGCCCATGGGGTCAAAGTTTTCGATGGAGCAGACGATAATGCAGTTGTCTTTGTTGTCTCGAATCACCTCCATCTCGTACTCTTTCCACCCTAGCATCGACTCCATAATCTCTATTTCATTAATGGGACTCGCTTCAATTCCTGCTTTGGCAAGTTCTTTGAACTCTTCCATATTGTAAGCGACACCCGAACCGCCTCCTGCTAATGTAAACGAAGCACGACTGATAACGGGAAAACCGATGGTTTTGGCGACTTGTATCGCCTCTTCTACGGTGTAGGCGTTGGCACTTTTGGGTAAATCCATGCCGATTTTAATCATCGCTTCATTGAAGAGGTGTCTATCTTCACCCTTTTTGATCGCATGAGGCTTAGCACCCAAAAACTCGATACCCTCAAGCATCTTTTTGTCGTACATACTCATCGCCACATTGAGTGCGGTTTGTCCACCCATAGTAGGAAGTATCGCATCAACCTTTTCTATTTCGATAATTCTAGCAACAACCTCTTCGGTGATGGGTTCGATATAGGTGCGATCGGCAAACTCTGGATCGGTCATAATAGTAGCGGGGTTGGAGTTGATAAGTACCACTCTGTAGCCTAGTTCTTTGAGCGTTTTGGCCGCTTGTGTGCCTGAGTAGTCAAATTCACACGCTTGACCAATCACAATAGGACCAGAACCTATCAATAAAATTGTCTTAATATCTTCTCGTTTTGGCATCGAAAATTACCCTTAGTTTTTAGTGCTGATTATACTCAAAAGGCACTTAAGAGGCGTTAAGATTTGCGATGGGTTTGATGGGTTGTTGTGCTTTTAAACAACCGCAAAATTTAATGAGAGTAGTACACTAAAATTGCTATAATACTTTATGTTTATCTCAAAAGGTAATTTTATGCGGTTAATTTTATGGCTCGTTTTGATGGTGAGTTGCTCTTTTGCTCAAGGAAATCAATACATTACATTAGGTTCATACAAAACCTACGCCCAAGCACATCAAGCTTTGGAGGAGACAAAAGAGAATGGTTTAATCAAAGAGCTTTCCAAACGTCATCGCTTTGAACTCTCAACCCAAAAAATAGGTCAATACTTCTCGCCTATGCTCTATGATTTTAACGATACACGCATGATTCCCCTTATTTACGGCATCTTAAAACACGACTACCCTCATATCAAAATAGATTACGACAAAGACTACAAAGCAAAACTCACCAATACCACATGGTTTTTTATGACATTGCTTATTATGATAGTCTCTATAAGTGTTTTGATTATCAATCACTACTATACCCTATACAAAAATCTCAAAGAGGATCACGAGAGACTTCAAAAACTCAAAGAGACACTCTCGATGAAACACGATGAGATACTCAAAAATTTGGGTTACAAAATCGAACGTTCAACCAATGATATGATTCATGCTCGTGACAAGATTATCAACGAACCCATCAACGAGCTTACACCCCAAAATATTCGGCACAAATTCAAAGCCATTCAAGATACCGATAAGATTCTCACCGATACAACCAATCAGATGATTGATTTTTTGAAAGCAAAATCGGGCAAACTCAAACTCACGCCTAGCTCCTTTGATATCAATCAGCTTTTGGAATCCATTACGATGTATGTCGAACAAAACTACAAAGGTCACTCCGTAGAGCTTATCTATGAGGTCAATTTAAATGTTTGGCACTATATGGTGGGTGATTTTAAACGACTCTATGAGATTCTAGTCAATATCATCGACTACTCCTATAGGCACACCTCATCGGGTACTATCAGGCTTGTCATCTCCGTATTTGAGCAAGACAAGAGCAGTTTTTTAAGTGAGTTTAAAATCATTGACAACAGTGTAGGAGTTCATAAATCCGAAGAGGAGAAGATATTTTTACCCTTTCACGACCCCTATGCCAAAAGGGGACTCTTCTTATCCAAAGAGTTTGCACAGCTTATGGGCGGAACGCTCAATTTTGTGAGTCGATACGGCAAAGGCAATATCTTTTCGGTCACCATTCCTCTCAAGCTTGACCAAGAGCATGAGCAAATCTACAGGCTTACATCCACAAGGTTCTCCTCCCAAGAGCTTCAAAAGAAATATATCGGTATCATCGAAAGAGATGAGGGAGTCGCCCTTGCCGTTCAAAAAGCCTTTTTGCACAGCACCAAAAACGTCCAAACCATAGCTCACTATAGCCTCAATGACTACGATGTTATTAACCGTTTTGATCTTATTTTGATTGAACACTCCATGATAAACTCCTCGCTTCTTACACTTTTTGAGAGCATCCAGCAAAACAAAGAGTTGCATGTCCTTGCCATGCACAGCATTCTCTCTACCCAACACAAAGAGATTATTGATTCCATCATTGAGCGATACATTGCCAAACCCATTAGCCCCTCCAATGCACTTAAGTTTTTTTTGGATACCTACAAACAACCCAAAATTGTCACCAACGAAGAGGAGATAGTATTTATGGAAAAGATGGATAGGCATCTACACAGTGACCTGCCCAAACAGTTTTTGCAAGAGCTTCCCGAAACAATCGAAGCAACCAAATCCTTTTTGAAAGATTATCTTGGCTCTTCATTGCTCATTATCGATGACAATATCCTCCACCAAAAAGAGTTTGACGATATGATTCATCGCACAGGCATCAAATACGCACAAGCACGCAATGCCAAACGTGCCATTGAAGAGCTTGAGAGCTACTACAACCGTTTTGATCTTATTTTTATCAATTTGGAAATCGAACACGACAAAGGACTCATCATCGCCAAAATGATTCGTTCCAATGAGAGCTATCGCCATATCCCCATTGTTGCGATTAGTAATGAAGAGTTTAGCCCTATGGAGATTACAAAAACAGGTATCAATGCCTTTTTCAACAAACCTATCACCGTAAGCAAAGTCTATACCGCCTTGCACCACTATTTGGAAAAAGCCGATTTGGGTGCACCTTTTGCCAAACTCACACAAAGTGAACACATTTTGGACATCACACGAGGCATTATGCAAGCTAGTCACAACGAAGCCCTCTACTTAGAGCTACTCCAAGAGTTCCAAAGCGTCTATGGTACAAGCGGCGAGACAATCAAGGCACTGATTGAGGTACACGACTACCGCAAAATGAAAGAGCTTGTGGTGAGCATGAAAGGGATTAGCAACATCATGGGAGCTAACGATATGTATCGATTGCTCAACGAACTCGAATCGCTCTTGCAACATCAACGTTACAGCAAACTCTCCAACTATGTAAGCCGCTACATCGAAGAGCTTGAACACCTCAATACCAGTATCGAAATATACATCCGAAGCGTTACGGCGTAAATGTTTGTTGCTGCAGGATGCAATAAATTGACATCCTATTCAATAATCTACTGAAAACTTCACAAAACACAGCTTCTCGTTCCACCTCTCCCGAGGTAGAACGAGTGATATTGACAAAACCACAAAACAACCAATCTATGCTATAATCCACTCCATGAAAAAAGACATCACCACCAAAG
>JQIS01000060.1 GCA_000830175.1 Sulfurovum sp. FS08-3 | reverse complement strand
ATATGAGCAAACAAGAGATTGAGAGTGTTTGTACCTATTGCGGAGTTGGGTGTGATATTACAGGCGTGGTTGAAAACAATAAGATTACTAAAATTTACGCCCAAAAAGATGGAGTCGTAAGTCAAGGCAATTTGTGTATCAAGGGACGAACGGGATACGATTTTGTTGATTCGCCCAATCGCATTACACAGCCACGCATCAAAAAGAGCTTTATGGATAGAAATCCTCAGCTTTTGGCAACCTTTGGTGAGCGTTTAACCTCTTTTGATACTCACTACTACACCTGCGACCTCGATACGGCTACCTCTATAGCCGCCCATAAACTTCAAGAAATTAAAACACGCTACGGTAGCCATAGCTTTTGTGCTATTGGTGGAGCTAGAACCAACTGCGAAAGTGCTTATCTCTTCCAAAAATTTACCCGTCAAACCATGGGATCTCCTCATGTCGATAATTGTGCAAGAGTGTGTCACTCCCCATCGCTTAAGGGTATGCGTACCACCATTGGTGAGGGAGCGGCTACCAATCCCTACAACGATATTTATGAGTGTGAGTTTATGATTGTTATGGGTTCTAATACCATCGAGGCTCATCCTATCGTAGCCAATCGCATTGTGGCTATGGCAAATGAGCATAACAATCTAGCCGTTATTGATGTGCGTCATACCAAATTGGCAAAATTTGCCAAATACAACGCCATTATCCCCTTTGAATCCAATTTGCTTATTCTCAATATGATGGCGTATGTTATTATCACCCAAGAGCTTTACGACAAGAGCTTTATTGCTTCTCGTAGCAAAGGATTTGAGGAGTTTAAAGCCCAAATCTTAAATGACCCTTACGCCAACCCTGAGTTTTTTGCTACGATTGAGGGGTATGAGCATTTGGCTTCAACCATCGCCAATATTGCAAGAGAGTACGCCTTTAAACGCTCTATGATATTTTGGGGATTGGGCATTACCGAGCATTTGGATGGAAGCTACGCTGTTATGGCAATTACACACCTAGCCATTATGACGGGCAATATAGGCAAAATAGGGGCAGGTTTGATGCCTCTAAGAGGGCAAAACAATGTCCAAGGAGCGTGCGATATGGGGTGTTTGCCCTACTACAATCCCGATTATCAACGCCCACTTGAAGAGGGACTTATGACACCTCAACTCCTTGAAGCGATGATGGAGGGCAAAATCAAAGCGTTGCTCAATATGGGTGAAGATATTACCCATATTCATACCAATATCAACAAGGTCGAAAAAGCGATTGAGAATTTGGAGTTTATTATGACGCAAGAGCTTTTTATGACACATATTGCTCAAAAAGCCGATATTGTTATTGGTGTTCGCAGTGCTTATGAGAAGACGGGGGTTTATATCAATGCCATGCGGCGATTGCACCTTTCGCAACCCCTTGTCCATTCGCCTTTGCCTGATGATTGGGAGGTGTTGCAGATGCTAGATAACAAATTGGGAGGAGATTTCAACTACGCTTCAAGCCAAGAGGTGTGGGAAGAGGTGACAAAAGTGGCCTCCAATCGCTTTAGTGGAGCAGCCTATTACCGTCTTGAACGTCACCGAAGAAGAGGAATGCAGTGGCCAATCTACCACGAAGATACTCCCATACTTCATCTACTTGATTTTCGCACCCTTGATGGTTTGGCACGATTTAGCTATCACCCCTACGAACTGCGGGGCATGGTCAAAGAGATACTAGAGGGTAGCTTTTACAACGCCAACCACTACTATCTTACAACAGGACGCATCTTAGCTCACTACAACAACGCTGCACAAACCAAGCAGAGCGAGAAACTCAATAGTAAATATCCCCAAGATATAGTTTTGGCTTCGTATCAAGACAAAGAGAGTTTTACGGGCGAATGGGTAATCTTAAAGACCCAATACGGAGAGACTTCGCCCCTCAAAGTTGAATTTAGCGACAATATTAAACCCAAAACACTCTATACTACTTTTCACCATGCCGCAAGTCGTATCAATGCCATTTTTGGAGATGAATGCGATGCACTGATTTTGACACCACGCTTTAAATCGGTTAAGGTTGAGATTGTCAATCTCTAAGCTTATTGGAGGCTCTCTTTGGATAAAATCACTCTCAATAATAGGTTATGAACGCAAAGGGCAAAGGCTTCGTGTAAAGGAGATTTATAGATGAAAATAGTATTAGCAACCTCCAATAAAGGCAAACTTAGAGAGTTCAAAGAGATGTGTCGAGCCGATATTCTCCCCTATCAAGAGCTATTGGGCGATATTGAGATAGAAGAGACTGAGGATTCCTTTAAGGGTAATGCTATTTTAAAAGCCCAAGCAATATACGATAAGCTATTGGAACAATACAATGAAAAGTATATCGTAGTAGCCGACGATAGCGGATTGGTTGTAGAGGCATTGGGGGGAGAACCTGGGATTTACAGTGCAAGGTATGCAGGTGAGGGAGCTAGTGATGAGACCAATATGGATAAACTTATTGATAATCTAGCCCAAAAATCGCTTACTTCAAGCAAGGCTCACTACACCTGTGCTATTGCTGTTGTCTCTTGCTATGGAGTATATTGTGTACACGGATGGATATACGGCACAGTCAATACTTTGCCCAAGGGCAATCAAGGCTTTGGGTACGATCCGCTTTTTACGCCCGATGGATACTATCAAACCATGGCACAGATGAGCCGTGAGCTTAAATCCACCATTTCTCACAGAGCTAGAGCGTTGAAGCTAACCAAACCCATCATTGAGATGTTGCAAAGATATTAGGAGATAGCCATGATTGAAAGAAAAAAGTTTATGAATGATTTGGAGACTATTTACAGCGAATTAAAAGTGCGTCAAAATAGACTCAACGACTACTATACTTTGCTCAACGAGAGTCACGATGAGGCTCAAAAGTGTGTCAAAGAGTTTTTAAATATATTGGATCTCAAATACAACAGCGAAAATGTTTTGGCTGCTCTTAATCGAATCATTAATCTTCGTGAAGACTCCCTTGATGAGGTGCTTAAAAAACTTGATTTGGATGAAGATACGATGTTGCACAAAAAAGAACAAGCCTATCTCTTTGTGAGTCGTTTTCATATCGGTGAGTTTGAGAAGTTCATTATTTGGATGCGAGACAACAAACTTCTCAATGATTTTTACTGGACCGTACTAGAGGGAATGCACGCTATTGGTATCACTATGAGCGGATGGCAAAGTGCATGGACATCGCACATTATCCACACTATCAACAAAGAACTCTACCGTCTTTTCAATGGAGATGAGGAGAAAATCTTTAAAAAGCTTGAAGAAGAACAGCTCCTTGATTTGGACGTGGATTGCTCGGTGGGTGATAGATGCTACTCCGTACTTCACAAATCGCACAATGGAGAGTATCGAAGCGTAGCCTATAGCGAAGCCTTTGAAGAAGAGGTGGGCAATATTGTCGAAGCGTTGGATATTTTGGTAGAGTCGCTTCAAGAGATGGAAGATGAGGTCTTTGGTCAAGAGGAGGAGTGGATTGCTTACTTCAAAGCCTTGCAAAACGCCTTTGCACACAAAAATACCGATGAACTCATTGGGTATTGGGCCAAAGTCGATGAGGCGTGGATGGCAATTACTACCCCCATTCAACCCTCGCACCCCCTAGAGTATTACGAAGATCACTACCGAAAAGCCGTAGCGTTGGAGTGGGATGTACGCATTATTGATTTGGTATTGCAAAAAAACTCAACCGTAAGCGAAGATATAAAATCCTTTGCTTTAAGCGTGAGTAACGATATTGGACACTCTTTGGGGACGAAGATTATCCAAAAAAATATCGAACAAATCGACAAAACACAACTCTATGTTGGACGACCCATGTTCTATTATGGAGCTCATTTTAACGGTCTCTTTTCGGCTCAAGTAGTCCCCAATGATGAACGCATCTCTGCAAAATGGGGCAAAAAGATATTTGCCTATCCCGATTTTGTAATGGAAGCCAAAAAAAGCAAACCTACTATGCAAATCAGTGTAGAGTTTTTGGGAATAGATTTTATGAGAGCGCAAAAAGAGTTTATCAAAAAACATCCCAAACTTTGGTATGAAGTCTATGCTATCACTACGATTGGACATGAGTATGGGCATATCTTATGGGTCGATAAAGATACCGAAAAGGTGATGAACCGTAGCGGTCAATACAAAAACGTTGAAGAGTTCAAAGCGACAGCGGGAGGATTGATGGCGTTTTTCTTCAATGAGAAAAAAGAGCTTCAAAAGCATATCATCGACGATACCGTTGCACGTGCTGTTTCGCTTATGTCGTGGAGAGAGGTTGGAGAGGTACAAGCCTACTATTGCGAGGGTATTATCCATCTTGATATTTTGTTTGAAAGCGGTATTATCAACTTTAGCAGTACCAAATTGCGTATTGACTACTCCAAATACGAAGCCATGAAAGAACTCTACTACAGTGCCTACTACAAATTGGCAAACTACTACATCGAAAAACACGATGCCAATCGATTTTTGAGCGACTACGCCTTCAAATACAACGGTATCTACTTGCCTCAAGATGATAGAGTGCGAAGCTTTGTGGAAAAATACTACAAACGCTACAAACAAATTGGACAGATGACAATTTCTATCTAGTCCTAGCTCTCTCTTGATCAAAGTTTTTACAACATCCTTTTCTCATTCGGCACTCTCCTAAAGGAGACAATTAGTACTTTATGTAATAAATTTGTGATTTTTTCACGAATTTATTAATTTATTAAGTATTTTTTGCTACTATAATTCTAATTAAAATACGAAAGGTTTAAAAATGTTAGTAAGTTTTAATGTAAAAAATTTTAAATCTTTTAAAAATAGAGTTGATTTTTCAATGGAGGTGACTGGTCTTGCCAATCTTGTGGAGGAGAACACATTCAAAATTAACAATGTTTCACTTTTAAAATCTGCCGTTGTTTATGGAGCAAATGCGAGTGGTAAAAGTAGCCTATTGGATGCAATGGATGAGATGAAGTCCATCGTGTTGTTGTCTGCGAATTTGGATACACTATACACCCATAGACCATTTTTGTTGAATACGCAAAGCAAAAATGAACCCACAAGTTTTGAAATCGAGCTTATTATTGAAGGGATTTTATATTATTACGGTTTTGAAATAGATAAAAATGGAACCATTTTAAAAGAGTATCTTGAACAAAAAAAGTTACAATCAGGGGCAAGAAGGGTTTTACTTTTTGAACGAAACAAAAAAGAGTTTAAAATAGGCACACCATTCAAAGAGGGCAAATTATTAGCATCAAAAACGAGAGATGAAGCACTCTTTTTGTCGGTGGTTGCTCAATTTAATGGTAAGATTAGCTTAAATATTAGAAATTGGTTTAAAAATTTCAATATTTTATCAAATTTAAAAAGCGAAGAGTTTGAACATTTGAGCTTTAAAAAATTAAAAGATGAACATTTTAAAGAAAAAATTATCAATCTCATCAAAAGTGCAGATGTGGGTATTTATGATATTGTCAATAAAAAAATATCATTTGATGAGTTAAGAATCAAAGAAGAAGAGCTAAAGATTTTACCTAAAATCATACTTGAAGATTTGCAAAAAAATGGGATGAATACAATCAAAACAGAACATATTATCTATGATGAACAAAGTGCATTTTACGGTTATGAAACATTTGAATTAAATTTTGAATCCGATGGTACACAAAAACTTCTAGCACTCTCTGCCCCAATTATTGATACATTGGAGAAAGGTTCTGTTTTGGTAGTTGATGAGCTTGATAATAGTCTCCATACAGAGCTAGTTGAAGCAATGGTGAAGCTTTTCAATTCAAAAGATGCCAATCCCAATAATGCTCAGCTTATTTTTACAACACACGATACAAATCTTTTAAATCAAGAGTTTTTTAGAAGAGACCAAATTTGGTTTACCCAAAAAGATATTTTTGGATCAAGTGAGCTTTATTCATTGGTGGAGTACAAAAGTGGAAGTCGTAATGATGCGAATTTAGAAAAAAATTATCTTGAAGGAAAATTTGGAGCAAAACCAAACATCTCATCATTGGGGCTTGAGGTTCGATAAATGCGAACAGATGATTTTCATAAAAACAAAACCAAACGAAAAACAAAAAATAAAAGTGAATCCAAAGCCGTTTTAATAGCCCTTGAAGATACCAAATCATCAAGGTACTATTTTGAAAAGCTTATACATTACAAAGGCTTAAGCGGTAAAGTTGTTTTTGTAGAACATATTGGCACAAATCCCAAAAAAGTTTTAGAAGCCATAAAAAAACATAAAAAAGAGAACCCAAATATTCAATTTGAAAAAGAGTGGATAGTCATCGATAGGGATAGTTTTTCAAAAGATGATTTCAAAGGGACGATTGAAGAAGCAAGACAAAAAGGTATCTGTGTAGCCTTTTCAAATGAATGCTATGAGCTTTGGATACTTTTGCATTTTGAGTCGGTGAATGCCCATACAAGTAGAGAGGATTTAAAGAGTCGTTTAAATCAGATTTTTAGAGAAAAATTTGGCAAAGAGTACAGCAAAGCATCTGCTGATGTTTATGCTTTGATAATCGGACAACAACAAACAGCCATAGATAATGCAAAAAAATTGGTCAAACAACACTATAGGGATTATGGCAAAATTGATATTGAAAAAAATCCTATAACCATGATTTATCAATTGGTTGAGTGCCTTGATTCAATACATTTACCAAAAAAGCAGTGTGATTGTTTTCCATTGAGTCCAAATATTCTCTAAAAGCCCCTAGCGATCAATGTTTTCTAGCATACTATTGACCATGCTTTTGGCAAAATAGGCGAATTTTTCAAAGAGTTCACTGTGGTATTTGTCTTTGTGGTAGATCATAAGCAAATCCCGTTTGCATTTGAATTTTTTGATTTTTAGTTGATGAAGTTTTTGATCGTGTAGCTCTTTTTGGATGGCTATTTTGGAGATACAAGTGAGGCATTTGTGGTTGAGCAAGATGCTTTTGATAGATTCTGTGTGACCTAGCTCCAAAAAGATATTGAGGTTGCTTACGTCATTTTTGATGTAGTTTAAAAAAACATCCCGTGTTCCACTCCCCTCTTCTCTAAGAACCCATCGTCTTTGGGAGAGTTCATCGATATAGTATTCGCTCTGTCTTAAGGCATCGTCGGCACTCACCACGACAAGTTCATCGACCCCAATCACCTCTTTGATAATCTCAACATCTTCCACAAATCCCTCAATAAATCCTATATCAATCGTTCCGCTTTTGATAAGTGTTGCTATCTCTTGCGTGTTGCCCTCTTTGAGTGATATTTTGACTTGCGGGTAGTTGTTCATGTAGCTGCAAATGATGGGTGGCATAAGGTAATCGACGATGGTTGTACTTGCTCCTACTCGTATCATGCCTCGATTGACGGAGTTTTGAAACTCATACTCAATGTCGCTGATTTTTTTGTACAAAGGTGCTATTTCGTTTCTAAAGGCTCTTCCCATCTCGTTTAAAATAAGCTTTTTGTTGATGCGGTCAAAAAGGGGATGTCCTAAAATGCTCTCTAGCTCTTTAATCGACATCGATACCGCCGATTGGCTTAGTTTCATATCGTTGGCGACTTTGGTAAGATGTCCAATCTCTACGACGTTTAAAAATATTTCGATTTGTCTTAAGGTTAGTTTCATTTATTATTCTTTTCAATTGAATTTATTTTGCATTATATCAAAAAAATAGTATAATTTGTAAATTTTTATCAAAAAAACTGAAGGAAAATTATGCCATTTTCAAAAGAAAATCGTGGGGGTACACTAAGCGGTATCCTATTTGTGGCTATTTTTGCAGCGGCTGCTACTATGGTAGCCGATATCAAAAGTGTGAGTGCATTGGGAGTTTCACCGCTTGTTATTGGTATTGTCATGGGAATATTTTATGCCAATACGCTTCACAACCATATTCCCAGTGAGTGGCAAGGAGGGATTACCTTTAGTGCCAAAAAAATATTGCGTTTTGCGATTGTCTTTTACGGTTTTCGTACCACCTTTCAACAGATTGCCAATGTAGGAATAGAGGGGTTTTTGGTCTCGGTGATTATGCTAACAACCACCTTTGTATTGGGTTCGTATTTGGGATACAAAGTCTTTAAGATGGAAAAAGATACCGCCATGCTTACCGCTTCGGGTGCTTCAGTATGCGGAGCGGCAGCCGTTTTGGCAACAGAGCCTGTACTCAAATCAGAAGGTCACAAAGCCGCTATCGCTGTCTCTATGGTGGTGCTTTTTGGTACGATTTCGATGTTTCTCTATCCCTTTTTGTACCTCTCTGTCATCGAGCCTTCGTCGGGATTTTTGCACCTTGCACCTAGTGAGTTTGGTATCTATGTGGGCGGAACGATTCATGAGGTAGCCCAAGTCGTTGCCGTCCCCGCTTCTATCCCCAATGCTTCACAAGAGATGGCAAACGCTGCGATGATTGCCAAGATGACACGGGTGATTATGATTGCTCCTATGCTTATTGTATTGGGTATCTATCTAAGCTACGTTGCCAAAAAAGAGGGAGGGGAGGGCGGAAAAGTCTCTTTGGTCATTCCATGGTTTGCGGTCTATTTTATTGGGGTGGCTGGATTCAATTCGCTAGGCATTGTACCTGTTCATATTGTGGAGATTATCAACGAGATGGATACCTTTTTGCTCACCATGGCAATGAGTGCTTTGGGTATGGGGACGATTTTTGCCAAATTCAAAGGTTTGGGACTAGCCCCGCTTTACAGTGCTGGAGCGATGTTTGTTTGGCTTGTCGTGGGAGGCTTTATAGTGACAAAGACGGTGTGTGGGATTTTTTAATCTCTTTTTGCCTACTTTTTTAAAAAAAGTAGAAATAAATCTTAGATTGCTTCACCCTAAAGGGTTCGCAATGACGTAATTTTTAATATAGAGAAAAACATCACTTATGGATACGATTGGTAACAGGAGGAGCTAACCGATTAGCCTGTTTGCTCTTTTAATATCCGTTGCAGTAACTATGGCTTTATCAATATTGAAAATCATATTAAAAACTTCAAGAAATATTTTATAATTATCAATTTTTGCAATTGAAAAATCAAGATAGTTTTTATTTTGTCCATAGAGTATATTTGTATATTCTTCTATTGATTTTGGATGGTATTTGAGGGAGGCTTTTTTGATATATTCTAAAATAGTCTGAAAATCAACAAGTTTGCCATCTTTGATAATCTCACCAATATTAAATTGTTGTTTGCTAAACCATCTTTTGATTGAGTCATTTTTTTTGTAAGTAAAAATAAAAAAACTTTCAAAAACATAAATAATGTATGATTCATCGTCGGCAAAATAGTGTTTGGCAAAAGTGCTTTTACTTTTAGATATCCCGAGTTGTTCTCCATTTGCGTTGTACAAAAAGTGTAATGCTCTAGTGGTAGTGGTTTTGCCACTTGCATTATCTCCTACAAAAAAGACCTCTTTTGAAAGATTAATATCTGCAAATTGAAAATTGGCAGAGTTGATTAATATCATCCGTTTAAGCATCATTGTCCCCTTTTTCAACTGATTCTACAATTGACAAATAGTATGATATTGAGTTTAATACCCTGTATTTATCGGAGATATTTTCACTCTCTTTTTCCAAAATATTATTTTTTTCAAGATATTTAAAAAAATGCTCCAATATCTCTTTTTCATCATCTTTATTTTTATTCCATGAAAAATAGGAAAGCTTATCTTTGATACTACCATTTTCTTTTTGGATATTGACATATTGAGAAACTACTTGCAAAAAATGTATCACTCCGCCTCTATCAAGTCGTGGGTAAAGTTGCCTTAAAAGTGCAATAGCCAAGATCAACTCTTTATTTTTATCAATAAAAAGTTGCTGTTCGCCTTGTGTGAGTTTTCCTTTTTTTGCAATATAGTAGTATCCATCTTCTCCAATAAGTCGATAGCCTATAAGATTTAGTGTTTCTTTGAACTCTTCAAAAAAACTATCATTAAGCAACATATTTGCCAGCTCCGAATATTTTGAAGAGTTTGCAGAAATTATTTTTCCTTGAGAAAGTATCTCAAAAGCTTTTGCTATATCCATTTTGCTACTTTGACATTATTTAAATAGTTTGATTCCAACACTACATTATCTCTATAGTTTTGCACTATGGTTAAGTATGTTTTAAACGCATAGATTTTTTCTTGATTTTCAGGTTTGAATTTTTGTATTTCATCATGAGATAAAATATATTCAAAAATATTTTGAGGCTTAGAGTTACAAATATCTTTTTCTATTCTTTTGATATTGATTGATTTAAAAATTACATCTTGAGACTTTTCATAAGGTTTTGATACAATTGCTTTTTTCTCAACTCTTTTGATTTCAAGTGATTTTACAAGTAATTCGAGAAAAGATTCTCTTTTGAGTTCATAAGGCTCTGGAAAAGATTTGACAAGCCCTCGTTTATTTTCTTTAAAAGTATGAAGATAGAGTTGATGATTGCTCAATAGCATCGCTTTTAGTTCATGGTCTTGTTCTTTTATGATTTTATTGGCTATTGCCATAAGCTGTTTGTTTTCTCTTTTTCTCTTTTGGGTTCTTAAGATAAAATCACTCAGCTTTTCATTGTAAGTATGAATATTTTGAGTTAATGGTATCAAATCCAGTCTGATATCTACCAAAATTTCATCAAAGCTATTTTCTAGTCCCCTAAGTTCTGTTCCTAAGATTTTTAGATTTTCACTGTGAGCAATTATAAGTTCTCCTATCCTATCATCAATATCTTGGGCTTCTTTGATAATAAGTTCTATACTTAGTTCATTGTCATTGACAATATCATTTATTCTGGAGTTGATAAGAGTATCTCTTTGTTCGATTTTTTTATAGAGGGTTTTAACTGCACTTTTCATTCTAGCTAGTATGGTTTTATCTGTTGTTTCTTGATATATCTCTTTAAGTTCGATAAGTAGTTTTATCTCTTCATTATAATCCCCAAAACGATAGTTTGCATCTACTCTTTTTAGCATTGTGTTAGCAAATTCAAAATAAGCTTCACTGAGTTCATATTTTTTAGCTACTTTTTGAAAAATAGGAACATCTTTAACCAATTCTTTTGGAAGATCATCAAAACTCTCACCCATAAAAGCTTTGTCTATAATATCTCTGTGTTGATAGAGTAATTGTATGAGTTCTATATGTTTCACTCTATTATCTCCTGCTCAATTACTCCACTATGTTCTTTTTTCATAAGATCAATCAACCACTGTAACTCATTATGCTCTTCTGGGAGTTTAGCTCTTTGTTTTTTGTACAAATTCTGATTGAGATATTTTTTGTTTTCAAAATAATTTTTTATATCTGGATGTTTAAAAAATTCTTTTGTTTTACACTCAAAACTATCATATATTCTTATAGCCTCTATGTCATAATCAAGAAAAAATACCACCTCTTTGTCCGCCAAAAATTTTTTCGTAAGTGTATTGGCAAAGCCACTTAAATAGACAAATTGCTCAAAACCATACCGTGACATAATTTTATAAATATTCAAAAAACTCTCACCATTTTCTACCGCCAATATTTTTGCATTTTTAATAAAAGGAATATCGGCTATGTTTTTATAAAGTACTGGATTTTCATCATATTTTTGAAATAAAACTACTTTATCAAAAACTTTCGCATGATATTCTTTGCTATTGCCACTTTTCTCTATGCTTTCTTTTCTTGATGTTGTATCTTCTAGGAGATATTCAATATCCTCAAAACAATCTACTTCTACACCATTAATCTCTGATAAAAATTGGAAAAAATACGATTCATCGAGTATTTGAGGTTTTTGATTGTATTTTGTACTCAGAAAATAGATTTCGTTTTGTTGTTGGTACTCGAATGCAAGTTGTGTCAGAGTTCTGATTTGACTGTTTGTAGGAGTAGCCCCTTTAAACTTAAGTGCTTGTTTAAGTAATGTTTTGTTCATTTGCATCTTTTTTGGTCTATTTTTGTATATCATAATTATAGCTTAACCGACCTTATGCACTCACAGAATGACCCTATCGAAGTGTGGCAATTCAAAAAATGAGTTTTGCAAGAAGTCTATTTTAGAAATACTCAATTACAGTGACATTATGAACTTGGAGAAATATTTTATAGTTGTCTATGGTTGCTACAGTCATCAAGAGCATCAAATAGCTAAGTGATGGTTTTGAGGGATTTGAAATAGGTTTTTGGTAAAGTTTAAAGCCTAGATAAGTAGATAGTTTGGGGAGTTGTAAAAGTAATCTAAAATTTGATATTTTTTGGAATTTTGTAGGTGGTGGCGCCAGACGGAATTGAACCGCCGACACAAGGATTTTCAATCCTTTGCTCTACCAACTGAGCTATGGAGCCACAAGGTTTTGTGATTTGGTGAGCGTAATTATAGCAAAGTATCTTTAAATAAAGCTTAATTACGCTCTTTTTTCATCAATTTCTACAAGTTTTTTGCTTTTTTGATGATGCTCTTGATCATGTTGTTGAAAACGAGATAGTGTAGCGGTATAAGTCCATACCAGTAGAGCCGTCCCCATACGCCTTTGGGATAGAAATATGCCGATTGAATCAATTGATTTTCGTTGATTTTAAACTCCAACCACGCCTTACCTGGGAGTTTCATTTGGGCAAAGAGCAACAATCTCTCATTGGCTTTGAGATCAACCACTTTCCAAAAATCGACGCAATCTCCCGTGCGTAAATCACAAGCATCTCTTCGCCCCCTCTTAAGCCCCACACCGCCAATAAGCTTGTCGATTATGCCTCGAATCTCCCACAAAAAATCATAATCAAACCAACCGTTCTCACCCCCGATAGAGGTAAAAGATTGATAGATTTTGGATGGCTCAATCGTGCCAATATCGGCTACTTTTCTATCGACAAAGATAGCATCGCTAAACTCTTTGGTGTGTACTTCATCCCACACTTTGCCTCCGTGGTCATTCCAGCGACTCACTACTTGATTGGCTTCGATCTCCTCTACTGCTTTTTGAACCGCATCAATATAGGATAGAGGTTTGATGTGTGGAAAGTAGTCTTTGGCATGATCATTTTGCATCAATACTTCCGATTTAAGCCCCTCAATCAAGGCTTTTGCCACGCTGTAGGGTACGGGCGTAAAAAGATTGAGCCAATACGAAGAGAGACCAATGCTCATAAAAGGAACGGGAATAATGGTGCGTTTGAGTCCCAATGCTTTGGCGGTTGCCTCCATCATCTCTTTGTAGCTTAGGGGTTCTGAGCCAATATCAACGATGAGATTGTGCGTATATTCCAAATCAATGGAGGCTTGAAGGTAGCTCAAAACATCATCGACGGCGATAGGTTGGGCTTTGGTAGAGACCCATTTGGGAGTAGTCATGATAGGAAGCTTTTCAGTAAGGTTTCGTATAATCTCAAAACTTGCACTCCCCGAGCCGATAATTACCCCTGCACGAATCCAAATCGTTTGGACTTTGGGATGAGAACTTAGTACCTCACCGCTCTCCAAACGACTCAGTAGATGTTCACTGGTATCTTCGTTTTTTACTCCCAATCCGCCTAGATAGATAATGCGTTTGACGCCGCACTCACTGGCAATATCGACGAAATTTTGAGCCGATACTCTATCGAGTTCTTTGTAGTTGGGTTGGCTAAGGGAGTGAATGAGATAAAAAGCAGTATCGACTCCATAGAGTGCTTTTTGAAGAGCTTTGCGATCAAAAGTGTCGCCCTCGATAGCATCGACATACTCTTTGGCGGAGGGTGAAATGCTTTTTTTGTTGCGTACGAGTACTCTTAGTTCGATACGCTCATCTTGCAAAAGTCTCTCTTTGAGTCGTCTGCCAATGTATCCCGTCGCACCCGTTAGAAGAATTTTCACTCTTTTTTCTTTTTGCTTTGTATCTCTTTGATACTCTCAATGGTTGCTTCAACCGACGTTGAGCCGTATTGCTCTTTGGCGATAGTGAGATACTTCAAGGCTTCATCAAAGCGTTGCATATAAAAGTAGAGTTGTCCCAAATTGCCAAAGAGTGTAGCGTTGGAGCTTTGGGTGTTGAGGTGCTTATGGGCTACGCCTTGCAAAAAAAGCTCTTGTGCTCTTTTGTAATCTTGCAGTTGCATGGCTACCCAACCTGCGGCATTGAAAATAGTAGCGTCTTCAATTTTGAGTCTTTGACGAATCTCTAGGGCTTTGTTGAAACTCTCTTTGGATTTGGCGTACTCTTTGAGTTCGTAATAGGCAAGTGCAAGATTGTAGTGTCCTCTATAGTAATCGGCTTTTTCTTTGACCATCTCAAGCAGTATATCGACCGATTTTTGCGGAGCGTAATCTTGGGCGTAGGGCAACCGAAGGGCTTTTGCTTTTTGCATCTCCAATTCAAAGCTTGTATCAACCTTTTGACCAAATATATCCTCGGTGTAGCCCCACAACAAGGAGCCAACGGCTAGTGTTGCAAATAGTACTCTTTTCATCTTTTCACCCCTCCTCTAAGGTATTGCGCATCGTTTCATTGTTGAGTTTGTTTTGCAGTGTTTGGATTTGCAACTGCATTTTGGTGATAGAACGCTCTACTTCACGCAAATTGATAAGCAACTCTTCGTTGTCTTTAAACTCTTTGTTGAGTGCTGTAGTGGTAACGATATGCGAAGTGCCATCTTTGCGAATAGAGACTTTGCCCCATGTATCTTCCAAATCATCCACCAAAGCAACAGAAAGTTGTACGGTTTTGTCTTTCTCTTCCACATCGCTTTTGATCCAAATCGTGACCCACTGAAGAGGACCTGCTAGTATCATAAAGACAATAGCAATATTCATAAACTTTTTGATAAGTTCGGACTCATTGGGCTTGATGTCTGCATCGGTTTGAGCGCTCTTTTTGATCAAAGAGTACGCCAAATAGAGCATCAAAAACGCCAAACCCAAAAAACCAAAATTGAGTATATTTTCAATATAGGCAAACATTCACTAACTCCACATTTTAGGATATACAATCATAGTATAATTTTGGTTAAAAACACCCCGCCCTCGATATGGTGAGTGTAGGGAAATTGATCAAAAATCGCTGCGTTGTCGATGCGATGGGTTTGTGTCAAAATCTCCAAATCCCGTGCGAGTGTTTCAAGATTGCACGAGATGTAGAGAATATGCTCACTATCGGCAATCAGTTTAAGGGTATCGCTATCAAGTCCCATTCGGGGCGGATCGACTAAGACACAAGAGAAGTTGTAGCTATCCAAATCGATATGCTTTAGCCGATTGAACGCTCTTTTTTTGGACAACGCTTCGCTCATCTCTTGCGAAGAGAGACGTACAAAAGCGATGGTGTTTATGGCGTTGAGTCTGCAATTTTGTTGTGCGGAGGCTATGGAGCGTTTGCTAATCTCGGTTGCCAATACTTTGTCAAAATAGCGTGAAAGGGGTAGGGTGAAGTTGCCCAGTCCGCAGTAGCTCTCTAGCAAATCTCCACGACCTATTGTGGATACTTGCCTAATCGCCCACTCTATCATTTGGATATTCATTTGAGGATTGGGCTGGGTAAAGCCTCCCTCGTATTGGGCGTAGTGGTAGTTTTGGTTATCTATCGACAACGTTTCGGTAATAAACTCTTGCGAAAGTACAACTTTTTGTTTTTTGCTGCGACCAATGATGTGGATAGTGTGTTGGGTTTGCAGTGCCTTTGCCTCACTACTCCATGCCTCATCGAGCTTTTTGTGATAAATCATACTCACCAGCACTTCGCCTGTCGTAGAGGCTAGAAACTCTATCGCAAAGAGTTTGGTTTTAAGCACGTTTGAGCCATTGATACTCTCCAAAAGCGGCTTCATGACTCTCTCTATGGGTTCAATGACTTTGGGACACTCCTCGATGGTTATTGTGCCATCTTTGGTGATATTGCCCATAGCGTAGTGGCACTCTTGCTTCTCATGCCAAATGCGAAACTCCGCTCTAGCCCTGTAGTGGTCTGCATTCCCGTAAAAAACCTCCAACTTTTGGTGATAAAAAGGCGCTAATAGTGCGACTGCTTGGGTTTGTTTTTGTTCAATTTGTTGATGATAAGGTGTAGCGTAGAGTCTGCACGACCCACACGCACCAAAATGTTTACATTCCATAACTCGTTTCCCGTTAATTTCAATGGCGTATTATATCCAAAAATCTATTGGGTCAAATTTATGCTATTTTTTGTTACAATGTGAGAGTTAAATAACAAAAGGATTTTGTGTATGCAAAAAGAGATCATTAAGATTGAAGCAAATAATTTAGAAGAGGTCTATGAGTTTGGCGAGATAGCCAGACAAGCCAGTGGAGCGGTACTCTATCGCTGCGGCAAAGCTGTACTTATTGGTGCTATTGCAATTGAAGAGAAATTAATTGATGAGGATTTTTTACCTCTAACGGTGCAGTATATCGAAAAATCTTACGCCGCAGCACGTATTCCAGGAGGATTTATCAAGCGTGAGACCAAACCCTCTGACTTTGAAACGCTTACATCACGCATTGTTGATCGCTCCATTCGTCCACTCTTTGCTGAGGGCTTCAACTACGAGATGGTACTTACTATTATGGTAGTAAGCAGTGACCCGCAAGTCGATATGCAAATTGCAGCACTCCATACCGCTAATGCTACACTCTTTTGCTCCGATATTCCTATTCAAGGCTCAATCGGGGCTGTGCGTATCGGGATGATAAATGGCAAAATAGTACTCAATCCCAATAACGTCCAATTGGGACACTCTACGTTGGATTTGCTCATAGTAGGCAAAGACAAAGATATTATGATGATAGAGATGCGTACCATGGCTTCCAAAAAGATAGATATTCAAGAGGTGGCAATGCTAGACCCCATCATCGGTGCAACACCTTTGGCTATCGAAGATCAAGAGGCCAATGAGCTACCCCCTCATGAGCTTGTTGAAATTATCCAATACGCTTCCCATGCTATTGAAGTCGTTACGGATAAATTTAAAGATCATTTCCGAGATGTTGTTAAGCCTAAGCTTGATTTGCCATTGGCGACACAAAATTTTGATAACGAACTCTACCATAAGGTTGTTGCAGATTTTAGTGAGGATATTAAAGCAGCCGTGCAACACATGGCAAAGAGTGAACGTAGCACAGAGTTGCGTAAAGTCGTACAAAACGTGATGCAAAAATACGCCGTTGAACACAAAAAAGATGCCGCTTACGTTGTAGAATACTATAAGCGTGAAGTGGTGCGAAATTTGATTTTAAATGAAGGCATTCGAGCCGATGGAAGAGTGCTAGATGAGGTACGTCCTATCTCTATCTGTACCAATATTCTCCCCAATGTTCACGGTTCTTGTCTCTTTACTCGTGGACAAACCCAAGCTCTTGTTACTGTAACGCTAGGAGATAACAAAGATGCGCAATCGTATGAGTTTATCACCTCCAATGAAACCCAATACGAAAAGTTGATGGTACACTACAACTTCCCAGGCTTTAGTGTAGGCGAAGCCAAATTTCAAGGCGCCCCAGGGAGACGAGAGCTAGGGCATGGAAACCTTGCCAAACGGGCATTGGAGCCTACGTTTGATATGGATTACGATGGCAGTGTGCGTATTGTTGCAGAGATACTTGAAAGCAACGGCTCATCTTCTATGGCGACGGTTTGTGGTGGCTCATTGGCGTTGCGTGCGGCACAAGTTGATTGTACTACGTTGGTTGCAGGAGTGGCTATGGGTGTCGTCATGGATGGTGAGCGTTACGCTGTTTTGACCGATATTATGGGACTAGAAGATCACGATGGAGATATGGATTTTAAGATTTGCGGTACACGTTACGGGATAACGGCGTTGCAACTTGATATTAAGCTAGGCGGTATCAAAATTGATATTTTAAAAGATGTTCTTACTCAAGCGACACGTGCCATGGCTCAGATTTTGGACAAAATGGAGAGTGCAGGGGCTAATATCATCAAAAGCGAAGCCTTACCTGCTACGGAGTTTTTTCATATCGATCCTAGTCGTATCTTTGAAGTGATTGGCAAGGCAGGGGCTACTATCAAAGAGATTATTGAGAAGTTTGACGTAGCCATTGACATCAAGCGAGATATAGGGGGCGTAAAAGTAAGCGGTGCAACCCAAGAGAACGTATTGGGGGCTAAACACCACATCCAAACCATTATCTCTAATGAACCCAAAAAGCAATCGGTTTACGAAATCAACAAAGAGTATCAAGGTAAGATTAAAAAAATCGTTGATTTTGGGATGTTTATCGAAATGCCCGATGGATTTGATGCATTGCTTCATATCTCCAAAGTCTCCAAAGAGAGAGT
>JQIS01000059.1 GCA_000830175.1 Sulfurovum sp. FS08-3 | reverse complement strand
ACTCCTTTTTTCTTATTTTATCCTATTTTTTATTTGGAGATTGGAGGTTGGGTTAGAATTGCTGGAGAGTGCTTCTAGTGCCACCTCCATAGTGACTTCTACTCCCTCAATAGTAGGTTGCATGATGCGTGAAGCTTTGGCGATGTGACGATTGAGTACGCTACACAATACCCTGCTTGTGAACCTATCCTCCCCACCTTTGAGTTTGCCGCTACTTGCTACAATAGCACACGCATCGTAGCAATCAAGTCCACAAGCACTTTGAATCATCGGCTATCCTTATGCGTGAACTTTGGTACTTTTGAGATTTTTCAATCGCTTATCGGTAAAAAATGTACCAAAAGGGATAAGTGAAGCGACAAAATAGAGGGCGTTCTCTTTTAGGTCAAAACGATATTTGAGAGCCGCTCGAAATTGTGCCGCAACAAAAAGCATAAACAAAATACCGTGAGCCATACCAATAACTTTCACATAAGAGGGATCACCCAGTAGGTATTTAATGGGCATCGCTACAAAAAGTAACACCAGATAGGATATACCTTCTATTAAGCCAATGAGGCGAAATTGGTCAAGAATGGAACTTTTAAGCATCAAAAATCCTTTATTTATTTATTGAAATTGTCATAATTATTATTTTCAACATTTTAATAGATTTAATTTAAAATAAGATAAAAAAACTCTTAAATTGAGTTGAAAAAAGTAGTGTAAAATAGTTGTAGCTTAAGCTTTATGGTAGAATTTCTCCTATATAATATCAAGTTGATATGTGGCATATTTTTTATGTAACATAAAATTTTTAAGGGGGTATTGCATGCAATCAAATGCAGCATTGGAATATGATTATTCTGTAGTAAAATTGTTTACTTATACAACAATTTTATTTGGGTTTTTAGGTATGCTGATTGGGACGCTTATCGCATCACAATTGGCATTCCCAGAACTCAATTATCTATTGGGTGAGTACGGTACGTTTTCACGACTTAGGCCGGTACACACCAATATCGTAATCTACGGATTTACGCTCAGTGGTATCTGGGCGACATTTTATTATGTTGGTCAAAGAACGCTAAAGGTATCTATAGCCGAATCAAAGTTTTTGACCATTATGAGCAAAGTTCACTTTTGGCTCTATTTTGTAGGTGCACTCATCGGTGTTGTCTCACTACTACTTGGGTTTTCTGCATCCAAAGAGTATGCAGAGTTTGAATGGCCAATTGATGTTGTTGTTGTCCTTATTTGGGTAATTTGGGGAGTTACTATGTTTGGTCTCATCGGTATAAGAAGAGAGAAGACACTCTATATCTCTTTATGGTATTACATTGCTTGTTTCTTGGGTATTGCGATGCTCTATCTCTTTAACAACATGGAAGTTCCTACCTATTTAGTTGCAGGTGTTGGGTCTGTTTGGCACTCAGTCTCTATGTATTCGGGTACTAACGATGCTCTCGTTCAATGGTGGTTTGGACACAATGCTGTTGCGTTTGCATTTACTGTTCCTATCATTGCTATTATTTACTACTTCTTACCAAAAGAGTCAGGTCAGGCGGTTTACTCTTATAAACTTTCACTTCTTTCATTTTGGGGTTTGATGTTTGTCTATCTTTGGGCTGGTTCACACCACCTTCTCTATGCAACTGTTCCTGACTGGATGCAAACAATGGGTTCAATCTTCTCAATTGTTTTGATTTTGCCTTCATGGGGATCAGCAATCAACATGCTTTTGACTATGAAAGGTGAGTGGAATCAATTGACCGACAACCCATTGATTAAATTCATGGTTCTTGCTTCTACATTTTATATGCTTTCTACTTTGGAAGGTCCAATTCAGGCGATTAAGTCGGTTAATGCTATTGCTCACTTTACCGATTGGATTCCTGGTCACGTTCACGATGGTGTACTTGGATGGGTTGCGTTTACGATTATGTCGGCTCTTTTCCATATGGCTCCTAGGGCATTTAAACGAGAAATCTATTCAAAATCTTTGATGGAAACACAATTTTGGCTTCAAACGACGGCGGTTGTACTCTACTTTACATCTATGTGGATTGCAGGTATTACACAAGGTATGATGTGGAGAGCTGTAGATGAATACGGTAACTTAATGTACTCATTTATTGATACTGTTGCGGTTCTTCGTCCATACTACACGATTCGTGCTTTGGCTGGTTTAATGTATCTAACAGGATTTATTATTTTTACATACAATATGTATATGACTATAACTGCTTCTAAGAAACTCGAAGAAGAACCACAGTTTAGATCACCTATGGCGTAAGGAGGTAGATTATGTTTCATTGGTTGGAAAAAAATCCATTCTTTTTTAGTGTAGGTGTTTTTGTTGTTATCGCATTTGCGGGACTTATCGAGATTCTTCCAAACTTCGCAGAGGCTTCAAGACCTGTATTAGGGCTTAAGCCATATACTGTACTGGAGTTGGCGGGTAAAGAAGTGTACAAAAAAGACCACTGTATTGCTTGTCACTCTCAGTTGATTAGACCCTTTAAATCGGAAACGGATCGATACGGTATGTATTCACTTAGTGGTGAGTATGCCTACGATAGACCTTTCCTTTGGGGTTCAAAAAGAACAGGTCCGGATCTTCACCGTGTAGGAAACTACCGAACAACCGATTGGCATGAAAACCATATGTGGGATCCAACATCCGTTGTTCCACAATCGATTATGCCAGCGTACAAGCATCACTTTACAAATATTGCTGACATTGACACAGCTTATGCTGAAGCGTTTACCGTTAAAACAGTATTTAGCACACCTTACGATGTTGAGGGTGGGGTAAAGCTTGGAACGTTAGATGAAGCAAAAGCAGCAGCATTGACAGAAGCTAAAGTGATTGCAGCGGATATGAAAAATCAAAATGTAAAAGATGCGGTTACTCGTGGAGAGATTCCAGAGATTGTTGCATTGATTGCATATATGCACAGATTGAAATAAGGTTAAGGGGTATAGTGTGGAGATAAGAGAGTTACAAGCGTATGCGAATTTCTTCTTTACCGTATTTTTGGTATTTTTATTATATGGTTATATCATCCACCTATATAGAAGTGAAAAAAAAGGGGAGAGAGATTACGAGCAGTATGCAAATATTGCTCTCAATGATGAGATAACTGATGCTCCTGTTGAACGTAATCCTAAAACCATAGACAAAAAAGAAAAGGGAGGCAAAATAGATGAATAGTTTAATAGTTAAAGCGCTGGCATTTTCAGGAGTATTAATTATTGCGACATTTGTAGTTATGAAGCAAATGAATGTTAATTTGGATGACCCAATCAACCAACTTACATTTCTAGGTGCTATCGTAATTGCTGTATTATCATTTGGTGTATCTGCAAAGTATATCAATCAAATGAAGACAGACAAGGCTGAGGGTGAATTAGCCAAGGAAAATTGGGATGGAATCGGTGAGTATAAAAATGAACTGCCTCCAGGCTGGGCTTATTCGTTTTTAGCTACAATGATTTGGGGTATTTGGTACTTTTTGGTTGGTTATCCACTCAATGCTTTTTCGCAAGTGGGTCAATACAATGAGGAAGTAAAAGCTTACAATGAAAAGTTTCAAGAGCATCACAAAAATCCAAACAAAGAGATGGGTGAGTCGATTTTCTTAGTACAGTGTGCTCCTTGTCACGGTGAAACAGGAGATGGTCTTTCGGGTAAAGCACAAGATTTTACATCAAGATTTACCAAAGAACAAGTTCTTCATGTCATTAAAAACGGTCAAAATCAACTCAAATACCCAATGGGTGCAATGCCTGCGGGTATGGCAGCGGGTGCTGATGCTGAAGCAATCGCAACGTATGTAGCTAATGGTATGAAAGGTGAAGCACCTGCATCGTTTGTAGCGTGTGCATCGTGTCATGGAGCTGATGGCAAAGGAATGAACGGTATGTCACCCAATTTGGCTGAGTATGATGAAACCGTTGTGGTTAATACGCTTAAGAATGGTAAAAAAGGCAATATTGGTGCAATGCCATCCTTTAATACTATGCTTACAGATGTTCAGATGAAATCATTGTCGGCTTATATTTCGACTTTGAAGCAATAAGGAGTAGATTATGACAGAAAATACTAACAGAGGCGTATTTGTCTTAGATGGTGTTACGGGTATGTTAATTGCTACTGTATTGCTTTTGACAATCTTGGCGGGTTTAACAGTATGGGGTATTAGCGTACAAAAAAAGAGTGCAGCAAACTATTATGACGCAACACCTTTAACGAGCAGCTTGGATAATGTCAAAGCCAACAGTAGAGATAATGCACAACATGCATTTAAAGATGCACAGTAAAAGGGGCTTATAATGTTATCAATTATGGATAAAGTACTTGGCTGGACAATGGTTGTGATGGCTATCATTACATTGTGGTCTGTTTTGACAGATAATCACCTATTTATCAACTAAATATGCAAAAAAAAAGTATAGTATGGGCTTTTGCCCTGCTTACTTTATTCTCTCATGTGCTTAACGCAAACAATATTCTTAAAGATGACTTCCTATCCATTCAAGCTAGACCTATTGTTCAAGATATTATTGTTGAAGCCAAACAAAAGTTAGGTGTTCATATCTATGTGATAAGTTCCAATGAAAAGTTGGAGCAAAATGTCAATCTATTTGAATACGTCAAAGCTTATGAGAGTAATTTAAGTAAGCCGTATGCGGTACTCGTTTTTGTACCTCGGTCTATGCGTGTCGGATTAATCCCCTCTTCTAGCGATATTGCTTCGCTCTATAACGCCAACGATGTCAAAGCGGCATTGATAGATGTTGTAGCATCTGCGGATAAAAATAAATTAGAAGATAAGTATAATATTGGTATAGTACAAGGTGTATCTGAATTGGCAGAGCAAATCGCCAAATCCAAAGGGGTCGTTTTAACCAAAGTAATACCCAATGATACCAAAGAGGTGATTAATGTCTTTCGCTACATTGTCTATATTGGGACTGCTTTTGTGATTTGGATTTTTATGTTTAGACCATTATTAAGGAGATTTAAAAATGACAACAACCCATAAAGAGAAGACCTATTGGCCTCACATGATTGTGGGGTTTTTGTTTATGGCAATTGTATTGGGCTATTGGACGGTAAAATCGGCCTCTTCAATGCCTGTACAAGAGTCCAATACCTATATGCAAAAGTATCAACTTGTCGATATCAATATCAACGAGATGATAGAAAAAAAAGAGGCGTTCAATAGAGATTTTGGTATCGAACTTTTGGATAAAAAAAGCATTGTCAATGAAGACAACAAGCACTCCAATCTCAAAAAGTTTGAATACATCGAGCTTGCACAAGGCAAAAATAACTTTTTGTTTCATATCAAAACTCTAGGCAATGCAACCTTGCAAGAACCCAAAGTAAGTTTTCTTTTGACAAGACCCCATACACGAGAGGATGATAAGTATATTCAAGATGTAAAGTTGGTCAATGGAAACTGTAGCGTTGAGGGTGTTGAAGTATCCAAAAAGGGTCGTTATGTTATTCAATTGCGTATTGATACAAGTGATGGACGCATTGGATATTTTGAAAAAGATGCCTATTTGAATTAAAGAAGGGGTTTTGTGACAAAAAGCTCAATGCGAGATACTCTATACGATGCCGTAGTGGTGGGCGGGGGTGTTGCGGGATCTGCTATTGCCTATACGTTGCACCAAAAGGGACTAAAGATTTGCGTAGTGGATAGAAACAGTGAGATTGCTTCGGGTGGTAGCGGGGCAGCGGGTGCTTTTGTATCGCCCAAAATCGGCAAAACCTCCTCTTTGCACTCTCTTACCAACGAAGCTTTTGCTTTTGCTGTTAAGTTTTATCAAACCCATTTTCCTCAATACTTCCACCAAACAGGCGTAATACGCATTCCAAAAGATGATAGAGACAATCAAAACTTTGCTCTCTATCGTGCATTTAACTATCCCAACTTCAAAGATATAAAAGCTCATACAATCCAATCTTTGGGTATTCAAAGTCCTTACAATGGATTTTTGTTTGAAGAGGGGGGAGTAGTCGATGCCAAGGAGATGTGTGAGGCGTTGATGCAGGGGGTGGAGTTTAAATCCGTTGAGATTCAAAAAATAGAACAAAAAGAGGGCTATTGGAAGCTCAATGAAGTCATCAAATGCCATTTCCTTGTGTTGGCGACGGGGTATCACAATGAGCTTATCAATATAGACTATATGGGTATCGGTGGCGTCTGGGGGTGTCGAGGGGATTTTAAAAGCTCCTTACCCATAGCCACATCAATCCACCAAGACCTCTCTATTTCTCAAAACATGGGGGGTATTATCAAAATCGGTGCAACCCACTCTCACGATGCTTCGCACCCTCTTTTGCCCAATCCTCTTGAATCTCTAATGCAAAAGGCTTCACGGCTGATTGACACGACGCAATTGGAGCTTGTAGAGGTTTTTTGCGGGGTACGTTCGGGCTCGAAGGATTATGCCCCGTTGGTAGGAGGTGTAGTCGATAGTGCCTATATGCTCCAAAACTATCCCCAAATCCAAAAAGGTGCCAAAGCTCCACTAAAAAGCATCGAAAATCTCTTTGTTATCAATGGATTGGGCGGGAGAGGATTTGTATTGGCACCGCTTATGGCTCATAAGCTGATGCAATTTATCCTTGAGGGCAAAAGCATAGACGAACGCATTGATCCCAATCGGCTCTTTTTCAAATGGGCAAGAAGATTATAACCCATATTTAGGGCAACTCTTAAGCCCATTTGTACTATAATAAACATAGGTTACAAACTGTTACCTATCTCTTAAAATTTCTTCCACTTATACTATCAAAAAATATTCAAGGAATATCTATGTCTCTTCCAAAAGTACTGCTTTTGATATTGCTATTGATGACTCTTTCGTATTCCAACTACAATAGCACTACAATTAAAGGCAACTCTTCGATTAAATCAACGCTTAAACAGAGCTTCACCATTCCCAAAAAAATTGACCACAAAAGCACTCACAAGCCCAAAAAAAGAAAACCTATTAAGATTAAAAAAGATTTGGGCATCATCGTCAAGGCTAATTAGGCATCCATAGTGAGTGGTGTTTGGGTATTCCCATCCCTTCGTGCATGGTCTTAATGGCATCTCTATCAAGGACACGGATAAGATTGGTAGAGCCTTTTTTGCCCACAATATCACCCATTGTGACGATAAATTTGCTATCTTTGCGTACCAATCCTTGGAGTTGGAGTTCATCAAAAGCTGCCAAAATGAGTTTGGCTGGAGAGCTTAATTCAAATACGCCAATAGGCTCAACACCCCATGAGAGCTTAAGTTTGCGATAGGTTTCGATGGAGTAAGTCACGGCGTATATCTTCTTTTTGGGTCTAAATTTCGCCAAACTTTTAGCACTAAATCCACTAGCACTAAAAGCGATAAGGGCATCCACATCTTCCAAAAAGTTTGAGAGCTTTACGGCGGAGTAGGCAATAGCATCATCGCCCCTTTGGCTAGGAAGATGTTCGCTTCCATACTCTGGGTCTTGTTCGGCATCCATGACCGATTCTCGCAGTACATCTACGGCATGAAGCGGAAACTCGCCCACCGTTGTCTCATCGGAGAGCATCACAGCGTCCGTGCCATCAAAGACAGCGTTGGCAATATCGGATACTTCGGCACGAGTAGGGTAGGGGGATTTGATCATAGAGGTGAGCATTTGCGTAGCGGTTATGACGGGGATGTTGTTTTGGTTGGCTAGGTGAATGATACGTTTTTGGATGCGTGGTACAGCGGTGACACCAAACTCCGCTCCCAAATCCCCTCTAGCTACCATTACGCCATCGCTTACTTGTATAATCTCTTCAAGGTTTTGAATGGCATTGCTCATCTCGATTTTGGCAATCAATAAAGGGTTGGAGTTGTGGGCTTGAAGCAAGGCACGGGCTTTTAAAATATCCTCTTTGTTTTGGACAAAGCTAAGTGCTACCAAATCAACGCCTAATGAGGCACCAAAGATAAGGTCTTTTTCATCTTTGGGTGTGATAGCCGAAATGTCTAGCTTGGTATTGGGGAAATTGACCCCTTTTTTAGAGGTGAGTTTGCCATCGTTTTGAAGCTCTAGGGTAAGAAACTCCTCCTCTTTGGCAATGACTTTGGAGGTAATCGTGCCATCGGCAAAGTAAACCTTCTCACCAACATTGACCAAATCGATAATCTCGGGGTAGGAGATAGAGAGGATGCGAGGATTGTCGTGTTGTGTTTTGGAGAGTTGGATAATATCGCCTCGTTGAAGCTCCAATACACCATTGACCTCACCAATGCGTACTTTGGGCCCTGAAATATCTTGCAAAATAGCTATCTCTTTGCCTATCTCTTGACTCACCTCTCGTATAAGTTGGGCGTTTTGCCTATGTCCTTCGTGGTCGCCGTGCGAAAAATTAAGCCGTATGACATCCACTCCACGCTCTATTAGTGCTTTGATACTCTCTTTGTTTGCAGTAGCAGGTCCTAATGTAATGACTATTTTGGTACGTTTCATGCTAAATTTTCTCCAATTTTTGGAGTAATATACCATAAATTTATCTCAAAAGTATAACAAAAGGGTGGTTGCTTGACAATTCTAGCTCAAATGTTTAGATTTCCTATCAAGCCAAATGCTCAATCAAGTTTAACATAGTGCGACAATAGAGCCAGATAGGCTCATCTCTTGGATTGTCAAAACGGATTGAGGTTGCTATCCTCTTTGCGTTTGGGTTGAAGATAGATAGCGTTCATTAATACTCCCGATTCAAAATTCTCCTGAGTCCCTTGATAGTCTTTGTGCATGGCGTTGCGAATGCGTCTAAAGACCGTCTCTATAGGTATCTCCTCATCATCAAGATGGCGTACCAAATAGTAGGCATAGGGACTTAGGGAGCTATCGTGAAGACCCGCATCGTGGGCTTGTTCGTTGATACGAGTAGCGTAGGATTTGATTGTGGAGGTGGGTTCTTTGTAGGAGTAGTTTTGATCAATCTCTCGGGGGAGGGTGGTGCGAACCACTTCAAAATCGTACCCACGATAGAGTCCTTTTTTGTCGTTTGAATCTTTGCTCGTGTAGTTTTGACACGCATCAATGGCGATGATATTGTTTTTGGCTTTGGCTTTTCGCAACGTTTCGTAGAGTTTGTGAATGCTTACAAGCACCTCTTTGTCGCTATCAACCATTACCATAAAGGTCTCATTGCTATTGGGGTGTAGCGTATTGGCATGACCTGAAAAGTAGAAAAAGGTTGTCGTTTGAGGGTTGATTTTGGATTGAAAAGCTTTGAGAGCCTCTTCAAACTCCTCTTTGGAGGTATCTTGTGCCATGACTACATCAAAACCCAAACCTTGAAGTCTTTGGCTTACCGTCCTAGCATCGTTGAGGGGATTTTTGAGGGCTTTGGTGGTGTAGTTTTGATTGCCCACTACCAAAGCTACACGATTTTGGCTCGTTGTGCATCCGTTGAGCAACAATAGTAACACTCCCCACAATAAAAGAGGCATAGTATCTCACCTTGTTTGAATTTTAGGAATTGTATTGTACTATTATTGTATTTAATCTAATTAGGAGACGTTCGTGAAGCTACACAAAATCTTTTTGATACTTAGTACCCTCTGTGTTGGTGCCATAGCCGATAACAATAAGCCAAACAAAGCACCTCAAGGCAAGGATGATGATGAGGTAGATGCCTATCCGCAGATTGAAAACTACCTCAATAAAAGACTTCCCAAAGATGACAGGGATAAAAAAGTAAAAATGCGATTTTTCAAAGAGCTACTCACTACCATCGCTCGAAAAGGAGCTGAGGGCAAAACCTACAAAGGCAAGCTCGATCTTAACGAAACGCACGAAGAGGTATTAATCATCCTCAACGAAACACTCCCCTCGCAAAAACCCTTGCAATCGAATGTCACAAGTATGCGTATTGAGACAAATGGCGATGATACCTATCTCTTCATACCCATCAAAAATATTCCTAGCAATACTATCCTCATCAAAGACAAAGATGGTGGTACATTGATTGAGTATGAAATCGTTAAATAGTTGCGGTTTTTGTTGTATTGTTCTATAGTATCGTGCTACAAAGTTTGAAATAGGTAAAATAACCCAACTCTATTTTAAAAGATAATTATGGAAGCAATACAAACATACACCAAAGAGATAGTAGAAAGTTTAAAAGATGGAACTAAGAGGAGACTCCATAAGCCTCTTGGTAATTTTTTGGAGTAATACATTCAAAATAGTTTCAAAAAAACTCTATTTGCCATCGCTGGAAAATACGTACCGTATGATAAATTTCCACTTTTTTTCTCTATCACCATTTTAGAAACAGCCAAGCTACTAAGGTTTAAATACTTAGCTATTTGGCTTTGTCTATAATCATCCTCCATAGCAATGATTATAACATCCGTTGTGCTTTGGTTTTTGATTTGTTCCTTATTCCACCTCTCCTAAGAGCGTGAAACGAGGAATATTTTTTAACCACACAAGGTTAGTCCGCAAAAACCCTACACTTCAACTCTATTACAACCCTCTTTTTGCTATAATATACAAAAACACTATCAACTCCTTTTTTCTTATTTTATCCTATTTTTTATTTGGAGATTGGAGGTTGGGTTAGAATTGCTGCTAAAAAATAGAGCATAACTCATAGCTTCATAAAGTTTTTTTGATTCACCAAGTAGAAATATGTCTTTTGCGATTTTTTCTATTTGTAAATTATCAATAGTAAAAATAGTAAATATCTTATCTTCAAGCAAAGACACTAAATATGGATACAATAACACCAAATGATGAACCGTTTTTATAAAATAATCTTTTGCATTAGCAGTCATCTCTTTTTTTGCTAACACTTTGATTGCATAATTTAAAATGGCACTATTTTCTTTATTATGAAACATCAAATCAAGGGCAATATCAAGATAAGCTCTTACTTCGCTTAGTTTCAATTTATTATCATTTGAAAAAACAAAAGAGTTTAATTTTCTTACCCAATTTTCTGTTGAAGCCAAAGGCAATTTTAAAATTTCTGTTTTTTTATGATTCAGCATTAATCCATATTCCTTAAGTTCTGCGGATAAGTCTACTAAAAACTCTTCAGCTTTTTCTTTTGTCTCAATATAGCAACTGTAATCATCAATATTGCGAATATATCTATAACCTTTATCATACATAGCTTTATCAACAGCAGTCAAAATAATTTCAGATATAAGATTTGAGGCATGACTACCTATTAAAATACCATGCGTTTCACCATCTTTTAAATTTCTAGTATAAAAATCAACTTCATTAAACCACTCCGTAGAACTTCTATGTAATTTAGAATAGGGTTTCGTCATTAAAGCCCAAGGCAAAGAATGAGTATAAATACTCGGAAAACAATTTGATATATCTGCCTTTACAACATATCTTTTGCTGATTAACAAATTAGGCTCTGGATAATCATCTGTACAAAAGTTTTTATGATTCATTTCAAAAAGATGATTTTGAACTAATATTGGATAATCGTCTAAATCAATATCATCTAAATCTTGATAGCATGTATTAAAAACTTTAAAACTATCATCTATTTTTCTTATATGAATTCTACTTATTTTATGTTCTTGATTTTCTGTTTGCACTTTAAAATATTCAAGCAATCTGTTCCAGTTGTCAGATAATACTTTACATTGATTGCGATACGCAATTGGATTAGGAATGGCTAAAACTCTTGGAACATTTATATTTCTCACACTTTCATAGTGAATATATTTTTTTTCTGACTTGTCAAAACTAAACTCACTTGGGCGAGTTTGACAAAAAACTAAAAAATTTTCAGCTGTTAAAAAAGGCGGTATTTTATCTGCGAATAATCCATATCCTAGCAATCCATCAAACAACTCATCTTGTGAAATTTCATTTAGTAGTTCAAAATAAGTTTTTTTTTCTAAAGACATTTATTTTAATCTTTTACCTACATCTTAAACACCAAAATCTTCCCATCCATCAACTGAACAGGATTATTTGGATTTTTGATTCTCACATCACCTACACTCACATTTACCAATCGCTCTACGGCTTCTTTATATTCAAGTGGCATTGAATTGTATTTCTCTTTTTTCATCAAACAGATAAGCTTAAATGTTTTTGTTTCATCATATCGCTATTTTTGAGTATCAAATTATTGGCTCTATTCTTGCCTTGCGAAAGTGTAGAGATAGAGGATTGGTAGTTATTGACAATATTTACAAATGCTTTTAGGATATTGGACACAATCATAAACCTTTGAATGCTTTTTGGCATTGTACACAAAAATTCTCACAAAAAGTAAAAATATCTTAAAGTGCAATTAATGGTAGCAACCATTTCTACACTCCAAAATATCACCTAAGCGTTTGGCAGCAAAGCTACGAGTTATTTGCCTAACGATAGTTTTTTTGCTATTAAGCGACACACTCCCTCCTCGCAAATGGCATCGTAGATACCGATACTCTCACCTGCTTGGAGTTGCATCTCAAAAATAAGACTCGAAAGAGGATTGACAAGTATCTCTTCGAGTTCATTTCCAACGCCTCGTCCTCCCATTGAGAGGTCGGCTGTGGCTCTATCGACGAGTTTGGCTTTTGCCTCTTTGGTTATTTTGATGGTGATAGCGTAGTTCTCTTTGATGTTTTCAAACAGTGTAGCGACCATTTTATCAAAAATCTCCACGGCACTCTCGTGACGAATAAAATCAAAAACAATGATATTTTTGCCAATTCTATTGAGAATTTCAGCACGTTGGAGTCGGTACTTGAAAAACTCCTCGATCGATTCCATAATGATTTGACTCATCTGTTCATAACCCATAGTGAAGTTTACTTTTTGTATCTTCTCGCCACTGGGTGTGACATCGTAAATCCCCAAATTGCTTGTAAAGATAATCAACGCTTCACTAAAGTAAACCGTCTCCCCTCGCCCTGAAGTGAGCCGTCCATCATCAAGGATTTGCAAAAATATATCCAAAATTTTAGGGTTTGCTTTTTCGATTTCATCAAATAAAATCACCGAAAAAGGGTTTTGTTTGATGGCGTTGGTAAGCTCTCCGCCCATCTCGTACCCCACATACCCAGGGGGTGCACCCAAAAGTCGTTGGTCGGCATGTGCAGCAGAAAATTCACTCATATCAAAGCGGATATAGTGAGTCTCGCTCCCAAAGATAAGTCCTGTAATCGATTTGGCCAGTTCTGTTTTGCCCACACCCGTAGCCCCTGCAAAAAATAGCACACCTTTGGGGCGATTGGAGCGTTTGGAGTATTGAGCGCCTGAGAGGTTGTAGTAGGCTCTTTTTAAAATTTCGCTTACTTTATTGATCGCTCTTGTTTGTCCTTTGACACGTTTGGAGAGTTCAGCGGGGGCATTGAGTATCTTTTGGATTGAAATTTTTGCCCACTCATTTTCGACAATTCCCAATTTGTACATCTTAATGGCTTCGCCAATCTTGCTAAACTCAATGGCTTCTCGAATAGCAAGGGCAATGATAGAGAGTATCTCATTGGCAAAGAGATTGTTGGTCTCATCAACAAAAGCACCGATAATATCCTCTTGTTTTTGGGGTGATACTTCATTGAAACCCGCAATCTTGGGGGAGAGTTTGGAGATAATGGTTTTGCGAATCAAAAAATCGGGTTTGGGCAGGGGAAGGGTTTTGATTTTGGGATTGTCGATGCTGTACCACGTTGGTAGGTCGTTTTCTTTGTCGATAAACCAAAAAAGCAGGTTAAATTTGGGGTTTTGGGTCTCACCGATAATCTTGGCAGAGGCATTTTGAAGCAACCTAAAGATACGGTAATAGAACTCATGGGTGTCATTACCCGAAGTATCGCCTAATCGTGAAGAGAAGTTGAGTATTATCGTAGCATAGAGGGTGTTGTTGTGGATAATTTTTTCAATAATGTCGATGCTTTTGATAAGTGTGGTTTGATAATGCCCATCTTTAAGCCCATGGTCGCTCACTGTTTTGAAGCTCTCCTCGTCGCCTTTTAGCAACGAAAATCCCATCAATGGCTCATATTGGACGATAAGTTCATACTCATTATCGCTCAATAGATGGGTAAGATAGCCCGTGAGATTGAGAGGAATAATAGCATCACTCTTTTGATAGGGATAGACATCGTAGATGTTTCCCCAAAGCACAAACTGCGATTTAATCGATACAAATCGCTCTATCTCTCTAGCCCATTTTGGTTTTTGCACGGTTTCTCCTTGTGCGGTATCTATTTTTGACTCTTTAACGCTTTGACACATTCAACCATCTTTATGCATTGACACTCTTGTGATTTTGTGCTATAATTATCTCGTAATTCTCTCTGTAAGTTGTAAATCCGCATCCTTAACAGTATCAAAAAGTTATACTAATTTTAACCCAATTTTATTGAAATTCTCGTAAAAAATATTCTCAAAGTAGTGCTATTTGAGTGATAAAATATTGATTGCTGGAAATACATGGTATAATTTGGGTTAAAAATATAAAATTGCAAAGGCAAACCGTTGATAGAAAACATAGAAACAAAACTCGAATTGATTAAAAAAATACTTGATGAGAAAAAAGCCGAAGATATTGAGAGTGTTGATTTAAGCAACATCGACTATATCGCCCAAAAGGTTGTGATAGCTTCATCGCTAGGGGGCAAACATACGGACGCTTTGTATATCCACCTCAAAGAGGCATTAAGAGAACACGGCGAGAAGTTTGTAGCTACCGATGAGACAGAAGATTGGATTGTGGCGGATTTGGGGGATATTATGATTCATATCATGACACCACAGTATCGCAAAATCTATACGATTGAAAAGTTTTTGGAAGAGTTAAAACAGAGTAAAAGAGAGTTTATTTAGATTCCACTCCCGTCAAGATTGAGGGGAGTGGAGAGGGTGTTACGCCAATTGCTTGTTGATTTTCTCTGCAAATACATCTTTGGATGCAGCACCCACCATTTGATCAACCATTTGACCATCTTTGAAGAAAAGAATGGTAGGAATGGAACGAATACCGTATTTAGCAGCAATCTCTTGTTGCTCATCGGTGTTTACTTTACAGATTTTTGCTTTTCCTTCAAAATTCTCAGCCAACTCTTCGATGATGGGAGCAATCATTCTACAAGGTCCGCACCATGGAGCCCAAAAATCAACCATTGCTACACCTTCAGCGATAGTTGAGTCAAAATTAGCGTTTGTTAATTCGATATATTTACCCATTGATAAATCCTTTATTTAGTGTTTTTATCCTATTTCATACAAATATTGTATGAAATTTGATTTGGAAGATTATACATTAAAGCACTTTAAAAAAATATTTAGAATGGATAATATTGCCAAAGAATTATGATTGAATCAAAAATTTACATTTTATACACAATAACGAGGTATCCAATGAAACATAAAAATTGGTTGATGTTACTGGTTGCTATTTTTGTTCTTATTGCTCTTGGAGTCATAAGGCTCAATATCTTCTACAAGGAGTATCAACACACTATCCAAACTCAAAAAATCTACTCCAAACTCACTTTCGAGATTATTCACAAGCTTCAAGTATTAATCGAAGAGAAAAAAAATGCCACACTCACCATCGCATTGGCTTTGAGTGAAAACAAAAAATTGCAACAAGCCCTTGTGGATAAGCGTGATATTAGAAAGTATCTCAAGGGCTTTTCGTTGGGATTAGCTCAAGAGACCGATTTTAAAAATGTGTGGTTTGAACTCGTAGATAGAAATGGAACGGTTGTTTCACGAAGCTGGTCTAGTCTAAGAGGAGACAATCTCTTTGGGGTGCGAGAATTGAATAATATTACCAAAGTACATACATTGATGGATGTTGATCAATACAATCTCTCTTTTAGAGCTTTTGTTCCTTTTTATGATGATAGCCGTCAATTTATCGGTTTTTTGGAGACTATTACCCATTTTAACTCCATTGCCAAAAAAATTGCACAAGAGGGATTTGAACCTATTATTGTAGTCGATAAGCACTATGCAAAGCGGTTGAAAATACCCTTTGGAGAATATTTTATCGACGACTATTACATTGCCAACAGCATCCAACCAAAGGTTCTCCAATACATCAAAACACAAGGCATAGAGCGTATGCTAGAGTATCAAACCCATTATGAGATTAAGCAAGACTATTTGGTTGCACACCACACCCTGCTCGACAATCACGATAAGGAAATGGCTTATGTTTTGATACTCAAACCACTTGAAAAAATCGATAGAAGTTCGTTGGACAATATCAATTTGAGCGTTAATATTATCACACTTTTGGTGATTGTGGCTCTTGTTTTGATTTTGATTGGTTTTTACAATCGCCACGAGAAGTACAGCGAGAAGCTTGAAAAGGGCGTCGATACGCAAAGATACTTTGTTCTCTTTTTTATCTTTTTTGCGGTGGCAACGACGCTCTTTTGTATCGCTTTACAAATAGGCTACAATCAAAAAAAAGAGAATTTTATACAAAACCACAACAACGCTATCGAAAAAGATTTTGATACGATTCAAAACAAATACAAAACCGTAGCCCACACCATGTACGAGACAGTGATAAATCGCCAATCCATTAAGCAGATAGTACACAAAGCCTATGAGTCACAATCTGCCAAAGATTTGGCTAGAGAGGAGCTATACAAAGCACTTATAGAGCAGTACAAATTTTTTCAAACCTACGATGTACGCCAACTCCATTTTCATCTACGCAACAACGAGAGCTTTTTGCGTTTCCATCGACCCCAAAAGTACGGAGACAATCTTAGCGGTATTCGCTCAACGGTTGAGTGGGTCAATCGCTATCATATACCTATTAGCGGTTTTGAAGAGGGTAGAATTTACAACGGTTTTCGCTATCTCTTCGCACTGGGCGATACAATATCCAAAGAGCATATAGGCAGTGTAGAGGTATCTTTTAGCGTCCACGCCATAGCTAGAGAGTTTGCCCATCTACGCAGTGCTAAGACAGGCTTTTTTATTGATAAAACGGTTGTAAAGAAAAAAGTTTTTTCGCAAGAACAAGGCAACTACGAAGATAGTCCTTTGGAGGATTTTTATTATGAATCTTCAATCAAAAAACAGCTAGAGCGTGAGTTTAAACACGCCCAAATGGAGCAATTGAGTCCTTTGGGTATTCAAAGTGCCAACAAAAAAATTTTTGACAATAAGATTTTTACTCTCTCTTCCAATGACCAAAAGCATCTCTTTACCTTCGTGCCGTTGCAAAACCCCGTTACCAAAGAGGTCGTTGGGGCGATTGTTTTGCAATTTGACAATGCTACACTTATGGCTTTTCGATACAACTACCTTGTGATATTTGGCATTGGATTGGCTACGATTGTTCTTACAACAATCTTTTTGTATCGTGAGTATCTCTCCAAAAATCTCTTTCGCAATCTCTCCTTGCGTACCAAAAGTATTTTGGATACTCAAAAATCGCTTATTGTTATCACTACAGGCAAGGAGATACTTGAAACCAATCAAACCTTTTTGGATTTTTTTGGTCACGATTCATTGGAGAGCTTCAAGAGCAAATACCGTTGCGTATCGGAGTGTTTTATTGTCCATGATGGCTACTTTCATCCAAGCAAAATACCCCCACAAACTCTTTGGATTGAGCATATAGAAAAGCTCCACCCCAAAGATCAAGTGGTTTTAATGAGAGACAAAAACGCCACACAATACAGCTTTGCCGTTGCCCAAAACTACTATCAAGACAACTCTTACGTTGTGAGTTTCAACGATATTAGCCAAACCTTTCAAGAACAGATTATTTTGCAACACAAAATTATCATGGATTCTCTAACGGGAGCCTACAATCGAGAGTTTTACAAAACCAATATCACTAAAATCATCCAAAAAAGAGAGTACAACCATCAGCAACTAGGAGTCATCTTTTTCGATATTGACTACTTCAAAGCCATAAACGATACCTACGGACACGCCATTGGCGATGAGGTACTCAAAGAGCTTGTAGAGCGTGTGAGTGTTTCGATACGAAACGATGACTATCTTTTGCGTTGGGGAGGGGAGGAGTTTGTTGTTTTTATCGCCACGCATTCACTCAAACAAGCCAAACGAGCAAGTGAGCATCTACGCTCCATGATTGAACACCATACTTTTAAAGAGATAGGAAAACTCACGTGCAGTTTTGGCGTAACGTTGCATCAATACGACGAAGCGATAGAAAAAACCATTCAAAGAGCCGATGAAGCCCTCTATATCTCCAAAGAGAGCGGAAGAAATCGAGTGACAACTCTCTAGCATTGTGACAACTTATTTTTATTTTTAATAAAGTTTTAATATCTTTTTAGGTAAAATCCCTCCACTAAAATCGACTCTATTTCGATAGAGCATACAACACACCATACACCAAAGAAGGAAAAGCATTTATGGCAAACAATAAATCAGCTAAAAAAAGAGTAGTACAAACAGCTGTTCGTACAGAGCGAAACCGATACTACAGAACTCGACTCAAAAACATCACACGAGCCGTACGAGAAGCAGCCCAAGCGGGTAACAAAGAGGAAGCAATGGAGGCATTTAAAGTAGCCAATAAAGAGTTGCATAAATTTGTCAGCAAAGGGATTCTCAAAAAAGAGACCGCATCACGAAAAGTAAGCCGTCTAAACAAACTTGTCAAAGCGATTGAAGCTGCCTAAGTAGCTTCAATACAATACTACACCAAACTACCCACATAAAGAACACAAATGTTCAAAGAGAAACTTCTACCCTTTATAGACCGTCACAATGAAATCAATAAGTTGCTCAGTGCTCCCGATATTGCTACTGATATTAAAAAGATGACAGAGCTTACCAAAGAACAGGCTTCTATTGCAAAATTGGTTGAAAAAGCCAAAGAGTATATTGCTACTGATGAGGCGATTACAGAAAACAAAGAGCTTCTTCGTGACCCAGAATTGGGAGAACTTGCCAAAGAGGAGCTAGGCGAACTAGAACCAAGACTTTTGGAACTCGAAGAAGAGATCAAAGTTTTAATGATTCCCAAAGACAAAAATGATGATAAAAACATCTTTTTGGAGCTTCGTGCGGGTGCAGGGGGCGATGAGAGTGCCTTGTTTGTCGCCGATGTCTTTAAACTCTATACCCGTTTTGCAGAGACGCAACGATGGAAAGTGGAGATTGTGAGCAGCTCCGATGGGACAGCGGGAGGATACAAAGAGATAATCGCCCAAATCAAAGGTGAGAGTGTTTACTCCAAGCTCAAATACGAAGCGGGAACGCATCGAGTCCAAAGAGTACCCGATACCGAAACCCAAGGGCGAGTGCATACCTCTGCTATCACCGTAGCCGTTATCCCCGAAGTCGATGATGTCGAAGTCGATATCAAACCCAATGAGATCAAGATGGATGTTTATCGTTCAAGCGGGTGCGGGGGACAATCGGTCAATACCACCGATTCTGCGGTACGTTTGACGCATATCCCTACGGGCATTGTGGTGGCTATTCAAGATGAGAAATCGCAACACAAAAACCGTGACAAAGCGATGAAAGTTCTCAAAGCCCGTGTCTATGAGGCACAAATGCAAGAGCAACTCAACGAAACCTCAGCCCAACGAAAAATGCAAGTAGGAAGTGGTGATAGATCCGAAAAGATACGCACCTACAACTATCCGCAAAATCGTCTTACCGATCACCGTATCGGTTTGACACTCTACTCACTTGAAGCGATTATGAACGATGGATTGCTCCATCAAGTCATAGAACCCCTTATCGCTCATGCCCAATCGGAAGCCATCAAAGAAGCTGGACTCTAACGGGCTTCTTTTTTTGGCGTTGCCAACCGTTTACTTCACGGTTACTCATCGTTTATCCAATCAAACTATAATACGTTATACCAAAACAAAAAGGATAAACCATGAAAACGCTCCACAAACTTATCGTAACTTCCGCCGCATTGGCGTCGCTTCTCTCTATTGGTGCTATTGCCCAAGAACCCATGGGATCAAATATGAATGATTCAAAGTGTGAATTTAAAAAGAATTGTCACAAAGATGGAAACGCAGGAGGCTTTCACCACTTTCGAATGCAACGCAATCCCATTGTCTCAACGTTGCACTATTTGGATTTGACACAAGAGCAAACAAAAGCACTCAAAGAGCTTAGAGTGTCGCACCAAAAAGAGATGAGAGAGTTGCGAAGAGCCAAACGTATGGAGGGTTTACGAATGCAAACGCTTATCGACGCACTAAGCAAAGATGGCGTTGATAAAGAGAAACTACTTGCTGAAGCAACCAAACAGTTTCAAGCTAGAGAAGCCAAACAACTCGAACATCTTAGCCAAGTTCTTGCTATCTTGACTCCAGAACAACGTATGGAGCTAAAAAAACTTTTGCAAAACAAGATGAACAATAGACCCGTGCGAAATTAATTTCACAATCTCAAAGCACCAAGCATCCCCTTTTTTGGGCGATGGTGATGGTTGCGGTAGCACCTGAGTTGAACTCCAAAAAGTCTTTTTCGATTCCATCGCTAAAAATCACGCCGTTTTCCGGCATAAGCGATTGAATTTGGAAGCTCACCGTTGGGGTAATCGTGCCAAAAAGAATAGAGGCTTTAGAGTATTTGGAGGGGAAGGGTTCTCGTACAGTAAAGTAGAGGTAGTCGCTATCCCACGGAAAAGCCCAATTTTTTTGTGCAACATCGGGGTTGGCAATGCCATTAGCCCCTACCATCAAGCTCGTAAACCACCCCGTCGAGCCTAAACCCGTCGAGACAATGATACCGCTAGAGGATTGGTTTTCACTCACTCCATTGTGGTTGATGATATAACGCAACGATTGGTGGGTTTTGGGCCCAATAAAAATATCGTTTACTCCATACAAACTCTCACCCGTATTGAGCGTTGCTTTTGCCAAAGTGACGTAGCGAAGCGGACAACTCATCATCCCCAAAGCCTTTTGGACTCCCTCTTCAAGACGTTGGAGTTGGTAGGGTAGCAGTACTCCCTCCCATCGAGCGGGGTCTGGATTGAGTCCAATGACTCTGTGTCCATCAAGATACTTAAGGGTATTAGCCACCAATCCATCTTGTCCAATGACAACGACAATATCCTCTTTGCCAAAGATATAGTTGGGCAAAAAGGAGCGATCAACGGTGTGAACCCTGCCTAAGCGTTCAAGGATTTTGATAGCCCCTGTGACGCTACGGTGATACTGGGCGTGTTCGGCTTCGTAGTCACTAAAATCGCCTCCTAGATGCTCAATATAAAATTTGCTTTGGGCGACGGTGTTGTATTTGTAGAGCAACTCTTCAAGGCGGGTTTTGCGTACGATTACGACGATACGTCGCTCCTCAAGAGGTTGGGTTTTCATGATTTTTTCATCAGCTCTTTGAGTAAATCCGATGAGATATTAAGCTCTCCAATCTTACTAGAGTTGTTGGCAATATCTTGAAAGGCGACTGAGATAAGTTGCCCT
Source organism: Sulfurovum sp. FS08-3 (assembly GCA_000830175.1). GTDB lineage: Bacteria > Campylobacterota > Campylobacteria > Campylobacterales > Sulfurovaceae > FS08-3. Next base: position 37,111 of record JQIS01000059.1, on the reverse strand, counting down.
GGGGAGAGATTGGCATTGGTAAGGGCTTGAAGGGTTTTGGGATCAACCTCTTTGAAGACGTGCATCAATACCTCCAAAGAGTAGGCTTTGGCATCGGACTCTTTTTTGGCGTTGGCGATGGAGAGATCGACCAATTGGGTATTTTTGGCTTCGAGGGTGATTCGTGATTGCAATTTGGACTCTTTGAGTTCGTGTTCTTGGGTAAAGATAATCTGTTGGGTTTTGATTTGCGTCTCTTGGATTTGGCGTTGTTTGTTTTCGATAGCGATTTGGGTGTTGAGTTCGTTCTCTTTGATGGCTCTCTTTTGATCGATCGAGGCATTTCGGCGTTGATAGATAGCATCGTCAGCGTTTTTGAGTAGCTCTTCTCGTGCTTTGGCCTCTAAGGCTCTTTGGGTTTCGGAGTTGGGCTTAATCGCTAAAATAGAGAAGCTCAAAATCGAAATGCCAATGGAGTTAAGCTCTTTGGAGCTATGAATGGAGGCATTGACTTTGGCTACAAGCGATTCACTAGCAATAAGTGCCTCTTGAAGCGAGAGTTTTTGTATCTCATCTCGCAAGAAGACTTGAATTTGATTGATAATCCTTTGGGGGAGCTTTTGAGGGTCTTCGGAGATGTATTGTTGGTAGGCATTGATAGAGAAATCAAACAAAGAGGAGAGGAGTTTGGCATCGCTTACTTTATAGGTAATGTTTCCTTGAAGGGTGATATTTTGAAAATCACTCGTAACCTCTTGAAAGATAAAAGGAATATCAACCGAATTGATAGGCACCATAACGAGTGTCGAAGTAGGAGCAAAGTAAAAAAAAGACAACCCCGCCCCCTCTTTGACAATTTTGCCCTCTTTGTACTGCATAAGATAGGAAGTAGGCGAGACTTTGATGTAATTTAAACCCAACATAACAGACTCCTTTTGGAAAATTGAGAAGATTATAGCATATTTTGGTTCATGGTTTGGTTGCTTGAATCCCTACTTGACAAAAAAAGATAGTTATTTTATAATTATATCAATAGTTGCAAGGAGTAGATAATGCAAGTAGCTCTCATAGATATAGGTACAAGCAAGGGGATACGCATACCTGCGGGGATATTGAAGAGTTTTGACTCACCGCAATCGTTTGATATGCACATAGAGGAGGATAAAATCATTCTCAATATTATACACAATCCACGCCACGGATGGGAAGAGAAGTTTAAAAATGCCCACAATGAACTACTAATGGATGATGATTTGGATGAGTGGGATGCGTTATAAACAGTATGAGATTGTTATCGTTAATTTAAATCCTACTATAGGAGCCGAGATTCACAAAGTGCGTCCTTGTCTTATCCTCTCACCCAATGAGATGAATTTTGATAATGTGATTGTAGCCCCGCTAACATCAACCAAACGAGACTATCCTACGCGCGTTGAGCTTCGCAGTGACTCTTATGTGGTGCTAGATCAAATACGCACTATCTCCGTTGAGCGTATCATCAAAAAAAGCGATATGCGTATATCCAAAACCAAAACAAAAGAGATAAAAAGCATCATCAAAGCGATGTTGGTCGATTAGTGGTTGTGGGAGGTTGTTATTGTTTTTGTTGTTCGCAAAGAGTGTAGATTAAAGAGAAGCTTCAAAATATCAATAATCTGCTATAATATCAACTCATTAAAAATAAGGAAAAGCAATTGGGTATCGCTAAATTTATTGAAAAAGCTGCCAAGATATTAGAGATTGAGGAGTTTGAGCCAAAAGAGAGTGAGAAAAAATCCATCAAATCACTCCTCAAAAAGCTAGAACAACGCCAAGGTAAACTCAAAAAGAGACTTAAAAAAGAGCTTACACGAGATGAACGTTCCGACTGTGAAGATGAGCTAGAGATTATCACCACGCTCATGGAGCAAGGAGAGACACTCCTAAAAGAGATCAAAGGCACTTAAGCTTTTTTATTGAAATTTCTATCGATTATATCAATCACTGTTGCAATCAAACGATTAATCCCCAACAAGGCAAAGGCGTTCATCAAGATAAAACTAAGCCAAATACCCCATTTGGTTATTTTGTCATGAAGATGCTCTGCCGTATTTTCAACCACCCACCAAAAGAGTGCATTAAACTCTGCTTTCAAACGAACGACTCTATCGATGATTTGACACTGTGAACCCACCTCATGCGAAGCATTGATGATACTTTTTTCAAGAGAAGCATCCATAAAATCGGGGGTATAACTGTGCAGTGTTATATAAACAAAAGCCCCAAATAGCAAGAGTGTACCGACATGGATACTCCACTCTCGTGCCAAAATAGTATCGATGTGAACCAGATTTTGGATAGAACGCTTGATGAAGAGAAAAACAAAGCTTACAAAAAAGATATGAAAAATCAAATAGAGTTGCAATGCCGTGGAGTAAAAAAGTATCTCAATAAAGAGCGACAAGGTAAAAACAAACGAAACAAGAATATACCATAGCATCAAAAGTATCTTAGAAGAGAAGAGCCGATAGAGCAACGTTCCCTCTTTGAGATAGCAACGATTGAAGCAGTTTTTATTGACAATTTTGATTTCGATAAACGAAAAAGAGATAAAAACAAGTGCCACAAGCGGTGCAAGGATGCTAAGACAATGGAGCGGATAGGCAAGAAGCCACACGGCTACCATAGTCCCAATAGTTGCCAAGGAGAGAGCATAAACCACTACTCCTTTGGGCATCTACATATCCCTAGCCATGACAAAGAGTGAAGCGTTTTGCTCAACAAAATCACGGCATCGATTGCAGATAGTCTCGTTGTGTTTTTGTGGGAAGGATACTTTGCACTCACTGCAAATCTCAAAATGATGCTCTATAAGTGTTTCAAAACGTCCAAACGCCATACTTACCAAATCGAGTTCCTCTTTGGCTCCAAAGGCTTTGGGTTTGCAAATATCATCGCAAATTCCGCACGCAATGCATTGGGTGGTAGCAAAAAATATTTTGGTACGGTCGTCACTGTAACGCAAAGCATGAGTAGGACAAAACTGCACACAATCACCGCAATTATCGCAACGCTCAAAGGTTATGGTTTTGTTTTGAGTGAAGCTAAAAGCCCTCTGGACTCTTTGGGTAGGTATCGATTCGATTTGCTTTTTGAGGCTATTGAGCAAAAGTTGTCGATGCACGGGGAGTGGGGAGTGGGTATCAAAGATTTCATCGATGCCAATATCCTCTCGAAGCTCATGAACCTCTTTGGCAAAACGCTTCAAAAGTTCTCGTCGCCCCGTTTCTATCTTCTCGTAGCGTTTGGTAATGGCTTTGTTTGTTCCTATGGAGTCCAAAAATTGATTGGCTTCATCGATGCTTTGTACAATAGCGGTGGAGATTGTGTTGTCACGATTGATTTCACACCCCTCGCAGTGTGCCATATCGCAAACTACGGCTTCGTTTCTAAGCCCCAAAGCTATCCAGTGTTCGACATTAAAAATCCGCAAACACGGAGTATTTTTTTTGCACGATAGAAGCTTCTCATCAGTAGCACTAAAGGTGAGTGTGAAAATAGTGGGATCAAAGCTTGTCGTAGTCATCGCCTCTGTAGGACAAACTCCCACACAAGCGTTGCAATTGATGCACTTTTGGGTATCGAGAGCGAAGCGTTGATTGTTGGCTAGAGTCAGAGCATTAGTAGGACATAGTTGAGCACAATGGGAGCAGGTATTGTAGAGATAGGCTGCTCGTAAACATTTTAGATTATCAAGATGTAAAGTACCGTTACTTTGAAGGGCGTTAAACATTTATTGCCTTGTTTTTTGATGCAAGTGTAACATAGATAGATTAATGCGATAGAGGGAGTTTGGGGGTGATAAATAAGAATGGGTATTGCGAAGATGGGTCGATTGGTGTGTGGGTTTTGTCTAAATCAATGCAGGTTTAAAAAAGATATGGTAAAATTAGTACCAATTTATAGGAGCGTGTAGGTGAATATTTTACTCATAAACAAAAATATGGTAGTCTCAAGATTGGTTCGACTCTGTGCCAAGGAGCTAAACGCCACGCTTGATGAGAGAGCTTCTATCGCCGACATCGCCAAAGCCCATTACGATGTTGTCATCATCGACGAATCAGCTCTCACTCCGCAACTCGAATCCTCGTTGGAGATGCTTAGCATAGGCTCTACGGTGATACTTAGCAACAATCCGCTAGAGTTGATGCATCGTTACGATTTTGAACTCAAAAAGCCCTTTTTACCTCGTGATTTAAGCTCTATTTTGCTTGAGATTACCCACACCCAACCCACCGCCACTACGCCTAGTCCCAATGATTGGCTTGAAAAGGTTTTGATGCTCGAACCCTCTACAATCAAAGCCATTTTGGCAGGTGCCAAAGTCCATATTACTATCGAATTTCCAAAGGAGTTGTCGCAATGAAATTCTCTCTTTCAAAAACACAAACAAAACCAAAAGTTCGAGAAATTTACAAGGAGCTTTATAGATGAAAGGAGCTATTTTAGTGCTTTCGGGTCCTAGTGGGGCAGGTAAAAGTACGATTATACACAAAGCAGGAGAGGCGATTGGCGACTACCATTTCTCCATCTCAACCACCACTCGAATGCCACGAGAGGGAGAAATAGATGGAGTCGATTACTACTTTGTATCCAAAGAGGCATTTGAAGAGGGGATTAAGGCGGGGGATTTTTTGGAATACGCTACCGTACACGGCAACTACTACGGCACTTCCATGCTACCCGTACAACAAGCACTTGATGAAGAGAAGCTTGTGATTTTTGATATTGATATTCAAGGGCATAGGCTTGCAAGAGCTAAACTGGGCGATATAGTCACCTCCATCTTTATCACGCCCCCAACACTTAGTGAGCTTGAAAAGAGACTTTACGGTCGTTCAACCGAAAACAATGAAGTCATCCTCAAACGCCTCAAAAGTGCAACCGATGAGATTAAAGCGATTGCTGAATATGATTTTTTGATTGTCAATGATGATATCCAAAGAGCCGCACAAGAGTTTATCCTTGTAGCCAACAGTGCTCGACTCAAACATTGCAAAGAAGACCTCAATAGCTTCATATCCCAATGGCTTGAGGGGTAGCGAGGTATTCTATCTTCATCTAGGCTCTCATCCAAATGGGGAAGTCCACAAAAACCCTACACTTCAACTCTATTACAACCCTCTTTTTGCTATAATATACAAAAACACTATCAAAAGGAGTCATTTTGCACGAAAAAGAGCCAATGACCAAAACAACCTATCAAAAACTTTCTTATGAGCTTGAAAACCTTAAAACCATCGAACGTGCCAAAGTAGCCAAAGAGATTGAAGAGGCAAGGGATTTGGGAGACCTTAGAGAAAAACATCACTTATGGATACGATTGGTAACAGGAGGAGCTAACCGATTAGCCTGTTTATCCTATTTTTTATTTGGAGATTGGAGGTTGGGTTAGAATTGCTGTATATTGGTAGTCATACGGTTAAAGAACTTGCCAAGAGTAGAGAGACGAGAGTAACGATTGTCGATAATTTTTGCGGAGGAGATTTTGACTCAATAAGTGTTTTGCAAAAGTTATTTGAAGTTGGAAAATTTGAGTTTGTTCTACTGGATTTGTCAGAATTTAAAAAGCTAGAAGAGCTTTTTAGAGAGAGTCATTTTGATGCTATTATCCATTTTGCGGCACATCTACAAGTAGGTGAATCGGTACAAAATCCACTGAAATACTATCGCAACAACACTATGAATACAATAAACCTTATAGACATGGCACTCAAATATGGTGTCAATTACTTTATCTTTAGCTCTAGTGCCGCCGTTTATGGAGAACCTATAGAGATTCCAATAAGCGAAACGCACCCCAAAAAGCCAATCAATCCTTATGGTTTAAGCAAATGGATGAGTGAACAGATTTTACAAGATGCGACCAATAGTAATCCTAATTTTAAATATGTTGCTTTGCGTTATTTTAATGTAGCAGGGGCAAGTAGCGATGGCTCTTTGGGAGAGTCTCATACGCCAGAGACACATCTTATTCCTTTGATAGCACAAAGTGCTTTGGGAAAGCGACAAAGTATCGTAGTGTTTGGTGATGATTATGATACATTTGATGGAAGTTGTATTCGTGATTATATTCATATTGAAGATTTGGCATTAGCCCACATTAAGGCGTTGGAGTATCTTGCAAACAACAATCCAAGTGATAGTTTTAATTGTGGCTATGGGCATGGATACAGTGTTTTTGAAGTGATAGAGATGGTAAAAAAAATTAGCGGTGTAGATTTCAAGGTAAACATTGCACCAAGAAGAGAGGGAGACCCTGCACAACTTGTCGCTAATAACCACAAAATAGTGACACAGATGGGTTGGAAACCACACTATGATGATTTGGAAAAAATTTGTAAAAGTGCATGGGAGTGGGAAAAACTATAATCTAGGTGTCTCTAAAAACCTAGATCGTTTCATCCCAAAGGGTTCATATTATTATGCATGACATCCTACCCCTGTATAGCTTGTGTAGGCACGATTGAGTTCGATTTGGAGTCTATCGAGATTAAGCTCATGGGAGAGGTCATGGGGTATATCAAGCCAAAAGATAGAGCCATCTTTGCCAATCAAAAAGAGCGATTTGGTGAGTTTGCCCTCAAGTGAACCATTGATAATTTGGACTCCATACATCGCACCAAACTCGCCATCGTGGTCTATAAGCCTCTCAAATTTTTGCAATCGGACAAAGTCGCACTCTTCACTGGAGGCAAAAACGATATAGCAATGAATATCTATTTGGATACGACTCATAAAAGCATCGATTTTTCCAATCTCATGTTCAAAGGCTTTGGCACTGGGAAAAGAGATGAGCAGTGTCATAATGCGTTCTGGGTTGCTTCGTGTAATTGTTTGGAGTTCTCCATCGCACGATGTTGCTTCAAAATTCTCCGCCATATAGCCTATATCCATAAACTCTTCACACAGTTCAAATGTCTCGCCGTTGTGGTGCATTTTATATCCCATACTTTTTGATTTTGTAGCCAATTTGACGCATCGTAATGCCTAAAATTTGGGCTGCTTTGGTTTGATTGCCATCGGCTTTGTGCAAAGCACTTTTGAGTGCTTCAAGTTCTAGGGCATCGAGCGTTTTCTCTTCAATCGAAAGCAACGTTTGATTTGGCTTCTTGTTTTCAAGTGCAGGAAGCAAGAGTTCGATATCCTCTGCTCTCATATTTTCATCTCCCATGAGTACAATGCGTTCGATAGTGTTTTCCATCTCACGCACATTGCCTGGCCACGGATAGAGCATGAGTTGCTCCATGGCATCTTCTTGCAACGAGACGCTTTTTTTGTGATTTTTCATGGAGCGTTCCAAAAAGAAATTAACGAGCAATTTAATATCCTCTCCTCGCTCTCGAAGCGGTGGCAAATCGATAGGAATGACATTGAGACGATAGTACAAATCCTCTCTAAAGCTCCCCTCTTTGACCATCTTTTCAAGGTTGCGATTGGTAGCGGCTACGAGGCGAACATTGACTTTGATAGTCTTACTTCCGCCCACTCGTTCAAACTCACGCTCTTGCAAAACACGCAACAACTTCACCTGAGCCGAAGCCGAAATATCACCAATCTCATCTAGGAAGAGTGTCCCTCTATCGGCAAGTTCAAAGCGACCTTTGCGTGTCTCTTTGGCATCGGTAAAAGCCCCCTTTTCGTGTCCAAAAAGCTCACTTTCAAGCAACGTATCGGTAATAGCAGCGCAGTTGAGCTTGATAAAAGGTCCATCGTTTCGTTTGCTTCGTTTGTGAATGGCAGCGGCTACTAGCTCTTTACCCGTCCCCGTCTCGCCTCGTACCAATACCGTCACATCGCTAGGGGCGATACGCTCAATGACCTTGAAGACTTGTTGTATTTTGGGGCTATCGCCTACTATGTCGCCAAAATTGTGTACTTTGGCATCCCACTCCATTTTGTAGTACTGTTTGAGGTCTAAAAGCTGCTCTTTTTCGTGTTGGATGACAAGATGCGAATTGATAGCTTGTGCCACGAGTGAACTTACAATGGTCAAAATACGCACCGTCTCTTCAAAATCTATCTGCGTAGCACGGCTAAGATGCGAAGCAAGTACCCCAATAACTTTGTTATCGACAATCATGGGTACGGCGATATAGGAGATCATATCTCGTGTACGGTTGCCCGATTTGTTCAAAAAGAGCATATCGTTGTGGATATTTTCGATGACGACGGGTTCTTTGGCTTTGGCGGCTACGCCTGTAGCTCCCTCGCCCAAACGGTACTGTGAGATAATTTTTTGGTGTTTGTTGAAATTGATGGAGGCGTAGATATTGAGTATCTCCTCTTCCAAGCGATAAATGACACAATTTTCCAATTGCAAATTATCGTGCAACACCAACAACGCTTTTTCCAACGATTTGATCATATCACCCCGTGAATCGGCGATGATATTGGCTATCTCCAACAAAACAGCCAATTCAATTTTGTACAGCTCTTCTCTCATTCTATTTTGACCTACTTTGCTCTATAATAATTATTATTATAGCAACTAATATGCTATTTTTAAGTCAAATTAGTGTTTATTATTTAATCAGTCTGCCAATTTCTTGCACACTTCCTCTTTGGGTAGATTTTTGGGAGCGGGTTGTATCCACCATGTCTCACCGTTGCTAAGTTCTACTTCACCACCCCATTTTTCGGGCGTATCAAACTCTATCGACTCAATTGTCTCTTCCATATCTTTTTTGGCGATATAGAAGTATATCTCCCCATCGGCTTCTCTTAACATCACTTTTGCCATACGCTATCCTTTTTATTTTCTTAAGATGCAAGTTTTGTTCCTTGCGGGTATTGTGCAACAAAATAGCATCTATTGCATACAAAGCCATAAAATGGTATAATTAATCCCTACAAAGCAAAAACCTCTGCACAAGGCTCATAATGTCTAAAATTTTAGAGTATTTTAAACGCATTACCCAAATACCCCATTGCAGCAACGATACGACACAACTGCGAGACTATTTGATAGAGTTTGCGACCCATAGAGGTTACAGTGTAGTTGTTGATGATGCTCACAATATTCTCATCTCCAAAGCCCATCCCAAAATTGCCCTTCAAGCCCACTACGATATGGTATGCGTTGGCAAAGCACCGCTGATTGAAACCTACGAAGAGGAGGGGTGGCTCAAAGCCAAAGATGCTTCATTGGGTGCTGATAACGGAGTAGCTATTGCGATGATGATGGAGCTTATGGATAGAGGGGTGGCGTGTGAATTTTTGCTCACCAACGATGAAGAGATTGGGCTTGTGGGAGCTAAGGCGGTGGCGTTTGAACTCCAATCACACTGTATGCTCAATCTCGATAGCGAAGAGGAGGGGGAGGTTTGTATCGGGTGTGCAGGAGGTGAGGATATTGTCGCTACGCAAACCTTTGAAGCGTTGCACAGTGTCGATGACTCTATCTATGAAGTAGGTGTTTATGGGCTTAGCGGAGGACATTCGGGAGTCGATATTGACAAAGGTATCCCAAACGCTATCAAGGTGCTTGTGGAGTATCTCAAAGCAAACGATGTGCAAATCCTAAGCTTTGAAGGTGGAGAGCGTCGCAACTCTATCCCCGTCAATGCCAAAGCGCTTGTCTATGCCCCTCATGCGTTGCCCCCTTGCGATAAGGTAACCATTCGCAAAGGAAACAGAAGTTCTAACCTCACTCAAAACAACCTGCTAGAACTCCTCGATACTCTCCCTCACGGTGTTTTGGAGTACAATAGTGAGCTTGATATTCCTCAAAGCAGTGTTAATTTGGCTTTGGTTGCATTTGTGGACAATCAAGCAACCCTTACGCTTACGACGAGGGGAATGAGCAACCAAGCGTTGGCACTAGCCTCTGGGGGTGTGGTGGAGCTTTTGAATCGTTACGGCTTTGAAGTCAAAAAAGAAGAGGGTTACCCCGCATGGAATTCTATCACCAATGATTTTACCCAACTTGTCCACAGTGCTATGAAAGAGGAGTTTGGAGATTCTGCACTTGTTGCCATTCACGCAGGATTGGAGTGTGGGGTACTTTTGAGTCAATATCCCCATATAGCGTTTGCCTCTATTGGCCCTACCATTGCTTCTCCTCACTCTACATCTGAAAAGCTCAAAATTGATTCGATTGAGAAGAGCTTTCGTGTCGTTTGCAAAATTATTGAATGTTTGCAATAGTAACAACTCCATTGCAAGGTCTCGAAGCTATTTTAAGTTTAAAAGAATATAATATAACTAGATAATAAAAGATTGTAGGTCATGAAACAACGAAAACTCAGAATTGGATTTCATTCAGCTGTTGCAATTTTAATCTCTTATCTCTTACGCAAAGCAAGAGTGCAACTCCAAACCATTCTTCCTATACTTTTTTTGATGAGTGTTTTTCAATTTTTTGTGATTCAATATCCCCTGCACGAAAGATTTTCAACCATTCTCTATCTTGCACTCTTAGTACCTGCGATGATTTTTTTGCTTGAAGGAGTTAAATTGGGTCTTATGCCTGTAGTCGAAGAGGTTTCGGCCACGCTAGTCAAAGAGAATCGCACAACTCCCTTTATCGGCTCAATTTTTATCTTTGGACTGACGATTGTGATGTTTGAACACTACAAATATTTAAGTACAATTCTATCCAATAGTTACATTCTTCTTTTGGCCTTGACGGTAAGCCTCATTACGCTTTATGGAATGTTGAGATTTTTGTTTCATATGTCGTTTCGCAAGATTATTCAAAAACTCTTCATCATTATCCTTTTGCTCTCAGTCATTATTGAGTTTACTATCAATGATGTCCATTTGGCTTACAGTTTGGATAGTGTCAATATTATTATCAACCCCATTGTCTATGCAATGCTATTGAGCTTTGGTCACGGCGTGACACGTGTAACACTCAATAGTGTTCATATTAACCGTTCAGGTTTTGGTACAATTACAATCATTTCGCTATCGGTTCTTATCTTTACACAGCTCTATATTATTGTATTTTCAACATTTGTCTCGATACAAGAGATAGAGCCACTTAGCAGTGTCGCCAATACGCTTGACTTTATCTACAGTGTTGAAATCAACGTTTTTATGGTCGTAGCCTATATTCTCTACGTTTTGTTTTTGCAATTTGTCGTGATTAAAAAACCACTTATGCACAATCGAGATATGCTTATCGGGCTTATTTTTGTTATTTTTGGTACTTTTTTGCTCTTTTTGGGACTTAAAAATGGTCTAGCTATCCTTGCGCGTGATGTTTTTTTCTTTTTGCCCAGTTTGATTAGTCAAATTGATATTTATACTCAAGATATTACTATCGGGTATGGTCCGCTCTACTCCAAAGGGACAGGGGATGTTATTATTGTACTTTTTTTGTATTTTTTAGGATACAGTGCGACTATTGCCGAACCAGGTCTCTCCATCATTGCTTCACACACTTCCAATGTCTCTATTGGTTCATTTAAAAAAAATCTCTTTACGCATATCGTAGCGATAGGTGTAGGGGCAGGGGCTGCGATGGGGGCTTTGAAATTTATTTACGATTTAAACTATTTTACTCTTATAATTATGCCACTACTTGTTATAATTGTGCTACTGCCACGAATTGATAGGCGAGTTTTAGCTATTGGGATGGATTACGCTACCGTAGCGGTAGGTCCTATCAGTATCATTTTAATCGCCTCACTTATGCAAGGTTTTCAAATCAAGACGGACAATCCCACCTTTTTGGGCGTTTTGGCACTCTGTTGGATGTATGGCTACAGCAGTGTCTTGATATTTAGTTATTTTAGCAACAGAGGAAAATATGAGTAAAAAAATCTACTTAAAAGATTTTGTGATTATTCGTTGCATCGTAGAGAGGGGTGAGGCTCAAAAGCTCTTTGAGGCTGCCCAAAACGTAGGGGCGTTGGCTGCTACTATCTATTTTGCTAGAGGGACGGGGATACGAGAAAAAATGGGGCTTTTGGGTATCGTTGTAGAACCCGAAAAAGAGGTTATTGAAGTGGCCGCCCCCAAAGATTTGGCCGATCACATCTTTGATGTTATGGTCGATACGGGCAAACTCAATCTCCCAGGCAAAGGCTTTATCTACATGACCGAAGCCATCAAAGCACTCACCTACGTACCCCACGAAGATTAATTGATGATTAAAAAGCCTACATTTTTTAAGCAGATGATTGACGCCATCAAAGTCTCTCCCAAAGCCAAAATTATTATGATTATTCGGGTAGTGCTTATTCTTTCATTTTTGGTGTTGGCTTTTATTATTCAAAACGATATTACACGCTACCTTATTGAAGAGAACGTCGATAAAGCCAAAAAAAGTGTTCAACAACTTCAACTTACACGCGAGACAATTGACGGTGAGTACAACGATGAAGATGTACTTCGAGAGCTTCACAACGACAATTTTAACTTTTTTGCCGATTACATTGTCTCCAATATTGCAGCCAATATGTCCAATCAACAAAATATGACCATCAAATATCTATCCGATGACAATCGAAACCCTCAAAATGCACTCCATGAAGAGGATAAATATATCTACAATAAATTGCGTTCCAAAAATATTAAAGAGTACTACGAGGTCGATTCCCAAAGCGATTTTATCAAATACGCCAAACGTATCAATGTCGAAAGAAGCTGCCTTAAGTGTCACGGCAAACCTCTTGTCGATGTGGAGCCTTTTGTACACAAAAAAATTGTTGAACACTACGGCGGCGAGAGAGGTTTTGGTTACCAAGAGGGAGATATGATTGGTATGGTACTTGTCAATGTGCCTATCTCACTAGCCAAAGAGACCATATCGCAATTGGGAAATACCCTTTTGAAATCGGGGGCTATTATCGGTATTTTGTTTGCGATGGTGCTTATTTTTCTTATCAATCGCTATTTTGACAACGACATTATCGCTCCACTTGATAGAATTGCGAACGTATTGGAAAACTATGAAAATGACTTTACCAAGACGCTTCCTATCAACAAAAAAAACAAAGAGCTTCACACTATTGCCACATCCTTTAATCAGCTTGTCAATCGTATCAAATCCTTTTTGGTCTTTTTTAGGGTGCGTCTTTACAATATCGCCGATGCTATCAAAGAGATTCAAGTGGTACTTGATTTGCTCAATAGCAACCTCAAAAAGCAACTCTCTCTTCGTTCACGCCTTGATGGACAGCTCAAAACCAATGAGAAGCTTATCAATCACATCCAGCAAAGTCGCAATAGTATGTCCGTTTCTATGGATGATATTGAACTTATCAAACAAGAATACACCCAAAGCACCTATCAAAGCAACTTGATGCTTGATCGCTACATCGAACAAAAAAAGATGCTAGAGGAGGTTTTGGAATCCTTTAAAGAGTTGCTTCAAAGATTGCAAAAAGGTCAAGCCATCGGTTCGAGTACTCTTGGACTCATTGAGTACAAGCTTGATAATACGTTTGATTTTAATCATATTCATCTCATTCAAAAAGCCATCAATGAAAACGTTGCCAATATGATGCAGATGTATGAAAAGATTCATCTACTTATGAATTACAATCAAACCAAAGATGAGATGATTAGCTCTTTGTTGCTCGAAGATGAGGAGATGCTTGAGATTTTTGAAGAGCTCAATACCAATACACAAAACAGTTTCAAAAACTTCAAAGACCTCTCACGTCTCAACCACAAAGCCAAAGATTTTCTTGAAGAGATTGCTTTGGAAATTGAACATTTTAAACTTAAATAAACGCTCCAAAGGAATTTTATCATGCCTCTTTTGCGATACATACTCTCTGTTTTGTTGTTTCAATCGATGCTTTGTGCTGCTACGGATAAGCACAAAATAGCCTATTTGGTATCGGATATTTCGATTCCTTTTTGGGAGATTATGGCAAAAGGAATACAAAAGGAGGCGGCTCGATACGGTTGCAGTGTGGAGATATACTCCGCTAACAATATCCAAAAAAATGAGTTGCAAAACACCATCAAAGCCATTGCTTCCAAGGTCGATGGACTCATTATCTCTCCTATCAACTCCTCAAGTGCCACTACGATACTCAAACTCGCCCACAAAGCCAATACGCCCGTAGTCATTGCCGATATTGGAAGCGACAGCGGAGAGTACATCTCTTATATCTCTTCGGATAATTTTCAAGGTGCTTACGCTATTGGCAAAGTCTTGAGTGCCAAAATGCAGACTTTGGGCTGGGATAAAAATGGCTCGGTGGGCATCATCGCTATCCCCCAAAAACGCTCCAATGGCAAGGAACGAACGGCAGGTTTTGTCAAAGCCATGCAAGAAGCTCGTATCAAGGGGGCAGGTATCAAACAGCAAGTCACCTTCTCCAAAGAGGAGACCTATCGCTTCGCTAAAGAGCTTATAGACTCCAATAAAGACCTCAAAGCCCTTTGGTTGCAAGGTTCGGATAAATACGAAGGGGCATTGGAGGCGATTAGAGAGAGTGGCAAAGAGATTTTACTTGTCTGTTTTGATGCTGAACCTATCTTTTTGGATCTTATCCCGCAAGGTACAATCGTGGGTGCAGCGATGCAACAACCCTATTTGATGGGTCAAAAAGCCCTAGAGTTGCTCCATTCGCATTTTTCCAAACAAACGCTACCCAAAGAGATTAAGCTTGATGTTCTTGCTATCTCCAAAGAGAATATCGAAACGATGCTACCCACTATCAAACGCAATGTTTTGGGCATAGAGGCACGATAGGAATCCATGGGACGAGCAACAAAAGATTCGCTTTTTGTGCGATTAAGTATTATATTATCACTTGTGGTCATTAGCATCGTTGCACTGCAAGAACTCTATATTTATAATGGCAAAAAAGCAGACATAATGAGCCAAATAGAACAAGAGACCCAACAGAGCTTAAAAGTCCTACGCTACACCATCGCCCACTTTGTCGAGTCCTACTCGGTAAGTGAGTACCAAGAGATACTCAAAAGCAAAATAATCAACTCCGATATGTACGCCATTGTTTTGCAAGATTACATGATGGGAAGATTGGTAGGGGACGGAAGCTTTACGAGTGGCTTTGTGCGTGATGGTGCATGGAGTGTGATTGAGTATGACCAAGAGACTCTGCCGCAATGTTTCTATCAAGGTGAAACGATAGTCTATTCAAAGCTTAATCAACCCATCGCCAAACTCTCTGTTTGTTTTAGTGACAAACAAATCAAAGAAGAACTCGATTCGATGATTTTTATGACCCTTAAACATATTATTATCATCTCTGCTGTGCTTATCGTTGCGTTGTTTTATGCACTCAACCATCTTTTGATTGCCCCTATCTCGCACACTATTGCAATGCTTGAAGCGTGCGATGATGAGGGGATACCCCTAAAGCGTTTACCCCGCTATGCAATCTACGAACTCGATAAACTCTCCAACGCTATCAATGAAATGGTTCAAGCCATCAAAGAGTCGCACATTAAGCTTCGTGCTATTATTCACAATATTCCCGATTTGTTGTGGATCAAAGACACTCAAGGAGTCTATCTAGCATGTAATCGTCGCTTTGAGGAGTTTTTTGGTGTCAAAGAGAGCGTGATTATTGGCAAGAGTGATTACGATTTTGTCGATAGAAAGTTGGCGGATTCTTTTATTAAGCATGACAAAATGGCGATGCAATCGGATAAACCACTCTCGAATTTTGAAGAGATTGCTTTCGCCTCCGATGGTCACAAAGAGTATCTTCATGTCACCAAAACCAAGATTGTCGATGTCAATGGCGATATTTACGGCGTATTGGGAATCGCACGAGACTTTACTCAAATGCGTAAAAAAGAGCAGTTGATTAAAAAATATCTTGAAATAATTGATGAGCATATTATCACCTCCACAACCGATTTAAAAGGTGTCATTATCTCTGTATCCAAAGAGTTTTGCCGTATCAGTGGCTTTGCTCAAGAGGAGCTTGTGGGAAAAACGCACGAAATTTTACGTAGTGAGACAACAAAAGCGTTGTACGATCAGCAATTCTAACCCAACCTCCAATCTCCAAATAAAAAATAGGATAAAATAAGAAAAAAGGAAAAATAACTTTTATTTGACAGATTTATATCTTGTATGTCTTTTTAGGTTGGGTTAGAATTGCTGATGCAAGAGATTGTTCAAACGGCTCAAATAGCCTTTGGTGTCGAGATTGACCCCACCAAAAGAAGGCATTTGGAGAAGATAGAGACGAGTGCTAAGCTACTTGAAGAGATGGTAAACGATATATTGGATTTTAGCACTTTGGCTATGGATGAGCTTATTATCCAAAAAGAGAGCTTTGATTTGCTCAAAACCCTTGATGATATGATGCATCTTTTGGATACTTACGCCACACTGCAAGGGATTAAGATTGACCTATCCTACGGCAAAGATCTCAAACGCTACTACGTAGGTGATGCCTTTAGGATACGGCAACTTCTTTTGAATATTATTATCCATGCTATGAAGCTAACGCACGTTGAGACAATTGAGTTTTTTGTGGATTATCGTGAGGGCAATCAATTGTATTTTGAGATTAAAGATAGCGATTTGGAATTGACATCGGAACAAATCGATAGCTTTTTTAAGCCCTACAACGAAATTGATAGCTTGATGGTGCTAGGATTTACGCTCTCACAAGCTTTGGCTGGGATGATGAACGGGAAGTTTTGGATTGAGTCCAATCAAGGAAGCCGTTTTGTGGTGGAGATAGAGGCACTCCAAGCCCATGAAAGTGAGCAGTTGTCGTACGACTCCGAGGTACTTGAAGATCTCAAAAATGCACTCCGTACCCTTAGTGGTGCCTATATACTTTTGATTGAGGAGTCGTTGGTGATTGTGCAATCGATACGTCACCATCTTGAAGCAAGTGAAATTTTTGTCGATAGAGCCAACAACGCCAAAGAGGCACTTAGGATGTGTCAAGATAGACCCAATCACTACGAACTCATACTGATTGACATCGACAATGGAGTAGAGGGTGTGACGCAAATGAGGAGTTGGAATCAAACCCTGCCTATCGTTGCTCTAAGGGACAATTCGCACTTCATCGAGACGCAACACAATGCCCAGATAGATGATTGTATCGACAAACCTATCGAAGCCATTGCACTCTATAAGGTGCTTTTGAAATATATATTTCCAAAATCCATCGTATCGACAAAGATCGAAAGAAATAGACGTGAAGTGGCGTTTCCTGCTTTTGAGAGTATTGATACGGCTATAGGACTAGCCAATAACCATCACGATACCGAGGTTTATACCGAAGAGTTGCACAATTTCAGAGCGGAGTATTACGGTATGTACTTCCAAACCTTAGAGGCTCAAGAACTAGAAGAGATGCTAGGTGCTTTGAAAAATCACAGCAAAGAGATAGGGGCTTTGAAACTACACTACGCCCTCATCAACTACGAAAACTACCATACGCAAGAGTATCTATCCAAACTCTACAAAGAGCTACACAGTGTCATTGAGGAGATTGAAGAGAAACTTGTGGAGTAGTCTCTCGTATTTTTCCTTGTGCCTTACGATACTAGAGTGCAATGCGGAAGCAAGGATGGTGATGGTTGTGCGTAAAAGTCAATATTTACCTTTGATTTAACAAGCTTCTATACAATTGCCACTAGAAAACACCGTGGTTAGCTTAGCTTTGAAAACGGTATAAGGCGATAGATGAACAATTTTACTTTTGAGTATCCGTGGCTTTTTGCGTTGATAATTCTTTTTGTGGTTTGTGCTCGATGGTGCAAACAAAAATCCCAATCGCTCTACTTTCCTCATATCGATAGGCTCTTTGTCAATCGTATCAAAGAAGATAGAACGCTTCTTGTTCTTAAATGGCTAGGGATTGTTATGACGCTTAGTGCATTGGCTTCGCCTGTACTCAAAGAGGAGCTAAGCCACTCCAAAAAAGAGGGACGGGATATTGTCCTTATCCTTGATAGCAGTGAATCGATGTTTCAAGGAGGCTTTGACCCCAATGACCCTTACCGCAATAAATTTGATGTCACCAAAGATATCGTAAGCGATTTTATTGGCAAACGCCAAAACGACCGTTTGGGACTTATTACCTTTGCCGATGTAGCCTTTCGTGCCTCTCCGCTTACTTTTGAGAAGCGGTTTTTAAACGGTATTTTGAAGATGCAACGCATCGGTATAGCGGGGCGACGAACGGCGATTAACGATGCCATTATTCAAGGCTACGCACTCCTAGAGGATTCCAAGACCCAATCAAAAATCATTATTTTACTCACCGATGGGATTGACAATATGAGCAGAGTCGCCCCCGAAGAGGTCAAAGAGATTATTAAGCTAGGCAAAATCAAGCTCTACGCAATTGGTATCGGAAACCGAGGCGATTTTAATGCCAAATACCTTCAAGAGTTGGCGAGCGTAGGAGAGGGAAAATTTTATTCTGCCAACACCAGCGACACGCTCAAGCAAATCTACGACGAGATTGACGCTTTGGAGGTGACACAAATCGATGATAAAAAGGTGGTGCTTTATGAGTATCTCTATATCTATCCGCTCTTTGTGGCTATTTTGGCGTTACTTTTGCTTATCTATTTGCGTAATCAAAGGGGGTTATAGTGATAAGTTTTGTAAATGTGACACTTTTTTGGGTTTTGAGTATTCCACTTTTGATACTTGCTATTTTGATAGTATCCAATAAAGACAAAATCTCACGAGTCTTTGATGAAAAAGTGCTTCAAAAGCTTCGAGTCGACAACAACTCTTTGCCCTCATCAATGCGTAATCTTATCTTTTTTGTGGCTCTTTTTTTGATGCTAGTAACGATGGTACGTCCTGTGATTGAAAAGGGAGAGAGAAAAGTCGCCATAGAGGGGCTTAATATGATGGTAGCGTTGGATATTTCGGGTTCGATGCGTGTCAAAGACATCTACCCCAATCGACTCGAATTTGCCAAAAACAAAATCGTAGAGTTTCTCAAACATACCCCTACTGATGAGATAGCCGTGGTAGCCTTTGCCTCCAATGCCTTTATGATAGCGCCCATGAGCAGTGACAAAGCGACACTAAGCTATATTGTCCAAAACGTGGATGATAAGTACATCTCGATGAGCAATACCAATTTTACAACACTAGGGGAGATTTCTCAAGAGGTACTCAATAAAAGCAAGAAAAAGATACTCATACTCTTTAGCGACGGGGGCGAAAAAGAGAACTTAGAGGGGCTTAAAACTATCCTAAAAGCCGACAATATCATCCTCTATACCGTACTCGTAGGCACCCAAAAGGGCGGAGTGGTTGTCGATAGCAAAGGCAAACAAGTAACTGACAAACAGGGCAATATCGCCTTTTCACAACGAAACGATGCGTTGGGTGAGCTTAGCCTTGAGAGCGGTGGGGCTTATATCGTGGCTAATAGCGGTGATCAAGATATTGCTAAGCTTGTCGAAGTGATCAAAAGTACCAACACACAAGATAAAAAATCCTTTGCCCATATCAAAGATAGGGAGGAGCTTTTTTACTATCCACTAGGGGCATCTGTTTTCTTTTTGTTGTTGGCTTTTAGCTCACTGCCTACTAGGAGAAAGATATGAGAAGATTAGTGTGGTTATTGATAGTGTGCTTTGCTAACGCATCGCTTTTTGATTTTCAAGAGATAAACAAAGCAAAAGAGAGCTATGACAAAGGTGAGTACGATAAGGCGATTTTAAGCTACAAAGAGATTAAAAAAGATGCCAAAAGTATTGATTACAATGTTGCAAACAGTTACTATAAAAAAGGCGATTACAAAAAAGCAATTGAAGCGTATGAAAAAGCAAAAGATATTAATGCTCCCAAAGAGTACGAAGCTCAACGACTCCATAATTTAGGCAATAGCTATATGCAAACCAAAGAGCTTGACAAAGCAATCAAGCACTACGAAGAGGCACTCAAATGGAATCAAGACAAAGATACACAAGCCAATTTGGAACTAGCCAAAAAAATAAAAAAACAAGAAGAAGAGAAGAAGAAAAAAGAGCAAGAGGATAAAAAAGATAAAGATAAAAAAGAGGATAAAAACAAAGAAAAAAGCAACGACAACAACCAATCCAAATCTGATAACCCAAACAAAGACAACAAGAACCAACAAAATAATCAAGAAAACAACAACACCAAAGAAAATCCAAACAATCAAGACAACAACACCACAAACAACTCAAACAAAAAGCAAGACAATAACACCACCAAAGAGGAAAACAACACCACCCAAAAACCCAAACCAAACCCCCAGCAAAAGCCCAGTAGCGACCAAAACCAAACCAAAGAGCCTAATGCCAATAAAGGCGACAACAAAGAAGACAAAGAGGCAAAAGCACAAGCGGAGGCTAAGAAAAAAGCCGAAGAAGCCAAAAAAGCCCATCAAGCCAAAAAAGCCTTAGAAGCCGCACCCGCCAAACTCTCCAAGGAGGAGCAGTTTAAAAACAAAGAACTCAAAAGGCTCTTACGCAAACTCAACAAAGAGCCTATGCCAACACTCATGTATCAAATCAACGACAAACAATCCAAAAGGAATCCCGATGAAAAACCTTGGTAAAATTTTATTTATCTCTCTAGTTTTAACCTCTTTTGGTTTTGCAACGCTTACGACCAACGTATCGCAACGAAGCATTGCCAAAGGTGAGGCGGTGGAGGTGACACTCGAAGCGCAAGGTACCAAAGTAGAATTTCCCACCAATGAAGCTATCGAAAAGGCATTGGGTTATACTATCGAAAACGTAGGAGTCTCAACGCAGACCTTTTTTAAATTTTCATCCAATAGCGGTAGTAGCAAAGAGGTCAAAAAGAGCATGAGCTTTAGCTTCTATCCCAATCAAAAGCTGAAAATCCCCGCTTTTGAGGTCAAAATAGACGATAAAATTCACAAAAGTGACCCTATTGATATTACTCTTACCGATACTTCCAATGTTTTGGATGGGCTTTTCAAGGCGGAGATTAGTGCCTCCAAAGATGAAGCAATGGTAGGTGAACCTATTGATGTGACGCTCAAATTTTACAGACGAATCGATCAAAAGGTGATGAAACTCCAATACAACAAACCTGTTTTTAATAACTTTGAAGTCAAAGAAAAAGGTGAACTCCAACCCACCCAAGAGGGAAACTATATCGTGCAGCATATCGAATATACCATTTATCCCAAAAAAGAGGGCAATCTTACCATCGAGCCCGCCCTTATTCACATAGCCACTCCTCAAACGAGTCGCAACAATGTAAACGATATTTTTGGAGCGATGTTTATGGAGAGCAAATGGAACAAAATCCATTCTAATTCCCTAGCTATCACCGCTAAACCTATCCCCCAAGATGCTGCACTTGTAGGCAAATTTGATATTGTGGTATCAGTGGACAATCAAGAGGTGGAAGCCAATAAACCTATTAAACTCAAAGTAGAAATTTCAGGAGAGGGGTCGCTTGATGGACTTGAGGAGATTGAGTACAAACTAGATGGAGTGACCTGCTTTAGCGATGATGCCGATATCGATAGCAACGTCCAAAACGACGGCACTATCTTTAGTACCTATAAAAAATCCTTTGTTTTTTTGAGTGAGAGCGATTTTGTCATTCCAAAACAAGAAATTAAATTTTACAACACTTCTACCCAAAAAATCGACACATTGGTCATCCCAGAGTATCGTATCAAAGTCAAAGGTGGCAAACCCAAAACCCAAAGCGTCGTAACCGTCAATCCATCGACCAATCAACCCGTAGTGTTCAAGGCTGCTCCATTGGCAAAAGAGACCCACGGTTCTATCGACAAAGCATGGCTACTTCTAGCCTTTTTGGGTGGTGGTGTGGTGAGTTTCTTGCTGGTTGTGCTTGTACCTAAACTCAAAAATCCAAAAACAAACAAACGATTGAGCCGCAATGATGAAATCTTCAAAACCCTCTACGCCAATATGGACAAAGACCCACGCATAGAGCAAATCGTACGAGATCTACACGCCCAAAAACGAGGCGATAAGAGTGTCGTAATCGATAAAAAACTCATTCAAGAGATTTTGAACAACTTACAACCCAAACGCTAATCCATAGAGAAGGTGGTTTTGCCCACCTCAAAGAGTATCCTCTTGTACTCTCTCCCACTCAAACAAAGCAATATTACGCACCGCTTTATCAAAATGAATTCCTACCAATTGCCTTGGGTTGGGATGAAATATTATAGCATAAGGGGGCTTTTAAGGGCTACTTTTTGGGTTGTTTCGTGCCTCGCAATGAGCGTCATTGCGAACACTTTGGGGTGAAGCAATCTCAAATGTTATAATGATCGTCATTTTGGGTCTCTTTTTGATGACAAAATCATCCAAAAATCAAAAAAAATGTAAAAAAATTGCAATTTAAGCTAAATTTTAGTTAGTTTTATGTTACACTTTCTTAGAACGAATCTTCCCCTCAAATTACCCATCAAAAGCCCTATCTATGGGGAATGCTTAAAATTTTCCGTTCGTAAGCCAAGCAAAACCCCTATTTTAGGGCTTATAAGTGATTATTATATCTTATTTTCCTTATGAATATTTTAGTGTAGTCACGGAAAATTATTTTGTCATTTTGCCCTGCAAAGCCCTATGTTGGGGGGGTTAAGTGCTTTGAGCTATCTTTAATTTGGGAAGATTCGTTAGAACAAAATTTTAAAGGAGAAAAAGATGAAAACATTGCGTTTATATGCTCTATTTCTTATGATATTTACCGTAAGCATTCAAGCTAGAACCGATTTGGGTAATGGCTTCTATTTGGAAGACAACGGAGTGACGGTGACATGCGAAAACAACACCAGTGCCTCATCCAACGAATACAACGGCAAAATCTACACCAAAATCACGGCAAAAACTCAACTTACAACTGAAAGTGGCGGAACAGTAGCCCCTGCCAATGCGTGTACAAGTGGGATTACGAGTATGTTTGAGTGGTTTAAAGATAAAACCACCTTTGATGATAATATTTCGCACTGGGATACAAGCAAAGTGACAAACATGAGTAGTATGTTTAAAAGCGCCACCATCTTTAATCAAGCTATCGGCGATTGGAATACAAGCAAAGTGACAAACATGAGTAGTATGTTTAGCAATGCCACCACCTTTAATCAAGCTATCGGTGATTGGAATACAAGCAAAGTGACAAACATGAGTAGTATGTTTAATTATGCTTCTGCTTTCAACCAACCTATTAGCAATTGGAATACAAGCAAAGTGACGGGTATGAGCAGTATGTTTAGTAATGCCACCGCCTTTAATCAACCTATTAGCAATTGGAATACAAGCAAAGTCACGACTATGAGCAGTATGTTTAATGTTGCTTCTGCTTTCAACCAACCCATCGGCAATTGGAATACAAGCAGTGTGACAAATATGAGTAGTATGTTTAAAAGTGCCACCATCTTTAATCAACCTATCGGTGATTGGAATACAAGCAAAGTGACAAACATGAGTAGTATGTTTAATTATGCTTCTGCTTTCAACCAACCTATCGGCGATTGGAATACAAGCAAAGTTACGACTATGAGCAGTATGTTTAGTAATGCCATCGCCTTTAACCAAGACATTGGCGATTGGAATACAAGCAGTGTGATAAATATGAGTAGTATGTTTAATGTTGCTTCTGCTTTCAACCAAGCTATCGGCAATTGGGATACAAGCCATGTGACAAATATGAGTAGTATGTTTAAAAGTGCCACTATCTTTAATCAAGCTATCGGCGATTGGAATACAAGCAAAGTCACGATTATGAGTAATATGTTTAAGAATGCCTCCGCCTTTAACCAATGTCTCAAATCGTGGGATGTTCATTTGATTGGCTCAAAGCCTACCTCTTTTGATAACGCTTCGGGGTTTGTAGGTCAAACCGACAAACAACCCATTTGGGCAACGATTGGCACATCGTGCAATGTCGCCCCAACCGCCAATCACTTCACCTACACTACACCTATCGGTAGCAGTGCCAAAACCTTTGATTGGAACACCTCCTCTAGTGCGAGTGATAGCAATGGCGACTCTTTGAGTGCTACTGTTAAAACACAAGGAAGCAAAGGAAGTGCAACGATAAGCGATACCAATATTACTTATACTCCCAATGCCAACCAAAGCGGAAGCGATAGGGTAATCATTACCATTAGCGACGGCAATGGAGCGGTAGATATCAATATCACCCTAGAGGGCATCGATACTTTAGCCCCATCGCAACCTACGATTCACTCTACCAACGGTACAACCATTACAGGTACAGGTGAAGCAGGAGCGACGATTACGCTCAAAGACGATAGCAATAATACTATCGGCACAGCAATCGTAGATAGCAACGGCACATGGAGCATTACCCCTGCGACTCCCGTAAGCAGTGGCACAGCACTGAGTGCAACCCAAAGCGATACCAACGGCAATACTTCTGTAGCTTCAAGTAGTATCAGTGTATTGCCCTCTAGTTGGACAGATATGGGCAACGGCTTTTGGCTAGAATCCAACGGCGTAACCATCAATTGCGACACCAACACCAGTGCCTCGACTACCTACAACGGCAAAACCTACACCAAAATCACGGCAAAAGAGGAACTTACAACATACATTGGAAGCGTAGAACCTGCCAATGCGTGTACAAGTGGGGTTACGAATATGAGTGAGTGGTTTTGGAATAAACCTACCTTTAATGATAATATTTCGCATTGGGATACAAGCAGTGTGACGAATATGAGTGATATGTTTCATCAAGCCACCGCCTTTAATCAATCCATCGGCAATTGGAATATAAGCAGTGTGACGGATATGTTTGGTATGTTTCAGAGTGCGACCGCCTTTAACCAACCCATCGGCGATTGGAATACAAGCAAAGTGACGGATATGGGTAGTATGTTTGCTAATGCCACCGCCTTCGACCAATCTATCGGCAATTGGAATACAAGCAGTGTGACGAATATGCGTAATATGTTTGCTAATGCCACCGCCTTTAACCAACCCATCGGCGATTGGGATACAAGCAGTGTGACGGAGATGCGTAATATGTTTAGCGGTGCTAATACCCTCTCTAGTGCCAATGAGTGTGCTATTGTCAAAGGATGGAACAAAGATGAAACCTATGCCAATGCAACGCTCTACATTACAGGAAGCAACAGCGGGTTTGTTATGGAGGTGTGCCGTGATAGAACTCCCGATAGCTTTAGCTTCACCGCCCTTACCAATCAAGCCCGTAGTACACTCTTGACATCTAATAGTGTAACGATAAATGGAATCGATGTTAATACCTCCGTCTCTATTAGCGGTGGAGAGTATGAAATCAACGGAGATGGTAATTGGACAACGACAAGCTCTACCGTCGATAGTGGAGATACTCTCAAAGTACGATTAACCTCTTCAAGTAGCTACTCTACCAAAGTAAGTGCAACGCTTACCGTAGGGACAGCAAGTCAAGCCTTTGATGTCACCACACTAAACGCTCCCCCACCACCCCCAACAGCAAGTGAACTGGCAATGCAAAAAGTGCAACAAGTCATCAAAGATAACGCCACGACGCTTATTACTTCGCAAGAACTCAATGCCATTAGCGGTGTATCGGGTGCAGTTGAGGGAGTGGAGTATAGCAATGCTTTGGCAAACGGCACATACAGCGACAAAGCCAATCCTACCAGTCAAGAGATACAAGCCATCATCAACGCCCACAACCAAACATTGCTAGAGACCCCCACAGAGGACAACAGCACAACAGAAAACAACAGCAGTGAACCTACAACAGAGGATAACACCACATCAGGAAGTGAGGTTTCAACCTCACCCAATGAGAATAAGGCTACTACTGAAGAGCCAACAGTGGAAGATAATAGCACCAATGAACCCACAACAGAGGATAATACTACTATCGAAGAACCCACAACGGAAGATAATACCACAGTAGAAAATAATACAACTACTGAAGAACCAACCGTTGAGGAGAATACTACTACCGAAGAGCCAAAAGTGGAAGATAATAGTACCAATGAACCTACAACAGAGGACAATACTACTACTGAAGAGCCAACAGTGGAAGATAATAGTACCAATGAACCCGTAGTTGATAATAACACTACAGCAGAAGACAACGCTACTATCGAAGAACCAACCACAGAAGACAACACCACCAATCCACAACCCTTTGTGATGCAAGTGCTTCAAACATTAGCCTCTTTTAGCTTTACTGGTTCCATGGGTTACATTATAGCATATTTAGGAGGAGCTAACCGACTAGCCTGTAAAGAGCAATAATATTTGTAGTGCAAAATATTCGAATATCTTTCAGTAAGTTGGAAAAAGAGTCATTGATGTATTTTTGAATAGTTAGTTGCCAGTCAAAAATTTTTTTTAGTAAAGTATTATCCTTTCCATTTGGTATATTTTTACTTTGCATTATTTGAGTTACATAATTAATAGGATCTCTTCTATAAGAAAATATTTCAGATTTTGCTATTTTAACTTGACTATTATTTAAAAATTTTTGGGTTCCTTTGCTATTTACAGTTTTTTCTGCTAATTTTATTTTCGGCTCAATTAATTCTATTACTTTATCGACTATTTGAATTCTAGCATTTTTTTTAATATCTTCAGAGTGAGTATAGGTTAACACTAAAACTATTATAAAAAAGATTGTAAAAATCACTTGTAATTGAATTAATATTTTTTGATACACTATATGCCTTTATTATAAAATATAATTATATTGTTTTTTCTATTAGCTTTTTCCAATAACTCAAATCAAAGTCAAAGGCAATACCCATAATAAAGGCTCACTTATCACAGCAGGAGATTATGATGAGAATAAAACATTTACCCCAAGTGATAATATGGACTTTACTACAGGTAGTATGAGCTTTCTCGTTCCACCTCTCCCGAGGTGGAATGCATACAGGAACTTTCCTCCTTACGAAGCTCTAGCTTCATAATGCTCTATTGGACTTCAAAACCTCAACAAAACTACATATACAAAACCAACCATTAATCTCAAAAAACTATAATACCTATGCGAAGAAGCAGATACAAAATAGTCGAACCAACACAGAGATTATGAGAACATAAAAGGTTTGGTGGAAGTGGAGAGGTTTTGGTAGGTTGTTTTAGCTTTTGTATGCATTCCACCTCGGGAGAGGTGGAACAGAGGCAAAGTGGGTTTGCTAACCCACCTTTTGTTATCCTAGCTCCGCCTCTTTGTGGGTGGTAAAAAAGTGCTTTTTGACCGCTTCAAAGACTGATTTTTCGATGGGTTCATTGGCATAGCTCTCATCGGCTATGAGTCCAATAGAGCTAAGCTCACTCATGGGGCAATCGCCTATCTTTTGGGTCAATAAAATATCGCAATCTTTAAGCGTGGTTTTAATCTCTTCGATAGGATTATTGCCGTTGCAGTTTTCCGCACCGTTGCAATAGGCACTCTCAATTTTGCGATGCATCACAAACTTAATCGCTTTGTCACCTGCCTCATAGACAAGAAACTCTTTGGCCGAACCAAAATGGGTATTGATCATCCCCTCACCGCCCGTGGTGACGGCTACGAGATAGGTTTTGCCTGTGGTGCTTAATTGGTTTTTGCTTCCATTTTCGATCTTGATACGCTCATTGGCGTGGGCTAGATTGGCTCTCCAGTTTTCGATAATCTCATGCTTTTTGGCTCGTGCGTCAATGTCGTATCTTCGTTCGAGTTCATCAAAGCTAAGCCCCGCAAAGCTCTTATTGGTAAACTCCTCGCCTCTATCTTCACCTATAAGTCCCACCGCATCGGCTCGGCACTGTCGGCAATGTTTCATAAGCTTCATATCCATTCCGCACGCCTCTTGGGCTGCCATTACCTCTTGGTCGGTAGCACTCTTGACTCCTTCGAGTCCAAACTTTGTACCAAATTCAGGTGCGCTTAGCAAAGGCATAATGTTGTGCAAGAAGACATTAAGCGTTTTGAGTTTTTTGGCGACGTTGGGGAGGTCTTTGTCGTTGATACCAGGGATAAGTACGGAGTTGGCTTTGACCAAAATACCTCGCTGGGCGAGCATCTTAATCCCCTCCAATTGTCTTTGAAGTAAGATTTTTGCCCCCTCTTTGCCCCGTATCTTTTTGTGTTCCCAATGTATCCACGGATAGATTTGGCTTCCTATCTCACCGCTCTCATCGACGGTATTGATGGTTACGGTGACGTGATCGACATTGTATTTGACAATCTCATCGATGTAATCGGGAAGTTTGAGTCCATTGGTCGATAGACAAAGCTTCAAATCGGGAGCTTTTTCTTGCAACATCTTAAAAGTCTCAAAGGTCTTTTGGGGATTTGCCAACGCATCGCCTGGCCCTGCTATGCCCACTACGGAGAGTTGTTGAATATCGCCGCCTACATAAAGCACCTTTTTGACCGCCTCTTGGGGGCTAAGTTTACCGCTGGTTACACCTGGGCGAGACTCGTTGGAGCAGTCGTATTTTCGATTGCAATAGTTGCACTGAATATTACACGCAGGGGCTACGGGTACGTGAATCCGTGCGTAGTGTTGGTGTGCCCCTTCGCTGTAGCAGGGGTGGTTGTTGATTTTTTCTTGTATTGCCATGGCTTGTGCATTGTTGGGGTCGAAGCCCATATCGCTGTGCGTACCGCAACCGCCTGTTGAACAACTCATAATCTATCCTTTCTTATTTCATTATTTAACTGAACTTTGCACACCTAAAAATTACCCCATTGAAACAGGTCATTGGCAACATTGTGAAGCAATCTAAAGTTTATTTCTACTTTTTTTAGAAAAAAGTAGGCAAAAAAGCGTCACCACTCTCGAATCGCTTCGCTTTCAAGGTCGTTCGTGGTGACACAATTTAAAATAGATTGCTTCGTACCTCGCAATGACTGGTTCAAAGATGATACATTGGATAAAGTGTATAACATCAGTTTTCTAAAACTATCTATTACAAGAAGTGTTCCTTAGGCAAGGAATAGTTTTTGCAAACCACAATAGTACAAAAATGTAACGAGGAATGGGCAATGCAGCACGCTACACTTGAAGATACCCGTAATTTTGCACAAAAATTCTCACACTATAGAGATTTTTACGTCCAACATAACGATTTGGTATTTTCCAAACTGGGATTGGGTACTTTCAACAAAGAACCCTACAAAGAGGAGAACTATCTTTTTCACTACATCGAAGCGGTCAAGGAGGCGATACAAAACGGTATCAACCTTATCGATACCGCATCCAACTACCGCTACGGTCAAAGCGAAAAAGAGATAGGCGAAGCGTTGCGAGAACTGGGCGATAGTATCAAACGTCAAGAGCTTATCATCTGCTCCAAAGGGGGATTTATCCAGCTGGATTATCCCTTCCCCACCAACCCCTACGCATGGATAAAAGAGAATATTATCGAGGCTAATCTAGCCAAAGAGAGCGACATTGAGCTTGACCAGCACTGTATGAGTCCTGATTTTTTGGAGTGGAGTTGCAAACGAAGCTTGGCAAATGTAGGGATAGAGGCTTTTGATATCTACTATCTTCACAATCCCGAGATGCAAATGCTCTCTTTGGGGCAAGAGGCTTTTTATAAACAAATCGAAAAAATCTTTGAACGCTTTGAAGCATTGGCTACCAAAGGACTCTTTAGATACTACGGTGTAGCGGTTTGGAATGGCTTTACAAGCAATAACGAAGAGCAAATTTCGCTAGAAAAATTGGTTGAAATTGCCCAAAAGGTAGGGGGAACAAACCACCGATTTAAATATATCCAACTCCCTTTTAACATGGCAAAAGTACAAGCCTACACCCAACCCACCCAAAGAGTTAGCCACGAAGCGTGTACGATTTTGGAAGCGGCTCATAGGCTGGGTATTGGGGTTATTAGCTCCTCATCGTTGCTTCAAATGAATCTCTTTCACAAATCCTTTTCTGCCAATACAGGGGCTATTTTGGATAGCAGCATGACGCTCACAAGCGATATTCAACTCGCCCTTCAGTTTGTACGCTCAACGCCCTCTATTGTGAGTTCTCTCTTTGGTTCCAAAGTCCCTTTGCACATTAGACAAAACGTAGCCATTTCGCAAATCAAAGCGGTATCTAGCAGTCGATACCATCTACTCTATAGGCTCTAGCGATGATTTATGATATTATCGTCGTAGGAGGCGGAGTAGCGGGATTGATGGCGGCCATTGAAGCCAAAAGTGGTACCAACAAAGTAGCACTCATCACCAAAGGCAATCTTTTCAAATCCAACAGTTCACTAGCTAGTGGAGGTATCAATGCCGTACTTGATACAAACGATCAAATCGAAATCGATAAACACATCGAGGATACCTACCGTGGCGGTTACGGACTGGGCAACAAAAAAGCCATTGGTTATATGTGCCATAGAGCGGGTTTTATTATCGAAAAGCTTGAAGAGTACGGGGTGGAGTTTGCACTCAACGAAGATGGGAGCATTGCCCAGCGAAGCTTTGGAGGGGGAAGTTCTAAACGGACGTGTTATGTAGGAGACAAAACGGGAGGGGCTATTACGGGTACGCTTATCAAAAAAGCCAAAAGCATGGGCGTTGATTTTGTCGTCAATAACTTTATTATGAACATCACCCAGCTTGATAATCGTATAAGCGGTGTGGTGTCGATACGACGAATCGATAGCTCCGTAGTGGTCTATCCTGCCAAAGCTGTGATACTTGCAGGGGGTGGTTACGGTGGGATTTATCGTGGCTACTCTACCAACGCTCCCGATTATACGGGGGATTTACACGCCGTGGCTTTGCGTGCGGGGTTACGGCTCAAAGATATGGAGTTTGTGCAGTTTCACCCTACAGGTTTGGCAAAAGGAAGCTACCTTGTGAGCGAAGCGGCTCGTGGCGAGGGTGGATACCTTGTCAATAGTTTGGGAGATCGCTTTGTCGATGAGCTTGAAACCAGAGATGTGGTGAGTCGTGCGATACTTAGAGAGTTTGAAAAGGGGCATGAGGTTTTTATCGATTTGCGTCATCTTAGCCTCCAAACCATCGAAACCAAGCTCCCCAGTCTCTACAAAAGTGCCTACAATATGATGGGTATTAATGTAAGCACAGAGTTGCTTCCCATCAAGCCTCTAGCCCACTACACCATGGGAGGCATTGAATCGGATATGACCCAAACGACTATCAAAGGGCTTTTTGTCTGCGGTGAGTGTGCGGCGGTGGGGGTGCATGGAGCCAATCGTTTGGGTGGTAATTCGTTGCTTGAAGGGGTGGTTTTTGGTGAATTGGCAGGGCAAAAGGCACTTAAATATATCCAAAATCGTAAACTGTTGCCCATTGATTACAATATTGTAGCCCACGATCAACGCATTGTCGATACTATCTTCGATATGGATACTACCAAAAACTTCAACGCCATGCGTATTTCGTTGGGCAAAAGTATGTTTGAAGATTGCGGTATTACCAAAAGCGAAGCCAAACTCATCAAAGCCTACGACTATATCCGCTACCTCCAATCTGAGGTCAATACTCTCCACTGCATCGACAAAGGACGCACCAACAACGTCGAACTTATCTCTATTTTAGAACTCAAAAACGCCCTTGAGGTAGCCCAAACGGTCATACTTGCCTCCATGGAACGCAAAGAGAGCCGAGGTGCTAACCACCGAGAGGATTATCCCACTATGGATGAGAAGATGCAAGGCTCTATTAGAGTCTATCAACCCATCAAAGGCTACTACCGACTCATCTTTATGAACGACGGATGGCTCGATAAGCTACGACGCTTTTTTAGGGAGTAGGTTTTTGGGCGACTCATTCAAAGCACGAAGCAATCTATTGTAAATCTTAGATTGCTTCACAATGTTGCCAATGATTTATTTCGATGGGGTAATTTTTAAGTGCATAAGGTCAGTTAATACAAAAACCCAAACAACCAAAGAGCAATTTTATTTCCAATACCAACTTCCAAATCATCACTTGCAACATAAGAATTGGGTATATCTTTAATTTGACTAAATCCTTTTCCTTTGCCCCCAACTTCAAATATATATTTTTCTTGGCAATAAAAATCACCACTATTACTCGCATATATACCCTCATCACTGAGCGACTGTTTATTCTTATAGTAATTATCCAATTGATTTACAAAAAATGTTTCTCTTAGGTTTCCAATATTTGGTTCTCTTGTGTACATCAAATTTGGATTAGCTAAAAAAATCTTTTCTGGTTTATCAAATGCTTTCATACTCAGTGAATTTTGCATCAATAGCTTAATAAGTCCAGCATCGTCAAGTTTTGCTAGATAATCTTTGAGAGTTCTATCATCTTTTATTTCGGTTGCGATTTTGAGTTCACTTATTTTTGGTTCAAACGGTACACTTTTGATAATGACTGAAAGTAATAGCTTGATTTTCTTTACACTATTTCCATTGAGTTTAGGGTAGATGTTAAGTAAATCACTCTCTATTGATACATTGATGTTTTGTTGTAAGGTTTGTAAAAACATCACTTCATTTGGCATAGATAAAAAATATGGATAGTAACCGTGTTTGAGATATTCTTTAAAGAGTGGAATTATCTTTTGGTCATTTTCCTCTATTGTATTTTTAATCATGGTTGCTATTGCTATATGATTTGATATCACATCTTCTAAAGTAATTGCTTCAAACTTATATCCGTAGTGAAGCTCCAAAAACTCTCTAAAGCTCATACCTACCATATTATAAACGATAGCTCTCCTACTTAAATCGTGACTCCCTTTGTTTATTTGGAGTGCCGAACTACCAGTTGCTATCATTTTTAATTTATCAAATCTATCATAGATGTTTTTGAGTTCAGCCGACCAGTTTTCATATTTGTGTATCTCATCAAAACACAGAAGCTTTCCACCATTAAGCACAAACTCCTCTGCGATAGCTGTCATCGTGTATTTTGAAGAGATTTGTATATCATCAAGATTGACATAGAGTGCTTCGTTTTCTTTGTAATGCAGTTGGATATATTGTGCAACTGTAGTTGTTTTACCGATACCCCTTGAACCAATAATAATAGATAATCTATGCTCTAGTTGTTTAGTTTTGATAAAGTACCTTTTGTACTCTTGGTTATTGATATTGATAAAATCTCTACTCTTTATAAAAAGTTCTTCTAACATAGTGTAGCCTTTGATTGTTTTGCAATCCTATTGTATCTAAAAAATATATGGAATGCAATACATATATATTAGAAGCAAGTTGCGTAAATTTTATACACCTTTTTGCGATTTTTTGATGGTTATTGCACTACAATCAACACCATCAAAAGATTTTTTAAGGAAACCGATGTTTACCCAAAAGCTCAACCGTCAAGCCTACATTGATAGCGTCATGGAGATGAATCACTTGGCTACGCTACGATTTGCCAAAGAGGCTTTGGAGTGGTGGGATAGCTATTACAATTGGGAGAGAGAACCGTGTGTGGTACTTTATGAGGGGAAAGAGGCGGTTTGTTATCTCTTTTATCATATCTCCAAAAATCAAGAGTATTTGACTCTTCACAACCTCTTTACCCCCTATCCCCATCGTTACCACGGCTATGCCAAAGCGATACTTACGATTGTATTTGAGGAGTTGAAACCTTTGGCGATTGAGCGTGTCAAGCTCTTTGCCGTCTCCTCATCGATTCGTTTTTATATGAAACTCGGGGTTGATTTTTGGGGAGTCAATAGCATCGGGCAGTACTACAGCGATTTTCCTATGCCCAAAAATTTAGAGGATATTCCCTATCAAATGCACCACCCTTTCTTGGAGGGGATTGCACCCAACCATCTCAATGCTATCTATGCCAAACTCCAAAGCAACGGCTCAACGTTTGAGGGCAAAGCATTGGAGAGCTTCAATCACGCCAAAGAGCAAATGCAAGAGCGGTATCGCTTCGAGGAGTTTAAGGAGATGATGGATAACGAGTAGAAAACTTACGGTCTAAAAACCTGTAAATCCAACTCTTTTACTCTCCGATAGTGTTTATCATTTGCAGTGATAAGTTTCATACCGTATTGTGTAGCTGTTGAAGCTATTAGAGCATCGGCTAACTCCAAAGAGTGACTTAAAAAATATTCTTCCACATAAAAAAGTGCTTTAGCTGAAATCTCTTCACTTACAAATAGAGTTTTGACATTCCACTGCTTGAGTGTCTTTTGTAAAGTTCTAAGTTCATCTTTATTTCTCATCCCTTGTACTAGCTCCATATAGGTTATAGAAGAGATACAAAAGTCTCCCAAAGAATGAATGAGCTTATAAGCATTCTCATTACCTCTTAGATACCAAATAAGAACATCAGTATCTACTAAATAATCATAGAGCAAAATTTCTTCCTCTTCTCATACCACGAACCGTATCATCTACAGATAGATCTCTATCTTTCCATAATCCAAAAAGCGAATCATCTTTTTTGTTGTTAGTGCTATTTTTATCCATAGAGATGAGTTTTGCTTTTGGTTTGCCTCTGTAAGTGATTGTAATATCTTCACCTTTACCCAGCACATCAAAAAGCATATTGACATTAAATCGTAAATCTTTAGCAGTTACAGTCATTGTACTTCCTTGGTAAGTTTATACTTGTAGTATATATCTAATTAAATAAAATGTAGCTTGTATTTGTTACTTCTCTTTCTATTCTTAGCAACTACAACACCTCTCCTGAGGCGGAACGAGAAAGATTTACTCTTGTATTTGCTCAAAGCGAATCGTGCAATCTCTAAAATACTCTATAAAATCCTCCAAAACAAGAGGTTTGCTGTAGAGATAGCCTTGGATAATATCGCACCCCATCTCTCTTAATATTTCAACTTGTCTTTGTGTCTCTACTCCCTCGGCTACCGATACAAAGCCTAGCGTTTTGCTAAGTCCCATAATGGCTTGGGCAATGACTCTGCCTTTGGTTTCGATATCATCGATAAAGCTTTTATCAATTTTGAGGGTATTAAAAGAGAGCTTGTTGAGGTATTGAAGCGAGGAGTAGCCTGTACCAAAATCATCAATCGCTACGCTAAAACCGTGTTGCACAAAACACGCAATGACTCTATCGAGTTTGGCGATATTGGACATAAGTCCGCTTTCGGTAACCTCTATCTCAAAATATTTGGTTTCGAGTTTATAGTACTCTATAAGCTTCATGATTTTTTCAATTAAGTCTTGTTTTTCAAGTTGCACCACAGAGACATTGATAGCGATAGTAAAATCCTTAAACCCCAGCTTAAGAAGCCTTTGGGTATCTCTAAAAACCTGCTCAAAGACCCAATAGCCTAGCTCCACTATCAAACCGCTCTCTTCGGCAACGGGTATAAAAACAGTAGGATCAACCACCCCCAACTCTTGACTCTCCCAACGCAAAAGCACCTCCGCCCCCACGATTCTCTCCATTTTGCAATCTATTTTGGGCTGATAGACGAGATAAAAATCGCCATTTTTGAGGGCTTGTTTGAGGGCGTTGTGGAGTTGCATACGTTTGTGGGCGTTGTCGTTCATCTCGTCATTGAAATAGACGTAGTTGTTTTTGCCACTCCCTTTGGCTCCGTACATCGCCAAATCGGCATTTTTGAGCAAATCATCGTAGTTATCCCCATTGTCAGGATAGAGGCTAATGCCTATGCTCCAACCGATATTGATGGTGTAGTGGTCGATGGAAATGGGTTCTTTGATGCGGTCAATAATCTTTTGGGCTATCTTAGAAACCAAAAGCAAATCGTGATAGGGTATCAATACCACAAACTCATCGCCACCCAATCGCCCCACGATACAATCCTCATGCAAAACCGATTGAATATCTTTGGCGACATAGAGAAGCACCTTATCGCCTATCTTGTGTCCCAAAGTATCATTGACCCATTTGAAGTTGTCAAGATCCAAAAAGAGCAAAGCAAAAGTTGAGGGGTTGTGATGCAAGGATTTGATACGATCTTCAACTTGCTCTTTGAAAAATTTTCGATTGGGAAGTTTGGTCAAAAAGTCATAAAATGCCAGTTTTGTAATCTGCTCTTGTTGGCTTTTGGCATGGGTAATATCGTGAGAGATACCGATAAAGTTTTCGATTTTTCCAAAATCGTTGCGTATGGCGATAATGGATTGATCGGCTGTGTAGAGTGTACCATCTTTTTTTCTATCCCAAATTTCACCTTGCCAAAGACCCTTTTTGACAATATCCGACCACATTTTTTGGTAGAAGCCCTTATCTCCCCAGCCCGAACTTAGTACCCGTGGATTTTTGCCTATCGCCTCTTCACGCGTGTAGCCCGTAAGTTGCGTAAAGGCTCTATTGACGGCGACGATTTTGTTTTTGTCGCTGGTAATGACAATAGCATCGGTGGAGTACTCAAAGACGCTAGAAGCAAGATAGATTTGTTTATCTTTGAGTATCTTTTGGGTAATATCGTGAACGGTGCCAATGGATTTGATGACATTACCGTTGCTATCTAAAATATGCTCACACCGCTCTTCGACATATTTGAGCTTTTTTTGTTTGGTGAGGATTTTGTGCGTGACATGATAGGCGGTTTTGTTGATGATGGAGTTTGTATAAGCATTGTGGACAGTTTCGTGGTCTTCAATTGGCACAAAACTTAAAAAAGCTTCATAGGTAGCTTCAAAGGATTGCGGCTCTGCCCCAAAGATACGATAGACCTCATCGGACCAAAAGAGTTTGTTGGTGAGCAAATCAAGTTCCCAATGCCCAATGTGTGCAACCCTTTGGGCTTGTTTGAGGTTGTATTCGCTTTGTCTTAGCTTTGAGATGAGATGTTTGAGTTTGGTAATATCTCGATCGCTTCCACGATAACCGCAAAATTTTCCCTCCTCATCAAAAACAGGAAAGCCACTCGTTGAGAGAATAACAACCTCTCCGTTTTTGTGCAGGTTGATATTTTCAAGATCACGAAAAGGTTTGGGGTCGATAAGATAGGCTCCAAAAATCTTTTGAAGTCGCATTGCCTCATCGGGTCGCATAAAATCAAAGGGTGTTTTGCCCAAAATCTCATCAGGAACGTACCCCAAAAAATCTTTTATTTTGTCAGAGACATAGGTATAAAGCCCTTTTTCATCAATCTCCCATACCCAGTCAGAGGAGACTTGGGCAATCTTGATAAACTCTAGTCGGCTTTGCTGAAGCGGTGATAAGTGTGTAGGATTTGGCATGGGGTAGTCTTTAAAATTAATTTAAAATAAACAGGCTAGTCGGTTAGCTCCTCCTAAATATGCTATAATGTAACCCATGGAACCAGTA
>JQIS01000058.1 GCA_000830175.1 Sulfurovum sp. FS08-3 | reverse complement strand
CAATACCCTCATTAGCATCTTCCACGATCAAGATAACAATAAAGTCGTCTGCATAGAGAGTGGCAAAGCGAGTATTATTAGGGGGGTTTAGGTTTTTGCAATAGCTCTCCCCATTACGGGAGTGCTTCAAAACTATTTAAAGTACGATTGTAAACCTCAATCTTGCCTGTTTCGATTTTGTAGTACCATCCGTGGAGTTCGAGCGTTTGGTTGCCTACTCGCTCTTTGACTTTGGGATAGGTTAAGAGATTGCGCAACTGCAAAACAATCGAAGCTTTTTCGGTCTCTGTGTAGATTTGTTCTTGCGTGAGGTTGGGATTGGTGATTTTGGCTCCTTTGCCAATCTCTAGCCATTTTTTGATATGTGTAATCCCCTCATCGTCGCCCAACTCTTTGTAGAGAGCTGCACACGCTCCGCAATGCGAGTGTCCGCAAACGATAATATCTTTGACATTAAGAATCGACACGGCATACTCAATAGCCGCTGCAGAGCCGTGAAAATCGTTATCGGGTTTGTAGGGCGGTACGAAATTGCCCACATTGCGTAAGATAAACATATCTCCTGGTTTGGAATCGACAATAAGATCGGGTACGACACGGCTATCACTACACCCGATAAAGAGTATATCGGGATTTTGCCCCTCGTGGGTAAGGCGACCAAAGTCCTCTTCGTGTTTTTTAAATCCTATTTGTTGAAATTGTCGGTTTCCCTCTAGGAGATTGGCAATGGGCATAGAGACTCCTTAGTGTCGTGCCTGAATGGCTTTGGATTTGATTTTTTCAATAAAACGCATCAAATGAGAGACTTTTTCTTCCTCTTCTTGAATATGTTTGGCACTGCTTAGTTTGAATTTTTCCATTTTGGTATCGAGATAGGTTGTATTGAAGTTCCCCTCTTTGAAATCCTCATCTTGTACAATCTCACGATGGAGTGTAATATTGGTATCCACCCCTTCGATATGAAACTCATCCAAAGCCCGTCGTGCTTTTTTGACCGCTCCTTCCCAATCAAGCGCCCAAACGATGAGTTTGCCTACCATCGAATCGTAGCTTGGCGGAATCGTGTATCCTGAATAGATATGGGTATCGAGTCGCACACCTGGACCTCCTGGGGTAAGGTATTTGGTAATTGTACCGCTTGAGGGGAAGAAGTTTTTTTGTGGGTTTTCGGCATTGATTCTAAACTCTATCGCATACCCTCTAAAGGCAATCTCCTCTTGCAAAAATTTCAATTTGTCTCCATCGGCTATCTCTATCATACGTTGAATAATATCTATACCGCTAATGATTTCCGTAACGGGATGCTCCACTTGTACACGGGTATTCATCTCAATAAAATAGATGGTATCGTTGGGGTCAAGCAAAAACTCCACCGTTCCTACGCTCTCATAGCCTAGTTTTAACATCGCTTTGGTGGCAATGCGATAGAGTTCTTTGCGTGTTTGGGGATTGAGTCTGGGCGAGGGTGCTATCTCGATAACTTTTTGATGTCGTCTTTGGATAGAGCAATCACGTTCACCCAAATGAACTACGTTGCCGTACTTATCGGCGATGATTTGGATCTCAATATGGCGGGGATTTTCGACATATTTTTCAATAAACACCTCACCTCGTCCAAAATATTTGGTTGCTTCATTGGTAGCACTCTCAAATGCCTCTTTGAAATCTTTGTTGTGTTTGACGATACGCATTCCTCGTCCACCGCCACCAAAAGCCGCTTTGATAATAATGGGCAAACCAATCTCTTTGGCTATCTTTGCGGCTTCATGGATGTCGCTAATGGGTTCATCCGTACCCTCCAATACAGGCACACCCACGGCTTTCATGGCGACTTTGGAGGCCATTTTGTCACCAAAAAGAGCGATGTGTTGGGGCTTTGGACCGATAAAAATAATGCCATTATCCTCACACGCTTGGGCAAAATCAGCGTTTTCGCTCAAAAATCCATACCCTGGATGAATCGCATCACACCCTGCTTTTTTGGCGATGGAGAGAATAATCTCTTGATTGAGGTAGGCTTGTACCACATTGCCCGTAATAGGGTAGCACTCATCGGCTTTGCGTACCCAAACACCCTCTACATCAATCTCCGAAAAGATGGCAACACTTCTAATATCAAG
Organism: Sulfurovum sp. FS08-3; assembly: GCA_000830175.1. Classification (GTDB taxonomy): domain Bacteria; phylum Campylobacterota; class Campylobacteria; order Campylobacterales; family Sulfurovaceae; genus FS08-3. The sequence continues at coordinate 70,716 of JQIS01000058.1, read as the reverse complement.
CTCTTTACAAGCACGAATAATCCGTAAAGCAATCTCACCACGATTGGCGATCAAAACTTTTTTAATTTTTTTCATTTGGTATCTCCCATAAAATTTCAACTGCAATTGTAGTCTCTATTTCTCTTTTTATCTTCCTTTTTTGTGCTACTATTATTGTTCTATAGTGCTTATATTTTTGTTCTATAGTTGCTATTTTATGACTATTTTGTGCTTTTATATTTGATTTAAAATTTTAAGCTATAATCATTCCATGAAAAAAGACATCACCACCAAAGATACCATCAAAACCATCACTCAAGATATAGCTAAATATATCCTAGAGCTTGAAGTAACGGATATTGAGTTTGTCGATAAAGAACTCCAACGCATCGAAAAACGAGAGGCTGATATTGTGGCTCTGTGTAAGATTAATGGCGTTGAGGGCATACTTCATCTTGAAATCCAAAACGATAACGATATGACCATGCATAGAAGAATGCTAAGATACTATAATGACATCAAAATGCGTTTTGAGTCATTACCGCTGCATCAATATGTGGTCTATATCGGTAAACCTGCTCTTAAAATGCATGATACTATTCTTGAAGATAATCTGAAATTTGGTTATAATATTATAGATATGCACACTATTGATTGTGAGAAGTTTCTCAAGATGGATACACCCGATGCTTTGGTGTTGGCAATATTGTGTGATTTCAAACAACGCAATGAAAAAGATATAATAAGCCTATATCATCCAAAGATTGCAGGAATTAACCAAAGATAATAGCCATAGATTGGGCAAATATATGCTCATACTTGAAGAGCTGTCAACCAATAGAGATTTACAACAAAAAATTAAGGAGGTAGAGAGTATGTTGCGAGATATGAAATTTGAAGACCTACCAAGCTATAATATTGGAATGGAAAGAGGGATTGAACGAGGAATTGAGAGAGGATTTGAACGTGGAATCAGTCAAGGAATCAGTCAAGGAATCAGTCAAGGCAAACGAGACGGAGTTATTGAGGCAACATTTAAAAGTGCACAGATAATGATAGAAAAATTTAAACTCTCAATCGAAGATGTAGCCAAAGAACTTAATATCTCAATAGATGAGCTTAAAAAACATTTGGATAAAGAGTAACTCTCGGGCGGTGGGCTTTAGTTTCATCATTTTCTCACCACCTCTAGTGGAATTTATACATATATTTAATGAGATTTTTGTGCTACAATTATTGTTATGAAACGAGACACACTAGAACGCCATACCCAAATAGCCAATGATACGATGTACTATATCTATACCCACATTGAGACGCATATCTCTATTGATGAACTCAGTCGTGATAGGGGTGTAGGCAAGTTTCATCTTCAACGCCTCTTTAAAGAGATTTTTGGCAAAAACATTCACGAATCGATTCAATCCATTAGGTTGCAAAAAGCTGCCAATTTGCTTTTGACCAATCAATATTCAACCGTATCGGAGATTGCCAATGCGTGCGGTTACTCCTCGCACTCCTCATTTATCAAAGCCTTTACAAAACGTTTTGGAATGACACCTAAGTTGTGGCGGGACGATGGATACAAGCTCTATTCCTATTTGATTTTGCAACAATCCAAATCGGCGATGGAGTCTATGGCGGATTTTAGCCATATTAGCCCTGAGATTGTCAAAATGCCTGTATTTGAGAGCTACTATATCCGCAATCAAGGCTACAATGTCAATATCAAAGAGACGTGGCAAAAGCTTCAAGCGTGGATACTGAGCAATGACATCCAAAACTACACTCAAATTGCTTTATTGCACGATAACCCTGCCATTACTCCCTTGAATGAGTGCCAATACATCGCTTGTATCGTTTTGCCAAAAGGGACGAGAGTCCAAAGTAACCGTTTGCCGATGTTTAAGATTTCCAGTGGGGTCTATGCGAAGTTTGATTTCAAAGGAGAACACGGCGATATGCTACGATTTATCCACTGGGTCTATCATGAGTGGTTGGTAGCAAGTCAATACGAAACCACCACCAAACCCTCCTATGTCATCTATCATAAAAACAACTTTTTAAGCAACGACAAGAGGTTTGATGTAAGTTTTTATCTTTCGATTAGATTTTGATTTAAACTCTGGCTTTACGCACTTCAAAAAAATACTCCATCAATATCGTGCGTAAATATCCGTTATGAAATCCATCTATAAACCATTCCAATAAATAAGTTCAATAGTGATGTTGGAATCATCTCTATACCCATCAATACTCTTTAATAAACCTACAAATGGTATATTGACATCATAATATATAGACTCTTTGAGATAAGATTCGTAAAAAGCTATAGCCAAATCTGTACTTTGTGCCGTTAAAAGTGTTTTTTCTACCAAAGTATATGTTCCTGCTTCTACTGTAAAACTCTCTAGTTGCGTTATTTTAGTCAAATAGAAACCCTGCATGACTCCATCTGTACTAGACGCATCTTCTGATGTGTCATTTGTATTTTGTGAAGAGGTATTTTGGCTGTATGCTCCTCTTAGAATATAGTTTTTTTTAGCGTCTGTGTAAATTGCACTTAAAGTTTCAGAAGTTTGGCAATTTTTTAGCCATTGATAATATTGAACCTCCTTGTTCTCCTCAAAAGCAATAGTATAGCTTTGATTGTCTTCATCTATTACTTCAGCACTCAAATAAGAGATTTTGCCTTTATCATTAAAGCGATAGGTTGCCTTCTCTCCAAGTTGCAGATTGGGTGTTGTGATACAATCATAACGGGCATCAGCGGATATTTCCGTATCATCTGTTTGACTATTGGCACTTGTACTTCCACAACTTTGCAAAATCAAAATTAAAAATATAGATAATATTTTAAATCGTTTCATCATTGCTCCCTAATCAACTTACAATAATACTCAATCACACCTCCTTGGATGGTTGAGAGATCAAAGTCTATATCGCCGCTGCGACTACGGCAATCGAGTAGATTATCTTGAAATACCTCTCTAGCGGTGTAGAGATTGATGTTTACTTTGTAGTTTTTATCGGGTTCATAGTGGTGTCCTTGTTGAATATCCATGGTCTCAATCTTAACATCCTCGTCGATTGTAAAGAGAGCCTCTTTTGTCGCTACTCCTTCTATCTTCATCTCTTCGTTGTCGTATTGGCTAAGTATCAAAGAGGCGGCAATGCGTTCATGGCTCTTTTGGAGTTTGCTTTTGGCACTAGGAGAGTATCGCACGGTGAGTTGGAGGTTGAGTTTGAGTTGTTTTGAGGTCGTCTTATCGGTACTATCTTGAGTGTGGGTATCTGGATTTTGCAGTGCTTCAATCCATCTTATCACATTGGCTCCACGGCTATCAAGCTCCAATAGGGCTACACCCATTTTGACCTCTTCGTTGCGGTATTGTGTGATATTGACTTTGACCAAACTCCCCTCGATACCAACAAAGCTCGATACCCAACTTCCTTGATAATCTTGTGTATCTATCCACTCAAAGCGATTGGGATTTTGCATCATAAGTGCCATAGGAGGCATCATGCTAAAGGCTCTCCCCATCCATTTGAGTCTTTTAAAATAGGTAGGTGAAACATCGCTTTGGGGTTGAGGAGCTAGGAGTTCTAGTTTGCCATCTTTGTCGCAATCGAGCAAAATTTGAGGCATTGAGATACCGTGATGGGCTTCAAAAAAACTGTAAGGATTGTTCTCATCAAAGTTCTCTTTTGCTTTCCATAGGACGTTGCCGTTATCATCTTTGACAATAAGTTGATAAAATTTGCCCACATCATTGCTTCCGTAGTCTCGTAGTTCCATCGACTCGATTTTGCCATCTTGGTCTATATCGCCATACAATGGTGCTTTGGCTAGGAGTGGTAAAGAGAGTAAAAGCAGTAAAAATATTCGCATAGATTGCTCCTTGGTGGTTGTGTGACGTTATTATATTTAAATAACTTTTGTGATATACTAAAAATTGTTTTTTTCAAGGAGTCTATCATTCGATTTGCAGTAGCCATTATCGTATCGGTATCTATTCATTTGCTTCTTATTGCTCTTTTTTTTATCAATCAAGAGTCACCTAAAAAACCCAAAATCCTACCCGATGAGAAGCCTATCAATCTCAATCTTGCCAATTTTCAACCCTCGCCCCAAAAGCCAACACCGCCTATGCCAAAACCCAAACCCATTATCAAACCTACCCCAAAGCCAACACCCCCAAAGCCCAAAAAAGAGCCAATCAAAAAAGAGATAGTTAAAAAAGAGCAACCCAAAAAAGAACCAATCAAAAAAGAGCCCATTAAAAAAGAGCCAATCAAAAAGGAAATAGTCAAAAAAGAGCCGATTAAGAAAGAGATAGTTAAAAAGGAAATAGTCAAAAAAGAACCCGTCAAAAAAATTGTCAAAAACAATCCACCCAAAAAATCCCAAACCCCAATCCAAAGCAACCCATTGGTAGATCGTCTCTACGGAGCGGAGTTTACAAGCTATACTCCCAAACAAAAGCAATTTATTAACAAAAATCTCCAAACCATTCATGCCATTACCCAGCGGGTTTTGGTACTCAATGGCTATCCCCTAGAGGCGTTGGATCTTTTTCAAGAGGGAGTTAATGTCGTTTCGTTCTATCTTCATCCCGATGGCACCATCTCCCATCTTGTCATTACCCAAAGCTCCAACTCCTATTTTTTGGATGAAAATACCCTCAAAGTCATTGAACGGGCATACTCCCAATACCCACTGCCCAAAGAGAAAACCAAGATTGTCTTTTACGTCAATTACCGTATCGAGTAGATTGGATTTTTTTACTTCAAAAACTCTGCGGGAAATCCTGTCGGTACGGGTTGAAAAAGCTGTGCGGTAATCTTACCCGAAGAGGCTCCTTGCACAAGCTGATAAGGCACATAGATATACCGTGCTGAGACTTTTTTATCTTTTTGACTCTTCTCTTCCAGATGCAGTCTGATTCCATTGGGTACTCCCTTGGCAAAGCGTTCGGGGATAAGGGTATCAATGGCGATAGCCAACACATCCACACCGCCCTCCAAAGCACGGATTTTCATACTATCTCGCAACTGTTCGTAGGCATTTTCTATGTCGTTTACCTTGTTTTCAATCGTTTTGATAGAGCCATCTTCATAGAGCATAAGGGCAAAAGGTCGAAAGTTTTGACTGCTTTCAAGCATACTTTTGGCTCTTATTACCGCTTTTTCCAATACCAGCATCGCTCTAGCATCATCGTTCATGGTCACTCCTTAAATCTGTTTTTATAACTGCAACGTTGGCACAGCTCCTCAACGGCCTTACCTTGTTTGAAGCCATTAAGAATGCTTTGCGTTTTGGAATTATAAAGTATTGTTTCTAAAGATTGTTTGTAAAGATTGCCCAAATCCATGACTCCTTGAGCGTCCAAACAACAAGGCACCACCGTCCCATCGACCAAAATAGCACAATGAGACTTTAGCCCCTCGCATCTGCCATCGCCGTAAAAGGGATTGTCAAGGGAGGGCCACTCAAAATAGCTATCGAAATGCACAAGCGTTTTGGGTGCGATACGCAACGATTGGCGAGAGTCTCTGGGGATGTTTTCTATCACCACTCCAAAGCGTTGTTTGAGTGCATCAAAAAAAGTTTGATTAAAGGCTTTTTCGCTTAATGTGCTATCAAGATTCCAAAGACGTAGATTGATAAATGTCTCAATGGCATTATCACGTTTGTACTCAATAAGCCTAAAAATAGGCTCTAAATACTCCTCAAACGTGATACGATTGGTGTTTTTGTTGTAGCTGTTGATGGAGATGTTGATTTGTTTGATAGTAGGATGGAAAAGCGTATCGTAGGAGTGGTTGGCGATGTAGTAACCGCTTGTCGTTAGGATAGTACGCAGTTTGTGGTGATGCAAACGCTCCAAAAAGCTCCCAATATGACTGAGCGTCAAAGCATCACCCATAACGTGCAGAGCTATTTGAGAGGTGAAGCGTTTGGCTTGGATGATAATAGCCTCAAATTGTGCCAAACTCATCGTTTTATTGGTGGGTTTGGTTGCACAAAAGCTGCAATGAAGCCCGCAAATATCGGTAATCTCAATATAAATGCGATGAAACTTCACTGGGCGATAACAATCTTTTCGACGACATTAAGCCCAAAACCGCTCAATCCAATAAACTCTGTATCTTTGTTGGAGGTAAGCAACTTGATGTTTTTGATTTTGAGTTCTTTGAGGATTTGCGCGCCTATCCCAAACTCTTTGGCTTGTTCTTTGGAGATTACTTTGGTATCCAAAAAGACCAAAACCCCGCCATTTTTGCGAAGGTATTCGATGGTATTGGTGAGGTAGTCAAAACGCATGGTATTTAAAATCAAATCGACATCAAGCCCGATATTGTGAAATCCTACATTTTGGGTATCGTGCATTTTGTAAAACTGTATCACTTTGTGTTCTCGTCCGATGTGATCTTGGTAGCGAATAAGCATCACTTTAGAACCAAAGAACATAATCTCCTCCTCGGCTATGCGGCGAATGAGCTGTTCATTGGCCAATCGATAGGCGACAATATCGGAGATATAGACAATAGGCATGGTGTGTTTGGCTGAAAATATCTCCAAATCCTCTTTTCTTGCCATTTCGCCGTTCTCTTTGATAATCTCACAAATCACCGCTACGGGTGCAATACCTGCTAGTTTGCACAAATCCAACGACCCCTCCGTGTGTCCTGTGCGTACCAATACTCCGCCATCTTTGGAGACAAGCGGAAAGATGTGTCCAGGGCGAACGAAATCTTTGGGCGAGGCAAGATGCGACGCAAGGAGTTTGATAGTCATATCCCGTTCTGCCGAAGAGATACCCGTGGTGGCTTTGGCTGCGTCGATGGAAATCGTAAACGCTGTGGTGTGGTTGGAGTCGTTTTTGTCCACCATGGGATTGAGTTCAAGCCGATTGGCAATGCTTTTGGTAATGGGCGTACAGATAAGCCCCCGTGCCTCTACCGCCATAAAATTGACCATATCGGGAGTCGAAAAAGTCGCTGCATAGACCAAATCCCCCTCATTTTCTCTATCTTCATCATCCATCATGATGACCATTCTGCCTCGTTTAATCTCTTCGATAGCGACCTCTACACGCTTCATTGCCTCTTGTGACATTTTTGTACCTTTTAGTGTATAATATATCCAATTTAAAAAATCTATCATATTATACCCACTCCTATACTAAAGAAGACTTTTTGCAATTTTTTTTACTTTTAATGAAAATACTTGACAATAGCGAACCTTTTGGCTATAATTCCGTCCACCCATTCACAATTGGGGTATCGCCAAGCGGTAAGGCATTGGTTTTTGGTACCAACATTCGGGGGTTCGAATCCCTCTACCCCATCCACACGGATTCTTAAAACAATCCTCTACAATTTTCCTGTCGCGGGATAGAGCAGTTCGGTAGCTCGTCGGGCTCATAACCCGAAGGTCGTCAGTTCAAATCTGGCTCCCGCAACCAAAAATACATCACTTTCTTACCTATCAATCTTAAATCATAAAAATAGTTAAAATCCTAAAATAGTTGTCAATTAGCTCCATTGTGTGCTGTTTAACTTTGTTTAATTAAATATGTACTAAAATATGTACATATACCAACAAGGAGCTTTTATGAAAACAATAAACTTCTCGCAAACAAGACAACATTTAGCTGCAACTTTTGATAAAGTTGTTGAGGATTCAACACCTATTATCGTTACACGACAAAATAAGGAAGCCGTTGTTATTGTGTCGCTTAAAGATTTCCGTGCAATGGAAGAGACGGCTTATCTTATGCAAAATGAAGCGAATGCAAAACGGCTTAATCGTGCTATTGCTCAATTGGAAGATGGCGAAGGCAAAGAGAGGGAGCTTGTTTTGTCATGAAACAATTATATTGCTTCTCTTGCCAAGGGCGATGTTTTCTAGAGGAATTTTTATATAGCTTTGTTTTGTGAAAAGGAGACCTGCAAATGAAGCTTTGTTTTGCAGATGATGCGTGGGAAGATTATCTCTATTGGCAACAGCACGATAAAAAAGTTCTCAAAAAAATAAATACTCTTCTTAAAGCTATCCAACGAGACCCTTTTGATGGAGTTGGAGAGCCTGAACCACTCAAATATAACTGGCTAGGATATTGGTCAAGGCGTATTACCATGGAGCATCGATTGGTTTACAAATTAACTAACGATGCACTGCTTATTGCACAGTGTCGGTATCATTATAAATAAGAAAAAATAGGTGTATGGATTGCAACAAATCAAAAGCTTAAAGAGTTGCAATAAAGTTTTTGGGCAACGTAAGTATTTCCCTTTCAAATTTTAACTGACCTTACGCACCTGCACTCTATTTGTAAAATATGCAGATGCAATGGCATTTCGGACCAAAGTCCCACTTCCGATAAAAGTGCGTAACATCAGTTTTAAATTGAACCAATTTTGCTTCATGTGGGTATCGTTTGACTGTTTTTTCTTACGCTATCAAAATCTATCTCTTTTAAAAGCTCTCCGTTTCGATAGATGGGTTTGAGGAGATTTTCGCTATCGCCCAAATCTTCGAGGCGTAGGGTTTGAAGCTTGTGAGTCACCGCCAATCTTCCCTTTTTGGAGCGTTTGCCACTATCGGTAATGGGATCTTTGAAGACATCTCTCCATCTTCCATCGATGCAAATCGCCGAAGTTTTCATGGCAAAGGAGAGCGTATCACGGTTGGGCTTTTGAAGCAACGCTCCGCCCATTCCAAAAGCGATATTTTCACTTGCAAAGCCACTCTTTTTGAGTATCTCCAAAATTTCACAAATAGAATCCGAGTAACAATTCTGGAAAATTGACATTTGGAATAGATTATTTTTACTCTTGTGTTACGCATAGTGCCATCAAAGGTATCAGTTTCCTTCTCATTCCACCTCTCCCAAAGCAAAATGCATACAAAAACTAAAACACCCTACCAAAACCTCTCCACTTCCACCAAACCTTTTTCTTCTAAATATCGGCAACCAATGAAGCACTGTACAAGTAACAAAATGTGGATGTGTTAATTCAACTATTTTATATCTTGTTCTTCTCATTTCATTTGGATATTTTAGTATGGATTGGTTTATTCGTTTTTGAGTAAGTACCATAGAGGGGAGGGGATGTTTGGATATTCTAGTATGGATTGGCTTATGTATGCGTTCCGCCTCAGGAGAGGTGAAACGAGAAGAGGTGAAACGAGGTAAAATCTTTTTAATTCAATGGTTCTATATGAAGAAAAAGGTAAAATAAGAAGACTTAGCTACACATCACAAATATAATTTAATTTTGGGTAAATTTACATCAAAAGAGATAAGGGAATACATGAAAAACAGTGATCTAATACATCTTGGCATAGAAAAAAATTTAATATCATTTGACGAAGATTATAAATATATAACTTACATTCATCAAAACAACAAAAAAAGAAATTTTACAAATCCTGAAGAGATAGTTCAAGCAGAAGCATATTTAAAACTTATTCTAAATTATGGCTATCCAAAAGAAAATATATCAATGTTTCAAACTGTCAAAATGGCTTCATCTTCTAAAGAAGCGGATATTATAGTTTACCATGATGTAGAACATACAAAACCACATATTGTAGTAGAATGTAAACATGAAGATGTATCAGATCAAGAGTTCAATCAAGCCATAGAACAAGCTGCAAGTTATGCTTATGCACTAGCTGGAACTATACAATATATTTGGGTTGTGTCAAGTATTGAAAAAGCTTTCAAAATTGATAAAGATAGTAGTGTAAAACAAACCATACCAGACATACCAAGATATGGAAAAACAGAAGTTCAAAAATACAAATATGCTAAAGGCGGAAGAATATCAACAGATACGGTTCTAAGTGATGAAACAAAACAAAACTTCTTTGACCTAGAAACTATACAAGAGAGTGAACTTACAAAAAGATTTAAACAAGCACACAATGCTCTTTGGGCAGGAGGTGAGCTAAATCCTAGTTCAGCATTTGACGAACTTGATAAACTTATCTTTTGTAAGATTTGGGATGAGCGAAAACCAAGAAAAAAAGGTGAACCTTATGATTTCCAATTATTCAGCTTACCAGTACCAAAAAATGCAACAGATGACGAGAAAAAAGAGATAGAAAATAAAATAACTATAGAGCTTTTTGATAGAGTTGTTGCTCTTTATGCAGAAGGGAAAAAGAAAGACCCAGAAGTATTTAAAGATGATATTAGACTAGATGCCAAAAAAGTAAAAACGGTAGTAAGTTACCTTGAAGATATAAACTTAAGTGCTACAGATTTAGACAGTAAAGGTAAAGCTTTTGAAACCTTTATGGGGTCATATTTTAGAGGAGATTTTGGACAATTTTTTACACCAAGAAATATTGTAAAATTTATCGTTAGTTGCTTACCTATTACACATGAATCAAAAGTTTTAGATACCAGTTGTGGAAGTGGTGGTTTTTTACTTTATGCACTTGATAAGGTACGAAAAGAAGCTGATGAATATTATAGCGATGGTACCGTAGAGCATCACAAACATTGGCATGATTTTGCAGAGAAAAAACTTTTTGGTATAGAGATAAACGAACAAATAAGTAGAACCGCTAAAATGAATATGATTATCCATGATGATGGACATACAAATGTTATATCAAGTGATGGACTTCTTAAAAGTGAAGTGATGATTGAAAAAAGTGGAAATAAAGGTTTTGAATATGGAACTTTTGATTTTATCATCACAAACCCGCCTTTTGGTTCAACAATTAAACAAACAGAATCAGCATATTTACACCAATATAGTTTAGGAAACAAAGATGTCAGTTGGCTAGATACAAAAAATAGTGCTTCAAGTGAGAGAGCAAATCAAAGTACAGAAGTACTTTTTATAGAGCAAGATTATAATTTTTTGGTTGATGGTGGATTTTTGGCTATAGTTATTCCTGATGGAATACTTACAAATAGCTCAATGCAATATGTAAGAGACAATATAGAAGAGTGGTTTAGAATAGTAGCCGTTGTCTCTATGCCTCAAACTGCATTTTCACATACTGGAGCAGGAGTAAAAAGTAGTGTACTGTTTCTTAGAAAATGGAGTGAGAAAACTACAGAAGCTATTAAAAATCAGAAAAAATCTATCCAAGATGATATAAAAGTAGCACATAATTATTTAAAGCAAATACAAAAAATAGAAGATGAGAAGAAAGCAGAGTTAAAAACTTTTGCTGGTGATAAAAAAAGTGAAGAGTTTAAAGAGTTCAAAAATGCTTTAAGTGAAAAATACACAAGCAAAATAAATAATCTAAAAGATGAACTAGAAGAGATATACCTAAAAACAAAACAATCAAAACTAAAAGACTACCCTATATTTATGGCTATAGCTGAAGATATAGGATTTGATGCTACAGGAAGAGCAACAGGCAATAACGAACTTGAAGTGATAGAAAAAGAGTTAACTAGATTTATCAATCATATAATCAAAAGTGAAACCATATGAATAAGTTTGAACTTAGTAGTGAAGTTGATAATGAGAAAATATTTTTAATCAACTTATCAGATATTGAGGGTAGAATTGACCCAGTTTATTACAAATTAAAACATAAATATAGTTTTAATACAGTCAAACTTTCAAATTTACTAAATGATGTTTTTCAAGGACAAGTTCAAGGAACACAAGAACAACAGGCAATAAAAGTTTTAAAAGTTAAAAATTTGGACTTATTTGGAAATATTGATTTTGATGATGTAACATATACAAATGACATGAATGATAGAAAAATACTTAAAAAAGGAGATATCATCACTCCTTTTAGGGGTCAAACTATTTTTACTAATAAATTTGCCTTTTTTGATTCTAATGAAATTGTTACAATTGATAATAATTTAGGAATTATAAGATTAGATAGTGAAAAAATTATTCCAAAATTCTTTAGATATTACATATCATCAAAAATAGGTTTTAATGAAATCCTAAAAAATGTTGGTGGTGCTGGAATCCCTGCTTTAACAAAAGATATTATTGCTAACATTGATGTTCCAATTTTATCTTTTGAAAAGCAACAAACTATTATTAGAATTATGGACAATACTTATCTTAAAAAACAACAAAAAGAACAAGAAGCAAAAAAGTTACTTGAAAGTATAGATAGCTATCTTTTAGATGAATTAGGGATAACTTTACCTGAAGTTGATAAAGCTCTCGAAAAAAGAATTTTTGAAGTTAATTTTAGTGAAATAAGTGGATGGAGGTTTGATCCAGATTATAAAATAAAAATGAATAACTTAGAAAATTTAACTTGGTCTTTCCCTTTAGTGGAATTAAAAGATATAATTATTGGTAATTCTCAATATGGAGCTAATGAAACTGCACAAATTCCAAAATCTGAAAATGATATAAGATATATTAGGATAACGGATATTGATGAATTAGGTTTATTAAAAGATGGTGATTGGAGAACAGTATCAAAAATAGAGGAACAATATCTATTAAATTACAATGATATTCTATTTGCTAGAAGTGGCTCTGTTGGTAAGTGCTATATCCATAAAAATATGGACAAAAAATCAATTTTTGCAGGTTATTTGATTAGATTTGTTTTAAATAAAGAAAAAATAAATCCTGATTATTTGTTTTTTTATTGTAATTCTAGTATTTACAGATATTGGGTAAGTGCCATTGAAAGACCTGCAGTTCAGTCTAATATAAATTCCGAAGAATATAAGTCATTAAAAATCCCACTCCCACTAATAGAAAAACAAAATGAAATAGCAGATTATATTCAAGCCATAAGAGATAAAGCGAAACAACTTCAAAGAGAAGCTAAAAAAGCTTTAGAAGATGCGAAAATTGAAGTAGAAAAACTAATATTGGGTAACTGATGGCAACTATAAAAATACAAATAAACCATGAAAAAACAATCTCTACAAGACAATTAGCAACTATACTTTATAACCAAATAGGTGAAGTGTATGATATTGATGAAGAAAAGATGAAAGATTATTTTGAAATTTTATCTATTATTCTTTTACCAAATGATACTTTTGTGACAGTACTGACTTTTGAACTTCCAGAACTTCCAACAAGAGATATTGAGCTTAAAGATATAGTAATAACTTTTTTGCAAAGTGTTGAAAGAATTGAAGGTGTAATAAATATTGTTAAAACAAATGATACTATTTTTCAAAAAATGTCATTAGAATATTATGAAAAAATTACCATAGTTGAAATGGAAATGAGAAATGTTTTAAACTATATTTTAAATTATGATGATAGAAGAATAACAAGTGATTTATTTAAAGAATTTGGAATAAAAGTCGCAGAAGACTTAACTGCAGAAAAAATAAAAAAGAACTATGAAAATGGTTTATTTTATATCCTCTTTAAAGATTACAAATCATTTTTAGATATTGAACCCTTAAATGCTAATGATATCACTAAATTATTGCAAGATTCTCAAATAAATAGTTTTGAAGAGTTTAAATCAAAATTACGAAAAAAGATAAATGAAGATAGACATTTGGGTTTTTTAGCTTCAGTAGAAAAACAATTTTCACAGCTTGATAATATTAGAAATTCTATTATGCATATTCATAGTTTATCTGAAGGCGAGATTAGTAATTTTGAAAAAATTATGAATGATACTGAGTTTGACAAAAGTTTATTAACTCTTATAAATGATTTTTGGAATAATGAACAAAATGAACTAAAGCAAAAAACTACTTTGAAAATTATAGAATCAGTGATAAAAGATATATTTGAAAATTCAACTTTTGAAGAAGGAAAACTAATCATCACAAAAGATTTTGGAGATGATATCTTGTCTGAGTATGAAAGTTTGGAAGATTTACAAAATGACATTATAGCTTATGGTAATGATGGGTTAGAGATTGACTATAATTTAACAAGCGAAGATGAGATTCAAATAAAAGAAATAGTTAAAGAATATTGGGAAAGATTATCGTAACCCCATTGCTCGCTCCCATTGAAGAGTGATTGTGAAATAACTGCTATCAGCACGAACGGTTTTACGCTTACTCACTCCCATTGAAGAGTGATTGTGAAATAACTATTAAAAAGTGCTTCGACAAGCTCAGCATGAACGGTTTTACGTTCACTCTGAATCTAGTCGAAGGGTTTATTGCTTCACACTCTCGGGAGAGGTGAAACGAGTAAAATCTTGCACAACAAAACTTAAGCCTCTTTGGGTATATTTCTTGCATAGGTTCAAATAAAGGATAGGTATGAAACCCTGTTTGGTTGCAATATGTCAAGCTTTTGAGGGGCTTAGGGGGTTTTTGGTGGAGTCTAGCCAAGAGCAGTTGGAGCTAGTCGATAGGCTCTTTTTTGAATTTTTGGAGTGTTTTAGCGGTCTCCAATCCCAAAAGCTTGATTTTCCTCAAGAGTTCGCCCACGATGTATCGCTCTACCTTGAGGGATTTGAACCGTTGGTGCAAAAGTTTGAAGATAGGCAGATACGCTTTTTGATGCTGAGTGATTTTTACGATTATGCCCGATTGACCAAAAAATATAGACCTTAGGAGAGACAATGCCGCACTTTCACCACGCCACCGACCACTCCTACCTATCGGTTCGCAAAAACTCCTTTTTTTTGGATTGGCAAACCCAGCCAAATGCCTTCAAATGCTACCCCCACTTCTACCCTCGCTTTAGTATCGAGGAGTACGAGGAGCTTGATGAACTCCATCTCATTGGGGCTATCACCTACTCCAAAGAGTATCCTAGCGGTAACCATCTTTTGCGTAGTGTACCCAGTGCGGGGGCGTTGTATCCTTGTGAAATTTATATCCAAATACGCTCTATCAAAGGGCTACTTGATGGTGTCTATCACTATGAGCCTCGAAGCGCTACGCTTGTGTTGCTGCACGAACTCAACAAAGATGGAGTAGAGTACTCTTTCCCCCATCAAACCCAACAAAAGGGGCTTATCTTTTTGGTTTCGACGCTCTATTTTCGCAGTGCGTGGAAGTACCGCAACCGTGCCATTCGCTATATTTTTCTCGATAGCGGTCATCAATTGGGGGCTATTAGTGCCTATTTGGAGCTTGTGCAACACGATTTCTCCATCGGTTTTGATTTTGATAAATTGGCTCTCAATGAAGCCTTTGGGTTTAGAAACGATGAGTTATTTACCCTCTCACTTTCCACCCACGCCCCTAGCGACAAAATGGTTACGAAGCTCACCCAAAAACTCCCCTATGTAGCAGGAAGCGACTATCTTGAAAACAACGACTTTATCCAACAAGCCTACACCCAAAGTGCCACCTACCACGATAATCCTATAAGTTGTCGTTTTTTTGAGGGTGTTGACAGGGAGGTGCTTAGAGAGGCGATTGTCCAAAGACGCTCTATTCGTGCCTTTAGAATGGAGAGTATCACCCAAGAGGCGTTTGAGTGGATAATGCACGGCATTGTAGCGTTTGCCAATGCCCATGATATTGATATTTTCTATACGATTCACCGCATTGAGGGTATGGAGATGGGACTCTATCAAAACGGGGTATTGGTAGCTAGTGGAGATTTCTCTCAAAAATCCCGCTATCTATCACTGGAGCAAAATCTGGGCGGTCAGAGTGCCTTTACGCTCTATTTTACCTCCCATGAGAGCCAAAAATACCAAAAAGTCACCATCCTAAGCGGTTTTATCGCCCATATCCTCTATCTTCGTGCCACTATCAAAGGTATCGGTTGCAGCGGCATTGGAGCCTATTACGATGAGGAGTGCAAAGCCTTTTTGAAGACACGCAACAACATTCTCTATCTTTTGGCAATAGGAAAATAGAGTGCAAATTATTGAATTTACAGATTTTCTTTGGTTTGTTCTCCCTTTGGGTATCCTTTTTGTGATCTATTGGCGTTGGAGTGAAGATGCTTGGACGATTCCCTACGCTACGGTGCGTATGTTTTTGCAACTCATTGCTATTGGCTATGTGCTAACGTTTATCTTTGCATCTCAAGCGTGGTATTGGAGCGTAGCGATTTTGACGCTTATGCTTAGTGCCGCTTCTATCATTGCCCTACGCCCCTTGACGCACAAAGCACCACGCACCTATCTTATAAGTTTCGTTTCGATTTTTGTGGGTGCGGGCTCGACGCTTGTGATTGTCGTGGTGTGGGTGTTGGATTTGGAGGTTTGGTATGAACCACGCTACATTATTCCTCTAGCGGGGATGATATTTTCGGCTTCTATGAACGCACTCTCTTTGGCAGGGGAGCGTTTCGTGAGTGAATACGCCCACAACGGCGAGTATATCGCATCACGCAACAAAGCCTTCAAAGCCTCGCTAATCTCCAATATCAATATCTTTTTTGCCGTAGGAGTTGTCTCTATCCCAGGGATGATGACAGGACAAATCCTCTCAGGCACAGACCCCATGATAGCCGTCAAGTATCAAATGATGGTCATGCTTATGATGCTCTCTAGTAGCGGTCTATCGAGTGCTATTTATCTTGTCATGATAAACAAAATCACACAAACCCAAAAAGCCCCATAGCGTAGCTTTTGATTACATCTTAGCTATCAAACGTGCCATTTCTAGCTCTTTGTTGGTAGCAATCAAAAGTGGAAATTCATGATACGGTGTTTGTTTTGTGGGCTGGTAGGTGATGCTTCCTAGCCCACCAATTAATAATTTAATCTGAATGCTGTATCTTTCGACTTAACATATCAACCCGACAAACCGATTGATTATTTTTGATAAACTTATACAAAATATACTTCTCAATACTATCTTCATGCGTAGATATAAATATCTGTTTATCTTTAAAATCATTGCGTAAAAGCTCTACAAGTGAAATCATATTAATATCATCCATACTTTGTACTGGGTCATCAATTAAAATAGTGTTAAAGCCTTTTGAATAGACTTTATTGAGTGCCAATGTCAAGGCAATAACTATCCCTGCCAACTGCCCTGAACTTGTGGTATTAATGACATCGTGGTCAGACTCCCATTTAGAAACAAATCGAATATTGGTTAGTTGCTCACTTTTTACCGTATCTTTTATATAAATACCTTGCGTACTCTTTTCCCTAAAAGATTGTAAAATCTTGCCACTGTAGATATAGAGCGGTATCTCAATATCTGTTATCATTTTGGCTCTTTGATTGCCAATTTCATCTTTATATATTTTCTCTAATTTCTTTAAATTTTCAACCAATGCATCAAGTTGTCCAATTTCATGTTTTAATTGATTGATTTTGTCTTGTTTAGCTTTGTTGGATTGAAAATATTGTTGCTCGATATAAGACTTTTTATTTTCAATAGTATCAATATCTACAATATTTAGATTCTCTTCTTTTTTATCAAATATGTTTTGATACAGTGAATCAAAATTACTCGTCTGATTTGCTAATAGAAACTCATCTGAAAACCTAAACTTACTATCTAGTTTTGTAATGATTTGATCTACTCTACTATCTAGCTCATTTTGGTATATATCTAAACTAACATCTGTATATAGTAAATCTGTTATTTCAATTTCATTTCGTGCTAAATAGTCAAAAAATTTATCAATACTACTTTTGGGTACTTGATGATGAGTTGTTAAAGCATTCATATAACTATCTGATATTTGATAATCATCTTTTTTAAGTAACTCTTCGATAGCACCTTTTAATAATATTATCTGCTTGTTTAACTCGTTTAATTCATTTTGGTATTTTTCGGTGTCATTATCAAGTAATTTCTCTAATAGCTCTTTTTTTCTTGTTAGTGAGTCTATAAGATTTTGACTCTCATCCCAATCATAACCACATAAAGGACATTCATTTTTATCTAAATTTGATTGATTAAAACTCTCTATAAGTTTATTTCTAAAATTCATTAAATCATTGATGACTTGATTGCTACTCGATAAGTTGTTTTTTTGTAGTACAATACCATCTATTTGTTTATCTAAACTTTCTAAATCAAAATCAATTTTATCTTGTAGTATTTCAAAATTTATTATCTTTTTGTATGTTTTATCTGTATCATCAAATTTAAAAATTTTTTCTTCTTTATCTAAATCTGTTAGAAACTGTGTTAGTTTTTTCTTCTCTTCATTGCGTTGATTGTACCTAGTATAATCTTCAAAAAAATGATACCCTACCAACATTGCCTTAATGGTTTTGCGATTTTGTTTAAAGTAACCGACTTTATAGTAATCCAAAAACTCTTTTTTGTGTTGAACAAGTGCCTTTAAGCTGTTTAATTCTTCAATATATTTATCTTTTGTGCTTTTATCATTAAAAACTAACTCTTTTTTATCCCATGATGGTGATGTTTCAAGCCAAGTAAGCAATTTTTGATATTCAATACTACTTTGACTTTGTAAAATCGTTGTGTCTATACTTCGTGTAAGTGTATCTAATTCATTTTTTTTTGGTTGCTAATATAACTTTTTCAATATGTTTTTTCAAGCTTTGAGTTTTTTCTAACTCTTTTTCTTCTTTTGTTAAATTAAAAAGTTGTGCTAATTTTTCCAATCTTTGTTTTTCGTTATTTTTTAAAAAATGTGCCGTCTCTTCTTGTTGAATATAAAAAAGCTGTTATAAAAATCCTTAAAGTCGTTTTCTCCAATTATATCTTCTAATTGTTTCTGTGTAATGGGGTTTTTATTGCCATTTTCTACTAATTCTAAACTCCATAGATTACTAAAATTTGATACTTTATTATTTTGTTTAGTCTTTTGAACTTGTTTTAACCTTCTATTTATTTCAACTTTTTGATTTTTTACTGAAAGAATTATTTTAATTATTACTGGCTTACTATCATCTTTTGCCACGATATTATCGCTACTTCCCAATATATCAATTTTTATAAATCGTTCAATATTACCAGTTAATGCCAATTCAACTGCATCAAAAATGGTCGTTTTGCCGTATCCGTTGGGACCTCCAAGTAAAACCAAACTACTTGTTTTGAAATCTATTGCAAAGTCATCAAATACTTTAAAATTGAATATTCTAATTGAATCTATTTTATATCTACTCATCCTGCATTGCCTTTACTAATTGATACCCTAATAGCTTTTCATAAGTTAGACTATTATCAACTATGATACTGTCATCTATGATTTTTGAATATAAGTCCGTTAGATTTTCATTTTCAACTCGTTGTTCAATTATCTCGGATAAGTTATCTATATCTTTTACTTCTCTATCAAAGCTCAAAAATGGCAACTTTATAAAAAGAGTACACAAAAGAGTATATCCTTGATTTTGTGGAGTTTTATTTGCTTCAAATAATGCATCATCATTTAATTTTGTATTCAAATTTTCAATATTGTATTCATCTTCTACTAAAACTTTAAAAGCATTAATCATAACATCACTGTAAACGATAATATTTTTTTTAAAGGTATAAGAGTCCTCTTCATGTTGATTGATAATTCGATAGTCAATATTACTGTTTTGTACGCCAATGATTAAAGTGGTGTTTTTTTCAAAAGCATTATTGGTAATTGGTAGATTATTGGCTGTATCATAGAGCTTTGTAAAGTCCAATTGTTCCAATTCTTCATCTGAAATAGACTCTTTATCCAAAACTATAAAAAAGTTATCAATATCCTCTTTTTTAAATAATTGACAATGATACTCATCAAACTCTATTATGTGACTCTCATACCCATTAGCCCTAAATATCTCTTCTAAAATCTCAATCAGCACCGTTAATCTCCTCTTTGATGTCATCTAATGGTATAACTTGTAAATTTTTTATTTTAGCAATAGCACTCTCTTCTCGATTTTCAAAAAATTTATTGATTCCTTCACCTGTAACACTTCTTAGTTTTTGGGCTTTTTGTTCAAGGTTTTCTATTTTCATATCATCGGATATAATCGTATCAATCTCAAACTGCTTAACAATAGCATCTAAGTTTTTATTTTTTAAGATTCTTTTTGCAATATCTTTGTCATTTTTCCCACTGATAGATGAAGGTAGAAAGTATTTTTTATTCTCATATAAATACTCTTGGGTTCTACGCTTTTCATCTAACTGATGATAACTTTTGATAAGTCCATAAATTAAGTTATCTTCTTGTTGCAAATCTTCAAATTTTTCATAGTGTGGTGTAGCATTTAACACAATTTTATAAACTTCTTTTGCGGGTAATTGCTCTAAATCCCTTTCAATCTTATATAGCCAACAATCATTTTTACATTCACTTTCGGTACATAACTCTTCATCATCACAATATTTTGAAATCATAAATAAAACAAAGTTTTTAACTTTGATATGTTTGTACTCCTCACTATACTCTTCATAATTATTCTTAAAAAAATCTAGCACTTCATTAAAGGGAATTGGGTCATCTTTTTTTATCTGTTTTTGATGTATTTTCAAAATATGTGTATCTAAGAGTTGATAGAGTTTAAAGCGGATATATTCATATTGCTCTAGTGTTAAGCTTTCAATATCAAAATTATTCAATTGATATATCTCTTCTATCTTTTTTAAAATCAATTGGTCTGCTTCATCTAAATCACATGAATCATTATCAGTACAATATTTATAAAGTTTAACTTTTTTACTATACTTTAATGGAAAAAATTTAAAATAAAAATTCTTTTTTTGATATGAACTAAAACTTGTAGTTTTCCTATTATAATTAATTGAGGTTGAAATATGTAAATATGCATACCCATTAAAGTCATAGAGAGTTTGAATTTTATGAAGTAGTCCTTTAATTGGTTTTTTATAATCTGTTATTTTCATGTCATCTTGATGAGCCTTAACTTGATGTATTGATAGATACTTTTTACCCTCTTTAATAGAAAAATCCTCTTGCCACTCTACCTCTAAAGAGTAGTTTGAGAAATCAAAGCTTAAATTATTTTCATACTTCTCTTTAATAGTTCTCAATACAAGATACAACGCTATCTTGCCTTGATATACATATCCCGACCAACTAGATACTGCACTATGAGCTTCTTTTGCCATTATCTAAATCTTTATAATAATTTTAAATTTAATTGGCGAATTGCACCTACTCTACGAGAGGTAACCATTTTTGCAATCCACAACATCTTTTCTCTTGTTTCACCTCTCCCAAGACAAAACGAGAGAGTCCAAAAAGCCCCACAATATAAGTACTATATCATAAATTTTCACTCTCTTTTGGATGGTTCAAAGATAAGCCACAAATTGGTTCTATTATTTAAAAATGATTGGATTTTATGAAGCAAGGGTAAGAAGTAGTGCTGACTAAGCTCGAAACTCTCGAGAAAGGGAGGGGCTGTTTCATGGTCTCCCCTGAGGTGGAACGAGTAGGAAGCAGTCTATAATGTTTTGGATTGCTTCACAATGTTGTCAATGACCTATTTTAATGGGGTAATTTTTAAGTGTGCAAGGTCGAATATTACGCTAAAATAAACCAAAAAATTGGTGGTTATTTTGGCACTTGTTGATCTGTTTAATATACACAAACAATACGATATAAAAATTTTACTTGAAGATGTTTCGTTTCATCTGGGTGAAGGGGAACGCATTGCTATTGTAGGGCAAAATGGGTGCGGTAAATCGACGCTAATGAAGATTATCACGGGCGAGGAAGAACCCAGTGAGGGTAAACGCATCGTCAATCAATCTATAACCATCGAGATGCTCTCCCAACAACCTCGATTTGATGCTTCGCTCAATGTTCGTGAGGCGATAGAAAATGAACTACGAGAGCTAAAAGCCATCAAAGAGCGTTACGATGCTCTCTCTTTGCAATTGGCTTTGGAGTACGACAACAAAGCTCTACTCGACGAACACGCCAAACTTAGCAACTATCTTGACCATCACAACGCATGGAGTTTGGACGATAAGATTGAGCGGGTATTGCAAGAGTTTAAGCTCAAAGAGTATGAAAATCGGCTTGTAATCACACTTTCGGGAGGCGAGCAACGTCGTGTGGCATTGGCTTCGCTGATTCTTAAAAAACCCGATGTGTTGTTGCTTGATGAGCCTACCAACCATTTGGATGTCTATATGGTGGAGTTTTTGGAGGAGATACTACTCAAAGAGAAATTTACCCTACTCTTTATCTCGCACGATAGATACTTCATTGACACCATTGCCACACGGGTAATAGAGGTAGAAAATCGAGAATTGGTATCGTACAACGGGGGATACAATCGCTATTTGGTACAAAAAGAGGAGCGTAT
Organism: Sulfurovum sp. FS08-3; assembly: GCA_000830175.1. GTDB lineage: Bacteria > Campylobacterota > Campylobacteria > Campylobacterales > Sulfurovaceae > FS08-3. The sequence continues at coordinate 48,605 of JQIS01000058.1, read as the reverse complement.
GAAATCTCTAGCCAAAGAGCATGGCAATCTACTGCGTTTTCTCAAACAAGAGGAGGCGTGGTTGGCGCAAGGAGTCAAAGCACGAGAAAAACGCAACCAAGGACGCAAAAAGAGAGTCTATGAGCTGCGAGACCAAGCCAAAATCAACCCCACGCTTATCCACAAAATGAAAGTCGAACTCGAAAGAGAAAAAAAGCACTTCAACCGTGAAGAGGGAGTATCCAAAAAAAAGATGCTCTTTGATATCGAAAACCTCTCCTACTCCATCGCTCATAAGCAACTCATTGGGGACTTTAGCACAAGGGTGTTGCAAAAAGATAAAATCGCCGTCGTGGGTCCCAATGGCTCAGGCAAATCGACACTTTTGCGACTCATGCTAAGCAAAATCAAACCTACTTTTGGGGTGATTGCCCAAGGTGATTTCAAAATCGGCTACTTTGACCAACACCGTGATATGCTCGATGATGAAAAAAGCCTTATTGAGACCTTTTGCCCTAGTGGCGGAGATATTATAAATGTCAATGGTAAAAATACACACGTCTTTGCCTACCTCAAAAGCTTTTTGTTTCCCCAAGAGTATCTCAACAAAAAAGTCGGTTTGCTTAGTGGCGGAGAAAAAAACCGTGTCGCTTTGGCTTTGCTACTAAGCCGTGAGGTTGATTGTCTCATTCTCGATGAGCCTACTAATGACCTGGATATTCAAACGATTAATATTTTGGAAGAGAAGCTTATCAACTATTGGGGGGCTATTATCTTTGTCTCGCACGATAGGTACTTTATCGACAAAATCGCCTCCAAGCTTTTTATTTTCAAAAACAACGGAGTCATTGAGGAGTCGTATCAAAACTACAGTGAGTATTTGCTTATCGAAAAAGAGATCAAAGAGCTTGAAGCCTTCGAGAGCACTATCATCCAAGAGACTCCCAAAATCCAACCCAAACCCAAAATCAAAACCAAACTCAGCTACAAAGAGCAAAAAGCCCTAGAGACCCTGCCCGATGAAATAGAGGCACTTGAAGTTCAAATAGAAACTATCAACCAATGCCTAGCCAATCCCCAATGCTATCAAGAGAAAGGACTCTCCACACTTAGCGAAGAGTTAATAAAGCTCGAAAAACTCTACGAAACCAAAAGCGATGCCTATTTGGAGTTGCTGGAATTGGCGGAGGAGTTGGAGAGAGATTAATCTCAATACAGTATAATGACAAAAAAGGAGAAAAAATGACACTATTAGATGAAGATGTGGAGTATAAATCGATTATTTATCAAGAGGGGATGTTGGGGTCGTTGATATTGGGTGGTTCTAAGGTTGATCCTATTAAGTTTAGTGAGTTTATCAACCGTAATGCCCAAAATGGTTGGCGTGTGGTAACCATGGAGAAGGATATTCGCCGAATGTTGCTCTTTTTTAAACGAGAAGCCTATGTGGTGTTGATGGTAAGGAGAAAGCGATGAAGATAGCGACGATTGTCTCTTCGATTTTACTTTTTGTGTGGGTGTTTTTGACTATGCTTGTGATTTGGACGGATAGTCTCAATGAAGCACTCTATGTAAAACTATCCATAACGATAGGTATTGTCGTAGTAGCTACCATCCTCATAGCCATAGCTCTTAGAGAGTATGGACAAGAGAAAGCGATGAAAGATCATAACTATTTGGATTAAGGCTATTGGAGAGTTAGCGTTTCTCCCACAAGCTCATTGACCATTTTGGGGTTGGCTTTGCCACTGGTGGCTTTGAGTACCTCTCCTACAAAAAAGCCAAAGAGTTTGGTGTTTCCTGCTTTGTATTTGGCGACGTTATCGGGATTTTTGGATATTACCTCATCGATAATGGATTGGAGGATTTGAGGGTTGCTAATTTGCATCCATCCTTTGGTTTGGACGATGGTTTGGGGTGCTTCGCCACTTTTTGCCATCTCTTCAAAAACCTCTTTGGCGATTTTGGTTGAGATGCTCTCATCTTCCACCATCTCGATAAGCTCTGCCACCTCTTTGGCACCAAATGCAAGCTCTTCAAGGGTTTTCTCTTTGAGTTCTCTTGCTACCTCATTGGCTACTGTATTGGCTAGAGATATGGGGCTATTGAGATATTCAAGGGCTTGTGTGTAAAAGTGGGAGAGTCTCTCATCACGCACTAGAGTATTGGCTATCTCACTGTTTAAACCAAGCGTTCGGGTGTAGTGTTCAAAAAGTGCTTGTTGGGCTTGACTCATGGGAGCTACTTTGCCATCAATTTGTACCTTTTTTTCTGTTTTGTTGGACTGTATCGATTGAGCCTTTTTGCCCCACGACTCTTTGAGTCCTACGATTTTGTTGAAGACGGGGTGCTTGTCGCTATAATCTATAGGATCGGCGTAAAAATATCCCAAACGTTCAAATTGAAACCGCTCATCGGGCTTGGCATCAATCACGGCAGGTTCAATGAGGGCATTGCGAATAATTTTTAATGAATGGGGGTTAATGTCCTCCAAACCTTTGGGCGATTCATCCTTGAAGAGTCTATCGTAGAGTCTTACCTCTACCTCTTTGGCACTCTTTGCCTCTACCCACTGAATGGCACTTTTGACTTTGATACCGCTTCTATCCTCTCCACTTTTGGAATCGGGGTAGTAGTGGGCTTTGAGTTCGATAATTTTACCCGTAGCATCTTTAATCACCTCTTTGCACTCGATAATGTAGGCGTGTTTGAGTCGTACGGGCTGAGTGGGTGTGAGACGATAGTAATCTTTGGGGGGATTTTCATCAAAATCCTCTCGCTCAATAAAAATCTCTTTTGAAAAGGGCAACATTCGCACCCCCTCTTTGGGTACATCTTGCGGATAGTAGGAGGCTTCGAGTAGCTCACTCCCTTCGTAGTTTTCTATCGTGATTTTGAGAGGTTCAAGTACGCACATGACACGTGGGACTTTGAGGTTAAGCTCATCTCGTATCGCAAATTCAAGTTGGGCTACATCGACGGTAGAGTTGGCTTTGGCAATGCCGATGGTGTCGCAAAAATGCACAATCGATTGAGGTGTGTAACCACGGCGACGATACCCCGCAAGGGTGGGCATACGAGGGTCATCCCAACCGCTTACCAATCCTTTGTTTACAAGCTCCAAAAGTTTGCGTTTGCTCATGACGGTGTAGTTGATATTGAGCCTTGCAAACTCATATTGATAGGGGCGTTGTCTCGTAAGTCCCAAAGTATCTAGTATCCAATCGTAAATCGCACGGTTGTTTTCAAACTCCAACGTACAAATAGAGTGCGAAACCCCCTCGATATAATCTGAGAGACAATGGGCAAAATCATACATAGGATAGATGCACCAAGTATCGCCTGTGCGGTGATGTGAGGCGTGTCGGATACGATAAAAAAGTGGGTCACGCAACTGCATATTGGCAGCACTCATATCGATTTTGCCCCGCAGTACATGCTCACCGTCTCTAAATTCACCCTTTCTCATGCGTTCAAATAGCTCTACATTCTCCTCTATGCTCCTAGCGGCATATTGGCTACGTTTTCCAGATACCGTAACACTGCCACGATACTCTCTAATCTCCTCTTCGCTTAGGCTATCAACATAAGCTTTGCCCATCTTGATAAGTTGCATGGCGTATTCGTAGAGGCGTTCAAAGTAGTCTGAAGTGTAGCGAACTTTCCCCTCCCACTCAAATCCAAGCCACTCTACAGCATCTTTGAGTGCTTCGACGTATTGGGTATCTTCGGTAGTGGGATTGGTATCGTCCATGCGGAGATTGCACACTCCGTGGTAGTCGTTGGCTATTCCAAAGTTGATACAAATTGATTTAGCGTGTCCTATATGCGGATAGCCATTGGGTTCGGGAGGGAAGCGAGTAACCACTTGCTTATATCGACCCGCCTTTAAATCCTCTTCCACTTTGGTGCGTAAAAAATCTTTGCTCTCGTTCATTGCCATTTAACCTTTTGATTTTGTAAGAGTGTATTTTATCCAATTAGTGCTTATAGCATCACTGATATTAGGTATCTCTTATCTAGTAGCTACCGTAAGCATAATCCCTATAACTCATATCAAAGAGTGACTGAGGAATAAACTCTTTTTTATTTTGAGCATCTAAAATTTGAGATTTAATCTCTTTGGCGATAGCCTCTATCATGGGTACAACGACGGAGTTTCCAATGCGATTATAGAGATTGGCTTTTGAACCAATGAGTTTGAAATCATCCCTAAAACCCATCAATCTAAAACACTCCGTAATGGTTAATTTTCTAACTCTGCCCTCATGATAGATAAAATACCTTCCTGCGGACTCTTGTGAGGCGATTGTCGGGTGCGTTCCATTGGCATCATAGATTCTATTGGGTTGTTTGTGTACCCTTGAGAGGTGTTGTGTATTTTCTCTTGTGCCGTTGATGCGAATATTTTTATTGCGATAGCCACAAAAAATAAGCCCCGATGGCTGTTTTTTAGGATTTTCTATCAATGTATATTCGCCCTCTTCTAAATAGTCAAAACTTCCATCTTTTTCCAAAATATCTACAATACGCACGGGTGATTTTTTTTCAAGTTTATTAAAATCAAATTCTCATCGTATTTTTTGAGTTCTAAAATCTCTTCTTGTTCGTTTTGATCAAGTGCTTCAAAGACCTCTTGAGCCTTTTGCTCATCGTACTCTTCAAGGTACTTCATAAAGTCTGTTTTGTCGTCACTTTCGAGTTCTTGAATCGAACAGGTCAAATCCTCTGTAGCAACATTGTCGATAATCTCACCAAAATAACGATCAGGAAGCTCAAAAACGACATAAGCAAGAAGCTCGGTAGGGATTTTGTGAATGTATTGTGCAAACTCTTCATCGCTCAGTTCACGCAACACTTTGGCAATTTCGGAGGGGTGCATATCGGCAATATCTTGCGAGAGGTAGTCTTCCAAAGTATTAAGATGTTCCATAATTGCCCTTCCAAAGCTTGATTTAATAATCTATCTATATAATTTGAGTGCAATTATATCTTATTAAGTGAGAATGTTTATGAAAAAAGCTTTAATAACACTGCTCTTTTTACTCTTGAATGCACTCTATGGTGCCAACGGCGATAACCCTATTAGCCAATATATTGCTTGGCAATCTTCTGTCTATGCCAAAATGAAAGACCTCAATGCCTCCGAAGTGAAGCTTAAGAGTTTTCAAAATGAGCTAGAAGAGAATCAAAAGAGCTTTTTTAACACAGTCATGAATGAGAGGGAGAGGATTCTCTCCTTGCCTATTCCTCATCAAGGTGAAATCAAATCACTCCGAGGGGCTATCAAGAAAAATCGAAAAATCAACCGTTTGGATCAGGTACATCGAGACTCATTGAAGCTTAAATACTATCAATTGGTAGAAAACTTTTTTGAGTTGATTCGTGGTACGGTTCTCTCTACCTATATGGCTACCAAACAGCAGTTTAATGAGGAGCTTGATCGCATTACGCTAGAGAATAAAAATACGATAATGAATGAGGAGGATTTTGCAAAACTCTACGAAAATGTACTCTATGATGATGAAGAGATACTTGCCGACATCAACAAATACAACGATAAATTAAACTATCTCATTGCTATCAATAACGATATGCGTAAATATATTTTAACTTATCAAGATACCCTTTATAAAAGTAAAATCTACACGACATTTGGACTCGACTCTATTGGTTTTTCGATTGGACAATCCCAATTTGCCAAAAAACTTGACCCTAAGCTAGAGCATATAGGACTCAATACTACCAAACTCGTTATGATTGGATTGATTGTCTTTTGGGTGTTGCTTTTGAGTACTCTATACTATTGGGTGATACATCTTGTACTCAAATATTTTAAGTTAGGCACAGATGATACCTCATACATCATCAAGGAGTTTCAAAATACGATTCGACTCCTCATTATCGTCTTTGGTATTGATATGATAAGCGATATCATGCTAGGCGTGGGTGCTAATGTTGATGAGAGTCGCAAATTTTTCATCGTGACCTATATTGTACTTGTGACCTATTTGGTACACAAAATCATCTACACCGTATCGGTTATTAAAATCAACTCCTTTAGTCAAAGAGAGAGAACCTACCGCACTGAGATTATTAATCTTTTGGTTAAACTCATCAATTTTGTTGTCTTTTTGATAGGAGTTTTATTGATACTCAAAACCTACGGAGTAGAGCTTACGGCTATTCTTTCGGGGCTAGGGATTGGTTCACTTGCCATTGCTTTTGCGGCACGTGATACTTTGGCTAATTTTTTGGGTTCACTCTCTATCTTGCTTGATAACCCCTTTTCGCAAGGCGATTGGATTAAAGTAGGCAATGATGAGGGGACGGTGGTAGAGATTGGGATACGAAGTACCACCATTAGAACCTTTGATAATGCCCTTATTAGCGTCCCCAATCTCACCATTGCCAACAACAGTGTGACAAACTGGAGCAAACGTATCATCGGGCGACGTATCAAAATGTATCTGGGTGTAACTTACAACTCCAACTTTGATGATATTAAAAAAGCCATTGAAGAGATCAAAGAGATGCTCTTTGAACACCCCGATATTGCTTCAAGCAAGACACAATTCAAAACCCACAAAGAGAAATCGCTACGCCTTATCTCCAAAGAGGATGCAAGAGGAGTCAAAACCACACTGCTAGTCTATCTTGATAGCTTTGGAGATTCGAGTATCAATATTATGGTCTATTGCTTCTCAAGAAGTGTCCATTGGATCGATTACCTCGAAGTCAAACAAGATATTATGTTCAAAATAGCCGATATTTTCAAAAACAACAACCTAGAGTTTGCTTTCCCTTCTGTAAGCCTCTATGTGCCTCAAGATAGTCAATCCAATACAATGGATGAAGAGCAAAATGAGCAATAGAGCTTTGGGGTGAAAAAATTTCTCAAAGCTTTTGCTATTGCATTGGTTATTTTAGCTTTTTTGATTGATATGCTCGATTACTCCTTTAAGCAGATACAAAACTCTTATTTGGAGCAACAAAAAATATCCTACATGGAGTATCGTTTTCCTAGCTTCTACTATTTGATTTATCCTCAAAAAAAGAGCAACCGATACTATACACGCTTCATCAAAGAGGGGTTTGGCAATATTATTACAAGTCAATGTTTGCCATCTAAGACACCATAAAGCCTATTACGATGCTATAGTGACGTACGAAACCTACCATCATCTTCCCAAAAAGATTAAAAAGTTTGAACCCAATCCAAAATATGCTATAATCAAAAAAAACCAAAAGGAGTCGCTATGGGAGCGTTAAAAGAGGAGTATTTGCCCTACTACACTATTATGGATTACGTCAGTTGGGATGGAAAATGGGAGCTTATTGGTGGTATCGCTTATGCCATGGCACCTGCACCCGTAACAAAACATCAAGTCATAAATGGAAAAATTTTTAAACAATTAGACGATGCCCTAGAGGTGTGCAAAGGAAGTTGTGTAGCTATTATTGAAGCAGAGTGGCGAATCAATCAATCAACGGTACTTATCCCCGATTGCGTAGTGGTATGCTATGAGCCTGATGATTACCTCACCAAAGCTCCCAAAGTGATTTTTGAGGTTCTCTCCAAAAGTTCAGGTGTGCGTGATGAGCGTATCAAATTTGAAATCTATCAAAACGAGGGAGTGGAGTACTACTGCATCGTCTATCCCGATTTGCTCAAAGCCAAACTCTATCGATTGCGTGATGGAGTCTATCGCAAAGAGGGGGACTACGACAATGAAACTTACCATTTTGACATCAATGGATGCTCTGTGGCGTTTGATTTTGAGGCTATCTTTAGACGTTACAGAGGCAAATAGATGAATATCTCTCCGCAATGTATCAGCTGTATCTTCAATCAAGCCTATCGCATCACCCAAGAACTCCATCTAGGCGACACCCAAGCCAAAGCGGTATTGGATAGGGCTAGTAGCTTCGTACCCAAATTTTCCATGCATCACAATCCTCCTCAAAATGCTACGATGATGTATGAATCCATCGCCAAACTGCTCAACACAACCGATATTTACAAAGAGGTCAAAGCCCATTCAACCCTTGAGGCGTTAAGCCTACTCCCTTTTGCTCAAAAGCTACTCGATGAGAGCAACAATCTCTTTGTGGATGCTACCAAAATCGCCGTAGCGGGTAATGTCATTGATTTAGCTTCGCACATACGCTTTGATTTGCATGAGGAGATAGAAAAAGTCCTCCATACCCCCTTTGCTATTGATGATAGCGATAAACTTTTTGATAGTTTGCAAAAGGCTCAAAGGGTAGTCTATCTAGCCGATAACGCAGGGGAGCATATTTTTGACAAGATTTACATAACGACACTCAAAAAACTCTTTCCATGGCTAGAGATTTACTATTTCACAAGAGGTCATGCGATTATCAATGATGTTACCTACGAAGAGGCGATTGAAGCCCAAATAGATGAAGTAGCAACCATCATCAATAGCGGTGTAGCGACTCCTTGCATCATAGTAGAGGATTTGACACCCCAAGCCAAGCAACTCTTTAGGTGTGCCGATGTGATTATCTCCAAAGGAATGGGCAACTATGAGTGTCTCAATCAAGAAAAAGATTACCCTATCTTCTTTTTGCTCAAAGTCAAATGCTCCGTTGTAGCTCATGCGATAGGAGAAGCTATTGGGAGTATTATTTGCAAGGCTATTGGGCAAGTTAAAAGATTCAAAAGACTATAATAATGATAAAAAAAGGAAAATGACTATGCTAACTCCACACGAACAAGGGATACTTTTAGGTGCTATTCGAGATATTCCTGATTTTCCAAAACCTGGGATTGTGTTCAAAGACATTACGACACTTTTGTCTAATCCAGAGGCTTTGAAGGTCTTGATGGATCATTTGGAGAAACGATACGCTTCGTACGGGCTTGATTATATTGCTGGGATTGATGCTCGTGGGTTCATCTTTGGGGCAATTTTGGCAGATAGATTGGGGGTAGGATTTGTACCTGTACGCAAAAAGGGCAAACTTCCCTACACGACAGTATCGCAAAAATATTCGCTAGAGTACGGTTTTGATGAGGTGGAGATTCATATCGATGCCTTTGGAGATGGGGGCATTGCTGCTCATGGAAATCCTGCCAATGTATTGCTTATCGATGACCTTATCGCCACAGGAGGCACAGCCAAAGCGGCAGCTACGCTTATCAATCAAGTAGGAGCTAAATGCGTAGAGAGCTGTTTTATTTTGGAGCTAGGCTTTTTGGGGGCAAGAGAGAGCTTCCCGACTCCTGTTTATAGCGTTTTGACACTTGATTAGGAGAGATTGTGAGAACCAATAAAATTTTAGAGCGTATCACTAAAGCGCTCTATCTCAACGTCAATGATATAGCTCATATTTACGAGTTGGCACACTATCCCAAGACCAAAGATGAGATAAGAGCTTTGTTGCAAGATGAACGCTCCAAAAAGTTTCAAGAGGCTACCTATGAGGATTTGGGACTCTTTTTGGATGGACTCATTATCAAAAAACGTGGCGAGATGAGCAATAGCCTCGAAGAGGAGTTGGCACTTGATAACAATTTGATACTCAAAAAGCTTCGAGTAGCTCTCAATCTCAAAACCCATGAGCTAGTGATGATTTTTGCACTCAACGATATGACTTTGAGTCCTAGCCAAATCAACGCACTCTTTCGCAAAGAGGGGCATAAAAACTATCGTCTTTGCAGTGACAAGATGCTTTTTGATTTTTTGGCAGGATTGGAAGAGTTTAATTATGTAGGCGAGGAGTAGAAGATGGCGTACTTTTATCTCTTTTTGGCGATTGTTTTTGAGACGGTGGCGACTTCGGCACTTAAGATGAGCGAGGGCTTTACCAAGCTCTACCCCTCACTTGTCGTTATCATTGGCTATGCACTTTCGTTTTATCTTTTGACTATCGTCATGAAATATCTACCTATTGGGATTACCTATGCGATTTGGTCGGGGGTGGGTATTGTTTTTATTACCCTTATTGGTGCTTATCTCTACAATCAACGAATCGACCTAGCCGCCATTGTGGGCATGGGGCTTATTATCGGTGGTATTGCAGTGATACGACTCTTTTCCAAAATGAATGTGGAGTAATGTGCAATAGAAAAAATCAAAAAAGCGAGATACAAGAGTGCTTATGCTACAATCCCCCATGAATAAAATATACGCTTACACTCATCCACCTATCTTTTTTGATTTTGCTCAAAGCATTGAGCGTTTCTTTGTAGAGGAGATTCCTCTTTTTCCCTTTGCCAATAGTGGCTCTAATGTGATACTCAAGATCAAAAAACGAGATATGAGTACCTTCAAACTCATCTCCGTCCTTGCCAATGCTGCCAATATTGCCCAACGAGAGATTGGCTATGCAGGACTCAAAGACAAAAACGCTACCGCCATTCAATACATCTCTTTGCCCAAAATCCATGAAAAAGAGTTGCTCAAAAATCTCACCACCGATAAAATCGAAATCCTAGAGAAGTTTTACTCCAAATTTCCCATCAAGATAGGTCAGCTCAAAGCCAATCGGTTTTCTATTGTGTTGCACAAAGTCACGCCAAAAGCCTTTGAAGAGATTCAAAAGCTCACCAAGCAGATGCTCAAAGAGGGCATTCCCAACTACTTTGGCTATCAACGCTTCGGAGAAGATGGCAAAAGCTTCGAGCAAGGTCAAAAAATCGCACACACCAACAAAAAGCTCAAAGGGGCAAAAGAGAAGTTGCTAGTAAGTGCCTATCAAAGCCATCTCTTCAATCAATGGTTAGCCAGTCGCATCGCTTTGTCACACACCCTCAAAGCCAACTCACCCGAAAAAGCCTCCAAAATCTTAAACTATCCCAAACCCCTCGTGGAAGCCCTTTTGCAACAACCCCACTTCTTTAAACTCTTCATTGGAGAGCATCTCCAAAGCCTCCCCAACGGCAAAGAGTACTATTGTAGTGATTTGCAACTTTGTGCTTTGGAGTTTGCACAAGGCAAGGTTTCTCTCACGGGTCTTTTGGCAGGGAGCAAAACCAAACGAGCCGTAAGCGATGCTAGAGTACTCGAAGAGCCTTTTGATGATATTCACCTCTCCTCACTCTACGGCGATAGACGCTACGCATGGATTTGGGTAGAGGATTTGAGCTTTGAATACCGCAAAGAAAAAGAACACCTCACCATCGATTTCACCCTCCCCAAAGGTGCTTACGCTACGACTTTTTTGGAAGAGATAGCCAAAAGAGAACTAATAGATGAAAAGAGAGTAGTGAGTAGGTTGGGGTAGGTTGGATATTGCACCCCAAGTGATGCCCCACAACATCGCCAAATTGGTACGCTATCTCTTGATAGGGATGAGGAGGCATATCGGGGTAGGATTGAGTTTTGAAATATCTCCTAGATACAAATATCATCTCTGAATTTATCTCGAAACAACCCAATCAAAAAGTTTTAGAATTTCTAAAATCTTTTCGTAGCCTCGGCTAAAGCCTAGTTTTACACATACAATAGCCACCCCACCAAAACCCAACCATAGGCAACCCTAACCAATCGCCCCTACAACTTCTTCTTAATCATCGCCAAATCTCTTTTGGAATTTATTAAATTTGGATGATTAGCAGGTAAAACCATCCCCCAAATATCCACCGCTTTTTGCATATACTCAGCCGACTTTGGGTAGTTTCGCATATTGTAGTACAAAACAGCGATATTATTGTAGCTTTGTGCAGTATCGGGGTGCTTTATGCCCAAAACTTCTTCTCTAATAGCAAGAGACTTTTGATAAAACTCCAGTGCTTTATCGTACTCTCCAATGGAGTCATAAACCAATCCGATATTATTGTAGCTTCTTGCGGTATCGGGATGCTTTATACCCAAAACTTCTTCCCAAATAACAAGAGACTTTTGATAAAATTCCAGTGCTTTGTCGTACTCTCCAATGGAGTCATAAATCGCTCCGATATTATTGTAGCTTTGTGCGGTATGGGGGTGCTTCTTGTCCAAAACTTCTTCTCGTATAGCAAGAGACTTTTGATAAAACTCCAGTGCTTTATCGTACTCTCCTTTGGCTTTATAAGCCAATCCGATATTATTGTAGCTTGTAGCAGTATCGGGGTGCTTTATGCCCAAAACTTCTTCTCGTATAGCAAGAGACTTTTGATGAAACTCCAGTGCTTTATCATACTCTCCTTTGACTCTATAAACCTCTCCGATATTATTGTAACTTGTAGCAGTATCGGGGTGCTTCTTGCCCAAAACTTCTTCCCAAATAACAAGAGACTTTTGATAAAACTCCAGTGCTTTATCGTACTCTCCAATGGAGTCATAAACCAATCCGAATAGAGAAAAACATCACTTATGGATACGATTGGTAACAGGAGGAGCTAACCGATTAGCCTGTTATATTTTATATCTCCGCTTCCTAAATCTGCTCTTATCCCCTCCACAAACTCCTCATATCCATAACTTTGATGAAAAGTTACAAACTCGATTTGTCCTAGTTCTTTATAGTATTCAAAAACCTTTTTTACTATCTCTCTTTCATCTTTAATATCTTTTAACTCTTGAGATATATTTGTATCATCTTGAATCTTTTGCAAAATATCATTTTCTCTGCAATTATAAATAACCTCCAAAGCCTTATTGATAGTATTGTAAGTTTTCCCAGTCCCTGGAGGTCCGTATAAAATTTGGTTTAGTGGTTGGGTTTGTTTTGGATTTTTTGGCATTTCATCATCTCCATCTTGATTTTTATCTGTATTGTTGTTTTCTTTAATTGCTTCCAAATATGTTTTAGCTTTAGTTTTTAGTGTATTAAAAAGTGATTTATCGTTAAATCCAAGTTCCTTTTGTGACTTGTCATACTCTTCAAAACTTACATCACTATTGCTCATACTTTTAAAAATTTCATTTAAATCTTTATTTTTCAACTTTTCAATATTTTGAAAAATCTTTATTGCTTTTTTTAAATCAGAATAGTATGTATCAATAGTTTTTTGATTATCATATTTTTTTTGTAAATATTCTTTGTACTTTTTATCAGCATATAAAATAAAACCATTTTTTTCAATACACCATTGAGCACTTCTTTTATGATGTCCCGTAGAATTGTAATAAGTATTATCCAACGGTTCTTGATTGTATTTTAAACTATAAGCAATGCCAACAATATATTTATGTGGATATTCTTGACTATTCCAAAAGAGTAAATAGTCTTTAGCTTGTCTATGATTATTTAGCTGATTATTTATTTTCATTTCATCATATTTTATAAATGCTTTCAAAATGTCATCTCTAGTTATATCTGAAAAATCGATTTCTTCACTCATTTTCCGCTCCCCTTACTATTTTCAAAAACTTCCCATCTCCCATCTTTCAACCCACCAACCCTTTGCACTCTTTTTTCATCTTTGAGTTTTTTTATCACTTTTTTGATTCCAGATTCACTCATCTTTAGTTTTTCCATCAATTCATAGATGGTGATTTTTGGATTTTCTCTCATTATTTCCAAAATCTTTTGGTCACTTTTTTGGTCACTTTTTTGGTCACTTTTTTGAGATTGTTCTATATATTCTTCCATGGTATTTAGTATCATTTCAAGCATATACTCTATAAAAGGTGTCGATTCTCCAGCACTTCCTGAAGCTTCAAGGACATCATAATATCGTTGTTGATTGGCTCTGACTATGCTCTCAATGGGGATATGTGCAAAAAAATCTTTGTACGATTTCAAAATCACACTTTGCCAAAGTCGTCCAATGCGACCATTGCCATCGCTAAAAGGGTGGATAAACTCAAATTCATAGTGAAATACACAACTTTTGATGATTAGATGTTCATCGCTATTTTTTAGCCAATCAAAAAGTTCACTCATCAATTTTGGTACTTGATTTGGCGGTGGGGCTATATGTGCGACTCCATCTTTGCCACCAATTCCCACATTTCCACTCCTATAATTTCCGCAATTTGTGAGTATTCCACTCATCATAAGTTTGTGAGCCAATAGTAAATCTTTCTCTTTTTTGTAGTTGTATTTTTCAAGATTTGCATAGGCTTTGATAGCCCCTTCGACCTCCAAAATCTCCCTATACTCACCTATGACCTTTTTGCCATTTATCATAGCGGTAACTTTTTCTTCACTAAAAGTATTCCCTTCTATTTGAAGTGAGCCAGTAATTGACCTCACACGGTTCTTTTTTCTCAGTTTTGGAGTGTCGCAAAGTTTTTCTATATATTCAATATCTGCTATTTTTTCAGATATATCACTGACTAACTTAAGTATTTTCGTCGTTATTTGATAGGGTGGTTGATACCCATTGTAAACTTTATTTTTCATACCATCCCCAATACAATTTTCATCTGCCTATCGACGAGTTTTTCCTATTAATTGGTATTGTATAGATATTACTATAAGTATTACTTGAAATATTTTCTATCGTGCCATACTCAAACCATTTGCAACCTCAAAAAATCTACTTTGGTCAAAATCTTTGCTATTTTTGCTATAGTTTCAAAAAACTACGCCAACCATAGGAGAAAACGTGAACAACGAGCGAAAAGGGGAGTGGTATATGGTGCTTTTGGCAATTTTTGAGAGTGGATTTCCCATCTTGACGCTTTTTGCCTACGCTTATATTGAGCCTATCTTTGCCTATGCTTTCAATGCACTCATAGCGGGGGTCTTTTTTGTGGGGGTAATAATGCACCAAAAGAGCTTTGGAGAGTTTCGCAGTGGCAAAAGCTATCGGGATTTGTGGCTCACCTCGTTTTTTATTACCTTGCTTTTTATTTTGGTTTTTGTGGGATTGAAGTTTACGAGTGCTTCCAGTATGGCGGTGATACTCTTTTTGCAACTTCTTTTTTCTTTTGTCTATTTCAATCTCATTGGCTCAGAACCCATTGATGCCACCCATCTTGTAGGGGCTTTTTTGATGGGAAGTGGGGCGGTAGCGATACTCTTTCCCAAAGAGTGGCACTTTAATATCGGTGATTTGTTGATTCTTATTGCCGCTATGATAGCCCCCATTGCCAACTACTATCAAAAGCGTTCACGCAAAGCCTTTTTGGCTCACAACGTATTGGCGTTTCGCACCCTTGTCTCGTTGCCCGTTTTGTTTCTTTTGGCGTTTGTGTTCGAGCCTATACCGACACAAGAACAATTTTGGTCTGCCCTGCCCTATTTGGCTATGAGCGGATTATTGGTCATGGGAGTGGCAAAAATCTTTTGGGTAGAGGCGTTGCACCTTATCTCTATCACCAAAGCAAGTGCCATGGCGGCTATTACCCCTGTGCTTACTATCTTTTTAGCCTATCTCTTGCTTGATGAAATCCCAACCGCTACGCAACTTATAGCGATTGTCCCTATTGTATTGGGTGGCTATATGATTACACGTCCGTTACGCTAATCCCTTAAGGTAACTTTGTCTTAAAGGTTCATCAAATTTTTCGATAGCATAACGCAACATCGTACGAGGCATTTGTTTGTAGCGAGGATTGAGATAGGCGATAAGTCGATTAATATCGTGGTCACCGATAGTTCGTAGCACCCACCCCACGGCTTTGTGAATAAGGTCATGGGAATCATGGAGCAATTGATCGCTAAGGGCTAAGCTATCCTCAAAATCTCCTACCTTAATAAAAGCAAACGTAGAGATAATAGCAATACGCCTTATCCATAAATGCGAAGAGGTTGCCCATTCGTACAAAATGGAGCGATTGCGTTGGAGCAAATAGCTCCCAATAATATAGGAAGCACTGCTATCAACCAAATCCCAATTGTTGATTTGATGGATATGTCTAAGATAAAAGTTGTAGATGGGTGTTTGGTAGTCTAAATCTTTGGCTTGAAAAAGAGCCACAAGTACCAAAATAGAGCAAAGAGTCGATGTTCATGGTAGGGAGAGTAGAGAAAGGCTTCAATCTCCTCAAAGCTCATTGTTTTGTAATAGCGTTTGACAACCCTTCTTGTGTCGGGTACTTTGATACCCAAAAAGGAATCCCCCTCACCGTACTCTCCTCTACCTGTTTTAAAAAAACGCTTATAATCGGCGATTTTAGCAGGATTGGCATAGTCATTGAGTGCCTCAACGATAATCGGGTTCATAGCACAAGCCTTTTAATATCTCATTTCACACATCAAGAGTCCAAATCAAACAAACTCTTGATTAGGATTTCACCTCATAGAGCTCTCTACCCATTTGATACAAATCGGCACCAAAAGTATCATTAATGACCGTGACAGGAAAGTTTTCAACTTCAAGTCTTCGTACAGCTTCAGGCCCTAGTTCGGGATAGGCGATAACTTCTGCACTTTTGATTTGCTTTCCTAGTAACGCTCCCGCACCACCTGTTGCACCAAAATAGATACCACCATACGCAATACAGGCATCTTTGACATCTTGATTGCGTTTGCCTTTTCCTATCATCCCTTTGCTTCCATGTTTGAGCAAAGTCGGAGAGTAGCTATCCATTCTATAGCTTGTAGTAGGTCCTGCACTTCCTATTGGGTCACCTGGTTTGGGTGGGGTTGGACCAACAAAATAGATAACGCTACCTTCCAAATCAAAAGGCAACTCTTTGCCTTCATGTATCAAATCGACCAATCGTTTATGAGCCGCATCACGTGCCGAATAGATAACTCCGCTTAAATAGACAATATCACCCGCTTTAAGTTGGCGTGTTTGTTCTTCTAGCAAAGGAGTGGTCAAATAGTAAGTTTTACTCATAACTTCTTCCTTAGATTGTAATATGCGTATGTCGTGAAGAGTGACATTGGACATTGACCGAGACGGGCAAAGAGGCGATATGGCAAGGATTGGATTCGATATGAACCCCCAAAACAGTTTTTGTTCCACCCATACCCATAGCACCAATGCCTAGTTTATTGAGCTCATTTAAAATTCTCTCTTCAAATTGTGCCATTTGAGGGTCTTCATGTTTGCTTCCAAGCTCTCTAAAGAGTGCGTGTTTACTCGAAATGGCCGCTTTTTCAAACGTTCCACCAATGCCAATACCTACCGTAATAGGCGGACAAGGATTGGGACCTGCATCGCTAATGACTTGTTTGACAAATTGCAATACCCCATCCATCCCCGCCGCAGGAGCCAAAACCGTAGCACGGCTTACATTTTCACTTCCGCCCCCTTTGGCAGCGTATTCGATATCAATTGTATCACCCGCAACAATATCAAAATGGATAATAGCAGGTAGGTTGTAACCTACTGTATCTTTGAGATTTGCTCTTGAAAAAGGCTCACACGTAGAGGCTCTAAGATAGGCATCGATATAACCTTGTTGAGTGCCTTGATTGATGGCATCTTTTAGGAGTCCACCGTTGATTTTGACTTCATCGCCCACTTTGACAAAAAATACCGCCAATCCTGTATCTTGACACAGTGGTCTCTTCTCATCTTTGGCAATATCAGCATTTTCTAAAATTTGTCTTAAAACCTCTTTGGATACGGGAGATTTCTCCTCCTCCATCGCTTGTTTTAAAGCATCGTAGGCATCTTGTGGCAAATCCGTACCGCAGTGAACAATTATATCTCGTACCGCTTTAACAATCGTATCGTAAGCTATCTCTCTCATGATTGCCCCTCTCCAAAAAAGTTTTTGGCTTTTAGCACGTCGATCATTGATTTGACCGATTTAACCGATTTGGCAAATCGTCGCTGCTGCCCCATATTGAGTGTGACCTCAAAGAGTTTTTCGATACCGTTCGCACCCAAAGCAATAGGCACACCGCTTACCACATCGCTGTATCCATACTCCCCATCAAGATAGACGGCACACGAGTGGATTTGTTTGGTATCTTGCAAAATAGCCTCTACCATAACCGTGGTCGATTTGGCAGGTGCATAATAGGCCGAACCTGTTTTAAGCAATCCTACAATCTCTGCTCCGCCGTGCTTTGTTCGCTCTACGACATCGATAATCTCCTCTTCGGTGAGTACATCCGTTAGCGGTACTCCCGCAACCGTAGAGAATTTTGGAAGCGGTACCATATCATCACCGTGT
Organism: Sulfurovum sp. FS08-3; assembly: GCA_000830175.1. Classification (GTDB taxonomy): domain Bacteria; phylum Campylobacterota; class Campylobacteria; order Campylobacterales; family Sulfurovaceae; genus FS08-3. The sequence goes on along the minus strand of JQIS01000058.1, from coordinate 30,642 downwards.
CCGCCCATAACCGAAGCACGAATTTGCCCTGCACCGTAGCCAATTTTTTGATAGATAAAGTGTGCCATACGAGCAGCGTCCAAAATTCCCGCCATTCCAATAACACGCTCTCTAGGAAAACCCGACTCTTTAAGTGCCACATAGGTCATCACGTCAAGGGGATTGGATACCATGACGATAATAGCATCGGGGCAATGTTCTTTGACATCGCCTACGACTTGCTTAGTGATTTCAGCGTTCATGAGCAACAAATCATCACGACTCATACCTGGTTTGCGTGGACTCCCTGCGGTAATGACAACCACATCGCTCCCTGCTATATCTTTTGCCTCTTTGGCTACGGTTACGACGGTGTGCATTCTTGCGGCATTGGCGGCTTGACTCATATCGAGTGCTTTGCCTTGAGCCGTTTCGATGTTTCTATCTCGCAAAACGATTTGGTGACAACTTCCACGCATTGCCAACGAATAGGCAACCGTCGCCCCCACATTTCCCGCACCAATAATGGCTACTTTTTTACCTTTTCCCATAAACTATCTCCTCTCTTTAGTGTAGTGTTTGGTTTGCAATCTTTAGATTTTGCTTTTGCATCAAGCACAATCCAAAAACTTAATATGATACATTAAGGTGGGTTTGTCCCACCTTAAGAGAGAGATTAGATAGAATCGATAATCTCATTGAGGGTTGCTGAGGGTCTCATTGCTTTGGAAGCCAACTCATCGTTTGGATGGAAATATCCACCGATATTTTGAGGTTTTCCTTCAACTGCCATCAATTCATCCATAATTTTTGCTTCATTTTCAATTAACGCTTGTGCAACAGGAGCAAATTTAGCCGCTAACTGTGCATTTGAACCTTCTGCAAGTGCTTTTGCCCAGTATTGTGCTACAAAGAAGTGAGAAGCTTTGTTGTCTGGCTCACCCGCTTTTCTACCTGGCTCTTTTGAGTTGTCAAGGTAAGCATTGTTTGCCTCATCCAAACCAGCCGTTAGAGCTTTGATTTTATCATCGTTGTATTTGTGTCCCAAAAATCTAAGCGACTCCGCAAGAGCCAAGAACTCACCCAATGAATCCCATCGTAGGTGTCCCTCTTTGACAAATTGCTCGACGTGTTTAGGAGCCGAACCACCCGCACCCGTCTCATACAATCCACCACCTGCAAGCAATGGAACGATGGAGAGCATTTTAGCCGATGTTCCAAGCTCCAAGATTGGGTACATATCGGTTAAGTGGTCTCTCAAAACGTTACCCGTTACAGCGATAGTATTGAGTCCTTGTCTGATTCGTGTATTTGTAAATCGTGTCGCATCGGTTACATTCATAAATTGAATATCCAAACCATCCGTATCAAGCTCTGCCAAATAGGTTTTGACTTTTTTCAAAAGCTCGGCATCGTGTGCTCTGTTTTCATCAAGCCAGAATACCGCAGGAATATTTTCTTGTCGTGTTCGCTCAACAGTCAATCTTACCCAGTCTTTGATTGGAATATCTTTGGCTCGTGACATTCTCCAAATATCACCCGCCGCACATTCAAAGCTCATTAAAACCGTGCCATCTTCTGCCGTTACGGTAACTGTTCCCGCTTCTGAGAGTTCAAATGTGGTGGGGTGTGAGCCGTACTCTTCAGCTTTTTGAGCCATCAAACCGATATTTTGCATCGTTCCCATGGTGGTTACATCGTATTGACCGTGAGCGACACAATCGGCTACCATTTGGGCATGGAACATTCCATAAGTAGAGTCTGGAATAACCGCTACCGTCTCAAGTGCAGCCCCCGTTCTGTCCCACTGTTTTCCACCCTCTCGTACAACAACGGGCATAGAAGCATCGATAATAATGTCGTTGGGTGCATTGAAGTTTGTCGTACCTTTATCCGAATCAACCATCGCAATTTTTGGAGCATCACTATTGACTACCGCTTGGAATGCAGCTTTAATCTCTGCTTCTTTGGCGTGACCTTTGATTTTTTTCTCCAAATCGCTCATACCTAAGTTTGGATTGACACCCACTTCTTTAAACACATCAGCGTATTGTGCAAACACATCGGCAAAGAAGATTTCAAACGCATGACCAAACATAATAGGGTCAGAGATTTTCATCATTGTAGCTTTTAAATGCACAGACCAAATTAAATCTTTTGCTTTTGCATCTTCGATGGTTTGCTTATAAAATGCTCTTAGTTTGGCAACCGACATAAATGTACCATCAAGAACTTCACTTGCAACTGCTTTAATCGTTGTAAGTTCATTACCGTTGAGTGCAATAGTAACTTTTTGATCTTTATCGCACGTTACTGATTTTTCATTTCCATAAAAATCTCCATCTCCTGCCATGTGTACTACATAGGCTTTTGAATTGTCGCTAAAGGCTCTGAGTTTGTGTGGGTTTTTTTGTGCGAAGTTTTTAACGGCAACTGCCGCTCTTCTATCGGAGTTTCCTTCTCGAAGTACAGGGTTTACAGCCGAACCCAAACAAGCACTGTATTTGGCTTGAATGGCTTTTTCGTCATCATTGGATGGATTTTCGGGATAAGCTGGAATATCGTATCCTTGACCTTGCAACTCTGCAATACAATCTTTCAACTGACCAACAGAAGCTGAAATATTGGGAAGCTTAATAATGTTGGCTTCTGGCGTAACGCACAGTTCACCCAATTTGGATAGTTCATCATCGGCTAAGCCCATCGCTGCCAAAACTCTACCAGCTAGTGAAATATCTGAAGTGACTACCTCAACTCCTGCCTCTTTTGTGAAAGCATTGACGATAGGTAAAAGTGAATAGGTTGCTAAAGCGGGTGCTTCATCGATTTTTGACCAAATGATTTTTGACATAACTGATTTCTCCTGTAGAAAGTTTTATATGGCATAATGGTATCAAAAAGTAGAAAACATTTTTGCTTAGGTTATGGTTTTTATAATCAAATTTAAAAGATTTGTTTCATTTATACTCATTATAGGGGCAAAGATAGTGTTACTTTTTTACACATTACAATATTTCTCAAAAGTTGAATCACTTACCAACACTATCCTCAACAAAGCCTATTCATCCACCCAAACCCCACTTTGCTAAGACAAATTTTACTTTTGCCACAGGAAGATTATTTTTGAAACACAAACAAAAAACCAGTCGCTTTGCAGTTGTGTTGGTGCTTGATGATGTCTTCTTTTAGGGTAAATCCAACTTTTAAAAATCTTTGCATAACCATAAAAGCAAGAGGCTGGTACATTTTTTGCCCAATTTCCTCTATATGTATTTTTGAAGTTCTAATAATGTTAGATAGATATGATTGTTAGGCTTTTGTAATTCTTCATAATGTTTTTCTTCATCTTTGATTAAATATTGGATTACTTTATTAATCAATAAATCTTTTTTACTGTTAAAATTTTCTTCTTTTTTTTCAATTAATACATTATTAAAATCCGTATAATCTAAAACTATTTCTTCTTTCTTATACATATTTTCAACTATATCTATTGCTTCATTTATTGAAGTAGCATCAACTTTAATATTTCTTGATAAAACTTCTGTAACTTTTATATTTATTTGCATACTTATCCTTTGCTCATGCTAATTTATATTTTCCACGACTTTCAAAGTTTAAATAATTTTTATCTCTCAAAATTTGCAATTGTTGTCTTATTTTTGCTTGTATATTATTATTTTCTGGGTGTTTTATTTTTAAATAGTTTTCAAAATTATACAAATCTTGTAAACTAAATTTTTTTCTGTCAAGTTTTTCAATACATTGAATAATATCAAGCAACCACCCTTTAGCTTGAATACTATTTGAATCTTTCAAAAATAAAGTTTTATTCCAATTCTCAATGACTTTATTTTTACTTATTATTTCTTTGTCTTTAACATAAAAAATTTTTCCAGAGTTTGGAATGCTTGATATATCAATATTACACATAATATAATCAGGGCGGTTTGCTATTCCATTCTTTCTTGGAGTAATGATACTTGGTGTGAAAAAATAACTTGGTACTGCACAAAAATTTATAACATCAAGATTTGATTTGTCATAATTTAAAAAATAAAAATTTGGATTATAGTTGCCGTTTATTCGTTCAAGCATAGTTTCATATTTACCATCAGCTATGGTTTTACCTAAGCTTTTACCTTGTTTTGATTTTAGCTCATAATTTTCATCACATTGACTACAATCAAAATCTCTAACTTTATCATTATTAATACGACTAATTAAATGTGCTCCACAATATGGACAATAAAAATTTTCTTCCACAAATGGCTCTGTAAATGCTCTAGCTTTTTGTGAGTTGCTTTTATACTTTCTACTTAAATCATAATATTTTTTTAAATTCATTATACTACCTCGTAGGCATTGATAAGCTCAGCGTTTATATCAAAAAGATAAACCTCTTTGCCTTTGAGTCTCCCTTGATTAAAAAGCTCAAAAAACAAAGCTCCGCCACCCACAAAGGGTTCAAAGTAGTTGTTGAATGCTTGAGGCAATAGTGGCAAGATTTGCTTAAGCAACCCTCTCTTGCCACCTGCCCATTTTACGATTGGTTTGGACATTTTTTGGTCTCTTGCAAAATCGAAAATGGGAATCAATCCACAAATCGTGGACGAGAAGTTTCGCAGCGATTGAGTGCTTTGTGGGCGAGTAGGTCGTTGGGGTATTTGCCAAAATGCTCTTTTCCTAGCGTCGAACAAGGCTGTTTGTAGCGTTTACACCCCTCGTATTTGAGATAGGTAATCAATCCTCTATCGTGCTGTTTCATGCGTCTATCGTAACAGACATAGGGGTAGTTGGCAGCATTGGGGCTTTGGTAGGTGCTATCAATATCGTGAATGGGCAAAGGTGGCTCATCGGGTGCAATGGTTCGAGTGGTTGGAGTAGTGGTAGCCTTGTCCAAATGGGTTGTGGTCGAAAGCGTTTGAATAGCTGTAATCTTAAAGCTCTCTCCCGTGCTTTTGAGGGTAGCACTCATGATGGAAGTCCCCTTTTTTTGACGCTCTTTGTTGCTAATGCTCCATGCAAATTTGAAGCTAATATCGCCGTAAACGTTATCGAGATACTCATAGTGGCGTTTTCTATCAACCGAATCAAGTTGATACTCTCGGTTGCTCCACTGGGTAAAATAGGCTTTTGTGTCGTTGTAAATCGTATCGTGGGTGGCACTAGGAGTATCAAAATAGGGTTCTACCTTGCGGTCGTAATACTCCAATACCCCGTAGAGGTCATGCCCCTCTTGGGCTTTTAAGCTTTTTTGAAGAAAATCTTGAATCTTGGGCAAGGCAAAGAGTGCATCTAGTTCTTGCGGACTAAGCGATTTGCTTTTTTCTATCTCTCTAGCTACTGTGTCGTTGTTGGATGGTGCATTTTTGGGGGTCTCTACGGTGGCAGGGGTTGTGTTGTTCTCTTGTACGAGGTTGAAATAAAAATCACCAATGACCGAAGTGGTCGTCCACGGTGTCTGTTCACCGTTGCTTTCGCCAAAGACTCCTTGGCGTGTTTGATTAAATACCGCATCGAGAGACATATTGGGTTCGTTGATAGTACGCAAGAGATGCTTGGTAAAAAGCCCGTTTCGTTCATCGCCATCACTGGCTACTTGACCCGGCCCCGTGGCAAAAGCGATGTACATACCCCTTGCGTTATTGATTTGTGCCAATCCTCCGCCTCCTCGTTTAAAAGGGTCGTTTCGACAAGCATCAAGCACGATGATATTGAGTCTATTTTTGGCACTCTCCATCATATCAATGACATAATTGACGGGTAGTGATTTGTACTTGACATCAATAGCGTTGGATATGGTTGAGTTGATAGGGATAAGATAGTTGCTGTCATTGATTTGCAAACCATGCCCAGCGTAGTAAAAAAAGCCTACACCGCCCTTTTGAAGCTTTGTTGCAAACTCTTTGACACCCTTCTCCATGCTTTGAAGGTCGCCATCGACAATATAAATGACATCAAAATTTTTCTCTTTTAAGAGCTTGGCAATATCTTGGGCATCGTTGAGAGTATTGACAAGCGGAGCAAAACGGGTGTATTTCCCGTTTCCAATGACTAAAGCGACTCTGTTTTCATCAGCGTATTTTTCTTGATAGATAGAGCGACTCATATCGGCAACTACCACGGAAACAAAGAGTAGAAAAACTACGCTTATGCGTTTAAAGCACCCCATCAAAACTCCAATTAATCAACAAACCGTGGTCTAGCACTTACGCAACGTTGAAAAGCTTGATAGGCTTTGTAGTCATTGGGGTATTTGCCAAAATGCTCTTGTCCAAACTGATGACACGGTCCATCGGTACGCTTACACCCCTCGTATCGCAAGTAGGTAATGTATCTTTCATCTTGAACCTTGACTCGTCTATCGTAGCAAACATAGGGAAATCGACTCTCATAAGGACTCTTAAACGTTCCATAGACATCGTAAACATCCACCGTTGGCACACCTGTACCCTCACGCACCTCTGTCGTACGAGCATCCACTACTCCAATTACCATAATCATAAGCACAAACAATCGCACCAACATAACAAACTCCTTGATTTTGATTTAAACAATTATAATATCAATTGAATAAAATAGGGCTTATCCATCAGCAATTCTAACCCAACCCGACGGTGCGGGAGAAGCGGGGATAGCACAAGGCAGAGGTGTCAATCGACTCCTTACGCCCCAACATATTGGCAAGGCTGAGGTTATTGTCGTTTGGGGACGCAATATTGATACTACCAATACCCATTTGTTGCCCTATCTCAAAGGCAAAAAACTCGTGGTTATTGACCCTATCCAAACCGCTATTGCCAAACAAGCCGATGTACATCTCCAAATTGCTCCACGAAGTGACCTCTATCTAGCCCTTTTGCTCTGTCGTTTTGTGATTATGCAAGATATGCAAAAAGTATCGGAGTTTGACGGTATAGAGGATTTTTACGATTTCACACGTACGTTTCGTATCAAACTTTTGCTTGAACGTACTGATCTCAAAGCCGATAATATTGCCAAAGTTGTAGAGCTTTTGGGATATGAAAAAGTGGTGCATTTGGTGGGTGTTGGGGTGCAAAAGTACTCCATTGGGGATGCGGTGTTGCGGGCTATTGATGCTCTAGCTGTAATACTGGGACATTATGGCAAAGAGGGGTGCGGCGTGAGCTTTTTGGGCAACTCCAAACTGAGCTTCAACAACCCTTTTGCTATCCAAACCCAAACCATCTCCAAAGTCAATACCCCCTTTGGTCGCTTCAAAAGCGTACTCATTCAAGGTGCCAATCCTGCCCACTCCATGCCCGATACAAACAGAGTCATTAAGGAGCTAAAAAAGGTAGAAAATCTTATCTATTTTGGAACCTATCACAACGAAACTTCTCAATTGGCAAAAATTGTCATTCCTGCACTTAATTTCTTGGAAAAATCCGATGTACGCTTAAGTTATAGCGACTACTCCATCAAAGCCATGAACCCTATTGTTCAAGCAAACCATGGAATAAGCGAATACGCCTTTACCCGCATACTCACTCAAAAGTTGGGTTTGGGGGATATTGACGATGAGCGTAGCTATATTGATAGTTGGCTTACACAAGCTACCCATGGAGTCTCGCCCGAGGCAAAAAATATGCTTAGATTTGAAACATTTGAGTTTCTTGAAGAGATTGATGATGATTTTGAAGCAATGAAAAATCTTACCGATATAAAAAATCTCAAAATTAGACACAACACCAGCGACTATTGGCTTCTTACGCCCAAAGCCAAACACGCTATCAACTCTCAATTTGAACGGTGCAATAGCGTTGAAATTCACTCCGATTTAGGATTTGATGAGGAGGAAACAATTACTCTAACCACTCTTTATGGTACGTTGAACGGGATAGTAAAAATAAATAATGGTGTACGCAAAGATTGCGTTGTCGTAAGAGCCAATGTAACGGGTGTCAATCAATTAACACCTCCTATTGTATCCAACGAAGGCAACAGTGCTTGTTTTCAAGAGGTAAAAGTAACATTATCAAAATAGGATGGATAACTCACCTTACGCACTTAAAAAATTACCCCTACGTCATTGCGAACCCTTTGGGTGAAGCAATCTAAGATTTATTCCTACTTTTTTTAGAAAAAAGTAGGCAAAAAGCGTCACCACTCGCCAATCGCTACGCTTTCAAAGTCGTTGCTTGTGGCACAATGTAAAATAGATTGCTTCGTGCCTCGCAATGACTGGTTTAAAGATAATTTGATAGGTAAAGTGCGTAAGATTAGTGGATAAAAAAGAGGATTGAAAAAAGAGGCTTTCGCCTCTTATGAAGTGGAAAATTAACCGATAAATGGGTTAGCGTAAAGTGCAATAAGAGCAATTACAAGTGTATAGATAACTTGTGCTTCAATCATCGCTAGAGCAATAAACATTGTAGTCATAAGTTTTGCACCCAAACCTGGATTACGAGCCGTTCCAGCAATAGTAGCAGCTGTTGTGTGACCCATACCGATAGCACCACCAAGTGCAGCAAGACCCAAACCAACACCTGCAGCTACGACTGAGTAGGCTTTGATCATCGATTCACCATCTGCCTCACCAGCAAATGCAACAGCACCAAGTGCCAAGAAAAGTAAGAAAAACTTTTTCATTTTATATCCTTAATAGAGTTTTGATTTAACCTCTCTTCGAGTACCTCTTTTAATCCTTTCGGCTTGCGTATCCCTACTCGTTATCAAAAGTTGCGATGAGATTATAGCCAAATTTAGATTATGGTTTGCTATAATTGCGAACGCTAGTGAAACAATTTATTTTAAATCTTGTCACCATGAACTACCTTGAATGTGTAGCCAATGGCACATTTCAATGTGACGATTTTTTTAAGTGTGTAAAACTAGTTAATGAGGAGTCTATTATCAAACTTTTTAAAATCCTATCTCTTTTTATCCTATTTTTTGCTTTCACATTTTTGGTTTATCTATTGATGAAAAAACAGATTATTGGCTACAAAAGTGCTGATGTATTGATTCAAGCAGGACACGAGGGACGAACGACGGGCTATACGGGTGCTCAATCTCTCTACGCCAAAGAGATGGATTGGAATAGAGACGTAGCCGATGAAGTGACCAAAATCTTGCGTGAAGCGGGAGTGAGTGTGGTTCGTATAGGAGCTACCATGCCTATTGCCAAAGTCAAACTCGCTCTATCTATCCACTTTGATGGCTCAACCGCCCCTTGCAGTTCGGGTGCTTCGATAGGATACGGCAACTTAGAGCATCAAGCATTAGCCACACGATGGAAAAATCTCTACTCGACCTACTACCCCTTTGATTGGATGAACGACAACTTCACCGATAATCTCTCAAGCTACTACGGCTACAAGTATGTCTTTAGTCAAAAAGGTTTTTTGGTACTTGAACTGGGTGAACTCACCTGCGAAAAGGAAGCGATTTGGCTACGCTACCGTCTCAAAAAAATAGCCACCCTTATCGCCTACTTTGTAGCCCAAGAGCTTAATGTTCAAGGAGTATCCCTACCCCCACTGCAAACCAAAGAGGCTTTTGTACACGATGAGGGGTTTATGTATTAAGCAATTAAACTCTTCATCTCTTGTATGGCTTGATGCAATCCGCTAAAAATGCTTCGTGCGATGATGCTTTGTCCGATATTGAGTTCTTCTATGCTTTTGATTTGGGCGATGGATTGGACGTTTTGATAGTTGAGTCCGTGTCCTGCTGCGACTCTAAGTCCTAAATCTTGTGCGTACATCGAGAGGCTTTTGAGCTTCTCTAGCTGTGCTTCAAGTCGATTTTTAAGCTCATGGCGTGGCACATCAAGAGCCTTGATGGCGTGGTGTGAGTTTCTAAGGTTGCCATAAAGCATGGCGTGGAGATTGGCGTATTCGCCCGTATGAAACTCAATCCACTCTACCCCCATCGCCAAAGAGGCATTCACCGCCTCAGCAGTAGGGTCAATGAAGAGTGAAACTTCTATCTGTTGCTCTTGAAGATTGGCAATGGCATCTTGCAAAACCTCATCGCTAGAATCGACTACCAATCCCCCCTCTGTCGTCACCTCTTCTCTCTTTTCGGGTACAATCGTGACTCGGTGGGGTCGATAATGCGAAGCAATAGCAATCATCGAGGGCGATTTTGCACACTCCAAATTGAGAGGCAAAGGAGAGAGATGAGCAATCATTTTGAGGTCGCTATCTTGAATATGTCGCCTATCTTCACGCAAATGTATCGTGATTTGATCTCCACCTGCTCTTTTGACAATGCCCAAAGCATCCATAATATCGGGGTCATTCACCCTTCTTGCCTCTCTCAAAACCGCAATGTGGTCTATGTTTACGCCTAGTAGCACTATCTCTCCTTTTTATCACTTATTTTACAACTCAACGCCTCATCGACGATGATTTGTGCCATGATGTCGGCTCGGTCGAGGACATGTTTGAGATTGTACTCTTGCAAAAGCTCTTGTTCTTGTTTGTTGGCGACTTTGACGATGATGTCGATCTCTTTGCTAATGGATGTGATGGTATCGATGACAAGATGGAGCTTTTGAAAATTGTCAATAGCTACAATGACCGCTGAAGCTTTGTGGATATTGAGCTTTTCTAGCAACGATATTTGCGTAGCATTGCCCAAAATGATGTTTCGTTTGGCTCTTTTGGCTTGTTCGACAAGCTTTAAATCGTGTTCGATAATGATATAAGGGATATTTTTTTCGATTAATTTTCTCACAACACTTTTGCCTGCATTGGCGTATCCGCATACGATGACGTGATTGATAAAACTCTCACACGTAATAGGCGTTTGAGGAATAGGCTCTGGCACTATTCTATCGGCAAATACGGAGAGGTTTTTAAGAATAAAAGGAGTAGCAATCATCGAAAGCACCACAGTAGCTAGAAGTATCTGTACGGTATGGTTATCAACAAGCGACGTGGTATTGGCCAATGCTAAAACTACGAGCGAAAATTCACCGATTTGACACAGTGACAAAGCACTCTTAAAGGCCGTACGTTTGGTCGTTTTGCGTACCAAGATAGCATAAATCATCGAGGCTTTGATAAGCATAATAAAAAAGAGCAATGCAACGATAATGACAATATTTTTTGCAATAACAGCAATATCAATTTGCATCCCAATCGTGATAAAAAAGAGTCCTAGCAACAAATCCCTAAAGGGAATCAAATCGGCTTCAATTTGGTGTTTGTATTTGGTTTCAGCAATGGTCATACCCGCTATAAAAGCTCCCAAAGAGTAGGAAAATCCAAAAAGGTGAGCCAAATAGGCCGAACCAATGACAATCAATAAAATCGATGCAATATAAATCTCATTGGAGGTGTAGGAGAGCTCCAAAAATCGCTCGACAATGTATTTGCCAAAAACAAAAAGAATCGATAGAGCAACAATGGCCTCAATAAGGGTATAAAAAAGCAACACCCCCAAAGATTGCTCGGTGTTGGCAAAGATATCAACCATAAGCAAAATAGGAATCACAGCAATATCTTGAAAAAGTAGCATACCCAAAGCTTTTTTGCCAAACTCACTGTTGATTTGACCGCTCTCGTTGAGTACTTTTAGCACAATTGCTGTAGAGGAGAGGGAAATAGCCGCTGCGATAATAATAGCACTCTTGAGGTCTATGCCCAAAAGTATCACGATAAGTACAAAAAAGAGTAAAGCCGATAAGCTTACTTGCAAAGCCCCATTGACAAAAACCTCCTCTTTCATACTTTTGAGGTGTGCTATGGAGAACTCTAAACCAATGGTAAACATCAAAAAGACAATCCCAAACTCCGCAATATGCGTGAGTGTATCATTGCTTCCGCTATGAAGCCCAAAAACTTTGCTCACAATAAGACCTGTGAAGATATACCCAATGATAGTAGGGATACCGTAGCGTTTGAGCAATAGATTGAGGGTTATAGCTATTGTAAAAGTTGAAATTATGACTATCATTACATTATGCATAAGGATTTCCTTGAGTTTTGTCGAGAGTAAAAATAGCCTATAACCCCTTAAATGTTGATTACGCCATCAATGCTCGATGCTCTACCATGGCACAGTAGTTTTGGACGACACGCATTCCTGCCTCTTTGGCTTTTTGGGCTGCGTTGTTATTGATAATGCCTATTTGTGTCCAAAGCACTTTGATATCACCACGCTCAATACACGCCTCGACAATAGCATCTACAACTTCGGGTTTTCTAAATACAACGACCATATCGACAGGTTCATCAATCTCTTTGAGGGAACGGAAGACTTTTTGACCCAATATTTCACTCTCTTTTGGGTAAACGGGTATCATATTATAGCCAACTTCCAATAAATATTTGGCTACCTTATGACTATCCTTTTGGGGTTCTGGCGAAGCACCTATAACGGCTATTGTTTTAACCATTTTGAAGTACTCAATCATCTCATTGCTATTACTATTGACTCGTGGCATTTCGCATTCCATTTTTGACTCCTGAATAGTATTTTTATTATTGTAGCACTCCAAAATTAAAAACTAGAGAAAATTTAACTTAAATTGATATAATAGTAGTAAAAAAGGGGATTGAGCATGCATGAGGCATTACGATTGGACAACTACACCTATGATGACTATTTAGAGATTGATGCCAACACAAAGGAGCGATTAGAGCTTATCTTTGGGGAGATTTACATGATGGCGGGAGCGAGTGCCTTGCATCAAGATACTGTTTTGAATACAGCATCGCTTCTCAAAAAGATTGCCAAAGAGTATCCCAAATGTACCCCACGCATCGCCCCTTTTGATGTGAAATTAAGCCTCAATCGTCAAATCAATGTCGTACAACCCGATATTATGATTTTTTGCAACAATCACTCTTTGCCTTGTGCCATTTTTGAAGTACTCTCCCCCTCGACTGCCTACAAAGACAAAACCATCAAAAAAGAACTCTACGAAGCCAGTGGCGTAAGCGAGTATTTTTTGGTCAATTGTGAATACGCAACCATCGATAAGTTTATACTCCAAGAGGGAAAATACCTCTACGATAAAGCTTATGGCATAGAAGACAAACTCCCCATTCTTTGCATGGAGAGTGAGATAGATTTGAGTGAAGTCTTTGAGGTAGAATTGGTAGAGTCAAACGATTAAAAAGGGGGATTTTGTGCATACAGTGACCATCAATATAAAAGATAGCGTGATTGATAATATTCTCTATCTATTGAGAAACCTATCCGATGTTGAGATAGTAGAAAACAAAAAAGTAGATGATGTTCAAAAACTTAATCAAGTTAAAGGTATCTTAAAAGGAAGAATAAAAGACCCTATGGAGTATCAAAGGGGTTTACGCAATGAGTGGTAGGTTTGGCACTGCCAAACGACGAATAAAAATTGGATAAGGCAAAAAATGGCAACCATTGATAAAGAAGAGATAGAGAAATATATATTTGACCCTGATAATCCTAAGCAGTGTAAATCGTATAAGTTATTGTTGAATATTGCGAAAAAAGAGAATGCAAGTTTTTTTTCACCTGAGTTTTTGCAATATTTTTATCAAGATCAAATTCTTACTAAAGAGTTTGATGAACAGATTTGGGATAAGCCAGATAATTACCGTGAACTTATATATAATGAAAAAATTAAACTTTTTAAAGATCAAATATCTCAAAGTGAATTTACAGAAAGAATATCTAAAGTAAATTTGAAGAATAATAAACTGTTTCATTTGCACTTTATCAAACAAATTGTATCAGTTTTTGAAACTTTTAATGGTTTGCATTATAGAAGCTATTATAATTATACAAATATTTTAGATTCTGATATTGAAAATAGTTATTTATATATTACACTCTCTCAAGATGACTATATAGGATCAGCAGAATATTATTTAAGTGAACGTAAATTAAATTATATTATATTTTCAAAAAATTATTTTGATATTTTGCAAGAATCAGGAATTGAATATTCATCAATTTTTATTACATTAGAAAATAATATAGATAAATTTATTGAACAAAATAAAAATTCAAACATCAAACCCCTCTTCTTAAAAAAAATAGAAGATGTTGATTTATTGCTTAATGTATTAGAAAATGATTTAAAAGGTAAAGAGAGTCAAAAGATAGAACAAAAAGAGATAGCTAGAATTGATAGCATTCACATACAAAATTTCTTTTCTATCAAAAATATAGAACTTAGCAACCTACACGATAAAAAAGAGATTTATGTCGTGGGTGAAAACGGAGATGGCAAGACCTTACTTTTACAAGCCATTACGATTGCTTTAGCAGGAGTCAAAGAAGGTGATGTTTTTGATTTGGTTAAAAGTCAACAAGAGTATAGTTTAGTGGTTTGGAATACGCAAAAGAACGAATACAATCAAAATGCAGAAGATGCTTATGAATATATATTAGCCTACGGTGCATCACGCAACAACTATTGCCAACTCAAAGAAGATCACACGGGCTACTTAAGTCTCTTTACAAGCGAATATGATTTAAAAAACCCTATTGAATGGTTGCAATACTTGGACTACCGTGAAAAAGATGAAAAAACAAATATTATTAGCGTAGCTAGAGCGAAAGAGCTTTTAAATCATTTGCTTAACACTGATATATCCATTGATATTACACCCGATAAAGTCAGCTTTAACGAAAAAGGCTCACCTGTTAGCTTTGAACAGCTCTCAGCAGGATATAAGGGTGTAATAACGATTGTGTGCGATATGATAGCAAGATTTTCGCAAAACCAACAAGTAGATAACATAGCACAATTTCAAGGCATTGTCTTAATTGATGAAATTGAACTGCATCTACATCCTAGATGGCAATACAGCTTTATGCAAAAGCTTCGTGAGACTTTTCCTCTGATTCAATTTATCGTTACAACCCATAGCCCTACGATTTTGCTTGGTGCGAGTATGGAGGCTGTATATTACACGATATACAAAGAGGAGGGAGTGGTTAAAATCTCTGCTCAAAAAGAGGTGAACAATAATTTTTTAAATGATATTCAATCCACTATCTTTGGTTTTGATGTCAATAAAGAGAGGATTCATAACCCCTCAAAAGATGATAAAAGAAGACAAAAAAGAGCCAAAGAGGGACTGTTAAGCCTGATAGATACGATTGAAAAGGCTCAATAGTGAAGTATTTTATCGATACTAATGTCATTATAGATTTATTAAACAATAAAGATGAAGCAAAAGAGCAGTTGAAGGCTTTGCTTATTCAAGAAGGCAGTGAACTTTTTATCAATCGTTTGGTCTTGATAGAATCATTAAGAACCATTCATTTTGATGATAAAAAAATCTTTCGAGAAGCTCAGGCAAAGTTGGAACTCTTTGAGCAAGTGAATATCGAACAAGAAATCTATGATGAAGCCATTGTATTTTCTCGCTATTGTCATAGCAAAGGGATAAAGCTAAAAGGTAAATGCGAAGCGATTGATTTTTTGCACTTTATTACTGCCAAATACTATCATTTGACTCTTATAACCAATGACAAAGATTTTGAACGACTCGAAACAAATTATAGTGATTATAAAAATACATTACAAAAGGAAACCCAAAACTAAATGTTACAACTAGATGATGTCCAACAAGCCAATAGACGAATTGAGGGGGTGGTGCACAATACACCGCTCTCTTTTGCACCCATTCTTAGTCAAAAGAGTGGCTTTGAGGTCTTTTTAAAAAAAGAGAATCTCCAATTTACAGGAGCGTTTAAACTCCGAGGGGCATTTAATGCCATAGCTGCTTTGGTTGAATCCAAAGCGATTGAGGGGATTGTGGCTGCAAGTGCGGGCAATCATGCCCAAGGAGTGGCTTACAGTGCCAAACACTTTGGACTTAAGGCAACCATTGTGATGCCCGAAACGACACCGCTTACCAAAATACAAGGCGTTAGAGGCTGGGGAAGCGATGTGATTTTGCACGGGAGCAACTACGATGAGGCGTATGGCTATGCGTTAGAGTATGCTGCTGCAAACGGTTTTGATTTTGTCCATCCTTTTGAAGATACAAACGTCATGGCGGGTCAAGGCACGATAGCTTTGGAGATTTTGGAAGCCCTTCCGCATCTTGATGCCATTGTAGTACCCGTCGGGGGAGGTGGGCTTATTTCGGGTATTGCGACGGTGATAAAAGCTATCAATCCTACTATTAAAGTGATTGGCGTTGCCTCTGCGGGAGCGCCTGCGATGCAAAACTCCTTTGTGCAAAAAACGCCTATTGATTCGCTTAGTGTGCGTACTATCGCCGATGGTATTGCGGTACGGGATACTTCGCCTATTACTTTGGAGCATATTTTGCACCATGTCGATGAATTGGAGCTTGTCGAAGAAGAGGAGATTGCCTATGCGATACTCTTTTTGCTTGAAAAACAGAAGCTACTCGTAGAGGGTGCGGGTGCGGTGGGAGTCGCTGCGCTGCTGCACAACAAAATCAAAATGCCCTCCAAAAGCCGTGTTGCCATTGTATTGAGCGGTGGCAATATTGATGTCACGATGCTCTCGCTTATCATCGAAAAGGGACTGGTTAAATCAAGCCGCAAACTCAAGCTCCAAGTAACCCTCGTCGATAAGCCTGGTTCACTCATGCACTTTACCCAATTGCTCAAAGAGGTGAGTGCCAACATTGTCCAAATCGGCTACGATAGAACTTCAACCGATTTGAAATTTGGAGATGCCAATGTATCGGTAGCGTTGGAGACCAAAGGCGTGGAGCATCAAGATGAAATTCGTGCGATTTTACGCCAACACAAATTTAGCTTTATTGAGGAGCATTAATGGTTTGTATTGATTTGGGTTCAAACTCCCTGCGTGTCGCAAAATTCAACTGTGAAACGCAAAATAATGAACATTTTTTTACCACTGTAACCAAAATTGCCGATGGATTAGCACAAACAGGCAAAATTAATGATGAAGCAATAGAGCGAACAATTGATGCTCTAAAACACGCCAAAACCATTATAGATTTTGATGATGAAATCCATGCCGTCACCACCGAAGCGGTGCGAAAAGCCTCCAATTCAATGGAGGTAATTAGCCGCATCAAAGAGGCTACGGATGTAGAGTTTGAGATTATTTCAGGCGATGATGAAGCCAAATATACTCTTTTGGCAGTAGAGGAGCGTATCGATATTTTATACCCCAATGAGAACGATAGCTTTGTGCTTGTCGATATTGGCGGGGGTTCAACGGAGCTAATCTTTAACTACCGCAATAAAGTACGCAGCCAAAGTTTTCCTATTGGGATTGTAACCCTTTCACAAAAGTACGATGCCAATATCTCATTGATTGAGCAAAAGTTGCCTCAACTCATGCACGATATGCAAACCTTTTGCGATGAAACCTACGCCCAACACGGCAAGGTTGATAAGTTTGTTGCCACCGCAGGTACTCCCACCACTATCGCTTCACTCAAACATAATCTTACCTATGCCTCCTACGATGGAGCGGTTGTCGAGGGGACGCTGTTGCAAATGTGCGACCTTGATTTTCACCGTGACAAACTCATGGCAATGAGCGATAAGGAGCGTATCGAGGCGGTAGGGATAGGCAGACTTGAAGTTATCAATACGGGTGTAGCCATCTACAAAGAGCTTTTTAATATTGTAGGTATCAAGGAGTCGGTTGTGATAGATTTTGGCTTGGTGGAGGGATTAGCAATGCACCATTGCCGACAAAAGAGTTGAACCAATCAGCTGCACTGCAATACGTCATTGCGAACGCAAGTAATCTAAGATTTATTTCTACTTTTTTAACTGTAGGTTCGGCTAAAGCCATCCCTATCTACACAAATCAGCCAAACCCTTGTGCTGTTAAAAAATAGTGGATTGTCATTATTATAAAATCTCCATGCCCCTTGGGTTTGTGAAAAGCCTTGAACATTTTTTAACAACAAATTCAATCCATTCGTACTATTTTGTTGATGATTCATATGGCTTTTGACCAATATCTTATGTCGTTTTTTAATCGCTCTTCCATGTCCCTTATCTCACTTTTCTCAAATCTTATCCACTATTTTTTAACAGCACAAGGGTTTGGCTGATTTGTGTAGATAGGGATGGCTTTAGCCGAACCTACCATCTTTATCATCTAAAGCAAAAATCCTTAAGAGCCAGTATGTACGATTGCATTGGCTCTTGCAAGGGCTTTGTCGATATGTTCAAGTATATTTTCTTCCCCAATTACGGTATTAAGCCTTGATTTTTGTATGTAGGTAGATACGCTCTTATTGACACCCGATAGGATTAATACTCCTCCGTTATCGTGAAGTTTTTTATGAATAATCTCAAGCGTATGGAGACCTGCTGCATCGATCATGGGAACATACCGCAATCTCAAAATAAATGCTTTGGGCGGGGTTTCAAGGTTTGTCAATACATCGATTAGTTTTTCAGTGATACCAAAAAAGAGCGGTCCTTTAATCTCATATACTTCTGCATGATGGGGGACGATTTTCCTCGTAATGGCATCGGGGTCATCTGTCTCCTCTTCATCATCAATCGAATGGATTTTGGTTGATTGCATCATGGTGTGAATAAAAAGAAGTGCCGAGAGCGAAATACCCGCTTGTATTGCAAAGTTTAAATCGACCAAAACCGTAAGCATAAAGGTAACAATAAGAATAAAAATATCATTTTTGGGGGCTCCTAGAATCAATCGAATGTGTTGTATTTCAGACATATTCCAAGCCACAACAATCAAAATAGCACTCAATGCTGCTAGGGGAATTTTGACAATCAAAGGAGCCAAAAGTACCATAAAGAGAAGCAACCAAATAGCATGCATGATTCCTGATACGGGCGAAATTGCACCTGCTTTGATATTGGTTGCTGTTCGTGCTATCGCTCCTGTGGCTGGGAGTCCGCCAAAGATTGATGAGCCAATATTGGCTACACCTTGAGCGAGAAGCTCTGTGTTTGATTTGTGTTTTGTATCGGTCATTCCATCGGCAACTACGGCAGAAAGAAGCGACTCTATACCCGCCAAAATAGCTATCGTGACGGCATCGGGGAATAAAAGTCGTATTTTTTCAAAGGTTACTATAGGAAAACTAGGCGTTGGAAGCATCGATGCAATAGAGCCAAAACGACTCTCGATGGTATCAACGGGAATATCAAAAAGCCAAACAACAAGCCCAGTCAAGAGAACGACAACAATGGGTCCAGGTATCTTTGGGTGGTGTTTTTTTGTATAGAATATAATCCAAATCGACACAGAAGCAACCGCAACGCTAAAGATATTTAAGCTGTGTAAATTTTGAATATACAATATGAGTTTATCAATAAAATCTGGTGGCATGGTCTCAATTTCAAGCCCAAAGAAATCTCTTAGTTGTGAAAAGAGAATCAAAAGTGCAATCCCCGAAGTAAATCCCGTAATGACAGGGTAAGGGATAAATTTGATAAGCTCTCCTGCTCTTAAAAACGAGGCGATAATCAGTAGAAATCCAGCCATAATCGTTGCCAACACTAAGCCATCGTAGCCATGTTTTGAGACGACAAACACAACCGTGACAATAAATGCAGCAGTAGGTCCGCCAATTTGAAACCTGCTACCGCCCAAAGCGGAGATTAAAAATCCTGCTATTATGGCAGTAAAGAGTCCTTTATCGGGTGGCAAATTGGAGGCTATAGCAATCGCCATAGCCAAAGGAAGTGCAACAATAGCCACCGATAGACCCGATAAGCTATCTTGCATAAAATGTGATTTGTGGTAACTATTTTTTTTCAAAAAAGTAATAAGTTTGGGTTCAAGTAAATGAAGAAGCATTTTTTTCATGGATACGGCTTTGAGTAGTTTAAAATTATCGGTATTTTATAACGATAGCACTTAAAGAGAGGCTCTAAGGTGAATGGATATTAAAAGTTTGAGATTACTATCCCATAGGATACATAATCTCATTTTGAATGGCTTGAATTTTTGCCATGGTTTGAGTGCTTAATTTCACATCAAAAGCCGCAAACGACTCATCGAGTTGATGGGCATCTCTAGCCCCAATAATCGTCGAAGCGACAAAATCAAAGTGCATGGAGTAGGCTACGGCGAGTGTGACGGGTGAAATCTCTAGTTCAAAGGAGAGTTCCAAATATTTTGCCGTTGCAGCAAGTGTTTTGGGATTGACAAAACGGGTAGCTTGGGATTGGATACGAGGATTAGAACTTTTGATGTAGTCGCTAAAACGTGCGTTGTCGGGAGTAAAAGGAGCGTTGTATTTGCCACTTAGGACACCGCCACCAATGGGAGAGTAGGGGAGGAGCGAAATGTGTTCTTTTTGGCATACGGTTGAGAGTTCATCCAAACATCGAGGATTGTTGAGTGAAAAGTTGTTTTGGATCGATTCAAAACGGGCGATACCCAATCGTTTGGAGGTCTCATTGGCTTTGGTGAGTCCATAAGCGGTGTCGTTTGACGTACCAATATAGCGTACTTTTCCCTCTCTTACTAGCTCATCAAAGGCAATAAGCGAAGCCTCAATGGGTACGACGGAGTCTGGCCAATGCATCTGATAGAGGTCGATATAATCGGTACCTAGACGTTTGAGACTCCCCTCAATGGCTTGTTTGATATGAAACTTATCAATAGCCGTCATACCGTTGCGAATGGGCGGGACAAACCACCCGTTGGCAGCTCCTGCTACTTTGGAAGCGATGATTATATCTTCACGTTTTTTGCCTTTGAGCCATTTGCCTATAATGTTTTCGGTCTCCCCTGCATAGGTAGCTTTGGGCGGGACGGGATAGAGTTCAGCGGTATCGAAGAAATTAATACCCCTATCAAGGGCTTTGTCCATAATCTTAAACGACTCTTTTTCATCGCTCCAACTTCCAAAACTCATCGTCCCCATACAAATAGGGGTTACTCGTAGTCCTGTGCGTCCAATGTATCGATACTCCATTGCTACTCCCTTGATTTTAAACTTTTGATACTATAGCAAAAGTTTATTAAGGAAACCTCTAAAAACATCAATTGCTTTGCTTTGTTATACTCTTCTTGTATGAGATTTTAGGTAAAATAGAGTTTAAGTAATTTCATCAAAGGAATGTTTATGCTAAAGTCTCTCTTGGTTTCTCTTCTCTATCTTGTGCTATTGACCCACACGCTTGATGCTACCAACCCAAAAGATATTCCTCCTACACTTCAAGAGTGGCAAGGGTGGGTACTTGATGAGTTTAAACAAAGGGAGTGTCCTATTGATTATCAAGAGGGTACACCTCAGTGCCTTTGGTTGAGTCGCATAGAGATTTCCGTGGGGGCTAAGGCATTGGATTTTAATATGAGTGTCGCACTCTTTGAGGAGGATACGCCCGTCACGCTTCCTCATCTT
The DNA here is from genome assembly GCA_000830175.1 of Sulfurovum sp. FS08-3. Classification (GTDB taxonomy): domain Bacteria; phylum Campylobacterota; class Campylobacteria; order Campylobacterales; family Sulfurovaceae; genus FS08-3. The sequence continues at coordinate 9,382 of JQIS01000058.1, read as the reverse complement.
TTGGGAGAGTGGAGTCGCAATGTGAGCGTTGATGGGCAAAAGGCTATTGTATTGGAAACCGATGGAAAACCCTCGATACTATTGGGGAAAGGTGAGCATCGTATCGTGGGTAGCATTGCCTTAAATAGCGAGGCTAAGTATGTAGAGTTGCCTTTACAAGTCGCTTTGGTCACGCTCTACAAAGAGGGAGTAGCTATCAAAAATCCCAAAATTGATGCACAAGGAAGGCTTTGGTTTGATGAAGTAGAAGAGAACACGACGCAAGAGGGAAGCCTATCGGTATCGCTCCATCGTAAAATCATCGATGGACACCCCATCAAAATGCAAACCCATCTGCACTTTAGAGTTTCGGGCAAGATGCGTAGTATGGTACTTGATGGTATCGTTTTGGAGGGATTTTTGCCAACAGCACTCACCACACCGCTCAATGCCACGATTACAGAGGATAAAAAGCTGCTCATTGATGTCAAGGCAGGAGAGTGGGTAGCCACTATCGACTCCTACGCCCCTGCTCCGATAGAGAGGTTGCAAACTCCCCCCTATAGCTTTGCTTATGCCAATGAAGAGATATGGGCGTTTCAAGCCGATGTCGCCTATCGTAGTGTTGAGATTGAGGGAGTGAGTGCCATTGATACAGGGCAAACAACTCTCCCCAAAGAGTGGCAAGGTATTCCCGCCTATTGGATTGAAAAGGGCAAAACGATGCGTCTTGTTGAACTCTACAAAAGTGCTGCACAACTTCAACCCAATCAACTTCAACTCAAACGAGAACTTTGGCTCGATTTTGATGGTGGTGGCTACACCATTAGCGACGATATTGATGCCAAAATCTCAAAGGCTAGAAGACTCGATGCTACACCCCTGCTTCAATTAGCCTCGGTCTCTATCAATCAACAACCCTCGCTTATTACCGCACTCGATGAGAGTGGCAAACGGGGTGTTGAGCTAAGACTTGAGGAGATGAAGATTGACTCTTCAAGTCGATACGAGGGGGATATTAGCACACTACCTGCCAATGGATGGGATGAGAAGTTTGAGAGCGTTTCAACCACGCTTCATCTTCCTCCAGGATGGCGACTTTTGGGAGCATTTGGAAGCGACAACAAAACCTCCGCATGGCTTGACCAATGGAATTTGATGGATATTTTTTTGGTACTGTTGCTCTCTATTGGACTCTATCAGCTCTACGGTTGGCGTTGGTCGCTACTGGCAACATTTTTTCTTGTTTTGTTGTGGCAAGAACCCAATGCACCTACTACTCTATGGCTTTTTGTTTTGGCGATTGTGGCACTTTTGAGAGTTTTGAAACATGGACGACTGAGAGGTTTTGTGCAGTTTGCAGGGGCTATTGTGGGGGCTATTGTGGTGTTGGATGTTTTGAGCTTTAGTGTCTATCAGATTCGCACCGCTCTCTATCCGCAACTCGAAAAAGGGGACTACCTTTACACTACTACCGCATCGTTTGGAGGTGTGAGTGATACCGTTGCCCAGCCCAAAAAGGCGATGCGTTTGGATAAAAACTATGAGAGCAGTTACGACGCTATGATAATCGAAGAATCACCCGTTGCGGTACAAAATGTAGAGAGCAAAATCATGCAAAACCGTATCGACCCCAACGCCCTTATCCAAACAGGTATCGCCAAACCCAATTGGCAGTGGCACACCTATCACTTCTCATGGCAAAGCGGAGTAGCCAGTGATGCCAAACTCCAACTTTGGCTCATCTCCTCCAATCAACACAAGATACTCAAAATACTTACCCTTATAGGTATGCTCTTTTTGATGTTTCTCTTTTTGCGTGATACAATACGTCTAACCTTGCCCAAACTCAATAAGGGAGCTATGCTGCTTGTTGTCTCACTCATCGTCAGTACTTCTCCTATGAGACTCAACGCTTCCACTATCCCCACACCCGAGATACTTTTGGAACTCAAAGAGCGACTCACACAGCCTCCTGCTTGTTTGCCCCATTGTGCTGCGATTGATGAGGTAGCGGTTGCTATCGTCGATGAGAACCTAGAGATTGAGATGCGTATCTCATCGGGTGAGCTTATCTCCTTGCCACTGCTGGGCAATCGCTCGGTATGGTTGCCTCAATCGGTATGGCTTGATGGTACTGCCGTGAATACTTTGCAACTCGATACGCAAGGGGGATTGTGGATAGCTCTTACCAAAGGGAGTCATACCATTACCCTCAAAGGCACACTCGAAGATAAAAATCAAATCACACTCTCATCGCCCTTGGCACTTCACAATCTCACACTCAACGCAGACCCCAAAACGTGGCAATTCAACAGTGACCGCAAAAGCTATATCGAACTCAATCGTTTGGGTGCATTGGAGAAAAAACAAGAAGAGTTAAGCCATATAGAGCCATTGGTGGAGATTACTCGTACCTTTTACTTCGGGCAACAATGGTATGTCGATACGCACGTGAGATTGCTCAATACCATCGAACAGCCTTTTCGTCTAAGCTACCATCTCCTTGCCAATGAATCAATTTTGGACAAAGAGATAGAGCAAAAAGAGGGCAAAGTGGTGTTGCATTTGGACAACAAAAGAGGCTACTACACATGGCGTTCCACGCTTCCTATTACCCCTACGCTCCAACTCAAAGCCTCCCACAATCCCCAGCTTATTGAGCAGTGGCAGATGGATATTGCACCCATTTGGACGATGAATTATCAGGGTATTGAGCCAATTGAGCATCGTAAACAAAACGACACCCTTATGCCCAATTTCAAGCCGTGGGGCAATGAGAGCCTAAAGCTAAGCTTCACAAAAGCCAAAGCGGTAGAAGGGGAGAGTTTGACGATTCAATCAAGCAATATAACCCTCACGCAATCGAGCCGTTATCGAGATGTCACCCTTGAAATTGTACTCAAAAGCTCCCAAGCAGGGCAGTACGCCTTTATGCTCCAAGGAGTCGATACCCTAAAGTCCGCCACGATTGATGGCATAACGCACTATCTCAAAATCGACAATGGCAAAGTCTCTATCCCGCTCAAAGCCACCTCACAAACGGTTACGCTTGGGTGGAGAGAAGAGATAGGAGTGGACAACCTCTATCGCTTTCCTGTGGTCAATCTCAACAAAAGCAGTACCAATCAAACCACAACGCTCTATTTGCCTCATAATCGCTGGATACTCTGGAGCAGTGGTCCTTTGGTAGGACCCGCTGTGCTTTTATGGGGTGTGCTTTTGGCGGTGGTTCTTTTTGCTTTGGTTTTGGGACGCATCGAGGGGACACCGCTAAAAAGTCGAGATTGGCTATTGCTAGGTTTTGGGGTAAGCACAACAAGCGTGATGATTATGCTACCTGTTGTGATTTGGATATTTTTGTTGCGATACCGTCAAATACGAGGGGATGATTTGGTGGGATGGAGACGCAATCTAACCCAAGTTGCCATTGTGGTGCTTACTTTTATGGCACTAGGAACGATTGTGGGAGCGGTATCGATTGGACTTTTGGGCAATCCCGATATGATGATAACGGGCAACAACTCCTATACTACGATGCTCAATTGGTACAGTGATCGAATAGATACCATCTTGCCCCAACCTACCGTCATAACTCTATCGATTTGGTACTACCGTATCTTGATGCTTGTATGGTCGATATGGATAGCCTTTTCACTTATCAAATGGCTCAAATGGGCATGGAGTCTCTTTTCACAAGGCGATATGTGGCACAAACGCATCAAACAAACCCCCGCTCCCCAAGCGTAGCTTTGGGAAACCAAACGCTTTTGCTCGTTACGAAGTTGGAGCTTCGTAACGAGTAAAGCCCGACACTCTCACATGGCAAGAGGTCTTTGCGGTAGGATTTTTAGGCGGTATTGGCTTTACGATGTCGATTTTTATTACCCATCTAGCCTTTAGCAACGAAACCATTATAGATGCTGTGAAATTGGGTGTCTTTGTCGCCTCATTTGTTTCGGCTACTATTGGTGTATGGATGATTATGCGTTTGGATAAGAGAAAGCAAAAATAGATGACTCCTAAGCGGAGCATTCATCAATATAACCGACCTTGCACACCTGCTATTTGTTTGGAAGTGGTATTGTAGTCGCACCTATTGGCTTGGATAGTAATGACAACGCAATCTTAGCTTTTGGGACTAAAGTCCCACTTCCGATAGAAGTGCGTAACATCATATAGTAAAAATAGACAAGAAATTCAATATATAATAATATATATAACGGTATAATTTTTGCATTAGAGTTTTACGCTTTGTGATAAGGGCGGATTTTAATAGTAAGCATTATATATTTTATCATATAATGAAAAAAGGAAAAATATGACAAAAGTTTTTTTATTTTTTGTTGCTTTTTTGGGAATAGTGTGCGCGCAGGGGCTAAAGGTAGGATCTGGAGCAGGGTATAAAAAACCTTTAATGGAGGTGATACAAGAGTATGAAAAAAGCGGGGCAAAGATTGAGCCATTTTTTGGAAATATGAAACAAATCACAACTCAAGCAACCCAAACCGATATTGCGTTGATAGTTGGAGATAAAAATTTCTTAGCCCAAAAAAGTGGTTTAGATTTTCAAGGATTTTTGACGATAGGCAAAGGGAGAGTGGTAGTAGCTTATCCCAAAGGAAAATCTTTGAAGAGTTATCAAGATTTGACCAAAAGTGACATTCAAAAAATCTCTATGCCTCAACCTCAAAAAGCTATTTATGGTATTGCTGGGATTGAATTTTTGAAAAATTCTGGGATATACCATGAAGTTCAAAACAAGCTTCTTGTGGTTGCCACTGTTCCTCAGGCTATCGCTTATGTTATTACAAGAGAAGTGGATGCGGCGATTGTGAATGTGACAGCTGCTTTGGCAAATCGGGATAAATTAGGGGGTTATTTTGAAATTGACGAAAAATTTTATACCCCCATTGAGATTGTTGCGGGCAAATTATCTTCATGTCACGACGAAAAGTGTACAAAGTTTTTAGAATTTTTAGAGACACAAAAAGCAAAAAAGATATTGGCTAAGTACGGTTTATAGTGATGGATAGCGATTTTACTCCCATCTTTGAGCCTTTGTTGTTGAGTTTGGAGGTGATTGGAGTGAGTGCTGTTTTGTTTTTGGTAATAGGGACACCTTTGGCGTTTGTACTTGCAAAAGAAAAATTGTCCCTAAAGTGGCTTTTGGATGCTATAGTCACCTTACCCCTTATCTTCCCACCTATTGCTATTGGTTTTTTTCTCCTTTTGGTACTGGGGCGAGAGGGTTGGTTTGGGGCGTGGCTCTATCGATTGGACATTACGATAGTTTTTAGTTTTACAGGAATTGTTATTGCTGCTTTTGTGGCAGGTCTTCCTTTGATGGTAAAACCGCTTCAAGCAGCCATAGAAAATTTTCCAAAAATTGTCAAAGAAGCATCCTATGTAAGTGGAAAAAGTGAGATGTTCACATTTTTGTTTGTTGTATTACCCTCTCTTAAAAACTCTCTTTTTGTTGCTTTGCTTATAGCCACGGCTAGGGCGTTGGGGGAAGTGGGTATTACACTCATGCTAGGTGGAAATATTATAGGCAAAACCGATACAGTATCATTGGCAATCTACAATGCCGTATTTGATGGAGATTATGATTTGGCTATGATGCTAAGTGGAGTTTTGGTTGGCATATCGTTGATTTTTTTTATGAGTTTGAACCTATTGCAAAAAAGAGACAAAAAATTAGAAAACAGATAAGGAGGAGCCATGGATTTATTACTAGAAGATAGTGGTTATTTTGATGTGACCACGTTTGGGCTTGGGATAGGAGAGGTTTTGGGGAGCATGAGTTTTGCACCCAAAGAGGAGATAATCTTAAGTGGATGTGACGAGGTGGAGAGTATCATCAAAGCGTGTGGACTCAAATACGAATTTTTCAAAAAAAATGGAGATAGGGTAGCCCCAAAAGAGAGGATTTTGGAGTGCAATGGAGACGCGAAGTCGCTCCACAAAGCTTGGAAAATATCCCAAAACAGTTTTGAATACATGAGCGGGATTGCTACCTATACAAACAAAATGACTCAAATCGCTCAAACCATCAACCCCAATATCATAATCGCCACGACAAGAAAAAACTTTCCCAATGCAAAAGAGTTGATGCTCAAAGCGGTGATGGATGGAGGAGGAGTGATTCATAGGGTGGGGCTTTTTGATTCTGTATTGGTTTTCAAAGAGCATTTAGAGTTCTTTGCCAATAAATCCAAATTAGAATTAGGATTTAAAAATCTCAAAAGCAAATTTATCGAAAAAAAGATAGCCGTAGAGGTGGATAGCTTTGAGAAAGCAAACTATTTTGCCTCTTTAGGGGCGGATATTTTGCAATGCGAAAAGATGATTTTTGAAGAACTTAGAGAGTGTGTGAGCCTACAAAAGAGCTACCCAAATCTAATCGTCTCCGCAACGGGTGGAATAACGATTGAGAATATTGAATTGTATGCCCAAACGGGTGTCGATTTTGTCGTGACATCCTCGCCCTATCACGCCAAACCAATGGATATAAAAGTAGAAATGAGAGCAGATTAATTGTAGCTACCTAGCCCATACGAAGCAATCTATTTTAATTGTGTCACAAACAACGACCTTAAATCCGTAGCCTCGGCTTTAGCCGAGTTTTAAACACACAGCAATGCTTAATTGTTCGGCTGAAGCCGAACCTACGATAAACTTCTTGAGCCAAAAGAGATAAAAAAGAGCCAATTTTAATTTTTTGTAGATACAATATTTTATCCATTTTACAATTAGAGGCAAATATGAAACTCTCCCCAACCCAAAGCACCCCCAAAGAACTCTTGCTCTATATCGCTCTTGCTTATGTTTTTGGTCTATTGGTACGACTTATGGTGTTATTTCAATACTATCCCTACTTAAATACATTTGACGATTTTTATTAAATAATTTTTCAAACATCTAACTATCCTAAAATGATGGTATAGTTAACATTGCTACTATACCTTGTAAATAAGCATAATGTGCATAACTGTAACAATTAATTACTGGTTTCCAGTAAAATAAAACCATAACTACTCTTCTTGAAATTTTCCATAAATATATTTTTGGATTAACTCTGAATTTGTTAACCATTTTAACTTTCCTTTTACCATCCCGTATGGAGGGAGATTATAAAGTTTCCCTTTTTTTATGAATTTTTCATATTCTTGTGGTAAAAATTTGATAGGATTATCATTGACATCGCAACCATCTATTAGACGCAATTGACATATTGTATTTGGCAAAGTTTCTAATTGATTATTGAATAAGCTTAAACTTTTTAATTTTTGTAGATTTCCAATTTCATTGGGTAAGATTTTTAGTTTGTTGTATGATAAGTTGAGTGATTTAAGTTTTTGTAAATTGCCTATCTCTTTTGGGAGCAATTCAATTTGATTATTTTCTAAATTTAAACTTTCAAGTTTTGATAATCCACACAATTCTAATGGTATTTCACTTAATTTATTATTGGACGCATTGAAATAAATTAAATTTACCAACTTGTCAATTTGTGGAGGTATTTTAAAAAATCCACATCTTGGAATACTAAGAAGTTTTAGTTTAGTATGATGTAGAATTTCTATTGGAAATATTCCAAAATCATTATTTCCTAAACTAAAAAATGTTAAATTATTAAGTTCAGTAACTACATTTGGAAATTTTGTAAACTTATTGTTACCAATATCAAGAGCTTTTAACTTAGTTAATTTATGAAATTCTTGAGGTAGTTCAATCAAGTTATTTCTACTTAAATTTAGATTTTCTAAATTTTTTAATCTACTAATATATTCGGATAAATTATTGAATTTATTTTCTTCTAAGTTTAGACACTTTAAATTTTCTAAATCAAATAACTCCGTAGGTATTTGCTTGAGTCCAAAACGAGATAAATTAAGAATTTCCATATTTTTTATTTCATTTATTGTTCTTGGAAATCCTGCTTCTACTGCTTTCCCACGAAAGTATATTGTTCTCCCTTCTTTTTCAGGAATTTTGTTTTCAATCGCCCATTTTAGTAAAACATCTATAACTTTGTCATTCATTATTTTGTCCCTGCACATTTTACTCGTTACGAAGCTCCAACTTCGTAACGCCCTATTGGTCTGATGCATCACCACAATCTTTCTACTTTCAATAAACCCTCGATACCCTCATAATCTCTAGCACTAGAGTATCGCCGTTGGTTCGACTATTTTATATTTGCAACTTCACATGGGGTATTATAGTTTTTTGAGGTTAATGGTTGGTTTTGTGTATGTAGTTTTGTTGAGGTTTAAAGTCTAATAGGGCATTATGAAGCTAGAGCTTCGTAACGAGAAGGTTGTTTTTTAACTCGTTCCATATTTCCCGATAAAGTTTGCATTGCCAAATGGAGTTGGCAATGGGGATTATTTGGTCGTCTCTTTGAGGAGGGGTCTCCAATCAAAAGGCTTGAACGTGCCATCAAAGACAGCGGGTGTACCTCGTGCTTCAAGTTCAGCGAAGGCATCGGTAGCTTTTTTCATTTTGGCTTCGACACTCGCAGAGTATTTGAAATCGGCTTTATCAAGGGTTAGATAGGCTTTGGAGTCTTTGAGCAACAACTCATTGAAGCGTTGATTTTTCTCATTGTCATCTTTGCCTTGCATAATCCACTCAATCATCATAGGGGCTTTTTTGTGGAATGAGAGCGGGAACAAAATGACATGAACGGTGTAGTCGTCAAGTTTGCCCTCCATGGCTTTTTGGAATTTCACACAATAGGGACATTGGGGGTCGGTGACGACATAGAGTTCTTTTGAGCCTTTGCCGTAACTAAAGCTTACTCCCTCTTTGATAAGCGTAGCATCTTTTTGGAAGCTCAAAGCAGTACCGTTGGCATCAAAACCTTGACCAATGTAGATGTTTTTGCTCATTTTATCGTAAAAGACATGGCTTAACTCTTTGTCTCCATTGGGTGAAGTAGCAAGGACTTTGAGGTAATAAATCGCCCCCAAATCACTACCTGATTGAATCGTAATGTAGTCAAAATTGAGTATTTTGTTGCTCTTTTTGACCTCCGTAAGGGTTTTGGCATCAAGCGTTGCAGGTTCGTTGGCACTCAAAAATGATACCATACCCACTAGCAAGATAGCGATAAATCTTTTCATAAAGGACTCCTAAAATTTTGAAACATTATAGCCTAAAAGTTTGAAAATGGAGATAACCTTTGATGTTTTTGCTTATTGTAAGAAAAAATATAATTTTTATTAATAAATTTTTTCTATGTTAGATTATATATTAAGAGAATACTCTGTATAATGTGCAAGATTGTCTTGTGCAATCATTTTTTATTTTAGGAGTTTTATTATGGGTTAACAGGCTAGTCGGTTAGCTCCTCCTAAATATGCTATAATGTAACCCATGGAACCAGTAAATG
>JQIS01000057.1 GCA_000830175.1 Sulfurovum sp. FS08-3 | reverse complement strand
CTCCTTTTTTCTTATTTTATCCTATTTTTTATTTGGAGATTGGAGGTTGGGTTAGAATTGCTGTAAAACTGAAGCCAAAGATAAAGATGAAGCTCTTAAACTTCTTAATAATGAGCGTTCCAGGGTAAGAGTTGAAAAACGCATCATTGAAAAAGATGAGTATCATAAAGAGCAACGTATCAGACACCATAACTTGACCTTTGATGATATGGCAGAACTCTATTATGGGCAACGTACCACCAAAAACAACCACAAAGACCAACGCCAATATCAAAATCATCTCTCTCCTATGATTGGGCATCTAAAGGTTAGCAATTTTTCTACTCAAGATGCAGTAGAGTTACAAGAGAAACTTTTGGGCAAAAATATAGAGTCTCTTGATACCAAAAGTAGAAGTCGTACACTCTCTTCTAAAAGCGTGGATAATATCCTCGATCAACTGCGTGCCATGTTTAATGAGGGGATGAGAGATAAAAACAACTGGTGTCTTAAAAACCCTGTAGCCGATAAAGATGTCAAAAAACTAACCAAAGATGAGGATAAAAGCAGACTGAGAATACTCTCCAAAGAGGAGCTTGCAAGATTGTTTGAACTAGCCTGCGAGTATAGTCCTCGTATCTATCTCTTTATGAAGGTACTCTACCATACAGCGGCTCGACCTGATGCGATTATCTCACTTCAAGTCAAAGATATATCTTTTGCTCAAAGCAAAATTTATCTCAAAGCGATGAAACAAGCCAAGGCGTACAGTGTGCCTATGATTCCTGAAATTTCTAATATGCTCAAAGAGTGGATAGATGAGCATCAACTTGAACAAAACCACTATATCTTCTATCCTCTTCAAACAGGAGATAAAACCAAACCTGCTATCTATGAGAACTTTCGCAATGGGGCTAGAAACATTATGGATGATGAGTTTAACAAAGGCATCCCCACAAGTGATCGAAAGCACCGTGTCTCACTCTATACACTTCGCCATACGGCTGCTACACAGCTAGTCTCAAAGCTTGGTATCAAAGTAGCCAAAGAGTATCTACAGCATAGTGATTTAAAGGTCACAGAGATATATGCCAAAGTGGTGGATGAGCAGATGGTAGAAGCGGCTTATGTTTTGTAACCCTTGCTATTTTTAGCCACTTATGGCATAATGTAAATATCGAAAGAGGAGAGCATATTATGAGACGAGAAGAGTTATTAGCACGAGTTCAAGATAGAAAAGAGCTATTGGGTCTAACTATTGATAATATTGCCAAACTCTCAGGGCTTGGTAATCGAACGGTGACGCGTTTTTTTACAGGTGAGGATGTCAAACTTAGTACCGTGGAGAAGATTACTAATCTCTTAGGCTTAGACTTCGCAGGAAATGAGATGATTGATATTGATATACTTAGAGAGCAAAGAGCCACACAAAAAGCACTCTATATTGTCTCTCTTGTACAAGATACCTCTGCTCTTGAGAAACAAGGATTGGATGATGCTGGGCTTAATCTCCTGATCAAAGAGACCAAAGAGCAGTTTTTACACGGTGAGTACCATCGAAACTTGTGGGCAAGTTAGATGCAAGGTGCAACCAAACTTCAAGGGGCTACTTATGTGGATGATATATCGGGGCTAAAGCTTGATAGCTCTACAAACTATACTCTTGAAGAGATCTATCTTTATGAAGCCAAAAATATTACCAAAGCGACCATCAAATATCTCTCAGCAACTCCTAGCAAAAAGTTAGCTCCTTTTAGTTATGAATGGCTTTTTACTCTGCATCGAGAGATGTTTGGTGATGTATGGGAGTGGGCAGGAAAGAGCCGACAAGTAGAGTTAAGCATTGGTATCAAAGCCTATTTAGTCAATATGGAGCTTAAAAAGCTTGTCGATGATCTAGCTTTTTGGGAGTCTCACAAAACTTTTGATACGGTTGAAATTGCATCAAGAGTGCATCATAGAGCCGTACAAATTCATCCTTTTGTCAATGGAAATGGCAGATGGGCAAGGATGTTAGCCAATATCTATCTCAAACAAAATGGACTAAGCCCTACTAAATGGAACGAAGAGCAACTATCTAAAGAGAATCCTAATCGAGATGCTTATATTAAAGCGCTTAAGAGGGCAGATGGCGGGGATTATACTCAATTGATTGAGTTACAATTTCACTTAATGGGAGATAACTTTGTACTTTGATAATGAACTATTACAACAAGTCATTCAAAGAGTCGATGAGCTTCAAAATAAAATGATAGAAAAGTCTAAGCGTATTGAGGGAGCTAAAGAGTATATTGAGCGTAAAATGCAATTTTTTGCACAAGATGAAGCTATCCGAAATCAACTTAAAGCTCTAAAAAATCAAGAGCAAAGATTAACAGAAAACTTTTTAAAGACACATACAATAGATCGTTAGTGGTGTAGTGAGTTTGTAAAAATTGAATATTCATCTACTATAAGTTGATAAAACAATACAATATTAAAACCATTATTAGAACAATATGATAGGAAAAAAGTCATAAGGCTGTTTTGTTTTTTTATGGATTATTATAATATAAATATATGTATAGATAATGCAATATTTTTGTATTATCTATAAACTAATAACAAATTATGCTATAATAACTCTATGAATATAATCAAACTTAAAAAATCTCTTAGTAGCACTGTTTTTAGCCATGAGGAGTTAGCCATTATTCTTCAAGCTCAGGTATCTAATGTCAATGCCAAAATTAGCTATATGGTCAAGCAGGGTATATTGATGCGTCTTAAAAAGGGGCTTTATACCTTTGGGTTTGAGTATCAAGATAATTCAATGGATACTATTTTAGTAGCCAATCTACTCTATACTCCCTCTTATGTTTCGTTTGATTATGCACTTTCTTATTATGGATTGATACCTGAACGGGTCTATGAGGTGACATCAGCTACACTGCATAGTAAAAAGCTTTTTGAGACACCTATAGGGAGATTCTCCTATCGTCCAATTCCTATTGAAGTCTATGCATTGGGTGTTGATTGGCTCTATGATGATCAACATGGTGGACGATTTATTGCTACCCCTGAAAAAGCGTTGTGTGACAAGATTCGAGGGGATAGAGGAATCGGACGACTCAAGCAAACACAAATAAGAGAGTATTTAGTACACGACTTAAGAATAGAGTGGGAAGCACTATTAGAGTTAGATGTTACTTTGATAGAAGAGATTGCCAAAGCCTACAAATCCTATAATATCAAAAGCCTAAGTGGAGTCATAAAAAGGAGCGAATATGCCTAATAGACTCTTACACCCTGCAATTGGTAAGATGCTTGAAAAATATGATTTGAGCAGTGCAGATAAAACCTATGAAGCCTTAAGAGAGATACTTCAAGAGATTGTTTTGCTTGGATTACATCGTGGAGGATTTTTTGACCACGCAGTTTTTTATGGTGGTACGGCACTAAGGATTCTCTATGGACTTGATAGGTTTTCTGAGGATTTGGATTTTTCATTATTAGAACCCAATGAGAGCTTTGATTTGGAACTGTATGAAAAGAGCGTAGTACAAACACTGCAATCTTTTGGCTTTGAGGTTAATATTCAACTCAAAAATCAAGAGGGAGTGATTAAATCAGCTTTTGTCAAAGGCAACACCGCTCAACACCTGCTCAATATCAAAGCCCCTGATGATGTAGTAACCAAGTACGGTCAAGGAAGGCTTGTTAAAATCAAACTTGAAGTGGATACTAATCCACCGCTTAACTTTGCAAGTGAGAAAAAAATGCAGTTGCTACCTGCCCCTTTTATGATTCACTCTATGCGCATTCCATCACTCTTTGCAGGTAAAGTGCATGCAATTCTTTGTAGAAATTGGAGTAGTAGACCCAAAGGACGGGATTGGTACGATTTGATATGGTATATCTCCAATGGTTACAAGTTAGATTTAGTACACCTTGCATCACGACTAGAGCAAAGCTGTAGTTGGCTTGAATCGGAAGGTATTTATTTTGAAAGTGAAATTAGCCAAGAACAAGTGTTAGAACTACTTAAAAAACGAATCGAATCACTCGATATTGCCAATGCCAAACGAGATGTAGAACCCTTTATCTCTGATAGGCAAGTTTTGGATATTTGGAATCGAGAGTTTTTTGAAATGGTGATTGAGCAGTTGGAGTTTGAAAAGTAGGTTTGGGTATTATTTGTTTGTAACCTTTGAAATGCTAAACTCTGATTACAAAATATTAAACTTAAGGAATGAAGAATGGATGCTTTAGGATTTGCTCAGTTGGGGATATTAGGAGCCATCGTTCTCGTAGCAGTGTTACAGATTATATTTGACCGAAGGCTCAACAAATCGAGTGAACGACTGCAATTGGCAGAACGAAAAGCCTTTGATATTGGGGCAGGCAATGAAGAGAAGAAGTTATCAAACTTTAATATCTCAAAAGAAACACTTGAAAGTGAGTTAAATGCAACCAAACAAGTATTTGAATCCAACCAAAACACTCTACACATGAACAATCTCTTCTATTTATACAGTAAACAGATTGAACTCTATCAACAACAAACCCGTAATCGGGCAAGTTGGTCATTTATTTTTGCTATTTTTGCGATGTTTTTGGGAATGGGGTTTGTTTTTTGGGGTGGTAGCTTTGTTTTGTCGGCAGAGGGAGCAGATTATACGACTGCGGGTGCATCTATCTCAGCAATTGGCGGAGGAATAAGTGCCTATATTGCCAAGACTTTTTTGGATGTGCATAAGCTCTCACTTACTCAGCTCAATCAATACTTTCAACAACCCGTCATCAATGAACATATCTTAATGGCTCAAAAACTCACCGATGCAATTGATGATGAGGAATTTAGAAAAAAATCTTATGAGAAGATCATCAACAGTATCACTGAGCTTATAGATAAAAAAGATACAAACTAGAGCCAATAAATAAGCTCTAGTTCTCTAGTCCTATCAAATTTTCCACTCCTGCCATATCGCCTAGCATTTGAGTATAAATATTGAGTACCTCTTGAAGCTGTTTTAACTCTTCTCTAAACGCCTTACACTGCTCCAAATCACCAAAAGCCCCCTCAATTGAGAGTTTATGCCATTTGGCGGTAAAGGGGCGGATTCTTTGATTGAGTACAACTATTGCTATCTTGGCAAACTCCTGACATCTGTATCCATGTGTTTTGAGAGTGGTACGCGTTAGAGCAAAGATAGCAAATATTGAATCAAGAGCAGTTTTCTCATCCCCACTACCCTCATGAAGGGGCTGAGTAGTAATGCGTGTAAGAAGCTCGATATAGAGATCCCACGCAGCGGCTCTATCTTCATCTTGAGGCTTAAACTCCATCTCCAAAAATGGTGTGTTAATTTTGAGTGAGGACATATTCCAATTTTCTAACCAATTTTGCCATTTCATAGCTAAACCTTTTTTGTTTTTATTATATCTTAGTATAATAAAAATAAAGTTTTTACAAAAAGATAAAATATGAAAATCTTCATAAGTTACTCCACACAAGATGAAAAGATAGTAAGAGGTTTGGAAAAATATATATCAAAAGAGATGATAGAGACTTGGATAGACCATAAAGCCATAGGTGGTGGAAGCGATTTAACCAAAGCCATCCAAAAAGGTATTCAAAGAGCCGATATTTACTTTGTGTTTATTAGTCTCAATTCACTTGCATCTAATTGGGTTGATAAAGAGATAAAGTGGGCAATGCAAAGGGAAGAAAAGTTGAAATATGAGTTTGTTGTGCCTGTTGTATTGGAGATAGAAGCCTTGAAAAGGTGGGATAACAAAAAGTTAAAAGATAGAAAATATATAACCTACAATGGTGATTTCCATGCTATGGCACATGAGATAAAAAACACGATTGTCAATAAAACCATTGAAAAGTTTGAATATCAGTGCCTATTGAAAAAAGATATTTTGAGCAATATAGGCAATGTTATCCTTACTGTATTTTTAGCTATTTCGTTTTTTACTACACCATCACAAAAAGAGCATATAAAATATTTGTCAAATATCTCCACCAATTGTCTCTCTTCGCAAGTAGAATTTAATGATATATGGCTTATAACTTATGCCTCATGCCCTATAAATAATAATAAAAAGCTATACAGTTTTGGAGCATTTGAGACAATTTTATCTAGGGAGATTCAAAATGATAGATGATGGAGCGAAGAAGTATAAAGCGTTTATTAGCTATTCACACAATGATGAGCAATTTGGGAGTTGGCTTCATCGAGAATTAGAGAAATATAAAATCCCAAAACGACTCTACGAGAGCTATCCCGACTTGCCAAAATCCCTCTACCCTATTTTTCGTGATCGTTATGAACTCGATGCTGGAGATAATTTAGGCGAAGAGATACCCAAAGCACTGAAAAACAGTAATGCGTTGGTAGTAATATGCTCCAAATCCTCTGCCAACTCCAAATGGGTCAATAAAGAGATAATAGATTTCAAGATGATGCATGGCGAGGACAGAATATTCCCAATCATCATAGAGGGCGAACCCTTTGCCAAAGAGAGCGATAAATTTGACAATAGCGAAGAGTGCTTTCCTGATGCATTAAAATACAAGATTGACAGAGATGGAAACCTTACCAATAAAACTACCGATATATTAGCAAGTAGTACCATCGAAAAAGAGGACGGTAGAGAACTTGCTAAGTTGAAGTTGATTGCAGGTCTTTTGGATGTCCCTTTTGGTGAGTTTTATCGTAGAGATTTAATACAAAAAGAAGAAGAATTAATACAAATTAGAAAACAAAAAGAAGAACTTGAAAAAGCTAAAAATGAAGCTGAAATAAATCTAAAAAAATCTATAGAAAATGAACAAAAAATGAAACAAGAGTTGTACCGTAATATGGTACAAAGAGGAATGCAAGAACGAGACTTTTTAAACCATCCACTTAAAGCAAAACTATTTTTTTCAAAAGCTATTTCTATTAGCTCAAATATAATAGAAGAAAAAAATTCAAAAATTCTTTATGACTCGATGAATCAGGCAAAATTAGTTAATATTTTTGAACATAATGCTTCTAAGTACGGTTGTTGGGGAGCAGAATTTTCCAAAAATGAGCAAAATATTTTAAGCTGGTCTGGAAAGATGATTAAAATATGGGATAAAAATAGTACTAATATTTTGCATAATTTTCAACATGATAAAACTGTTCAAGGTGCAATTTTTAACAAGTCAAATACTAAGTTATTGAGTTGGGGTAATGATCAAACTGTAAGAGTTTGGGGGCTTAATAATAGTAATCCTCCATTAGTTATAGATACACCTACTGGTGTTTATCGAGCTCAATTTACACAAAATGAAAAATATATTTTAAGTTGGGGAAACAATGAGTCAAAAAATAAAAGTTTTATATCTTTATATAGTTTAAAAGATAATAAAATAATTTTTAATAAAGAAAGCAATATGTCTCTTGATGGAGTTGTTTTTGATAAAAATGAAGAGCAAATTCTTTATTGGAATACAAGTTTTTACTATGATGAAAAAGGTTTTTCAAGCGAACAAGGCTTTGTAAAAATCTATAATATCAAAACTCAAGAAACTTTATTATCATTAAAGTTTCCATACTATGTGAACGAAGTGTCATATAGTAAAAATCAAGATAAACTATTGATTTCTTCTCCGCACTCTATTAAAATATGGGATTTAAATATGCAACAATATTTATTTTTAACTGAAGAGTCGGATTCGTTACTTGATGCAAAATTCAGTCCAGATGAAAGTAAAATTTTAGCTCGATATGGTACCCATGGAAGTGCAATAGCAAAAAAATTAAAACTTTGGGAGACCAATAATAGTCAAAAGCCATTATATACTTTTCAGCATAACTATCAGTTTGTTAATGGCTATAAGTTTAATAAGGATGGTACAAGGATTTTAACTTGGGGATATGATGGGTATGTTAAGTTATGGTCTGCAGAAGATGGCACTTTAATCAAAGAGTTTAAACATAATGGGAGAATTGCAGGTTCAAAGTTTTTTGATGATGAAAATAAAATTCTCTCTTGGACGGGTGTCAATACAAATTTAGAAAATGATAATAAAGGTTCTATATATTTATGGGATGCCGACTACTATTCTTCAAAACCTCTATTTATGCTAAAACATAATGGCATTATATATGATATTAAAATTTCCGATGATGAAAAACAACTATTAAGTTATGGTTCAGAGAATATGGTAAAATTATGGGATATTTCATTAACTAATTTTTTCAATATTACCAATAATATACATACAAATGAGATGGTGTTTAATCAAAATAGCAATACTATCCTTGCTTGGGATGAAGAGTATATTCAAAATATTGATATCAATACAAAAAAGGTAATTTTTAAAAAGAAACTTGAAAGCGGTTATAGGAAAGCTTTTTATAATAAATCAGGAAAGAAAATTCTTACTTATGCTAATAAGTTAATTAATGTCATCAATATAGAAACTAATAATACTGATGTATACGAATATACTCGGGACATTAAACAATTACTTCTTAGTGAAAATGAAGATAAACTATTTGTTGCTTATGGTGTAGATAGATCATTGGGGTTTGATAAAGACTTTATTAGTGAAATAGTAGTCTGGGATTTAAAAAGTAAAAAGAAAATTTATGAATATAAAATAAAAGATATTATTTCTAATATTATGTTGACAAACAATAATGATGAAATACTATTTACCACAGAAAATGGTCTTCTTAATATTATCAATATTAATACAAATAAAAATAGTCTAAAAAGAATTTATGAATCAGGAATTAATAATCTTGTATATAATAAGAATAAGAATAAATTATTATTTAATACATCTACAAATAATAATAATTTAATAATATTAGATATTAAGCAACAAAAAGAGGTTTTTAGTGTTGTTGAAAAAGAACATGCTACAATCCTTGGAAACTCTTTCTCTAAAGATCAAAAGCATATATTTCGATGGGGAGAAGATGGAAAGGTTAAAATGTGGAATATTATGACTCAAAAACTAATACATACTTTTAGTCATGAAATATCTGCTAAAAATATAATGCTTAGCTCAAACTCTGATAAACTTTATAGTTGGAGTGGGTCTACATCCAATATCCCTAGTGGAAAGGGCACAGTAAAGATATGGGATACAAAACTTGGTACACATTTATTGACATTAAGAAAAAGTACAGAAGGAGAAACTGGAATTCAAGGAATAGCTTTAAATAATGATGAAACATTATTATTTAGTTGGCTAGATCACAAACTTGATTTATGGGATATTAGTCATGGAACTCAACTACTTTCATTGCCTATTGCAGGTATTGATGCAATACATTTGTTAGATAATCAACAAGAAGTTATCATACAAAATGAAAGTCTTATTGTTAAAAAGTTATTTGAAGACAAAAAATATAATAACAAATATTATTCATTGGAGGCTGAAGTAGAAAGTGGAACCTATTTAGATGAAAATACAGGCGAAGTCAAAGTCCTCTCCAAAAAAGAGTGGGAAGCCAAAAAAGCTCAATATGACAAAATCATCAAAAAGTACAATCCATGACCCTCTTTATCTCCCACTCGACCCAAGACAAGCAGACCATAGCACTGCCACTCTATCAAGAATTGTTGGCTCTTAACCTTGATCCTTGGATTGATCAGGAGGGAATAGAGCCAAGTGATAGCCTCTTTCAAAAAATCAATCAAGCCATTGCTAAATCACACTATGGGGTGGCGATTGTAAGCCCTGCGTTTATTGCCAGTGAGTGGACGAATCGTGAACTGCAAGTGCTTGATAATCTACGCCTTGAAAAGCGTATTAAACGACTCTTTTTAATCTATCATGAAATCACACGTGAGAAGGTTCTGTGTTACTATCCGCTCTTATCCGATGATTTGGCATTAAACAGTAGTGAGCCAATTGCAACACTTGCCCAAAAGATTGCTGAGGTGATAGAGTCCAAATCCAAACTAGAGCGGTTTGTAGAGCTTAAAAGAGAGAATAGAGCTATCGATACACAAGAGTTTATTGAGAAGTTGCCCGATATTCAGGGGGCATTTTATCTACTGCTCAATCTTCAGGTGGATAGCGATAGAGCAATAAAGAATAGTAATCGGTTTTTAGAGGGTTTGATCGATAGATTGGAAATTGAGGAGAAAAAAATTCTCTTTGGCTTGCTCGCACGAGATTTGATGGCAAGTTCTCGTGAGTATCAAGAGATGTTTGATGAAATATTGAGCCGTTTTGAGCGTCGCAACGGTACGCAAACGATAGTCATTGAACCCACCATGCTAGAGAGTAGCTTTTTGAGTACGACACTCCATAGAGTACTGGAGAGCTAAATGAGCTTTCTATCACTTGCCAAAGAGCTTTTGAATGAGCGTGATTCCCAGCGACTTGTTAGCCTTATCCAAGAGCATTTTGAATTTATGAACCACAACAGCTTTTGGCATACACTCGATAACCTCGCTCAAGAGAATAGACAAAAGTATCAGCTTATAGCCAAGATGCATCTACAAACCTCCCAAGAGGTCGATGGACTCTACTACCTAGAGCTTGTACAAAAGCTCGTGTCAGCCTATGAGAGTGATAGCTTGATGCCCACACTCCATAAGCATGAGAGTGCTTTGAGTACAGAGCTTGTCAATATTTTGCTCGATACTGCCCAAAAGAGTATCGATAGTCATGGCTTTAGCGGTACTGGATTTATATTGCTAGAGATTACGCAGACGATTATCGACTATTGTCACTACAATGAGCTTATCCCCTATCTCTACAACCAATACACCATCTACTACCTCTATGCCAACCGTCCCAAAGAGGCGTTGAGTAGTATCCAAAAGGCACTAGAGTACCCCTTACCAGAGACTCTCAAAGAACGACTACTGATCAATCAAGGCTTAGCTCTCTACAAAGTAGGCAGATACCAAGAAGCGATTGAGCTATACCAAAGCATAGAGTCACAATCCAATCAGTGGGATATCAAAAATAACCTTGTACTCTTCTACAAAGAAAAAGGAGAGTTTAGCCAAGCTCTGACTCTACTCTATGAGCTATTATCAGAAGTAGGCAGTAGTGACCTCAACCAACGCTCCAAAATTTATGGAAATCTAGCCAACACCTATGGGGTACTCGGTCGCAGAGATAAACAAAGAGAGTATCTCCTCTGCTCTCTCAAAAGCTCCAAAATCGCTAGAGATCAGAACTATGCGACAATCATCAGCAACTACTTCAATCTCGCCAACTTCTACACCAAAGAGGCGAATTTCCCCAAAGCTAACTTTTGGTTAGGTATTTTCAAGGCTAAGGCAATAGAGTTTTATCTGGAGAGCGACTACTTCTATCACTATGCGATGCTTAAAATCAAGCTCTTTATCAAACAAGAGGATTACCAAAGTGCTAGGGCGATACTCGATAAGGTCGTGGCTGACTTCGATAGTCACAGTGCAGGAGCAGAATATCTCTCATTTTTGGGACTTTTTGGCATGACACTTCTCGCACAAGAGCAACCCGATAAAGCACTTGAAACTTTTCAGCGTTCTTTGCATTTGGCTACACAATCCAACCACCATGAGTTTATACAGACATCATTGGGGTACTTGGGAATATGCCACTACCTACTAGACAATGCACCCAAAGCCCAAGAGTATATTGAAGCTTTTTTTGAGAAAGAGAACTTTTTGCGAGGGCATATTGATAGCAGACTAAACCAATTCTATTTCTCCATTGACAGGGAGAATATCTATAATACAATCATTGAATTGTTGTTGCATCACAATGAATCCTTACTGCTTTTTGATACACTCCAAAGAGTAAAATCCAATGCTCTTAACTTCAACCAAACTAGACAGGTAGGCTACTCCGCACTCCAAGAACTGATGGGTAGCAGAAGCGTGATAGTCGACTACTACATCAAAGGCGAAAAAGCATTTGCACTCGTGATACTCAAGGGTATGGAGAAGCCTCTAATCGTGAGATTGGATATCCACGAAGATGAACTCATAGCGATTGCCAAGAGATATTCCCATATCTTGCCACATGCAGGGTTTATGCTTCATCAAAATCCCTTTTTGTTTTTGGGTGTCCTTTCCTCGAAGCTACTGACTCCACTCGCACCCTATATCGAGGGGAGAGAGCAGATCATCATCTCACGAAACTCCCATCTCAACTCCCTACCGATGCAGATATTCCCCTATGGGGATGGACTCTTGTTCGAAAAGATAGCGGTATCTTATGCACTTAATACTGCCCATATCTATCATGAGTTGAGGACTCCTCACCACGCAACCCTCATCTCAAACACACACAGTGATGACAGTATCAAAGCCAAAGCCTATTTTGACAAAGAGATCAAAGCCATTATCCCCTACCTCTCCCGATATGAGCTAAGTCAATCTATAGAGGATGACGATAGTAAATCCTCACTCTTTGGGTCTCGAAGCGATATACTCCACATCATCAATCACGGTGCATTTCACTCACGAAATATTCTAAACCAAAGCGGTATCTATCTCAAAGAGAATGCACAAGATATTTTCATTACTTTGGATGAGCTTTTTTTGTATCGGATTGAGAGTAGATTTGTCTTTATGAGTGGGTGCAGTACGGGTGAAGTCCACACACTCGGAGGAGAAGAGCCATTGGGTATCATCAGCTATCTACACTCTTGTGGTGTACACTCTGCCATACTCAGCTCATGGGAGATACTAGCCCAAAGCGACACTACCGTGGCTGTGATTCGTGATTTTTATCGCTATTGGTTAGAGGTGGGATACTCCAAAAGCGTCGCTTTGCAAAGAGCGATGATAGACAATAAGACGGTTAATCCTTATGAGTATGGTGGGTATGTTTTGTATGGAGCAAATTAATTCTTTATTAAAATTTTGTACCATTAATTACATTTTTGCTATAATGTTTTCTAATATTAAGTTTTTAAACTAAACAGGCTAGTCGGTTAGCTCCTCCTAAATATGCTATAATGTAACCCATGGAACCAGTAAATGA
>JQIS01000056.1 GCA_000830175.1 Sulfurovum sp. FS08-3 | reverse complement strand
CTCCTTTTTTCTTATTTTATCCTATTTTTTATTTGGAGATTGGAGGTTGGGTTAGAATTGCTGCTTCACCATTATCAAAATCAAACTTCAAATAGGTATCTTCACGTTGAAATATATTACAATTGCTGTCAAATTCATTGTGAGTGGTGGTTGGTTTGGTCAAAAACTCAAAAGCCCGAAATAGTGAACTTTTACCGCTCCCGTTTTCCCCATAAATGAGGGTGTTTGACCTTTGGTATAAAAGTAATGTTATTTTTATCCTCTGTAAAAAATCTAAAGTTATTGAGTTGGATTTTGTTTATTTTTATCATTTATTGACTCCGTTTATCACTTTTTTGCTTCAACGAAAAGGATTTTATACACCTTTTATATTCCCCCCCTCCACAATCCCAATCTCATCTTCACTCAATCCATAAAGCTCATACACCATACTATCTATCTCCTTATCCGTTTGATTGATTTGGTTTATCGGCAAAAGGATAACCCATTTTTGTTTTATCGATGTTGTGAGTAGCAATAAGCCTATCTACATCACCCATAAAGTCACTTTGAGGCTCTATTTGTTTAAGGAGATAATCTATTAGTACGATAGTATTGTAGAGGTAGCCAATGGCGTTTTGATTTGAGATACTTTTGAGTTTTTTGGGTATTTTTGGAGGGATATTATAGACTTTATTATAGACTCTGCTATGGTGGGCTATGCTGTTTCTTAAGAGTGATAGATGATAGATGATGGAGTTTAACTCTCCTGTTCCTAGCTTATACTCTCCTGCGATTGCATTTTTGATTGATATATTTTTGATATTGCTCATAAATTGAGATAATATACCAAATGTCATCACCTCTACGCATACCCAAATAGGCGGTATTGGCTCTTCATACTTGTTTTGATAATGCTCTATAAAAGTGTGTTGATTTTTTCTATTTAACTCATTTTCGAGCTTCTTGTATGTTTCGTTAAATTTCGCTTCATGTAAAAAATTAGCACTTATGAGTGGGTGTGAGGTAAGTGTTTGGGAGAGGTAATAAGCAAATTTCGTTCTTGCAGATATTTCTATCTTCTCTATCGCTCCAAATAATAAAAGCTTCAATGTACTATCAAACTCATAAATATTGATAATATCTTCAAAATAGATACTCCCTGCAAATGTATCATCGCTTTTTTTAAAAGGCAACCAATACCCACTTAAACGATAATAATTGAGATTGAGTAAAGATTTTTTGGCTTGATTTTCATCATGAAATAGCATACCACGAGATTTTAAAAGGGCGATTTGTGCATCGGTAGTTAAATGAGATTTTGAGTAGGATTGTTTAGACATTTATTAAAGCCCCCACGACATTGTTAAGAGGTACTGTGAGGTTCTATCGAAGAAACTATACACTATATTGTCTAAAACTATTATGAAATGCACAAAAATATCACAATTATTTCTATTTTTTGCTTCAACGAAAGGAATGATACACCTTTTATATTTCCCCATCCACAATCCCAATCTCCTCATCACTCAACCCATAAAGCTCATACACCATACTATCTATCCTTTTTTCGTTTGAACTGCAAAGATTTTCTAATTTTTCTAGCTCTTTTTTGAGGGCGATTTCTCTATCAAAGTTATTACTCTTCTTTGCTTCATCAAACAGGATTTTATACTCTTTGATTTTTTGTTTGGCTTCCAAAATCTCATCGACCCAAACGATAAAATTCTCTTGCGTAAGGGTATTTTTAGAAAAATGGGTATATAATAATTCTATCGATTCGGTATGACGCCAGAAAGGCATTGCTGGACTCAGGATAGAGGATACGCCGCCCTCTCGTACTGATTCGATAATATACTGCTTACTTCTTTTGAATGTCACATCTCTCATTACAAATAGTGAAACCAAATAATTTTGTTCGTCTATAATATGAAAAATTCGTCTATGTTCATTATCGAAAATAGATACTATTTTTCTACTATTTCGTTTGTCAATAATAATCTCATCGTAGTTTAAAAATACAAACGGCAAAAGCTTCATATAATCATCTGCAATCTTTTTGTGTCCCTTGTGAGATTCTAACATACTTTGAATTTTCGCATACAAAAACTCTGTCACAAAAATATCTTTACCCTCAAAAGAGGCAATGGGTATTTTTTGCTCATTATCGTATCGCTTCTTTTTGGGAGTTGCCAAAAGGGTTTGGATATTTTGGTGGTATGGGGTTAGATTTGGGAGTTTTGGGATAGGGATTTGTTCAACATAAGTTTTTTGCTCGTTTCAAAGCTCCAGCTTTGAAATGCCCTATTGGAGTTTAAAACTTCAATAAAACTAAGCCACCAATAGAACATCACGAAGCTGGAGCTTCGTGACGAGGAAAAAGTTATTGCCACCATTAAATCCTTATCTTTATATAATTTTAGTTATAAAAACTATTATACATACTCATCGTATTTAATGATGAGAATGTATAAAATTAATTAGGTAATGGATAACCAAATTTTTCTTTTATTAAATTATAAACTTCTTTGTGAGTTGAATAGTTGATTGTATTATCAGCACATTTATTAGATAAAAAAGTAGATATTTTATCTTTATTTGATCCATATAGCCCAGCTACATATCCATCTTCATGCTCTTGTTTACAATTAAAATATTTATCATCTCTTGCTTTGTCTCTTACCATTGATTGTTACCTCCTTTCATAATTTTAAACATTTTATCACAAAAAAATATTTATATTTAAATAAATGACAATTTGCAATATTTTTTATGTATTTTCCACCACCCCAATCTCCTCATCACTCAACTCATAAAGTTCATACACCATTATATCTATTTCCTTATCCGTTTGATTGATTTTATTTTGAATCTCTAAAACTTCTTTTTTGTCATTTTCAAAAAGTGCCAACCATTCGTTTTTGAAATTTCTCTCTGCCAATTTATCAGCAAATTTGATTTTTTTGGCTTTTGTGTATTCTTTGACAAACTCATCAAGCCCCAACTCTTCAAATTTTTGTAGCTTATTGGATAGTTTTTCCAAGCCCAACTCATTATGAAAGTTTTGTTTTGTGGTTTGTAGCTTTTTATTTAACTCAAGCATTAAGTCAGCTTTTTGGATAAATGGCTCTTGTTGTTCTAAATGTTCAAGTTTTGGAAGTGGAATGTTTCCTAAATTATCTTGATTAACATTTAGATAGCCACCAGCCATTGTATTGGCAGAATTTGATATTCTAAAAATAAATGTTATTAATTTAGAATTTAAGATACAGCAAATTAATTTTAAACATTTTTCGGTCTTAGCAGTTAAAACTGTGGTTGATTTTAGAGGTAAAAACTCACCTTTGGTATCAATAAATGCTTCTATTCTTAAAGCCATTCCAGCAAATGCAATTTTAGGCTGTTTTGTCCATTCTTTATCTTTGACATGAGAAATATTTACTATTGGATATTTATATGTGTCCTTGATATATGTCATAGGCGAAATACCCCAAGTGGTTATATATGGATCAATAGTGCCAGTGTTTATTAATTTTAAATCATTATCGCTAAGATTTTTATTGTCTTGTATAAATTCTTTTATTTCGTAAGCCTCAGATACAGAAGCGGACGAATATAAATTATATGATTTATTTAAAATTAATGGCTCAAATTTTTTCGATATTTTTGAAAATAATTCATAGTTCAAATCATTATATAAAGCCCAATTATTTTCATTTTGGAATTGTATATATCTTGAAAATATTTCTTCATTTTTTTGAAATGATATTTTTATTTTTTCTTTTTGTGATATTTTTTGTATGGTTAAAATTATAGGATAAACATCTATTTCAAAAACATTATTCACTGATAAATCAAATATTTCAATGATTGAATAGTTTTTGTTAACAAAGTCTCTTATGGTAGTTCCATATTTTGCAGATAAAATTTTATTTGGAATAATAAACGATAAGAACTGACCATCTTTTAATTTTTGTAATCCTAACTCAACAAAAGGTATAAATATATCCCAATTTCCAACCGCAGTTAAGTAACTCTTTGCAATAAATATTCTTTCGGTTTGATATGATTTCGTCATACTTTCCGAATCAACATACGGCGGATTGCCAATAACAATATCAAACCCACCATTTTCAAATACTTCTTTAAATTCTTCTTCCCATACAAAAGCATTTGAGACGATATTTATATCATCAATTAAACTATTTCCACATTTGATTTTATCATTCAAATTTGTAAGAGTTCGCCCCCTTTGAGCAGTTCGTAGCCACAAACTAAGCTTTGCTATCTCCACCGCATCCTCATTGATATCTACTCCGTAAAGATTGTGTTCGAGGATATTAGTCTCTATATCGTACAGACTCAAAAGTTCATTTTCATAGGCTCGTCTTAAAATGTCAAGGTCATTGTGTTCTTTTATCAAAAATTCCAGTGCTTGATTGAGAAATGCTCCACTCCCGCACGCAGGGTCAAGGATTTTGAGGCTCAAAAGATACTCACGGTAAGCATAAAGATTTTTTAGAGTCTGTTTTTCATCTTTGGTGAGTTTTTTGGGATTGAGTGGTGAGACTAAAGTCCCGCTTCCAAAGAGTGCTAGTTTTTTCTCATCGCAAAGTTTGCCCAGAGTGTTTTGGACGATGTATTTTGTGATGTATTCGGGAGTGTAAAATACCCCGTCTTTTTTGCGTTTGGATTTGGATTTGTCAAAATCGGTGTTGTCGATATTGGCTTGTAGCTCCTCTAGGTCGGTCAAAGATTGCTCAAAGATATGCCCCAAAATATTGACCCCCACTTCGCTCTCAAAGTCATAATCGCTGAGCTTTTGGGCTTTGGTACTTAGCACCTCATCATCGATTACAAGGCTATCAAGGGCTTCATCTTTGGCAAAAAGTCCGCCGTTGTAGCGTGGGATTTGGAGCTTTTCATTGCCCTCATTTATCGCATCAAAATAGATTTTGTAGTATTGATAGATGGAGTTGCCAAATATATCTTGTTTGTGTCGTTCTCTTATCTCTTGGATAGTATTTGGATTGAGTAGCCCTCTATCTTCGGCAAAAAGTATAAATATAATTCTATCGCATAGCTTTTGGGTGAGCCTTAGAAGTGTGGATTTATCTATTTGTTGATTGTTTTTGACAATATTTTCAAAAAGATGATTTCTAAAGGTGCTAAAATCTTTGTAGAGTTCTTTTGATATTTGGGCTTCAAAGTTGGCGGATTTCTCTTTGAGTTTGAGCGGAGTTGCCTCTTGGATACTCTCGAAACTAAGAAGCAAATGAAGCTTTTTAAACTCCTCATAGCTCAAATAAAAAAGGCTAAACTTCTCATAAGCGGTCTTTTTGTCGATATAAAATCGCAACTCATCAAAATTTGAAATAATGATGTATTTGCTATTGGTGTGGGAGTTGTGATAGTTGAAAGCTTGGGCTTCTGTGGGGTCTAAGTTTTTTGTTTTTTGGTCTTTGAGTTCTACGATACCTACCACTTCGCCTTTGAGATAGATAACCCCATCGGCTTTTTTGCCATCGGTTTCGTTTTTCTTCTCTCTTTCGAGGTTGAAGTTTTGGGGGTCGGTGGTATCGAGGGTGTAGCCTAAGCAGTTCTCAAAAATATCTTTGAAAAACCCCTCTTGATACTTCTCCTCTTTGACATCTCGCACAAAATCGATTTTGTCTTTGAAGCGTTGATAATTCGCCCACCGTTGAGCGATAAGCTTTTCATCTTGTGAGATAGTTTTTAAAACTGCATTTTGAAACATCGACATTAATCTCTAGCCTTATTGTTTTATAATTTTTATTTTATCAAAAAAATCATTTTTAGTCTTTAGTTTTTGTAAATTGTCTAAAAATAATTCACTTTAATCATTTCTGTGTTATAATATCAAAAAATATGAAGGAGATAGTATGATAAAGAAAAGCTCCATATTAATTATATTAATTGCATCCGCAACCCTTATGGCGGACGATGCAATCGGCTTCAATATCAATGGTGATAGCATAGAGGTTGAGTCGCATACCGATGTCACAGGCTATATCCAAACCGATGAAGATACCACCAAATACAAAATCGAAACCAACTACCTCAATACTCCCTACAGTTATCTTTTTGGTGCAGGATTTACTGCCAATGGAGACATAGAAGCCGTAGAGGGTTTGAAGTTTGCCGTAGGGGCGAAGCTAATGATGAGCGACAACAAACAAGATAGCTTCTTTGCTCTTCCTCTACTAGCCAAAGCGATTTATAAACTTCCTCTGGAGGATATTCCACCCGCTTTTGTAAGCGCTCATCTACTCTATGCACCTGGGTCGCTAAGCTTTTCCAATGCCGACTCCTATACTGAATTTAGAGTACAAACCGACGTGGATGTCATTGATAACGTCTCAGTCTATTCGGGCTATCGAAGCATTGATACCGATTATGAAAAGTACGACAAAACCCTAGACCAATCCATCTACGGGGGGCTTAAGCTCTCGTTTTGATAAAGGCGGGAGCATGATAAAGCAAATAAGCAAGAGAGTAATTATGCTATAATATCTCAATGGATAAAAAGGAGAGAGTATGTCAGCAATCATTAATCACTCTTATTTTGATTTTTTTACTATCGCAGTCGATGCTTTCAAGAGTCAAGACAAAAGTATCTATCGTAAGCTTATGACTACTATTATAAATAGTTACAAATCTCTCATTGATGAGCTAGAACTCTCCAGTGCTTATCTTGACAATCATGCAACTCTCGACCAATTGCACACTCAACTTGAAGATTTTTACGATAATATTTATGACTCTATAGAGATTATCAAACTCTACAAACAACAGTTACAAGAACTCAAAAATCAAGATGAGCTTTTTGATGATTTGCATCAAGTAACAAACAAACTTCATCTTGCTATGGTCGAATACCTAGACCGAATTTCCACTCTCGAAGTCAAAAATATACAACAAAAGTATGCTAAAAGATTGTAATGAATATTGAGAAATCAAAAGATTATGAACGAACTTTTAAACGGATTACCAAACGGTATATCCTTACTTGCGAAAATATCGAATCAACAATAGAACTTTTCAAAACCGATAGTTCAAATCAGAAACTCCAATTCAAAAAAATCCAATGCAAACATGACAAAAATCGTCACTCCATACGTATTCCCAACACACAATACAGAATCTTAATATCAATAGATGAGAATGTAGCTGTTTTGCAGTGCATTTGCGACCATGACGAGTATAGTATGAGAAATAAACGATGTTAAAGAGTTTTAAGATTTTATGAAACAAAAAGAGCGTGGCAAGTACGATCAAAACTTTGATCCCTTGATAGATAAATTCAAAACCAAAATTTACGGGGGTTTGAAGGGTGAGTGGCGATTGAAATTGCTTCAAGAGGATTTGGCTCATTTACACGCCCAAGAGCCTTTGGATATTTGGGATGCAGGGTGCGGGATGGGGCAGTTGGCTCTTTGGTTTGCCAAGGCTGGGCATCGTCTTGTTTGCTGTGACATCTCCTACAAAATGCTTAGCGAAGCTCAAAATGCCTTTGAAAAAGCCAATATTAAAGCTACCTTTATCAAATCTAGCGCCCAAGAAGTAGCACTGGAGTTGCCAATACAAGATGTTGTTTTGTTTCATGCCGTACTGGAGTGGTTGGCGACTCCTATGGAGACTCTTGAGATTGTATCGAGCAAAGTCAAAAGAGGCGGTTATCTCTCTTTGCTCTTTTTTAACTACCACAGTTTTATCTATCGCAACGCCTTGCAGGGGGGATGGAAAATCCCTTTTGTGCTTGATACCTCCGCATGGTACGGCAAAGGCAAAAAACTCACCCCACCCTACCCTCAAAAGCCCGAAATGATAACGGCGTGGCTTGAATCTAGCGGATACTCTATCCAAGCCCATACAGGCATTAGAGTCTTTCACGACTATATGAGCCATGAAGCCCTAACCCAAACCAACATCGACGAGCTTATGGAGCTAGAGTACCGCTATTGCCGAAACGATGGGTACAAAAATATGGGCAGATACATTCATATTTTGGCAAAGAAACTTTTGTAAGACTAAGGCTTTTGCAAAGTCTCTTCCCAATTGGCTTGTTCGTAGATATTGGGGAAGCCATCAAGGCGTTGTTGGGGATTGAAGC
This sequence comes from Sulfurovum sp. FS08-3, assembly GCA_000830175.1. Taxonomy (GTDB): domain Bacteria; phylum Campylobacterota; class Campylobacteria; order Campylobacterales; family Sulfurovaceae; genus FS08-3. The sequence continues at coordinate 20,092 of JQIS01000056.1, read as the reverse complement.
CCTCTTTGTAAGCAAAGGCCTTGCATCCATCGACCCAGTAGCCTAGATAAATCCATTGCAAATCAAGCTTTTTTGCCAATTCAATTTGATAGAGCAAAGAGTAAACACCCAATGAAAGACGTGCATAATCCAAATCGTAATAGAAGTAGATAGCCGAAATGCCATCGTCTAAAATATCGATCAAATCAACGCCTACCAAATTGCCATGATGCACATAGAGTACCTCTTTGCCAAACTCAAACGCTCCATCGACGAAATTTTCATAATACTCTCTTTGGGAGATGTATTTGTGACTCCAACCATCTTTTTGGTGTTTTTGATGGTGGTATTTGTTGTAGAGTGCCAAATGGGCTTGACTAAGAGTGGGCTTTTGGAGAATGATTTTGGTATCGTTGTTACGTTTGTAAGCCTTGCGTTGTGATTTGGTAGGCTTAAAATCATTGACGTTGATACGAATACTCTTACAAGCATTACACCCCTCGCAAATAGGATGAAAAAAGTACTTGCCAAAGCGTCTCCAACCTCTATGGATAACAGCGGTTACAAATGAGCTATTGGCACGATGAACATACTTGTAATTCATGCGTGTCATTTTGCCAGGTATATAAGAACACTCGTAATCAAGCATCGAAAAATCAATCGATTCGGGTTCTAAAATGTTAATGATGTCGTTTGTGCTATGTTTCATAATTGGGATTTTACCAAAATTGGATAAAATTTGATAAAAATTTGGAATTTTTATGCTTATTTATCAACCAACTCACGGTTATCGTTACAATAGTGACTCTATTTTTTTGTATCAATTTATCGCTTCATTCAATCCCAAAGGTGCATTGCTCGATGTAGGATGCGGTGTAGGCGTGATTTCGTTGTTGCTTAGTCGAGATTTTAGACTTGAGACTACCATTATTGACAAACAACAAAAAATGATTGATTACGCACGGCAAAACTTTGCCATACATTCAACAAATGTCGATATAATACGAAATGATTTTGTAGAGCATGTTTTTGATAGAGCGTTTGATTTTATTGTATCCAATCCACCATTTTATCACAGCAGTGTAACGCAGACAAATATTGAGCCTATCAACACGGCACGATACGCTCACCATTTGCCACTCGAAGCCTTTATTTTTAAAGCCAAAGCGTTGCTAAAGCCCAAGGGGTGGTTTATCTTTTGTTACGATGCCAAACAGATTGATACGGTTTTGTTTTATCTCAAACAAGCCAAAATCAATCCCGTTGAGATAGAGTTTGTCCACTCCAAGATAGATAGAGAATCCAAACTCGTACTCATTGCCGCACGTCTCAACAGTGCATCCATGACAAAAATACGACCACCCTTGATTGTTTTTGATGATGAAAGCAACTATCTGCCTCGTGCCAAAAAGGCATTTGAGAGGGCCAATACCCATACCATAAGGGGTGATTTTGAATGATTTAATCTTTAAAGAGGGATTTGAATTTGGTTTTGATGCCAATGAGTGTGCCAAATGCAATGGCTTTTGTTGTCGGGGAGAGAGCGGTTATATTTGGATTCATTTCAACGAAATCCAAAGATTAAGTGAGTATTTGCAATTAAGTGTCGATGAAGTAGCATTGAGATACCTCAAAAAGGTTAAACATCGCTACTCGTTTATCGAAAAAAAGCTAAGTGAGGGCGACTATGCTTGTATCTTTTTTGATGAAAATCTCAAACGATGCGGTATCTATGAGGTACGCCCCCTTCAGTGTCGAACATTTCCCTTTTGGGAGCAATTTAAAAACCAAACAGATGAGGTAAAACAAGAGTGTCCTGGTATAAGATAGTGCTTCTTTTTGTAGTGTTTACGTCTCTTCAAGCATTGGAGATTACCCAAGAGGAGAAGTATGCTTTGGATAAGATGAGTGAAGATTCGCTTATTATCTCTGCGCTCTTTTTTCAAGACAAAGAGGAGTATTTCCGCTCTCAAAAGTACTTCGCCTATCTCTATGCCAAAACGCTCAATCGTGAGTATCTCTACAAAGAGGTGGGTAGTTCTATCTTTAGCAATATCGATACAGCCACCAACATCACCAAAATGGAGGAGTTTAAAAAGCTCTATCCCGATGACCTCGAACCCAAGCGTTTGCTCATTTCACTCTATATCAATACTCAAGAGTACCCAAAATCCAAACGGGTCGCTACAGAACTCATCGAGTACTCTCAAACCCAAAGCGATTTGGAGTTTGCTGCCAATCCCTATATCTATCTCCAAGAGTATCGAGAAGCCATCAAGCTCCTTGATAGAGCCTATGCGATAGAGTTTGATGAGACAGTACTCTTTCGTATCGTAGCGATTTTGATTGTCAATGAACAAAATCACCAAGAGGCGATTAAGCGACTAGAGGCACACAAAAGCATGGTCGAAAGCTCTGGGGAGGTACTCAAATATCTCATTAATCTCTACGCCTCTATTGATGATTCCAAAAATCTCTTGCGTGTCTATACCGAGTACTATTTGCAAAATGGTCTCAAAGAGCATCGAGATAATATTGTCGAGATTTACATTGCCGTACCCGATTATCAAGGGGCTATTGAGTTTTTGGAAAAGTACGCCGATGATGCTAAGAGCCATGAAACGCTCTTCAATCTCTACAAAGAGAACCAAAAATATCCCAAAGCGTTGGAAATCGCCCAAAAGCTCTACAATGAGTATCAAGACCCCAAGTGGTATGCCGAAATGGGCATTGTGACGTTTGAAGAGGCGAAAGACAAAAAGAGCAAACCCATGCTCCAAAAAGTTGCCGATTACTTTGAAAAAGCCATTGGATTAGGACTCAATGAGAGTATCTATCTCAACTATTACGGCTTTACGCTTATCGATGAGGAGCTTAATATCGAACGAGGCATTGAACTCATCGAAAAAGCTCTCAAAAACGAACCCACAAACGCCTACTATCTTGACTCTTTGGCGTGGGGATACTACAAGAAAAAAGAGTGCAACAAAGCCTACGAAATTATCAAAAAATTGATTGATGATTACGGTGAGTTTGAAGATGAGATTAAGGTTCATTTTGATCAAATAAAAAATTGCAAAAACAAAGGTTAAACGTGATATTGGATGAAATTATCAAAAAAACCAAAGAGGATTTAAAAAAGCAAAAAATAGAGTATCCCCTTGAGTGGCTAGGGCGTTCACTCTCTTTTAATCCCTTTATGCCAAAAGATGTAAAGAGTGCATTGGCTTCCACCCCAGACAATCCCTATCGAATCATAGCTGAAGTCAAAAAAGCCAGTCCAAGCAAAGGTGTCATACGAGAGGATTTTGACCCCCTAACGATTGCCAAAGCTTATGAATTAGGAGGAGCCGATGCTCTCTCTATCCTTACCGAACCGCACTTTTTTCAAGGCAACAAAGAGTATTTGGGTATGATACGACGCTATGTACCTATGCCCTTGCTTCGCAAAGATTTTATCGTCGATAAATACCAACTCGTCGAAGCACTTGCTTTTGGTGCTGATTTTGTCTTGCTTATTGCTATGGCACTGAGTCGAAAAGAGCTTAAAGAGTTGCTTGACTATACCCGTCATTTGGGCATGGAAGCTTTGGTGGAGATTCACGATAAATCCGACCTTACCAAAGCAATTTTTGCGGGGGCAGACATCATCGGTATCAATCACCGAAACTTAGAGACCTTTGAAATGGATATGAGCCTAAGCCAAAAGCTTATCCCCCTTATCCCCAATGGCAAAATCATCGTAGCCGAAAGCGGTATCAATGACCACGAAACCGTTGTAGAACTTAGCCGTGTAGGAGCTGATGCCTTTTTGGTAGGTGAATACTTTATGCGTCAAGAGGACATTAGCACAGCGTTACAAAAGCTCAAATACGGGAAGTAACGAGTTTTGTAAAAAAGTGTCCAAAATGCCTCTCAAATCAGACAAAAAAGAATGGAAAAAGAGAGGGGATTTAAAGGTATATTGGTACTGATTGTAGCTATAGTTTTTCATTGGATTCCTTTTTATCCCATAGGATATAGATAAAAAATTATAGCTTTACTAAACCTACTTTTAAATCAATCCCATAGGATAAGAATTTGGAAGCAGAGCTAAGTGATATTTCAAGTAGTGAGATAGAAGCCTTTTATAAGCGTGTGTCAGACAATATCAAAAAGGCACGAATGAAGGCAAATGTATCGCAATTGGATTTAGCTTTGAAGCTTGGGATTAAATCGATTGCCTTTTACTCCAATTGTGAAAACTTAAAATACAACAAACATTTCAACCTAGAACAACTCTACAAAATCTCCAAAGCCCTAAATATTGATATGTGTGAGATTATTGGAGATTTGTAGGGTCGCTTACCAATTCTACTATTAAACTTAGACCAAAGCCTCCACAAATAGCATTTTGGCTCTGAAATTTATAGCAATGTAGAGAGTGCGTAATATCAGTTGGAAACATTCAACAAAAAGTCCAATGAGTTGGATATGCTATTGGATAAATGGATATATGGCGTATGATAGTAGGAGTTCTATGTGCCTAAAGTTAAAACTCTTATGCTATGATAGTGCAAAAAATGGAAATACAGATGAATATCAATCTAAAAGGCAAAAACGTAGCGTTGGGCGTTACAGGTTCTATCTCAGTCTATAAAGCGTGTGAAATAGCACGTCTCTTTATCAAAGCAGGGGCTAATGTCCATGTCATTATGACTCCTAGTGCCAAAAAATTTATTACCCCTCTTACCTTTGAAGCTCTTACCCGCAATCGTGTGCTGTGCGACGAGAGCGAGAGTTGGGCTAGTAATCACAACCATATTGATATAGCCAAAAAGTGCGATATTTTACTCATAGCCCCCGCTACCGCCAATACTCTCAACAAACTCTCCAAAGGCATTAGCGACAACATTTTGCTTCAAGTGGCGTTGGCATTTCGTGGCACGATTTTGGTAGCCCCCGCCGCCAATACTCAAATGCTCAACAATCACCTCACCAACGGTTCGCTTAAGATGCTTCGTGTCAATGATGTACGCATTATTGCTTCGCAAAATAAACTTTTGGCTTGTGGCGATACGGGAGATGGAGCGTTGGCACAACCCCTTGAAATCTTCTATAATGGAGCTAAAGCGTTGCTAGAAGAGGCATTTTGGATCAATCGCAAAGTCGTTGTGACAGGCGGAGGGACACGAGAAAAGATCGATGAGGTGCGTTATCTCTCCAATTTTTCAAGCGGCAAAATGGCTTCAAGCATTGCTATAGCTCTCTATCTAAGAGGTGCGGATGTTTGCTATATTACGACTGCCGATGTAAGCCAACTGCCCCTTGAGGTCTATACTATCGAAATTGACACAGCCAAAGAGATGTTTGATTATACCATTGATGCGGTGAGAGTAGCCAAAAAAGGCAAGATGAGTACGACAAGCATGAACAACACCGAAGCTCCCCGTATCATTATGAAAAAACCCTATCTCTTTATGGTGGCAGCCGTGGCGGACTTTACGCCCAAATACCCCCAGCAAGGCAAGGTGAAAAAAGCATCTATCGGAGAGGAGTGGAACATATCGCTCAAAGAGACTCAAGATATACTCCAAAGTATCAATAAAGACAATCTCATTACCGTCGGATTCAAAGCCGAAATGGATGAACATAATGGGCTAGAGAGTGCAAAAGAGGCTCTTGCTTCCAAAGGAGTCGATGCACTATGCTATAATTTACTCAAAGATAGCACAAGCTTTGGGACAAACGAAAATGCCATTACTTTTGTGACCCCCAACAACCAAGTCGATTTACCCAAAAAGAGCAAAATGAAGTTGGCGTTTGAGATATTGGATGAGAGTGTGAAGTTGGAAAATAGAGCCTAAAAGGAAAAAGTAATGCAGACAATTGATTTTGATACTATCCCCTTGCAAGAAAAATTTATGCTAATGGAGCAACTGTGGGAGAGTCTATCCCATGAAGCTAATGCCAATGGCTTTACACCTAAGTGGCATCTTAATGAACTTGATAAACGACAAAAAAAGATAGAGAGAGGTCAATCTTCATTTAGTGATTTTGGCGATGCAAAAAAGAGGTTATATAAGTTTGATTGCATTGAACAAAAACATCCGTAGGTTTGGCACTGCCAAACGTCTAAACGAAATAATGAACTTTAATAAATATTTTGAATCTGTAGGTGTGACCGTGTCACACGCTTTTTTCTCGTTCCCAAGCTTCTGCCTGAGAATGCCTATTGGAGATAGGGATTTTAAAACTCTACATCCTACCCAACACGCTTTGACATTTGGCAATGCCAAATCTACGAGAGGTAAATAATGCAAAACTTTATCCCAAGAAAATATAAGAACAACACTACTCATCAAATAGTCTCATTTGATGAAGTGGTACAAAATAGCCGTATTTCTATTATCTTGGGTGAACCTGCATCGGGGAAAACAACACAGTTAAAAGAGTATAATGATAAGCATACCAATGTTGAATTAATCGAACTTATTGCATTAGAAAAAGATGATGAGATAGAGGATAATATAAAAGTTGTTTTATTGGACTCAATAGATGAAGCAATTACAGATGAAAACTCTAAAAAACTTAATAAAAAACTATCACAATTTATCAAACAGTATCAAGATAAAAAATTTATTATTACCTGCCGTTATTTAGAATGGAAAAATATCTTTGAAGAGGAATTAAAAAAGATTGATAACACTTTAGCTATCTATTCAATTGAAAAACTATCAGATGAAGATATAAATGAATTATTAGAACAAAACCAAGTTAATCAAGATGATTTTTGGGAGTTTGTCCAAATAAATTATCTTGATAATCTATTGGAAAACATTATGATTGTGTTGCATCTTATCCAAGAATTTAAGAGTCAATATCACGATGAAACAGATATAAATTATACAAAAATTTATGATAATATTATCAAAAAACACATTACTACGGTTGGTAAAGATAGAGAAGAGAAAGAAGAACTTAAAAAGCTTGATACTCCAAAAAGATTATTGATTGCATCGTCATTGGCAACCTATTTGACACTAAATTCCAAGCTTGAAATTGATGAAAATTTTGCTTCTTTATCCGATGAACTTTATAAGATAGATAATCATCCTATCGCACCCAAAGAGTTAGAACTTATGGTAGATACAACCCTTTTTAAACACAATAGCTTTTTTCATAAATCCATCCAAGAGTATCTTGCTGCCTATTTTATCGCCTCAAAAGAGCTAGACACGCAAACCATCAAAAAAATATTTGCTCACCCTCTAGGCTTTTATGAAGAGTTTGAAGAGATAGTGATTTATCTAACCAATATGCAATCAAATCTTTTTGATGAGTTTGTAGCATTTAATCCAATGATATTTAGACGACACCCCAATCTATCAAGAGAGCGACAAGAAAAGCTTTTAGAAGCAATGCTCAATACTTTAAAACACCATCAACATAGAGCATGGGGCAAGTGGGAGTATTTGAGAGATAGTACGCTACTCAAATTTAATTTGATAGAAGAGGATATAATCTCTATTATTCAAAAGAGTATTGATATTTCACAAGTAAATCATGCAGAGTTTACCTATCTAGTCAATATCCTAAATCAACATTATTCAATAGGGCTAGAAGATATAACTTTTGAAATTTTGGAGCATATAAAAGAGGATAAAGAGGAGTGTATCAGATATATTACGCATATTGATAATATTGAGTACAATAAAAGGTTGATAGAGTTTATTAATGATAATAAGCTTACAAATAAAACAATTAATTTCACTTATTTTAAAATTTTTGAAACCTTACACAATCAAGTCGAGTTTGAAAAACTTTTGATTTTGATTCGATATTATGGTAATAATTTTCTTACTTCTATTGCTCAAACTATTTCAATAGTCAATGCAGATAATATTGCTTTATGGGCGATAGATGTTATTGAGCATTTGGATGGAAACTTTGAAAACAGTGATGAGATAAATTTTATGATTTATACATTTTTAAAAAATTATAAAAACATGAATAACAAAGAGAGTATTGTTGGGATATTTGAATTTTTAAAAAATGATTACCACAGATTAAGCTACCATTTTAATTCCCCTTTTGAAAAACCAAATTATCAATTAGAGTTTGATGACATAAAAGATAAGTTTTGGGAATATTACTTTAGAGAAAATAATTCGTTTCTGCTTCTTGATAGTATGATTAAATCTTTTTACACTATAGCTTTGTATGATGTTGAGAAGTTATTTACACTCTATTCTATAGAGGGGCATGTGAATAAATACAGTGTTATCAATATTTTTTTGAAAATTGATAATTTTGATAATAGATTAATGCTAAATTCTGAATATCAAAAGTATATAGAACAACAAACAACACATGATCAAAAGAGTCTAAAGCGACAAGATGAATCTCAAAAAAAGTATGAAAAGAACGAAAAAGAACAAGAAGAGAAATATCAACAAATTCTACACAATTTACAAACTTCTGATAATATCTTTGATTTCTATAATTTTGTAGTGAAATATAGATATCGGTTAGATGGATTAGGTGATAGACAGATACATTTTATGGCTTTGATTCAAAATGAATTTTCAAATGACGAACTCTATTTAGAAATTAAAAATAATACACTTCAAGAAAATAAAATTTATTCTATATGTTATATATTTGCCTACTTTTTTGATACCATCACAAAAGATTGGATAGATAAAATCATTCAGACAGAAGATGAGTATGAAAAGCTTTTTTGGCATTTAATAGGCATACGAAATCAAATGACAATCAACAACTTTGTTTATATATCTCAAAAATTTATACCAAAATTACTTAAATTGGCAGTTGAAAGTTTTTTAAAAAATAATTCTTGTGTCTATAACTTGGTTGAACTGTTTGAAAAAATGAATATGATGAGTTTAGAGTATCAACAACAACTCATAATAGCTATAAAAACTTTGGAAATCAAAACACTTGCAAATATGGATTTGGTTTACATCGAAAGAGTCTTGAATCTTTTGGTATTAGATAAAGAGAGTTATAGCGTAATCCAAAGTTTATGTAATTTACACGATAAAAACAATAAATATTATTTACAAACATTAATGGACATAGATGCTAATAGAGTATTCAAAGAGTATCAAGGCTCAATAAAATCTAACCTTTTAATAAGTGCTATATATCGACACAGTGATGATACCAATATATTAAAAAGCTTAAATAACGAGACAATAGAGTTTATATTACTAGAGTATTATGATAACTATGAAGCTCAATATGTTGAAGAAAAAGGCAATGGCTATTTTCATGATGATACTATAGAAGACAGAATGAATCGGCTTATTGTAAAAACTTTAATACCATTATTGCATATCGATACAAGATATATGGACTTATTGCAAAAATTACAACATACTCCCAATAAAAAACTACAAATACAAATTAAATATCAGTTGCAACAAGCTTATAATCTAAAAATAAAAAATAGAGAGTTTGGGAATAGTTATTATAAAGAGATTTTAGATAAGGGTATTTTGCCTATTAACTCAACCAAAGATTTATTTGAGCTTGTAGGTGATATTTTTGATACAGATATTCGTAATTGGGTAGAGCAAGAGGGATTTTACAGGCATATTAATGAGTTAGCAAAAAAAGAAAAAAATGTTGAAGCAGAAAAATTTATACAGACTAGTATTAAAAGTGAAATAGAAAAAAATCTGTATAAAAGAAAGTATGAAGAGAATGATTTTATTGTTAAACGAGAAGAAGAGTTATTGGATGCTAAGAAGTTAGATTTTACTATTTTCTATAGTCATATTGGCTCTATCGCAATAGAATTAAAACTTTCTCATAATAGCGAAGCAATGCCTACACGAAAAGAAGCACAAGAGTATATCAACAAACTCAATCAATATGTGCAAGGTTCACAATCTGATTTTGGTTTATTTGTTATTTTCAATACACAGCAATCAAAAGAACAATTTGAAGAACTTATCAAAGAGTTAAAAGAGCTTTATGTAAAAGAACAACATATCCAAGTGATTGGTTTGAATTGTATGATATGAAAGAAATATTATAAAATTAAAGAGAATCGGTGGGCTAGCAAGCCCACCCTACAGGAGCAAAACAACAAATGAAACAAGACACCTTAAAGCACCTCGCCATAATCATGGATGGCAACGGTCGCTGGGCGAAAGAACGGGGAGAGAAACGGGTCAAGGGGCATGAAAAAGGGGCGGAGGTGGTAAGAGAGATTACAAGCTATTGTGCCAATCATCCTACTATCGAGACGCTTACTCTCTACGCCTTTAGTACCGAAAACTGGAAACGACCCAAACTTGAAGTGGAGTTTTTGATGCAACTCCTTGAACGTTGGCTCAAAAATGAACTCGAAGCCTATCAACAAAATGGGGTACGCTTTGAGGCTATTGGAGATATGAGCCGTTTTTCCAAAAAATTGCAAAAGCGTATTGTAGATACCCAAGAGGCGACCAAAGATAATAGCAAACTCACACAGATACTAGCTCTCAATTATGGCTCACGGGCTGAGATTGTGGGTGCGGTTAATCGGGCTTTGGCAGATGGGCAAGAGATTACGGAAGCAAATCTTTCGCACTATCTCCAAACTCCCTACAGCGATATTGATTTGCTCATTCGCACCAGTGGAGAGCTTAGAATTAGCAACTTTTTGCTTTGGCAATTAAGCTATAGTGAGCTATACTTTACGCCGACATTATGGCCCAATTTTACTCCAAGTGAGTTGGATGAGATTGTCGCTAATTTTGAGGCTCGTGAGAGAAGATTTGGAGGAGTTTAGATGGAGTTGATTTTAGTTTTTATCGTGGGGATTTGTATGGGTTCGTTTTTGAATGTGGTGATTTATCGCATCCCAAAGGGTGAAAGTATCGTCTTTCCTGCTTCCAAATGCCAAAGTTGTCTCACGACACTCAAGTGGTGGCACAATATTCCTATCGTTTCATGGCTCTTTTTGCGTGGCAAATGCCACTTTTGCCAATCGCCCATTTCGATGCAATATCCTATTATTGAGTTTGTGACGGGTTTGATTTTTGTGCTTGTGTTTTGGAAAATGGGGCTTACGGTTTTTGCTCTTACAACCTCGATGGTCTTTATGGCTCTTTTGGCTTTGACGATGATTGATTTTAAATACATGGCAGTACCCGATAGTATCAACTTCTTTGCCTTTGGCGTTGCACTCATTCAACCCAATTTTTTCGATGCGTTGCTCTATGGCGTAATGGCTGCGGCGGGACTCTATCTCGTGGGGCTTATCTCATCGCTTATTGCTTGTCGTCAAGCCATGGGAGGCGGGGATGTGATACTAGCGGGGACAATGGGAGCCATGCTGGGCTTTCCAAACTTTTTTCTAGCCCTTTTTCTCTCGGCTATTTTGGCCTTTATCCCCTCGCTTATCGCCACCTATCGAAGCAATCAAACAACGCCACCTAGCGACATTGCAGACGATACCCCCCAAGAGAAGCAATCCATTGGAGTATGCTTTAAAAAGCTCTTTGCAAAAGAGGAGGAGATTGTCGATATTGAGGCACTTGAACCCGTAGAGGGGGGAGTACCCTTTGTACCCTTTTTGGCATTGGCAACCTTTATTGTTTTCCTTTTTGATAAGGAGTTTTTATCCATACTATCGTGGATAATCAATGGGTAGAGTGCGGTGGTATATTGTCTCTAATTTCTTTAGGACATTTTTAACCCTCTTTATCCCTCTCTTTTTTGTCATTTCATTGGTTCATGTGGTCAAAATTGCTGCATTGACACACAAAATTGAGATTGATTTGGTCGAACTTCTTGAGATGTTTAGCTATTTTATTCCTACTATTTTGTTCTATACACTGCCTATCTCCTTTATTGCTGCGGTCTCTTCAATGTTTTTTAGACTCTCAATCGACAATGAGCTTATGGCACTCTTCGCACTGGGTATCAAATCAAGCTACGTTGTACGCATTATTGGCGTTATTGCACTACTGCTTACGACGGTTTTGCTCTTTTTGGCTCTGCTTATTATGCCCCAAAGCAAACATCTTTTTAACCAATTCAAAAACAACAAACTCAAAGAGGCTCGTCTTAATATTGTTCCCAATCAACTGGGACAAAAATTTGGCAACTTCTACATCTATCTCAAAAGCAAACAAAAAAATGACCTTAGAGATATTGTTATCTATAATCGCGACAAAGAGGGTAACAATCAAATCTTTATCGCCTCACAAGGCAAAATTATCAACCAAAACGGTCTCTTTTGGCTTGAACTCTACCAAGGCAAAGGCTATACCTACGACCACGATACCCTCAAAGAGATTGAGTATGCCAAAATGAGCATCTTTGATAGCGTTGAGTTTGATGCAATCAATTTCAAAAACTCCATGCTCTATTGGGGTGAGGGGAATGAGGGGGCAAGGCGACAACTTTTTGTGATGATTTTTACGAGTCTTATCCCTATCCTTTCGCTCTATATTGTAGTCTCCTTTTCCATTATCAATCCACGCTACCAAAACAACCGCTCTTTTTTGGTGATCTCTTCTATTGCTAGTATCTTTTACCTTGTTGCTACGATTATCAAGCGAGAGGATATTGAGATATATTTTACATTGGCAATTGTAGTTTCGATTGTAGCTAGTGTCTATCTCTTCAAAAAACGTATTGGAAATTTTTATTAATGGCTAAATTCAAAGGAGTTATTGAGTATGATGGGAGTGCTTTTGAGGGGTTTCAACGTCAAAAGCATACGACTCAAACCGTCGCTGGAACAATTGAAGAGGCACTTAGAGGGCTTCATATCGATAGCTCAATCGTAGGAAGCGGACGAACCGATAGAGGAGTACACGCCTCCAATCAGGTGATTGATTTTACCGCTCCCCACTACTGGAGCGATGCACAAAAGCTTAAAAAAGCACTCAATAAAGCATTAAGCAAGATACGCTTTAAACATCTTGTCGAGGTTGATAGTGGCTTTCATGCACGTTTCCATGCCAAACAACGCCTCTATCGTTATATTTTCAAAACAACAACACCCAATGTTTTCGAGAGAGATTTTGTAGGCTACTACAAACCCTTTGATAGCACAAGAGTCCAAGAAGCATTAAAGCATTTTGAAGGAACGCACGATTTTGCGATGCTGTGCAAAAATGACTCAAAGACGCATACAACCCTAAGAACTCTCTATAGAGCTACCTATACCAAACGCAAAGATTATCACTTCATCTATTTTAAAGCCAATGGTTTTTTGAGGTCTCAAGTACGCATGATGGTTCATCTTACTATGCTTTATGCACATCATAAAATTACAAAAGAAGATCTTATTCGTCAAATTGATAACCAACACCCCATCACCACAAAGTTGGCGCCACCGCAAGGACTCTATCTTGCTAGAGTCCTTTACTAACAAATCTACTCAAGCTCCTCTAACGCTCTTTTGATAGCCTCTTGTAATGTTATATCGACTTTTTCGCACTCGCCTTCAGCACAACATCCGCAAATTGTACCCGCATCGGTAGCGTCTTGAATCGCCTCTATATCATCCCCATGCTCTCTTACGGCCTCTTTTATTTCATCAAAATCAAGTCCCATACAATCGCAAACTAACATTTTTAATCCTTTAAAATTTGATGCGCAATTATACACAATTAGATTAAATTTTCTCTCGCACTTCTTAGGGCTTTGGTTACGGCATCTCTCAGAAGCATATCAACTTTATTGCACTCATCTTGGGTACAACATCCGCATATATCACCCGCTCTAATACTCTCTTTGATAGCCTCAATTGCTTTAAATATATCCTCAAGTTCATGGGGATGCTCATCAATTGCTCTCTTAATATCTTCATACGTCAAGTCCAAACACTCACATACCAACATGATGTAATCCTTTTTTTATCAATATGATACCAAATTTATATATAAAAATGATACCATACGTCATTTACAATACAAAAGGAGGCAATTATGGATTTCAACTCAATTATCAATCACGTTGCACAAAATATCAAAAACGATAGCCACGAAGCAACATCGTCACTCGATCTATCAAGTATAGCCAATGCTCTAAACGACACTATCGGAGGCGAGGGTGTTATTGACAATGTCAAGAGTGCTATGATGCACAACGACAATCTCTCCAAAACGGTCACAACATGGGTCAAAGAGGGTGCAAACGCTCCCCTTGATGTCCACGCACTCGAAGCCTTTTTGGGGCAAGGTAAAGTCGAAGAGTTTGCTTCCAAACTGGGTATCGATAAAAGTATAGCAAGTGATTCACTGATGAGTGCGATTCCTATGATTATTGATCAAATGACAAGCAGTGATACATCATTGGCGGATGGTTTGCTCCAAAAAATAGGGGGCTGGCGAGGTATTTTGGAGATGATTATGAGGTTTTTTAGAAAATAATGCGTATTTTTCTTATTTTCATACTGCCTCTATGGCTTTTGGCAACAGAGTTTAAAGTCGCCTCGTATAATGTCGAAAATCTCTTTGATTTGGTAAACAACGGTAGCGAATACGATGAGTACATTCCCAATCGTAACGGTTGGGATAAAAGTGCATTCGATAAGAAGCTCAACAATATCGCGCAAGTCCTTTGCGACCTCAATGCCGATACGGTAGCACTCCAAGAGATAGAAAACATCAACGCCCTAAACGCTCTCAAAGCCCGTCTCAAACAAGTAGGATGCCCCTATCGCTTTGACGCTATCTCCCGCCAAAACTCCACCGTCAAGTCTGCCTTGCTTTCACGCTTTCCTATCACCAAAACCCATGAAATTACCCCCAATCGTTCGCATCAATCACGTGCTATTTTGGAGGTTACGGTTGATATTGAGGGCAAAGCTTTCACGATTTTTGTCAATCACTGGAAGTCCAAACACTCCAATGGCAAAGAGAGCAAACGTATCGCTTACGCCAAAGCCCTAATGGAGCGTATCCAAAAGCTTCCTAGCGGTAGCGAATACATTATGGTAGGGGATTTTAATAGCAACTACGATGAACTTCACACCATGGAAGAGAAGTTTAACGACACAGAGGGCAAAACAGGTATCAACCATACCCTAAAGACGCTTTACAATCATAACTTTGTTGATCTCTCCACACTTTCAACACACCCCGATAGAGCCTTGCACTACAATTTGTGGCTAGAACTCAACCCCGATGAACGTTGGTCGAAGAAGTTTTATGGGCAACGAAGCACTATTGATAGCATTATCATTCCCAAAAATATGCTCGATAAGGCTTCGATAGAGTACAAAATAGACTCTTTTGGTATCTTCAAAGCTCCCTATCTCTTCAGTAGGGGCGGACTCAATCGTTGGGAGATTAAGCATCGCAAACATACCAAACAAGGTTACTCCGACCATCTTCCGCTCTATGCTACCTTCACAACCCATGCAACCAACCAAAGAGTCGATACTCAACCGACTCCCAAGGTGCTACCAACACACAATCTTAACGATGCTATAGCCCCGTTGTACGAAATAGAGTCGATATCTACCCCCATTGCGTTGCAAGATGTCAAGGTGATTATGAAGCGACACTCCGTTGCCATTATCCAACAAAATCCCCAATCAAGAGGGATATTTATCTATAAAGATACCGCCAAACTCGAAGAGGGCAAGAGCTACAACCTTAGTGTCGAACGTATCACGGAGTATAATGGTCTCAAAGAGATTACAAAAATTAGCAACGTCAAACCCATTGGCAACATCAACATCATGGAGTATATCAAAGATGCCTCCAAAGGATTTGATGTAAACACCCTCAAACAAAATGAAATCTATACCAACCTTGTAGGAGTCTATCAAAAACGAAAACTTCTCGTTGGAGAGCAAAAAATTGATATATTTTTCAAAGACAAAGAGGCAATACCGCCCAATGGAAGCAAAATTAAGATAAAATTTGCTCACATTGGGTACTATTACCAAAAACAAATCGTTATCCACGATAGCGATGATTTCATACTATTGGAGCAATAAATGGCAAGTTATTATTTATGGATTGTAGCGTTTCATGTATTAAGTGTTTTGAGTTGGATGGCGATGCTTTTTTATCTGCCACGCCTATTTGTCTATCACCGAGAACACAACAACAAAGCGGAGTTTGTAGAGGTGGTGCAAATCCAAGAGTATAAACTCTACAAATATATCGGTATGCCCGCTATGTGGGCTACTATCCTAAGTGGCGGGGCATTGCTCTACATCAACAGTGCTATTATGACAAGTGGCGGTTGGATGCATGCCAAATTGCTTTTTGTCTTCTTGCTGATAGCCTATAGCTTCTCATTGGACTATATGCGTAAAAAACTGATACAAGACAAAAAGTATAAAAGCGGTAAGTTTTTTAGATTTTACAACGAAGTACCTACACTTCTAGCCATAGGCATTGTGATTTTTGTGATTGTTAAACCGTTCTAAAATCAACAAAATTTCAAAATTGTAGCACACTATGGAATTAAATATATTTACTTTGTGCTATAATTAATTATAATAAAATACCAAAAGGATTGCACAATGGATGAACTTATTGCCAAACTTCCCCCCTTAGAGATTCCCAATCTCAATATCCCTATTGAGAATATTCCACTACTCGCACACCCCGCAGTGGTACACTTAGCGATTGCTATTCCACTTATAGTAGTACTCATTGAGATATTTAACACCTTTTTTAAAAAAAGAGCCTTAAGTGTAACCTCGTTTTTTTTGTTGATGCTTATGACTGTTGTGGTACTAGGAGCTTACCTTACGGGAGGAGTTGATGGCGAAGCCACGCTCGATACTCTCTCAAGCGATGGGATTGAGACACTCAAAGAGCATAAATTTATCGGTATCTATCTTGTCTATGCGAGTGGTGTGGTGTTGCTCTTCAAACTCTTTTCGATGATGTTCAACGCCCCTTTGATTCGCTTTTTGTTTATGGTTGTACTTTTGGGCTACGGTGCACTCTCACTCTATCAAGGCAAAGAGGGAGGCGAACTCGTCTATGAACACGGTGCCAATGTCGCCAAAGTGACGCAACTTGATGATAAACTTTTTGATTTGGAAGAGGCAATGGATGAGCTTAATGCTTCACTCAATGAAAAAGATGCTACCATCAAAGCCCTAGAAAACAACCTTACAACGCTCCAAAGCACCCTGCCCGATACACAAGCCATTGAGGCACAAATAGCCAAGCTCAACGCCACTATCGAAGCCCTCACGCAAGAGAAAACGACGCTAACGCAAGAGGTTGCAGGACTCAAAACCCAACTTTTGGATGAGAGCAACAAACTCAAAGCCCAAGAGACCCAAGCGATAGAGCAAAACAACAAACTCTTAGAGCAAATCAAAGGACTTGAAGCCCAAATTCAAGCCATTCAAACCGAAAAGAGCAAAGCACAAACCTACATCGAAACCCTTACCAAAGAGCTAGAAGAGGCGAAAAAAATCACCCCCACCCCAGCCACCGAAGAGACCAAACCCCAAGGCGGTAACACACGAGGCGTAAGAGGCTAAGCCTCTTTTGGGGTGGTGCTTTGGAAAGGTAATTGCAATAACACTCTCTTCTAAGCAGAAGTTTCTATACTAGTAGGATTCAAAAAAAGCTATTGAGCGGTGAAAATTTTCTTTACAATCCAAAGCCACACTATTTAAAACTTTCACGATTAACTCCTTATTTTTGATTTTTTGGGTTGGGATGAGACTATCCATTCGAGGTTGGCTTATGCTATAATCTCACTCCATATCAAACAAGGAACCACGTTATGATTCAACTTACCAATCTATCCAAAAGCTTTGGGGGCGATACGTTATTAAGAGATATAAGCCTCCAAGTAGCTCCACGTCAAAAGATAGGATTTGTAGGACGCAACGGGTCGGGTAAATCGACACTTTTTAAGATTATTTTAGGACAAGAGCCTTACGATAGCGGAGAGTTAAGTATCCCCAAAAACTACCGCATAGGGGCTTTGAAACAGCATCTTCACTTTAGTGAAAAAACGCTCAAAGAGGAGTGTGCTTTGAGTCTGCCCAAAGGTGAGGAGTGGAACTTTTACAAGATAGAGAAGTTGCTTTTTGGTTTGGGTTTTTCGCATGAGGATTTGGACAAAGACCCCTTAAGCTTTTCGGGTGGTTATCAGATTCGCATCAATCTTGTCAAACTCTTAGCCCAAGAACCCAATATGTTGTTGCTTGATGAACCTACCAACTACCTTGATATTGTCTCGCTTCGATGGTTGGAGGGTTTTATTCGAGCTTTTGAGGGGGAGGTGATACTTATCACCCACGATAGAGACTTCATGGACTCCATCTCAACGCATACCATGGGCATCAATCGCAAAGGTTTGCATATCGTAGAGGGCAATAGCTATAAGTTTTACGATACCTTAGCCCTTGCCGATGAGACCTACCAAAAGACTCGAACAAACCAACTCAAAAAACGCCAAGAACTCGAAGAGTTTATCGCTCGTAACCGTGCAAGAGCCTCCACCGCAGCGTTGGCACAATCGAAAGTCAAAGAGCTAGAGAAGATGGAGGTGATGGAGGATTTGGAGAGTGAAAGTTCACTCGCTTTTGATTTTAGCTACGCTCCTACCCCCGCTAAGATTGTCCTAAGAGTGCGTGATGTAGCTTTTGGATACGACGCTGCCCCCAATCTTTTTGAAAACATCAGCTTTGATATGATACACGGCAAAACGATAGCTATTATTGGTAAGAACGGCAAAGGTAAATCGACACTTCTCAATCTCATAGCAGGAGAGTTTGAGCCAAGGGCGGGAAGTTTGGAGTTTCATCCCTCGACTACCTTTGCCCACTTTGGGCAGACCAATATCGAAAGACTCGATACCTCAATGACCATTCTCGATGAAATCGCAAACGCCAGACGTGATATAGGTGCGGCAGAGGTGCGTGCGATTGCAGGGAGGATGATGTTTGGAGGAGATAGTGCCAAAAAGAGAATTTCAGTACTCTCAGGAGGTGAGCGAAGCCGTGTAATGCTAGGCAAAATCATCGCTACACCTGCTAATTTGCTCTTTTTGGATGAGCCAACCAACCACCTTGATATGCAATCGATTGATGCTTTGTGCGATGCCATAGAGAACTTTAAGGGTTCGACCGTGATTGTCACCCACTCGCAAATGTTGCTTCACCGTCTTGCCAATGCTTTGATAATCTTCCACAAAGGCAAAGCGGAGTATTTTGACGGCACATACAGCGAATTTTTGGAAAAGATTGGATGGGAAGAGGAGGAGAGCCAGAAGAAGGAAAAAGCAACTCCCCCCAAGAGCCAACCCAAAGCCAAAAAGCCAACTAAACTTAGCTACAAAGATCAAAAAGCCCTCGAAATCCTGCCCAAGCAAATCGAAGAGCTTGAAGCCAAAATGGAAGAGATAAACGAGTGCCTAAGCAACCCCCAATGCTACCAACAACGAGGACTCAGCACACTAAGCCAAGAGCTAACAGAGATTCAATCCCTCTACGAAACCAAAAGCGATGAATACCTCGAACTACTCGAACGCCTCGAAGAGATGGAGGGGTAAAAGGTGAGAAGAGTATGATTTTGGGGATGCCACACAGCCCAAACTCTCCAAAATGTTCTATGCTAAAACTATGCTATAATAAAATAAAACCCAATGGAGCCAATCATGACAACACTACAGATTAATGATAGCCAAGTTGAGTCTTTAATCAATCAATACGGTCAAAATGCTATTATTGAATATATCAAGACCTTTTCTCCCACAAAACCAAGAGAGCCTCAAAGCGATTCAAAAACTCAATTGATAAACAAGCTAAAAACTTTAAAAGTAGTCAAGCCCAATCCTTCAAGTGAAATGAAAGAGGCTTTTGAATATCTCAATAAAGAGTTTGAAGATTTAGGTGGTATCCGTGTTGAAAAAGCAAAAGAGGAATATTTTGCTACAAAGTATAAGCTGTGATACAAATATACATTGATACCAATATCTACATCAACTCCATTGAAAATAGAGACGATGGAGTTTCTAGAGAGCTTTTGCTCTTTTTGAGTCAAACCGATGCACAGATATACTGCAATGATATAACCCTTATTAACATCTCTTATATTACAAGAAACAGGCTAATCGGTTAGCTCCTCCTGTTACCAATCGTATCCATAAGTGATGTTTTTCTCTA
>JQIS01000055.1 GCA_000830175.1 Sulfurovum sp. FS08-3 | reverse complement strand
CAACTCCTTTTTTCTTATTTTATCCTATTATTTATTTGGAGATTGGAGGTTGGGTTAGAATTGCTGGTGTGGTGTGGCTCTTGGGTTGTGGTGATACTTTTTTTATAATTTTTGACAAAGAGCCTCTTTAGACCATTCTAATTGGATAGCCACTTAGCCATTCTCTCTTTGGCATCTTTGTGAGATGAAGCCTCACCTTTTTTTGCACGATTCATTCCATTTTTAATTTTTTTAACAACGTACAAGTGATATTGAATATCCTCATACGTACAATTATCAGGAAGATTTTGAATCATATTTTGCACTTCTTGCTTGATTGCTACCATCTGCTCTCCTTGTTTTTTGTTGAATTATAACATATTTGTTTTTTGTTCTCATGGTTTTTGTGAGAACAAAAAGAGAGAATGGAGTGTGCCAAAGATTTATTCGAGTATCACATCGTTGCTACAAGAGGAGCGTGTTCCCTCTATGGGAGTAGTTGAAATGCCACGGAGGGTATAGACAAAAGAGATTTTGGGTTTATCAGTTTGGTTGGCGTTGGCACGGTGAAGCGTTTTGGCGTGGAAGAGGACGACATCGCTTTGGTGCAAATCGTAGCTTACTTTGGTGTCGATAAGGGGTTTGTTGGCTAGATTGTCCAAAAAATAGAGCTTCTTATCAAAGCACTCTTTGGCGAGCGTCATGGTGTGCGAAGCGGGTATAAACTCCAACACGCCGTTTTGAGCCTCTTCATCGCCCAGCGCCAACCAAACGCTTACGAGATTATCGTCGCTAAAGTGCCAATAGCGAATATCTTGATGCCAACAGGTTTGGGAGCTTTCGTGTGGCATTTTGGTCATAATAGAGTTGTGGTGTGCCAATGCCAAAACGGGAGTCTCTCCTAATATTTGTCTCAAAATGGGGCGAATCTTTTGATTTTGCATCCACTGGGCAAAAATGGGACTTCGTTGATAGACTTGACGAAGTCTTCTTATCGTGCCTTGACGTGAGCTATCTTCAAGATAGTCTCCCTCGCTCTCAATAGGCTCTCTTTTGGCTTGGAGTTCCTCTAAGGCTACTTCCAAAATCGCTTCGCACTCATCTTTGGAGGCAAAATCTCTTAATAGCAAAAATCCATCACGGTTAAATTGTTCCAACTGCTCATCGGTCAAAGTCACAGCTCATCCTTTTTGGGGTATAGTATAGTTTTTCATTATAGCATAAATTGTGCTATTATTGCATCTATGAAAACCATTAAACAAATTGCTATCATTGGTCCAACTGCTTCGGGCAAAACGGGAGCTTCGATTGCTCTAGCCCAAAGAGCCAACGCCATCATTGTCTCGCTTGATTCGCTCTCTATCTTCAAAGAGATTGATATAGCTTCTGCCAAACCCACGCTCCTAGAACGCAAAGGAGTGGAGCATTTTGGGATAGATGAGATATACCCCAACGAAGCCTTTGATGTGACGCATTTTATCAAGCTCTACCAAAAGGCGTACGATTATGCTTTGAGCCTCCAAAAGCCCTTGATTATCGTAGGAGGTAGCAGTTTTTATCTCAAAATGTTGCTTGATGGTATCAGCCCGTTGCCTACTATCTCCGCCGATACGCACATCAAAGTCCAAATGGCACTCAAAGATTTATCCAAAAGCTATCAAATGCTCCATCAACTCGACAAAGAGTACATGCAACAAATCGCCCCTAGTGACCGCTACCGTATCGAAAAGGCATTGGCAATCTATTTTCAAACCCATCTTGCCCCATCGCACTATTTTGCAAAGCATCCTCCCCAAAGCGTTATCGCACACGAGTTGCCTATTTATTCTATCGCTACCGATAGGGAGATATTAAGGCAACGCATTAGGCTACGAACCCATACGATGATTGAAGCGGGACTTATTGATGAGGTGTGCTATTTGGAGCAAAAATATACCCGCACTCCGCACTCTATGAAATCGATTGGTATCAAAGAGACGCTTGATTATCTCGATGGACGCTATACCAAAGATGGATTGATAGAGGCGATTATTACCCACACCGCCCAACTAGCCAAACGCCAAAATACCTTTAACCGTTCGCAATTTAACCGCACAATCGTTGTAAGTTTGGAGGAGTTGTATCGCTTGGAGGTGTAAGTTTTTGACTTCTCCCATCCAAATCGTGCCATTTTGTAGAAACAATACGCTATAATGGCGGCAGTGGTTACGATAATGCCATCATTATCAAACACAACGATGGGTTTAGTGACAACAGTAGTTGCCTTTTGAGGTGAGATATTTGGAAAAGATACTCAATCCAAAAATCTTTATTGCATGGAACGAAAAAACTTTGTAGGTACAATCAAAAAGGAGAATAGAGTACAATGGCATTCATAAACAAAAGCAACAAAAGCGAAAATACACACGCTTCAGCAAGCATTATTACTCCAGGAACGAAGATCAAAGGCGAGATAAATTGCGAAAGCGATATGCACATCAACGGTGAGTTTGATGGAAACATGATCACTTCAGCCGAAGTTGTGATTGGTAAAACAGGTTTTGTAACGGGCGAACTTAAAGCTGCACGATTGATTGTTGCGGGTGAATTTAAGGGTCAATATCGAGGCGATTTTATCGATATTCTTCCAGGGGGCAAAGTATTTGGTGAAATTCATGTCAAAAATATTATCATCGAACCAGGCGGTATTTTTGAAGGAGAGAGCAAAATTATCCGTGAAGACGAGGTATTAAGACTTGAATCAACTCCCAAAATTGCCAATGAGAAATCTTCTGGTGACAAAAATAGTTAATTAATGTATCAAAGCAATCTCTATGAGTATCTAAGTGCTTTAGATACTCACAATCCCACACTTCTCATTTCCAAAAACGACAAAGCTTCTCAAACTATTTTTGCCGTAGCTACCTTTTTGGGATTTGATACCTTTGCACTGCCCGATTTGCGAGTAAGTTATGGCGAGGATTTAAGGTCTTACCAAGAAGAACTCCATGAGATTTTAGATACGCTATCACGCTATTATCGCTCTTTGGCTTCCAAAAAACTGCTTATCGCTCCTCTTCGTACTTTGCTTTTGAAGCTACCCAAAGAGCAATATTTGCATCACACAATCATTGAATTTGGTCAAAAAATAGTACTGGGTGAGTTCAAAGAGAGACTCTATCGCTGGGGGTATCAACTCGTTGATATTGCTACGGCTCGTGGCGAGGTCTCTTTTAGGGGTGATATTATCGATATTTTTCCGCTCAATAGCGAGACTCCCTACCGTATCAGTCTTTTTGATGATGAGGTGGAGAGTATCCGCTCTTTTGATGTCTCTACTCAAAAAAGCGTGGTCGATGAGCTTGAAGCTATTACGATTATCCCCGCCTTTTTGGATCTCAACCAAGCCCAGTTTCAAGCCCTCAAAGAGCGTACCCAAAGTGTGCATTTGGATCTATTTGTCAAAGATATTTACAGTGTAGGTTTTTGGGTACTTGATGAGTTGGCAATCGATTACACCTTGCATTTTCATGCGATATTGAGTGAAAACATGGATGAGGAGCTAGAGGAGATTTACGCTCTCGATACCCCCATGGTGCCTCGTAACTCTTTTGACCTCTCTATCGTTGCCCCTGCCAAAAGGTTTCGTGATATAGAGGCAACCCAACCCAACAAAATCATCTCCGCCCACAAAAACAAGCAAATATTTATCGTTGCACGAAGCGAGTCTATCGTAAGAGCCTCCAATTTGGACTCTTTTGAAAATCTCACTTTTGTCTATCAAGAGGGGATTATCAATCTCCTAAGCGACGATACGTTGATTCTTTCGCTCAATCCTCCCCTCAAAGCCAAACGCATCAAAAAACCTACCATTGTACTCGATGAACTAGGTAGCGGTGATTATGTCGTACATGAAAACCACGGGATAGGATACTTTAGAGGGGTTGAAAAGCGTGATGTATTGGGAGCTACGAGAGAGTTTGTAGTCATTGGCTATCAAGGCGATGATACCTTGCTTGTGCCTGTAGAAAACCTCGAAACCATCGACCGTTTTGTCGCCGATGGGGGAGCTATGCCTGTCATTGATAAGCTAGGCAAATCAAGTTTCAAAAAACTCAAAGGCAAAGTACGGGACAAGCTCTTTGCTATTGCTTCGGATATCGTTAAACTTTCAGCCCAACGTCACCTCAAAAAAGGAATACTGCTCAATAGCTCCAGTGAAGAAGCGAAGGTCTTTATGCATCAAGCACCCTTTGTGCATACGCAAGATCAAAAAAGAGCCATTGAGGAGATTGAAGAGGAGTTAGCAAGTGGTCGGTTGATGGATAGACTGCTTAGTGCCGATGTGGGATTTGGCAAAACCGAAGTAGCTATGAATGCTATCTATCTAACCTTTGTAAATGGCTACCAGTCGATGGTGATTGCCCCTACGACACTGCTTACATCGCAACACTTCAAATCTTTCAAAGAGCGTTTTGCTCCTTATGATATAAAAATCGCCAAAATTGATCGCTTTAGCTCTACCAAACAAAAAAAAGAGGTCTTAGAGGGACTTGAAGAGGGTAGCATTGATGTGGTGATTGGTACACACGCTTTGCTCAAAGCCAAATTTAATAAACTAGCTTTAATCGTGATTGATGAGGAGCATAAATTTGGAGTCAAACAAAAAGAGGCACTCAAAGAGATTGCTTTAGATGCTCATCTTCTTAGCATGAGTGCTACACCCATACCACGAAGTCTCAATTTGGCACTCTCCAAAATCAAAAGCTTTTCAGAGATTCTCACTCCTCCCACGGAGCGTCAAGGGGTGCGGACGTTTGTCAAGAGCTACGATGAGAAAATCATCAAAGAGGCTATTTTGAGAGAGCTTCGCAGGGGCGGACAGATTTTTTATGTCTATAACTCCATTGCAGGAATCGAGGGCAAAAAGAGACAACTTTTGGAAATCTTACCTGCATTGCGTATCACCATCCTTCACTCCCAAATCAGTGCAATCCAAACCGAAGATGAGATGATGAAGTTTGAAAACGGGGAGTACGATATGATGCTTAGTACCTCCATTGTCGAATCGGGTATCCATCTACCCAAAGCCAATACGATGATAGTCGAGGGAGCCGATAACTTTGGCATTGCCGATTTGCATCAGTTGCGTGGGCGTGTAGGGCGAGGAAACAAAGAGGGGTATTGCTATTTTGTCGTTCAAGACAAAGAGATACTTAGCGATAACGCCAAAAAACGTCTCCTTGCTCTTGAGACACACTCTGATTTGGGTAGCGGGGCGATACTTGCCTTTCACGACCTTGAGATTCGAGGGGGTGGCAATATCATTGGAGAGGCTCAAAGCGGACACATCAAACAAATCGGTTACGCCTTGTATCTTAGAATGCTTGAAGATGCTATCAAAGAACTCACAGGGCAAAAGGCTCAAGAGAGCAACAGCGTCGATATCAAGCTCTCCATCAATGCCTATCTAAACGAAGAGCTAATCCCGCAAGATAGACTACGCTTAGAACTCTACCGCCGACTCTCACAGTGTCAAACACCCATGGAGGTACGAGAGATAGAGATAGAGATTGAAGATAGATTTGGCAAACTCGATACCATCACACGCCAATTTATCGACACCATGATTATCAAAGTCCTAGCCAAAGCCAAAGATATTTCCAAAGTATCAAGTTACGGAGAAAATCTCTTTATAGAGTTTAGTGACCCAGCCAAAGAGCGACTCATTTTAAAATCTCCTAGCAAGGATGATGACGATATTATCGCTACAGCGATGGGGTATTTGAGAAACTAACGAGAGTAATCACAAACCATCAGCACCTCTTAAAAACTTCGTTACATCCTCTTCGCTCATGCCTACAAAACTACCTATAATATTTGTAGGCATTCCATCCCTGTAGGCATTGATGATGAGTTTTTCCCTCTCTTGTCGTCGCCCCTCTTCAACCCCCTCTCTCTTTGCCTTCTCGATACTATTTTTCTGAATGAAAAGAAACTCTTCTCTTTTGTCTTGTATCTCTAGTTCCTCTTTGGTCATGGTGGCGGTGTTGGCTATCAAGAGGGCTTCATTGAGGTTTGGGTCTTGGAATGCAGGGGCTACTTTCATATCTCTAGCATTTTTGATGAAATATATCCATTTGTCTTCTATGGTGAGACACTCTTCTAAGGTTTTATTAAACTTTGGGAGTTCTATGAATTGGAGTTGAATATCATCTTTGTATTGCGTGAAGTTCTCTTTTTCTATGAGTTTAAAGATGGATTTGTATTTATCAAAATCAAACATCGTGAAGTTTACTATTGTTAGAGCTATTACAGGATTGAGGAGTGTGTAGTTGGCTCCAATGTCTAGTTGGTTGGCATAGTTCTTGGCAGTGTTGTAGAGGATACGACTCTCAAAGCCATCATGGTTGAGTATTTGCATCTCTATGATTACTTTTGTTTTGTCTTCGAGTGTTGCTTTGACATCTACGGCGGTCTCTTTCATCCCTTGGAGTTTGGGTACATTGTAGGGATCGACTATCTCTAGGTCTTCTATGGGAAAGGGGAGTTCGAGTGTGGAGTTGAGAAAGCTTTTTAATATATTTTTGGAGTTCTCTGAACCAAATACTTTTTTGAATGCATAATCTGTTTTGATGTTGAGAAATCTCATGGCGTTCCTTTTTTTGGATTATTTTATTATATCATAATTTTTTTGAGGAGATAAACGGTTTTGGAGTGGTGAACAGAAGGTTGCTTTGTGCAATTTAGTAACTTTTCAATTTGATTTATGGAGTTGCAAAGTATTATTTAACTTCTTTTTATTATACTTTGCGTGGTAGAATTACGAAAATTTTGATAAAGGAAGATTTACTATGATAGATTTTAATAAAAAAACACAAACCAACACAATAAATAGCGGTGTTGTGGTTGAGGATAGAGAAGGGAGCGTCTCGGTAGGCTTTATGAAAAAAACCTACCAGCTTATGGCTCTTAGTATGATAGTTGCTGCTCTTGGTGCTTACCTAACGATGCCTTTTGCTCAAACCGTGCAAGATTTGAGATGGGTTATCTTTGGCGTTGAGTTGGCTATTATCTTTTTTGGTTTTGGTATGGCACGCAATAAACCCGATGTGCAATTAGCGTTGCTTTTTGTCTTTACATTTATTACAGGTGTTTCGCTTGTACCGCTTTTTGGAATGCTCATTGGTGCGGGCAAAGGGGCGTTGATAGGTAATGCCTTTTTGATGACTTCGGTGCTTTTTGGTGCTTTGAGTATGTTTGCTATCAACTCCAAACAAGACTTCTCAAGCTGGGGAAAACCGCTCTTTATTACCGTGATTGTTCTTTTGGTGCTTTCGTTGATTAATGTTTTGATACTCAAAAGCCCTATCTTCCACGTCGTTATTAGTGCGGTAGTCCTTTTGGTCTTTGCACTCTTCACCATTTACGATACCCAAAATATCGCCAACGGTGCTTACGACTCACCTGTAGAAGCAGCCTTTTCGCTCTATTTGGATTTTTTCAATATGTTTACCGCACTTTTACAACTTCTAGGTATTATGGGAAGTGATGACTAATAAGGTTGAGCGTCTTATTGACGCCAATCTCAACCGTCTTCGTGAGGGCATTCGAGTCTTAGAGGACATTAATCGCTACATCTACAACCGCAAAGCACTTACCTCCAAACTCAAACACCTTCGCCATAGCATTGCCAAAGCTTACGATACCAACCGTATAACGCATCGTGATATAGCAGGTGACGTACAAAAGCAAAGCATTGCTAGTGAACTCAATCGCCAATCCATCGACAATATTTTGATTGCCAACTTCTCACGTACGCAAGAGTCGGCTCGTGTGCTTGAAGAGAGCTTTAAGCTTATGAGTGTAGAATTAAGCCAACACTTTAAAACCATTCGCTACGAACTCTACGCTCTTGAAAAAGAGCAATACATCAAGGAGACCCAATGAGATACCCTATCCTAATCCTAGTGGCGTTGCTCATAAGCTTTGTTCAAGCCCAAACCATCAAAACATTCCATCCAAACGGCAAACTCCAATCGGCTACCTTTTGCAAAAAAGGCAAAAAAAATGGCGTTGAGCATATCTACTATCTTGACGGTGCTACGCTTAAATACGCCAAAAATTATCAAAATGACAAACTTCACGGACTCCAACAAATCTATCGAAAAGATGCCCTATTGGTACTAGAAGAGAACTACAAAAGCGGTAAGCTTCACGGCAAAAGTCGATACTATACAGGGGGTTTGCTCACCAAAGAGATTGACTACAAAGAGGGTGAAATGGATGGAAAATACATCGAGTTTTATCCTAGTGGAGTCAAAAAATTGGAGATTATTTTTGAACACAACAGAGTCATTGAGGGGCATCTTTACAGTGAGATAGGACAAGGCAAAGCCATTGATAATCAAAAATTGCAAACACTCAATCTTCAAGCCTTTATTGGCTCTTTGCCTCATGTAGAGCCTTAGCCTCTACAAACAACACCTCAAACTCCAAATAATTGAGTGGATACTCCTCTATAAGTTTTTTGGTTTGGGCATAGGAGAGCTGTTTTTTGCCTCCGCTTACACCGCTATTTTTGATATAACGCAACATTTCATAGGTGCTATCAAAGTTAAGCCGATAGTTGCTTAGTGCAAAGGAGGCATCAAAATAGTGTGCGATGCTCTCTTGAAGTTGCTCTATGGGATAGATGGGTGATACGATTTTGGCGACTTGATGGAGCGTTTTAAAGGTATTGGCACTAAAGATAGCGAAATAGAAGCGGTTGGAGAGCTTGGAGATATGAGCCAATGTAGCGTCCAAATCACGACTCCATTGCAACGCCGAAGAGGAGACAACAAGGTCATAGTGGCTCAATGAAACGGTTTCAAAACTTGTTTGTATGAGTTCAACTCTGCTCTCTTTGGGGTGACGTTCAAGCATCTTGGGGGCAATATCGACTCCTACAAAACGCTCAAAACTGATACCTGAACGTATCATATTGTTATACATTTCACCGCTACCGCACCCTAAATCCAAAATATTTTTGTAGTGTTTGTGTGGCAATTTGGCGACCAATTGCGTAGCAACTTGTTTTTGGATACTATTGACACTCTCATAATGCAAAGCAAAACGTGAAAACTCATGGGCTATATTCAATGGATTAATCTCATTTTTATTCAATTTGGGCAAACATCGCAATTATACCCAAAATGAACAAAACCGCAATAGTACAACGCAAAACGCTATCGTTGCACAATCCACACTCATTGCGAACGCAAGTAATCTATCATTTTTAAAGTGTACAAGGTCAGAATATAAATTGGTGATTTGACCATTCAAGAGATTAAGGCAAATCGAGATGGTTAAACGAGTCTTTTTGGATGCCAATATTTTGATTGATGCTAACGATATTAGCCGTCCACGCTATCAAGAGGGGCTTGATATTTTAATCTCTCTTGTCAAACAAGAGGTGGGTATTTACACCAGTTGCGACCTTATCACCACTATCTACTACATCCTTGCCAAACACAATCGAGCCAAAGCCCTTGATAGTATCGAGCAGATTAATCAATTTTGTACGGTGATTGATTTTGGCAACAAAGAGGTGCAGATGTGTTACGATTTGATGCGAAGCGATAGCAACTTTGGTGACCTAGAAGATACCTTACAATATATCCTAGCCCAAAAAGCAAAATGTGACCTCATCATCTCCAACGATGCACGATTTTACTCCAAAGAGATAGAGCTTATGAGTAGCAGTGAGTTTGTCCAAAAGTATCTCTAGGAAGAAATCAGTAACTACCTTAACACTTCCCTGAGATAATGTAATCAACCACTTTATCGACGTAGGCGTTGCGTTTGTTCTCTTTGGTATAGACCATGTAGAGTTTTCGCTTCATCGTGTAGCCTCGGATTCTCGCCTCAAAGAGTTCACCTTTTTGGACTTCATCGACAATGGCGTATTTTGATACAATCGATACCACAGGTGCTAAAGAGGTTGATTTTTTGCTTCGTTTGATGGTTTGCAGTACCGCCGTGGTGTTGCTCACTTCGCTTAGGACGTTGAAGCTTTTGCACGAAACGCCCAACTCTTCAAAGACCTCTGAGACAACTTTGCGGGTATAAGAGCCGTCGTTTCGACAAATCCATCGATACTCATAAAGCTCTTCGGTACTGAGCAGTTTGGGCAGTGGGGTGTTGGAAAAGAGAACCAATTCATCCTCAAGCCACTCACGATAGATAAGCGTCTCATCCATAATAGGCGATTCAATCAATCCCAAATCAAGTTTTCTATCTTTGACGTGTTCGATAATATCTTTGCTCTCTTCAATCTCAAGATGAATATCGTTGTGAATAATACCGCTAATGGTATTGAGACACTCTCCTGGGATAATGTAATTACCAATCGTAAACGAGGCTCCTAGTCTAAAGGTAATCTCTTTGTTGATGATTTTGAGCAGATCTTTTTCAGCTTCATTGACGGCTTTTTCGATACGTACGACAATCTTATAAAGCTCTTCGCCCTCATTGGTGAGTTTGATACCGTTTTTTTTACGTTCGATAATTTTCGTATCAAGATAATTTTCGATAAATTTAATCTGTTGGGTTACAGCAGGTTGCGATATTCCCAATTTTGCCGATGCCTTAGAGAAGCTTCTCTCTCTTGCTACCGTCAAAAAAGTTTCTAATTTTATAAAATCTTTTAACATAACTATCCTTTATTAGAAATAATAGATTTTTCATATAAACATTATTATATCAAATTATAATTTAAAAACAAAATATAATGAAAAATAATAGTAAAAAAATGAAAGATTTTATGGATTAAAAACAGGAGAGGAGATAAAACAAGATAAAAGAGGGTAGCGGTTGAAACTACTCCTCTGTATAAGTTACAAAAACTTACTAAAAATAAGAAAGAAGATACTACTTAAAATCGCAGCAGCTGGAAGTGTAATAATCCATGCCAAAGCGATAGGTTTCATTAATGCCCAGTTGGCTTTAGCATTTACCAAACCAATCCCCAAAACCGCACCGATTAAAATATGCGTACTTGATACAGGAATCCCTAGCATTGAAGCCAACAGTACCACAGTAGCCGCCGCAAGTTCAGCAGAGAAGCCCGAAGCGGGGTGGAGTTTTGTGAGGTTGTGTCCTACGGTTTGAATAACCTCTTTGCCCATAAACCAAAGCCCAGCGATAAGTGCGATACCAAAAGTAAGCATCGCTACGGGCGGAACGGCTGCGTCGCTTCCAAGCTCTCCTGTTCGCAAAACATCCATGATAGCAGCAAAAGGTCCAATGGCGTTGGCAATATCATTCGAGCCATGGCTAAAGGCAAAGCCCGAAGCGGTGAAGACTTGCATCCAACTAAACAAAACAAAGGTTGTCGAAGAGAGTGAACGACGATGAAGCGATTTTGCCATAATAAAAGTGGACATCCACACCAAAGCCCCAATCATAAACATAATAAGGATTTTATTGACGAGTGTAAACTCCAAATCCATGTGTTTGAGTCCTTTAAAAATCATCATTCCCGCAATAATCATCGAGCCAACCGCCGCTACAAGCGGGACAAAATTCTCAATGGCTTTTCGAGCATCAATGGTATCTTTTTGTTGCTCAATCTCATAAATCTTTTTGCTATAAGGACTCTCAAAATCCTCTTCACGCTCATCTCCGTAGTGAATCAATTGAGCATCTCGTGCAATAGCACTGGTGCAACGAAGCTTCTCTTCGACGCTAAGGGCTTCAAACTCTTGACGATATTGCAGTTTGTATATTTTTTTAGCATCTTGAATTTTGGACAAACGGGCTTCGACTTCATCGTTGTAGCTTAAAATATGCTTTTTGATGTAGCCATAGAGAAGATAAGAAACGACTCCACCTAGCAAAGGTGAGACAACCCACGAGAGTGCGATAGAACCGATTTGATTCCAATGAACCAACGCAAAAGCACTATTAGCACCGCTCAACATAACGCCTAATGTAATAGAAGCTCCTACAATTCCTCCGATAATGGAGTGGGTAGTCGATACAGGATAGCCGTTTTTGGTAGCAAAAAGCAACCAAAAAGAAGCCGCTAGAAGCGATGCCATCATAATATAGACAAACTGCATGGGTTCAACGTGCAGTGTGCCAAGATCTACAATCCCATCCCGTATTGTTTCTGTTACTTCTCCTCCTGCAATCATCGCCCCGCTTACCTCAAAAATAGCAGCTACAATGAGGGCTTGTCGTATCGTGAGCGTACCTGCTCCAACACTCGTACCAAAGGAGTTGGCAACGTCGTTACCACCAATATTAAACGCCATAAAGACACCAAAAAAGGTAGCCAATACAAAAATCAAAACGTGATTATGATTGGTATAGTCCGATCCCCAATAGAGAAAGTATGCGGTTGCAATAATAAATATTACAGCAAAGAAGAGATTGGTTTTAAAATACGATTGTTCCAAGATGAGTCTCCAGTTGAGGGTAAGCCTCTATAAGCTTACTTTTTAGGAGCGGATTATATAGGGTTACAATAACAATTTAATAACAAAAAGGTAAGTTATAGACGTTCGTTTTGTTTTAGTCTCAAATGCTATTTACAATCATTTTTATTTTAGATATTTTGTCCATTATCTCAATAAAAGTTTGCATAGCAATAGAGAGGGTATGAAGTTCGCACTCTAAATCTTTAAACAGTCCACCGATGGTTTTTGGCTCATGGCTTATTCTATTGATGTAGCTTACATAGATTGGATTTCTAAGGGTTGTATTAATAGCAAATATGACTTGCTCTTGGAATTTCATTGGCGTAGATTTCTTTATTGATATTATGCCTAAAATAGGGACTTTATAGGTATTTTTGTTTTATAAAAGATACTTTTACAGGGTAGTTATATGGCGTTGAAAGCTGTTATTTGTCTGTTTTTTGTTTGCGATTTAGGTGCGAAAGATGAGTAAAAATATTCTTAAAAGCATGACACGAAATATATCAAAAGCATATTTTGCATTCAATACAAAATCGTATTGAACGCAATAAACTTTCATACAATTATGATATAATTAATATTAGCACAATTGATTGTCAAATTTATGCGATTTTGAAGATAGAGACAAGCATGATAAATATCTATTCGACCGATAGAGGTTTGGGGAAAGAAGTTGAACAAGAAGCAAAAATGCTACAAGCTGATGCAGAAAAAACCTTTTTTTATCAAATGGGGATAAAAAAAGGTGAAGCACGAGGTGAAAAAAATACATCATTGAAAAATGCTACC
>JQIS01000054.1 GCA_000830175.1 Sulfurovum sp. FS08-3 | reverse complement strand
TTTACTGGTTCCATGGGTTACATTATAGCATATTTAGGAGGAGCTAACCGACTAGCCTGTTTACTTGAATATAAGCAACCTATGTTTGATGTTAGAGCTTATTTTAATAAAGCCAATTTATATTCAACTTATGATTATAAAAATAATAAAGAATTAATGCTTGAAAATATACAAAAAGGTTTAAGTGTTATTGATAGTTATACAGCAAAAGACAAAGTAGAGCAAAATGAAATAAATGACTTATTAGTTAATCTTCATTTATTAGAATATTTATATTATGAAGATAATGTTGAAAAATCGATAGAAATTTTACAAGATATATTAAGCTACTCTTCATTTGAGTATAAGCCTAATATATATATTGAATTAATCAAGCTTAATCAAAAACAATATATAAATGAGTTTTTTAATCTTGTTCGAGATGAAGAACTTCAGTTAAATAGTTTTGACCCTATAAAATATAACATATCCACAGTGTATGAGTATGTTGCATTACTCATAATTGAAAATGAAGAGATTTTATTAAAAGAATTTTTGAATTTTTGCCAGAATACATATAGGGAACATTTTTCATCAAAATGTAATGTTCTACTAAATGCTGGTATATATTTTAAACATCATTTGAAAGATAAAGAGCAAGCTTTAAATATT
Organism: Sulfurovum sp. FS08-3; assembly: GCA_000830175.1. Classification (GTDB taxonomy): domain Bacteria; phylum Campylobacterota; class Campylobacteria; order Campylobacterales; family Sulfurovaceae; genus FS08-3. The sequence continues at coordinate 15,654 of JQIS01000054.1, read as the reverse complement.
TTCAACCAAGCGTTAGTGTATCAATCAGGAGAAGAGATTTTTTCTGAGTGCTACAAAAATATATATTTATATATAGCTATGCATTACTATTCAAATGATAAAAATATTCAAATATTCTTTAATAAATTAAAAAATTATATAGAATATATTGTAAACAATGAGCTATATACAAAATTGACTTATGATGATTATTTTTTGCTAACTCAAGGTATTAAAAGATTGATGTCTAAACATTATTCAAGTGAAGCAAAAATGCTTGTCAAGTTAATTGATATGATTATTGAAAATTTTGATAGTGAAAATGAAATATTTAAAACTTTATTTTTGGATATTAAGCATGATTTATGTGATGAAAAAGAATCTAAGTTAAAATTTTCAACGCAATGCATTAGTCACTTGGAAGAACATAAAGATAAACTTATTGCACTCCCTGATGATTTTCAGAAATATGTAAAATATCTTGAAAGTAATCATAAGCAATATTTGATGGCAAATACTGAACGAAAAACATTTGTTAGAAGCGAACCTAAGGTAAATAGAAATAATCCTTGTCCTTGTGGGAGTGGGAAAAAATATAAGAAATGTTGTGGTAAATAAATACTATGAGACAACTACCCCTAACCCACCAACTAGAAACCCAAAAAGTCCTAAAAAAAGCAATATCAGCAAACCGTGCTTTGGCAAACTTAAACGGTGTGGCTCGTATCATTCCAAATCGTGCGATACTTATAAACTCTTTGGTTCTTCAAGAGGCAAAAGATAGTAGTGAGATAGAAAATATTATCACAACTCACGATGAGCTGTATCGAGCAAATCTTGACATAGAGAGTGTGACAAACGAAGCAAAAGAGGTGCAAAACTACAAAGAGGCACTTCTTGGAGGTTTTGCACTTGTCAAAGATACAAAGTTGCTTCTCAAAAAACATATCATAGAGATACAAGGTGTGTTGGAAAAAAACGATGCAGGTGTGCGAAAACAAGCTGGAACAAATCTCAAAAATGCCTTGACTGGGGAGGTGATTTACACTCCACCACAAGATTATGAGACTATTCAAAATCTCCTTACAAATCTCGAGAGCTATATCAATGAGCCAAATGAACTCGATCCACTTGTAAATATGGCGATTATCCATCATCAATTTGAATCCATCCACCCTTTTTATGATGGGAACGGGCGTACGGGGAGGATTATCAATATTTTGTATTTGATACTTAAAGATTTACTTGATATTCCTGTGCTTTATCTAAGCCGATACATCATCACTCACAAGGCTGATTATTATAGATTGCTTCAAGAGGTGCGGACTGAGGATAAATGGGAAGAGTGGATATTGTATATGCTCGAAGCAGTGGAGCAAACCTCGTTAGAGACCATTGAACTTATCAATAATATCAGTGTTTTGATGATAAAAACACAAGATAAAATCTCTAGTGAACTTCCAAAAATCTATAGTAAAGATTTGGTAGAGATACTTTTTATGCACCCATATACGAAGATTGAGTTTTTGGTAGATAGACTACATACTACTCGACAAACAGCCTCAAAATATTTAATTGAGCTTGAAAATATAGGTATTTTGAAAAACATTCAAATCAAAAATAGCAAATATTACATCAATATTGAACTGTTTGCTATGTTAAAAAAAGGGATATAATTGAACATACCGTAAAATCTATGTTAAAAAAATACAATAATTTTAACATAGCTCAAAACCTATGTTAAAAAAATAAACAAATTTACCCATAGAAAAAGGAAAAACTTTGGAAAGCAAAATAAGAAGGTATTGCCAAAAAAAGCAATCTAAAATAACCCTATCAACACTTATCTCAAAGCAAAAAGCTTTTGGGAATGTGTGGGTTTGCGAATGTCAAAAGGTTGATTTTGAACTGCTATTGGATAAAAAAGTGTAGCCATTGCCTCCAATTGTGTTAATTTTTCGTACACCATTGGTTAATCTATTTAGACTACAATGTTACCAGATTAAAACAGTTACAAGATGATGGAGTTCTATTATTATGAAGAAAATTTTAATATTATTGTTGATGTTTTCAACGCTTTACAGTGCTAGGGTGGTGGAGACCAACTGGAAACATGGCGAAACCTTTTCGCAATATCTTCAACGCAACAATATCCCCTCAACCCTCCTTGATAGTATCTCCAAAAACGACAAAACTTTGCTACTTGAAATCCAAAGTGGCGATAATTTCTTTGAACTCAAAAACGACAACGAACTCCTTCAAGCCCTTATCCCTATCGGCGAAGAGATGCAGATACAAATCATCAAAATCCACGCTACAGGCGAATACAAATTTGATATTATTCCTACTATCTTTATAGAATCCGAGTACAAAGTAGCCCTTCCTATCACCAGCTCTCCTAGTATCGATATCAATCGTGAAATCAACTACGCCTCACTTGCCAATCACTTTAGCGAACTTTTCAAAAATCGTTCTGAAATCAACTTCAAACGCCTTAAAAAGGGTGATACGATGGCGTTTTTCTACACCCAACGCACCCGTTTGGGCAAACCTATCAACGAGCCCAACATCACAAGTGCTATGCTAGAGACAGGCGGTAAAAAGCATTTTGTTTTTGTCAATAAAGAGGGCGAAAAATTTAGCGATACAGGCAAAATCATTCGCTACAAAGCAGGGACTCAAAAAGTTGCCGTCTATGACAAAATGCGTATTCCCGTCAATAGCCCACGCATCACTTCAGGCTTCACCTACAAACGTTTCCACCCTGTTTTGCACCGCTATCGCCCCCATTTGGGAGTTGATTTTGGTGCTAGACGAGGCACACCTATCTTAGCAGCAGGGGATGGAGTCGTCACTTTCGCAGGATGGGAAGGGGGATACGGCAAAGTGGTCAAAATCTCTCACGGTGGAGGCTATGTGTCGCTCTATGCCCACCAAAGCCAAATGCGTGTACGTAGCGGACAAAGAGTTAGCAAAGGGCAAGTGATTGGTTATGTAGGCAATACAGGACGAAGCACAGGACCTCACCTTCACTTTGGACTCTACATCAATGGACGTGCGGTTAATCCATTGGCTCACATCAATATGAGTACTCGTAAATTTAAAGATGTTGATATTTTCAAGACCAAAATTGTCCAAATCAAAGGTATCAAAAAATACAAAAACAGACTCGTAGCCCTTAGCAAAGAGACTCCCAAACTCCACGTATGGGATAGTGAGCAAAAAAACAGCATCCTCTATAAAGAAATTGATACTCTATGATTGATGCTATAGAGGATTTTGGACTTAGTCCATTAACCCATCCCAAATTTCTCTCTCCAAAACTTGCCTCCTACAAACAAAACGGCATTTCCAAAACATGGGAACTCATCGAATCGCACAACAGTGTGGCAATTTTGATTTACCACAAAGAACACGATACGTTTGTATTTGTCAAGCAGTTTCGACCACCCGTCTATAACAGCAACGGCAAGGGCATAACGCTTGAGTTGTGTGCGGGACTTATCGACAAAAACAAATCGATCGAAGAGATTGCCAAAGAGGAGATAGAAGAGGAGTGCGGTTTTCTTGTGAGTGTTGAAGATATTACCAAAATTACCGCTTTTCACACCGCCGTAGGACACTCAGGGGGCAAACAGTTTTTGTTTTATTGTCAAGTCGATGAGTCTATGCGTATCTCCCAAGGGGGCGGTATCGATAGCGAAATGATAGAGGTGGTTGAGATGAGCCTAGAGGAGACAACCCAAATGCTCTTTGATGAGAGTATTGCCAAAACCCCTGGATTGCTCTTTGCTATCTATTGGTGGAGCAACACCATTCGACAAAAAATTATCACTCGCTAACTCCATTGGCGACTCAAAGCTCTACTTTCTATCTTCGGATTTGCTTTGCGTTGTCTTCAACGACACTCCCTTGACGCAATCTATTTGTAATAAAAGTTGGATATAATGAGCTTACATTAATATTAATATTCAAATAGGCTTATATATGGAAAACTTTATCCTCTATGCTCTGGGTCTTTTGGGCGGTATTTTTACCCTCTATCTTATTGGTATCCTAGCTGCTCCCTATGCACCCGATAGTATCAAAAATGACCACTTTGAGTGCGGATTACCCCCAAGCAGTGCTACACCCAAAAAGGCAAATTTTGGTTTTTTTGTCTTTGCGATTATGTTTGTTGTGGCGGATATGAGCGGTTTGTTTGTAACGCTTTTTGTCTATTCCACCAGTGTGCATACCCAAGTCGTTGCAGCAGCGTTTGCAGTGATATTGGCTATGGCTATTGCTATTGCGATGAAGGAGTATTACCGTGATCAAAATATTTGATTTTTTTGCCCATGCCAAAAGTGAGTCGCTTTGGATAGCACACTTTTGTACGGGATGTTGTTCGCTAGAGATGGCTGCCGCCATGGGACCTCGCTACGATTGGGAACGCTACGGCTACTTGCCTACTCCCACCCCTAGACAAGCCGATATTTTGATTATCACAGGACTTGTTACCAAAAAAATGCTTCCTGCCTTGCTTCGTACCTACGCTCAAATGCCACAACCCAAATATGTATTGGCGTTGGGTGCGTGTTCGTTTGATGGAGGTCCTTACAATGATTCATTAGCGGTGATTAAAAACCCTACCGAAATTCTCCCCGCTGATGTCTTTGTGGCAGGGTGTCCGCCTCGTCCCGAAGCCATTGTTGAAGGATTGGAGCAGATTAAATACAAAATGAAGCACTCTATCCCCTCTGCTGCAAGTCAAGGTGGAGTATGGAAGGAGATGAAGTTCTAATGCAAACCATTCAAGCCCTTTTTCAAGATTTCTCTACGCTCTACATCCAAGAGTACAAACCCACATGGCTCAAAGTCAAGCTCCAAAACGCTACCGATATTGTAGAGGTTGCCAAAGCGTTGCAATCCAATGGACTCACGGTTATATCTACCGTTTCGCCTACCGATTTTGTGGAAGATAATCGCATCGAAATGAACTACTTTTTTGAAGATATTCTCACCAAACGCAACTGCTGGGTCAAAGTCGATATTCCAAGAGAGATAGAACAGTGCGTCATTGACTCCATTACCCCTATCTTCAAAGGAGCGTTGTGGCATGAGAGAGAGGCTTACTCGATGTTTGGTGTACGATTTACCAACCATCCCGATTTGCGTCCCATTATCGTCTCGCAAGATTTTTACGGCAAGACTCCCTATCGTAGGGATTTTGATTGGGCAGCACACGAAGCCGATACATTGGGCAATATTCAGGCCATTTATGAGGATTTTGAGCAAGAACAAGCCCAAAACGAAACCCTCTTAGACTCCAACTCCTCCCAAATGATACTCAACTGGGGCCCCACTCACCCTGCTAGTGGTCCTATACGCCTCAAAGTGCATTGCGATGGAGAGGATATTTTGGGGATTGACCCCGATATAGGCTTTGTATGGAGAGCTTTAGAGCATCTAGTAACCAAAAAAGATTTTGTAGGGGCTATTGTAGCGGTTGAGCGGCTTTGCTTTATGGATAATATCAACTCCATGGTAGGCTATTGCCAAGCTGTCGAAGAGATTGCCAATGTAGAGATTAGTGAATTTGCCAAATGGATGCGGGTATTGTTGGGCGAAGTTTCTCGTATTTCGTCACACATGATGGGTATGGGGAACTTCTACAACTCTTTGGGTCTTCATACTGCTTTTATGTGGAATGTGGATGTGCGAGAGTACTTTTTGGACTTTTTGGAGTCCTATAGCGGCGCTCGGATTGCAACGGCTGCGATTGAACCTGGAGGAGTGCGGTACACCCTAGAGGAGGGAATGCTTGAAACACTCCAAAAAGCCATAGAGAAGTTTGACGCTACCAAAGAGGAGATTCGTGCTATCTTTGTCAAAAATCCTACTATGAAGAGTCGTGCCACCACCAAAGGAATCTTGTCTGCCCAAGCGATAGAGGAGTACTCACTTTGCGGTATTGTTGCTCGTGCTAGTGGAGTCAAAACCGATATACGACTCGATGAACCCTACGCTGCTTACGATCAAGTCCAAATGGATTATGTGACCCAACAGGGCGGGTCGGCTGCGGATAGACTCAAGATGCTTTTTGATGAGATAGAGCAATCGGTCGCTATCGTGCGACAAGCCAAAGCCCATATTGTAGCCAATATCGCCAATGGCAACTTCAACCCCACCAAAGACCACATGGTTAAAGTCCCCAAAAAACTTCCCAAAGGCGAAGCGATTAGCCGTGTAGAGTGGGCAAGGGGTGAGGTATTGATGCATCTTGTGACCGATGAGAAGGCTACCAATCCCTATAGGCTCAAGATGAAAGCACCCAGTTTCAACCACACCATGATACTAGGCGAACTCCTCAAAGGGGAGTCGCTTTCAGATATTCCTCTCATCTTTGGCAGTCTCTACATCTGCCAAGGCGATTTGGATCGATAAAGGATAGCTATGGAACTGCTTTTTAATATTACTATTTTCCCTGGAATGCTCTACTTTTTGGCATGGACGGTTTTGCTCTTTTGGTTTTTTCGTAAATTTATGGCGGCACTCCACAAGCGTGTAGGACCTCACTTCAATGGACCAGCGGGAAGCTACCAAACGCTTTTTGACTTTACCAAACTTCTTACCAAAGAGAGCGTAACACCCAGTGGAGTCAATCCCTATCTCTTTTCGCTTATGCCTATTTTGGCAGCGCTCATTGCCATGTTGCCCTCAGCATTTATCCCATGGACTCCCTCTACTACGGTTGTACCAACAGAGTATGGCGTATTGGCACTTGTCGTACTGATTGGGATTGAGCCGTTTTTGCTCTTTTTGAGCGGGTTTGGTTCGGACAACAAATACTCCTTTTTGGGCGGTATTCGTATCCTTACGCAGATGATTTCAAGCGAAACGGCATTTTTCTTAGCCGCTCTCTCACCTGCTTTGCTCTTTGGTACGCTCAATCTTCAAACGATTACAGAGTCGGCTAGTTGGCTTAGTTTTGTCGTACTTATTCCTGCTTTTGTTCTCTACTTTATCGCTCTATTGGCGTTGCTCGAACAGCCTCCATTCAACATCCCCGATGCGGAACAAGAGATTGTTTACGGTTTTTATACTGAATACAGCGGTACCAACTACTTTTTGCTCAAATTTGCTGAGTTTGCCGAGTTTATGGCAGTCTATGCGGGTGCTACGGTGCTTTTTTTGGGCGGATACAAAGGATTGTTGGTTGATGGGTATTTGTGCTTTTTTCTCAAAATGTTGCTTATGGCTATGGTGATGATGGCGATTCGTGCCGCTACTCCACGGGTAACGATGAAGCAGATGATACGTTTGTTTTGGCAATATCTAGTCCCTCTTTCACTGCTCAATATCGCATGGATTATGTTGGCTAAAATCTATCTTTTGGGAGGTATGGCATGATAGTTGAGGTACTCAAAAAAGTTTACCGAGTCTCCAAGGCTCTTTGGGTCAAAAGTCCCGCTACGCACGATATTCGCTCCCACCTTATGCACGATACACCCCGCTTTCGTGGAGAACACACGATTGATTATGAAACCTGCATTGGGTGCGATGCGTGCAACAAAATATGCCCCACCCACGCCATTACTATGAAACATCTTCCCTTCAAAAAGCAAAACATTGTCCCAGAGGTCAATCTTAGTGTTTGCATCTTTTGCGGATTGTGCGAAGATGTTTGCCCTACCAAGCCCGAAAAATCAATTATCCTAAGCGGTGGACGCTACGATATGATTAGCGGAGGGTGGCACCAAGACCAACAAGACTTTTGGGTACACGTCGATATACCCCAAAGCTATATCGATGAACGCCTCGAAGCCGAGGAGGCGACACGTGTCAAAAAAGAGATGATGGCAAAGAAAAAAGAGGCACAGCTTCACAATGAGAAGGAGGACAAAGCATGAATATTCTTTTTTTATCGCTGGTTTTGATACTGGCTATCGCTTCACTTACCACCCAAAAAAGCGTCTCCGCTTTGATTGCTTTTGGTTTGATGATGGTACTTTTGGGAGGGTATTATATCTATCTTGATGAGAAACTTTTGGGACTCTTTCAGATTTTTGTTTACGCAGGAGGGATTAGCGTTTTGATGCTCTTTGGTATTACCCTTATTGGTACGGATTTTCCCCCTACCCGTGAACGCCCTTTTGCGATTTTTCTCTCTGTTGCCTTTTTTGGATTGGTAACGACTCTCTTTATGAGCCATGTGTCGCAACTGCCCCACCATGCCACAACACCCTCTAATCCTTCACTTTTTAGCGATAGTTACGGTGATTTTGTGATTATTTTCGCTCTTATTGGGGCAAGTTTGCTCTATGCAACCATCAAAATGGCGAAGCTCTTGCAATCTCAAAGGGGTCAAGATGTTTGAAATTGATATGCTCTTTGCCTTTGGGCTTTTTAGTATTGGACTCTATGGGGTGACCTCCAAAAAGGATTTTTTGCGTATCTTTTTTGCATTGGAGATGCTTCTCAATGCGGTTATTTTGATGTTGGCTAGTGGTGCGGTGCATTTGGGAGCTACGCAAAATATTCCATTGGCTTACATGGTCATTGTCTTTGCTACGCTTGAAGCTGCTGTAGGCATACTCATCTTTGCTCTTAGTAATCGCCTTACCAACAAAGTCATTCCCGATACAATAGGAGGCATACAATGAGCCTTGTAAGTGCTTTGATTTGGCTTCCTTTTATAGGTGCTATAGTTACCTTTGTGCTGGGCAAACGCAATGAAAAGTTGGCATTTTGGTCGGCCTATCTTACGAGTGGATTGCTTTTTGTTTTTGCACTTATTACCTTTGTAGGTTTTAGTGAGCCTATTGTTATCGAGACGACATGGTTTAGTTACGGAGAGATTGTTGTACCTTTTGGTTTTTACATCGATTCACTTGCTCTTGTGATGTTGCTTATTGCCACAGGATTGGGATTTTTGGATATTCACTTTTCGCACGACTACATGGCTAGTGACCCCCATCAACCACGCTACTACGCCAAAGTACTCTTTTTTATCGGCGGTATGATAGTGCTTGTATCGGCCAAAGAGCTTACGGGAGCTTTTGTAGGTTGGGAGCTTATGGGTTTGGCTTCGTATTGGCTTATCTCCTTTTGGCATCACCAAAAAGCCCCTGCCGATGCGGGTGTGAGTGCTTTTTTGTTTACCAAAATGGGGGATATTTTTCTCTTTGCTGCGATGGGATTGCTCTTTGTGGCTGCGGGTAGCTTTGATTTTCAAACCCTTAACGCTCTAGCAACACAAGGCACTATTCATCCTACATTGCTCTATACGGTTGCTTTGTTTATCTTTATCGCCGCCATTGGCAAATCGGGACAATTTCCCCTTTTTCCGTGGCTTATGCGTGCTATGGAGGGACCTACTACCGTTTCGGCGCTGATTCATGGAGCTACGATGGTCAATAGCGGTATCTACATTGTTGCACGACTCTTTGATTTCTATGTCGCTTCGCAGACGCTTTTGATTATCGCTGGAGTTGGGGCTTTGAGTGCTTTTATCGGAGCTTCGAGTGCTTTGGTACAAAAAGAGATGAAAAAGATATTGGCCTACTCCACCATGTCGCATCTCTCTTTGGCGTTTATTGGGCTAGGTGCTGGGTCTTTGGCGATGGGCATGGCACACCTTACCAACCACGCTATCTTCAAAGCCTTGCTCTTTTTGAGTGCAGGTGCGGTCATTATGTCGGCTGCTCATACCAAAGATATATTCAAGCTAGGAGGACTCGAACGCAAAATGCCTCTGGTGGCACTTTTTATGCTTGTAGGTGCTATGTCGCTTAGTGGGATTCCTCCTTTTAGCGGATTTTTCTCCAAAGATGCGATTATTGCCTCCACCATTGCCAACACCTCAACGCTTATTGCTACCTTTACCTTTGTAGCGGGACTTCTCTCTATCGCCTACATTACACGGCTTTGGGTGATGCTCTTTTTGGGAACTCCTCGCAATGAAACAATCTATCACAAAACCACCGCTCCTTCAAATTTTTGGATTGCGTTGCCTTTGGGGATTATGGCAGCCCTTACGCTTTTGATGGGCTTTTATCAAGAGGAGTTGAAGCACTTTATCGATGCCAAAGAGGCACACGAAGCCCACATGGGTTGGCTTATGCCCCTACTCTTTGTGCTTATGGCACTTTTGGTAGGCGTGGTTTATCTTTTTTACTTCAGACGAGCCGATGTGCGAGACAAATTGGCCGCTCAACCGCTTATGAAGAGTATCCATCAAGTGCTTTTTAATGGCTACTACATCGAAAAGATGATCTTTTGGTTTGCCCACACAATGGTGGTACAAGGTATTGCTAGAGCCATTTTTTGGTTTGATAGGTACGTTGTCGATGCCTTTATTGATGCTGTGCCAAAAATTGCCAAAAGCATTACCGACACACTGGGCAAAACCCACAATGTGGCAGTTGGCTATCAATCAAGCGTAATGCTTTTGGGCGTTGTCATTGTCTTGTTTGTACTACTATTGAAAGGGCTTGTATGATTTGGCTTATCTTTTTACCGCTACTCATAGCACCACTACTCTATCTTATTTTTGGCAAAACTCCCATGGTCAAATACTTTACATTGGGCTATTTTGTTTTTTTGTTGCTTGAAAGTTTTGCACTTCTTGGCACAACGCCTCCGAGTGGCTATTTGGAATTGGGAAGCTTTTTGAGCGTTGAAGCGTTTGATTTTGTGTTGGATTTGCGTATTGATTATTTGAGTGCCATTATGCTTATTTTGACATCGGCTTTGTTGGTGTTGGTGACACTTTCAAGCTGGAGTCAAATGAGTGCTTCCTATTTTGCTCTTTTGTTGTTTTTTAGCGGTCCTATCTTTGGCGTGTTTGCTACGACCAACTTATTATGGTTTTTTATCTTTTGGGAGCTTACTTTAGTACCTATGTACTTTTTGGTAGGTATTTGGGGAGGAGAGCGACGTATTTATGCTGCGGTGAAGTTTTTTCTCTACACCCATGTCGCCTCGATGCTTATTTTGTTGGCTTTTTTTATTCTCTACAAAGAGAGCGGTTATTTTGATATAACGATGATAAAAGAGAGCATGATAGGTTCGGCTTCGCTCGTGTGGTGGTTGCTTTTTATTGGATTTGCAGTCAAGATGCCTATTTTTCCCTTTCATACATGGCTTCCCGATGCACACGTTCAAGCTCCCGCACCCATATCGGTTTTGTTGGCGGGTGTGTTGCTTAAGATGGGAGCTTATGCGATGATTCGTTTTGCGATTTTGCTTTTGCCTCATCAAGCTCAAAACTTTGCTATCGTCATGGTTGTACTAGGGGTTATTACTCTTGTTTATGCGGGATTTATGGCTTTGTATGAGACGCACCTCAAAAAGATGATAGCCTATAGCTCCATTTCACACATGGGACTTGTGCTTATTGCCATTGCTACGCTCTCCTTTGATGGACTGGGTGCGGCACTCTATGAGATGATTGCTCACGCTTTTATTATCTCTCCGCTCTTTTTGATTGCAGGTATTTTGCACCACAAGACGGGAAGTTGGCAGATGCACGATATGGGCGGTTTGATGCAAAAAGCCCCCTATTTGAGTGCTGTTTTTGTCATTGCGGGATTGGGAGCTTTGGGAATGCCTTTTACGATGGGCTTTATTGGAGAGTTTACGATTTTAATCAGTGCCATTAAGAGCTTTGGATACCCTCTTGCCCTTATAGCACTAGGTTCCATTATCGCAGCCTCCTATATGATATGGAGCTATCGACGGGTGATTTACGGAGAACTTTCCGCCCTTGTAGCCCAAAGCGATTTTCGATTAGGGGGTGTGGAGTTTGGAGCTTTGGTGATTTTTGCTCTTGTGATTGTGATACTAGGTATCTTTCCGCACCTTATTTTTGAGAGCATCAACACCGCCTTTGCACAATTTGTAGGAGGTGCTTTATGAGTGCGTTTGTTATCTTAAGCCTATTTGCCCTATTGAGCTTTGCCATCGAACCCCTTAATAGACTCAAACTCTTTGCGGTTATTGGCTTGATGGTGGCTTTGTTTCTCTCTTATCAAGGTTGTGCTGTTATTCTTAGCGGATTTGATGCTACCCCACAGGTGAGCTTTTTTGAGATGATTGTTTTTATTGTCATGATTGCAGTGGTGCTGCACGAACAAGAGGGTATCAATATTACCCAGCTGCTCTTTATAGGTGCAGCCTCAACGCTTCTACTCCAAAGCCAAACTCTGCTCTCTTTTATCCTATCGTTTGAAGCACTAAGTATCCTCTCGATGATTTTGGTAGCGTTTATTCAAACCAAAGAAGAAGCCGATGGGGCTATCAAGCTCTTTATTGCGGGTGCTATTGCAACGGCACTTATTTTTATGGGAGCTGGGCTTTATGCTTTGGATGGACACTCGCTCTTACAAGGAATAGAGATGCCCCATACACCCTTGGGTCATATAGGACTTTGGCTTATTGTGTTGGCACTTTTTTACAAACTTACCATTGTTCCTATGCACTCATGGGCAATCGATAGCTACGCCAATCTCTCTCCAACCCATACGGCCATTTTATCGGCTATTACCAAAAGCGTTGCAGCGATTGCACTCTTTGGTATCTATCAAGACTACCTAGTCGAAGCGGGGATTATCAATCTCTACGCTTTGATTGTTTTTGCTTTGATAACCATGACATTGGGCAACTTTTTGGCTCTTTTTACGCAGCGACTCACCCAAATATTAGCCTACTCCTCTATTGCACAAGCGGGTTATTTGCTTCTTGCATTGGTAGCTGCACAAAGCCAACACGCCTCGAGCGGGATTTTGTATATGGCAGTGGCGTATATCTTTATGCAAAGCAGTCTCTTTTTGATGGTAGGCGTTTTGGGCAAAAAACCCACCCATCTTACCCTCAAAGATATTCAAGGACTCCATCATCAAGATAAACTAACGGCTCTTTTGATGACGCTTCAGCTCTTCTCACTAGCGGGTATTCCTCTTCTTGCAGGATTTTTGGGCAAGGCGGTACTCTTTTACGCTGTTGTTGATGCGGGATTTTACATCGTAGCCTTTATTGCTTTGCTCAACTCGGCTCTTTCGGTGGGGTATTATGCGTGGATTATCAAAGAGATCTATTTTGAAAAACAAACCCACCCCATGGAGCTAAGCATCACCCAAACCTCCAGAGTAGCCCAATTGATTTTGCTTTTGGGTACACTCTACTTTGGAATTTTTGCTTATACTGTGTTTGCTTATGCATAAGGTGCCTCTTGTCGCACCAATATTGCAACAACATCGTATCAAAGCACCACAATAGCCCTACCAACCTATCGCAAACTCCGATACAATAAAACAAAAATTAGGAGGTTGCATTGAGGTCTATTGATATTGCCGTAGTGGGTAGCGGAATGGGCGGTGCTATGATTGCAGCTTTGCAAGATAGTGCTAATGTGGTAGTGTTTGAAAAAGATTACAACGTAGGGGGATGTGCCTCTACCTTTTGCAAAAAAGGGCATTTTTACAACGCAGGAGCGACAACCTTTGTAGGATACGAAGCCCACCACCCCATCAAAGCCCTCTTTGAACGTATCGATTTTGTACCCGATATCAAACCCTCCCCCATCGCCATTCGCATCGTTCAAGGCAACAAGATAGTCGATAGAGTCCAAGATTTTGAAGCCTTTTTGGAGGGACTAAGTCTGCACTATCCTCACCCCAACAACCGCCTCTTTTGGCACAAAATCAAAACGATTGACCAAACCTTTTGGCAACTTCAACACCTCCACTACGAGAAATACTCCCTCAAAGGCTATCTCAAAAGTGCCAAATTTTTGGTGGAGTTGTTGGTGCGTTTGGGTGGCGATTTGTTTCAATCCGCCTCCTCCTTTATCCAAAAACATCTACCCCACATCTCCCCAGAGTACCTTGCTTTTATCGATGCTCAGTTGCTTATTACGGTACAATCAACATCCGCCAAGGTTTCACTTCTCTCTATGGCACTAGGACTCTCCTATCCTTTTCACGAGGTTTACTATGCCAATGGCGGTATGGGCAAGATTATCGAGGGAATACTGCAAAATGTTGAGGTCAAAACCCATGAGGCAATCCAATCCATCAAACCCCACGATGGCGGTTATTTGCTCCATACATCCAAAGGAAGCTATTGTGCCAAAAATATTATTTTAAATTCAACCGTTTATGATAGTGCTAAGCTCTTTGACGACTTAGCCATTCAAAACTACTACAACCAATACCGCCTAAGCGACCAAAGTGCCTTTACGCTCTATTTGCATATAGAGTCCAAAGAGGAGTTTTTGCACCACTATCAGATTATTGTGCAAGAGCCTATACCCCATTGCCTCTCTCAATCTTTTTTTGTCTCCTTTTCGGATTCCCAAGATACCCAGCTCTCACAAGGAGGCTACTCGGTGACGCTCTCAACCCACACCCAAGCCCTCTTTTGGCAAAATCTCACCCAAGAGGAGTATCGCATCCAAAAAACCCTCACCCAAGAGTATATCATGCAAAAGTTTTTGGAGCATTTTGATACTATTTCTCCTACCGATATTACCCAATGCTTTAGTGCCACATCGACCACTTTCAAACGCTACATCGGACGGCTCAATTGCGGAGGCAAAGCGATTACGATCAAAAATATGCTCACGCTTCCTACGCCCAATACTCCCTTTAAGGGACTCTATCATGTGGGCGATACGCTTTTTGGCGGACAAGGTTGGCCGGGTGTTGCTTTGGGCGTTAAGGTATTGGATGCTATTTTGAAGGATACAAAACAATGAAACCCTTATATTTCAAAAGGAGCTTTGCTTCTTGCAAAGGAGATTGATAAATGAAACAACAAGTAGAACTTCATATTGGCTTTATGGATTGGCTCTATATTGTGATTATTGGGGCATTTTTTGGCTTTTTTATCTCGCTCTTTTTCTATTTTCTCAATCCTCACATCCAAGAGAGTGCTACGATTATCTTTGCTGTTGCTATGGCAATTACCATTTCGCTCTTCTCAATCGTTTTGATTACGATTTCCAACAACTACATTTTGCCCAACGTCAATGAAGCCTTTTGGCATCTTCTAAGCTTCGTTTTCTCCTTTTTGGCAGGGGCTTTGGGAGTATTGGTAAGCTTTTGGTTCTTTTCCAATCAAAACTTTGCACTCATTGGACTGCTACGCCCCTATATCTTCTATATTGCCATTACGACGGGCTTTTTGACCTTTTTAATCGGACTCATTTTGCACAAATTTATAGCCATGAAGTATCGCCACGAGGAGATCAAAAGCTCTATTTTGGAGAGCAAAATCAAAACACTTGAGGGAGAACTCAATCCCCACTTTCTCTTCAATGCCCTCAACTCCATGAGTGAACTTGTCTTTGTCGATCAAAAAAAGGCGGAAGAGGCGGTGCTTCATCTTTCGCAATTTTTGCGTAATGCCATCAGTAAAGATTCGCTTATCACACTCGAACATGAACTAGAGATGGTCAAAACCTATGTAGAGATTGAAAACATTCGCTTTTCAGACAAAATCCAATTTCACGTCATCTTGCCCCCTTTGGAGGTGCTTGTGCCTAAATTTTCGATTCAATTGCTTGTCGAAAACGCTATCAAACACGGCTATATGGGGCGACTATTAATCATTGATGTGTATATGAACAGCAATTCTAACCCAACCTAAAAAGACATACAAGATATAAATCTGTCAAATAAAAGTTATTTT
>JQIS01000053.1 GCA_000830175.1 Sulfurovum sp. FS08-3 | reverse complement strand
ATTACTTCAAAATCACACACTGCACTAAACTCTCACTCCCTCTATCTCTCCTCGTCCAATGCCATGCTTATTCTTATGGTAGTGATGTTTGTTCTCTTTAATAGTTTGGGGTTGCACAAAACGCTTAACGAGAAGAAATATTTGGGTAGCTCATTGGTTGAATTGACATCCTCTAAGGTATCACACAAAAATGGTATTCACAAAGAATATACCCAAAAGGGCGTATTAAAGCAGATTGCTCACTACCAAAATGGCAAACGAGAAGGGGTTCAAAAGTGGTTCGATAGGGAAGGGAAATTGCTATCACAAACCCATTACCACAACGGCAAACCCCATGGTGTCGAGAAACACTACCATCCAAACGGTGCAGTAATGATAGAACGCCACTTTCATAACGGCAAAAAGCACGGATTGGAAAAGCATTTTAGAGAAGATGCGTTGGTTGTTTGGGTAAAACTTTACAAAAACGGTGTTTTGGTAGATTAAATTATAAATTGATTACAATTTTTTTGTTAATCTATTAACAAATTATTAACAAAAAATGGTAAAATATTATAAACCTTTTATATACCTGTATCATCACTTCAGGTTAAAATCAATGAAACGGAAATTTGCCTATGGATATTTATCTTATTATTTTTATGTTGCTCCTATTGGTGGGTTCGGTTGTAACCTATATCTATTATCTTAATGACAAAAGTACGCAGCTTAGTACTATCACAAGCGGTATTTGTCCATCGTGTAACGATAGCTCTATTGAGATGATTGACCAAAGAGGAGCGGGATGTGGACCAAAATTGGTTACTTTTAGATGTACCAATTGCGGATATGAAAACAGCTTTAGTATCAATACAGGAAGTTGTGGCATTTAATGCTTTGGAATTATTTGTAGGATTTATACTCAAATATGAAAAATTCTAAATCATACAAAAGAACTCCGATATATTTAAGAACTTTATAACATTTTTTGTACTATCATCGCAACATATTAAATATTTTAAGGAATTGTGATGAAAAAGTTAATAACACTTTCATTGGTAGCCTCCACAACATTGGCTTTTGCCTCAACAGCAAGTGATGTGCGATACCTCAAAACAGAGATAGAAAATCTCAAAGCTGAAATTGCCACCCTCAAAGGCAGTGATACAAAAATCAAAAAGACCCTCAACGAAGTCAAAGCCCACGATGCTAAAGACAACATCAAATTCAGTGCCGACTTAAGAACATCTGTCGATAATATCTCCTACGATATGGCGGATGGTACCGAGAGAAAGAAAGATGCTCTTTACTCTACACGATTGTGGTTGAATATGGCATACGCTCCAACTCCAAACCTAATCTTCAAAGGTCAAATTGCCTACAATAAAGCATTTGGTGCAACATTTATGGATGTAACAGGTATGCCGCAGCGTGGATTTGGTTTTGATACATTTGACTGGATTACAAACGAAGCATTAACAGGAGATGAACTCAAACTTCGACAAGCATACTGGCTCTACATGGGAGATGATTTCTTCGGAACAGGCATGGGCTGGACGGCAAGTGTGGGTAGAAGACCTTCAACAACAGGATTTTTATCCAACTTACGAGAAGATGACGAAGAGCAATCACCCCTTGGACACATGATTGATGTTGAGTTTGACGGTGCTAGTGCAATGCTTAAACTAGGAGATATTACGGGTGTATCTGGAATGTCATTTAAAGTCTGTTTAGGTCAAGGCAGTACCGATGCCGCCCCAAGATTAAGCGGTGCAGCAGACTATGCCGAGAGCGATAATGTACTGGATGATGTAAAACTTGCTGGTTTCATCTTCGTACCTTATGATGATGGACAATTTCAAGTCAAAACTATGATGTATCGAGCATGGGATCTTCCAGGCTACACAATGGCAGCTATCCGAACCACAATGGACAACGACCCAACAACAAACCCAACAATGACAACAATGGGCGATATGGATGGGGCAGTGATTTCAGTTCTTATTAATGGATTGTCGGATGATGGTTACTTGTCAGATGTCAAACTATTTGGTAGTCTTGCTTGGTCAAAAACTCATCCAAATACAGCCGAGGGAATGTTGGGTTCAGCCGATGAAGAGACGGGTATGTCGTATTGGTTTGGATTACAAGCACCTGTGCCTGAAATTGGTGGAAAATTTGGTTTAGAGTATAACCACGGTGATGAGTACTGGAGACCCTTTACATACGGAGAAGATACTATGGTGGGATCTAAATTGGCGGTTCGTGGTGATGCTATCGAAGCATACTATACACGAGAACTTACAAAAGGTCTATCATTCTCAGTTCGATATACCTATATGGATTATGAATATACAGGTTCTAACTCATTCTTTGGAACAGATGGTATGGCTATGAAGATTGATGACATCAAAACCGCTGTAACAACCGTTAATCAAATGGGTGGCTTGAATAATGTTATGGCAGCCGCCGCCGCAGGAAATATTACACCACAACAAGCTAATGACCTTGCAATGGCAGTAACAATGGCTCCAAATGTTGTCGATGAAGCACACGATATTCGTGCTTATATTCGATACAGATTTTAAGCTTTGTGTAGTTGGGCTATCCCAACTACAGATGAAATGCCTCTAAAATCTCCTCTTTTACTCTTTCGCACTCTCTTTGAAGATGTTTAATATCTCTTGAGTTATCAATAATATAAGTAGCTTTTTGTTTTTTGGCTTCAATATCCATTTGTGCATCGATTCGATTAAGTGCCTCTTGCGTTGTGAAGCCCTCTCGTTTGATGAGTCGCTCCAACTGTTGGGCTTTGGTAGCATAGACCACAATGGATTGGGCGATAGGATAACGAGAGGTTTCAAAAAAGAGCGGAATATCAATAATATAGGGCTTTTTGAAGCCATCAAGGTGGATAGCCTCTTGCTCTATTGCTTTGTAAATAAGTGGGTGCAAAAAGTTTTCCAACTCTTTTTTCTTTTGAGGATTGCCAAAAATCAAGCCTCCAAGCTTTTTTCGATTCACTTTGCCCTCACTTAGGTACTCTTGACCAAAGATTTCACCAATCCTGTGGGCATGAGCATCAAGCAGTGCATGAGCAATTTTATCAGCATCAATAAACTTAAAACCGTAAAGCATAAACATAGCCGTTGTCGAGCTTTTGCCTGTGGCTATACCCCCCGTAAGGGCAATGGCATACTCAAACGCCATTAGAGTTTCAAAAGTCCCGCATAGCGTTTGCGTATCGCACTAGGAAGCATAAACGCTCCAATGGCAATATCGCTGTTGTAGTACTCATACCCCTGCGTCAAATCGGCTCGTTGGAGGTTAATATCGGCAGTGGGATGGTAGCTATTACTTGCAATGAGCAAATTTTGCATCTTAAGCTCACTATCTTCATAGCGACAAGGCATAACAATCTTAAACCACTCCCCCAAAGTTTTGAGTTCATTTTCAAAAGCATTTTCTTGAGCAAACATATTGCTAGCCACCGTAGAAACGACACCTTTGGGAGTCATGACTTTGTGAATAAGTCCAATAAAAAGTCTATCGGTTAGATTGCTCTTATCGGTAATGATAGCTACATCAAAGCTCTTTTCATCGAGTTTTGCCAACGCTTCGGCACTGTTTTGAACCGTTACAATCTCTAAACCTCTATAGAGTGCTAGTTGGTTATCCACCTTGCTCTCTTCGCCCACAATGAGTATCTTTTGTGGCTGTGCATGGGTACAGATGGGTATATGGGTAAGCATTTCATACTTGATTGTTTCTAATTGCATTATAATCTATCTCCGTCTATTTTCTAATTTTTGCCGATTGTAGCACAAAAGATAAAAAAAAAGTTTAAAAAAATAAAAAGTGATAAAAATAATTACTTTAATGAGTCATTTAGTAGAAATTGTGTACAATATCTGCAAATTTTAATTTAGAAGATTGCTTCTAAAAACCAAAAAGAGGAAGGTCAAAATGGAAGGTATATTTACCTTTATCGGTATCGTTGCAGGACACGGACAAGGCATGATTATCGGTCACTTACTGCTTGTAGTGGCTATTGTGTTATTTTTAGCAAACAAAGCAGTGGCGAATTTGCAAGCTGTACCAGGCACTACACAAAATGTTTTTGAAGCATTTTTGAGTGGCGTTATGGCAATGGGAAAAGATGTAATTGGAGAAGAGTTAGCACGCAAGTATCTTCCGCTCGTAGCTACCATTGGTATTTTCGTATTTGTCTCCAACGTTATTGGAATTATCCCAGGATTTGAATCTCCTACCTCCAATATCAACGTCACGTTGCCTCTTGCTTTGATGGTCTTTTTTTACTACAACTATGAAGGAATTAGAGAGCAAGGGGCTTTAAACTATTTCAAACACTTTGCAGGTCCTGTACCTATTTTGGCACCGCTCATGTTTCCTATTGAAATTATTTCACACATCTCAAGAATCATTTCACTCTCGTTCCGACTCTTTGGAAACATCAAAGGCGATGATCTCTTCTTGTGGGTACTTTTAATGTTGGCTCCCTTTATTGTGCCACTACCTGCTTATTTGTTGCTTTCATTCTCAGCTATTCTTCAAACGTTTATCTTTATGATATTAACTTACGTTTATCTTGCTGGTGCTGTTGCACTCGAAGATCACTAAGATTTGCAAAACAAA
Organism: Sulfurovum sp. FS08-3; assembly: GCA_000830175.1. Taxonomy (GTDB): domain Bacteria; phylum Campylobacterota; class Campylobacteria; order Campylobacterales; family Sulfurovaceae; genus FS08-3. Next base: position 8,722 of record JQIS01000053.1, on the reverse strand, counting down.
GGGTATCTAGGGGGCATTATTAGCCTCCTTTTGGGTTTAACGTTTGGTTTCACACTGCTAACCTTTCTTTATACCCTCATCTCCTACTTCTCACAAGGCATTCTTGAAGCATTCTTCTTTGCCTTTTTATACACCATGCCAGGGCTGTTTATGATTGTTATGTTAGAGTTTGTATTGCTACACTATGCAAAGTTTGAAGAGCAACAAAAGCAAACGCAACTCATGGAAGAGATTTTGGCAAAGCTTGATTCCAAAAATAGAACCGATACTACACACTTGCCCAACCAATAATCTTTGAGCGACTCATTGCGAGGCACGCAAAGCAATCTATTTTCATCGGTCACCACGAACGACCGTGAAGGCGTAGCGATTGGTGAGTGGTGACGCTTTTTACCTACTTTTTTCTAAACAAAGTAGAAATAAATACTAGATTGCTGCAACTTTGTTTGCAATGACCTGTTTGTCAATGCGGTAATTTTTGAAGCATATAATGATATTTTGTGTTTATTTTTCTCTTTTGGAGGAGAGAGCCAAATCGCTCAATACTCTCCATGGAGGATGTTATTTTTTGAGGGGCGTAAGTAACATATTGACGTAGCGTCCTTCACGTGAAGCATCTTGTTCTAAATGTGCAATATCTTTAAGCAATGGCCACACCTTATCTTTGAGTACTTCAATGCCTAGTTCTGGGCTTGACATCTCTCGTCCTCTCAAAAAGACCCTTAGTTTTACATATTTGCCTTTTTCAAGAAACTCTCGTGCATTTTTGACTTTGAAGTTAATGTCATTTTCGGCTATCTTGCAAGAAAACTTTACCTCTTTAATGTCGATGGTTTTTTGGTTTTTCTTTGCCTCTTTTTTCTTGCGTTCTTGCTGGTATCGATGTTTGCTGTAATCCATAATCTTGGCAACAGGAGGCTTTGCTTGTGGAGAGATAAGTACCAAATCAAGCCCTCTCTCTTCGGCCAATTTCAACGCTTGGGCTTTGGTAATAATCCCTATTTGCCCCTCTTCATCGGCAACCCTTAACTCTGTCGCTCGAATGTCATCGTTCATGATGACATCATCTTTCCCCTTTTGTTGTTTGCTCAAATTCTTCCTTCTTTTAATTGTTGTAGTAATTTTACCATAAATTCCTCTTTAGTTAGATTATATTGCTCTTTTGCTCTTCTATCTCGCACCGCAACGCTACCGTTTGCCTCTTCTTCGTCTCCAATGACGACAACATAAGGGACTCTTTGTTTCTCTGCCATACGAATGCGTTTGTTGAGACTCTCATTTTTGCTCAACACTTCGCTATCAATACCTTCATCAAGCAACATAACGTGCAACGTATGGGCATAATCAATATTTTTTTCACCAATAGGGACAAAAATGACCTGCGTAGGGGCAATGAAGAATGGAAACTCTCCTGCGTAGTGTTCAATGAGTATCGCAATAAAACGCTCAAACGAACCCAAAATGGCTCGATGAATCATAACGGGACGTTGGCGGGAGTTGTCTTGGGCTACATACTCCACATCAAATCGCTCAGGCAAATTGAAATCGACTTGAATCGTAGCACATTGCCATTTTCTACCCAACGCATCGGTAATCTTCACATCAATTTTGGGCCCATAAAATGCCCCACCACCCTCATCAATCGTATAGGGCAAATGGTTTTGGGTGAGTGCATTTTTAAGCCCCTGCGTCGCAAGTTCCCACACCGCATCTTCACCAATTGCTTTTTCGGGTTTGGTTGAAATCTCCATGGTGTAGTTAAAATCAAATTTTTTCATTACCGCATCGACAAACTCAACCACCTCCAAAACAACCTCTTGAATCTGTTGGGGTGTACAAAAAATATGCGCATCGTCTTGGGTAAACTCTCTTACTCTCAACAAGCCGTTGAGTACACCCGATTTTTCATGGCGATGCACCACGCCGTATTCAAACATCTTGTAGGGCAAATCCCGATAGCTTTTGCTTGTTTGTTTAAATATCTCAATATGCCCGATACAGTTCATCGGTTTGATACCGTACTCTTGCTCATCGATGGTAGTAAGATACATATTTTCGCCATAACAAGCAAAATGTCCCGAAGTGTGCCACATATCGCTTTTGAGTATCTCAGGACCTCGTACGGGTTCGTAGCCTCTTTTGCGGTGGGCTTTGAAGAGTATCGCTTCGAGTTTGCTTCGCAATCTTGCACCTTTGGGCATCCAAAAGGGCAATCCCGCTCCCGCATCTTCATCAAACATAAAAAGCTCTAACTCATTGCCCAACTTTCGATGGTCTCGTTTTTTTGCCTCTTCAATCATAAACAAGTACTCTTTGAGTGCCTCCTTGGTAGCAAAGGCTATACCGTAAATGCGTGTGAGCATCTCGGCTTTTTCATCGCCACCCAAATAAGCACCCGCTACACGTGTCAATTTAAAATGGTGCAAAAAATGTAAACTAGGCACATGCGGTCCACGGCAAAGATCCTCAAACTCCCCTTGTTTGTAGATAGATACCTCTTCGTCGGGGATACGAGAAAGCACAGCCAATTTGAGGTCATCGTGAGCAAATTTGACCAACGCCTCCTCTTTGCTTATGGTGTATTTTTCGATGGGGTGTTTTTGCTTGATGAGTTCTTTCATCTTGTTTTCAATCTTTTTGAGATCCTCTTCTCCAATCTTTTGAGAGGTTCTAAAATCGTAATAGAATCCCTCTTCTACAACAGGACCTACAAAAAATTGCGAGTTGGGATAGAGTTGCGTAATGGCTTGAGCCATCAAATGAGCTGTTGAATGACGAATAATCTCCAACGCCTTATCGCTGTTATCATACTCTATAACCTCACCTACAAAACCTTCACCGCCACTTTGGGTATCGACGATATTTCCTTGATTATCACTGTATCCTATTAGATTTTCACTCAAAATAGACCTTTTTATATTTTTATTACTGAAATTATAGCAAATTTACTTAAAGTTAATACCTGATGTTGCACACCTGCACTCTATTTGTAAAATATGCAAATGCAATGACATTTCAGAGGTGGGACTTTGGTCCCACTTATTAGCTTCGATAGTAACGACAACCAAATTTTAGCTTTTGATGGGACTAAAGTCCCACTTCCGATAAAAGTGTGTAACATCAGTGAAACACCTAATAGTCTCTAAATGCTACTCTTCTCTTCCCAATGCTTTGGCAATAAGCTCAATAGGATTTTTAAAAATAGTCTCAACACCTGCTTCATTCATAGCTTGTGAGAGTTGCACTCTACACGCCGAACACTCAGCCGATACATAGTGAGCCTTGGTTTGTTCTATCATTGCCGCTTTGGGTTTACCTGCCAAAGTAGCCCATTCAAATTTTTCAGTTTGCATCGTCACACCACCAAATCCGCAACAACGATTGGGATCGCTCATCTCTACCATAGGATAGTTTTGCGCAATCAAAGCACGAGGCTCTTTAAATACACCTTGTACTTTTCGAGCGTGGCAAGGGTCATGATAGGTTACTGCTTCATCAAATGTTTGCCCCTCCAATGCCAACAACTCTTGCAAAGAGGTATGTTTATAGAGCCAATCGGTGGCCATAAAGATTTTGGGCATCAACTTTTTGGCTCTCATTTCCCACTCTGGCATAGCGTGATTGGCAAAAAATCGCTCCCAATCCTCTTTTATCATAGCACTGCAAGTAGCTTCGGGGATAATGAGCGCATCGTACTCATCAATAAAGCTCTCAAAATAGGCAATATTTTTTTTGGTCATATACTCTACACTGCTCATATCCCCCGTGAAATAGGCAGGAGCACCGCAACAAAGCTGTTTTTTGGGGATAAAAATCTCGATACCCAATCGCTCCAAAATATAGACCAAACTATCTCCTATGCCACGATAGTTGTAGTTTGCTAGACAACCAATAAAAATAGCTACTCTTTGTTTGGGTTTTTGGGGTGGGATAATATGCTCTTGATATTTATTTAAAAAGCTCGTCGATACCATAGAGGGCAACAAACGCCCCTTTTTAATCATAGGCAAATTGTATTTGGCAATAAGCCCTCTATCTTTTTCATCATTAGCCAAAGCACAACTTTTGAAGACATACCCCAACTTACTAAACCAATCCATAGCCCATCGATGGCGTAAAAGCCAAAAAAAAGCTCTCTTAAAGGGTGCGATACCGTATTTTTGCGCTATATCGGCTCTCACCTCTTCGATAATCATATCCGTTGGCAACGTATTGGGACAAACATCAACGCAATTGGTGCATAAAAAACAGCTCTCAAATATATTTTTGGCATTTTTATCCAGCTCCAAATGACCGCCTTTGTAAGCACCCAAAAGCTCTATAAATCCTCTAGGTGAAGTCACTTCGTCGGGATTGATTTGATGAATGGTGCAAACGGGGATACACTTCCCACACTTCACACACGCATCGGTTGTAGCTTTGAAATCAAATATCTCTTCTATTGTTTTATTCACTTTTATCTCTCTATCTTTTCTCTTCTTGTCAAAATTGTGTGGTTATTGATTATATTATAGCTAAATTTGAGTCTCTCTTCAACTCTATTTAATCCAATCCTTCCAAAAATCTCTCTCCTAAATCGCTTGACTCAAGAAGGTTTTACGCACTTTAAGTGTGTGTTATTTGACTCTAAAATAGACAAGCAGTGTATCTTGATAGAAGTTGTCTCCATCATCGCTCACCATGAGGTAACGATGGGGGGCTACTTTGGTGAGTCCCTCGAAGTTGTCAAGACTCCACCCTTTGGAGTTGTCCAGTACCGCCAAAACTTCATCTTTGCAGAGTCTCTTTTGGTGGCATTGGCGATTGATATAGACCTTTTTGAGTACGACAACAAAAGGGGCAAAGAGACCGTTGTAAGCTCGTTCAAGCACCAAAATATTCCCATCATCCATCACTTCAATGGCACTTACGGCTGCGTTTTGCACATTGGAAGCTTTGAATTTCCACTCATAGCCGTTGCTAGAGTAGAGCGTTTGGATTTTTTTATTGTCTCTTTTGATAGGATATTCCGTAGCAAATATCAAGCCGTACGTTGGATGATAGGCAAGGGCTTCGAGTCCTTTGTTTTTGTGACGAAGAAATTGCGTTTGTGAGAGTTTGTAGGGGATTTTATAGGTCGTTTGCTCTTTGCCGTTCTCCCCAAACCGTGCGATTTTTGGTTGCCCCTCAAAGGAGAGAATGAGGCGTTTAAGACTATCAAGCGTCGCCCCTTCGGTATCTCTTTGGTAATTTCTAAACTCTTTGCCGTTACTTTTGAGCAGTTTTATCGCTTTTTGAGGGGTCAATTGGGTAATTTTGTCGCCAAAAGTAGCCCCAAAAACAAACACCACTCCCTCATCGCTTACCATGTAGAGTATTTTTTTTCCTCTATGATACGCCAAATCAGAAATTTCGCTAAAACCGTAGTCCCCAATACGTCCAAAACTGAGCTTTTTTTGATCAAGTATCTCAATGCCCATATAATCGCTTTTGACTCCCATAGGGGTTATATCGGTGCTACTAACAGAGCCAAAAAGCAACGAAAAGCTTATCAAAAAGGATAGAATTTTCATTTGTCTCGCTTCTCTTTTCGCTCTTGCAAATAGGAGATAAACAAAATCCAAACAATAGCAATATCGATCATGACATCGGCATAGTTGAAAACCGCAAAATCAAATCCGCAGTGCCACGCCACATAATCGACCACGCCTACATGATGAAAGCGATCATAAATATTGCCCAAAGCACCTCCTATAAGCAACCCCAACGCAAAAGGAAACTTTTGGATATACCCCTCATAAAAGACAAAAATCACCACAAACGTTACGAGTGAAATTTGCAACCATTTGACATATTCACCCAGTTCAGCCAACATCGAAAAGGCTACCCCTTTGTTGTAGTGAAGCTCCAATGAGATGCACTTAGAGTCCCAATAGTAGCTATTGACAAAAAGATCTTTGATGGCTTGATCAATAACAAACGTCCCCAAAACTACCAAAAAAAAGATAACCAAATAACGCATTACTCTAATACCCGCTTGAAAAACTCACGGCACTCTTGCATGGTAGCTTCAAGTTGGGCTTTGCTTTTGCCCTCCAACAAGAGACGTATTTTGTTTTCGGTGCCTGAGTATCGAAAAAGATAACGCATACCTTTGGACTCTATGCTTTGGGTAAGCTGGGAGTAGCCTTCTATATGTTCAAACTCTTTTTTGGTTTCGATAGCCAAATTGACCAAAAGTTGCGGATAGGATTCGTAGGGATTAAAAGCTTTGGAGGCTTTAACGCCCGATTGTACCAAATAGGCAAGAGCTTGAAGTGCCGAACTAAGCCCATCGCCTGTTTTGGCATAATCGCTAAAGACAATGTGACCGCTCTGTTCACCGCCAAAATTAAGATCATGCTTTTGCATAAGCTCTACGACGTTTTTATCCCCTACAGCACTGCGATAGAGTTTGATACGGTGTTTGCTCAAAAACTCCTCCAATCCCTGATTACTCATCACAGTAGCCACCATAGCATCGTTTTTGAGCGTGTGTTGATTTTTCAAATGGAGTGCCAATACTGCCATGAGCTTATCACCATCGACAATATTGCCCTTCTCATCAATAAGTACCAACCTATCGGCATCTCCATCAAGAGCAATTCCCACATCAGCACGATAAGTATGGACAGCTTTGGCGACATATTCGGGGTGCATTGCTCCGCATCCTTCGTTGATATTGTAGCCGTTGGGTTTATCGGCAATGGTAATGACATCGGCTCCTAGCTCTTCAAAAATAGTAGGAGCTACTTTGTATCCTGCTCCATTAGCACAATCCACGACAATGCGAAGCCCCATCAAAGAGAGTTCTTTAGGAAAAGAGTTTTTGATATGGACAATGTAGCGACCAATCACATCATCAATGCGTTTGGATTTGCCTATGGCTCTATCGCTCACTTGGGCATTTTGAAGCACTTCATCGTCGTTAAAAATCGCTTCAATGGCGTTTTCGGTTGCACTATCGAGTTTGTTGCCTTGTGCATCAAAAAACTTAATACCGTTGTCGTAATAGGGGTTGTGCGAAGCACTAATCATAATCCCCACATCGCATCGCATCGATTGGGTCAAAAAAGCCACGGTAGGGGTGGGCATGGGACCTATTTGAATCACATCAAAGCCTACCGCCGTAAGTCCCGAAACAATCGCACTTTCGACCATATAGCCACTGGTTCGGGTATCTTTGCCCACTAAAATCTTGTTGGTTTTGGCAAATTTTCTAAAATATATGCCCGTTGCCATGGCGAGTTTCATAGAGGTTAGAGCGCAGACTTTTTCACCTGCTTTGCCTCGTACCCCATCGGTTCCAAAGAGTTTCATGGATGGTAGTTCCTTGTAAAATTAAAAGTAATTTCCGTATTTTAGCATATTAAAATTACAGTAACGTATTGGCTAAGTTGATTGACATAGACTAAACTTTTTTGATATAATTTCATTAAAAACTGATTTTACGCACTCAAAGTTCGTAAAACTTTGCTACTCTCTCGCTGTGCGGGTAGCTTTAGGGGGTTGCAAGGGACACTTGTGTTCCTTGCCAAAATAGGGGCTTTGCTCCTATTTTTGCGTAACATCAGTTAAAAAGAAAATATTATTAGATAGAGAGTGAAAAATGGCAAAGAGTTTGTATGCAACATTGGAAATCAGTGAAAACGCTAGTGCAGACGAGATCAAAAAGGCGTATCGAAAACTTGCACGTAAATACCATCCCGACATCAACAAAGAACCACAAGCTACAGAAAAATTCAAAGAGATCAACGCAGCCTATGAAGTACTAAGCGACAAAGAGAAAAAAGCCCAATACGATCAGTTTGGTGATAATATGTTTGGAGGACAAAACTTCCATGATTTTGCCAGAGGGCAGGGTTCTGGTGTCGATATTAACGATATTTTGCGTGAAATGTTTGGTGCGGGTGGAGGCTTTGGGAGTCGAGGTGGATTTGGCGGAGGTTTTGGTATGAAGCTTGATGTTCAAGCCCAAATCACCATCCCCTTTATGACCTCAATTGTGGGCGGAACACACCAAGTCAGTACGGGTGGCGAAGCCTTTGATATCCGCATACCCGCAGGAATCAAAGAGGCTTCAACGCTTAGAGTACGAGGCAAGGGACGAACGCATAATGGGCAAATGGGTGATTTGTTGCTCCAAATCAACATTGCTCCCTCCAAAGAGTACAAAAGAGAGAACGATGATCTCTACAAAACCATTGATGTCCCCTTGAAAGAGGCGTGGTTTAGTGGCAAGATTGAAGTCGAAACGCCTCACAAAAGTGTCTCGCTCAAAGTCCCCAAAAATACCAAAAACGGACAAAAGTTTCGCATTCAAGGCGGTGGAGTTCCCAATCCCAAAACCGCTCTTAAAGGGGATTTGTATCTTGTCGCCAACGTGATACTCCCTGATGTTGATAAGATGGATAAGGCACTACGCCAAATGTGCGAGGAGAAGCTCTAGGGCGGTAGAGGGATTATGAAAAAAGACATAACCACCAAAGATACCATCAAAACCATCACCCAAGATATTGCCAAATATATCTTAGAAATAGAAGTTACTGATATAGAATTTGTCGATAAAGAGTTACAACGAATAGAAAAAAGAGAAGCTGATATAGTCGCTCATTGCAAAGTAAACGGAATTGAAGCGATACTTCACCTTGAAATACAAAACGACAACGACAAAACCATGCACCGTAGAATGTTAAGGTATTAC
>JQIS01000052.1 GCA_000830175.1 Sulfurovum sp. FS08-3 | reverse complement strand
GCACTAAACTCTCACTCCCTCTATCTCTCCTCGTCCAATGCCATGGTTGTTATTATATCTTGATTTCATTTAATTTTTTGCAATAATTATTTAAAAAAACTTTTCTTTTCTATTATTTAGCTAAAATGTAACTTAATTTATCAACAAAATCACCAAAGAGTTGGCTCATTGTTGCTGCAATATCCTCATTTTTCCCACTAAAGGGTTTGGATTGATGGAAACGATGGATGAGGGTTTTTTGGCTTTTGTGGAAGTAGAGCTTCGCTGTTGCATCCAATACCACACTATTACTCGTAGCAATAAACTCATTGATTGCAATCTCCACGCTTACATCAGGCAAAGCTCCCCATGGGTAGTTGATAATTTCGCTGTTGGTGGAGTGGGCTTGTAGCACTTTGATAAGTTCACGCTTGAGAGAATCATCTAGCCTATCAGCCCAAATATGAGCCTCCAAATACTCTATTTTGCTTCTCCCTACTCGTTTGGCAATAGGGTAGGTAAGTAGATAGTTGGGAAGGCTCAAAGAGCTTATACCTACTTTTTTGTAGATAGGCTTTGGCGATTGGGTGGGCTTTTCAAGGTTGATAATGTATTGATTTTTGGAGCTACACGAGAGCAATCCTAAAGCTATCAAACCAAGCATTAAATCTCTTTTTTTCATCTTTTACTCTCCTAATATCAAAGCGTTGGGTTTTTTGTCAAGTTTTTGAATCAATGTATTCATCGACTTTGAGGCATTTGTAAGCTCTTTAAGCATGGTGGTGATTTGACTTGCCAAAAGCGATTTTTGAGCATCTCCATTCATGAGTTGTTGGGTTGAATGAAGCACCAAGTTGAGCTTTTGGATGCTTTGATTGAGCTGTTTGGGCAAGTTTTGCGTGTCGTTTTTTGCCAACATTTGATTGGTAAGTTTGAGCGTGGTTTGCAACTCATTGAGCAATTTTGTCAAAGGTTCATTGGAGTTTGCTATCAAATCGTTGGTTGAGCGTAGCAACTCCTCAAGAGGTAACTTTTGGATTTTTTCCAATATATCGTTGATACTCTCCATAATCTTGCTCTCTTTCATACGGTAGGAGGGGAAGAGATAGGTTTTGTCTTCAAGATAGGTAATGTGTTGAGTAGTGTTGGCATCTTTGATAAAGTCCAAATCGATATAGAGTGTACCCGTAAGGGGGTTTTCGGCATCGACTCTAGCCCTTAGCCCTTTTTTGACCGCCTCTTTGAGGTTATCAAATCCGCTCACTTTGGGCAAATCTTGATCCAAAAAAGCCGAAGTGTCGATATTGACATTGACAATGGAGCGTATTTTGCCCACATCGGTATCAAAGTTGTAGTTAATATCGGTCACTTCGCCCACGATAAAGCCTTTGAACTTCACACTCGCATACATATCGAGTTTGGAGATACGATCATCAAAATCAATGGCGAACTTTTTGATATACTCTCCTCCTAACCCTATTTTTTTGTTGAGTGAAGAGACTTTGTTGGGATAGAGTGTAAATTTGAAATTGGATGGCAAAGAGGTATCTTTGATGTTGGGATTGGTAAATATCTCAACGCCCCCTTTGAGCATATTGCTTAGTGGGGCTAAGTTCATATTGAAATTGGAGTTTTCAAAATTGAAATCCATAACGCTTTGTACCCAAAACTTTGTGCTACGGTTGATGAATGTACGATACTCATCTTTGATAACGACATTGATATTGAGTGCCAACTCATCGTCTAGTTCAATCGTATCGACTTTGCCAATTTGAATGTTGCGATAGTAAATGGGTGAACCTATTTTGACATTGGTAGCTTTGTTGGTAGTCAAAACAAAACGGTGTCCACTGTCGTGAACCTCATAGGGCTTCTCCAAACCGCTAAAGACTTTTTTGTAGGAGTTGTCCTTTTGGGTATAGAGATTGATGTAAGTACCCGTCAAAATAGTCTCCAATCCCGACACGCCCGAGCTATCGACTTCGGGTTTGACAATCCAAAATTTGGACTCATTATTGAGATATTTTTTAGTACCCTTCTCCATACGCACAAGCACTATGACTCCATTATCGTCATTGAGCAAAATTTTTGTCACGACTCCCACATCGACGTTTCGATACTTTACCTTGCTTTGCCCCACTTTGAGACCCGCACTGGAGTTAAAATAGATTTTAATTTCGGGTCCTAATTGTGAAAAATGGTTGTAGGCAAGTGAGAGAGAGATAAGGACGGCAACAATAGGCACAATCCAAATAGAGGTTAAAAATCCTAATCCGTTTTTTTTATTGATGATGGGTGTTTGTATCGACATAATTTTTTAAGAACTCCTAGAGTGTTTAATCAAGCGTGTATCAAACGATAGAGCAGCCAAAAGTGTAAAAAAGACCATCAAAGCAAACGCTGAAGCTGCCATACCCGCTATGATTTTGATATTGGCCAAATGCACCAGCGAGGTGAGTATCGCTACCACAAAAACATCAATCATTGACCATGGACCAATCATCTCAGTAATATGAAAAAGTGTATGTTTTTTATTGCTTTGGCGATGATTGGTGCTACTAAGAAGGTATATTAGCAATATAAACTTAATAATAGGTATAAAAATCGATGCTATCAAGATGATTGCCGAAATGAAATAGGAACCCGACACCCACAACTCAACTACTCCGCCAATAATCGTTCCTTTTTCAAGAGAGCCAAATTTATCGATAATAAGCATAGGATAGATATTGGCTATGGTAAAAAAGATAATACCTGTCACAAGATAGGCGATGGTTCGTTGTTTGGCAATGGCGGTATCGTTGAAGATTTTTTGCTCACACCGTCTGCACACAATATCGCTGTGGGTATCCATATTGACCGCTTCACATTTGGGGCAACGTACCAAATCAAGCCTATCGATATCGACGCTCATACTCTCTCCACAAATTAAACATCTTAATCGATTTGGATAGATAGATATCCAATAGTACATACAGAATAAGCGAATAAAAGGCAATGCCCAAATGCAAAGCAAACAAATCGACCAATTTAACCATCGCAATCAATATCGAAATCAAAAAAATATCCACCATATTCCAAAGCCTAATATTCGATAGTGTAATAAGCAAATTTTTGGCATACGCCCCACTCCAACCCAACCGATAGGCAACGCCTAGCAAGAGATAGATACTAATCGTCATAAAGGGCAAAATAAATAAAAAGAGAGACAAAAAAAGCCCCACGATATAAAAACCGCTATCAAAAAGACGCAAAAGCATAGCGGGGATATTCATAAACTCTTCGCTTCCTAAGAGATCAATTTGCACAATCACAAAGCTATTGGAGATAATAAAAAAGAGCAACGCCGAAAGCGAAAGAGCTATCATTTTGTCCACCAAACAACTATCCTCTTTGTAGAGTAGAGTGTTGCAAGTAGCACAGTGAGCTTTGGTATCCTCTTCAAGCTCCACGATAGAGTGAAGTGCTTGACATTTGGGGCAAATGATAAGGGTATCTAAAAGTTTTTCATCCATTATGCAATTAATATCTCGTAGAGTTTTGTGGGTGTCTCGATTGCACCCTCATCGTGGTTGCTAAACCCCCAATTGACCATCAAAAAATCAATAGAGGCTTTTTGGGCAGCAACTCTATCTTTGTGGCTATCTCCTATAAAAATGGATGCATTGGGCAAGATAGAGAGCCGTTCAAGAAGTCTCAAAAGCATATCGGGATGGGGTTTGCCTACCTTATTGACATCGTCTGAAGTCACTATGGCATCAAAAAACTCATAAATACCCGTGTGTTTGAGCGACTCAATGGCGGTGGTACGATAGGCATTGGTGGCAATAGCCAATTGAACATCTTTGGATTTGAGGGCTTCCAAAATATCGCCTATACCCTCGTAGAGTGCTATCTCTTTGTCGTGATGGGTACTGTAATAGTGTGCAAACCACTCCTCGTGAATAGGCTCAAAGCGTTCGATACCGTAGAAGTATTGGGCAGGGTTGATACGCTCATTGTTGATACCCTCAAGGATGTAGCTATTCTCTAGGGGTGTTAGAGCCATATTGTCTCGAACGAAATTAATAGCATGGATAATAGCTTGGGAGCTGTCAATGAGTGTGCCATCCATATCAAAGATATAGAGACTTTTGTTTTTGGGCATGACTACAACAATCCTCCGATTCGTTCACCAAATTTGACCTTTTGTCCCGCTTTGACATCGGGGATAATGGCATCTTGTTGGCTTAGAAGTACCACCGTCGAACCCATCTCAAACCATCCCAAAAGCTCACCTATTTTCATCGATGTAGCCTCATAAGCGTAGTGCGACTCCTCTTCCATTTTGGCATTGGTTTGGATTCTCCCATCAAAGCTTATTGTCATTTTGCCCACATTCAACGCCCCAACGAGTATCAAAAAATGGACTTTTGCACTTCTATCTTTGAGGTGAATAACAATGCGTTCATTTTCAATAAAGAGATTTTTGCGTTTTTGAAGCGATGGGGTATTGACGGGGTAGAGCTTCCCTGGTATGTGCGTAAGGCTTACAATCTCCATATCCATAGGAGCGTGGTAGCGATGGTAATCTTTGGGTGAGAGGTAAAAATTGATATATTCACCCCCTTCAAGCATCTTATCGTATCCCGTATGGTGTTTGCCCAAAAGCTCATTAAGTCCATACTCCATCCCTTTGATTTGATAGACTCTTCCCTCTTTGATTTTGCCACATTCACTCACAAGGGCATCAACGGGCGAGATAAGCGTATGGTTGGGATTGAGTACTCTGGGTGTTTGAAGCTCTCGTGTGAAGAGTTTATTGAGGCTTTTGTAGTGGCTAGGTTTATCAAACTCCTCCATATCAAGTCCCAAAAATCGAACATAAGCATGATTGATAAGTACTTGAATGGGTTTGAAAAAGTGCGTATTGGCAAATTTGCCAAAGAGTGTAGAGATAGCCGATGTATAATGTTGCGACACAATAAAACCTTTAATAATAAATAATAAAGGAATTATATACTATAGAGTTTAGAATAAGATAAAATAATCCTAATCCAAAAACTCTTTTAGCAGTGTAGCGATTTTCATATCACCGTTTTGCTCCACGAGACTCATAAGCTTTGTGCTTTTACTGCTCATATCCTCTTGAATGATAGCTAAAATCTCTGCCTCATCTATCATCTCTTGACGCATTATCCACGCTACCTCTTGGTCGAGCAAAAATTTAGCGTTGTGGTACTGATGGTCATTAGCTGCGTGAGGATAGGGGATATAGATAGCGGGGAGACCATTGGCACTAAGCTCCCAAAGACTCGAAGCCCCCGCACGGGAAATAGCCAAATCGGCTTCATTCATATAAGAAGAGATTTTATCACTGTAATCAAAAACTTTGGCTTCAATGCCTAGCTTTTTGTATTGGCTATTCACCTCTTCAAGATTGCCCTCACCCGTTTGGTGAATGATTTTGATGCCTTGTTGGCTTAATGTGGGAGCGAGTGATAGGGCGAGTTGATTGATAGCTACCGCCCCTTGCGAACCGCCCAAAAAGAGGATGCACTTGACTTGGCTTCGTACTCTTTGCTTGGTAAAAAATTCACTCTTGATGGGATAGGCACTAATGGGTGAACTCTCTAGGTAGGAGGAGATGAAGTATTTGGCATAGGGTTGGAGGTTTTCATTGAGCCGTCCAATATGAGCATTTTGTTCATGGATAACAAGCGGAATATCCATCCATCTAGCCGCATACGCCATAGGTGCTGCACTAAATCCACCCACGCTAAAAATCACTTTGGGTTGCAACTCTTTGATGATTTGACGGCACTTCAAAAAAGCCTTGGCTAAAAGATAGAGTGAGCCTATTTTGCCAAAGATATTTTGATTGACCACGCCCCGTGTATTCAAAAAATAGCGTTTAAAAAAATCTCCATCATGCTCAAACCACTTTTTATCTTGTCCTAAGCTTGAACCCACATAGACCAATCGATGATAGGGAAGCTTCTCTTTGACGGCTTTGATGATAGCCAAATGCCCCCCTGTACCACCACCTGTCATAATTATAATACCGTTATCCATCGACTCTCCTTTTTGCTCAAAATTAAAAAGGATTATAGCACAATATTTTGTTTTTTGAACGCCTCGTCTTAGTTTGCTATCGCAACAGCTCTATCTTTTGTTTCACAATGCTCTTTTGAGTACTTGTGCTATTTTTGAGACTCTCTTGCAGCCAAAAGATTACGGCTTTTTTGTAGCCGTATTGCGAGGCGAGTTGTACCATCTCCTCTTTTTGTGCAAAGGTAAGCCTCTCTTTGATGAGCGAAGCGGCGATAAGTTGGGAGGTGGGTTTGGAGATAGCTTTGAGATTTTCAAAGGTTTTGGCTTTGGCAAAGGCTTGATAGTGAGGTGGCAAGGCTTCGATAGGGGTAGGCTGATGGGTAAGCAAACGGTAGTAGGCATCAAGTGAGGGAGTGTTGATAAGATGGGCTATCTTTTGATACTCATAGCATCCATCGTTGATACCTACGGCTTTGTTTAAGGCGCACTTTCCTAAATAAATAGAGCCTAGTGACTCCAAATCGGCACTGCTTTTGGCACTTTGGATTGCTCTTTCGAGTTCCTCTTGGGCGATAATTTCATCTTTTAAAAAACTTTGAGTATAGGAGGCAAAAGCCGAGGCACTATCCATTCTCCACTCGTAGGGAGGATTTTTGGCACCGCACGATACAAAGAGCAAAAGCGTTGCAACGCTAAAGATTAAGCGTATCATGGCAACTCCACCTTTTGTGCGTTATTGCCTCCTGTAAAAACATCGACACGGTTAATGATTTGGTTGGATTTGTGGATAGTGGAAGAGATTTTTTTACGCATATCGCCCAGTTCGTGTTTGTATTTGCCTATCTCCTCTACCGTGCCATCAAGCTTGTAGAGTTTGTGGCGTATATCTTGGGTAATCTTTTGGGTGTCACGCAAAACATAGGCACTGGGTTTGACTATATCCCCCTCAAGGGTTGTACTCATTTTGGCAAACTCATGGGTAATCTTCTCTACATTGTGCAAAATAGTATTGAGGCTACCCAAAGCCTCGATGATATTTTGTGTAGCGTTTTCATCCCCCGTCATAGAGGTGAGCAACGCTTCATTGTTGGAGAATTTTTGGGTGATTGTGTTGATATTGTGAATGCTTTGCACCAAATCGGATTGTTCGCTTGCGAGCATCTCCATGATTTTATCAAGGTTGTCCAATATATCAATGGCTTTATTGACGACGGGTTCGAGACGGTCAATTATATCGTTAATATCGTTGCTAAGTTTGACGTTTAAAGCTCCATCGGTCGATTCTAGGATGGGAGATTGGGCATCAATGGGGCTAATTTCGATGTAGGGAGAGCCAATAAGGGGACGTTTAATCGTCAAAATCGTATTGTGACGAATCCAATGTCTGTTTTTGTGGGTAAGCTCAAAGCTCATTTGTGCCTTACCGCTCTCTAGGAGTTCAATATTTTGTATCGAACTAATCGTAAAACCTGAATAGTTAAGCGGAGTATTGACTTTGAGTGCACTAGCATCATCGACGATGAAGTGATAGGTGTGGCGAGGCTCCAGATAGCCCTTCTCCTTGGCAATAAAGCCAACAAAGACTACCACAAGCGTAATAAGCAACAATACCGCTACCCCAACACTGCGTTTCATTTGAGTATATTGCATGGACAATCCCTGTAGTGATGAAGATTTTTATAGACATCAATGACGACAACCTCTTGTGGCAACTCCAATTTTTGTAGTGTATCAAGAACCCTATTAAAATCGCTTAATTTTTTGACAAAACCGTAGGGCGTGACGATTACAATCTTACTCCTATCGCTCATCATGGCTCGAATAACCATAGCATAAAAGATTTCAAACGATTGGCATTGATGGATACGATTAGCACAAATGCTCTCCATTTCAATCTTTCTAAGTGCCTCTTGGGCTTGATAGAATGCCTCTTGTGGGGAGAGTCTATGGTGATACTCTCGTATCAAAGCGATATTTTCACAAATAGAGAGATTGGAGAGCAAGGGCGTTTGAGCCGAAACCTCACTATGTTCTCCACACTTTTTCAAAAGCCCCTCGATGTGTTCGTAGTGTTGAACGATGGTTATAGTGATTGAAGTTGCAATGATAGCACCTCGATAAAAAAGAGTGTTAAGAAGAGTCGCACCATCCCACGCAATACCGAGATAGGAATAGCGGTGTAGTCTCCTCCACTTTTGAGACCGCTATAGAGTGGAATAGAGATAGTCACGAAGCCAAAAAGCAGACTCTTGCCAATTTGTATCAAAACATCTACTCCTCCCACAGCATCAATAAGCAATCTTTTGTAGGTATTAAAATGCATATCCATATAAAAGAGCGTAAAGAGATAGCCACTAGCAATCATAATAATAGCAAACATCAGTGACAACAAAGTAATACTCATCATCCCCCCGATAATGCGAGGCAAAAAGAGATAATTGACAACATCAATCCCATACGCCCTTAGAGCGTTAATTTCATTATTGACATGCATTACGGCTATTTCGGTATTGATCGCCGCCCCCGAACGCAACGCAATAAGCAACGCCGTAAAAAAGGGAGCAAATTCATTCATAACAAACGTAATAATGATAGAGCCTATATGTTCTTGAAGATTATACGTCGCCGCAAAGGCAATCACCACGCCAATAATAACCGAACCAAAGACCACCGCAATCACCATAAAAAGGGGGATAATCTCCACGGCGGTAAAGTAGATTTGTTTGACAATGACACAACGCATAGCGGGATTGTAGCTGGAGGGATTGACCAAATGGATGATGATATTCCATGCAAAACGAAAAATATCAAACACTCTCACGAAGCCCTTGATCGTTTTGGCTCCTAGTGCATCGACCCAAACTACTACCATAGCATCTATCCTTTGGCACTTTGATGGGGTATTATAGCCTCTTTTTGCTATGAGTTTAAAATCCAAACAATCAATTTTATCACAATTGCATCAACCGCAACGCTTCGAGTTTCAATAGCTCATCAAAAATAGCTTTGTAGATAGCACAATTGGGGGATTTTCTATTGTAATGTCCTGTAGCTTGATAGGTTTCAATTGGACACCCTGCGGTACAAAAGTAGCAACAACCACACCGAAGATTACACGCATCGGTAAGATGCAACCAAACGCCTAGTTTTTGAATGGGTTGCAATTTATCCAAACTATTAGCCATTATTAGCATCACTTAGAGTTTAAAGCCATCTATTACTTCAATAATTTTTTTATCAATACTCTCTTCGGAGATGTTTTCTGTATCGCTTTTGGAGTAGATTGAGAGTAATACTATCTCCTGTTCATCTTCAATGATTAGATAAATCACACGATAACCAGCACTTTTTCCTTTGTTGTTGTCGCTGTTTTTGATGCGTATTTTATAGCAGTTATTGCCAAGATGAATAGCAATATCTTTGGGATTGGAGCTTGATAGTAGTTCCAGTACTTTTTTATAGTCTTGTTTGATACCTTTGTATCGTTTGAATAGTGCTTTGAGTTCTTTTTTGAAGGTATCAACAACAGTAATATTATAGCTCATTAAGCAAATCCAATGCACTCTGCCTTGGTGTATTATTGCGTTTACTCTGCTCTGCTTCATGAAGTGCTGTTTCAACCGATTTGACAATGGAATTCACTTGATAATGCTCTGTTGTACTATTTTTGACAACCTTTACATCCTTTTTAAAGTTATCAAGCAACCACAATATTTTATCAGCTATAGTATCATTGACTTCAATCGTGATGGTCTGCATATCGACTCCTTTTAAATTTTGTCTATTATATCATAAATGCAGGTGTGATACCTATCGCACTAATGTGTCTTTGGCATCAATCCATCATCTTGATGCATCAATCGGATGAAAGTACGCAAAGCCTCATTAACGGATTTGGCATCGGGAAAAAATTTGGTTACATCGCTATCAAGCTTGACAATATTCACACCCTCTTGATAAGCTTTGGTATATTTACCCCGCACACCCTTTGAAAAATCATATTCTTCAAGCAAATCATTATCTTTTGTCATTGGCTACTCCTCATAAAACTTTTGCTCTTTTTTGGTCGCTTTTCTAGCACTAATGATTCTAATACTCTCTCGTCTCTCTACATGAACGACAACAAGTATTCGTAATTGCTGTGACATTCCAATCAAAATAAATCTATGTTCATCTTGGCTATGAAGAGGATCATCAATAGTAAGTGAGTTTGTATCACCAAAGGCAGTCGTCGCCTCTTCAAAACCAATACCATGTTTGCGTTTGTTAATACTAGCTTTGTTCTCATCCCATTCAAATTGCAAGCTCACATTTTATCCTATTAGCTTTATGCAAGATTATAACATAGTTTTTGTTTTACCAACTATGCAAAGGCATTAAACTCTTGCTCTAAATACTCTTGATCGACTTCGACAAAGGGTATATCGTACTTTTGCAATAGATTCATCACTTCGAGTTTGGAGATATTGAGTATATTGGCTATCTGTCCGATAGAGAGTTCACCGCTACTGTAGGCTTTGAGTAGATTATACTCATAGGTCTCTGTTTTGCTCTTTTGGGTAAAAAACTCCTTGATAGCTTCAACAAATTTATCTTTGTCATTATGAAACTGAGTTTCAAACAAAGTCGTAATAAAAGCATCTTGTATCTGCAACTGCATCATTCACCCCCCCCTATTTTTTCAATGGTTTGCATATATAGTTACCTTTGCCTAAAAACCGCAACGATATGCACTTTTTCATCTATCCAAAAGTGTATCAAAAAACTCTTGAGACTCAATGCCTTGATTTTGTGGGATATTGGCTATTGATTTTGCCACCTTCTCTCTAGCCTCTTCAAACGATATAGCAGGGTAATAAGGCACACTATCCATCGCCTCAATTGAAATACTTTGAGCAGGAAGCGTATCAATAAAATTCATAAATCTATTTATGACTCCATCATCAATATTTAGTTGAAAAGTATGCATTGTAGCTCCTTTAAAATTTTGTTTATTATATCATAAATTAACAGAATGCCTATTTTTAATGGGTTGTATCATTTGGTGTATTATTCTAAGATAGAATTAAGGCGTCTTTGGTACTAAACCATCATTTTGATGCATCAATTGGATAAATGTACGCAAAGCCTCATTAACGAATTTGGCATCGGGAAAAAATTTGGTTACATCGCTATCTAGCCATCCCATTTTTTAAAATATACCTATGGTGTCGTAGTTCAAATATTTAGAAAAAAAGTCATTATATTTGCTGTTCCTTAATGTAAAAACTACTAAGTTATATTGACTTCTAGTAAGTGCTGTATATACGATTTCATTACTATCATTTTCATCAAGAATTAAAAAGACAGTTTTAGCTTCATATCCTTTAAAACTGTGTATCGTAGCAATTTTTAATTTACCACTATGGTGATTAAATCCTATTTTTTTCTGTTTTCGTATACTCTCAATCTCTTTTTTAGATGAATTACTCCTCTCTTTAGTCTCAAAAGTAGTAAGTGTAGCAACTTGATACTCTCTTCTAAAAATATAATCAAGTTCTCTAAGCATAGATATATTGGAAGCCACAATGACTGCATCATCATTATGAATATCATATTCTCTTAATTGATTAATAATTGAAAAAGCTATTTTATCGAATTGATTTTTTTCATAATGGCAAAATTCAAATAAGATTTGAGCTTTATCTGCTATGAGGGTTTCCTGTGTAAACTTACCCTGTTTAGGTTCTTTGGTTTGTAGTTTATCAATATGATATTTTTCTTTCAAAAACTCCTCTTGAAAACTTTCAATCAAAGACAACATTTGACTACCATTCCATTGTATATATCTTATAGGTTCATTAATTATACTCCATGCTCCTACAATTTTGGTATTAGGTCTTTGATCCTTATCAAGCACTCTCTCATAAATATTTTGCTTTTCATCACCAAATAAGACAAACTCACTATTTTTTTCCAAAATATATTTTTTGATAATTTCTATCCATTCAGACTTATAATCTTGTACTTCATCAATAATAATTGTTTGATATTTTAAAATTTTATCTTTATGCTCTTCAAAAAGTTTAAGGTTTGAGAAGTATTCTTTATCAATATACTCTAAAGTATTCACTTCTACATTATCAGGTACTTCTATCTCAATATTTAGATGATTAAGTAACTGTTTGATATATTGATGATAGTTGGTAATACAAAAAACTCCCCAATTAAAATCTTCTCGTACATCGCTGATTTTATCGTGAATATAGCTTTGTAGAGCAATGTTAAAGGTTAAAATCAACACTCGTTCACCGTGCCTTTTGTGTGCATTTACTGCTCTTTTTGCTAATGTGAGGGTTTTGCCACTTCCAGCTACACCACGAGCTTTTTGGTGTTTTGCTTCACTGGTAATAAGTTTTTTTTGGTCTTTTGTATATTGGATTTCAATACCTTGGTTAAGTGTATGTTGAGGAGGTTGCAAATACCTCTTAAATTCTTTGTAAATCTCATCGCTAAATAGAACCTTCTCCTCTGGTAAAGAAATTTTGCGTAAGTTATCGTTCCCAACAGATAATTTTAAATCTCTTTCTATTTTGGATTTTTTTTGTTTTAAGTAATCAAGTTTTTTTTCATATATCTCAAAAGATCTAAATTTTTTATCTTTATAGTCATTGTGCGTTTGACTTTCTAAAGTTTTGTAGTGTGAAAGTATTATATTGTAAAAGTTTTCTAAATCTTTTTTAGATGCCTTATGAAAATATACAAACACTTTAATGCGTTGATAAAAATTTTTATTTTTTAACTTGGCTTGTAGAAGTCCATCAATGTGTAGATTAAACATATTCTCTTTATAGGTAAAGACTTGTTGAAATGGAGACTTTAAAAGAGCATTATTCTCTTTTAAATGCCACTTGTTGTTTTCATCAATGCTATATAACTGTAAATTCCAATCTTTTACTTCAATAATAGTGACCCCCACATCTTTTTGCATTACAATAATATCGGGCATATCTCCATTAAGAAATGGCTGAAAGTATATTTCTATATCATTTGATAAATTCTCAATGAGATAGTTTATTAAAAACCATTCTCCTTCTGTAGGCTGAACTTTAAGTCTTCGTATATTTTCTAGTGTTGGAAAAATTTGTGCCATTTTCAATAGTCTTTATAAATATTTTTAATATTAACAACAATTCAGTAGGGGATTTGGGCTTGGTTCTCATTACCCTCTGTTTTATCATTATAAAGCTTGTAACCATATAAAGAAACTATAAGTTTATTTTGCCGTTTGGCAGTGCCAAACCTAACTCCATACCAACATTACGCACGTTTGTTTTAACTTCATAATTTTGAGCTTCAAGAAGTTTTTTAGCCAAACCCTCTAGTAAATCACCTCTTTGTTTTGGACTGTCTCCATATTTAATTGCAACTTCTATTTTCATACTTTACCTATCCTAACCAAAATTTATTTTTACTAGAGCCACTTGCAAATCCCCACAAATAACCCATAATCCAAGCTAAATCAAACTTTCAAAAAGCCTTTTAAACTATTGGTTTTATAAAATTATCAATAGGTATCATAATGAACCTAATTAGAGTTTACCCTATTCTCATCGCCGTCACGATATTCCCACTATTGCCACCGCCTCCAATTGTAACGCTTCGGTTGATGTTTGAGAGACTGGAGGAGGTGTGGTTTTGCTGGGATTGGGTTTTGTTATCCATTGCCTTAGAAGCCAACAAAAAGAGCATAGTGATAATCATTCCAGCCAAAATGGTGGTATGTTCGGAGGGGATTGGAGAGAATTTGGTGATAATATCACCATATATACTCCAAATCACAAACATTACAATCGCTACTACACCGCCAACTTTTAATGCTTTTTGCCAAAATGTATCCATCACGCACTCCTTTTTTTAAAATAACTTAAACAGGCTAATCGGTTAGCTCCTCCTGTTACCAATCGTATCCATAAGTGATGTTTTTCTCTAT
>JQIS01000051.1 GCA_000830175.1 Sulfurovum sp. FS08-3 | reverse complement strand
ACTCCTTTTTTCTTATTTTATCCTATTTTTTATTTGGAGATTGGAGGTTGGGTTAGAATTGCTGTTGCGTCGAGAATAAATCCTCCTTGCTTTCTTCAAACACAAAAACTCTCAAACAACCCTCTTTTTACGATTTGGGAGCAAGGAGAAAATTCTCCTCGTTTTATTTAAGAGATTGTGCTTGTGTTACTGCCATGTAGGCATTAATCTTCCCGTATGCTCGTTTTTCATCAAATCCATCGATGTAATTTGCATCTTGTGTGCCAATTTTTGTTGCGGTTGCAATCAAGATAGAACGCACTTGCGATGGTGTAATATCGGGATTAGCACCATACATCAATGCCACAACACCCGCAGCAACAGGCGTAGCAAAGCTTGTACCGTCCATAAAGGCGTAGTTGTTATCGACAAGCCCTAGTTGATTGGTAGAGCCTTGTTCACCGCTATCATCAATGCCCAATAGTCCTAATTTCTCCGTATCTCCCCCTGGGGCGATGATTTCGATATTTTTGCCGTAGTTTGAGTAGGTTGTTACATCGTTATTCTCTCCACTTGCCCCTACACCAATGACCCATTCGACTTCCGATTCATCATTGACCCCCGCAACATCAAGCGATTTTCCGTTGTTGCCCGAAGCAAAGAGTACGGTAATACCCGCATCGTAAAGCTCTTTGAGTTTGGCTTCGATTGCCTCTGAGACATCATTGGTACCCCAACTGCAACTAATGACTTTGGCACCTTGGGTTTGGGCGTATTCAAAGGCTTTGATGGTATCGCTATCCTCTTGCGAGAGCAGTTTGATGCCAATAAGTTTGGCACTAGGAGCTATCCCCATGCTTCCTTTTCCATTGATAGGGGCGACGATAAATCCAGCACAACTGTTTCCATGAAGTGCAAGGGTTTTGTTTTGGCTTGTGTTGCCTACTTCGTTGTTGTCATTATCGACACTGTAAACGACGGCTATGTTCTCTTTGAGATCTTCGTGATGGACATCAAAACCGTTATCAATCACGGCGACTTTGACACCCTCGCCATGCGTCGTCTCCCATGCTTTGGTTACGCCAATATCAGCCTCTTTATCAACTGCACTATACTCATTGTATTGGTTGGCTACTATCGAATCAATATGCCATGAGTATTTGTAATACGGCTCATCGCTAGGAGACAATGGAGTGTCGTTTTGGGTGGAGTTGTCGGTGGATGTTTGGTTATCGTCGATAATGGGTGGGAGAGTTTCATTGCTATTGTTGGTGTCGCTGGGTGTTGTTGCGTTGCTCTCTTGAGCGGAGTTATCGCTTTGATTCTCTTGCGTATTGTCCAATGAAGTTTGGTTGTTGTCGGTTGTCTCATTGCTCTCTTGTGGGGTGGTGTCGTTTGGAGTAGGTGCTGTGCCACTACCACCGCCACCTCCGCAACTGTTGATAATCAAAGCCAATGCAAGTAATAGGATTGTATTTTTCATCTCTATCTCCCTTTTCTTTCTTTGACAAAGTTGGGGTGGGCAAATGCAATATCGCTATCGTTGTAGAGTATTTGCGAGAAGTTAAAAACATCTTGCGTCGGTGTGAGTTTGACTAAAAAGATAGTCGTTGAGAGCTTAGAGATAGAAGCAAAGTCGTATTTTGCCAATACTTTAGCACAATCAACACCCACGTTGCATTGGGTAAGAATTTCATCTTTTTTGATACCCACTAGATTACCATCTTGCTTTTGATAATACTCTACTGAGTTATCCTTTGAGCGTTTGTTGATTGATTGCGAAACCTCGACCTTTTGTCCATACTCATAATAAAAATCATTAGCATAAAGCAAAGAAGCCAAAAGCAACCCTACGATTAATTTCATAATGTCTCCTAATAGTAAATCATAAAATAGATTAAAACATAATAGAGCTTAAGAGGGATTAAAAAAGTTCAAAGAAGTTTGGGTATAATCATTTAAAAATTGTATGGATAGTGTATGAAGATAAGAGAACTCTATATCGAAAACTATAAGATGTTTCAAGACTTCAAAATCGATTTTGTCGATAGCGATGATAAACCTTTGGATATTGTGGTATTGGCAGGGGTGAATGGGAGTGGTAAGACGACGCTTTTGGAGTGGATTAAACATGATAACAAGGTAACTATTCAGCCATTTTCTAAAAGTAATGATTATATACAGTTTGGTAATGGTTATATGCTAGACCACAAAACTCGAAAAAAAATGTATGAAGTGGATATGTACATGGAACGAGAGAAAACCAAAGGTGGAATTGTTACTGTAGCACTTGATGAAAATGATATGTTTATTGATAGTTTGGATAATAAAATAATATATTTACCAATATATGAAAATAATATTAAAGATATAAAAGAGTCAATTTTAGAGCATTATAGACGACTTGTTAGAAAGTTTTCTCATCAAAAAGCCATAATGGAGATTCAAGGTTTCCTCAATGAAATTTTTACGGATAAGATTGATATAACATTTAGTATTGATGATATTAATATTGTTTATCGTGATAATGAGCAAGTGATTTTTAAAAATAAAAGTGAAAATCAATTTGATATTAATGAACTCTCCACAGGCGAAAAAACCCTCCTCTCCAAACTCCTCTACCTCTACTTCAAAGATTACAAAGATAAAGTAATCCTAATCGATGAACCCGAACTCTCCCTCCATCCCTCATGGCAAAATAGAGTATTGAAAATATATGAAAACTTTGCGAAACTAAACAATTGCCAAATAATTATTGCTACGCATTCACCTAATATTTTAATTAATACCGATAGTGAATCTTTACGATTTTTGGTAAAAGAAGAGGGAAAAATTATAACTAAAAAGCTTAGTGGTTCACCACTTGATAGAGATTTAAATACCTTTTTAAAAACTCTAATGGGAACTGACTATATGTCAAAAGAGCTAGAAGAGCTTCATCAAGAGTATCGAAAGCTCTTTGATGAGAGGAAAGAAGATACTAAGGAAGCTAAAGAGTTAGAAAAGAAAATATTAGAGTGGGAATCACCCAATAGCTCCTTTTGGCAAGGTTTAGCCTTTGATAGAGAGTTGAGAGATTTGTAATGCGGTATATTCAAAAGCTACCCACTCCAGAGTTTTTTAGTGAAGATACACAAGAGTTACAAAAAAAGATAGTTGCTTTATTTAATAAAAAAGATAAAAAGCTTGTATGGGATAATGATTATACACAAAAACGCAAACTCAAAGAGTATATCTTGGAGTATGAGCAAAATTATCTTTGTTGTTATTGTGAAGCCAAAGTGACTTTAGATGATTCGCACATTGAACATATTAAACCCAAAGATATGCATGAAGATACGCTAACATTTGATTATCATAATTTAGCTGTCTCATGTGATGGTATCTGTTATAGTAGTGATAATAAACCCATTACTTGTGGGCATAAAAAGGGTAGTAGTTTTGATGAGAGTAAGTTTCTAAATCCTACAACGATTATAGATATTCGTAGCTATTTTATCTATACGGATAACTTCTACATAGGTGCAAGTAATTTAGATGAGACAAAAGCAAAATATACATTAGAGCTATTGCAACTTAATGCTTTTAATAATTATCTTCCTTATGCTAGAGAGATTGCACTCCAAGAGTTTAAAAAATCAATTAATGGTCATGTCAAAAAAAGTAAAAAGAGTTTAGATGAAGTTATCAGGGTATTGCTTGATAAAGAAAACCTTGCCTTTATATCTTTTCTACGCTTTAAATACAAACATGTTATAGGAGTCCAACAATGAAACTAGCCATCATCGGGGCAGGGAAATGGGGACAAGCACTCTATCATGCTTACGCCTCAAATAAAGATAACGATGTTGTCATCACCTCACGCACACCCAAAGATATTGAAAACTTTGTCACGCTTGATGAAGCACTCTCTAGGGAGTATTTAATCGTCGCACTGCCTGCTCAAATTGTACGCAGTTGGCTTCAAGAGCATTTTGTCGATAAAGGACAAAAGATTTTGGTAGCTGCCAAAGGGATAGAGACGGCTACGGGAGCATTTTTGAATGAGATTTACAAAGAGTTTCTTCCGCTTAAACGTCTTGCGTTTCTTTCGGGTCCCTCGTTTGCTGCGGAGGTTAAAGCCTCTTTGCCTACCGCACTTGTGATTAGCTCCAAAAGCAAACTTCTTGCCAATCAATACGCCACAGCTTTGCCAAAATATATCAAAGGGTATGTCGATAAAGATGTGATAGGTGCTGAAGTAGCAGGGGCTTACAAAAATGTTATTGCTATTGCTAGTGGGGTATGCGATGGATTGGGATTGGGTAATAACGCTAGGGCGGCACTTATTTCACGAGGACTCGTGGAGATGAGTCGTTTTGGTAAGTTTTTTGGTGCTAAAAACAAGACTTTTTTATCGTTGGGTGGGGCGGGGGATTTGTTTCTCACGGCTAGTTCTACGCTCTCACGAAACTACCGTGTGGGGCTAGGACTCTCTAGGGGCAAAAAGCTTGAAGAGATTTTGGAAGAGCTAGGAGAGGTGGCGGAGGGGGTAGGAACGGCACGTGCTATTGAGAATATAGCTACTCAAAACGCACTCTATCTTCCTATTGCACACGAAGTCTATTTGATGCTTGATCAAAACAAAGACCCACTCAAAAGTGTGCAGGATTTGCTTAAATGAAAAACATTATCTTTGGACCCGTTCAATCAAGACGTTTTGGTAGAAGTTTGGGTGTCGATTTGAGTCCGAGTAAAAAGCAGTGCAATTTTGATTGCCTCTATTGTGAGCTTGAGGCGGCAAAAACCATCAATCATTATGATGATACAGTTGCACTTCATGAAGTGGTGGATGCTCTCAAGGAAGCATTGTTAAAGCATAACGATTTGGATTTTATCACCCTTACAGCCAACGGTGAGCCGACACTCTACCCCTATTTGGATGCACTTGTAGAGGCAATTAATCTATTTAAAGGAGAGATTAAGACGCTCATACTTAGCAACGGCAGTACCATAATGAACCCTGCTATTCAAAAAACATTGGCAAAATTTGATACCGTCAAGCTATCTCTTGATTGCGTAAACCAAAGGTGTCTAAAAAAGCTTGATAGAGTCCACAATGGCATCTCAATCGATGAGATAATGCAAGGAATGTTGGAGTTTAAAAAGCACTACAAGGGGGATTTGATTATTGAGATATTGTTTGTCAAAGATATAAACGATAGAGATATTGCACCTTATAATCAATTTTTACTCAAACTCCAACCTGTACGCATTGATATTGGCACTATTGATAGACCCCCAGCCTACGATGTCAAACCATTGAGCTATGAGGAGCTTTTAAGATTGGCACAAGCTTTTGAAGTTACGCTACCCGTTTATATTGCTTCACGCAAAAACGTCGCCACTGCTCCATCAATGTACACGCAAGAGGAGATTCTAGCTACACTAAGCAAACGTCCGCTTACCGATGAGGATATAGCTATTTTGATGGATGTGCAAAGCCAAAAACTTCTGCAAAGACTTTTGGAAATGGGTCAAATCGAAAAAATTAGAAAAAATGGACTCATTTTTTACAAAATAGCCAAATTGTCTTGACAAAAGAAGTCAATTTTGTATATAATACCGCCCACCCATTAGGCTATTATGCTTAAGGTAAATTAAACATTCCGAATTAGCTCAGCGGTAGAGTAGGTGACTGTTAATCACTTGGTCGCTGGTTCGAATCCAGCATTCGGAGCCACTTTTACAATCTTTTTATGTTCAATTCCGAATTAGCTCAGCGGTAGAGTAGGTGACTGTTAATCACTTGGTCGCTGGTTCGAATCCAGCATTCGGAGCCACAAACTTCTATATTTAATCATTAAAATTCATACAAAACATACTATTCATTCATCTTGCACACTTAATCCTATTTTCTATTATTTTGTCATCTACAAACTCTCACTGCAACAAGGCTTTACGCACGTTGAAATAATCTCAAATAGAGTTCTTGGAGGTTGCTTTGCTCTTATTTGTTACAATCAATGGTTTAATATGTTTCCAAAAGTAACAATTATTCTCATTGAGCCAAACGCAGTGCGTGTGAATGAAAACTTGAAATAGTAACAATAATTAGATATAATTATAATGATATATAACAAAGGATTTTTATGAAACAAAGTTTTGCTCTTTTAAATATTAAGTGTAGCGGATGTGCTAATACGCTAAAAAAAGGACTCAAAGAGGAGTTTGGAGAGGTGGAAGTTGATTTGAGTGTGGTGCCACGTCTTATTACTCTTGAGATTGAGGATGAAAATATCGACAATCTAAAAACAAAAGTTAAATCCATGGGTTATCCTTTTGCTTCGCAAGAGTTGGGATTTATCGATGAGGCTGCTACAAAAGCTAAAAGTTTTGTATCGTGTGCTATAGGTAAGTTGGATGTTTAACCTCTCCCATTGAGTCATTATTGCTTCATATCGTAACAACTAGGATTATACACACAATAATTACAACTTATTAAAATCTTCATAAATCAAACTTCGATATTCTTTTGTTAGTGAAATGCTAAATCGTAATCACTTTTTTAAAATCGCAAGAGTCAAAAATCGCTCTTTGCAACGAATTTAAATTTAGTAAAAAAGGGGAAAAGATGTCAAAAATGGTGGCTCCTGAAAATACTCCTGTGTGGGTAAATGAGAGTAGATGTAAAGCCTGTGATATGTGTGTTGATGTATGTCCTGCGGGAGTTTTGTCAATGCGTTCAGAACCTGGTTCGACATTGGGTGCTATGATCTCTATTGTGGCACTTGAGTCGTGCATAGGATGTAATGAGTGTGAGCTTGCATGTCCAGATTTTGCTATCTATGTAGCGGATAAATCGGAGTATAAATTTGCAAAACTTACAGATGAAGCCAAAGCAAGAGCGGAAGCTATTTTAAACAATAACTACAGATTACCTGAAAATTACGGTAAATAAGGGGAGAGTATGGAACTAAGAGAAATTATTTCTACAGGTAATGATTTAGCAGCCATTGCAGCTGTCGATGCAGGATGTATGTTTTTTGGTGGATATCCTATTACTCCATCAAGTGAAGTCATGCACACCATTTCCGATTTGCTACCAGCAGCGGGTGGTGCAGCGATTCAAATGGAAGATGAGATTGCAGGAATCGCAGCAGCAGCAGGTGCGGCCATGTCGGGTGTACGTTCAATGACAGCCACTTCAGGTCCTGGGGTATCGCTTAAAGCCGAAAACTTAGGTCTTGCTCAAATGGCAGAGGTGCCTTTGGTACTTGTAAACGTTATGCGTGGAGGTCCTTCTACGGGTCTGCCTACTCGTGTATCTCAAGGTGACGTAAGACAAGCAAGAAACCCATCGCATGGGGATTACCGATCCATTACACTGTGTGCAGGGAATTTGGCAGAGTGCTATACCGAAGTGGTAAGAGCCTTTAACCTTGCCGATAGATTTATGCAACCTGTTATTGTACTCACCGATGAGACGATTGGTCATATGCACGGTAAGGCGATGATTCCAACCGTAGAAGAGGTAAAAAAAGGGATTGTTCCACGCAAAACCTTTGAGGGTGCACCTGAAGATTATCGCCCTTACGGTGTAGGTGCGGATGAAGCTGCGGTACTTAATCCTATGTTCAAAGGCTACCGATACCACTTCACAGGACTACACCACGATGCAAAAGGTTTCCCAACCGAAGAGATTGAGACGTGTAGAAAACTTATCCAAAGACTTGAAGATAAGGTCATGATGCACACCGATGAGATTGAGCTTAATGAAGAGTTTATGTTGGATGATTTTGATGGAAGCGAGGGAGAGGTACTTATCGTAGCTTACGGTTCAGTATCATTGGCTGCCAAAGAGGCGATTCGACACCTAAGAAAAGACGGCATCAAAGCAGGACTCTTTAGACCTATTACGCTTTGGCCAAGTCCTGCTAAACGAATGGGAGAGCTTGTGAGAGCTACCAAAAACGTATTGTGTGTTGAACTCAATATTAGACAATATACCGAAGAGGTTGAGAGAGTTTCAGGAAGATTGGATTTAGAAGGACTCTACAAAGTAAACGGTAGAGCAATCTCTCCTTATGAAATTGTAAATAAAGTAAAAGAGGTATTCTAAGATGGCATTTAATTACGATAACTATTTAAGACTTGAAAAGATGCCAACACTATGGTGTTGGGGATGTGGGGATGGTGTTATCCTCAAGGCATTTATCCGAGCCGTCGATAAGCTAGGATGGAGCAAAGATGATGTGTGCGTGGTTTCTGGGATTGGTTGTTCGGGAAGATTTTCATCGTATGTTGATTTCAATACCATTCATACCACACACGGACGAACCGTCGCATTTGCAACGGGTGTAAAATTGGCTAACCCCGATAAGCATGTCATTTGCGTAGGTGGAGATGGCGATGCTTTGGCGATTGGTGGTAACCATACAATTCACGGTTGTCGAAGAAATATTGATATCAACTTTATCGTTATCAATAACTTCATTTACGGTCTAACCAACTCACAAACTTCTCCAACGACTCCTCAGGGTATGTGGACGGTATCGCAAAAAGCGGGTAATATTGACCCAACCTTTGATGCGTGTGAATTGGCAATTGCTGCGGGTGCAACATTCGTCGCTAGAGAGAAAGTAACCGAACCACGAAAACTCGAAAAGGTCTTTATCGAGGGCTTTAAGCATAGAGGATTTAGTTTCTTTGATATTCTCTCAAACTGCCATATCAATCTTGGACGAAAAAACAAAATGCAATCGGCAATGGAGAACCTCAACTGGATCGATGCTATCACTGCACCCAAGAAGAAGTACGATGAGATGACTCCCGATGAGCAACTCAACCTTTTCCCTACTGGAATCTTAAAACAAGATACAGAGGCTAGAGAGTATTGCGATATGTACGAAGATATCAAAGCGGCTCAACAAGGTAAAAGAGGTCTTGTAACACAAGACGACTTTAAGAAAAAGATTTAAGGAGAGAACCATGGCACGAACATTAATGAGATTTACAGGAGTTGGTGGACAAGGTGTTCTTCTTGCGGGTGAGATTTTTGCTGAAGCGAAAATTACAGCGGGTGGATACGGTCTCAAAACCGCTACCTATACATCGCAAGTACGGGGTGGTCCAACGGTTGTGGATATTACCCTTGATGATGAAGAGATTTTCTACCCTTATGCAAACGACGGTGAGATTGACTTTATGCTTTCGGTTGCACAGGTGAGTTTTGATCTGTTTAAAAATGGGGTATCACAGGGTGGTACGATTGTTATTGACCCTGCTTTGATTACGCCTTCACAAGCAGATAGAGACAAATGGAATATTGTAGAGATTCCCATTATTACTATCGCCAAAGAGGAGGTAGGATTGGTATTGACACAATCAGTTATTGCTTTGTCTATCGCCAACACTTTCGTAGATGCTATTGAAGCTGAACATCTCAAATCGGTTATGCTCTCAAAAGTACCCAAAAAAGTACACGAAGCCAACCTAAAAGCCTTTGAACTAGGAACCAAATACGCCAAAGAGGCTATGGAAAAACTAGCTCAAAACGCTTAAGTTTCTTATCTACTCCTTTTGTTGGGGGTAGAGTTCTATCTAAACTTTGATTGTTACAAATCTTTTTATTTATCCTAAAATCATTTTAAATGCCAAGATGTATAAAACAAGGGCTATTAATTTTTTTATCGTTTGCGATGAAACTTTAAAATGGAGCAAATAATTCCCTATAGATCCACCCATGATTGCACCCAGTGACACTATTGCTAGAAGTTTCAAATCTATATCGACTACTGTTGCATAACTTCCAAAAGCAACGATAGATGAAAAAGGTATCACAAATGTTATCCCTATGGCTATTTTTTTGGGTTCATATCCCAAAAAAATCAAAATAGGAGATATGATTGATCCACCACCAATGCCTAAAAATCCTGAAAAAAAGCCACCCATTGATCCGCTCACCAAAAGCAACCTTTTATCAAAATTTTCATTTGCTCCTTTTGCTTTTATTTTTATAAAAAGCATCATGGATGCCAATATCAATAGGGTAAATCCAAATACTTTTTTGACAACTTCCGTATCCATGTTCAAAGAGAGCTTAGCACCTACAAAAGCCGTAATCATTGAGCTTATCACGAGGGGCAAGACAAACTCTTTGTCCAATAGATTTTTCTTAAAATTTAAAAAACTTGTCGTTACTGTAGTTAAAAAATTTACAAAAAGACCCAATGCCCTAGAAGTATCAAAGGGCAATCCCAAGAGATTCAACAAAGGTACCAAAGCAATAGCAGAACCCAATCCTGCCACTGCAAAAAGAGTAGAGAGTGCAAGTGTTAGTATAAAATATATCCAATATTCAATCATTATTAAGACTCCTGTTTTTTAATAAGGTAGAGTATATTGCAATTGACCACAAGGAAGTCGGCTATCGGAGAGGGGCTTAGGAGTGCATTGCTTACCAAAGGAGTTGAAACTCTCATACAACAAAGCTTCGAGAAAGAGCAATTGGTCGCTCTTTTTGAAACATTATGAGAAAATAGGGAGGAGGTTTTGATTAGACTCTCTCCCATACGCTCCCCGTAGGTGTATCCATAATAGCAATGCCCATTGCCGTTAATTGATCACGCAAGGCATCGGCTTGTGCAAAATCTTTGGCTTTTTTGGCTAGGTTTCGCTCTTCTAAGACTCTCTCAATCGTTGCTTTGGTCGTCTCATCGACACCTAGTTGAAAATAGCTTACAGCCTCCTTGCCTCCAATGCCCAAAAGCTCTTCAATAAACTCAATATTGCTTAGAAGCTCTTTTTTGAGGGCTTTGTTTTTGGAATCTCTATCGAGTGCCTCATTGCTCTCTCCCACCATCTCATCTATTACGCTCAACGCCTTTGAGATGTTGAGGTCATCGCTCATAGCCTCAAGGAGTTTGCTTTTAAACGCTTTATTGATGCTACTACCACTGGATGGGAGACGTTTTTTGAGGCGATAGAGTTTATCAAGGCGTTTTTTTGAGGCTTGAAGATCCTCTTCGTTGAAATTAAAATCATTACGATAATGCACACTTATGAGATAAAACCGCAACACCTCTCTATCGTAAACCTTTAAAGCATCTTTGATAAAAAAGCTATTGCCTAGCGATTTGCTCATCTTTTCGCCATCAATTTGCACAAAGCCGTTGTGCATCCAATACTTCGCCACCTCTTTGCCACTGTGGCACCTGCTTTGGGCTGCTTCGTTTTCGTGGTGAGGGAAGAGTAAATCGGCTCCGCCTCCATGAATATCAATCGTGTAGTCATCATTGCCACAAAAATGCTTATCAATCATCGCCGAACACTCAATATGCCACCCTGGACGACCCTCGCCAAAAGGGCTATCGAAACATATCGACTCCTCCTTAGCACACGCTTTCCATAGAGCGAAATCTTTGGGGTTGCGTTTGTGGCTAGTGTGTTCGATTCTGCTTTGCGTTGCACTATCTTCGACTACTTGATGCGAAATAGAGCCATAATGAGCATCTTTGGAGCTATCAAAATAGACATCCCCACCCTCAACGACATAGGCAAAATCTTTTTCGATGAGCTTGAGAATCATATCTCTTATAGCATCCATCGACTCAGTAGCTTTGGGTTCTATATCGGCTCTTTGGACTCCCAAGGCATCCATATCGGCTAGGTATCGCTGGGTATAAAGCTCTGTAATTTCGCTCAATGATTTGCCGCTTTGTTTGACTTTGGCGATGATTTTGTCATCAATATCGGTAAAGTTTTTGCAAAGTGTTACGTTGTATCGCAATGCCTTAAGGGTGCGTACCAAAATATCAAAGCTAAGAGAGCTACGAGCATGACCCAAATGCGCATCATCATAAACCGTAGGTCCGCAGAGATAGATAGAGACTTCATTGCCTTTGATGGGAACAAATTCTACTTTTTCTTTCTTGACGCTATCAAATATAACCATTTTCTTGCCTTTTGTTTTCGTGATGGGATTATAGCAAATTACTTTGCAAACTACTATGTGATACAATACTTCTTCATAGGAAAACACCCCAAAGGATTACCATGCACGATATTACCCTTGAGAGCTTTTTGATTGCATTTGGTTTGACGCTTGTAGCTGGGTTTTCGACGGCTATTGGTGCGATTTTGGCGTTTTTTTCCAAAGAGGACAACTACAAAATGCTCTCCATCGGATTGGGCTTTTCGGCGGGAGTGATGATTTATGTTTCGTTTATGGAGATTATGGTCAAATCCAAAGAAGCCTTTATGCTACTCTACGCCAAAGAGAGCGTAGCGGAGGGGTTGATGTTGCTGTGTTTTGTAGGGGGTATTTTGGTGAGTGCTTTGATTGATAAACTCGTACCTAGCGAAGTCAATCCCCATCAGCCCAAAAGCGATGATGAGCTTCAAGTACTCAAACCCAACCATCCTAGCTCACTCAATCTCAACAACCTCAAACGCACAGGGCTTTTTACGGCGATTGCTATCTCTATCCACAACTTCCCCGAAGGCTTTGCGACGTTTGTAGCCGCACTTGATGATCTTTCCTTAGGAGTAGCTATCATGGTGGCTATCGCTATCCACAATATTCCAGAGGGTATGGCGGTCTCACTGCCCATCTACTACGCTACCAAAAACCGCAAAAAAGCCTTTGGGTACGCCGTACTTTCGGGAGTGGCCGAACCTATTGGGGCGGTGGTGGGATTTTTTGTGCTGTTGCCTTTGATGGGAGATTTTACTTTGGCTATTACCTTTGGGGTGGTGGCGGGGATTATGATTTATATCTCATTTGATGAACTTCTACCTGCCTCTCGTATCTACGGCGATGAACATACGACAATTTTGGGGATAGTGATGGGGATGATGGTGATGGGAGTGAGTTTGGTTTTACTCTAAATTAATCATCTTTTGCTATGATATGAGAATTTTAATTGATAGGAACGTTATGTTTGTAGAATTTCAACTCCAAGATATAGAAACCTTTCCCCAAAGACTCCAAAGCCTTTTGGGAGAACAGTTGCACAAGATAGATGCCCTTACCCATAGCCCCAGTGAGCGTTACGAAGAGATTATCAAACCTCTTCAAGATCTCGATGAAGAGCTAGAGCTTTTTTTTAATCCATTGGCACACATTGATTCGGTCATGCACACACAAGCCTCGCAAGATGCCTATGAAGCCTCTTTGCCGTTGCTCTCCAAATTTCAATCAACCATCGCCCAAAACGAAGCCCTTTTTCGCAAAATAGAAAAACTCTCAAGCCCCAACCCCCAAGCCCAAAAGGTCATTGATAACCACATTCGTGATTTTAAACTTAGCGGTATTGATTTGCCTCATGAGAAGAAAAAAGAGCTTGAAGTAATCGAACTCGAACTAAGCCAACTAAGCAACACCTTTGCCCAAAATCTACTCGAAGCTACCAACGCCTATGAGCTTATCCTCGAAGATTTTGAAGATGTCAAAGAGCTAGACAAAAGCGACCTTGCACAAGCCACGATAACAAGAGAGGGCAAAGAGGTTTACCGCTTCACACTCCAAATGCCTAGCTATATCGCCTACATGACCTACGGAAGCAATCCCAAACACAGAGAAGCACTCTATCGTGCCTACAACACCCGAGCACCCCAAAACGCACACGTCATTGACACAATATTGGCCCTAAGAGATACCAAAGCCAAACTGTTGGGATTTGAAAATTTCGCCCACTATTCACTAGCCGATAAAGATGCCAAAAGTACCCACGATGTGGTAGAGTTTTTGCTTGAACTCGTGCGACTCTCCAAACCCCAAGCCAAGCTCGAACTTAAAATGCTCCAAGATTTTGCCCAAGCCTATGATGGCAAACAAACCCTAGAGAGCTACGATGTGGCTTACTACACCCAAAAGCTCAAAAAAGAGATGTTTGATTTTGATGATAGCATGACCAAACCCTATTTTGAACAATCCCGCACACTTGAAGCACTTTTGGATATCGTCTCTAGGCTTTTTGGATTGGAGATACAAGAGCTTGATAGTGCGATGTGGCATCCTTGTGTGCGAAGTTTTGAACTCTACGAAGAGGGCAGGGTACTAAGCCGACTCTATGTCGATTTGGAAGCACGAGAGGAGAAGCGTGGAGGGG
Source organism: Sulfurovum sp. FS08-3 (assembly GCA_000830175.1). Classification (GTDB taxonomy): domain Bacteria; phylum Campylobacterota; class Campylobacteria; order Campylobacterales; family Sulfurovaceae; genus FS08-3. Next base: position 1,099 of record JQIS01000051.1, on the reverse strand, counting down.
CATGGATGAACAACTTTGAGACCCGTTTTGTTGATTCATCGGGGCAAACGCACCTAGCCTCAGCCTTTATCGTTTGCAACTTCGCTCCCGCTACTCCTACGACTCCCTCTTTGCTTCGTCACGATGATGTGGTGACGCTTTTTCATGAGATGGGTCATGCCTTGCACCATATTCTCTCACGCCAAAGTGAGCGAAGTATTAGTGGTATCAACGGCGTAGCATGGGATGTGGTGGAGTTTCCTTCGCAATTTTTGGAAAATTTTGCCTACGAAAAGGCTATCCTCAAAACCTTTGCTTACCACTACGAGAGTGGCGAACCTATGGAGGAGGCACTACTTGATAAAATCAAAGAGTCCAAAAACTTCCAATCGGCTTTGGGATTGCTTCGTCAAGTAGAGTTTTCGTTGTTTGATTTTAAGCTCCACCAAGGGCTTTTTGAAGGCGAAGCGATACAAACGCTCCTTGATACCATTCGCCAAGAGACCTCGCTTATCAAACCACCCGCTTACAATAAATTTCAACACGGCTTTAGCCACATATTCTCAGGAGGCTACGCAGCGGGGTACTATAGCTACAAATGGGCAGAAGTACTTAGTGCCGATGCCTTTTTTGAGTGTATGGATGAAAGCGGATTTAATACCCAAAAAGCCAAAGGGTATAGAGAGCATATTCTTGCCAATGGCGGTGCCAAAGCAATGAACCAACTCTACTACGAGTGGCTAGGACGAGACGCCAAAGCACAAAGTTTGGTGAAATTGCACGAAATCGATATGCAACCAACCTTATAATAAAATCTCTCCACTTAAATCAAGTGCTGCAAAATGTAAGTGGAGTGAGTATCAAATCGGTAGTGAAAGGATGGAGTTGGTGACTCGTAGGTTTTGGCACTGCCAAACGCTTAGGCAAAATGATAAACAGAGAAAAATGTTATTTTTCATGGGATATTTTTGATAATCTTGAGCCTCTACTATGAAATATTAACTGATGTTACGCACCTGTACCCTATTTGTAAAATATGCAAATGAATGACATTTCGGAAGTGGGACTTTAGCCATCCCTATCTACACAAATCATACATTAAACCCGAGCAAACTATCAA
>JQIS01000050.1 GCA_000830175.1 Sulfurovum sp. FS08-3 | reverse complement strand
GGTCTTGCTGTTGTTGGACGGGAATTATAGCTCAATTGTTTTTGTTTGTCAAGGGGTTTTGGGAAATTTATCTATTTTTTTCTAAAAATCTTTCTAAAATAATTTTAGCCGCCAAAGAATCAAGCCGTCCGTCTCGCTTGTGCTTCATTTCTCCCCTAATCAACTCACCCGCTTCAAAGCTACTTCCCTGCTCATCTTGATAGACTATTTCAACTTGCGTATCTATTAATAATGCAAAATGTTTAATACGCCGCTCCATTTCGTCACTGCTTGAACCCTCATAAGGAATACCAACAATAAGTCTATCTATTTGCCACTCTATCAAAAAATTTTTGACATCTCGTGCGGCTTGATTGCGATTTTGACGCACAATTGCCTTTTGAGGCATTACTGTAGCGTTATCAAAACATATTGCCAAACCAATTCGCTTAAGCCCAACATCCATACTTGCTAATCTCATAAAATCATCCTTTAAAATAATAAAAACAAAAATTATAACTTTCCTCCAATAATGTATTATTGAATATTATAATTTGCCGAAAATCTACCACAATAAGGTTTAAACAATATTCATAGAAACTCAAACACAATTAAAAAAGTTTTTTTAGAACTGGAAAATTTTGTAAATAGAAGAACTTGATAGATTTTTTTTGGACAAATGCCCATGAAGCACTTGAGGAGTCTCAAGACAAATTATGCTCAACCTTCCCAAAGATCTCAAAAAGACCTTTTGGAAGCAACTCAAAAAGTTTTTACTTATCTTAAGCATCAAAAACCTCGATACTTAAGAATCAAAAAAAGTTAGTTTTTACTCTCAACTACCTCGATTGAGACAATCTTATCGCCTTGTGCAATGCTATCAAGTGCCATAAAGCTCTCCACATCATCGCTCTCAATCCCGCCAAACACTGTGTGGACACCATCTAGGTGGGGTGTATTGACAAACGTAATGAAAAATTGACTTCCGCCTGTGTTGGGTCCTGCGTGTGCCATAGACAATGCTCCTCTTAGATGAGGATGTTTTGCTGTAGCCGTTTCGCATTTGATTTGCCAATTGGGTCCACCTGTACCTGTACCTAGTGGACAACCCCCTTGAGCCATAAATCCTGCAATAACTCGATGAAAGTTTAATCCATTGTAAAATCCACTGTTTGCCAAATGTGCAAAGTTTGCTACGGTATTGGGCGTTTCGTCGGGATAGAGTTTAAGCCAAATAGTACCTTTTGCGGTGGTGACTTTTGCGTATTGTAGTGCATCGAGTTCTTGGGGTGATAGATCATAATTTTTTGATGGTTTGCCAAACATTTAGTCTTCCTTTAATAAAAATGTCTAGCATTATACCATATTTACGGGCAATGGTCTTACGGAAGTCGATTAAGATTTTTTGACAAACTCTTGCTTGAGTTTAATAGCACCCACACCTGTAACTTTGCAATCAATATTGTGACCATCGTTGCTCTCAACGAGTCGAATCCCTTTGATTTTGGTACCTACTTTGATACCCGATGAGCTTCCTTTGACTTTGAGGTCTTTGATAACGGTCACATCATCGCCATCTTGAAGTATATTTCCATTGGCATCTTTGACGATGAGTTGTGTCTCATGGGTGGCTTCTTGCGTTTTTGACCACTCGTAGGCACACTCGGGACAAATCAATAAATCTCCATCCTCATAAGTATAAGTGCTTCCACATTTGGGGCAACTGGGTAAATTTTCCATCATTTTCCTTATTGTATTGATAGGTCGTATTATACCACGATAGATTGAGAGTAGAATGTTGATTGCCTTAAAAATTGCTCCCTTAAATATTGGAACGAAACTTGCATTGAGTTATTAACTAGCTATATTTTATAAAATAGGACTATTTTTATCCTTTATTAAGGTTAAATAGTGTAAAACTATAAATAGAACAAGGTATAATTACAACACTTACAAAAGGAAACAAAATGGAAGTCTATTTAGATAATAATTCAACCACCCCCATAGACCCAAAAGTCAAAGATGTTTACATCCAAACTATCGAAAAATACGGGAATGTGAATGTCATTTACAACAAAGGAATCGAAACACGGGCTTTGCTCAATGAAGCCTACGACAAGATGTATGCTGCTATCAATGCCAGTGATGAGGATGATATTATCGTCACTTCATCAACCACAGAGGGCAACAACATCGTCATCAAAACTTTTTTGCACGCGTTTTTAAAAGGAAGTCCCAAAAACCATGTTATTTCAACCGTAGCGGAGCATTCATCCATCAAATCACCGCTTAAATATTGCAAAGATATGGGCATGGAGGTGACCTACATAGGTACTGATTCCAAAGGTTTGGTCAAGCTCGACGAACTAGAAGCTGCTATTACCGATAAAACCGCTCTCATTTCTGTTTTGATAGCCTCCAATGAGACAGGAGCGATTCAAGATATCAAAGCCATATCAGCAATAGCCAAAAAACACGGTGTCTATTTTCACAGTGACGGCGCTCAAGCCATTGGTAAAATGGCTGTTGATGTGCAGGATTTGGGCGTGGATTACTTCACATGGTCGGCTCATAAATTCCACGGTCCCAAAGGCGTAGGTGGTATTTTCGTCAAAGCAGGAGTACCTTATACTCCTTTGATTCACGGAGCCAAAAATGTCATGGGCGGTAAACGTGCAGGAAGTCTCTACAACAACGGCGTAGCTGCAATGGCAACGGCAATGGAGATAGCCAATATCAACCTCTCTTTCTTTGACCATACCACACGGGCTTTGAGAGATTATCTTGAAGAGGAGTTGCTTAAAATCCCCGATACCAAAAGCTATGTACCCAAAGAGCATAGACTTAAAAACCTTGTGGCAATGAGCTTTAGAGGTATTGAGGGTGAAGCGATGTTGTGGGATATGAATATGAACACTATCTATCTCTCGACAGGTTCAAGTTGCAGCAGTGAAGATTTGGAATCAAGTGCCGTTGTGGAGGCTTTGGGAGAAAAAACGGAGATAGCCAATGCAACCGTTATGTTTGCTTTGAGTAAATTTACCACCAAAGAGCAAATTGATTATGTGCTTGAGAAGGTCAAAGCTACCGTTGAGCGACTACGAGGTATCTCGATGACTTACGCAAAACAAGAGGCGTTCTCAGTGCATTTGCACTAAGAAATACTAAGTATGCTAAGTGGCTTACAAAAAAGCTTAACACTTAACACTAAATTTTAGGAGAAAATTATGGCACGAAATGATTTGGTAACTGGAAATGTTTGGGAACAATACAGTAAAAAAGTACAAGAGAGAATGAACAACCCCAAAGCTTTGGGTGAGTTTACACAAGCCGATGCCGATGCACAAGGTGCAAAACTCATCGTAGCCGATTTTGGAGCGGAGAGTTGCGGGGATGCAGTACGTCTCTTTTGGCTTGTTGATCCCAAAACCGATACGATAATAGGTAGCAAATTCAAAAGCTTTGGTTGCGGTACGGCGATTGCTTCAAGCGATGCTATGGCGGAGCTTTGTATTGGACGAAGAGTCGATGATGCGATTCATATTACCAATACCGAAGTGGAGGCGTTTTTGAGAGATGACCCCGATACTCCCGCTGTTCCACCCCAAAAGATGCACTGTTCGGTTATGGCGTACGATGTTATTTTGGAAGCAGCAGCACAATACAAGGGTGTAGAGCGAAGCGAACTTGAAAATCAAGATATTGTATGTGAATGCGCTAGAATGACACGCAAAGAGATTGTTGATGCCATTCGTGAACACAATATAAGCGATATCGAAACATTGGTTAAGACAACCAAAGCAGGAAGCTATTGCAAATCCTGCGTACGTCCAGGCGGACATGAAGAACGAAGCGTCTATTTGGTAGATATTTTGGCTCAAACGCGTGACAAAATGGATCATGAGCGACTCGAAGATGCCGCTAACGCTTCACTTATGGGCAAGGCTACTTTTGACAAGATGACAATTGTACAACGCATCAAAGCCGTTGATGGCATTATTGATGAATACATTCGCCCTATGCTTGTCATGGATGGAGGCGATATGGAGATTATCGACATCAAAGAGAATATGCCTTATTTCGATATCTACATTCGCTACCTTGGAGCGTGTTCAAGTTGTGCTACGGGTTCTACAGGAACGCTTTATGCTATCGAAAATACACTCAAACAAAAACTTGATGAGAATATTCGAGTGTTGCCTGTATAGTTTCCCAACACCAACAAAGGATTACAGTATGCCCAAAGCTCTCATTGCGTTGCTCTTTGTCTCATCGCTTTTTGGCGTAGATACTACCAAACTTCCTTTAGTGGGAGTCAAAGTAAAAGAGGGCAATCAAACCGTCACAATCGAGCGTGAAATTGATCCAAAATGCCTCAATCTAGCCATGAACGAAGAGAGCCTATGGGGAGGAGATTTTGCTCATGATACCCTTTCTCAATCGTGCAAAAAGAGCTTTGTGACCACACAAGGGGTGATACAACCTCTTAAGCTTCACAAAGAGATTGAAACCTATGGAGAGTTGGAAGTGTTGGAGTTTATCTTACACAAATCCTCTAAAGCACCTCAAAACTATCTTTTGGTCGATTCACGCCCTGCCAATTGGTTCAACCACTCTACCATTCCTAGTGCTATCAATATCCCCTTTGATGAGCTTACAATAGATGAAGATTTCAAAGAGGAGTACCATAGAGCCTATCAAACATTGGGTGTTGTTATCAAAGAGGGTACATTTGATTTTGCCAACGCCAAAGAGATACTCCTTTTTTGCAACGGTTCATGGTGTACCCACTCTCCTAGAGCCATTGAGACGCTTTTGGAGGTGGGTTATCCGCCCCACAAAATCAAATGGTATCGTGGCGGCATAACGGCATGGGGCAGTGTAGGATTGACGCTCATCAAAAAGCAATAGAACTCCAGTTATTTTAAAATGCAACGGCATCAAGCTCACTTGGCTCCCATCCTCCTCAATGAGAATAGGGAAAAAAGCCTAGCATTATCTACCCTTTATATACTTTTGGATACTCTATGAAAAAACCTAAATGGATAAGTAAATGTTAATAGATGGACACGGACGTGTGGTGGACTACCTAAGGGTCTCTGTGACGGAACGATGCAATTTTCGTTGTCAATACTGTATGCCCCAAAAGCCCTTTTCATGGGTTCCAAAAGAGAATTTGTTGAGCTTTGAAGAGCTTTTTTTGTTTATCAAAGTAGCCATTGATGGTGGCATCAAGAAGATACGCATCACAGGCGGCGAACCGTTGCTTCGTGAGGATTTGGATAAATTTATCGCCATGATTTACAACTACAACAACAGCGTCGATTTAGCCTTGACGACCAATGGATTTTTGCTCCCACAATGCGCTTTGCAGCTCAAAGAGGCGGGGCTTAAACGCATCAATATCTCACTCGATTCGCTCAATCCCCAAACCGCTCACCGTATCGCCCAAAAAGATGTCTTGGATGCGGTGCTTAAAGGCATTGATAGGGCTTTGGAGGTAGGATTGGCAATCAAAATCAATATGGTACCCCTCAAAGGCATAAACGACCATGAAATTATTGATATTTTGGAGTACTCTCGTGACAAAGGAGTCGAGGCACGTTTTATTGAATACATGGAAAACGACCACGCTTCAAGCCAAATAAAAGGAATGCACGGGCGTGAAATTTTGGAAGTTATCAAAAGCAAATACGAAATCCACAAAATAGGGCGAAGCGGTAGTTCTCCATCCTTTGCCTATCGTCTCAATGATGGTACACGATTTGGACTTATTGATCCCCACAAGCATGACTTTTGCGAAAGTTGCAACCGTATTCGACTCAGTGCTGAAGGATTTTTGATCCCTTGCCTCTACTTTGATGAGGCATTAAGTATAGCACAATACGTCAAAAGCGGGGATATTGAGGGAGCGGCAGCGGTGTTGGCTACCATTTTAAAAGATAAACCTAAAGAGAATCGATGGAGTGAGAGCCAAAGTAGCGATACGACGCAATCCTCTTCACGAGCTTTTTATCAAACGGGGGGATGATGTTTTATATCGTTGAAGAGTTTTTCTCTATTCAAGGAGAAGGCAAATACGCAGGAGTACCCTCTTATTTCATTCGTACAGGGGCTTGTAACCTCTCGTGTGCAGGTTTTGGTGCAAAGTATCGAGTCAATGGAGAGAATAAACTCGGGTGCGATACCTATTTTGCGGTTGATCGTGGCTTTATGCACCAATGGCAAAAGGTTGATAATGCACAATCCACTATCGACCATCTTGCGTTGCAATTTGGGGCTATTGGGTATGATCCTCACGTGGTCATTACAGGCGGTGAGCCGTTGCTCTATTATCAAAATATCAACTTCTATCGCATTGTTTCGTTTTTGGTGGATAGGGGCATTGCGGTCACGTTTGAAACCAACGCTACTATTATGATAGACTTTGACAAATACCCAAAGTACCGCCAGTGCATCTTTGCACTCTCTATCAAGCTCTCCAATAGCGACGAGCCCAAACACAAACGTATCAAACTCGAAGCCATTGCCAATATTATCGCTTCATCGCATGAGAGTTTTTTTAAATTTACTATCGACAAAGCATTGATTCAAGGTAGCGCCATGGACGAAATCCAAGAGATTACAAGTAGCTACACCGATAGAGAGATTTACATCATGCCTATTGGCGAAAATCGTGAGGTATTGGAGCAAAACGACAAGGCGGTTTTTGAGTTTTGTATTGATCATGGATTTCGATACAGCGATAGACTCCATATCCGAGTCTTTGACACCACGCAAGGAGTCTAAGCCACTTGCGTATAGATCTCCAAATGTTTTTTGGGATACTCAAAAGAGACTAGACGGGTGGTGCGAGGCGAAATATCTCTCCATTTTGAGATATTAAGTTCAAGCTCGACAATACCCGCCGTTACAATGTTTTCGATGGTGTTACTAGGCACTAATCGTTCAAGCAGTAGGTTAAGCGAGGGATTGTGTCCGATTAAAAAGAGCGATTGGTCTTGATTGTCCACCGAAGCGATAATATCAAACAATGCACTCACAGAGGCTTCATAAATCTCCATCTTATAGACAATTCTTTGGATAGAGTAGTCCAATGCTTTGGCGATAGTGTTTGAGGTTTCAAAAGCTCTTTTGGCAGGTGAAGAGACGATAATATCGGGCTTGATGCCTTTTTGAGCCAAAAGCTCTCCCATAAACAGTGCATTACTTTTCCCACGCCTATTGAGCGGACGATCAAAATCACTAAGAGCAAGATCCTTCCAACTCGATTTAGCATGACGAATAATGTAAAGTTTTTTCATATCTCAACACCTCAAAAAATTTTATCAACACATTATAAAACAGTTTGGTTACGTTTTAATACTAAAATTTTTTCCTATCAAATCAGAGCATAAATCGAAGCGATTGTGTGTCATAAGGTGTACTTTGCCGTGAAGTTTCATGATATTATCAAAAATTGCTTTTGAGAGGGCAAATCCTACCTCTTGTTCTTTGGCTTCGCCGTCCATTGCTGCTAGATTCATCTCATCGACTATGGCTTTGGGTACATGGATACCAGGGACTTTATCGGAGATAAAATTGGCGGTTCTTGCTCTCACGACGGGGAATTGTCCCATAATGAGTTGCGCCTCTTTTGCCGATTGGCGAATGCTTTGGTTTTTGGCACTTTCAAATATTTCAAGTAGCTCTTTGGCATTATCAAGGTCGTAGATAGGTTGCGTCAAAATCGCTCTAGCACCGTAATTGAGCTTTTTGAGTATGCGTTTTTCAAGTCGTGTCTTATCCTTGGAGTAGGAGTTGGAGACGGCAAAGGGGTAGATGGGTTTGGGTGGCGGATTGAGGGATTGATTGGAGTAATCGACTCCTTTGTTGAGATGATAAATGATACTCAAAAGCAGCGTCGAATCACGCTCTACTACCCCTTTGACCTCGGGTTGGTCGCTTAGTTTAGCAGGGTCTCCTGTGAGAGCCAAAATGCAACGCAAATCAAAATCGTTAGCCCCTAGCAAGGTGGATTGCATCGAGAGTTTGTTGGTATCTCGCATACTCATCGTCGCAATGACAGGCTTTTGGAAATAGTGTTGCACTTTGATAGCACTAAGTACTCCCGACATCTTAAGTTTGGCAAGAGGGTTATCGGTGAGGCTAAAACCATCAATCTTGTGTGCTAGTTGAAGTTTGTCAATATTTTCAATGATTTGACCGATAGAAGCACCGTGCGGGGGAGTAATCTCGACGGTAATAAACTTTTCATCGCTTTGGAGTTTGGTTAAAAACGTTTCAAACATTCTTTGAAGTCCTAAATTGTAATAAAATGTAAGATATTATAACCTCTTTATGCTACTCTCAAACTTATGATTGTGCTATAATCCTACTCATGAAAATCTTTCACCTTTTTAAACAACCCCGTTCCATTACGATTAAAAAAGCAAACATTATTACTATGCTTATTATCTTTGCTTTTACTATTATTTTCGCTACGTTATTAATCAAAGAAAAGTATTACGAGTACCAAAAAACACTTCAAGAGAAGATAGATACCGTCGAAAATCAACACATTCAAGAGGTGAGTGCCATTGCCACGCAAGTCAATAACGTCATCAAACATCTACGTTGCAAGGATACGCAAAAAATCAAAAATCTTTTTGCACAAAACTCTATTACCATCACAATCGACAAAACCCCCAAAGCCAACTCCCAAAGCTATCAACGCAAGGGCAACACCTTGATGTATGAACTCATCGACAGGGGCGATCGTATCCGTATCATCAAAGATATTTCATCCATACTCAAACTCCAAGAGCAAAACCGCTACAAGCTCAAATCCATTATTATCCAAAGCATGGTAAACATCGCCACGCTTGCCTTTATTCTCTTTGCTATTGTGTTGGGATTTTACAATATCTTTAGCTCTTTGTTGCGGCGTGATATTGAGATATTTTTGGATTTTTTTAATCAATCGGCTCACAAAAAACAGCGTATCAACCCCCACGCTATCTTTTTTGATGATTTTAAATTGATGGTAGGTCATGCCAATGCGATGATTGATATTATTGATTGGCAAAAAAACTCTCTTACGCAACTCAATCTTAGCCTAGAAGACAAAGTTCGCCAAAAGATTGCCAAACTCCAAGAGGAAAAAGAGTTCTCAGAAAAAATCCTCAACAACCAAAAGGAGTTTTTACGCTATACCGTCCATGAGACTAATACTCCTTTGAGTGTGATTCTCACAAGCATAGAGATACTTGAGATGCAAGGAGAGAAATCCAAAGAGCTTTCCAAAATCGAAGCGGCAACCAAAAATATCTTTAGTATCTACGACGATTTGAGCTATTTGGTCAAAAAAAATCAAATTGAGTACCCCAAAAAGGTGATTGATTTGGAGCAATTTGTGAGTTCTCGTATCGATTTTTTCTCCTTAGTCGCCACCATGAACGCTTTGGAGTTTGAATACTCCTACTCCAAAGAGGAGAAGTTTTTTATCTATTTCAACAAAACCAAATTGCAACGCATTGTCGATAATACCCTCACCAACGCTATCAAATACACCTTGCCCAAAAATCCTATCTATATCACTCTTAAGATTGTGGGGAGTCACATTGAACTGCTCATTGCGAGTTGTTCCAAAGAGATAAAAGATAAGCGACGCATTTTTGATGCTTTTTATCGTGAGGAGAAGACTCAAGAGGGATTTGGGATTGGTTTAAGATTGGTTAAAAGTATCTGCGATGAGGAGGATGTGGCTATCACCATCGACACAACGCAAGAGATGACTGCTTTTGGGTATCGTTTTAAGATGATGGGGGACTAATCCATGCCCATAACCGTATTGACACCCTGCACTATTTTGAGTATAATCAACCCAAAAAGAGACTCTTGTGCAAAGCCGTGATAGATGAAGATACTCCTACTCGAAGATGAACTGATGCTCAATGACTCCATTAGCGACTTTCTTATCGCTCAAGGACACAAAGTGGAGAGTTTTGTAAACGGTTTGGAGGCGTTTGAAGCCCTCAAAGAGAGTCGTTACGATTTGCTTATTTTGGATATCAACGTACCCCAAATCGATGGACTCTCTTTGCTTGAGATGGTTCATGGACTCAAAGTCTATACACCCACGATTTATATTAGTGCATTGGTCGATATAGAGGATATTTCACGGGCTTACACATTGGGTTGCTACGACTATCTCAAAAAGCCTTTTCATCTCAAAGAGTTGCTTTTGCGTATTGATAGGATTATTATCCCCAAAGATACCCCAAGAGTACACCTAAGACTCTCCACAAACTACAGCTACGATCAAGAACACTCCACCTTGCTTTTCAACGATGAGCCTCAAACCCTCACCAAACGCCAACACCAAATTATTGATCTTTTGGCTCGTAATCGTGGACGAGTCGTCGATTTTGAGCAATTTCGCATCTACGTTTGGGAGGCACAAATCGTCGATAACGCCACCATAAGAGCCGAAATCAACCGCCTCAAAAAGATGCTCAAAGAGCATTTGATACTCAACATCCGAGGAATGGGGTATATGATTGATAAGCCCTAAAGAGCAAAAATGAAAATAGGCACCGATATAGTCGCTATTGAGCGTATCCAGAGAGCTTTGGAGAGATTTGGTACACGCTATACCCAACGTTTTTTAAATGATAGCGAAATAGCCATGCTTTCGCAAAAACCCGCTTCTCTTGCTGGGTATTGGGCTGCTAAAGAGGCTATTGCCAAAGCTTTGGGGTGTGGGATTGGGAGTGAGTTGGCTTTTCACGACATTGAAATCTACAAAGATGCCAAAAATGCCCCGCACTTTCGATTAAGCCCAAAAGCCCAATTGCTCCACTCTATCCAAACCTCATCGCTCTCCATTAGCCACGATGGCGGATTTGCTATTGCCGTGGTGGTGATTGTACAAAACCGATAATGGAAATTTGGATATAATATAAAATCAATTCAAAAGGCACAATCACATGACCATGCAAATATGTATAAAAGATCAGTATTTAGAGCAGTTCGATAAACTGATGAAAAGTTTACCCAACGATGCTGTGGTGATAAAAAAATCACTGGATGAAGAGGTCAATAAAAGAGTCGAGGAGTATAGAGACGGCAAAATGCAAACTCTACCTTTTGGTACGGGACTTGACAAAATTCGAGAGGATTTAGTATCGAGACTTTAACTTTGGAACAATCTGTTAGATTTGATTTAGAATTTGATGTTATTGTTCAATTCATCGCCAAAGATAGCCCCCTACGAGCATTGAAATTTTTTGATGAAGTGATAGATAAAATAGAAAACATCCCAAACAATCCTTATGCTTACAGAAAAAAAGAAAATGCTATAGATAAAAACGTACGAGAACTTATATATAAAGGATACACTATCCCATTTGAAATTGATAACAAAAAGCAAAAAATTATCATACTTGGTATTTTTAATCAAAATTTGTGGGAATAAAGAGAGGATGTTTTAGTGGTGATTGTACAAAACTAATATGCTATAATTTCCAAAGGAGAAAAAGATGATAGATACTATTGAGGCATATTTTAGTGATAAGTTATCCACTATTGATTTTGTGTTGCTTTATGGCTCCTATGCACAGGCAAAAGCGACTCCTATGAGTGATATTGATATAGCCATTCATTTTAAAACTCCCTCTTCGGTGCTTGAAATGGGTGGATATACGACTTATTTGGAAATGCAATTGCATAAAAAGATTGAAATCAATACTCTCAATCACCTTTACAAAACGCATCCGCTCTTGGCTTATAATATTACAACCAACCATATACCTATAACAATTGTAGATGAAAATGCTTATATAGACTTCAAAACCAACTCGATGCTCTACTACTTTGATACCTATCCATTGATACAACAAAGCAATGAAAGTCTCAAACGTCGTATAGAGTCTGGATTCTTTGGAGAGAGAAATTATGCTTGAACGCTTGGAAGTACTTGAAAACAACATTGCAAAACTCAAAGAGTATAAATCTACTATTACATTTCAAGACCTAGAAAATGATAAGTTTAATGAGTGGTCTTTGCGATACGGACTCTTTGAGAGTATTCAAATTATTATCGACATCTCATGTCATCTTGTCAATCGATACAATTTAGGCAATCCAAAAAGCTATGGAGAGTGTATTGTTTTATTAAAACAATCACATTACATCAATCAATCTCTACATGATAAATTGATACAAATTATAGGACCAAAAAACATCTTAATCCATGAATACATCGCTATTGATATGAAAAAACTCTATGATTTTTTAGATTTGATTGATGATTTTGGCATTTTTGTTCAACAAATTCAAGAATACATCCAACAATGACCTATCTATCCATTACCCAAAACGACCGCTCTATTACTCTACACTCCATCAACCATTGGAACATCTACCATCTCAAAGCCATAGACAAAGAGCTAAGTGAGCTACTCAAAAAGATAAACAATACAAAACCGATAATGGAAATTTGGATATAATTGTTTAAATTGTATTTTAAGAACTTAAAAGGATTACAAATGTATCAAAGACATATAGCTATTGATAATGATATTTTTTCAAAAATAGAAGATATATCCAAATCTTTAAATATAAGTGTATCCGAATTTGTCCAAAAAGCGATAAATAATGAATTGAAACGTGATAAAAAAGAGGATATGAATGCTTTTTTTGACAACATGAAGCCTCTAAAGAGTTTTGAAAATAGAGATAGTATCCAATACGTTGATAACCTAAGAGCCAACAGCAGGATAATAAATGAATAGAGTCATGCTTGATACCGATATAATTATCAATCTACTTAAAAAAGATGGATACTTTGTTGATGCTTTTTTAAATCTCTATAACAACAACACAACATTTTACTACAACCCTATTGTAGTAGCCGAGATATACGCAGGTGCATTCAAAAAAGAATATAAGACTATAGAGGATTTTTTTAATCGTTTAACAAATATAGACATATGCAAACAAACAGGCATACAAGCAGGACTCTATACCAATCAATACAGTAAAGCTTTCAATAAAATCTCACTAGAAGATTATATGATTGCCGCATCAGCCAAAATAAACAGCATGAAGCTTTGGACAAATAATAAAAAACACTACCCTATGAGAGATATTGAGTATATTTAACAACAAATTAGAGAGAGGCAACTCATGACCTATCTATCCATTACCCAAAACGACCGCTCTATTACGCTACATTCCATCAACCATTGGAACATCTACCATCTCAAAGCCATAGACAAAGAGCTAAGTGAGCTACTCAAAAAGATAAACAATCGCTCTATCGTGTGGGATGTGAGCGGTATCGAGAGCTTTGATAGTGCAGGTGTGATACTCTTTCGTCAATACTACCACACCTTTCAACAAAAACACACCGTAGAGATTATTGGCTACAACGACAAACAAAAGCGAATGTACAAACTGCTTGAACTCCACAGCAAAAACTCTACCATTACTATCAAAACCCCCAATATCTTCCATCGTATCGGCAAAGCCACACTCAAAAGCCTAGAGGGGGGCAAAGAGCTATTGGAGTTTTTGGGGCAAACAACTATGGCTTTTGGGCAATCCCTCCTATCGCCTAGCAAAATACGCTTCAAAGAGATAAGCTACTACATTCACATCTCAGGCATCAACGCCTTGCCTATTGTGGCCCTTACGGCTTTTTTGGTAGGGCTTGTGATTGCTTATCAAAGTGCGGTGCAGTTGGCGAAATTTGGAGCCGATATTTTTATCGTCGATATGATTGGAATCTCTATCACACGAGAACTAGCCCCCATGATTACCGCCATTGTTATAGCTGGACGAAGCGGCTCATCCTATACGGCTCAAATTGGAGCGATGAAGATTACACAAGAGATTAATGCGATGAAAACCATGGGATTTGACCCCTACTACTTTTTGGTACTTCCTCGCATATTTGCTCTGATTGTCGCTATGCCTTTGCTTATCTTTTTTGCTGATATTGTGGGGATTTTTGGAGGTATGGTGGTAGCCAATTTGGAACTGGGTATCTCTTTTGAGCAGTTCATTCACCGACTCCAAAGTGCACTTTCGCCCACACACTATCTCATAGGCATCCTCAAAGCTCCCTTTTTTGCGGTTATTATTGCCATTATTAGCACCTATAGAGGATTTCAAGTCTCATCCAATACCCAAAGCATAGGATACTACACCACCAAAAGCGTGGTTAATTCCATCTTTTTTGTGATTGTCTGCGATGCACTCTTTTCGATATTTTTTACAGGACTGGGGATATGAGCGTAGTATCAATGCGAAATATCGTCACAAGTTTTGGAGAAAAAGTGATACATGATGGTATCAATCTAACCATCGAAGCGGGAGAAATTTACGGGATACTCGGAGAGAGCGGTGCGGGTAAAACGCTACTTATTCAAGAGATGATTATGTTGCTTCAACCCACAAGCGGTGAGATAGAGGTACTAGGCTACAATCTCAACACCATCACCTATCAAGAGGCTCAAGCATTGCGTCAAAAATGGGGGATACTCTTTCAATTTGGAGCGTTGTACTCCTCGCTCAATGTGGCTCAAAATATCGCTATTGCTATCTCTGAATACACCCAAACCCCTCAAAAACTCATCAATCAAATCGTAGCAACCAAACTCAATATGGTAGGACTCTCTCCCGATGTAGCCTCTCTCTATCCCGCACAGCTTAGCGGAGGGATGATCAAGCGTGTCGCCCTTGCAAGAGCTTTGGCAATGGATCCCAAACTGCTCTTTTTGGATGAACCAACCTCTGGGCTTGATCCCATTGGGGCTAGAGATTTTGATAAATTGATTGTAGAGTTACGCAATTTGCTTGATATTACCATTGTGATTATCACCCATGACCTTGACTCTATCTTTTCCATCATCGATAGATTTTCGATTTTGGCAGACAAAAAGGTCGTAGCACAAGGAACTCTAAAGGAGGTACTCGCCACCCAACACCCCTTTATCGAGCGATTTTTCAAAAACGACTACGTTTTGGGGCGGTATGTTCATAAAGATAGCCCTAAACCAACTCCACACCATCTATAAAAAGTTTTAAAATTTGCAGGATACACCCACCCACAAATCTCAAAAGCTGTTGCTAGTTTAATAATCTTATTGGCTTTCGTCTATAGATAATTTATAATAGTTATCCATAGTATCATCAAATTTTTTTATCAAACTTTTAAGATTGCATTTGCAAGAGTTGTTTTGAGGCTTGTTGGATAAATGCACTTCGTGTGATATTGTGGTTTTTGGTGTAAGCATCAATTTTTTCCAATAAATAATTTGGAAGAGTGATATTGAGTCTCTTGGCCATCGTTTGATGTTTGGGTTCTACTATCCTATCGTTGTGTTTGAGAGCTGATGCAACATACACTTCAAAGGCACTTTTGACATCTTTGATAGCCTCCTCTTTTGTCTCTCCATCACCCATTAGAAAGGGCATATCAACATAATAAGCCAAAAATCCACCCCCCTCGCTTTCATCCAAAGCTCTCACGGCTATATCGTAATCCAATGCCGTATAGTATTCTAAATCTTTTATCATTTTTATTTTCATCAAGAGTTTAAAAACTCATTTACAATATCAAAAATAATCTCTTCTTTGATATTTTCGCTATCACTTTTCGAGTAAATATGCACAAGCAAAATCGTATCTTCCAATTTTGTGTAGCTAATTACTCTATAACCAGCACTTTTTCCTTTGTTGTTTGATTTGTTTTGAAGTCTGATTTTATAGATACCATTTGATATATGCGTTCCCAAATTTGGATTTGCAACCAAGTCATTTAAAAGGTTTTCATACTCTTTGAGAAGATTTTTGTCTTTTTTGAAAAGTTTTTTGAAACTTTTAGTGAATATTGAGGTGGTTTTAATGTGCACTTTTTAATTCACCAAGAAAATTATTTGCATCTTGAAGCTCTATTTTGCCTTGTTTGAAATGTTCGATTTGGCTCAAACCTTGCTTGATTTCATCCGCTATTGTGTGTTCTTTTTTATAAATGGCTCTTTTTAGCATTTTTTTGAGTTCATGTTGCAAATCTATGCCACTTTTTACAATATCATTGTAAAATCTATCATCCACATTTAACTCTATCGTTTGCATATAAATCTCCTCTGTTTGATTTGATGAATTATACCCAAAACAGTAAATTTTATAAAGCTTAAGTTTGCTTCACTTGCGTTTAAAATGACGCAAAAAACTTCAAAAGGCTAGAAACAAACCCCACCAAAAGCCTAATTTTCCCCAAAATATCGCTTGAATTGGGGAAAAAGTGGCTATAATTTGAGCCATTAAATTGTTAGGAAGTCGCCCATGTTTAAATTTTTCGCTCTTTTGTTTGCTTGTTCACTCTTGCTTAACGCCCACAAAATCAAAGAAGACAACACAACGTTCACGCTCAAACTCACCAAACAAGAGGGTGTAGTCAAAAAAATCGCCGTTCCCAATACCCGCTACCGTTCCCATGAAGAAAATTTGGGTTTGATTGTGAAATTTAACGACGATACAAAGGTCGATATTGCTTCGCTTGAAGAGAAATACGCCATCAAATTCACAAAAAAGCTCACCATTGGCTACTATATCTTTGAAAACCACTCGATGTTCAACGATTATGACCTTATAGAAAATATGATTGAGCATGAACCCCAGCTTCATACCATTAGACGCAACACCCCTCTCAATCCAAAAATATTGTAAAAATAAGAGTTATTTTATCCTAATTAAAAAAATTTTTGCTATAATTTGATTGTAACTATCGCTTTGATAGAATATAAACACACAACTTAAGGAGAACACAATGCCAAAGATCAATAAGTATGTCGATATCGACACCGTAGAGAGAGAAGCCAAAAAAGATTATATTGATAGACACTCTCCATTTATTCACACTGTAGAGTCTGTAAATGGTGGTGAGATGTTTGAAGTCACCGTACAAAACGGAAAAGAATACACACACCCCGATGATATGAACCACTACATTGCAAGTATTTCACTTTTTAACGGTGAGACACTTGTCGCAAAAGCCGACTTCATGGCAGGTATGCTAGGCGGTGACGAACACAAAGGTCATGCCAAAGTAACATTCCACGTATTGGCAACAGGCAAAAAGATGAACCTTGTAGCCCACAGCTACTGCACCAAACACGGTATTTGGGAATCAGACCCCGTAGAAGTAACCGTAAACTAATCCCCCGCCCCCAAAATCCCCCTCCTCCTCTTTTATTTTGGGGGCTTTTATTTGTTTTAATCCTATCGCACTTTTTTATCAAATTGCAATTTTAAATTGACCTTTTTTGATGAACTCTACAAAACCGTATTTTTCCAAACTTGGTTTTTCCTTTATTTTTTTGCCTAGTAAAACTCTATTTCGCTCTGTTTTGTCTTCAAAATATTTTTTTGCTCTTTTTGCTAATTCGATAAATTGGTCATAATGATTCTCTAGTAAATCAATTCTACAATCATCAATTTTATCATTATCATCACAATTCCCAATACCATAAAGCTCTATTGTGGCTTGGGCTTTTTGTCTGCTTTCGTCATCAATGCCATCTTTTGGAGCAACTACTAGCATCTTTTTATTATTTTTATTTGATACTATAAATTCTAATTGAAACAGTTCAAATATGTCATCATGCATTGGATTGACGAGTAGAGGTTTTTCGTTTTTGAGTTCTACGACACTTGTAGCTTTTTGAGTAGGGTTCAATAATGGGAAGTTACTTTTTTTATAAAACCTATTGCATTCGCTACACATAACTATATAATTTTGATAGCAACACTTCAAAAAAGGGTACAACGCCTCTTCTTTTGGTCTAAAATGGTCGATATCGTCATATCTTCTTACCCTGTCTTCACAAATAGGACATTTGTATTTTGAAAACTTCAAAAAAGCTTTTTTAAACAATGACCACTCACAATCGGTTGTCTCGTAACACTCCTGAGGAAGCTTCTTGTGAAATTTTTGCAATGCTTTTTGGAAAGAAGCATCCAAATAGATAGGTCGCATATTAATCATAGTGATTCCTCAAAATCACTTAATAATCTATCCAACTCCTCTTCGCTTAATTCATCGAGTTCATCAAAATCAATATCTTGATGTGTTTTTGCAAACTTCAAAAATTTAAAATATCCATTGTTGTATATAAAGTTAGTAGCCACTGTCTCGCTTAAATCTTCTTCTAATTTTGCAAACTCCTTTGTTTCCTCTTCGGATAATTCTTGATTTTTTAATTTCAATTGCGTAAAGCGTTTGAGATTGTCATGCATTACATTACTCACCAAATTTACACCAAAGTATTTAACAAGCACCGTACCTGCATCAATATTTTTTGTACCGCTCTTTTTGATAGCTTTGAGTTCTTTATCTTCTTCTTTGATGATAGTAATCTCGTTGGCTTCTCTCCCCAATACCGACATCGGATTATGCGTCGTCAAGATAAATTGAATATATGGAAAAATAGTTGTGAGCTTGGTTACTAAGTTGCTTTGCCATTTGGGGTGGAGGTGTCTGTCAAATTCATCTATGAGGATAACACCCTCGATTGTATCGGGTTTCTTTCCGACACCTAGTACTTTGATGAGTATGTCACCAATGAGTAGGATACTATTGCGATACCCTTCGCTTAAATTTTTGAGCGTAAACTCTTTTTTCTTTTTGTCTCTAAAGCAATAATTACCACTCTTATCTCCTATTTCTAAACTAAAATCATCCAAAGTCGATAAAAAGCTATTAATTGTACCAACAAAAATTTTTTCTACTTCTTTGGCTCGTTTACTTTTCTTATCTTTTAGGACATTTAGAATAGCTTTTGGATTATAGAGTGTATCAATATAATCGGTAAAAATTGATTTTGTAAAATCTTCATATACTTTTTGGGCAAGTAGTTTCTCTACCAACGATTCAACCTCACCATACTTGGTAAAGATACTCGAACTGTAAGCCAATACAAACGGTGATAAGAAATTATTTTCTACACTCCTAGATGCTTCATGTAGCACTATCTTTTTTTCAAACTCATCCATTGTGAGTGTAATTGTTGAAACATCGGTATCTTTTGTGATGTATTGACTGTAAGGGTTTTTGCCTGTTTGAATGGCTACATTTTTATCAAGCAAGGCTAGTGTAATAGCTTGTAGTAGTGAAGTCTTTCCGCTAGAGTTCTCACCGATTATAATATTGATTTTCTCATTAAATTCAATAGTGAAATTTTGAAGCAATTTAAAATTAGTTATCTTAATTTCCCGAATATATGGCTTAATGCCTACCTTTTGAGATATAAAATTGAGTCTGCCTTGAATGGTTTGATACTTATCAAATAATTTTTCAACTTCATCAAAATTTTCTTTACAGGCTAGTCGGTTAGCTCCTCCTAAATATGCTATAATGTAACCCATGGAACCAGTAAATTAGAGAAAAACATCACTTATGGATACGATTGGTAACAGGAGGAGCTAACCGATTAGCCTGTTAAGAGAATATTACCGCTTGTTTGTCTATCGAGTCCTGCTATCATGTTGAGCAATGTTGATTTACCGCATCCACTATGTCCAATAATGGAGACAATCTCATTCTCTTTAATTTCCAAATGCACATTCGTGACAGCTACATAATCCTCTTTACCTGTTATTGGAAATCGCTTTTCAATATTTTCTAAGTATAAAAACTTTTTTTCGCCCATAATTATGCTCTCCCTTTGGTTCGATAGTCAAAAAAATCAGCAATTTTGCCCATAATAACATCCAAAATAAATCCTATGACTCCTACAATCATAATGCCTATAATGATATGGTGATAGTTGAGATTGTTGTAGGCATCCCAAATCCAAAATCCTATTCCAATGCCCCCTGTAAGCATCTCAGCTGCCACAATCACAAGCCATGCAATCCCCAGTGAGAGTCTCATGCCTGTGAAAATAAAAGGAATCGCAACGGGCAAAATAATCTTGGTCACCTTTTCAAAAGGCGAAAATTGAAGCACTTTGGCAACATTCATATAGTCACTGTTTACGCTACGCACCCCCAAAGCCGTATTGATGATGATGGGCCAAATCGACGTGATAAAGATGGTCGAAATAGCCGTAAGGTCAATATCTTGAAAGATAAAGAGCAACAGCGGTAGCCATGCTAGAGGCGAAACAGGTTTGAAGATTTGAATAAAAGGATCAAAGGCGTATTGAGCCAAACGACTCATACCAATGAACAATCCCAAAGGCACACCTATCACAATAGCCAAAATAAATCCCATAAAAACCCGCTTAAGCGAAGCCAATATTTGCCAAAAAATCCCTTTGTCGTCTTGATTTTCGATATAAAAAGGATCGGCTAATACCCCTTTCACCTCATCGCCCTCACTGTTGATACCACCAAAAGCTGCGGTGTAGGTATCGCTAGGGGTAGGAAACTCATTGATGTGTGCGGCAATCTGATGCCAACCCCCTACAATAGCAATAAAAACCAACATAGGCAATAGAATTTTTTTGATCCATTCACTGTTCATTATCTCTCCTCTTTGTTGCGAACTGACCTTATGCAGATGCAATGGTATTTTGGAAGTGGGACTTTAGTCCCACCTATTGGCTTCGATAATAACGACAACCAAATCTTGGCTTTTTGTGGGACTAAAGTCCCACTTCCGATAAAAGTGCGTAACATTAGTTACGAATATATCGCTACTTTGTGCCTATTTTTTTGTTACATACTTAGGGTCGGCACATCCTGCGGGTCCATAAGGGCATACATAGGTGGGTTGCTTGGTCTCTACGCTCCAATTGTTCTCTTTGAGCAATGCCTCTTTGGTGACAAGCGGGGTGGTGACGTTGAAATCGTAAATATACTCTACGGCTTTGTTAGGGTCAAATACTTTGCCGTCGATAAATTTATTGTACTCATCTACTCCATCTTTTTTCCATGCACTGGGTGGTAATGTGTATCCTACCTCTTTGGCTACCGTCTCAAACAAATCGGGTCGATAGACCTTTTCAATCACCTCTTTCATATTGACGGGCTTATCAATTTGTCCCCATCGATACATTTGCGTTATAAACCACATTCCGTGACTGTAAAATGGATAGGCGGCGTAGTAGTTAGCAAAGACATTAAACATTGGGTTGGAACTATTGACTCCTTTGGTATAGAGAAAGGTTCCGCTCATTGATTTTCGCAATACATCTTTGGGTGCTTTGACGTAGTTGTTTTTGGCTAGATACCCAATCGCCTCTTCTCGATTTTCCCACGAAGCATCCAACCACATTTGAGCTTTAAGTACCGCTCTCATGACAGCTTTGGTCGTTTCGGGATATTTCTCTACAAAATCGGCTCGTGCTTGAAGTACTTTTTCGGGGTTGTTGTTCCAAATATCGTAGTTGGTAACCAAAGCCGAGCCCTTGCCCTTAAGCACAATTCTACTGTTCCATGGCTCACCTACACAATATCCCTCAATATTACCCGCAATGAGGTTGGAAGGCATGGTTGGAGGTGGGAAGGGTTTGATAGTACAATCGGAATCGGGCTTAATGCCACTTGCCCCCATCCAATAACGAAGCTCGTAGTTGTGCGTACTTACAGGGTGTACCATACCAAAATTAAGCGGTTGGTATTTCTCTCCCTCTTTGGCGTGTTTGGCATCAATGTATTTTTTGAGGCTATCGGCACTTACGGGTCTTTGCGTTTTATCCAATCCATACTTCTCCATCTCTTTGATGATGGTGTTTCCGTAGGTAATGGCATTACCGTTAAAATCAAGTGAAAGCAGTGCAACCAAATGAGCTTCGCCGTTGATGCCTAGCGTAGCGGCGATGGGCATACCTGCAAGAGCGTGTGAGAAGTCATACTCTCCATTAATGACTTTTTGCTGAATCCCTGGCCAACCGCCACCCTCTTTGGCAACATCAACATCAAGTCCCTCTGCTTTGAAAAACCCTTTTTCTTTGGCAATAACCAAAGGTGCGCAATCGGTGAGTGCAATAAATCCAATTTTGAGTTTTGTTTTTTCGGGAGCGGATAGCAACGCCGAAGTGACCAATGAGAGTCCAAAACCAATTTTTAAAACCTTTTTTAACATCTTATCTCCTTAACTTTACATTAATTTTGTTGTTGATGGAATTGTATCACACTTTATATTACTATTTAATCGCACTATTGCCTATTTTTTAATCAATATATAGCTTAAAATTACATTAACTTCAGTGTACAATTTCATATCTATCATAGCGAGGATTAGTAAAGATGATAAAATCAGTCTGTGGATATTGCGGCGTAGGGTGTGGGCTAGAGTATGAGCCTCATAAACTCATAGGAGATGTAGCTTACCCTACCAACGAGGGGAAACTCTGCTCCAAGGGAATTAGTGAACTTGTAAGCATCCAAACCCCGACTCGTCTGCTTCGCCCTCATATGCGTAAGAGTATTGAGCAACCCTTTGGCGTTAGCACATGGGAGGAGGCTATTGCTACTATTGCCAACACCATCAAAGCTACTCCCAAAGAGAAGATAGGCTTCTATCTATCGGGGCAAATGCTCACCGAAGATTACTACATCGCCAACAAACTTGCTAAGGGCTTTTTGGGTACTAATAGTATCGATACCAACAGTCGTACCTGCATGGCAAGTGCGGTCGTAGCGTACAAAAAATCTTTGGGAGCCGATTTTGTGCCTGTGCGTATGGAGGATATATTTAAAAGCAATTTGTTGATTTTGGCAGGAGCCAACACCGCCGAAGCCCATGTGGTTTTTCACAATCAAATCAAAAAAGCCAAAAAAGAGGGACTCAAAGTTGTTGTTATTGACCCACGCTTTACCGATACGGCAAAAATTGCCGATCTCTATTTGCCTATCAAAGCAGGAAGCGATATTGATTTTTTTAATCTCCTCTCCAAACGCATTATCGATGAAAAGCTCTACGATGAGGATTTTGTGCATACAAAACTCGAAAACTTTGAGAGTTTTGTCAATAAATTCAAACGTATTCCCACCACAAAGATGCTCAAACGTACGGGCTTAAGTATGCCAATCTTTGAAGCCTTTTGGCAACTCTACAAAAACAGTCCCAATATCATTACAGCATGGACAATGGGGCTTAATCAATCTTCTCAAGGAGTCGATAAAAATTTGGCTCTTATCAATACCCATCTGCTTACGGGCAAAATCTTCAAAGAGGGCAATGGTCCTCTTTCGCTCACAGGACAACCCAATGCCATGGGAGGACGAGAGGTGGGCGGACTTTCAACTATGTTGGCAGTACATTTGGGATTTGATGAGGCGAGTATCGCCAAAGTAAGCCAGTTTTGGAAAACCGACAACATCAACCCTCAAGTTGGACTCACCGCCACTCAAATGCTTCACGCCAATTTGGATGTGTTGATTATTTGCCATACTGACCCCATCTACCATCTGCC
The DNA here is from genome assembly GCA_000830175.1 of Sulfurovum sp. FS08-3. Classification (GTDB taxonomy): domain Bacteria; phylum Campylobacterota; class Campylobacteria; order Campylobacterales; family Sulfurovaceae; genus FS08-3. The sequence goes on along the minus strand of JQIS01000050.1, from coordinate 47,497 downwards.
CAATCGCCACAAAAACGAAGCGTCGCTACGAAAAATAGCCCTTGTTGTCGAAATCAACGCCTACGAAAATAGTGAAAGTGCCGCTTTTGCCCATATTCGTCTCCCAGCGGCTCCGTGGGGCGAAAAGGAGGGAACACAAACCAATCTTGATAGAACCATTACCAAACAAGAGAGACTCACTCGAACCTCTATCGATTGCAAAAGCGATTGGCAAATCTTTCAACTTCTTGCACAAGCATTGGGATACAAAGAGCAGTTTAATTTTGATACTCCACAAGCAATATTTGATGAGTATAAAGCCATGACACGTCTTAATGGCTACATGGATATCTATAAAACTTCCTACGAAGAGTTGGTCAAGAAGCCCTTTGTTTGGGGTGAAGAGATTAGGGATTTTTTAACTCCCAATCAAAAAGGGGTGTTGCATTTTGTCCAAAACCATCTCTTAAGCGAAAAACCCAATTTGGAGTACCCTTTTGTTTTGCTCACGGGGCGTACACGTGATCAGTGGCATAGTGGTACAAAAACCAATCTCCCCACCACCTTGCTCAAATACAAAGCACTCAATTTTTGCGAGATACACCCCCATGATGCTAAGGAGTTAGGGATAAACGAGGGTGATAGCATTGAGGTGATTTCCCGTAGAGGCAAGGTGCAAACCAAAGCTCTCATTACCCCTACCATTCGAGAAAAAACGCTCTTTATTCCCATTAGCAACCGTGAGATTAACTATCTAACCAATGATATTTTAGACAAAGAGTCGCTTCAGCCCGACTACAACCACTCCGCTGTAAAGGTGAACAAACTATGAAAAACGCTACCTTGCCCATACTGCTCAAAAACCAAAAAATTCTCCTTATTGGGGGTGGCAAAGTGGCTTTGCAAAAGGCTCAAGTGCTAAGTCATAATGAAATGGATTTTACGATTATTGCCAAAACGTTCAACGATGAGATTTTTTTCACCACCAACAAAATCCTCCGCAAATCCTTTAAGCTCAAAGATATTGGCGATTTTCACATTATCATTGATGCTACGGGTGATCCAAAAGTAGCCAAAAAGCTTGTGAAATACAAAAAGAAGTATCCTATTTTGCTCAATGTTGTCGATAAGCCTAGCTTGTGCGATTTTTATTTCATGGCACTCACTCCCAATCTCCCTTTGCAAATCGCCGTCTCTTCCAATGGAGCCTCTCCAACAGCAGCGAAGTTTTTTAGAGATGAGTGCCAAAAGCTTATCCCCAAAGATATTGCCGCTTATCTCCAATCCAAACAAAAAGAGCGTGATAGGGGTATCATTGATGTGCCTCAAACCCAAAAAGAGCTTTTGAGACAACAATCCAAAGTCTTTTTGGTGGGGTGTGGATTGGGCGATGTCGAACTGCTCACGATTAGGGCTTATAAGATTATTCAAAGTGTTGATGTGGTGCTTTATGACCATCTTATATCCGATGAGATTATGGCGATTGTACCCAAGGAGACACTTAAACTATCCGTAGGCAAACAAAAAGGGTTTCATAGCAAAAGCCAAGAGGAGATAAACGCCCTTATTCTCCACTACGCCCATCAAGGCAAAAGTGTCGCACGACTCAAAAGCGGTGATCCGTTTGTATTTGGAAGAGGAGCAGAGGAGCTAAGCGATCTCATTCATGCCAATATTGAAACCGAAGTGATTGCAGGAATAAGCTCCTCTATTAGCGGTTGTGCAAGTGCAGGTATTCCCGTGACGGCTCGTGGATACGCTACAGGTTTTAGTGTGGTATCGGCTCACCTCAAAGGCAACTCACTCAATCTCGATTGGATAGAACTGCTACATAAACCCAATCATACGGTAGTGGTGCTTATGGGGTTGAGTAGGCTCAAAGAGATTGTAAAAGCGTCGATAGCTTTGGGAGTAGCTCCCAACAAACTCTGTGCCATTGTCTCCAACGCCTCACGCCCCAACCAAAAAGTGGTAACCTCTTCACTAGCCAATCTCGAACATTGTGCCAAAGATATAGAGCCTCCCGCTATTTTGGTCTTTGGAGATGTGGTGAAGTTTCACACACTGTTTAATGGATAACTGATGTTACGCACTTTTATCGGAAGTGGGACTTTAGTCCCACAAAAGCTAAGATTTGGTTCTCTTACTATCCAAGCCAATAAGTGGACTGAAGTCCCACCTCCGAAATGGAATGCAGGTGCGTAAGGTCAGTTAATATTTTGGTGGATTATACCCACCCCACACGAAAGGAAAAATAGATGCAAATATTACAACAAGCAAAAGAGGCACGCAACGCCAAGCACAATAAAATCGAAGCCATTAAAGCACTCAAAACACCCCTTAGTGTTTACAATCAGCTCCAAACCATCTGCCAAAACGGATTGGAGAATCTTAGCCAAGAAGATAGCGATTATTTTCTCAAATGTTTTGGACTCTTTGCCAAAGAAGATGGACGTTTTATGTTGCGTATTCGCATACCCGCAGGGCAACTTAGTCCCGCTCAAGCCATCCAACTAGGCATCGTTTCACAACAATACGGGGAGGATTATATCGATATTACCACCCGCCAACAGCTAGAGTTTAGGTTTTTGCAATTCAAAGATTTGCCCACGGTTTTAAGAGAGCTTGATGCGGTAGGGATTAGCACTTTTCAAACAGGTGTCGATAACTTTCGCAATATCGTCACAAGCTCATTTGATGGATTGGGCAAAAGTTCCATCATACAAACCAAACCCCTTATTGATGCTTTGCAAAGTATCTTTTTAAAGCAAGAGGAGTGGATAGGCACTTTGCCTCGCAAGTTTAATACGGCTATTTTGGGAAATCGTATCAATGATTGCAATATCTATGGACATGATTGTGCTTTTGTATTGGCAAAAAAGGGCGACGAGGTGGGCTTCAACCTCTATTTGGGTGGTCGTGTAGGCATTCAAGCTCGTGATAGTGGACTTTTTGTGAAGCAAGAACAAGTAGTACCAACCTTTCATGCCATTATCAATCTCTTCAAAGAGTATGGTTTTAGAGACAATCGAAACAAAAACCGATTGCATTTTTTGCTCGAAGCAGTCGGAATGGAGAGCTTTGTTGAAGCGATTAAAACCTATTCCAAAGAGGAGTATGCAACAAGCGGGGAGCTTTTGGTCGCGGATGAGTACGCACTTAATGATAGTGGAATTTTTGATTTGGATGAAGATACAAAAGCCGTGCATCTTAGCATTCCTAGTGGCGTATTCAAAGGAAGTGATTTAAAAGCCGTAGGTGAATTGGCTCAAAGTGTAGGGGGCGAGATACGACTCTCAGTTGAGCAAAGTCTCTACATTATCACCAACAAAGAAGAGGCGCAAAGGGTGCAAAACTCCCCTCTTTTTCATCACTACGCCACCTATCAAAACATCTACTTCAATCATCAAATTGCCTGTGCAGGAACGGCTACTTGTGCTTTTGGCGTTATTCCCAATAAGCCCGATGCTATTGAACTGGCTCATTTTTTGGCAAAAGAGGTACCCATCGAGTCGGGAAAAGTACGCATGTATTGGTCGGCTTGTCCCAAAGGATGCGGGATTCATGGCGTTGCCGATATTGGCTTCGAGGGATGCAAAACCAAAGATAGCAAGGGCAATAGAGTCGATGGTGTACATATTTATCTAGGCGGAAAAGCCACCAAAGAGGCAAAAGAGGCAAGAGTACTTATCAAATCCCTACCCCTTAGTGAAGCAAAATTTGTTGTCAAAAAACTCATGGAGTACTATCGTGACAACAAAGAGCTTCACGAGAGTTTTGAGTGCTTTGAGGAGAGGCTTTTAAGTGCGTTATCAAGTGAAGAGATTTTAAAACGCATCGAAGTCCCCTCTATCTAGGGATTAACGTAAAAGCTCAGGGCGATACTCGAAGTGCATGGTATCGTAGTGATACCATTTGCCACCCCAAATAAAGCCGTGTTTTTCAAATATCTCGACGATAGCAGGAGGGATTTGATTTTGGTAGCGATAAGCCCCTTTGCTCCATAGCCAATAGGCAGAGTATTTGACATTAATATCAATAGCAATACCAAAAGAGTGTGAACTGAGTCGATTGGTTCCTGCAATAGGTCGCCAATAGTAGGTTCCGCCTATTTGTGCGAAATATTTGTGATATTTTTGCGGAAGCATTTCAAGTTCACGACCCACGGCTTGGAGTTTTTTATCCACCCCGTTGGTAGTGGTAATTTGGATGCGTTTGCCATGCACAAAAGGAATGGTTGTAAGCTTTGCTTGGGTTTGATAAGAGGTTGAGCCGTAAATCTTCTTCATAAAGGCTTCATTTCTAATACGCCCAGGGTCAAAATCTTTGGCAGGAGGAGCGTAGGAGCTTTTGCCTCGTGGATAGTGCATGGAAAACATATCCTCAATATCGGCATTATCAAGCAACTCCTCAAAGCTTTTGCGTTTCCCATCATCGTAGAGCATCGTTGTGCCATCGGTAAAAACGATGCGATTGTTGTGGCAGTGGCTTACTTGCGGGTAAGAAGCCGCCAATTTATCGGCATTATCATCGCACTCACCCAAAGCAAAAAGGGAGAGCGTCACAAAGAGGATGAAGTAACGCATTAGTAGAGTTCTACTTCGATTCGATAATCATAAATGGTCACACGCACCACAGGATTGCCATACATTATCGCATCACGAGTAGCGGGAGAGATGTATCCGTTGCGTAGCATCGAAGCCATTCTTTCTCGATTATCAGGATAGGCAAAAAATCTATCGCCCGAATCCTCTCTATCACGCACGAAAAACTTATGATAGTTGGCTCTATCTTGTCGTAAAATATCCGCTACACTGCCTAAACGCTCACCGTACGAGTTGATTTTGTCGTTGTAGCCGATTTTGGCGTAATAGACTTCATTTGCAATCACCTCTTGTGTCAATCCCAAAACCACCAACACCATAAGAGCAAAAAACTTTTTCATACCCAACCTCCTTTTTAGAACTTTTATGAAGTATATAGTATAATAAATAAAATTAAATACTACTTTGCATGATTACAACCCAAATAAGGGACACGATGAAACCCAAAACTTTTAGGACTATTTTTTTATCCAATATGCCTATAGACAAAAATAGCTATCTCTATCAGCAAGTTTTGATGACCAATATCATTCTCTATTTGGCAGGAAGTGTCTTTTTTGTCTTTTTTCTTGTTCATCTATTTGTGATTGGCAACTATACTTTAGGCATTGCCGAGGGGATTTTTACGCTACCTATCGTTTATATTTGGTATAGATTGCGTATCAAACACACCATTGATGTCGCCTCCACCTTTGCGGTTTTGACCATTATTTTTGCAGCTATTGCCACTATTTTTGTCGCCAAAGCCCAATCGTTTTCGATTTTATGGTCTTTTACGCTCCCTTTTGTCACTTTTTCGCTCAAAGGCTACAAGGAGGGAATGAAGTTTTTGTTTATCTTTTACGCCATTGTGATGCCCTATATCTACACAACTGTAGGCGTTACGCTTTCAACGATTGAGTTTATGCGTTTTAGTGCGGTCAATGTTGTGGTGATTTTGATTGCTTTTTTCTTTGCGAAAATTGTGCGAGAAGCCTATACGCTTTTGCATGAAAATCACGAGAAGCTTTCACACTCCAATACCCAATTGCAATCTTCTATCCGTTACGCTACCAATATTCAAAAATCCTTTTTAGCTCCATGGGAGGCGTTCAGCAAGGAGTTTGGGGAGAGTTTTGTGATTTGGCAACCCAAAGATATTGTAAGCGGTGACCTCTATCTCTATGGCAAAAGCGACAAAGGCATACTTATAGGAGTAGCCGATTGTACGGGGCATGGGGTATCGGGAGGTTTTATCACGATGCTTGTAGGTAGTAGTTTTAGGCGTTTAAGCCATAGCGTTATAAGTGACAATCCCGCCATGATACTGCGTGAACTCAACAGCGAAATACGTTCACAGCTCAATCAAAACCACCACAATGCTCTTAGCGATGATGGTTTGGATATGGGATTGTGTTATATTGATAGTACTAGAGAATATCTCACATTTGCAGGGGCTAAGATTGATTTGGTCTATATTGAAGATGGAGAGGTGGTAACTATCAAAAGCAACAAACAAAGCTTAGGCTATAAGCGTTCTAGGATAGATTATGAATACACCAATCACACCCTAAGCCTAAAAGATCAGAGTTTTTATCTCTACTCCGATGGTATCACCGATCAAATCGGAGGCACACAACGATTTTTGTACGGCAACAAACGCTTCAAAAAGTTTTTGTTCTCTATCCATCATCAACCCATGCAAAAACAAAAACGCCTTATCCTGAGCGAAATCAATCGCTACCAAGGCGAAGAGATGCGTCGAGATGACATCACGCTTGTAGGCTTTAGATTTACAAACTAGATAGATTGCTTCGTGCTTTGCAATGACTCTCATTGCCAACGAAGTGAAGCAATCTCAAATTATTGAGTCACCGATTTGGTAAATGCCTCACGAATTTCGCTTTTACTAAAGGGTTTGCTTACAATCAAATCATAGAGTCTCTTCTCTTCGTTGCTAATCGAGGGGTCGCCTGTAATGGAGATGACTTTGAGAGGGCGAATCTGTTTGTATTTGGCTTCTTGCTCTTTGTATTGCTCAATCACCTCAATCCCTGAAAGAGAGGGCATATGTTTATCGATGAAAACCGCATCAAAGGGTCTGCTTGTTTTGAGTCCCTTAATAAGAGTATTGAGAGCATCTTGACCATCAAGGGCGTATTCAATAGTACAATACTCGCTCTCAAGGATGGTTTTGAGTAGCATGACGTTGATTTTGTTGTCATCGGCGATAAAGATACGGGGTTTGCGTTGTGAAGAGACCGCCGAATAGAGTACATCTCCGTAGTAGGAGTTTTCGGAAATAACTTTAAGATTTTTGTATTTAGGATTTTTGGTAATCGAAAAGAGCTGTTCTTCTATGGCAACAAGCTTAATGTTTCTCTCTTTGCACTCTTTGACAATCTCTTCGCTTAGTTTGTGTTCAAAACAAAAAAGATGGGTTGTCTTTGGCGTAATGCTTTGGGATATGGCTATGTTTTCATCGGCGATAGAGAGATCTTGAAGATATTTTCGCATATTGTTGGCATCAATACAAGCGGGGCGATCGGTCAAGATGGTAATAAATTTGGTTGGATCTTCAAAAGAGAGGTGTGCGGGAGACTCATCAATGATGCGGATAGGAATGGCAAAATAGAAGTTGCTTCCTTTGTCTATCTCGCTTTCAAGTTTGAGTTTTCCGCCCAAATCTTGGACGTATTTAGCCGAGATTGCCAATCCCAAACCTGTGCCACCAAAGTGGATAGAGGTATCGGCTTGGGCTTGTTCAAAGGCTTCAAATATCTTCTCTTGGTTCTCTTTGGCGATACCAATACCTGTATCTTTGACGCTAAAGGTTAGTGATTTTTGGAGTGCATTGTACTCTATCCTAAACTCAATGACTTTATCTTTGGGTGTAAATTTGTAAGCGTTTCCTATGAGATTGATGAGTACTCGTTTGATTTTAAGCTCTTCGATTTCAATCTCTTTGGGGATAAGGGGATCGATGTAGATGAGGTAGTGAATCTCTTTTTTGAACATATTAGCCGTAAAGATATTGGCTACGTTTGAAAAAAACTTAATCGTATTGATAACGGTTGGCTCAGAGGTGGAGGACTCTTTTTCATATTTGATACGCTCCAAAATCGAATCGGTGAGGGTATTGATAAATTGTGCCGACTCTTTGGCATTGGCGATGAAGCCTAGGAGTCGCTCATCTTTAATCTGCTCCTCCATCAAATCCAAAAATCCATAGAGAGAGTTGGCAGGGGTGCGAATATCGTGGACGGTATTGGAGAGAAAGAGCATGGTGGAGTTGATCTCTTCGCTGTCGTTGATGCTGCTTTTTTTGGCTTGGGTAATCTTCTCTTCAACCTCTTGTTTATTGACATCCATGCTTTGTGCTTTGTTGCCCCCTTGCATAATGTTGATGATTTTGATAAGAAATCCTTCGATGGATTTAATCATATCAAGTTGGGTTTTGGTATAGTTTCGATTGAAGAGAATGGAGCGTGAAACTCGTGCCAATCCATAGATTTTCTCCTCTTGAATGAGCGGAACAATGATTTGTCCTTTGATACGCATATTGCTTGGATTGTCGATAGATGCTTCGTAGTATTTCTCGCTTGTGACGTGGTTGAAAATGGCACTTTTTTTGGTGTTGAGCGTGTATCCCGCCAATCCAATATCTGAACCAACGACAGAAAATTTTTGCGTTTTTTCCCCATTGTCGTTGAATAAGAGCATCCGTTCTTTATCAAAAATCAATAATGTAGCCCGTTCGGAGTCGGTAAAATCCATCAAAAGCTTCTCTATGAGTTGATTAATCTCTTTGTTATCTTTTGCCTGTGCAACGTGGTTCATTGCCTCGGTGAGCGTATTGATAAAATTGGGTTTGTTTTGCATCTTTTTCCTATACAATTGAGATAATTTTTGGATTATAGCAAAAAAGCTCTTAGTTTCCTAACGATACTTTAAGTAAAATTATGTAGAATAATAACGCAAAGCATAATATATAAAAAGGAGTTATAGATGGGAGTTGCACCTACAGATGTAGAAAAAGAGGTGAGAGATATTGATATTATCGTCTCAAAAGGCAATGAGGCGGGTGATATTACCTATGCAAACCCAATTTTTTTCAATATAGCAGGTTATACGCAAAGTGAATTGATAGATAAGCCCCACTTCATCATTCGCCATCCCGATATGCCCAAAAGTGTTTTTAAGCTCTTATGGGATCATCTCAAAGGCGGAATCGATACCAATGTGTTTGTCAAAAATCTTTGCAAAGATGGTTCATTTTATTGGGTATTTGCACAAGTAAGAGTAGCAACCAATCCCGATGGGTCGTTTAGAAACTATACCTCAACACGCAAAAGAATGAATGCAACAGCAAGAGCGATGATTGAACCACTCTATAAAAACATGATAGATGCAGAGGCAAGTGGTGGCATGGAGGCTTCACAAAAAGTTTTAGAAGATTTCTTAGTATCGCAAGGTGGAAATCTCAATACATTTAATGATGTTATGTCAAGAATTCAAGGGTAAGGATTAAACAATGATAGATTTTGAAATTTCAATGAAAAAATTACGAACGGTTAGTGGTTATTTAGGTTCGGCGGTACTTAACTTCGCAGGTGAGACGCTCTATATGGATAATGAAAATACAGGTGTTGATATTGCCTATTCAGCAAGTATTTTCAACGATGCTTTTAGAATGATGTCGGAATCATCACTCGACGTTGGGTTTTCGGATGCTTCGTTTATCGAAACCAAAACGATGGATGGTCACGTCTTTTTGATCAACAGTGCAGGAGACCAATCGGGTGATAACTTCACAAAAATCAACGTATTTGCTATCTTTAGAGATGATGGTAATGTGGCTTTGGCTAAGATGATTATGGAAAAAACCTCTCAAGCTATCTCTAAAGAGTTGAGAGACCTTTAGGATACATAGACTCCCAATTGTATTTGGGGTCTAACATAGCAGACTCAAAAGACTACTCATCCAAATCCAAATTCAAATTTTCCTTAGCATAGTGTTCTCGGATTTTTTTGGGCATATGGTATTTAAACTGATTGGGGTAGAGCAAAAGCCCTAGTTTCCCTTGTGCCTCTATGACATCTTCCCATTTATCCGTATCAAACTTAATCTCAATCAAGCCCAATGTTGGTAGTTTGTTGATATTCTCTTTTAAAAAAATATTGGCCAATTCGGTGAGTTCGGGATTGTGTCCCATAACCATCATCTTGTCGTATTGGTCATCTTGCAACGCTATGACATTGAGCAGTGTTTTGGGTTTTTCTCTGTAGAGTTCGTTGATGTAGTGTATCTTGCCACTGTACTCCAACTTATTGACAATTGCATCAATGCTTAGTTGAGCTCTTAAGGCACAACTTGAGAGTACTAGGTTGGATTCTACTTTGGATAGAGCGATATAGGAACTCATGCTTTGCAAATCTTTTTTGCCTTGACGTGATAGTCCACGTTCAAAATCACTTAGCTTTGCATCTTTCCAGCTTGACTTTGCATGGCGTACAAGATATAAAGTTTTAATAAGAACTCCTTTGTGCTAATTGTCTAAATGTTATCTGAGCTTATGTGCCTAAAAAATTACCGCATCAAAAGAGGTCATTGCGAACCCTTTGGGGTGAAGCAATCTCAAATGTTGTGGATTGCTTCGTGTCTCGCAATGACTCGTTCAAAGATGATTTGTTGGGCAAAGTGCGTAACATCAGATATTATATAGTATAGTTTTTGATACTAAGCTTTAGATTTGAAATCTTCTTTGATATTTTCAAACTATATTAACAAGAAGCCCCATTTAGCTTAAGTCCCTATTTACTCGATTGGTGTTACAATATCACTTTACATAAAACTTTCCAAGGTTACCACCTCATGAAAATTTTTCTTCCTATCGTGTCACTTTTTATTCTCTATTCAACCACTCTTTTTGCCAAAAATACCCAAGTGCAGCAATTCTAACCCAACCTAAAAAGACATACAAGATATAAATCTGTCAAATAAAAGTTATACAGGGAAAAACATCACTTATGGATACGATTGGTAACAGGAGGAGCTAACCGATTAGCCTGTTATAAAAATACTTTTTCATACACATCTCCTATTTTAATTAAAACACAATCTTTTTGAAAGTAAATTGTTTGCTTTTCGTTATCATATTTATAAGTCATTTTATTTCCCTCGTTCCCATCGCTCCTGCGTGGGAATGCCTACCAATGTTTGAGTATAATTTCACTTACAATCCAACGTTAGTTGGCTTATATAGCTCTCGTACGCGTTCCCATCGAGACGATGGGAACGAGGTAAAAGCAAGGAGCTTTGGAACGAGTGAAGCACAAAATGACGAGGTGGCTTATTTACAAAATGTAGCGTGTAGCATCCTCGTCTTTGACGATTTCGCCAATTTGTTGGCTTACGAGTGCTTCATCGATCTCGATAGCTTCGCCGTGGTGTCTATCGGCGTCGAAGCTAATCTCTTCAAGTACCTTTTCCATAATCGTATGCAATCTTCTTGCTCCAATATCTTCGCTCTTCTCATTGGCCATAAAAGCGTATTTGGCTACGGCTCTTAGTGCCTCTTCTTTGAAAAGCAACGCCACGCCCTCAACGCCCATCAAAAGTTTGTATTGTTGTACGATAGAGTTTTTGGGTTCGGTCAAGATGCGATAGAGCGTCTCCTCATCGAGGCAATCAAGCTCGACACGCAACGGAAAACGCCCTTGAAGTTCGGGGATAAGATCACTGGGTTTGGAGAGATGAAAAGCTCCAGCGGCGATAAACAAAATATGGTCGGTTTTGAGTACTCCCAATTTGGTATGGACATTCGATCCCTCTACGATAGGAAGCAGGTCTCTTTGTACCCCCTCTTTGCTTGGGTCTTGTCGGCTATTTGAGCTTGAAACCGCTACCTTATCAATCTCATCAATGAAGATAATCCCTCCCATCTGTGCACGTTCAAGTGCCTCTTTTTTGATACTCTCCTCATCAAGCAGATAGTGCGTCGCCTCTTGAGCCAAAATAGGTTTGGCTTCCTTGACGGTTACTTCCTTTTTTTTGGGCTTGTTGAGTCCGCCTAGCACTTTGGAAATCGACTCTTGTACCTCAATGATGTGCATGGGCATAGAGTTATCACTCAAATCAAAAGCATCTTGGGTAATCTCTACATTGATTTTGAGATGGTCTAGCTCCCCTTTGGCAAGGCGTTCTTGCATCTTGGCAAAGCTTCGTTCGTAGTCACTCTTTTTCTCCTCACTAGCCCCAGAAGGTAGAGGTGGCAAAAGCTGTTCGATGATTTTGTTTTCGATATAGGCTTCAATTTTTTCTTGGTTGGCTTTGGTCATCTCCTCTTTGACAATTCCTATCGAAACCATTGCCAAATCCCTCACCATCGACTCCACATCACGTCCTACAAAGCCTACTTCGGTGTATTTACTCGCTTCGACTTTGATAAAAGGCAGACTCATCATGGAGGCGAGTCGTCTAGCAATCTCCGTCTTACCTACCCCCGTATCGCCTATCATCAAAATATTTTTGGGTACAATATCTTTTTGAATTTCAGGGGACAACTTCATGCGGCGGTAGCGATTACGCAAGGCTACAGCGATGGTCTTTTTGGCCTTTTCTTGTCCTATAACATACTTATCAAGATACTCTACAATCTCTTTAGGTGTCAAATTCTCCAACAACTCTTCCTTATAGCTCTAATATTTTAATGTTTTGATTGGTATAGATACACAGCTCACCCGCTATCATCAAGGACTCTTGCACAAGGCTTGTTTCATCCATCGTAGCGTGTTTTGCCAAAGCTCGTGCGGCTGCAATAGCGTAGTTGCCTCCGCTTCCAATAGCGGCTATTTGTCCATCTTCAGGCTCTACCACATCGCCATTACCCGAAAGGATAAAGATATGCTCACGGTTGAGTACTATCATCATCGCCTCAAGGCTACGCAAATGTTTATCTTTTCGCCACTGTTTGGAAAACTCTATCACCGAGCGAAACAAATCGCCCTTTTTTTCATTGAGAATCCCCTCAAACATATCAAAAAGCGTAAAAGCATCTGCCGTGCTTCCTGCAAATCCTGCCAAAATTTTGCCATCAAAAAGTTTGCGAATCTTATTGGCATTGCCTTTGAGGATAGCATTCCCAAAGGTTACTTGCCCATCTCCGCCAATGACGGCTGCGTTTTTGCCTTTGTAGCCTAGTATCGTAGTTGCTTCAAACACGACTACTCACTTACTACTTCAACACGAATATTGGCATGAATGCCGTGTCCTAGCTTGGCATCGACATCGTGAATACCCGTGGTTTTGATTGCTTTTTTGAGTTCGAGTGATTTTTTATCGATCTCAATATTGTAGGCACTTTTGAGCTTCTCTACAATATCCTCTTTGCCCACACTCCCTTGAATGCCAACAGGAGCTGCTTTTTTGCTAATGACAACGGTTATGTTTTCAAGTTGTTTTTTGTAGTTTTGAAACTGCTCTATCTCATCTTTGAGCATTTGAGCCTTTTGGGCTTCATCTACTTTCCACTGCTCGATTACTTGGGTTGTTGCCAATTTTGCCAATCCCTTTTTGATCAAAAAGTTTTGTGCATAGCCATCTTTGACCTCTTTTATCTCTCCTGCGTGTCCTAGAGATTTTACATCTTTTACTAGTAATACTTTCATTGTTTATCCTTTGTGTGCAAACATTTTAAAATCTAAAAACCTATTTTAGCAAAAGTTTAATGGTGATTGGTTGAACCCACGATTGAAACTTCACCAACAAGAGCTTTAAACAAAATACTCATCGAGTATTGAGGGGAAAAGTGCTACACTCTTTTTGGCTTTGGCAATTTGAGGCTCAAATATCTCTTTGGAGCTTGGAAAACTCTCCATCAACTCTTCATAAATAGCGATTTTTTCGTTGATATGTTTTTCCATAGCATCAAGCACCAACGTCATATTCTCTTTGCTCACGGCGTACTTCATCAGCAATTCAAACATCCGTTTACGTGGATGAATCGCCATCGAATCCCCCGCTTCAAGGGCAATATCTTTGATATCCCACCTTGAAATATAAATCCCACTTTGACTAGGAGGCATCAATTTGGCATAGAGTGCATGAGTATAATCGGGATAATCCCTAAGATCCTCTTGTGCATCCGTAGCACAACTCCCATCAACACAGTTATCCCCCATTTTGAAGTTTTCAAACTCTCTTTTTAAATCTTCTATATTTCGTTGCATTTTAGTCCTTTATTATTATAGGTATCTTATCTATCTCAACATCCACATTATACCATCGATGGGCGATTAGCATCATTTTGAGTGCCAAAATGGAGCGTTGGTCTAGGAATTTGGTGTTTACAAGGCGGCTTAGCTCTTCGTCCAAATTGAAGCCGACTATTTTGCCATCCACAACCTCCACAAAATCGACATATTGGGTAGAGTTTGCCTCATTGCAATAGTTGAGTGCATCGACTCCAAACTCATACTCAATAATCATCTTATCGACTTTGGATTGTGCCAAATTTTGCATCGTAAAGGCAAAATGCTCCTCTTTGATATTGAGTGCAATAGCCGTAGCATTGATGGTGCTATCTTTTAGGATACGATTCAAATAGCGTCGGCTAGTGCCACTTTGGGCATTGTAGCCAATAATGGTACAAAGCTGGGTATCGGGTTTGATTTCGTTGGGTTGCATATCGACTAACCTTTTTTGAATTTGGATATTCTAGCCAAAAAACACTTGCAAAAGTAAGCTCGTATCCCAAACTACGATTGGAGTATCTTCTCTATCAAGCGGAATAGTTTTTGCATTAGTATCTCAAAACAATCGCAAGGATAGAGAATGATAGCCATACCTATGCATACCAAAGATGCCACAACCCTTTGTGATCTCTACGGAAAAGCTCCCTATTTTGCACTGCTTGATGAGACGAGCGGTGTTTTTAGTGTCGTCGAAAATGCCACTCAAGGAGAGGGTCCTAAATGCGCTAAATTTTTGAAATCGTTGGGTGTCGATTCGACTATCTTTTACCACATGGGCGAGGGTGTTTACCGTGCGTTTGAGCAACACGCCATAAGCGTTTACACCGCCCAACATCGCTATGTGAGTATTGATGAGATTTTTATCAATTGGGGGAGATTTACCCAACTTGATTCTACCAATTTCAATGAGCTTCTCGACCCAGGCGAAGGGCAAAGTTGCCAATGCGGATGTCACTAAAAAGGGAGTCGCAATGGGCAAAGATGTAGAGTACTATATGAGTCTTGATTACCCCATAGAGGTCTATCCAGGAGAGCATGAGATAGGCGATGCCTATTTGGCTATCTATACCGATTTTGATATCAAAGGGAGCAGCGAAGACCCCTATGAGGCTATCGAGATGGCAACACAGTGTCTGCGTAAACACATCGCACGACAATTAGAACGGGGCAAAGAGTTGCCAAAACCAAACGAGGGAGTACGATTTATGCAACACAGAGAAGCGTTAAAGGCCTATAGAGCCAAAGATTACGCCAAAGCTTTTGAGATATGGAGTCGTGAAGCTACGATGAAAAATGACCAAGCCATGACCAATTTGGGCTTGATGTATCTCAAAGGCGAGGGAGTAGAGAAAGATTACACCAAAGCCCGTGAGTGGTTTGAAAAAGGAAGCGCTTACGATAATGAGTCCGCCAATTACAACTTAGCCTTGATGTACCAAAGCAAGATTGGTGTAGAAGAGGATACGGATAGAGCCATAGAGTACTACCGCAAAGCCGTAGCCAAAGATCATCAAAGCGCTTGTTTTCGATTGGGACTTTTATTGCTCAAAGATAGAACCGATGAAAACCTGCTCAAAGAGGGATTTGATGCCATGCTCAAAGCAGCCCAAAGCGGACACCCCATGGCACTATCCCAAATGGGCGGAGCCGACAAAACACCCCCTGTTGGAGCAACAGAAAACAAAGCCTTTAGAGCCAAAACCACCGCACAACAGCTTGAGATTATCAACGACGCACTTACCCGTTATATCCGCCCCATACTTATCAAAGATGGCGGAGATATTACGCTATTGGAGTATCGAAACGATCCCAATATTGAATTAAGACTCGCCTATTTGGGCAATTGTGCAGGGTGCAATCTGGGGGCTACATCGACCTATGAACTTATCAAAAATACCCTCTCGCAAGTCATAGATGAGAAGATTTGGATTTATATTATCTAAAAAGGGAGAATGATAATGAAAGTAGCCTTTGCATCCAAAGATGGCGTTTACGTCAATGAACACTTTGGTTGGTCTCAAGCTTTTTATATCTATGAAGTATTGGAAGAGCGTTTTGAGTTGCTCAAAATCGTTGATGCATCGCAAGAGTACCACGATGAAGTCGATAAACTCACCTACAAAATTCAATCGCTTGAAGATAGCGATATAGTCTATGTGGCTCAAATTGGTCCCAAAGCCTCCAATATGGTCAAATTAGCAGGAGTCTATCCGCTCAAAGCCTCGCGTGAAAATGAGACAATCGAAGAGGTGATTGGCTCTTTGCAAAAGCTTATGCATGAAAACACACCGCTTTGGCTTAAGCGTATTGTGCTAAAAGCTTAAACACCCAAAGCAGTTGATTTGATCGTGACACGTCGCACACGCAGGGGCGATTTCACCGATAGAGTCGTAGATATATTTTTTCCACAGCTTATCGGAGGGTTTTTGAGTCGCCAAAGTGGGAAAATGCTCTTTCATAAATCTTCCCATCTCGATACGATTGGCAAAACCCAAATCCTCATAAAGATGATTCGACATCAAAGAGGCTTTGGCTATAAGTGGGGCCATTTGATGTTTGCTTCTATCGTCTTTGGCAAAACGTTGCAAAAAAAGCGTGACTTTGGCTTCCAATGTCTCTGGAGGTGTGTTGTTTGCGATTTTTGCTTGCACGGTTTACTCCATTGTCATCTCAATCATCTTGCCATTGACAATCTCGCCAAACTCTACCCCAAAGGCAAAACACTCATAAAGCTCCTCTTTGGTAGGAATAAGCTTAATCTTTTTGGGGGCTAGAGGCACTCGAAATTTGAGGTGTTTCAATCGCCCATTCATCATATCTACCGCCTCTCCACTCCATCCGTAGCTCCCAAAACATCCGCCCACTTTGCCCTTTTTTTCAAGGAGCATCATACAGCTTAGCAAATCCCACACGGGTTTGGGTACGTCACCGTTAATCGTAGGAGAGCCGATAAGTACACCCGTGGACTCCTCAAGGATAGTGAGCATATTGCCCTCATCCAAAGCTGTCAAATCGTAAATATTGGCAATAAGATTGGTTTGAGATTCGACTCCATCGTAGATAGCGTGTGCCATATCTTTGGTGTTTTTGTAGCTTGTGACATAGAATATTGAGATAATCTTTTTGCCGTGCAATCTATCGTCACGACTGCTCCATTTGGCATATTTGTCGATATACTTTTGGGGATTTTCACGAATAATAGGACCGTGTAGATTGCAAATAATATCAATAGGGGCTTTTTCGTAGAGCCTTAGGGCATTAAGCACGTCGCTCTTAAAAGGACGCATAATGTGGTCGTAGTAGTACTTGAAGGCATAATCAAAATCCCCCACCAAATCATCAAAAAGCCGTGGGTCGTAGTAGTGACTCCCAAAGACATCACCGCTAAAGAGGATTTTGTCTTCTACCAAATACGAACTCATGGTTTCGGGCCAATGGAGATTGGGGGTACTCAAAAAGCGTATCGTTTTGCCTCCAAAATGCAACTCTTTGTTTGTCCAAACATTCTCTAGCTCCAAATCCTCTTGTTTGGCGATGGATTTGAGCATCGGACGTGCCATGGGAGAGATAAAGATTTTGGCACTTTTGGCACGACTTGCAAGCGTTGGCAATGCCCCGCTATGGTCGGGTTCTAGGTGGTGCATGATGATGTATTTGATCTCTTCGTAGCTACAAAGTGACTCTATTTTGGCAAAAAACTCCTCCTCAAACTCCTCTTTGACAGTATCAAAGATAATGACCCCCTCGTGGGTTTTGAGCAAATAGGCATTGTAGGTAGTCCCATTTGCAGTCTTCATAATGATGTCAAAAGTTCGGATATTGGCATCGCTTACACCGATATAGTAGAGGTTGTTTTTAATTTTAATTGCCTGTTTCATAGAAGCCTCTATGCAAGAAGCGTTCCTGATTCTCTAAAGGTGGAATGCATACGACAACCTGCATACAAAATTGACACAATCGTGCTATAATCACCCCATGAGACGAAGCAGAGAATGGATGGGTTGATAGAGATTAAGAGATTTTGGTAGATTGGGGTTTGAGTATGCATTCCCATCGAGACGATGGGAACGAGAGACAACGGTGCTTCATTGGATTATTATTATTTGATGATGGGCGAAGACATTAACGACAACCGCAGCTTCACACAGCTCTTTAAAGCCGTAAAAAGCAGTTTCTAATTTTAAGTAAACAGGCTAGTCGGTTAGCTCCTCCTAAATATGCTATAATGTAACCCATGGAACCAGTAAATAGAGAAAAACATCACTTATGGATACGATTGGTAACAGGAGGAGCTAACCGATTAGCCTGTAAGTAGAAAATTCTCATGATGCTGTTTTGTTATTATTGGCATATTTACATGATGAAAAGTTTATAAAACATTCTAAAGTTACCAAAAAGTATAAAAAACTAGCAAATACTCTTAAAGATGATATTGATGAATATTGGATATTTGTATATGAAGTTTTGACTGCTGGAAGTTTAAAGAGTGAATGGAAGCAATTAAAACAGGCAAATGTTACTTTTATTAAAAGTGAGTTTTTATGATTAAGCCATTAAATATCCTCTCCCTCTTTGGCGGTGCAGGTGGCTTAGACCTAGGCTTCCACCAAGCAGGATTTCAAACTATTTGGGCGAATGAAGATGGTAGGCAATGCTGTATCGCCCAATTTGGCGTTTTATATAGCCACTTCAATCAAACGAGCGTTGGGGATAGAGAGAGACAAAGGGAGAGTTCAATCTCAAAATATTTGCGAATATGATAAATATGCCCGTAACGTATCGATTCAAGTATAAATAGCGTAGCTCACAAGGAGATAAGTATGCAACATCAAACCATCTATATAAACTTAATCCACTACCCCCTTTATGTGTTGGGTCCAAACAAGCGTGTGGGCGTTTGGTTTGATGGATGCTCTTTGGGGTGTGCGGGGTGTATTTCGGTGCATACATGGCAACAAAAAGAGAAAAACAAAAGCAGTGTTGCCAAGATAGTGGAGGAAGTGAGTCAATACGATACTCAAAGAGTCACCGTTTCAGGGGGTGAGCCTTTTGAGCAACCCGAGGCTCTATTGGCTCTGCTTCAAGCGTTGCGAGATAAGGGATTTAATGATATACTTGTTTACAGCGGTTATGAGTTTGCCTATCTGCAAGAGCATTTTGGAGAGATTTTGAAGTACATTGATGCCCTCATTGATGGAAGATTTGAACAAAATCAAGAGAGCAAGGAGGTCTATCGAGGCTCTGCCAATCAAACGCTTTATGTTCTCAATGAAGCATTGCAACCGCTCTACGAAGAGTTTAGAGTCTCTACCAAAAGAGAACTTCAGATAGTCGATACAAATCAACAACTTTATGTTTTGGGCATACCCAAAATCACCGATAGCAAGGAGCTACTCAATGGAACGATATAAAATCTGCCCCACTTGTCAAACCAAAAATGAGCTATCCGCCTATTTATGCGATAATTGCTTAGCCGATATTAGCAGTGTCGAGGAGTACAAACCCAAAGAGAGGGTATTAAAGCTTGTCAATAGCGATTACCGTCTCTCTATCACGCTCAAAGATGGCGATATTTTGGGGCGAGAGGGCGTAGGCAAAGAGGAGCTTAAAGCCTTCAAGACTATTTCACGCCAACACGCTCGTTTCTTTTTGCATCAAGGAGAGTGGGCGGTAGAGGATTTGGACTCAACCAACGGCTCTTATGTACAAGGCAACAAGTTTAAAAAGATACGCCTTAAAAACGGACTCAAACTCTCTTTGTCTCAATCTTTTGAATTTGAAGTAGTCATTGAGGATTAGATGCCTATCGTCGCTACCTACTTCAGCCATCGAGGCGATAGAGACTCCAACGAAGATGCACTGCTTATCGATAGAGAGTTGATTCAAACGCAAATCCAACCCATACAGCACAAAACCTTTGAGAGCAACAAAGCCCTCTTTGCCCTAGCCGATGGAATGGGCGGCGAGAACAACGGCGAAGAGGCTAGTTGGTTGGTTTTGAGTCAATTGCTTCAAGAGTACGAAACACTAAGCGTTCACGAGAGCATTATTGATACGCTTCACAATGCCAAAAAGAGGCTTGATAGCGAAGCATTCACAGATAGCACCAAACGCAACTTTGGCTCTACAATCGCTGGGGTTTTGTTGCAAGGCGATAGAGCGACGGTATTTAATAGCGGAGATAGCCGAGTCTATCGCTTAAGCGGAGTCTTTTTGGAACAGCTTAGCCGTGACCACTCCCATGTGCAAAACTTAGTCGATAGGGGTCTACTTGAATGTACCAAAATCAATCACCATCCCCACCGAAATCTCTTAAGCTCAGCCATTGTGGGCGATTTGAGCAACACTATGCCCCAAATTGAAATCAAAACTATCGCATTGAAACCCATCGAAACCTTTTTGATTTGCAGTGATGGGGTATGGGAGGCGATGAGTTTGGAAACAATGGAGAGTTGCTTTGGAGAGCCAAATGCAATAGAGTGCTTGATAGATAGAGTCAATAACTCTCACAATAGAGACAATTTTAGTATAATTGTGGTAGAAATGAAATTGCACCCTTTTTTGTGAATGCTTTTAAAACCTGCGATGTAACTTTTAAATTATTGGCTATAATGCTGTCAAATTTTCAAAAGGTATATTTTGGGTTCTAAGAATAGAATATTATTAGGCTACTTGCATCCAATTGTTTTACATTTTCATAGAAATACGTTCAAGAGTAAAAAACTATACTTAACAAGAAAGAAATCGAATAAAATATCAATTGAACATCCAAATCAAGCAAAGTTTATAGAAGAACACAATTTTCAAGTGCTTTTGGATAATACAATTGCCTCTTGTCACTACAAAGAAGATGGGGTTAAAAACTTTATTACAATGCATGAAGCAGAGTATTTGATTTATGGCATTTCAATCAATAATTTTAGAAATGAGCTTACTACAATATTCAAACCAAACACTAGACAGCTTGTGAAATGCAAAGATAGTATGGTATTTTTGGATAAAAAAGAAAAAAGTAATTTTGAAGAGTATTTAAAAAACTAAGCGGTGGGAGGGAAACGCCCCACATTTTTGCCATACCAGTCCGCCCCAGCCGTAAGCTCTAAATATTCAACTCGTCCAAAACAAATTGATTTAAGGGTATGAGGCACGTGAACTCCCCTATTTTCACTTCACTTAGTTTTAATAGAAACATTGTAGTCAAAAATATGACTTGATGTCAAGTGTATTTAAAATTTTGAGTCAAATGCACCATAGACAAGGTCAATAACTCTCACAATAGAGACAATTTTAGTATAATTGTGGTAGAGAAGCGATAAAAACTTTGAAAAAATGTATGGAGGTATAGCAGTGAGTGCAGTAGAGGTTTCAACCGTAACGGTATTGGGCAATACTATGACAACTACGGCCGCAATCAATATCGGGGTAATGTCGGGAATTGGGGTGATTGGGGTTGCTGCGGTGGGTATTTGGGTCTATCAAAAGCAACAAGACACCAAAGTCTTTGAACACAATCAAAAGATGCTCAAAAAAGAGTTTGATTTTATGCTCAGCGAGGTGGAAAAGCTTCAAGAGAGGCTAACTGGGCAGTTTAATTTCACAATCGATTATGTATCAAAGCTCAAAAAAGAGGCACAATTGGGGCTAGAAGCCTACACTATGGAACTCATCAAAGACCCCGCACACAATCTAAGGTATGCAAAAATCGTTGAGGATTTTTCTCTACAAGCCAAAGAGACAATCTATCGCCTAAAAGCACTAGAGAGCCAAACGTTTGAGGAGATGGAGAATAAAATCGAGCGTATCACACATGCGTTTAATCAAACTCCCAAAGATGCAACTTTGGAGCTTCAAGCACACAAGATAGATGCGATAAGACAAAAGCTTCAAGGAGAGTTTGCTTCATGGCAAGAGAAATTTTCACTCGTAAGTGAGTATCAAGTTGCATGGGACGACTACACAAAAGAGCAAAAAGCCCTAGCGATGCAAAAGGGCATAGAGGGACTTGTAGAGGGGATGGAGGAGCAAAGCATTGTGATTGTTTCGCCCATTGATAGGCTACGAGCATCTATTGATGAATTTAAAGAAAAAA
The DNA here is from genome assembly GCA_000830175.1 of Sulfurovum sp. FS08-3. Classification (GTDB taxonomy): domain Bacteria; phylum Campylobacterota; class Campylobacteria; order Campylobacterales; family Sulfurovaceae; genus FS08-3. Next base: position 25,591 of record JQIS01000050.1, on the reverse strand, counting down.
TCAAAAAATACGACCTTGCGTATAGCCGATTTGGTGATATTGCCTCATTGAGCGAAGAGAGACTCAAAATGGTGCTAGAGTCTATCAAACTTGATTACGGCAAAGCCAAAGAGGTGGCTATTTGGAGCGAAATGTATCGAGAGGATTTGGCAAAATTGGCGGTATTGGAGCTAGGCAGCGAAGTGGGGAGCAAAATCTCTACGTTGCAAAATCAAGAGAGAATTACCCAAGAGGAGTTTAGAAGTATCGCCGATGAGGTCAATGCTATTATTCTAGCCAAACAAGAACGCGCTATTGCTCTAAATAAACTCAAAGAGTCTCTTGATGCCATGGGATACTCAGTCGTCAATGAAAACGAGAGTCTTCAAAAGCTTGAAAATGGGGAGATGGTCTATCTCGATACCCATGAGGAGGATTATAAAATCATGCTCAAATTCAACCCTCAAACGATGGATATAACCACTCGAATCGTGCGTGTAGTAGCCACCCAAGAGGAGAGAGAGAATATCTCATCCTATCAAAAAGAAAAAGATCTTCAAGCAGCCCATAGATGGTGTAGCCGCCACGACAAGCTTACCCATCTGCTCAAAATCAACGGCATTGAACTCAATACCAAACTACGCATTGAACCCCAATACAATGACCTTACCTATATCGTCGATGCCTCAATAGCATCCCAAAAGAGCCAATCAAACCAAACCATACCATCAACAAGAGGCTTAAGTATCGATTAGAGGCTTCCTCGTTGCATACAAAAATGACATAATCGCGCCATAATCACCCCATGGGACGAAGCAGAGAATGGATGGGTTGATAGAGATTAAGAGATTTTGGTAGATTGGGGTTTGAGTATGCATTCCCATCGAGACGATGGGAACGAGAGAAAGACTGAGACAACATAAATACGCAGGAAAAATTGCAGATGAAGCTAGCGATTTATTGCTTAGAATTGGTCTCAAAGGTTTTAATAAGTCTGAGAGAGAAGTGGTTGAGCAGATTATCTTAGAAGCACTAGGGGGTGCAAAAAGCGAAGCAAATGCTAATAAACGAACACCTATGGGTGGAAGACCGAAGTTATTTGAAGAACTAAAAGATAATATTAGAAAAAAATGTAAGGGTTGATATGTTAAGTGAAGAGACAAAACTAGCAAGAAAAATGTTGTCAGATTATGAGAATGATTTTATAGACATGGTTGAAGAAAATGAAAATTTTATATTTGAAATTTGGAAAGATCCTCTTGTGTATGCACAATGTATAGGATATAAAGGTGAAAAATATATAGATGTTTTTTTTCAAGATACATATACAGAAAACTTTGCTATTGAAAATGATAAGGTTGTTAATTCGTTGTTAAAAAAATATAATGATATAGACACCTTGTGGATCAAAGGATATTCTAGAGAATTGCAGATATCATTACTTGAAATTTTTGACAATTTAGACAATATTAGAATTTTAAAATGCTTGAAATACTTTAAAAAACAAGAGTATAAAAATATTACAACTTTAAAAAACTTGGAAAAGCTTGAAGTGACGATGTATGATTTACATGATATTGACTTCCAAAAGTTTGAGCGTTTAACGAGATGTATGATATTGATGAGTAGAGGATTTAATACTAAAGAGGAATTACAAGAATCAAAAAAATATATCAAACAACTTCAAAAAGAAAATCCAAATATTGAATTTGATTTAAGAATAGATTAGGAGCAGAGAAATGGGAACATGGGGAGCAGGAAACTTTGATAACGATACGGCACTGGACTGGGTTTTTGAACTTGAAGCGAGCGATGATCTCTCTTTGGTAGAACAAACTATAGATAATCTTTTGCAAGAGGAATATATAGAATCATATCAAGCCGAAGAAGCGTTAGTTGCTATAGAAGTTTTAGCAAGATTACAAGGTAGCTTTGGTGAAAATGAAGAGTACGCAGAGGATGTGAATAATTGGGTCAAACAACATCCTCAAGAAGTACCACAAATCTTGAAAGAAAAAGCGAAAAAAGCACTCAAAATTATTTTAAGTGACAATAGCGAACTTAAAGAGCTTTGGAGCGAAACTCAAGATTATAAAGCTTGGGAAAAAGAAGTACTTGAGTTAAATGATAGAGTTTGATTCTCACTCAATAATTTAGATGAAAAGTAGAAGCCCATGAAAATAATAAAACTAATTCTGCTTTAACTGGTTCCCATCGTCCCCGATGGTAACCCATACCCAACATCAAATCAAATAAACATATGAATCCATCGACAGATGGCAAAAAAGGAGAAGTGAATATGATTATGCTAAAAACTCTCTTCCTCCTTTTTGTCACTTTATCCCTCCATGCTAATATCCCACAACTCAAAACCACCTTCCTCGTTCCACCTCTCCCGAGGTGGAATGCATACAAAAGCTAAAACAACCCACTAAAACTTCCCCACTTCCACCAAACCTTTTTCTTCTAAATATCAGTAATCAATGCAACACTGTACAAGTAACACAATGCGGATGTGTCGGTTCATATATTTTGTATCTGCTTCGTCCCATGGGGTGACTATAGCACGATTATGTCATTTTTGTATGCAAGTTGTCGTATGTATTCCACCTCGGGAGAGTTTGTGAAGCACTTTTTGGCAGTTATTTCATAGTCTCGAGAGAGGTGGAACGAGAAAAGCAATCTCAAACATTGTGGATTGCTTCACACCTTGCAATGACTTGCTCAAAGATGATTTGTTGAGCAAGTGCGCAATATTAGTAGATTAATGCAAAAAGTGTCTTACGGTTGTAAAGTAGAGTGCAATGCCGTGTTCGTTGGCAGCTTGGATTACTTCATCGTCACGGATACTTCCACCTGGTTCGATAATGGCTTTCACTCCTGCTTGTGCTGCTGCATCGATGGAGTCTCTAAAAGGGAAAAAGGCTTCACTTGCCATAGCACTTCCACTCACATCAAGCCCCATTGCTTTGGCTTTTTTCAACGCACATTGAGCGGCATCAACTCGGCTTGTCATTCCCATTCCCACCGCTACCATGGCACTGTTTTTGACATAAACGACGCAGTTTGATTTGGTAAGTCCTGCTACTTTCCATGCAATCTCCAAATCTTTTTTCTCTTGCGGTGAGGCTTTGAGAGTCGATTTTTGGTGAGCGTTGTGGACTTCATTGTCGCAAATGCAATCACTGTTTTGATAGACAAATCCCCCATCGACGTGCTTGAAATCGTGCGTATCGTGGCTCATCACAAGCTTTTTGCCCCCTTGTGCAAAGAGTTTGATGCGTTTTTTACTATCAAAAACCTCAAGAGCCTCTGGTTCAAAATCGGCAGCAATAACAACTTCCAAAAAAATCTCATTCATTTTGGTAGCCAACTCTTGCGTGACGACACCATTAACAGCCACTACACCACCAAAAGCCGATACGGGGTCACACTTAAGAGCCTCTTCATAGCTCTCTATTAGCGTTGATTTGATGGCAAATCCGCAAGGGTTACCGTGCTTGACAATGCACACAGCATTCTCATCGCCAAAGCTTGAAGCGATTTTTAATGCTCCATTAACATCGTTGATATTGTTAAAACTCGCTTCGCCTTTGAGTTGTTTGAAGTGGCGAGTGAAGTGATTGTCAAATTCATACAATGCACCTTTTTGGTGTGGATTTTCACCGTAGCGTGTTTGGAATGCTTTTTTACCTGTAATAAATTGATAATCCCCAAATCCATCATGAAATCGCTTGTTCATATAATTGGCAATCATGGCATCGTAAGCAGCGGTGTGTTCAAAGGCTTTTATCATCAAATTGCGTCTAAATTCAAAACTATCTTCTTGGTTTTTGAGGGCATCAATGACACTATGATAATCCAAATGTGAAGTGACAATGATAACATCTTGGAAGTTTTTAGCCGCACTGCGTACCATGGTAGGCCCACCAATGTCGATGTTTTCGATAATCTCTTCAAAATCATCGGTGCGTTCAATGGTAGCTTTGAAAGGATAGAGGTTTACGCAAACCAAATCAATCGCCTCTACGCCTAGTTCTTGGGCTTGTTTCGTGTGGGCTTGAACGCCTCTTTTGTACAAAATCCCTCCGTGCACATAGGGGTTGAGCGTCTTGACACGCCCCTCAAAACACTCGGGAAATTTCGTAATCTCATCGATTTCAATTGCTTTGATTTTTGCATCGGTAAGTTTTTTGAATGTACCACCCGTAGAGATAATTTCAAATCCCAATTCTATCAAAGAGGCAGCAAACTCTACAATGCCCTCTTTGTCGCTTACACTTAGTAATGCTCTCATATTTTGCCTTTATATAGTAGTGAATTTAAAATTATACTATAAATGCTCCCGCAAAAAAAGCACCACCCTAAAATATTTTTGGCTCTATTTAGGCTACAATATGCAAAGTATGTCCGTCTATAGCTACGCACCTTTAAATGCCATTGCATCTGTATATTTTACAATAAATAAAACCAAAGGAGCTAATATGAAAATCGTACTTTTTGATGGGGAGTGTGGGATATGTTCGCAGTCGGTAGAGTTTATCTTTGCTATAGACAAGAAGCGAGTGATATACTTTGCTCCGCTTCAAAGTGCTGTTGCCGCAGAGAAATTGGCACAAAAAGGGATAGTTACTCCCGACCCCAACACCTTTTATTATATCGATGGTCAAAACCTCTACTCCAAAAGCACAGGCGTATTGCGACTGCTCAAAGATATTGGCAATGGGTGGCAGTTGCTCTATCTTTTGATGGTTGTTCCTCGTTTTGTGAGAGATTTTCTTTATGATAGAGTAGCAAAAAACCGCCATAGATTTTTGAAAAAATCGGCGTGTGCTTTGCCTCCACAAGCTCTTTTGGATAGATTGCTCTAGTTACTCTTTGTCACTATCAATCGTAATAATCGTATGAACATTGCCTCGTGGATTAAAATCAGCTACTATCTTCATCCATCTAGGTTGGAGATTTCTTTTGAGAGCATCGTATATCTCATTGGCAGAGTTTTCGTGCGATATTTCTCTATTCATAAATGAGTTGATATAGAGTTTGAGGGCTTTGAGTTCAATGACTCTCTCGTTTGGAGTGTAGCTTAGTTTGATGGTTGCAAAATCTGGATAGCCCGAACGGGGGCATTTGCACATAAACTCAGGCAACTCTATATCGATGCGATAGTTTTTGGGGTGTTCATTTGGCCAATAGTTCTCTTGGGCATCGATAGTAAATTCAACAATCTCTTGTTCACCGTATTTCATTTTTTGCTCCTTAGTGGTGTTGTATGATGAGTTCTCTTTTGGAGATGGGTTTGTGGATTCCGTAGCCTTGCATATAGTCAATACCCAGTTCGATAAGCCTGTTTTTTTGTTTCTCCTCATCGACCCATTTGGCGATAGTGATGATGTTGAGATCTTTGCACATTTTCATAAGCGATGTAAAAAGAGCCAACGATTTGGGATTGTCTAGGCGTCTTACGAAATCTCTATCAAACTGTACCGTATCAAATTTAAAATATTTAATATAATCAAACGAAGAGTTGGACGACCCAAAGTTATCAATGGTGATACGCACCCCTTTTTCTCGAATGAATTGCAGTGTTTTGAGGTAGCTGCTTAGGTTGTGATGGGTGTTTTTTTCGTAGATTTCAAGGATGAGACGAGAGGGGCTTACCTGCTCTTTTTCCATATAATCAAAAGCATTTTTCAAAAATCCCCGATCACGCAACGAAAAAGGGGAGATATTAAAGCTTAGTGAGATAGCATCATCAATAAGCGAAGCGGTATCGACGACTTGTTTGAAGAGTGCCAAATCGTAAATCTGCCCCAATCCTAGACGGTTAATAATAGGAAGATACTCTCTAGGCTGAAGCTCTGTTGTGTTGCGTAGAATCATTTTGGGCGTAATGGTATAGATATCAACCTTTTGCGTAGAGCTATTGAGCAACGGGCGGAAGCTAAAGGATAAAAAGCGACTGTTGAGTGCCTCTTGTACCCACTCTTCTAGCTCTTGTTCATGTTTGGCATCTTTGACAATGACCTTAGAGCCTCCTTGCGACTCATCTACGTTGTGGGCGATGGAATCGATGAGAAAAAATATATCTTTGGTGTAGTTTTCACTGCTACTTACCACCGAAAAGATATAATCAATCTCAATTTGGGCTATCTCATGATACTCTTTGATGTAGCTTTCTAGTATGTTTTCAATCTCTTGGGTATTACGATTGAGGGCGATTAAAAATTTCGTTCCCGAATAGCGACCGATGATGGTGTTGGTTACGCCGTGTTGGGTGAGATAGATATCAAGTGCTGCGATAATATCGTGGAGTACCATCGTAACCTTCTCCAAACCGTAATTTTGGTTGATGGTATCGATATTGCCAATGGCTAATAGTGCGATGCTTTTGGGTTTGCGGTGCTTGATGACATTTAAAAAGGCTTTTTGATTAAACCCCTCCGTCTCTTTGTCGAGCAAAGTACCCCGAGTCGCCAATTCAAGCATAAAGTAGATGAAGTAGATAGTAGCAAAAACAATCCCCGCCATAATCAAGCTATCACGAATCGATATGGTAATATTGGTATCTTTGATAAAAACAATATAGCTCACTACAAAGATAAACAAAAGAGCAGGAATACCCGCCCGTAAAGCGAGTTTAAAGCGACGCTCACGCTCTAAGAGGGTTGAGAGTAGCATCGGTTAGACATCCAAATGTTTGACATCTTTGGCGTGGGTTTCGATATAGTTTCGGCGAGGTTCGACCTCATCACCCATAAAGAGCGAGAAGGTTTCACTAGCACTCTCATAATCATCAATGTTAATTTTTAGCAAGACTCTATCTTGAGGATTCATGGTTGTCTCCCAAAGCTGTTCGGGATTCATCTCCCCTAGACCTTTGTAGCGTTGGATATAGACCCCTTTGTTGGCTTGGGTTTTGACCTCTTCGAGCAAACCAACCAAATCTTTGTCCATAAACTCATCGGTGAGCAACTCTTTGATGTTTTGGTTGATTTTCATCGCCTCTTTGAAGTGGGGATTTTCAAAGAGTTGTGCCTCAAGTACAAACTCCTCTAGCCCCTCGTTGGTTTGGACATAGAGATGGACTCTCTCATCGCTTTGCACTTCATTGAGGATATTGTAGCCCAAATCGGCAATCATTGATTTGATTTTGGGCATCTTTTCCATAAAGTTTTCACTGTGGATTTCATTGGAGTTTTCGACAATGTAGCGAATAAGTTCGGGGATAGAGTAGCGTTTGTCGAGTTCGCCCAGGGTGATTTGATAGTAGGAGACGAGTTTGAAGAGATGAATAAGGTCATTATCTCCCATGGTGTGACTCTCTATAGCCGAAATTCCTTGTTCGATGAGCAAATCATTGAGGGCTTTGTCGTCTTTGAGATAGATCTCATTTTTGCCTTTTCGATAGAGATAGAGAGGCGGTTGAGCCAAATAGAGGTATCCCTTTTCGATAACAGGACGCAAGAAACGGAAGAAAAAGGTCATCAAAAGAGTTTGAATGTGGCTTCCATCGACATCGGCATCGGTCATGATAATGATTTTGTGGTATCGAAGCCTCTCCTCATCAAACTCATCGCCAATCCCACACCCCAAAGCAGTAATCATGTTTTTGATCTCATCGGATTTGAGAATCTTTTCCAATCGTGCCTTTTCGACGTTGAGAATTTTACCTTTGAGGGGCAAAATCGCTTGAAAGACTCTATCACGCCCTTGTTTAGCAGAACCCCCCGCCGAATCGCCCTCGACGAGATAGATTTCACTCAATGAGGGGTCTTTGCTTTGACAATCCGCCAATTTCCCTGGCAAAGTACCTATACTCATGGAGTCTTTGCGTTTGACAAGCTCTTTGGCTCTTTTGGCTGCATCTCTACCTTTGGCGGCTAGTAGGACGTGTGCCATAATGTTTTTGGCCTCTAGGGGTGTCTCTTCGAGGTATTTGTTGAACTGCTCATAGATAAATTTTTGAACCAGTGGGCGTACATAACTCGAACCCAACTTTCCTTTGGTTTGTCCTTCAAATTGCGGTTCGGGTACTCGTACGGAAATGACGGCAACTAGCCCCTCTTTGGTATCGTCGCCTGTGATTTTGGTAGCTTTCTCTTTGGCGTTGGCGTTTTTGGTGATGTATTGCGAGATACTGCGTGTAAGTCCTGCTCTAAAACCCGCTTCGTGCGTCCCGCCATCGGGCGTTTTGATGTTGTTTACAAACGATACTACCTTGTCAATATCGCTATCGCAATACATCAAAGCAATATCCATCTCCATATCATCGGCACTACCTGTAAAAAATTGAATCGACGAGAGAGACTCTTTGGTATTGAGATGTGCTACAAACTCACTAATACCCCCCTCGAAGTGATAGGACTCTTTTTTGTTGCTTCGCATATCATGAAAGTGAATTTGAATTTTGGGATTGAGGTAGGCTAGTTCTTTGAAGCGTTTGGCAAGAATATCGTATTGAAACTCTACGCCCTCCGTAAAGATAGTCTCATCGGGCCAAAACTCTACTTTGGTTCCTGTTTTTTTGGTACTACCTGTAATGGACAACACATCTTGAGGAATACCTTTGGCAAAGTTTTGATGGTGGATACTTCCCTCTCGCCAAATCTCCAATCGCAAATCTTTGGATAGGGCATTGACAACCGAAACCCCAACCCCGTGCAAACCGCCCGAAACTTTATAGGTATCTTTGTCGAATTTTCCACCCGCATGGAGTACGGTGAGTACAACCGTAGCGGCGGATATTTTTTCGGTAGGATGAAGTGCTACGGGGATTCCTCTTCCGTTATCTTCGATAATTGCCGATCCCTCTTTGGTAAGGGTGACTTTGATGGTATCGCAATACCCCGCCATTGCCTCATCGATGGAGTTATCAACTACTTCGTAAATGAGATGATGAAGCCCTTTAACCGAGGTATCACCTATGTACATCCCTGGTCGTTTGCGTACCGCTTCAAGTCCCTTGAGAACTTTGATATTACTTGCTCCATATTCAGCCATGTTTTTGCTCCAGTTGTTCTATTCAATTTATAGTAAAATATATCATTTGAGACATTTTTTCAATGCACTCTACGCAAAGAAAAAATATTTAATAAAGATAAATATTTTATCCAAAAAGTGGTTAGTTTTTGGTTAGAAAATAGCTCAAAGAGGAATATAGAGACTCAAAGCATACGCAATCTTCTCTCGTTTCACCTCTCCCCGAGGTGGAACGCATATATAAGCCAATCTATACTAAAATATCCAAATGAGAAGAACAAGATATAAAATATACGAACCAAGAGATTGAGGGCATAAAAGATTTGGTGGAAGTGGAGAGGTTTTGGTAGGTTGTTTTAGCTTTTATATGTATTCCACCTCTCCCGAGAGTGCGAAATAACTGCTAAAAAAGTGCTTCGACAAGCTGGACACGAATGATTTTACATTATCCATTCATCCTGAGCCTAGTCGAAGGGTTTATTATTTCACACTCTCTCTTGATGGGAACAAGGGAAACAGCCCCTTCACTCCTCTTTGTGATTGATTTTTGTCTGTTTCAACATAGAATTTATCTCGTGCCACACCTCTTGCATTGTTGTTTTGTTATATTTTTTTTTCAGTTCTATGGCAATTACTTCGTCACTTTTATGTGTGCTAATTTGTTCTTGAAAAGAGTGCAAAAAATAGTGAATTTCAGGTGAGATGGCATAGCCATATTGATTGCTAGAAGGATAGTTTTTGAGACTTTTTTTGGTTTGGAATTTTCGATTATATATTTTCACGGCTTCGAGCATATCTTTGAGCCGTTCTTCAAATTTGTATTCTTCTTTATATCCAACTTTGAAGAGACTCATGATGACTCGTTCTTTGGCTATCTCTTCTACAGGTTTAAGCCTATCACCATAAATATCATCCAAGCCTTTGGCATACAAAGGGATAAGCTCACCAAGTTCCCACTCCTCTTTAGCACAGATTGTTTCTATTGATTTTGATTTAATCGGCGAACACAAAAAAATTTCATAAGCCGATTCCAAAATCTCATTTTTGTTGTATTCTTTATAGAGAAAATTATTGATTTTCGTTTCTCTTATGCCCCCTTCTTTGGCAGAAGCTATCTCTCTTTGTTCTTCTTTTTGGATAATTTGTTGATACCATTTCTCAAACTCCTTATCGGAAAAATATTTTTTGTTTCTATAAAAACAAAAGATGAGTTTTTTATTTTTTGCCGACATCACCAAAAGAATTCGATTGGCATCCTTGCTTCTTGCCATTATCATTTCAAATCTCTTTTTTCTCCCTAATGTATATTTCGCATCATTAAATGCAAAATCAATATAATCGGTAAGGTGAAAATTAACATAACGACGGAAACTATCCACACTTTTTTTGGGAACTTTAGCCCCATTAAAAAGCTTCACAAAAATCAATTCATCAAGAATATACTCCACACTATAGAAGTTTCTAAATTTTTTTGACTCTATTATTTCAATAGGTTGTTTGTATCTAAACTCATTTTCAATATCTAGAATATGGTCTTGATTGGAGGAGTTAAACATTCGCACAGATACACCAAATTCCCGTTGGTCACCGTCTATATCGGTCAAGGCTTCAAGGTAACCTTGAAAGAACATTTGATAGTCGTTGTTTGTTTTCGGTCTTGCTGTTGTTGGACGGGAATTATAGCTCAATTGTTTTTGTTTGTCAAGGGGTTTTGGGAAAAAGACAAAAAAAATTTCGATTTTTTTAAAATCTCCTCCAAATACTATCTCTTGGAGACAAAAGTACGACCCGTAATAGCTTCTACGGTAATAGTAAAAGGACTCGAATCTTCAATCAATCCATTTTCAAAATTAAAGGTCAATTCGCAATCCTCTTTCATTAAATAGGCAAAATTTGGCTTAGTATAGCTATCTATACCATTATGGGGTCTTCCAAACTCATCAAATGCAATATGTTGAGCACTACTACAACCTCCTTTTCTATCAATGGATTTAATACCAAATTTTTTAGTAATCAATACCCTATCGGAATCATCAGGATGAGCGTTGCCTGTTGAACAATAGCCTGTTGTTTGGGCATAAAGATATTTTTGATTGTAGGGATCAATGGCTGATTCATTTCTATCTGCATTGGTTCGATCATCTTTATTGGATGTAACAATATAAAATATTGTATCGTTACTACACTCAGTTATTCTCCATTTCCAATAAGTTTTTTGCCACTTTGGATCGGCTGCATCGTGTCGAAAATCACTCACCGCCATTCTTTGAGCCAACATTATGTCAGACATAATACTATCCATAGCCTCTTGACGTAAATCTCTATCCATTCTTGGAATCGCCAAAGAGGCTAAAATACCCATTACAACAATTACAAATACCAACTCTATCATACTAAATGCATATCTTAGTTTCATTATTATTCTCCAATAGTTAATCAAAGAGATTATACCATTAAAATTATAATATTTATATAAAAGTAAATTTTGGATTAAGAATAAGAAAAGATTTCAAACCCGTAACGGGTTTGAAAAAGTTAAGTGTTAAAAAGTGGTTAAATCTCTTGTGCCATTTGCACATCATAAAGAATATCATCCATGGGGTGTCGATACATTGGCATCTCCAATCTCTTCTCATCAAGAATATGACCGATAAATCCAATGCTTCGTCCAACAATAAAGAAAGCGTTGAGCGTACCGCTAGAGATAAACTCATCAATATCCTCTTCGGCATACCCCAAAGCTCTCCACATATCCACCATCAAAATACCTATTGTGCCATCCACATTAAGAATGAGGTTTTCCTTTTTGCTTGTAGTCAAAGCTTCTACCGTTCGTGCATAATCCAACAAAGGTGTGGAGGGGAAATACTCTGCAGCATACTCCATAAGTCCTTTGACACGCAAATCTGGGTTTTTGAGCGATTTGATTCGGTGACCAATACCAGGAATAGGAATCCCTTCGTTTTTCATATACGCCAAAAACTCTTTGGGTGATAATCCGTTGTCATCGGCATATTTGAAGTACTGTGCAGCACCATCAATAGCTCCACCAAATCGTGGACCAATGGTTAAAAGACCTGTCACAAGCGATTCAACTACTGATTTACCTGCACGTGCTGTAACTTTGGCGTTGTGTGCACCTGAAACTGCAGGACCGTGGTCTGCAACTGTTTTGAGTACGGTTTCAATAAAGTCTGTTGCCCATTTTGGATATTGCTTTTTAAACCACAAAAGTGCAATAACATCGCCAATACCCTTGCCTGTACTTGGAAGTGCCACCGAAGAGATTGGGAATCCTGCGTAAGTTGCCTCATCGCCTCTATCGTCGGAGATGGTACAAATAAATTGTTTGCTTCTTCTTACGGTTGGGACAACATTCATTTCGGGTTCTGCAATTGGAGCAAGATTTAAGCTCTCATAAACCTCTTTGATTTTATTTGGCAAATCATTAAAGCTTTCGGGTACATAAATACCTGCTTCACTCATGGCTCTATTTTTGGCTTCTGCCGTCTCTCGCTCGGCGTTTGCACTCGCTCCTGCGTGACCAAATTGAACACCGCTGTCGTAATATTTCGCAATAGTACCAATACACCATGCAATAACAGGCTTGGTAATTTTACCCTCTTTGATAGCATCAATTACTTTGTACTCTTCGATACCACCTACTTCGCCCAACAACAACATATACTTGACTTGTGGGTTAGACTCCATTCTCAAAAGGTTATCAATAAAAACAGATCCTACAAATCTATCTCCACCAATTGCTACACCCTCTGCAATACCGTCGGCATTAATAGAGATAATATTGCTTAGCTCATTGAAGAGACCTCCTGAGCGTGTGACCAATCCACACGAACCCGCTCGATGCAATTTGGAATTGACAATATTGGTAATCGTACCACCCACGTTTGCTATTTTAAACGCTCCAGGTGCAATACCCCCAACCGTTGCTGGTCCAATAACCACCACACCACTCGCTCTTGCCGTTGCGTTCATTTTTCTTGCAAGTCTTTCGGGTATTCCCTCGGCAGTAATCATAATAGTGCTAAATCCGCCTATCTCCAATGCCTCCATAGTGACATCGTACGCTGTACGGAAAGAGGCAAAGTTTAACAATACATCGGCTTGAGGCTGAGCCTCTTTGGCCTCGGCGGTTGTTTTAAAGGTAGGAATCATAATCTCATCGGGACCGTAAAAAAACTTCTCAAACTTTCCTGACGAGGTAGGTGCTACGATAGCCGCAACTGAAGGCTTATCACGCTTGATGGTATAGTCATAATCTAGCATTCTTTGAATTGCTGTTGTATTATTGTTCCAAAAAATTGCTTGTGTATCTCTTGTAAATAATTGTGCCATTTTTTCTCCTTATGCCTCTACTGCCATTCTTACAATATCCGTTACGTGCGTTTCGGGTCCGTAAACATCAATCCATAGACCCAATCTATCTGCGGCGGCTTTAATATCTCTTAGACCCTTTTCGTAGTTTGGTCCACCTCTTCGTACATAAATCTTAACACCTATCTCTTTCATCTTGTCGGCATACTCTTCAAAAGCTAGAATGATACCTGTAAAAGTAGCAGCTACATCGGTAAAGTTTGCAATAGCTCCACCAATAATCAAGATTTTGTCTCTTCCTTGCAAATCTTTTTTGCGAGTCATAAGATCCAAAATGGTTTCGGCATAGAATTTGGTCTCACCTGTAGTAGGTCCGCCACTGTACTCGCCATAGTTTGCCAAATCCTCAATACCTGCCAAATCTGCAATAGTATCGGCATAAACCACCGATGCACCACCACCCGCTACCATTGTCCAAATTCGAGCATCGGGTTTGAGCAGTGTCAATTTCAAAGAAGCCCCTGTTTTGGCATCGGCATCTTCGATAGCTAGGACTTCGGGAGATTTCTCTTCCATACCAAAAGCGGTGGGATACTCCACACTACCCCACTCCTCAACCATCATAAATCCAGCGGTATCATCAAGCTTGGCGACCATATCAAGTAGCTCAATTTTTCGACCTTGCATAACAAAAGGATTGATTTCAAGATAAGCAAAATTTAGCTCTCGATAAGCCTTAAAAAATCCAATCGCAAACTGTGCAAAAGCTGCTTTGTCTTTTTGGGCTACATCGGCGGGGATATTGGCTTTGATTTTCTCTTCAATCTCTGCTTCGGTAGCAGTAATAGGAAAGGCTACTTCGACAACTTTCTCATCCCAACCCTCTTCGACTTCCATACCACCTTCGGCAGACATATAGAGTACATCTTCATCACCTACGCATGTAGCCGAGATATAATACTCCTCCTCTTGTGTGTGAGGTGCAAATGGCTCGACGATAAAATGCGTAAGATAATCAACCGATGGATTACCCACTGGAGTGTCACCCTCAAAGCTAAAATAGACCTCTTGTTTCTCTTTGGTTTTGCTATCAATCCAATTGGCAGCTTTGACAAGTGTCACATCGCCTACTGCTTTGTCTTTGAAGAGTACCAATCCATTTTTTCCTCTTTTTCCAAAGAGCATATCGGGTTTTGCCACCAAAGTTTTTGTGCTAAGCCATGGATGATCTATCGCCGCTTCTCTTAGTTCTGGTCCATTTTTTACCAATACCGTCTCATAAGCATAAGTAAAGCGTGGGAAGTATTTATCCCAATGCTTTGCTAATATAGACTTTGCGTCATACTCTCGAATCGCCTTTTGAGCCATTGAGTTCTCCTTTGTTTATTTTTGTTGCTATAACTTTATCATTAGATTGTTGTATCTTTACTATAAGTAATAAATAATATAATGGTTATTGCCCTCGTTGTGTATTTTAGAAACAAAAAAAGAGACTAATTGCGAGAAGCACATGGGGGAATTTCATAATATTGTAACTGAGCAGCTTTTTTGATAAATTTTGTATCATAACAGTGAATATTTTGAGCTTTTAACGCTTGAGCCAACCAATAAGGCTCATAAATAGCATAGGCAAAATGTCGGCTTTTATCCTCAAAAAGCCAAAAGAGAGGACGATGCAAAAAGATGCTCATTGTACCTAAAAGCAGTGTTGTAAGCGTAAAAAGAAAGACTTTTTTGTAGGTTGTTTGATAGATTTTGAGGCGTACTTTAAGACTCTCGCTATAGACACGGTACAAAAAGATAGAACCTATTAATATGTAAGGCGAAAACTCTGTGACAATAACCTGCTGTCGAATCGAAAGCAAAAAAGAAAAAAGAAGCCCCATCGAGGCGATATACCATACAATGTCGTGTTTTTTTTCATGATAAAGTCGATAGAGCGTGTAGCAAAAATAGACAAAAACAAAAGGTGAAAAAATGGCGATGTAGAGTCCAAAAATGGTAGCAAAATGCCCCCGTGGCAAACCTCCAATCTCCAAATATTCTCCCATCCAAAGTGCCATCATTACAAGCAACAAAGCAACCACCAATAGATACTTTTTGTCTCTAAAATAGCCATAAATTGCCAATGAAATAAAAAAAACAATAGCACTATCATGCACAAATAGTAACACTATCAAAGCAATACTCTGCACAATTGACCAATTTTTATGATAAGCATTCAAAAATATCAATACCCATGCGATAACCACGACTGAAATATTGACCAAAATCATCGAAGTCACAATGCCAGGCAAAAGAATAAAGAGTGTCGTTGCAATGTATCGCTCTTGGGATGTTTTGTAGTAGTATCGTGACAACTCCCAAAACAAAAAGAGATTGAGTACACCAAAGAGATAGTAAGGTAGCCTAAAAGCGATAAATCCCTCCAAATAGGGATAGCAAAGATTCATCAAAAAAGTATCGATACTCTTTTTGAGATAGAGACTCTCTGCTTCATGAGGAGAGATGGGAATGGTCATCGCCATATACAATGTAGCGACAAAATAGACAATTCCAACGGCTAAAAATAATCTTTTGGACATTTAGAGTTTTAAAAAGTTCCCCAACATCTCATGCCCGTATTGACTCATGATCGATTCTGGGTGAAATTGTACACCGTAAATGGGCTTGTCTTTGATATGTAGCGACATGATTTCGTTGTCATCTTTGCTGTGCGATGTGACAATGATATGAGAGGGCAAACCCTCACGCTTGACAATAAGCGAATGGTAACGAGTAGCACGAAACTCACTGGGCAAGGTCTCAAAAATAGGAGTGGGTGCATCAATGTGTATCTGTGAAGTCTTGCCGTGCATCATATTTTTGGCTCTCACCACCTCTCCACCGTAGGCTTGTGCGATGCTTTGATGCCCCAAACAAATCCCAAAAATCGGTATCGTATCACCAAAAGTCCTAATAACCTCAAGCGTCACTCCTGCATCATCGGGTGTAGAGGGTCCTGGAGAGATGATGATTTTTTCGGGATGCAAAGCCCCAATCTCCTCAATGCTAAGCTCGTCGTTGCGAATCACTTTGAGGTTCGCCCCAAGCTCTGCACAATATTGTACTATGTTGTAGGTAAAGCTGTCGTAGTTGTCAATCATTAAAATCATTTCTATTTTTCCTATTTGAATCGTGCAACGCTATGGCACAAAATATTTTTATTATAGCAAATTGCAAATAGAATGTTGTTTAATCAATCTCCACAATAGCGACATCAATACCTAATTTGCGATGCATTAAATCTTGCTCTGCACAAACTCATTCATCGTATTGACAATCTCTTCAATGCTTCCTTCGCCATCAATGACTTTGTGAAGTCCTTTGGATTGATAAAACGCTTGAATAGCAGCAAGTGGCTCAGTATAGACTTTCATTCTATTGTAAAACACCTCTACGCTATCATCGTCTCGTGCTACCTCAGACTCCATGGCTCTTCCCAAAATTCGATTTTTGGCTGTCTCTTCACTAACGGCTACCTCAATGACACTCACAAGCTCCACACTCTCTTCGTTTTCGAGGTATTTATCAAGTTCTATCATCTGCTCAGTACTTCGTGGGTATCCATCGATTACTACCACAGGAGTAGGGGCTTTTTTGATAGCCTCTACGATAGTTTCAATCACAATATCAATAGGCACAAGATTTCCTTTGCTTACAAAGCTATTGATAAGTTCTCCTCGCCTGCTTCCACTAGCCACCTCGGCTCGAAACATATCACCCGTAGAGTAGTGCGTAATCTTCTCATCACGTGCAGCAATAAGCCCCGCATCGGTGGTTTTTCCGCTTCCAGGCGCTCCAATGATTAAAAACAGTTTTTTCATATTCTCTCCTTTATTTTTCACTTTTTTTGACTCGAATGCTAAGCTCTTTGAGTTGATTGTTATCGACACTGCTGGGTGCTTGTGTGAGCAAACATTGTGCTTTTTGCGTTTTTGGGAAAGCAATAACCTCTCGAATACTACTAGCCCCCGACATAAGCATAATGAGTCTATCCAAACCTATAGCAAATCCGCCGTGTGGAGGCGCACCAAATTTAAGTGCATCAAGCAAGAATCCAAACTTCTCTTTGGCAGCCTCTTCGCCAATGCCCAAAAGCTTGAAGATCTCCTCTTGAATATCCTCTTTGTGGATACGAATCGATCCGCCTCCAAGCTCAACGCCGTTGAGGACAATATCGTACGCAATCGATTCAATATCCTCTATATCTTCATAATCCAACGATTTTGGCATCGTAAAGGGGTGATGAAGAGCCTTAACCTCTCCATCTTCAACTTCAAACATCGGAAAATCAACAACCCAAAGGAAGGCAAATTGATCTTGCGGAATAATCTCCATAAGTTGTGCCAAATAGATTCTAAAACGTCCCATATAATCAAGAACACGTTTTTTCTCACCCGCACCAAAAAAGACTACATCATCCACTTCAAGTTGGCATCGCTCAATAATGGCATGCAAATCTTCTTCTTTAAAGAATTTGGTTAGCGGGCCTTTGAGTCCATCCTCTTTCATTTGGAAATATCCCAAACCACTAGCACCAAACTTGCGTACATACTCTTCAAAACCTTTCATTTGCCGTTTGGAGAAGAGGGTGTCGCCTTTGGGTACTTTGAGGGCTTTGATGCGATTTTTTTTGGGCGTAGCGGCGATTTTGGAAAATATCTCATTGTCGCATCGCTCAAAAATATCAATCACATCTACCATTGCCAAATCGTAACGCATATCGGGCTTATCGCTACCGTACTTCTCCATAGCTTCTTGATAGGTCATGCGATCAAAGTGCGTTGGCACTTCAAAACCGCACTGGGTAAATATATCGTAAATGAGTTTTTGAGCCACATTAATGACATCTTCTTGCTCGCAAAAGCTCATTTCAACATCGATTTGTGTAAACTCTGGTTGTCTATCGGCTCTTAAATCCTCATCACGAAAACATTTAGCAATTTGAAAATAGCGGTCAAATCCACCTACCATAAGGAGTTGTTTAAAGAGTTGCGGCGATTGAGGAAGCGCGTAAAACTCTCCACCGTGCACACGGCTTGGGACTAGATAATCTCTGGCTCCCTCGGGTGTTGATTTGGTAAGAATAGGAGTTTCGACCTCCAAAAACTCCATAGCATCAAGTGAATTGCGTGCGGCTATGGTCACTTTTGAACGAAGCTTGAAGATATTGTAGGATTTTTGAGTACGCAACTCAAGATAGCGGTATTTGAGCTTAATCTCTTCATTGACCTTCTCATCATTGAGATCAAAAGGCATAGGAAGCGATTTGTTTTCGATTATCAACTCATCGACAACCATCTCAATTTTTCCCGTTTTGAGATTGGGATTTTCCAACCCTTCGCCTCTGGCTCGTATTTTGCCTGTGGCTACCAACACAAATTGATCCCGTACCGATTCGGCTTTCTTATGTGCTTGTTCGTTGTCAGTTGGGTCGCAAACGAGTTGCACCACTTCATCTTTATCACGTAAATCAATAAAAATAACGCCACCGTGGTCTCTACGGCTACTAACCCAACCGCTTACAGTGACCACCTCGCCAATATGACTCTCATTAATTTGGGCACAATAGTGTGTTCTCAAATCAAACCCTTTGTGTTAAAATAGTGCCGTGATTATACCTTAAAGCAACTTCCAATAACCCTAAAAGAAGATGAACATCTCAAAAAGCATTTCAACATTAAGTAAATAAAAAGTAAAAAATTGTAGGGGGATTTTAAAAGAGGTCTTTCCCACCGCACGATGCGATAGGAGAGGAGTTGTCACTACTTTGTAGCGTTAGCTTCTGCAGCAGGTGCTTCAGTAGCGTTTGTCTCAGCAGGAGCAGCTGTTTCGCTACCACCAGAGATATAAGTAGCAAGTTCTTCGATTTGTGCATCGGTTAATGCAGCAACTTGACCTGCCATCATTCCTTTTGTAGCACCGCCGTAAGAACCATCTTTGTACCCTTTAAGAGCCTTTACGATATCTTCTTTTGAAAGTTTAGCAGGTACTCTATCAGGAGCAGCAGCAAAAGCTTTTTCACCTTTTTCACCGTGACATGCTTTACAAGCAGTATAAGCAGCTGGAGCCTCAGCCATCAACATTGTAGCACCTGCGATAAGCATAGAGATTGCGATTTTTTTCATTGTGTATCCTTTAAATAAAAATTATGTGTAAAATTGTTTATCCCCATAGAGAAATTTCCCTATGAGGCGTTTAAGGGGGTTATTAGCAGCTAGGTACGTTACCTGAATCTGAAGCATACTCATAAGCGAAATCGTAAAGATCATTTGTCCACTCATCTTTGTAGCCCTTGTCAGCTTTTGGGCAAAGTTTTTTCACTTCATCACCAAATTTACCCGCCTCTTTCAAAGCTTCCCAATCATCTTGTGTGTGTGATGCAGCAAATTTAGCACCTGAAAAGCCACATGCACCTTTTAATTTTTTAGAGTAGAGTTTTTTACCTTTTTCTACATCTGCCGAAGCTGTTGAACTCAAAAGAGCTACTGAAAAAAGGGCTACAAGAGCAGTTTTTGCGATTTTTGTCATCGTTTTTCCTTATTTTTGATTTTGTAAATGGAATTATAGCCAACAATTGTGAAATGATTGTGTAATCATAGATTTTTTATCTTATTTTATCTATTACGTTGTAGCGTTTCCAGTATATATCAACAGCCTCTTTGAGGGTTTTATCATCAAGCTTTGTCGCTTTTTTGACCCCAAAAGTATCCAAAAAGAGATCCGACATCAAGGATATATCTTTATCGGGGGATTTGAGATAATAGATAATCGCCTCTTGGGTATCTTTTTGACTACTGTAAACCAAAAGATAGTTAAAAAAAATCCGCTCAAGTGAAGCGGGTAGTTTGGCGTGACACCCCATGCAGTGCTTTTCAAAAGCATCTTGAGTCTTGGCAGATGATACCCATATCATCACTGCAAAAAGAATTTTTATCCACACTTTTATAGAGCAACAGTGTCGTTGGTATAGGGACTTCATGTAGGACTCTTCTCCTTTAAATTATAAACTTACCATGTCAAAATCACTTGCGTTCCCCAATCTAGCTTCGAGTAAACTTCGATAGCGATACGGTACTCATCCAAAATAGTTTTGACAATACTCAATCCTATCCCAAACCCCCCTTCGCTTTGATTGAAACGCAAATAGCGATCAAAAATATAGGGGATTTTGGACTCCTCTATTCCTATGCCGCTGTCTATGATTTCTAGCCTATTGGGTTGAAGTATGATAGTAATCGTACCGTTTCGGCGATTGTACTTAATGGCATTGGAGAGGAGATTATCGACAACCCGTGTCGCCTTTTTTTTATCCATGCGAAAGTGCGTGGGGGTTAGTTGAAGCTCAAAGGTGATATTTTTTGATTGTGCCAAAATATCAAAATACTCTACTCTATCATTAATCAACCGCCCTACATCAATATCTATATCTTCATTGGTCATTCTATCTTTTTCAAGTGTAAGATAGGTGAGGTCTTTGTAGATAGCCGAGACGGTTTTGGCGGCGATATTGATACGGTGTAGCTTTTTTTTGTTTTTTTCGACCATCACAGAGGTATCCATCAGTTCAATATTGGCAAGTATGGCACTTAGGGGGGTGTTGAGCTCGTGGGTGGTATCTTTGATAAATCGATCCAAAAGCAAAATGGAGTTACGCATGGGGGTCAAAAAGAGCCTTGAGAGATAGAGACCAAAGAGTGCAAGTGCGATGAGTGCAACCAATCCAAAAACAACAATATCTTGAAGCGTAGCTTTAATCCACTGATGGTCATCATCCATTTCAATCACAAGATATTTAGCCCCCAAATAGTAGTTATCAAGCACCGTAACGTAGTGAAGTTTGCCTTTTGTGCGATAAATCTCTTCATTAAAAGAGACTTTTGTCACTTCAAGCAATGAAAATATCTTGTAGTACTCCCTATCGTAGATGGCCGATTGAAAGCGTGAATCTCGTGGATAGATCGGGGATTCTTCAAAGAAGTGGTGGGTGCGTTTGAGTTTGCGAATCATCTCATGGGCATAGGTTGAAAGCAAGGTGCGTTGTTGGGCAAGTACCAAACGATTTTGGGATTCATAATAGAAGATAGAGAGCAAGACGATGACGACACTGCTAAGCAAAATATAGAGCGTCAAAAATCGAACAAGCGATTTGGTTTCACTTTTGAGTAGCGATGAAGTGAGTCTGTTTTTACCAATCAAATCATTTTACTCCCAACTATCGCTTCCAAATAAATCCAAAATCAAAATCAATCGTGCATTTTTCAAGCTCAAAACTGTAACGCTCTTGGCTAAAATCGCCTATTTTTTGATATTGAGCATGGATAAGCTTGTAGAGCTTTGCCTTTTTGCTATGGGGATAGACGAGGATATAGTACTTCACGCCCTCCTCTTGATAGAGAGCAAATTTAAGGTTTTCATCACGTTTAGCAGAACTAGAGGAGACCACCTCAAAGATAATTTCAGGAGCTTTTGTAAGACGCTCATTGGGTTCGTAGCAAATCACCATACTATCGGGACGAACCACCGTATCGCTCGAAACATCCCAATCCATCTCCATGGTGGCGTAGCAATGGGGGCAATTATCGAGTGCTTCATCAAGCAATCTTGCAATTTTAAGATTCACAAAATGATGACCAAACATAGGCGAGGGAGCCATAGCGTAAGCCTCTCCATAGATGAGTTCCCAATCCCCTTCCCAGCCGTTGTAATCCTCTATCGTGTATTTTTCACTGTATGCCAAAGCACCCATAATGCTCTCCTTTAGAATAGTATCTGACCTTATGCACTTGAAAATTATACGTCATTGCGAACTTTTTTGGATGAAGCAATCCAAAGCATTATAGATTGCTTCGTGCCTCGCAATGACTCGCTCAAAGATGATTTGATAGGCAAAGTACGTAACATCAGATAGTATAGCATAAATTTGGCTATAATATGTTGTTTAAAACATACAACTAACCTTACGCACATTTATTCAAAAAAAGGCGAAAAGGGTTGGTTATTCTACCGTACCTCAAAAATACGGTTTAAAATATAAAAGGTAGTAGATGTTTGTAGATAGTGTAGAAGTCACATTGAGTTCAGGCAAAGGAGGAGCGGGAGCGGTCTCTTTTTGGACAGAGAAGTTTGTTACAAAGGGCGGTCCCGATGGTGGCGATGGAGGACGTGGAGGTTCTATCTTTTTTCAAGTGGATAACAATACCGATACTCTGAGCAATTTTCGTGGCAAAAGAGTCATAAAAGCCCAAAACGGTAGCCCAGGCGAGGGGCGTAAGTGCTACGGCAAAAAAGGCAAAGATACCCTCCTCATCGTCCCACCAGGGACTCAAATCATTGATGCCCAAAGCGGTGAAGTGTTGCTTGATTTGATTGAAGAGGGTCAAAAAGTAAAGTTTTTGGAAGGCGGTAAAGGGGGGCTTGGCAATATGCACTTCAAAAGTCCCACCAACCAACGCCCAACCTATGCCCAACCAGGAATGCCAGGAGAGGCTAAAGAGGTGCGATTGGAGATGAAACTTATCGCCGATGTGGGATTGGTAGGATACCCCAATGTGGGCAAATCAACCCTAATCTCCGCGCTCTCCAACGCTCGTCCGCAAGTGGCTAATTATGAATTTACCACACTTACTCCAAAGCTAGGTGTTGTCGAACTCAACGAATACAGCTCCTTTATGATGGCGGATATTCCAGGGATTATTGAGGGAGCGAGCGATGGCAGGGGATTGGGATTGGAGTTTTTGCGTCATATTGAACGCACCAAAACCTTGTTGTTGATGATTGATATTGCCTCTTATCGAGAGATGAAATACCAATATGAAACGCTCAAAGAGGAGCTTAAACGCTACTCCAGTGAACTTGCCACTCGTCCCTACGGTGTAGCCATTACCAAAATTGATGCTTTGCCCAAAGAGGAAGCCGATGAGAAGATAGAGGCGTTTATGGAGTGGATAGGCATAGAACCCAACCATGAACTCCATGGATTTGATATGAATAGGGAGACCAAAAGCTATATGTTCAAAAAAGATTTTGGACTCAAAGCCCCCGACAATGAACCCTACTTTCTCTTGCCCATCTCTTCGGTTGCATCGTTTAATACCAAAGCGTTGCGGTTTGCTTTGGGAGAGTTTATAAGCCAAATCAAAGAGCAAGATAGTCGATGAAAATAGGCGTATTTGATAGCGGCGTGGGGGGCTTTAGTGTCGTCAAATCGCTCCTAAAGCATAAAATGTTTGAAGAGATTGTCTATTACGGTGATACCGCTCGTGTCCCCTACGGCACCAAAGACCAAAACACCATTATCCGCTACTCTCTTGAAGCGATGGAGTTTTTTAACAACTTTGATATCGATTTGCTTATTACGGCGTGCAATACCGTGAGTGCCTATGCCCTGCCCGATATGCGCAGCAAAAGCTCTTATCCTGTAGTGGGCGTGATTGAATCGGGTATTAAAGCACTTCAAAACAAACTCCCCGATAGAAGTGCCAATATCTTAATCATTGCCACCCAATCAACCGTAGCCTCCAAACGCTACCAAAACGAAATGGCTCAGTTGGGATACCAAAACATCACCGCCATCGCTACTGGGCTTCTTGTCCCCGTCGTCGAAGAGGGGCTTTTTGAGGGGAAAATTGTCCAAAGCATCATGGAGTACTACTTTGAGGGTCTTGAGCGTCCCGATGCGATTATATTAGGTTGTACCCACTTCCCCTTGCTCTCTCGTGCCATTAGTAACTACTTTGATGGACACCCTCTCTTGATTCATTCAGGTGAAGCCATTGTGGAGCATTTGGAGGAGACAATGAAGCTCAATCGCTCTTTTGAGCAAACCAAACTCACCATCTTTGCATCGGATAATGTAGAGGGGCTACGCAAAGTTGCCAATAGATGGCTTGAATTATAATTTCAACCGTAACCATCGTTTCCAAATGAGTTTTGAAAGAAGTTTAATGAAGAAAATGAGGATTTACCCTCATCAAATACTCATTGCTTGACTAGCTTTTAAAACTCTATACTCTCTGTCTTAACCTTATACTCTTTGGTAAAAAAGGGATCGCTTAATCCAATCATTTTTGCCATCTCCTCCCCTATGAAGCGATAAGAGAGTCTATATTCGACACGCTTAGCACCGTTGGGAATTGCATAGGTGTAGTGTTGTGTGCCTTGTGGGGCTATTCTTGTATCTTTTTCTTTTTTTGTTGCCAAAAACGGCAAAGTAGGTTTGCCCTTCTCGTCATGCCAAAGGGTTGTAAGTCGTTCTATTTTTTGATCCAATTTTTGAGACCCATTATAAAACTCAACACCAAACACCACCTCTCGCAATCCATACCCCGTAGGAATAGAGTGAGGAGCTTTGTTGTGCAAAACAATGAGCAGATTATTATCTTGTTTGGTGACATTAATCTCCAAATAATCTTGCAAAATTGTACTATTGTTTACACTAGCGAAGCGGTGGTCACGCACCATTCTGATTTTTGGCTTCTCGCCTAGCATAGCAAATTCCGAAGCAACACCCTCTTTTTTGGGACTCATGTGGCACACTTTGCACCCTTGTTTGCTTGCGACACTCTCGTACTCTTTTCCAGTGGAATAGACCTCCAAACCGTGTTCGTTGGTATGGCTGTAGTGACAAGTAAAGCAAAGCGTGGGAGACTCATCTAAAAAGTACTCTTTGTATTGCGATTTGTGGTGGGGTGAATGCGCATCTTTAAAAGGACCAAACATGACTCCCAATGTGCCAAATGTAACGCCTTCCAATCCTTGCGAACCTTTTGTTTTGTCCAAATGTATCTCTTCGATATTGTGACAAACGATGCAGTTAATACCGTGCTTCATCTGCTCTGAGTTTAGGACTTTTGCAAACTCCTCTTGGACACCCTCATCTTCCATAGATAGAAGTATCTTTTCGCTATCGCTCATAATATTTTTGCTAATTCGAGGATTGTGGCACTTAGCGCACTTTACTTTAAGCTCATCGACAAGATATTGTGGATTTTTCATCGCCATGTGTTCGATTGATTTTTTGTATAAAATATTTTTACTAAAGTGTGAGTTGGCGTGTCGTGAAGTCTCCCAATATTTGGATATTGCTCGGTGACACGCTTCGCAATTTTTATTGGATGCCCATTTTGTATCGATTTCACCGTAAAGTGAAGTTAAAAATATCCCTATCACAACAATATATCGCATAGAATTTTCCTTAGGTTAATTATTTAAACAGGCTAGTCGGTTAGCTCCTCCTAAATATGCTATAATG
>JQIS01000049.1 GCA_000830175.1 Sulfurovum sp. FS08-3 | reverse complement strand
TAGTACCGTTGTTATCGGCTGTTACGTTAATAGTATCTGCACCGCTAGATGTGTTTACTTCACCGTTGTTATCGTTGGCAATATTGACTGTGTCTTCACCGTTACCTGCATTAACACTTGCGTTGTTGTTGCCGTTGATGTTGGTGATGTCGTCTCCACTACCTGCGTTGATAGTACCGTTGTTGTTGTTTCCGATGTTTACAATGTCATCGCCTTGAGCCGTATTGATTTTGCCATTGCTATCATGAGCGAAGTTTACAGTATCATTTCCAGCACCTGAGTTGATTACGGGTGCATCACCAACATTTTTAAACGCACCGTTTTGATCATTGGCGACATTAACTGTATCGTTGCCGTTACCCGTAGCCACTTTAGCATTACTGTTGTGACCGATATTGACTCTATCATCGCCATTGGCTGTAGCCACTTGTGCATTTTGATCCCCACCGACATTGACCGTATCGTCTTGTTTGCCTGTTCGCATATCGCTATTGAGGTGATCATCGGATGTCAAAGCACTCTCTTGAGCCTCTTGGGCTACATTAATCACATCATCGCCATTGCCTGTCATTACACGACCGTTTTGGTTGCCATTGATATTTACTGTATCATTGCCGTTGCCTGTAAAAACATCACCGTTTTGATTGTGACCGATATTGACCGTATCCTCTCCATTGCCAGTTATGATACCACCTGTTGTTGCTTGAGAAGTCTGAGTCTCATCTGCCTCATTACTAGGCTCCTCGGCGGGTTGTGTACTCTCTTGCTCTGGTGTCTCTTCGTTCACATCCTCGGTTGGATTGGACTCTTGAGCAGGTGTCTCTTCATTGACTTCTTGCTCTGGTGCCTCTTCGTTCACATCCTCGGTTGGATTGGACTCTTGAGCAGGTGTCTCTTCATTGACTTCTTGCTCTGGTGTCTCTTCGCTAACGACAGATTGCGTTGGGGGTGTTGCTTCGACAAGTTTAATGTTATCAAGCAACATTCCATACGTATCATCAGCTCCTGTTCCTTTGATGACAAGCTCTGCACTATCTTCTGTAATATCACTGTAGGTTAGAGTTACTTTTGTCCAACCGTTGTCATCCAAAACACTCTCGACTTTGATGCTCTCGTCGTTTTCGATAGTCAAATTCCCCTGAGCATCCGATACGATTGTAACACTTTTTCCACCAAAGCTCACTTCCATATCGGAAGTATCTTTTTCGCCACGGCTACTGCCGCCATCACGAGGCTTAATATCAAATGCCAAAGCATACTCATTAGCATCCGTTAGTGCTACCGTCGTAGAGAGTGTTACATTAGAATTGTTACCGTGTGCATCAAGTTCAGCGTGTACATTGCCGTCCGAAGATTGACTTACGATACCCGATTGCACTTCCAAACCGTTGCTGTGCGTATTCCAAACGACACCATGGTCACCCACGATTGTACCTTTTTCTACATGCCAACCTGTGGTGCTTTGGAGATTTTCAAAAGACTCTTCAAGCAATACGATTGGCTCATGAATCTCTTCTACGACACTGTTGTCTCCGTAGTAACTCTCTTCTTCTCCATAGTAATCATCCGCAGCACCGTAATAGTCCTCTTCACCGCCGTAGAGACTTTCCTCTGTGGGTTGGCTATTGTCATTGGTGGTCTCCTCTGGCACTGGCTCTACTTCAGGCTCTATGATAGCACCAAATACATTGATAGTTTCTATCGACAATTCAATATCCGATGCAATATCAAGCGTCAAGTTTCCATCTTCGCCCACTACCGCTTGGAAGACGGCTTTGGAGATAGGACCCATGTTGAAAATCATAAAATCAATGATACTATCACCGCTTGAAATAGTTAAAGCATTTTTCATAGCCGTCTTATCAGCATGAGCAAAATCAAGCTCTACATCCAAAACTTCACCTGCATATTGCGTACCAAAATAGTATGAAGTTCTCACTGCCTCAGGAGCAACTGCACCACCAACTTTACCAACAAACTCAACTGAACCTACACCGCTCCAATTTGAATTTGAACCACTTACTTCTTGAGAGAGAAGATTGCTAAATCCTTTACTCATGGTGACTTCCTTAAGATAATTTAAATAGATAGTTTTAAATAAACAGTAGCATGAAGTACTTTAATCCAAATTGACTTTTGGAGTCATTTGGACAAAATACCCTTATGGAGATTATAACATATTTATATGAACATATTTTTAAATTTTACAATATTCTATTGATTTGCTACCATATTTTAGATTGAGCATGGCAAGTTCCAAAAGATGTATTGATTGGAGTGGGGCGATGCCCTCATCTAAGCAAAATTGAGCCACAGTTTGAATGTGTGTTAGACGATGGGCAAAGTGCGATTTGGAGTCTTGAATAGAACCCTTTCGTTTGCGATAGATGTAGTTTATGCGAGGATTGACACTGTAGCTATGACCATTGTGTAGCATACGCATAGCACACAACACATCGGTATAAATCTTGACTCCCTCAATATAAGGATACCGCATCCAAAGCGAACGCTTAGCCACCATACCATTGCAAATCGCACGAGGTTGCAAAATAAGTTTTTCAACACTTACATCCAACGGTGCTTTGACTCTATCGAGATAGGCAAAATGAATCTCATGCGTCATTTGAGAGGGCAACTCCAAAAGCAAATCATCCGAATCCACACGACAAACATACTCGCCTTTTGCAGCCTCTACCCCCATATTAAAAGGCAAAGCATCGCTTCCCGATTGGTAGGGGGTCTTAAGATACCTACACCCCATCCCTTTGGCAATAGCTATCGTCTCTTTGTTGGTTGAACAATCATCTACTACAATAATCTCAAAAGGCTTAAGCCCCTTAAGTCCCCTCAAACACGCATAAAAAAGCTCTGGAGGTGTATCAAAAAAAGGGACAACGATTGATATGGAGAGGCTATCCATTGGGACTATTGCAACGCTTTTAAGCTCAATTTTGATTGCAACAAGAGCATATTGGCATATTGAAGTACTTTGTTGCTTAGGTTATTCATTTTAAGCTCTTTAGCTCCGTAAAGCCCCTCCAATGCACTCAAAATATCAAGCAAACTCTTATCTTGACTAAGAGTAAAAATTTTTTTTGCACGATAGTAGCGATTGGACTCGCCTTGAATAAAACGCTCAAGATTTGCAATATTGTTGGAGGCGTAGCGATACTGCAGATAGTAATCGGCATATTTTAGATGAACATCACGAAAGGTATCGCTTCGTTGTGCCATTAATTTAAGTTTTTTGAGACGACTAATCTCAGACTCTATCTTGTCTTTGCCACCGCTGTAGAGATTGTAGCTTAAGTTAATCTTAGCACTGTACTGATTTTCGGTAATATAAGCCGTTTGTGCCAAAGGCTCGGCTTTGTAGGCTTTGAGTTCCACATCAATTTTTGGCAAAAACCTCGCCCTATCTTGTGCGATTTGATAGTGTGCCTTTTCGATCTCCAAAAGATTTCTTACAAGCTCTTCATTATTGTGAAGCTTGACTCTATCGGGATGAACCATGAGAGAGTCTCTAAATCCCAATGAGCTTTGGAGTCGAGTAGGTTGCCTCCCTGTAAGCTCAATATATTTGAGCTTTTTAAGCTCATAATCAGCTACAAGTTGTTCATATTTTACTTTGGCACTATCAAGTCTTGATTGAAGCTCAACTTGCTCATTGGCATCGCCATAGTCTCTCTTTTTTTTGACAATATTCCACAACGCTTGATAGTGTGCTATTAACTCTTTTTGCATTTTGAGAAGCTCATTGGAGACAATAAGAGCCATGTGTGTATTAATGGCCTCATAAATAACCTTTTGCTTGATGTTTTCATACTCCAATTGGGCTATTTTACTATCTTGTTTAGCCATCTTCAACGCATTGCTATCGTAGCCTCCGTTGTAGAGATTTTGGGTGAGGGTTACGGAGTAGTTGGTGCTGTTTTGAATAGAGGTATCGCCTGTGGCAAACTCTGTTTTTTCTCTTTTTTTGTAGAGATTGAGATCTACCTTGGGATAGTTGTTGCTCTTAGCATACTCTTCGTATTGTTGCTTGATTTGACGCTCAATGGTTTGGACTTTGAGCTTGTATGTGCGTTCCAAACTCCAATAAGCACTTTGATGAATCGTTGTGGCCATTACCACCATGGGTGCAACTGCCCCCAAAATTAGTTGTAAAAATTTCAATTATACTCCTCCCTATCGCTCATGCAGAGCATTTTTGTAGGTTTTGATAATAGGCTTAAAGATAAAATCAAAAATGCTCTTCTTGCCTGTGATAATATTGACATCTGCCACCATACCAGGCATTATTTTGAGTTGCTCACCGTGTTTGCCCATAAGATAGTTTGAGCTTGTTAGAATCTTGACCAAATAGTAATATTCGTTGGTTGCCTTATCCAACAAACTATCGGCTCCTATCTCAATAACCTTGCCATCCAATCCCCCATAAATAGAGAAATCATACGCCGTAATATTCACTCTAGCTTGTTGTTCTATAGCAATAAAGGCAATATCTTTGGGCGAAATTTTTGCCTCAATGAGCAATCTATCATCGGTAGGCAAAATATCCATAATCACCTCCGCATTTTTAACCACCTCATTGTGGTGCGAAAAATAGACATTTTTAATAATTCCATTAACAGGTGAAACCAATAGAGTCCGAGAGACCCTATCCCCCTCCCCTACCATTTTGGCTTGAAGTTGCTCAATGGTGGCATCTACTTTTGCCAACTCCTCAATGGCTCTAAGTCTAAACGTTGCTAGATGTTCACGGTATTTGCTCTCCATCTCTTGCAAAGCACTTTGGATTTCTATGATGCTCTCTTGTGATGATTCTAGCGATGCAACCATATCGTTAAGCTCTCGCTCCATTCGATAGACAACATCAACAGAGAGTGCTTTGATACGATGGAGTTCTTTTTTGATGGAGAGCTCTTTTTTGAGAAGCTCTATTGATTTTTGCAACTGCTCTACTTTGATAACAAGATTGTGCAATTGTGATTTTTTTTGATCTTTTTGATGATTGAGTGCATCCATTTGATGATGAAGCTCGACAATGCGTTGATTGAAAATATCAAGTTGCAATTGCCCGTATTGTGTAATATTCTCATCAAAAACCAACGTAATGTTTTGATCAAGTTTGTAATCAATCTCTTGAATTAGACGCACTTTTTGGGCTTGTTGTGCATGGAGTTGCACCAAAAACTCTTGCCTATTGGACTCATCACGCAAAGGATTTAAAGCAACGAGTCTCTCCCCTTTTGTCACCACATCCCCCTCAAAGCGATAGACTCTATCAATCACTCCACCATCAAGCGACTGAATATTGACCACGCGTGTTTTGGGTACAACTTTACCGCTTCCCTTGACACGCTCATCAATTTGAGCATACACAATAAAAATCAAAAAAAGCACAATAAACAGTACAATTAAATAGAGCAACACATGATGCATTAGATGCTTTTCATGTTTGACAGCAAAGAGTAAATCGCTGCTGTATTGGAGGTTATCACGCTTCATACGCTTCTCCTGTTTTTTTTGATTTTGTAATTTTTGCCAACACCTCGTGTTTGGGACCATCAAGCACAATCTTGCCATCTTCTACAACCAATATCCTATCAACAAGTTGCAAAATAGAGGGTTTATGGGTAACTACTACAAATGTTTTATCTTGAAGACTCTTTTTGATATGTTCTATAATGTAGCGTTCCGTTTGAGAATCGATCGAATCGGTAGGCTCATCAGCCAAAAGTACAGGGGTATTACTAGCCAATGCCCTTGCGATGGTGACGCTCTTTTTCTCACCGCCCGAAAGCCCATCTCCTCGCTCCCCAATCTCCATCTCAAGCCCTTTTTTGTTGCGTTTAACCAAAGTAGAGAGTCCAACAATATCTAAAATTTCAAAAATATCCTTATCGCTCATCGCATCGTATCCAAGGGCAATATTGTCTCGCAAATTCCCTGCAAAGAGCATCACA
Organism: Sulfurovum sp. FS08-3; assembly: GCA_000830175.1. Lineage (GTDB taxonomy): Bacteria > Campylobacterota > Campylobacteria > Campylobacterales > Sulfurovaceae > FS08-3. The sequence goes on along the minus strand of JQIS01000049.1, from coordinate 9,342 downwards.
TCTTGTGGGATAAGCGACACCAAAGAGCGTACATCACTCGAATCAATTTTGCGAATATCGACATCATTGAGCATAACCGAACCCGATGTAGGCTCGTAGAGATCGGCTAAGAGTTTAACAAGGGTTGATTTTCCCGAACCCACCTTGCCCAATATCGCAATCTTCTCCCCCGAACGAATGGTTAGATTGATATTTTTGAGTGTCTCAAACTGTGCATTGGGATAGCGAAACGATACACTATCGAGTACCATATCTCCCCTATCTTTATCAATACGGATATATTTTGACTGTTTGTAGCGATCATCATCAAGCTTCATAAACTGATCAAGGGCTCTATAGGAACTTAGCGTTATATTAAACTGCGACAAAATCGAGACAAATTGAGCAATAGGTGACATAGCACGAGAGTTGAGAATCATCGCAGCAATAATCACCCCCATCGTAATACTCTTATCCACAATCGCCATATACGACCCCAACGCCACCAACGCAATGGAGCTAATTTGAGTCACCGTCGAGATAAGCGTAGAGGCGAGTTTGGATTCAATATGGATTCTATGATTGGAACACGTCGTCTCTTTGATACTGCTCTCCCAACGTGAGTACATACGATTGGTAGCTCCTATGGCTTTGATGCTCTCTAGTCCATAAACCGACTCGACCAAATTGCCGTGTTTGACTTTGGATTGATAAAAAGACTCCTCAATGATGGGCTTGAGTCGTTGTTGAGAGATGAGCGCAATAAGAATAATGATGATAGCCGTAAGCAACGGGATATAGCCCAACTCACCCCCTACCATAAAGATAATCGCAATAAAAAAGAGAGCAAAAGGCATATCAATAATGGTTACCATCGTAGCACTTGTCAAAAACTCTCGTACCTTTTCAAACGATGCAAGGGTGTTGGCAAAGATACCCGTTGAGACAGGCTTTTGTTCGAGCTTAAGATTCATAAGATGCTCAAAAATATTAATAGAGACCAAAATATCGGTTTTTTTGCCTATATGACTCAAAAAATAGGTACGCAACATCTTAAGTATAAAATCGATAATCAAAGCCACCACCACAGCAAATGCCAAAACCCAAAGCGTCTCAATGGCATTGTTGGGTATCACTCGGTCATAGACATTGAGTGTAAACATGGGCAATGCAAGAACCAAAATATTAATCATAATGGTTGTTAAAATCAACTGAGCATAGAGACCTTTGTTAAACGTCAAAGAGTCTATAAACCAACTTTTGGGATTGAGGCTTTTGAAACGGTGATTGCTTTTGTTGAAATTAAAACTGGGTTTTATCAAAACCACTTCATTGTCAAACATCTCTTCAAAATCCTCTTTGGAGACCTTTTCGGTGCTATTTTCAAGTGCGTTGCTTTTGAGCAAAAAATTTTTATCATCGTAATCAAGTACCACATAGTAGCGATTGTTTTTGGCTTTGGCAATAACGGGCAAAAACTCTTTTTCAAGATTAAAAACCTTAAGTGCAACAATTTTGGACTCAAAATGAAGCTTTTGAGAGACTCTACCAATATATTCATAGGGAATATCTCCATCAAAGCTGGGCAATTGTGCCAAAATGGAGTGCCTAGATATATCTTTGCCATAATATTTGGATAAAAAAACAAAAGCATTTAAAAGGGTTTCATGTTTCATGGGAGTTTATACCTTATGCAAAAATTAGTACGGATGTCTATAGAATTTATTTTGTTCATAGTATAGCAAAAATATTTTGTAAACAAAATTTGAGTATCGTAAAAAGTTCAAAAATAGCCTCAAAAACTAACCTTACACACTTTTATCGGAAGTAGGACTTCAGTCCCATCAAAAGCCAATATTTGGTTGTCGTTACTATCCAAGCCAATAAGTGGGACTAAAGTCCAAAATCCCATTGCATCTCAATATTTTACAAATAGGGTGCAGATGCGTAAGGTCAGATTCTAACACAATTATACGATTTTATACTTTCGTTTAGTAGCTCTTTTGATAAGCTTTTGATGGATAGGGGCTTGTTCAAAAATCTCTCTTTCTCTCTCGCTAAGCTTTTTGGGAGGAGCAACATAGATAACTTTTTTATCGATAATCATAAGTGCCACAATAGACCCCTTTTTAGTATTTTGAATAATAATACCTATATATAGTTAAAAATTGAATAAAAGATAGCACTCAAAACCAGAGGTTGAGTCTCTATTTTTTGATAATTGCATTTGGCAAAAAAAATATATCAAAATTCAAAGTGCAAAAATTTAAAGTCTCCTCCTTAGAGGTTGTTTTTAACTAAGTGTAGTTATAATTGTAAACAATTTACAACCTTAACCTAAGGAGAGGACTATGCAACGAGAGATTACCTTTACCATCCCAACAGAGCTTCACAAACGCCTAGAGGAGCTTCAAGAGGAGATGAATATGGGGATTAATGATATATTTAAGGAGGCTTTAAAGTACTATATCGATTTGATGGATATTGATGAGGCATTTGAGAGCAATGATTTTGATAGCGATTTCAAAGAGGAGAATATCAAAGACCCTTACGATTTGGATAGCTACGATTTGCCGCCGCTTATTGATGAGGAAGAGGAGGATTTTAGTGATTACTCCGCCCGTTGGGAGTAGAGAGTGTTTAACAAACACTGCTATAATGCAGTTTCACTCCAACAAAGGATAGTTTAATGGATACGCTTGAGAGAGAGAACTACGACTGTACGCAATACTTTTTTATTATTTTATCGCTTCCTTTGATTGTTTTACTCATGGTTGCTATGGGCTATATTGGATTGATGCCTCTCAAAGTTGAGTTGCATACTTTGGGTGTTGTAGCGATTATTTTTACTATCTTTATCTTTTTTATCAAACACAACGCCAACTACGCCATTTGCGAAATGCGTAGCCAAAAGCAGGAGATGGAAGCTTCTCTCAAAAAAGCTCTTGAGAACAACGCCCTTGCTATTATGAACGAAGTCAAATCGACCCTTAATATCCATGAATACATTCAAGAGTACTACAAAGATATTCGCAACGACAACTTTGCTCAAATAGCCCCTAGTATCTTTCCAATGCTGGGTATTTTGGGTACGTTTATCGCCATTGCTATCTCTATGCCCGATTTTACCGTCAAAGATGTCACATCGCTTGACCATGAGATTACGGTACTTCTTGCGGGTATTGGGACGGCGTTTTACGCTTCGATTTACGGTATCTTTCTCTCGCTTTGGTGGATCTATTTTGAAAAGCGTGGTATCTCAAAGGTTGATAAATACATTTTTGAACTAGAGAAGTTTTACCAAAAACACATTTGGAAAAAAAGCGAACTTATCAAACACCAACACATGCAAAATGCCCTCAAAGATCAAGAGATTATTACGACGCTCAAAGAGACCTTTAGTCTCAATTTTGTCAAAGAACTCAACGAACAATACATGAAAAACTTTAAAGTGGTTTTAGAAGAGACGATGCGTACCTTTGATTCGCTTACCCAAAACATGAGCCAATCCTCCAAAGAGTTGCGTAATACGGTAGCGCTTATTGAGAGTCGAAAAGAGAGCGTCAATGCGGTGCGAAATATCCGTGAAAATATTGAGGGCTTCAATCAAAGCACCCAAAGTATGCAACAAACCTTCGAACACTTTGATAGTTCATTGGAGAAAACCTTTGTCAAACTTGATGAAGAGATAGCTCAAATTGTCCACAAGCTGGGTGATTTTGCCGCCATTATTAGCCAACAAAACCAAGCCATTCAAAAATCTTTAAATCGAGAGAGTGATGTTTAGACGAGAAAAAAACGCCCAAAGCAACTTTTGGATATCCTATGCCGATTTGATGGCGGGGTTGCTTTTTGTTTTTATTTTGCTCATTGGGGCTATTGTCTCCAAATCCATCATTCTCAAAGCCCATCTCACTCAAAAAGAGCTAAAGCTTGAACTCGTACAAAAAGATCTCCGCATCAAAGTGATAGAACTCAACAACACCATCGCCCAACTGCAACTCGAAAAATCTTTGACGCATGAACAAAACTCTACCATTGATGCCAAAAATCAAGTCATTAACGAGAGCAAACGCCTCCTCGCCCTCAAAGATGAAGAGATTCAAAAGCTCAACCGTATGCTTCTCCAAAGCAACACCTCCAAAGATGAGCTTGATAAGAAGATTGTCATTATTCAAAATGTTTTGAACGACACCAATCAATCGTTGCAAAAACGCAACAAAGCGCTTCAAGATTATGAAAACAAAGTCGTTGTGCTTTCCAATGAACTCACCGATACCAAAGATCAAGTCAAGCTCAAAGATGAAAAACTTCTCGAACTGCTCAACGCTTTGGATGAAAAAGATAGCCGATACAATCAAATGGTCGCCAAACTTCAAGCCCAAAGAGCCAAAATCAAAGCCTTCACGGGTATGCGTATCAAAGTCATTACCGAACTCAAACGGGAATTGGGCGACAAAATCACCATTGACCCCAAAAGCGGTTCGCTTCGTTTGGCTTCGGGGATACTCTTTGATGTAGGCAGTAGCACTCTTAAAGCACAAGCCAAAGGCGAACTTCAACGCTCCTTTGAAGAGTACATTACCGCACTCCTCACCAATCCCAATATCGCCCCTTATATCGATACCATTGTCATAGAGGGGCACACCGATAGTGACGGAGGGTATCTCTACAACCTCAAACTCTCCCAAGATAGAGCGTTGGCGGTTATGAACTATCTTACGGGACTCGACATTGTCGAACGCTACAACATCAAACCCCTTATTGTCTCAAGCGGACGTGCCTATATGGACGCTGTTGTGATAGATGGGCAAGAGGATAAGATAGCCTCTCGTAGAATTGAGATTAAATTTAGACTCAAAAACACCGAAGCCATGCAAGAGATCGAGAAGGTTCTTGATGCAATTTAAACCCTCCAAAATCCGCCAAGCACGTTACAAATTGGAGCGATTACTAGAGCAAGAACAACTCCATATCGCCCCTTTGCCTCTTGCAAGTGAGCATCTTATTCAAGAGTCGCCATTGCCCAAAGAGAGCTTGATTCAAAGAGTTTGGGGTTGGATATTTGCCAAAAAAATCCCAAAAAAGTGATTGAATGACACAAGTCAATGGAATTTAAAAAGCAACTCAAACAATTAAAAAAGGCACTCGCTTCGCACCCAACCAAACCCCAACCCACTACTCCACCCAAAGATTCCAAAAGTTATGCGGTTTGCATCTGTAGAGACAGCAAAGGGGAGTTTAAAACACTCTATCCTACCCAACTCGAAGCCTTGCAACAAGCCAATCTTCTCCTTCAAACCAAAGGCTTTAAGCTCAAAACCTACCCCTGCCCCGATACCTTAGGATGGCATTTAACCAAATCCTAAGAAAAAAGCAATTTTTAGGTAAGAAGCAACAACTCATTGACCAAAATAGAACTCTCCAAAATGCTCTTGTTTTCATTTTTCATAAAGCTATCGTGGAGTTGTTTGAAGTATTTAAACTCCTCTTTCTCTTCAAAGTAGCTATCAATAGACTCCGCAATTGTCTCATGTTTGCGTCGAAAGCTAATAATATCGCTTGAGAGATTGAAGATGATGCGTTCGATGATGGTGAGTATCTGATTTTTGAGCTGTATCTCTAGTACGGTAGTCGTTGCAATAGCAGCAATAGCCTTGATAAGTCCTACCAAATCAAGCTTAATCACAATAGCAAACGTAAGCCGTGCTATGTCTCTAAAGCTTAAATGGCTCTCTCGTTTAATTTTGAGAATATAGCTTGTGAGCTTGATGTACTCAAAAGCCGTATAGAGTTCCTCTTGAATGAAATGTGTATCCTCAATAGCAATCTTAAAGCCCAGTTCGCCCAGTATCTCCCCAATGCTCTGGCGATACTCCACGACATTTTCAAAGGTAAACTCCTCTTGAAGCAGATGTTTTTGAGCATTTTGCATACTATAAAGAATATAATCTTCGAGTGTAATCAACGTCGTATAGAGTCTTTGGATTCCCACTTCCAAATCTTTGTGGTAGAGACTCTCTCGCAATGTATCGGCGTTGAAGAGTTCATTGCTAATCAAATAGGCTTTGATTTTAGCCAAAAATCGCTCAGTTCCACTATCGTTGAGATCGGCAATGAAGGTAGAACCGCAATGGTTGATAATCTCATTGGAGATGATAATAGAGATAATCTCTTTGCGTAAAGGGTGGGCTTTGAGCGTATCGGGGTAGGCGGCTCGTAGGTTTTTGGGGAAGTAGCGGTAGAGGTACCTATCAAACTCAGAGCTATTGAGCATGGTGGAGTTTTTGAGAATGTTTTCAATAACAATTTTGGAATAGAGTAACAACAACGAGAGGGTAGGACGAACCATAGCACCATCTTGTTTGACAATCTCATCAAAATCGACATTGCGTGGGATGTGGAAATTTTTGCGGCTAAAGTAGTCTAGGTTCATATCAATCACATGAATGGTTTTTTTGAAGAGTCTCTTATCTTTTTTGCTGCGCATCTCATCTAGCGAGAGGGCAAGGGCTTGGTCGTAGTTGCTTTGGAGTACCTTTTTGACAACGTAGCCCGTAAGTTCTCTAAAGTGCTCGTCCCTTTGGGTAGGATTAATAAGCTCTTTGGCCAAAAGAGAGTTTAAAAATATCTTAATATTTACCTCATGGTCACTGGTATTAACCCCCGCAGCGTTGTCGATACTGTCCAAATTCACCATACCACCACGCAACGCAAACTCAATACGCCCCGCCAAAGTCATTCCCAAATTGGCCCCTTCGCAGATAATCTGGGCTTGTATCTTATCGGCATTGAGGCGTAGATTTTCATTCTCTTTGTCGCCAATATCGCTGCTGCTCTCGTGTGAGGATTTGAAATAGGTACCAATACCGCCCAAATAAATCATATCGACTTTGAGTCCCAACAACGCTTTGGCAAGTTCTTCGCCGTTGAGTTCCTCTTTTTGAGTCTCAATAAGGGCTTTGATTTGAGGGGTAAGCTTGATGGATTTGGAAGTACGGTAAAAGACACCTCCGCCTTGGGAGATTTTGGTTTTATCGTAATCGCTCCAACTCCCACTTCCGCTCTCAAAGAGGCGTTTGCGTTCACCGTAGCTTATCTTGGCATTGGGGGTAGGGTCGATAAAAATCTCACGATGGCTAATCGCACCGATAAGCAAAAACGCCTCACTCTCAATAAGTCCATTGCCAAAAACATCGCCATTCATCGAACCTATCCCTACGATGGTGATGGGATCTTTGTAGATGTCGATACCCTTTTCGATAAAAAAACGCTCACTTGAACGCAACGCTCCTTTGGCGGTAATGCCTAGCGTTTTGTGGTGATAACCGATACTCCCTCCACTGGCAAAAGCATCTTTGAGCCAGTAGTTTTGCTCTATAGCAATGGCGTTTGCCACATCGCTCATCGCCGAAGTACCTTTGTCAGCGGCTACAACGAAATAAGAATCCTCACCATCATAGGCGACAATCTTCTCATTGCGTACCATTTTACCCTCGACAATATTATCCACCAGTCTTAAAAGAGCGACGATAAACATACGGTAGTAGCGTTCAAACTCCTCTTTGGAGGGGCGTTCTTCATTGATGACAAACCCCCCTTTAGCACCCTTTGGGACAATGACGGCATTTTTTGCCTCTTGGGCTACCATGAGGGCTTTGATTTCGTCACGATAATCCCCTTTTCGGTTGCTCCATCGCAATCCTCCACGGCTTACTTTGTCCATGCGTAGATGCACCCCGCTAAAATCTGGATGATAGACAAAGGCCTCAATAGCAGGGACGATACCGCTAAAGGGGTAGTTGATTTTGTTGGTATGAATCTTGAACGTTATGAGGCTATTGTCCAAAAAGTAGTTGGTTCGTTGCGTGTTTTTAAATATCTCCAAAATCAAACGCAACAGCGTATCATCGCCTATCACCTCTACGCTGTTTAGTTGTGCTAAAATCTCCTCCTCAATGGCTTGGATGTTGCGTTCTTGAAGCGTGGGGTCGAATTTTTCGATAAAGTAGCGTCGCAAAAGATTGGTAATGTGCGAATAGCGAATAAAAATCGAAATAGTCGCATGATAATCCGCCGAGGATGTGAGCTGTTCTTTGTATTTTGCCAAAGCAATAAAGAGCAGTATCTCACGCATGGTAAAATTTTCAAGATAACTAAGAACAAAAATAGAACACAAAAAGTTGAGTTCACCGCTCAAAATACTCTCTATGAGTTGGGTGATATGCTTTTGAGATTTTTGCAACTTCTCTCTATCATCGACGGTGATATTGAGCTTTGAGAAGTGATACTCTTTTTCATTGTGAACAATAAGCCTCGATATTTCACTCTCGACGATAAAATTAAAACTCCCAATCACAGGGATTGTATTGGAGAGTGCCAAACGCTTGTTGGCGTAAATATAGATAGAGGGTTGCGACTCCAGGGGGTTGATTGCGACCACAATCTCTTGCGTTTTGAGCCTCTCCTCTATCTCTTTGGGTATCTGAAGCTCCTCACTTGTGAGTCCATAAATATCTATCTCTTGCTTATGCACCATTGTTCTCTCCTGGAGTACCTTTTTTCTAATTTTAACTTAGTTTGGTTAAAAAGTAATCAATAGAGCCGTAGAGTTGCACAATAAAAAGATTATAGCAGTTAAAAATTGAGTTTTACGCTTCAAGAAATCCTAAAAGATGTACATCAGGTATCCAGCCTATCATAGGTTCATCAATTGTTCCATTTTGAGTTACGATAATATCTTTGCACTTTTGACACGCTTCAAGCCTATTCTTTGCTTGTAAAATTAAAGTATCTTTTGAGACAATAACAAAAGATTCGTTGAGGGTAAAGAGACGATTTTCGGCTTTGTAGGCATCCAAAAAATCTTCAAGAGTCACTTGCGAAGCCTCTTTGTCGCTTTGTGAAAGAAATTTAGTAATTTTACTCTCATGAATAACAAAGCAAATTTCTCCCTTATTATTAATCATAGGCAAACGTGACACATGGTATCTTGTAAGTGCTTCGATAAGTTCGCTTAGCATAATCTCTTTCTTGTCGTCGGTTGTCATTTTGAAAGATGTCATAGCATAGGGTGTAATCATAATACTATCGACATAGGCTTGTGTTTTTTGCTTCATTGAGAGTTTTTGCACCATACTGCCTACTTGTGCATTGGCACTCTCAAAGTTCTCTTTTCCAAAATAAAATGCCAATACCGTCCCTATCCATGAAGCAAATACAGGCAAAGTTGCGTTAAAAACCATCATCGCATCATTTTCATTATTACTTTTTGATATTGCAATAATACCCAAAACAACAATCGCCAAAATCGAAAGCCCCAATACCAAATAGGCTAATTTGTTGCGTGAAAATTGTGTTGTA
>JQIS01000048.1 GCA_000830175.1 Sulfurovum sp. FS08-3 | reverse complement strand
AATAACTTTTATTTGACAGATTTATATCTTGTATGTCTTTTTAGGTTGGGTTAGAATTGCTGCTTATCCATTACGATGGTAGCACAAAAGATAACACTCTCTTTACTCTCCATAATAACTGATGTTACTCACTTAAAAAATTACCTCATTAGAGTGTGTCATTGCGAACGCAAGTAATCTAAGATTTATTTCTACTTTTTTTAGAAAAAAGTAGGCAAAAAAGCGTCACCACTCGCCAATCGCTTCGCTTTCAAAGTCGTTCGTGGTGACATATTTAAAATAGATTGCCTCGTGCCTCGCAATGACCAACTCAAAGATGATTGGATAGGCAAAGTGCGTAACATCAGATTTTTAGAATTGATAGCGTACTCCAAAGCTTACATTTCTTCCTTGTAGTGGGGCGGAGTCTTTGAGGAAAGAGATGTGGTTTTTGGCTATATCGTCGGTTAGATTGGTGCCTTTGACCCAAACCTCTATCGTGCCTTTATCGAGTTTGTAGTGGTAGTTTGTAGAGAGATTGAGTAGCCCATAGCCTTGCGTATGCGTCTCGTTGGCTGCTTCATTGCGACTCTCATCGACCCATTTGTAGCTTATGAGATTATCCCAATTGCCCACTTTGTGATTGAGGCTTAGTGTGGCATTATAGGGCGACATTCTGGGGATATACCCTCCCTCATCAAGTTTGCCTTGAAGGGCGTTAAATTGAGCGGTAAAGTTGAGTTGATGCGCTTCTATTTGCACAGTGTAGCTCTCCTCTATCCCCACACCCCAAATAGAAGCCTCCACGCCTCGCATCTCCCAAATAGGACTTAGATGAAAGGGGTCTATCATGGGCATGTCACGGCTATCAACTTTGGGCGATTGGTAGATGTAGTTGGCAAAATCATAGTAGTAGAGACTTATTTTGGAGCTAAAGGCATCGCTGCGTTGATAGAGCATATCGGCATCCCAATTGATAGAACGCTCATTATCCAAATCACGATTGCCCAAAATATAACTCTCCGTTGCGTGGTGAAAGCCATTCCAAAAAAGCTCTTGCGAAGAGGGGAGACGTTCAAGGTAACTTAAAGAGAGTTGCGTCGTCAATCTATCGCTCCATGTATGCCACCAACCCAGTGATAGACTCATCGCACTCTTGCTCTCTTCATCGTAGTAGTCGCTATCGACATTAGGATGCATAAGCCATGTCTCTTGCATATTGCTGCTATCGGGTGTGAGTTTTCGCAATACAACATTGGTAGCTAGACTAAACTCATCACTCTCGCCGTAAAAGTGTTTGATATTAGCCCCCACAAGTATCTTTTGCTCTTGGGTATCTGGCATGGGGTGACCGTGTGAGTAGGGTATCCCCGTAGCGTTGTAGTAGTTGAGCAACGAAAGACCATCAGCGGCATTGGTACGTCCACCCAGCGTAAGCTTATCACACGCTCCGTGTTCGTGGCACACTTTGAGTTCATTCTCTATCCATTCAAGGCGGATATTACCCTGCGTATTCTGACTTATATCAAAATCAAATTGGGTGCTAAGGCTCAACTGCTTTTGATCAAAAAGCCCATCGTAACGCCCTCCCTCTCGTTCGTAGTGGAGATAGTCGCTATGTTGGATTTCGGTAACGATATTTTTAAGCCCCCACAAACTTTTGGCATGCAACACTAAGCCGTATCGCTCTTGCTCCATCAAAATATCGGTACGTTCAGACGTACGATTGGGAATACCGTACTCTTTATCCATTGTATCAGCGTAAAGTTTGGCTACAACATTGGGATTAATCTGCCACGCCAATACCCCATGAAGTTGCTCTGAAGAGGTATCGGAGTGGGGTATCTCATCATCATCGCTACTGTAGTTGTCGGCTTGGTGGTTGAAGTAGTTGAAATGGAGTGCAAGCGCTTGGGTGGCGTAACTGCCTTTAAGGCTTCCCGTGCCTTCGCTTGTATCGGAGTGGGTTGAGAGTTCTATATCAAAAGAAGCTCCCTCTTTGGGAAGTTTAGCCAAATGCTCCTCGCCTAATGTGCGAACAATACCCCCACTATAAGAGCCATAGAGAAGCGAAGCGGGACCCTTGGCAAGTTCGATACGCTCTACCATTTTGGCATTAAGCCCTACGGCGTGGTCTTGACTCATAGCGGAGAGGTCATTGAGCATAATCCCCCCTTGGGCAATGCCCACACGATACCCTTCCATTCCTCTCACTGTTGGACGACCTACCGCCGCTCCGTAAGTAGCACTATCGACTCCTAGCTCATGTGATAGATAATCCCCCAGTGTCTCACCCAAAGATTTTTTGCTTAAATCTTCAATTTTGTGTGTAGTGGTGTAGGCGACCTCATCACTGCTTGGGGTCTCTTGAATTTCTACGACATTGACTTTGCCCAGTTCTATGGGAGAGGCTAGGGTGAGGGTAGAGACAAGTGATAGAGCAAAAAGGCTACACTTAGTGGTCATGCGTACCCTCTTCAACGATACCTGTCATAACAGTAGGCGTAAATCCTGCGGGTAGAAATCTATCAATATCCCATGTGCTGTGTTGGTGAAAGTCCATCCCGTGGTTATCAACGAGGTAGAGTTTTTGGGATTGAGCGCTAAAGATAATGACTCCGTGATCGTTAGCCTTGACAATAGCACTCTTATCACTCTCGCAATAGCTGACACCCTCTAATCCAAACGCTGCTTGTGTCGGCAAAAGAGTACCGTTTTGCTCACTCAATAGATAAACTTGACCCGTTGTACTCAATGCAATATGCTCTTTGTCCAAAACATAATAGTTGCAAAGGCTCTCACCGCTCGGGAGTGCGTTGGCAATCTTGGCTTTTATCTCCTCTTGTTGCCATAGGTGAGCATTAAGAGCATCAAGGGTGGCAAGTTTGGTGCTACTGGCATTGTTATCTGGGTTAAACTCATCGGCACTGTGAGCGGCAAAATGTTTTTCATTGTTGGCTTCATGGAAGTGTCCTAGATAGTGAAAACTTCTATGGCTTAGATTTTCATCGCCAATAGCAAACGTATCGTTAAGCATCACAATCTTTTGATCTACCCCCGTAGTACTCTCGTGAAACCATACGATAGGCAATCCATGCTTACCACTCATATCGTAGTTTTGCGTACTATCGCTGTTCATATCTTCGTATTTTTCACTCTGAGTATCATAGAGATATTGCCTAGAGGTGGTGTTGTCAAAAAAGATCATCGTAAGACCATCGGGTAAATCAATCGTATTCATGGCGGTATCACTAGTCCCCGTATTGCTAGAGGAGCCTCCTCCGCATCCTGCCAAAAGTGTACCCAAAAGTAAAAGGGTTGTGGTGTGTAATTTCATCATTTTCTCCAAATGTATTGTTGTGTTTTATTGGGTAAGATAGAGTACTATCATCAAAAAACGTTTGGCAGTGCCAAACCTACAAAAGTCTGCTAAAGGTTAAATGTTATGAAAAACGAGGCGGGGCGGTAGAGTCGTAGCCTAGTGGAATCGAAGCTACCTCAAAATGGTTTAAACCATCAAAATCCCAACCTTTGCGTATCGGTTTTGGGATTGCAAGATGGGGCTTTGGATAGACTACTCTTTGTTGAATGTATTGGTTTTGGAGTATATTTTCATCGACCAAAACAAAATGAATAGGACTAGAGGCTTGATGTGTGTTTTGCGTTGCTTTGCAGAGATCGCAATGGTAGGAGTCGTGTTTCAAGTGGGCAATAGCGTGTATATTGCTCCATTGATAGGTCACAAACAGTGCCAAAATTAATACAAAATGCAACGCTCTACGCACACAACCTCCTCAATCAATAGACTATTATAGCATATAAATGCTCTTTGAAACACATTTTAATCAACACTAAGCGTGACTCTCTTGTCAAACTCCTCTTTTGGGAGCTGTAGAAGCATAGGATTTTTGGATTTATCCAACCATTGCAAAATCTCTTTAAGCTCCTCTTGTGCCATCATCGAACACCCCGAAGAGGCGACATCATTGGGTTTTTTGAGGTGAATAAAGATACACGATCCCCAACCTGCTCTGTTTTGAGGGTTGTGTTTTACCGTAATTCCGTATTGGTAGAAGTTGCTTTGTAGCAACATAAACTCATGCGAGTGGTAATCGGGCTTGATGGTACGACTATCGACGATTTGATTGTAGTATCGTGAGCCAACATCATCGACGCAGTGAAAATCTCGTGTGTTGTAGGTAGCGTAAGGAAATGCAATAGGAAAATCACGGTAGCCAAATCCATGCCCCAAAGCAAAGAGTCCTGCGGGTGCTTTGCCATCGCCCTCACGTTTGATACGCGTTGCATCTTTGGGGGGATTGTATATCCCAACCCCCCCACGCCATGCCGTTGCGACCGATAATCACCTCGATGCTTTTGCCCACTTGTTGCCACTTGTTGGACTTTTTTTCGTAGCGTTTGAGCGTAGCGTACTTTGTCTCCCAATTTTTGCTTACAATCACCAAAAGCTGTTGGGTCTTTGGAGGAATAGCAATGGTACGAGCATCCAACACACTAAAGAGCAAAACAAAAAGAGAGAGTTTTAACATATTCATAGATTATCCTTGTGCAAACATGACATCTCCAAAAACCTAGATTGCTTCACAATATTGCCAATGACAAATGCCAGTATAACAAGACCTTGCAAAAATCTCAAATAAAGGCTTTAGAGGTTTCCAACAATTATACCAAGATAGCTCTAAAAACATAGATTGTTTCACTGCGAAGATGCTTTGATTTGATGAAGCTACCTATCCTCTGAGATGACCATTAATATCACTGTTTGATATGGGCTTATTTGGAGAGCAAAAGCCCTTGTAATGCTAGGTTTCTATCTTCTAAATTTGTTAAGAGCGTGAGATAGTGGGGCGTTGTACCATCGTTTAAGCTCTTGATTGTCTAGTATCTCGTTGGCAAATTCGCTCAAATCCTCTAAGTTAATCAACACTTCATCAATTTTATCTACACTATCAAGCTTATTGATAAGCAAATAATTATCAATGTTATCAAAGTAGCTTTTTAGGGTATTTTTGAGGGCGCTTATCTCTTTGTAGCGAATCTTCCCAAATTAAAGATAGCTTAAAACACTTACCCCCCAACATAGGGCTTTGCAGAGCAAAATGACAAAATAATTTTCCGTGACTACACTAAAATATTCATAAGGAAAATAAGATATAATAATCACTTATAAGCCCTAAAATAGGGGTTTTGCTTGGCTTACGCACGGAAAATTTTAAGCATTCCCCATAGATAGGGTTTTTGATGGGTAATTTGACGGAAAGATTCGATAAAATAATTATAGCAAACCTTAAAGAGGCTCTCAAACATCGATTTTTTGGATTTTGAATGGGATTTGGGGGAATAACTGGCAGAGAGGAAGGGATTCTAATTTATTCATATACTTAAGTTTCTTAAAGTATCCCAATCTTGCCTAAAGTCCCCTATATATAGGGCTTTGCGAAGTTTTTTATTATCTAAAGTTTGCTATACTTTTCTCAACTTATCTAAAAAGTGGTTACCAATAGGTTACCAATTTGAGAGGCAACAATATGGGCAGAATCAAGTCAAAGAAGTATCAAGGTGTCTATTTGAATCATTTAGAAAATGGAGACATTAGCTATTCAGTTATGTACAAAGATGGGAATCGAACCCAACGCTTTACTGTGGGTAAAAAGTCTGAGGGTATCACCGAAACCTTTGCCTACAACAAACGCAATGAGATTATGAGTAAACTTAGACTTGGTGTTGATCCAATCGTTCATAAAAAGAAAAAAGAGGTCACCACTCTCAACGACCTAGCTAAAGTCTATTTTGATGCCAAAGAGGGTGAGAATCGTGAAAACAAACGCCAACACTCCAAGTATGAACACCATATCCAAGGGATATTGGGAGATATGGATATTCACAAAATTTCCAAAGATGATATCCGCAGACTTCAAAAGAGCCTAGCCGATCAAAACAAAGCTCCTAAAACCATCAATGGTATCACCACACTACTCAAAGCCATCATCAACTACTCTATCAAAGAGAAAGACCTCAGCCTCATCAACCCCGTTGCCAATGTCAAAGAGCTCAAAATCGATAACAAACGAGAGCGATTTTTATCTATTGAAGAGATTAAGCTCTTAATTGAGGTAGTCAAAGATGATGCCCTCCTCTACCCCTTTGTACGGATGTCACTCTCTACGGGTGCAAGGCTCAAAAGTGTGCTTAATATCCAAAAAAAGGATATCGACCTTACTAGTAGTGCTATTACCATCAAAGACTATAAAAACGGCACGACCTATACAGGCTTTTTTGATAGTGACGAACACAAAGAAGAAGTCAAAAGAGCTATTAGCAAAATAAAAGCCAATGACTACTATATCGGTGGACAATCGACCCCATCACCCAACCGCACTATTCAACGACACCTCAAAAAGATAATGGATGACCTCTTCAATCAAGACCTCGACATCAAAGATACCAAAAATCGTGTCGTTCCCCATACTTTAAGACACACCTTTGCCTCACAACTCGTTATTCACAATATACCAATCTTTACAGTAAAAAGCTTACTCAATCATAGCTCAATTGAGATGACCATGCGATACGCCAAACTCGCTCCCGATAGTGGAAGTATGGCGGTTAAGGGGTTGTATGGGTAGGTTCAAGAAATCAAAGCCTACAGTGTTCAAACTCCCAATTTATAGAAGTTTGAACACTATTTGTAGGTCGTAGGCTCTATTGGAACATAATCACCTTTACCGCTCCAGCACCCACCTATAAAAAGGAACAACCTCAATCACTACACCATCTTCTACTGTTT
>JQIS01000047.1 GCA_000830175.1 Sulfurovum sp. FS08-3 | reverse complement strand
ATTTCTACTTTTTTTAGAAAAAAGTAGGCAAAAAAGCGTCACCACTCTCGAATCGCTACGCTTTCAGCGTAACATCAGCTACTTAAATTTAATTTCACTATTTTTACCCTTTTGCCTTTGAGTTGTTTGATAAATGTCAAACAAGGTATCATTTTGCCCATTTGAGCATCTCGTGTGGTTGTTTTTTTGATACTTTTAAATTTTTCAAGGATGTTCGATAAAATCCAACCTACAAAAATATGCTATAATGCAATCAAAAAGGCAATCCATGCAGACACTTACCGTTAATATTGAAAATGATACACTTGTCGATAGAGTGATTTGGCTTTTGGAGCATTTTAAAAATGATGGAGTGGAGATTGTAGCCAAAGAGGATTTGGATGATTTGAAACTCCTAAAAGCTACTCAACAAGAGGAGACTATATCTTTTGAAGAGTATCTCAAAAATGAAAATTGAGATTAGAAAAAGTGCTATTAAAGATTTAAAATCCATTAATGAGCCTTATAAAAGTGCAATTCATAGCAAAATATTAGAGCTTAAAAAATTCCCAGATACAGCTAATATTAAAAAACTTACAAATTTTGAACCTGCTTATAGACTACGAGTAGGTAACTATCGTGTGCTTTTTGATGTAATAGAAGATAGGGTTATTATCGGTAGAGTTTTGCATCAAAAAATAGTTATTCTTAGTCACTAAGCTCCCCACTTTGTGACCCCTATTTCTATTTCATACACCTCTATACCTCCAAAGTCTATTAACGGTATAACTTTAAATCAAAACATGCTTGAAGATGGATAAAGTCTCTGTCGTTACCAAAGAGTATCAAGTTGTTATTGAGATGTTCATTTTCGTTTAAAAAGTTGATAATGATTGAGCTATCTAGGAGTATCATATTCTAGTCTGTCTCCTCGCATCTCGTCCAAGTCACCTACCCAGCAGTTGCTTCCACCCAAACTTAAAAACTCTTCTGTCTCCTTAGAGTATGTTTGATTCTCTTTGGCTAACTTGTTTTGCACAACACTCTCAATAAAATCAAGAAGCTTTTGAGATGAGTGTGAAAAATACTCTTCGATTTGAGAGTTATTAATGGTAATATTCATCATTATGACTCCTTTAGATAAATTAGCACAGAAAAGATAAAATTAGCAGAGGCATATTTCTCCTCTATGGGTGTTTGTTCTCCACCAATAGCCCAAAACCCATCCGTAATGTTTGGTAAAATCGGCTACAATAACTTCTATTGACAAAAACATATTAAATCATTATAATATAATCATGAATAATATACGATTTTCTTGGGATGAAAACAAAAATAAATTAAATTTAGCCAAACATCAAATATCGTTTGATGAAGCGGTAAGTGTTTTTGATGATATCAATGGTCGTTTAATATCTGACCCCGATCATAGCGAAGATGAGGAGCGATTTATTTTATTGGGAGTGAGTCAAACTTCAAAGATATTGACGGTAGTACATTGTTACAGAGATAACGAGCAAACCATTCGTATCATCAGTGCAAGAAAATCAACCAACAAAGAGACCAAACAGTATAGGGAGTTTATAATATGAGAGAAGAATACGATTTTAGTAAGTCCATCCCCAATCCTTATGTAACCCAAAAGAAAAGACAAATCTCTATTGATATAGAAGTTGAAACGATAGATTACTTCAAAGCATTATCCAATAAGATGGGAATACCCTATCAAAATCTTATCAACTCCTATTTGAACAATTGTGCTACAAAAAAGATTGAACCAACATTGCAATGGGGTGCATAAATCACAACCTACGATAGATACGCAATGAGTACCAAAATACTCTTAGATACCAATATCGTTATTTACGCTTTAAATATTTGTTACCGAAATTGAACTACTCCCATTCCCCAAACTTTCATCGTATTTGGCACTACATATAATGTTTGACCATTTCACGCCAATAACGAGCTTTGTGTGCGTGACCGCTCCAGATGTAAAATTGATGATTGATACCTTTTTGGTGGAGAGCATCGCAAATATTTTTTGTATTTTCGAGCAAAACATCCTCTTCGCCTGTGACGATGGTGATATCCAATTGACGCAGTTGTTCCAATAGGAGTGGGTCGCTTATGTTTTGTAGATAGTGAGAGGGGTTGTGAAAGTAAATATCCTCATCATAATACCCATCAAAAAGATCACGATAGTGACCAATAGTACTACTAATATCGTAGCGTCCGCTAAAGCTCACAACTTTGCTAAAAATAGTGGGATGGCGAAGGGCGATATTGAGTGCATGGTATGCCCCTAGTGAACATCCGTGTGCTGTGATATGGAGGTTGTCGTTGAGTGTTTGTGAAAAAGGTATCACCTCATCCAAAATATATCGCTCATACTGCAAGTGTCGTAGGATACGTCCCTTTGGCTCACACCAGTCACAATAAAAACTCTCACCATCAATGCTATCGACACAAAAAAGCTGAATATACCCCTTTTCTATCTTCTCTCGCATGGATTCGACGATACCCCACTCTTCATAGTCAAAAAATCGCCCTACCCTTGTAGGAAAAACTATCACCCTAGAGCCACTCTCTCCAAAAACAAGTAGCTCCATCGTGCGGTTCAATGCGTGGCTATGCCACTGATAATACTCCCTCTTCATGGCTAAAGGAAGATTTTACTAGCATGGGAGAGTAGCAAATTACGCCAAATAGCATAGCCTTTCTCATTCATGTGCAAACCGTCCTCTTGGAAAAGCTCATGATTTGGCATCCCATCGGGGGTGTACATAAGTGAGTGTATATCGAGATAGTGAACATTGTCTAGCTCATCAAGTCGGGCTTTGACATAGCTATTGAGCAGTCTGATACGGTGGAGCTGATGGTGGCGAGCAGGTGATGGCTTGATAGAGACAAAGGTGAATTTTATCCCACTGAGAATTTTGGCACGTTTGGCTAGGAGAGTCTCAAAACGAGCCATAATATCGGAGTGATAGACCCCATTGCCAATGTCGTTGTCACCCGCATAAAAGATAATGGTTTTGGGCTCGCAAAGAGGAACAAGGCGTTCAAAAAAATAGACACAAGCCTCTATCGTCGAGCCACCAAAAGCTATATTTTCCACATGATGAGGTGCCAAATCCTCTTTCATACTCTTCCAAAGGGTAAACGAGGAACTCCCATAAAATAGGTTCGCCCCTTTGGCTATCTCTCCACTTTTTATACGAGATTCAAGTTGTAAAACCTCTGCTTCATACCACTGCATTCATCCTCTCCCATCAAATTGCTAATTATATACTAAATACGATTACATTTTTATATCGCTTTGCACTCTGTAGATTTCGCATTGATTTCTTAAACTTATTTTACTATAATGAAACCAACAGGAAATGAAAAGTATGCTTGAAGATATGCTATAATCTCACAAAACTCTATAGGAAAATCTCATGTTGCAAGCTACAAAAATCACTTTTGAAGTAAGAGTTGATGCCTATTCTTGAGTATTTCCATAGCCAAACTTTGCCACATGATGCTTTTGTCATTCGCAAAATACAACTTATGCCAAATCAAAAAATCAATCTTTTTGGGGTGCGTGGTAGTGGTAAAAGTGCTATTGCGTTTGATTTTTTGGCTACCCATTGCAAAGAGAGCGAGGAGTATCTCTGGATTGATTTTGATGACCCTCATCTCTTGCTTGATACCTTTAGTGCCAAAGAGCTTGAAGCCTTTATCGTCCAAAATGGCATTACGACTTTGGTGCTCGATCACTTCAAGATAGAGTATCTTGAGTATATTCCCGATGTCAAAAGTACCGTTGTTATTTCACGCCCTCCCCTGCATCTTGTGGGTTTTGAAGCGTTGGAGCTTTTTGCGTTGGATTATGAGGAGTTTATCGCTTTTGAGAAAAAATCTTCCCAAAACTCTCTCAACAACTTCCTCAAATTAGGCTCTCTTCCCCAAATCGCCAAAGAGGGGACGATTCACATCGATAAAATCAAACGCTTTTTAAACCACTCCTTTAGCCCCAACGAACAACGCCTTCTAGCGATACTTGCCATGCACAACACCCATCCTATCACAACCTACCAAATCTATCGCTACGCCAAAGAAAAATACAAAATCTCCAAAGATTGGCTCTACAAAACGCTCAAAGAGTGGCAAGAGGAGAGGCTTATTGTTTTGATTGAAAACCGCTACCAAAAAAGCACCAAAAAGATAATATTGTTTGATTTTATTCTCTCCAAATATCTCACACTTTCGCAACCCTTTATCGTACAATTTGATAATCTTGTAGCGTTGGCTATTTTGAAGCACTATCACGATTTTGAAGCCATTGGGAGTCGTGAATATCTTGTGCATACCCTTTGCGAGGCGATTATTTTGGCTCCTTTTGATTCACAAGAGAATGCTTGGAAAAAGTGCTACCTCAAACTCTCCACCTATCAAAAATACGCTATCACAAAGGCTACCATCATCACCGTAGCCAACCACTACCGTTTCACCATCAAAGAGATAGAGTTTGAAGCCATGCCGTTTAGCCAATGGAGCATTGCAAGTACCTAAGCTTCAAGATTGAGCCTACTTTCATAATATCAATTTCAACTACCTACACTCTATTTGTACACTATGCAAATGAAATGGCATTTTGGAAGTGCGTAACATCAGATTTTAATATATTTAGCTTTTGCTATGCAAATTTTTATTACAATATCTTACATAAATTAAGGAGATATACCCATGCGATACCTATTGATAGGACTACTTGTTGGTCTCACTTTGTTAGAGGCTCAAAATACCAAAGTCGATGTAAGCAAAATCTACGGAAGAATACAATATGTCGATGCTTTTCCCGATTTTACAGTAGAGGTCGTGAATGCTTTTGAAGATCTTAGGGTTAAAGAGGTAAGTGCTTTTCCCGATAGAGAAGGACGTTGGCAAATAGTCGATGCTTTTCCTGATTTTAAGATCAAAAAAGTAAAAGCTTTTGGAGATTTCAAAATTCGCTACGTCGATGCCTTTGAGGGAGTCAATAAATAATCACCCAAATTGGTGGCAAAGCAACCAAAGCTCCTAGTCGTACCATCCAAAGACGACTTAAGCCCATTTTGGATGAACTTTTTAATACTGATTTAAATACAAGGGATGCCAAAAATCGTGTAGTGATTCATACATTGCGACACACTTTTGCTTCACAGTTGGTTATCCATGGTGTACCAATTTATACAGTAAAAAGCTTGATGAATCATGGAGATATAGAGATGACCATGCGATACGCCAAACTAGCACCCGATAGTGGAAGTATGGCGGTGAACGGGTTGTATGGGTAGGTTTTTGTGGGTGAGTAAAAATATCAGCCTACACCATTCAAACTCTCAATTTATCGAAGTTTGAACATAATTGTGTTTACCGCTCCAGCACCCACCTATAAAAAGGAACAACCTCAATCACTACACCATCTTCTACTGTTT
>JQIS01000046.1 GCA_000830175.1 Sulfurovum sp. FS08-3 | reverse complement strand
CAATCTCAAAACCAAAACTATCAACGGTATCAACACAACTTACAACTACAACGATAATGACCAACTTATCGCCCAAGATACTCAAATATTCACTTATGATGATAACGGTAATCTGATACAAAAAGATGACACCACCTATAGCTATGATGCAAAAAACAGACTCATCAAAGTCACAACTCCGACCGAAACCGTCGAATACAATTACGACGCAAACGATAACCGTATCGCCAAAACTACAACAAACGGCACGACGACTTATCTAGTCGATACCAATACACCGTATGCACAAGTCATCACAGAATCTAAAGAAAATGGGACAAAAATAGGCTATACTTGCGGAAATGATCTTTTACATAACGGCAGTCACTTCTACCTCACCGATGCTTTGGGAAGCACGAGAGGGTTAGTAGATGGTGGCGAGAAGCTAACCGACTCATATAGCTATACTCCGTATGGAGAGCTAAGCGACCATAATGGGACGAGTGAGAATAGTTTCCTTTATACTGGGGAACAGCTTGACCCTGAGACAGAGAACTACTATTTGAGGGCTAGGTATTATTCACCGTCTTCTAGTAGGTTTTTGAGTAGGGATAGTTATGATGGGACTTTGGGTGACCCGATAACGCAGAATCATTATGCTTATGGGAATTCGAATCCTAGTATGTTTGTTGACCCTAGTGGGCATATTGGGATTATGGAAGTACAGTTAAGTATGAGTATTCAATCTGAGCTAAAAGGAATGCAGACAATATTAATGAGACAAATGATGAAAAGTATCGCTAGTGAATTAGGTTGTGATATTGCTATAACATTTGTTAAAGATGCTCTTACTGAAGGTGCAGGAATATATCTTTTTAGAGCTATTGATGGGTTGCCATATGTCGGAAGAACAAATAACTTTGTAAGAAGACTTAAAGAACATTTACGCGGTAAATTAATTAGCATGAATCAGCTATTGGGACGTATTAAATTTCATAATATGGTAAAACCATTCAGCCAAAGTGAACTAAATGCTATTGAAGAACTTATTATGAGGTCTATTGATGATATGACTGGTGGAAACCTCAGTGGTATGTCAAATGCCCGTCGCAACTATGGAGATAATAGTGACGCGTATGATAAACTTATGAAAAAGATAAAGCAAAAATGTAGAGGGAAATAATGATTGAAAATAAAGTTTTAGATAGTTTAATTACATGGGCCAGTCAAAGAAATATACCAGAAAGTATTAAACGTTTTAGTTATACATTCAGTGAACTTGGATTACCTAGGGATAAATCTAAACTCAATAGTTTACAAGCATTAAATTTAGCAGAAATGGAAATAAGTGAACTTCCAGATGAACTATTTGAACTTAAAAATTTAAAATATTTGGGTTTATCTAATAATAATTTAACTAAATTACCAAATGGTATAGAAAAATTAAGTAATTTAGAATATTTAGATTTAGGGGATAATAGTTTAACTGAATTGCCAGAGGGGATAATTGAGTTAAAGAAACTGAAAATATTGAGTATTTCAGGTAATAATTTTTCACATATAGAAAATATTAATGCAAAGCTACAGAATTTAGATATATCAAATAACAATTTTACAAAGGTACCTTCTTGTTTATTTGATATCAAAAATTTAAAAACATTGTACATTGGTGAAAATGGTTTTGATGGTTTTCCTCTAGAAGTTACTCAAATAGAAACATTAGTTGAATTAGACTTCAATTATCATAATTTTGTTGAACTTCCACAAGAAATTTGTAATTTAAAAAATTTAAAAGTTTTACATTTAGGTAATGGTAAATTAAAAATAATACCAAAGGAAATAAGTGAACTTGTAAAACTTGAAGATATAAATATAGAATATAACGAATTAGAACTATTGCCAAAAGAAATAAGTATGTTACAAAGATTAAAATATTTATTCCTACCAGGAAATAGGTTAGAAACACTTCCAAAAGAATTGAACAAATTAAAAAAACTGTCAGAATGTTATGTTGAAGATAATCCAATCAAGTTTTTGCCTAAAGAGTGTCAAGAAATGGTAGAAGATGATATTATTATAGGTATTCAGAAGGAAATAAATTATATTTAAAAGGAATAAACATGGGAGCATGGGGAACAGGAAACTTTGATAATGATACGGCGTTGGATTGGGTGTATGACCTAGAAGAGTATGAAGATACTACCCTCATAGAGCAAACCCTTAATGCTATAGATGAAGAGGATATTGATGCTTCATCGGCAGAAGAAGCATTGATTGCAATCGAAGTGATTGCAAGATTGTTGGGTAATTTCAAAGATGATGCCTACAGTGAAGATGTGGATAAATGGGTTAAAGCCAACCCTCTTGAGGTCTCTGATGAGCTTTTGGAAAAAGCAAAAAAAACTATTGTTCTAATTTTGGGTGAAAATTCAGAACTTCGAGAGCTATGGGAAGAGACAAATGATTACCAATCGTGGATAGATGTTATCAAGGAGCTAGATGGAAGACTGAGAAGATAAAGGCAAAATAGTAGAGGTTGGATAGTGATAATAACACTCCGTCTCTATCTCTCCAAAAACTGACACTAAATAACCAAACAGGAGACCAAAAATGCCCACAATAAAAACCATTTTCATTTTCCTCCTCTTCATAATAATCCTCCACGCCAATACCCCACAACTCAAAACAGAATACCCCAACGACACTACCACTTATGAGTATGATGAAGTGGGGAATCAAATCAGCCAAACAGATGCGTTGGGCAATAAAACAACCCAAACTTATGACGCACAGGGGAATAGACTAAGTGTCACCGATGCTTTGGGTCATACGACGAGTTATGAGTATAATGGACTGAATCAGCTTATTAAGACTACTTATCCTGATGGGACAACACTTCAAGAGCCGAAGAATATCAGCGGTATGCCTATCAAAAAGATAGATGAAAAAGGCAATGAGACAAGCTATGGGTATGACACAAGTAGAGATATCCCACTCCTCAACCAAGTCACCTTACCAAACAGTGCTACCACCACTTACGGCTACGATAGCCAAAACAAAAAAGTAGCACAAACAGATGCCAAAGGGAGAACTACAAGCTGGAACTATACAGAGATAGGAGAACTAAACACCGAAACCCTCCCACTAGGTCAAACCAAAACATTCAACTATGACACTTATGACAAACAGACCCAAATCAACGACTACCAAAACAAAGCCATCAAATTCATCTATGATAGCCACGATAAATTAGTCCGAACCGAATACGCAGACGGTACACAGTCACTTATGACTACACCCCAAGCGGTAGACTCAAAAGCCAAACAGACGCACAAGGTACGATAACTAATACCTACGACTCTATGGGGAGGCTCACAGCTCAGACCAATACGAATGGTGAGATTATCTCGTATGGTTATGATGGGGTGGGGAATATCACTCTCATAGAGACTCCTACACAGAGTATCAGCAAAACATACACTAAACGAAATGAGCTAGAGAGTGTGACGGATGAAAAAGGGACTACAACCTACACTTACGACGCATTGGGCAGACAAACCAAAGTCAGTTATCCAAACGGTATAACTACCCATTACACCTACGACAGTAGAAACCGTATCACCAAGATAGAGCATAAAAACTCAAATGGTGAGATAATTCAAAGCTTCGCTTATACCCTTGATAATGTGGGCAATCGCACTCAAATAGTAGAGGATACGGGTAGAACAGTAAGCTACGAGTATAATAGTGTCAATCAGCTTATCAAAGAGACAGTCACAAATGACCCAAAACAAAACAACACGATTACAGTATTTGAATACGATGAAGTCGGCAATCTCAAAACC
>JQIS01000045.1 GCA_000830175.1 Sulfurovum sp. FS08-3 | reverse complement strand
GTAATACCTTAACATTCTACGGTGCATGGTTTTGTCGTTGTCGTTTTGTATTTCAAGGTGAAGTATGGCTTCGATACCGTTTACTTTACAATGAGCTACTATATCGGCTTCTCTTCTTTCGATGCGTTTGAGTTCTTGTTCGACAAACTCAATATCCGTTACTTCAATTTCTAAGATATATTTGGCTATATCTTGGGTAATGGTTTTGATGGTATCTTTGGTGGTGATGTCTTTTTTCATGGGGTTATTGTAGCATAGATTGGTTGTTTTTTGGTTTTGACCCAACATTTGGAGGCTATTGAATGCCTAAAATTGGGGCGAAAGTCGAGGCTACGCATTTAAAGTTTTATCGTGATACAATACTCAAAATATTTTTAGGAATGCACAATGTTTAGACGATTTAGAAGACGAAGACTCAATCCAACGCTTAGAGAGATGGTACAAGAGAACCGTGTGCGAGTTGAGGATTTTATCTATCCGCTCTTTGTACGCTCTGGGGAGGGAATCAAAAATGAAGTAGCCTCTATGCCCGATGTGTTTCAAATGAGTATTGATGCAGCTATTGAGGAGTGTGGGGAGCTTAAAAAACTGGGTATCTATTCGATTATTCTTTTTGGTATCCCCGCGTTAAAAGATAGCGTAGGAAGCGATGCTTTGTGTGACCATGGCATTATCGCAAGGGCAATCAAAGCTATCAAAGCGGCTCATCCCGATATGTTTGTCGTGAGTGATTTGTGCTTTTGCGAATACACCGATCACGGGCATTGCGGTGTGATGAATCCCGTAGAACAAAGCGTCGATAACGATATTACACTTCAAAATTCCATAGCCCAAGCCCTCGTACACGCCAAAGCAGGAGTCGATATGATAGCTCCTTCAGGCATGATGGACGGTATCATTGCCACACTGCGACAAGGGCTTGATGAGGCGGGATATGTAAACTTACCCATTATGAGCTACTCGACCAAATTTGCTTCGGCGTACTATGGGCCCTTTAGGGATGTTGCGGAGTCAATGCCTAGCTATGGCGATCGAAAAAGCTACCAAATGAATCCTGCTAATGGGCGTGAAGCATTGCATGAGAGTCTTACCGATGAAGAAGAGGGGGCGGATATTTTGATGGTCAAACCCGCTCTTGCCTATCTTGATGTGGTTAAAGATATTAAAGACAATACCCATTTGCCTTTGGCGGTCTATAATGTATCGGGAGAGTATGCGATGCTCAAACTAGCTGGAAAGATGGGACTTGTGGATTACGATAGAGTTTTGATGGAGACGATGACGAGTTTCAAACGTGCAGGGGCGGATATTATCATCTCCTACCACGCCAAAGAGGTAGCGAGACTTTTGGGTAGATAGGGCGGAGGGCTATTTGTAAGCCTCTTCCAAAAAAGGAACGATTTGCTTTTTGCGGCTCATGACTCCTTTGAGCCACGCTTCGTTGTTGTGCAAGGTGGTATGGAATGCTTTTTCGATTTTGGTGTTGTCGTTGGCACATACAAGCAGTTGTGAACCCTCCAAGATGATGTCGGTAAGGAGTACCATGATAGCCTCTCTATCCTCTTGCATTTGTGAGAGTGTAGCATGAAGCTCCTCTTTCATGGTATCAAAAAGCGTCAAATCGACCACTTCGAGTTGTCCAATGCCTATTGTATTGCCACTCATATCAAAATCTTTGAAATCTCTCAAGATAAGCTCTCTAGGCGTAGCTCCCGTAAGATTGGATTTGACATTAAAAAGCTCCATTCCCAAGGCTTTGTACTCCTCAATACCTGCAATTTTTGCCAACTCTTTGACCGCTTTGGTATCCTCTTTGGTACAGGTAGGGGATTTGAAAATCACCGTATCGCTCAAAATGGCACACACCATAATGGAGGCGATATTTTGAGGAATGGCTACGCCGTAGTAGTCAAACATCTGCTTAATGACGGTATTGGAACACCCAATAGGGCGTACCCACATCTCAAGAGGCGTAGAGGTGGTGAGGTCTCCGAGTTTGTGATGGTCAGCAATACCGACGATGGTAGCCTCCATAATATCGACTGGGGCTTGTGCTTTGTCTGAAAAATCGACGAGGTAAACCTCTTCACCTGCGTAGCTTGTTTTGAGAATAGGGGCATCAAAACCAAATTTTTCGAGTACGAATTGACTCTCAAGATTGAGCACTCCTTGACGTGAGGCGATGCTTTGTAAGCCTAATTGGTTGCGAAGGTAGCTAAGTGAAATAGCTCCTACAATAGAGTCCAAATCGGGGGTAGTATGTCCAAAAACATAAGTTGCCATTAAATTTCCTTTGATCTTTTGGGTCTTTTTTAAAATTTTACCCTTTTGATATTAAAACTCTTATTTTTTTATAGTAAAATAGTACAATTTACCAAACGATTTGGGGTGTGAATGAAATTTTTAATCTCTTTGCTTGTTTTGCTCTTTACGCTTCTCTCTATTGTTATTTATATCTATCTTACAACCGATATTGAAGTAGTACCCTCTTTTGGCGATGAAGACAACACAAGCCAACACGAAAGCAACACCACAAATCCCAAAGAGCTTGAAGAGCGTTTTTTAAAGGAGTATTTTCAAGCCAATTGGGAGGATATACAAGAGCAACTCAATCAAGCCATAGAGAAGTATATCGAGATAGACAACGCAGGAGAACCGAGCTTCTTTTGGGACAAAAAAGCCTCACTTTGGGATGAGCTTGAGGCTATTTTTGATGAGATTATTGAAGATATGAAAGATGGGCGAATCGATGAGCATCAAGAGCGTATCAACGAAATCAAAGAGATTATCCAAGAAGATGTTGTCCAAATCCAAGCCTATGAAGTCGATATGAAAACCGCCCCCAAAGAGAGCTACCTCTCCACGACCGTATCGGGCTACAAAGAGAAGATAAAAGCCCTCGAAGAGGAGATAAAGCTCGAAATGCAAAACATCAAGCATATCCAAAAGCAGATACGTGCCTACTACTACAATTTGGGTATTGTGTTACCCTCTGGGAGATTAGAGTTGCTCAAAAATCGTATCGATTTTGGTTTTGTTTATGAGGCTGCTATCGTGATAAATATGCTTCAAAAGGCGATGGGGAAAGTCAAAAAAGAGACAATGGAGCATAAGTATCAACTCGACAAAACGCTCTACTACTACAACAGCAGTCGCATTGTTTTTGAGTTTATTTTGTATCTTGAAAAACGTCATAGAGAGGCGATTGACAAAGTCTATATCCCGCATCTCAACGCTTTGCTTGAACGCAAAATCAACGCCTACAAAGAGGATATGATTAAAAGCAAACAAGCCAAAGAGGATAGCGAACTCTATATCGATAGTCTCAAAGTCCAAAAAATCTTTATTGATGCCACTAAGCTCTACAAAAAAGATATTTTAAAACAGCGTAAAGCGTTGTGGAGGGTTCGCCTTGTCGCTGCTAAGCACCTTGAATTGACACACAATCGCTATATGCGTTCCAAAGAGACTTCAGAATCTTTGCGTCCTAAGCGTGATATGCAAAAGATATTGCAAAGCATCATCCACTTCTACTTTGATGATATGGGTAGCCTAGTGGAAGATGCAAAGCAAAAAGAGAAATATCAAGAGATAACCAAGCAGTTACACGCCTACCAATAGCGTTTCACTCTTGCTATTTTTGAAGTTTTTAATCCCATTAACACTTTTGCATTTATGGTATGGAGATTCAAATATGAAATCCACCCATAAAATTAATTGATGGACATCTCTAAAAACCTAGATTGCTTCACACTGTTGCCAATGACAAATCTCGCCCAAAACAGCCTCCTAAATTTATGGTATAATCATTTTTATCTTTTGGGTGGGAAAACTGTATGAATGTTTTCAAAAGGTCATTGATGGTGAGCGACTCCAAAAACGCAATACAATGTTTAATTTTGCAAATAAAGAGGTAACGAAAATGGATGATACAGCAACTTTGGAAAAAAAGATAGAAGTATTCAAAAAACAAATAGAGATAAATCCCAACGATTATGAAGCCTATAAGAATATGGGAAATGCTTATGGTAATTTAAAAGAGTACGACAAAGCTATCATTGCCTTTCAAAAAGCCATAGAGATAAATCCTCAAAATGATAAAGCCTATAATAATATGGGAATTGCTTATGGTAATTTAAAAGAGTACGACAAAGCACTCACAGCCTTTCAAAAAGCCATAGAGATAAATCCTCAAAATGATAAAGCCTATAATAATATGGGAATTGCTTATGGTGAGCTAAAAGAGTACGACAAAGCACTCACTGCCTATCAAAAAGCCATTGAGATAAATCCCAGAGATGATAAAGCCTATAATAATATCTCGATTGTTTATCGTAAACTCAATGAGGATGCTATAGCTAACGAGTGGTATGAGAAATCCAAAATCATAAAAAAACAAAATGAGCATGGTTTGATAGTGGGCGATGATGATAAAAAACTTACATCTATATCAATATCCAATTATCATATGTTTAAAAATATCGAAATCAATTTCAGGGACTCCCATGACCATCCTTTGGATATTGTCGTCGTAGCAGGAGAGAATGGGACGGGCAAAACAACGCTTTTTGAGCTGATAGTGGAGTATAGCCGTATCAATAAAAACGTGATATACCTACCTGCCTATAGAGAAAATATCGAAGATTTAAAAGCTACTATTTTGCAAAAATATATTGATAGAGCCTATGAATTAAATGATTTTAAAGTGGCTTTAGAGGAGCTTAATGCGTTTATCCATAATGTTTTTGAGGGGTTGAAGTTTCATTTTACGATTAGTAGGATTGATTACAAGATTGATATTGATAAAGGTAGCGTAAAATTTACAAACAGTGCAAACGATGAGTTTGAGATGGAGGCTCTCTCGACAGGGGAGAAGACTTTGCTCTCAAAAGTGCTGTTTTTGTACTTCAAAGATTACAAAGAAAAAATCATCTTGATAGATGAGCCTGAGACTTCTCTCCATCCATCATGGCAAAATCATATCCTCAAAATCTATGAAAATTTTGCCAAAAAATACGACTCACAAGTGATTATCGCTACGCATTCACCGCAGATTATCGGTAGTGCCAAAAATGAATCTTTGAGAATTTTAAATAAAACAAAAGAGGGTAGGATTGAAGTAGTAGATAATCAATTGGCTTACGGTAGAGATATTGAATGGGTTTTAGAAGAGGTGATGGGTGCTAATTTTACTAGGGAACAGTCAATTAACAAGAGATTCGATGAAGCGTGGGAGTTCATTAATGAGCAAAAATATGAAGAGGCTGAAAAAGCCATTGATAGTATCGAACAAATAATAGGTGCTAACGATTCGGAGATATTGAAGCTGAGAAATGAACTATTCTTTGAAAGGACAAATTTTGAAGAGGATTCATAAGACAAAAGAGCCTTTAAGTCTGACTCAATATAGAAGTTCTATCAATAAAGAAAATCTTACCGATAGCAATATTTATGAAGATTTTAAACACAAAACACAAGATGGCTGTGAGGCAAATGAAGCTTTAAATTTAAGAAAACAATTACTAGAAGAGCAAGGCTATATTTGTTGTTATTGTATGCAAAGAATCAATTGCCAAACAAGCAAAATAGAACATTTCAAATCTCAAAAACATCATAGAGATTTACAAATAAACTATAATAATCTGTTTGTGGCTTGTATGGGTGGAGAGTGTAAAAAAGATTTTGAACAACATTGCGATACTAAAAAAGCAAACCAAGATTTAAAAGCCATAGACTTATTGTCAAATATTGAAAATGGGATTAAATATATCAAAAAAGATAAAGATAAGATAGAAATTTCTTCTGATAATCCAGAAATTCAATCTGATATTGAAATTCTAAATTTAAACTTAGAAGTGCTTCAAAAAAATCGAAAACAAGCTTATAATAATGTTATCTCTAAACTAAAAACTAAAGAGTTCAAAACCCAACAAATCAAAGAACGAATTTCAAAATATAAAAATAAACACGATGGTAAATTTGAACCATTTTGTGAAATGCTTGTATATTTTTTAAATAAAAAATTATCAGCAAACCAAGCAAATGCCCACTCCTCGCCCAAAACACCCTCCTAAATTTATGGTATAATCATTGTTATCTTTTGGGTAGGAAAAGTATGGCGAAGAAACTTGATGCGTTTGAGAGGTTGGTGGAGGCTTTGGAGGGGTTGCCCTCTATTGGCAAAAAGAGTGCGATACGTTTGGCGTACCACATGACGATAGTCGATGGTTTTGGGGCTATGAAGCTCTCTCACGCTATCGAACACGCTCTTAGTATCATCCGTACTTGCAAAAAGTGCCACAATATTAGTGAAGATGAGTTGTGTGCCATCTGTAGCGACCCCATAAGAGACCGCTCCAAACTCTGCATTGTCCAAAGTGCCAAAGATATAATGAGTATCGAAGAGAGCGGAGAGTATCACGGACTCTACTACATCATCAACCGCCTAGAGTATCTCGATGATAGGCATCTCAAAGGCACGGTAGAGGGGATAGAGGAGGTGATTTTTGCCTTCTCTCCCTCAATAGCTACCGATACGATGATGCTCTATATCGAAGATAGACTGCGTGATCATCCTCTACGCTTCACCAAAATAGCGCAAGGAGTGCCTATCGGGGTGGAACTCGAAAACATCGACAAAATTTCACTTTCACGAGCCTTGAACGCTCGAATAGAACTCTAATTGAGGCTTTTGTATCTTCTTTTGGCTGGGATGGTGTTTGGGGTGGTGTTGCATCTGCTCTATCCGCTTGATAGAGACAAACTCCACAAACCTCGCTCAACCATCATCTATGACAAAGAGGGCAAAATCGCTCATATTCATCTAAGCAGTGATGGGTTTGTGCGTATGGAACTCAACGCCAGTGATATAAGTGACGACATCAAGCAGGTTTTGTTGTACTATGAAGATCGCTACTTTTATTACCACTTTGGTATCAATCCGCTCTCTATTGCAAGGGCGTTGTGGTTCAATCTCCAAAACAAACGCACCCTTGGAGCCTCTACGCTCTCGATGCAACTTGCCCGTATGATGAACGACAATCCACGAACACTCACCAGTAAACTCACCGAAGCCCTAAGGGCGTTGCAAATCGAGTGGCACTACTCCAAAGAAGAGATAGTGGCGTTGTATCTCAATAACGCTCCTTTTGGTGGGAATGTGGAGGGGTTTTACAGTGCTTCAAGGCTCTATTTTGGGCTTGAACCTCGCAATCTCTCGTTAGCCCAAATCGCCTATTTGCTCTCTATCCCCAAAAATCCCAACGCCAATCGCCCCCAAAACAACCCCCGTAGAGTCGAGTATCTCAAAAAAAGGGTGCTTAAGCGTTTGCCCCAAACGCCTCAAATCGCACGAGCGTTGCACGAAAGCCTCTATCCCTCACGCCAACCCTTGCCCGATGCCTTGCCCCATTTGAGTGCAACCATCAAAAGTGGCACAAAAGTCCATACCACTATCGATTTGAAGCTGCAAAACAGTATCGAAGAGTACCTCAAAAGCTCTACGCAAGAGTTGGCACACTTCAATATCCACAACGGTGCTGCTATCGTACTCAACAACAAAACCATGGAGATTGTGGCGTATGTAGGCTCAAATGATTTCAAAAGTCCCAAAGGGGGTCAGCTCGATGGTATCGTAGCACCTATTAGTGCGGGTTCGACGCTTAAGCCTTTTATTTACGCTTTGGCACTCGAAGAGGGGATTATTACACCGCTCAAAAACCTTTACGATATCTCTATCTCGATTTGGGGATATGCACCTCAAAACTACTCCAAACGCTTCACGGGAGTCATGAGTGCCTCGGAGGCTTTGCAATACTCTATCAATACTGTAGCCGTAGAGCTTGATAAGGTTTTGGGTGAACGCTCACTCTATCATCTGCTCAAAAAAGCACACCTACGCTCCATCGATAAGAGCAAACACCACTACGGTAGCTCTATTGTGCTAGGGGGTAGTGGCATTACACTGCTCGAACTTGCCCAGCTCTACGCTGCTCTTGCCAATGGGGGAGTCTATCGAGAAGCTACCTA
The DNA here is from genome assembly GCA_000830175.1 of Sulfurovum sp. FS08-3. Classification (GTDB taxonomy): domain Bacteria; phylum Campylobacterota; class Campylobacteria; order Campylobacterales; family Sulfurovaceae; genus FS08-3. Next base: position 4,418 of record JQIS01000045.1, on the reverse strand, counting down.
TTTGCGTCACATTCACGCCTCCAAACCTATCGCTTTGCTTACTCCATCTTCTAGCTACCTTATCTCTCAAATACTTTCCGATGTCCCACGCCTCCATTTTGGAGCTTCATGGGAGTATATTGAGGGGCTTAATCGTATCGCTTTTAAAACAGGTACTTCAGCACACGCCAAAGATTTGCTCACGGTAGGCTATACGCCAAACTACACGGTAGCGGTGTGGTACGGCAATTTTGATCGCACCCTCCAAGTCGATACCGCCCAAAAGCCCACAGGTATGCGTATCGCCTCTCCTATGGTCATCAAAATCTTTAAACTCCTCAACGATACGAGTTGGTTTAGCCAACCCTCCACTATCCAAAAGCAAAAAATATGTCAAGATGTTATCGCACTAGGAGAGTGCAAAAGCTTCATCGAAGATAGTATCATTGAGGGAGTCAAGCTCCAGACTCCTTGTGCTTTGTTGCGTCCTGAGGTACTTGCCAAAATGATGGAGAGCGGTACTATTAGCTCTATGGAGGAGCTTCAAAGGCATAGTTGCTACGAGGAGTGGAGTACCTACAAACCCCTCATAGCCTCACCTATTCCCAACGCCCACTACATCCACCACAAAGCACTCCCCGATGAACTCAAAAAGATGAAGTTTGAGTGCTACTCCTTCGATACCAATACTACCATCTATTGGCTTATCGACAACCGTCCACCCCTCCAATCGACCTCCAAAACACCCCTATTTGAGTATCTAAACGAGGGCAGACATACCATTCGTTGCCTCGACCAACGCTCCCAAATGCAAACCATTGAGGTGTTGGTTGAGGAGATGTAATTTTGGCTATAATACTCAAGAATTATTTAAAATAGAGAAAGGTTGAACGATGCTTGTTCATATTTGTTGTTCGGTTGATAGTCACTACTTTTTACAAAAGCTCCAAGCCGATTATCCCGATGAGAAGTTGATAGGATTTTTTTACGATCCCAATATTCACCCCTACAGTGAGTATTATCTACGTCTTTTGGATGTCAAGCGAAGCTGTGCGATGCTAGGCGTTGAGCTTGTAGTGGGTGAGTACGATGTGGCGGGATGGTTGGAGAGTGTCAGAGGGCTAGAACATGAGCCTGAAAAAGGGGCTAGATGCAAAGTTTGCTTTGATAACCGTTTTGAAACCAGTGCCAAAGAGGCCTCTAAGCGTGGCGAAAAACTTTTTACTTCCACGCTTCTTACAAGTCCCAAAAAATCCCTTGCCCAACTGCAAAAATCAGGCGATGAGGTAGCAGCAAAATACGGTGTCACCTTTGTCGCTCCCGATTATCGCAAAGCCTCAGGGACGCAAGAGCAAAATCTACTTGCCAAACAAGCAAGTCTCTACAGGCAAGACTATTGCGGATGTCTCTATGGACTACGAGACCAACGCCACCACCAAAACAAACCCCTTGATGAGCTTTTCGTCCCCCTCTCCAACCAAATCCTACCCGATTCGCTCGAAGCCAAAATTGCACTCTATGAGAGACGTTTGGAGCTAGAAAATGAGGGCAAAAGTTACCAAATCATCAAACAACGCTTTTTGAACTACCGTTTGCTCTATGGCTACATCAAAAACAAACAAGGCACCATTCCCTCCTACTTTTTGCCCTACTCCTCCATTCGGGGCGACTACAGCAGAGGCAAAATCGAGTACGCCATTGAGAATGTACACTATTTCAATCGTGACGAGGTCAAATTTATCACGCTTGAACACTACAACGCTTTGGCACAGTGCGATTACGCCTCTATCCAAGACCTTTGCTACCATCCGCCCAAATTTGAAGAGGAACTCACCGTGCGTACTCAAATATCCCAAACCCCTTACGATTTGGGAGCGATTATCGTCGTAGAAGCGATACCCACAACCAAACTCGAAATCCTATGCCAATCCAAACTCTACGAAGATATGCAAGAGGTTTTGATTGAGTTGTCTTGACAAACGTTGCGAACTTTTTTTGGGTGAAGCAATCTAAGATTTATTTCTTATTCCACTCCGTTCGCCCTGAGCTTGTCGAAGGGTCTTGGATTTGATGTACTTCGACAAGCTCAGTACGAACGATAAATTAAATATATCGTAGAGTGAGGATTTATTTCTACTTTTTTAGCCGAACAAATCGAATATCGCCAACTCACCGCAAAACTAAGTCATTGACTTATAAACCATAAAAAGATACAATAATCTATGGAAATAGTTAAAACATCAATATATACAGAAGATATTACAAAACTTTTGAGCGATGAAGAGTATCAAGAGCTTCAAAAGTTTTTAGGAGATTGATTATGGATGCAAAAAATTTTGAGAGACTATTGGCAAGTACAAGAGAAGCAAAACAAATGATTGATGGGCAAAAAGAGCCTAATAGAAAATTTTTTATTGAAGAGCCAAACCCAAAAGATATAAGAGCCAAACTCTCTTTGACTCAAGAGAAATTTGCTGCTTTGATGAATATAAGTGTGCATACGCTTAGAAACTGGGAGCAAGGGAGACGGCATCCAGAGGGTCCAGCGAGAGTACTTTTAAATATTGTTAATAGTCACCCTGAGATATTATTGCAACGCCCATTGGGTATCTAATTTGCACAATCTCCCAATGGAGTTTATCCAAAAAAAAGCTCCTGACAAATTCTATAAATCCAAATTTATACTCTGACCTTACGCACTTAAAAAATTACCTCTACGTCATTGCGAACCCCTTAGGGTGAAGCAATCCAAGATTTATTTCTATTTTTTTAACTGTAGGTTCGGCTGTAGGTTCGGCTTTAGCCGAACAAATTGGACACTATTGAATGCTTTAAACTCGGCTAAAGCCGAGGCTACGCTTTCAAAGTCGTTGCTTCGTGCCTCGCAATGACTGGATTTGATAAACAACAAGAAAAAATTATGGTAAAATGTTTGGAAAATTTAGGGGGTGTATGATGGAACTATCAATGGGATTTTGGAAAAAAGCCTTGGGAGTTGGTGGGGTGATTACAGTTGCTTTGGCTATGATGTGGAGTATTTATGGCGAAGCGATAGATAAAGTCTCTCCTATAGGGGCAGAAGCATCATTAATCATTTTGGGAATGATGGTGATGTTTGTATTTTTGGTTGTGGGGAAAATTATTGACAATAAACATAAAGAGGCGATGAAGATGCAAGAAAATCAAGAGAAATTAGAGAGCAAAAAATTAGAACGAAATAAACAAACAGCAAAATCAGATAAAGATTATAGTGGCATTACTCAAGTCATTGAGGGTGGAAGCGGTGAACAAAATGGTGAAACACGAGGTAAAAATAGCCCGATTAATCAAACTATCAAGGGGAAATAATGCCTAGTGGAGATAAACAAGAAGCCAAGACCTATGGTGATAATAGCCCCATAACGCAAATTATTACACAAACACTAGGCGAAAAAGCGACGAAAGAGATAGTAGAGAGTCTCACTCTTCAAATAGAACAATACTATTCAAAAACAGATGAAAAGCTTGATAAGCTCCTTGATAATAACAAAGGGTTTGTTGATAATCTTATGATACAAATCAACCATCATATGCAAACCAATACCTCACTTATAGAACTGCTTACCAAAGCTCAAAAAGAGAGAGAAGAGGCAATCGTAGAGATTGAAAAACTCAAAGAGCAAAACAAAGATGGGGATTTCGATAGAGTGCTAGATGAAGCCCAAAAGGCATTGGAGGAGTACGACTCGCAAAAATATCGCCAAATTCTAGCCTCTTACCGTGAAAATGAAAAAAACAAACAGCTTATCAAAAACATAGCCCAAACACACTACTTGAGTGCCAAAAGCTATGCTAGTGACTATTTGCATGAAAAAGCCGAAAAAGAGATACTCAAAGCCATTACATTGGACGATACGAATGGAGCCTATCTCCATAGCTATGGCTATATGCTATACAATACTGCACGATACGACGAAGCACTCAAATATTACAAGCAATCCCTTGCTATCCGTCAAGCTATCGGAGACCGCTCAGGTGAGGGGACAACGCTTAATAATATCTCTGGGATTTACCATGCACGAGGCGACCTTACCACCGCCCTAGAGTACCTCCAAAAATCCCTTGCTATCCATCAAGCCATCGGAGACCGCTCAGGTGAGGGGGCAACGCTGAATAATATCTCTCAAATTTACCAAGTACGAGGCGACCTCACCACCGCCCTAGAGTACCTCCAAAAATCCCTTGCTCTCACACAAGCTATCGGAGATAAATCGGGTGAGGGGGCAACGCTTAATAATATCGCTACAATTCACAATGCACGAGGCGACCTTACCACCGCCCTAGAGTACCTCCAAAAATCCCTTGCTCTCACACAAGCTATCGGAGATAAATCGGGTGAGGGGGCAACGCTTAATAATATCTCTCAGATTTACGATGCACGAGGCGACCTTACCACCGCC
>JQIS01000044.1 GCA_000830175.1 Sulfurovum sp. FS08-3 | reverse complement strand
GTCATTTACTGGTTCCATGGGTTACATTATAGCATATTTAGGAGGAGCTAACCGACTAGCCTGTTATGACTATTCATGTGGAAGTGCTTCTTTGGCAACTATCATGCATCATTTCTACGATCAAAATGTGACAGAATCGACTATATTGAACGATATTTTAAAAATAAAAGGCATTAACAAAGAAAAAGTTAAAGAGTTAGAGAAAGAAGATATGACTTTATCATTTTTAGACTTGGCAAACCATATCCATTCCAAAGGCTTTAAGGGCATCGGTTTAGCACTTGATATTGAGGGACTTAAGTCTCTTCAGGTTCCTGTCATCTTATTTGTAAAAGTGCGAAAGAATGAACATTTTACAGTTTTTAAAGGGATTGATGAACGATATGTTTATTTAGCTGATCCTTCATATGGAAATACTAAAGTTAGAGTTTCTAAGTTTAAAGAGATGTTTTATCAGCGAGATGATTTGAAGTATCCAGGCAAACTACTTGCAATTTTGCCTACAAAAAAAGGCATATTTTTTAAAAAAGAGTTTATGTCTATCAAAAAAAGTTCAAATTTTACTTATGATGCAATCAATAACAATTTACAGGGAAGATACTGAATCAACATTTTCTTATCACCATCTTTTACTCGTTACGAAGCTCCAGCTTCGTAACGCCCTATTGGTCTGATACATCACCATAACCTCTCTACTTTCAATAAACCCTCAATACCCTCACAGTCTCTAGCACTAGAATAAAGTGTGGATGTGTTGGTTCGACTATTTTATATCTGCAACTTCGCATGGGTATTATATTTTTTTGAGGTTAATGGTTGGTTTTGTGTATGTAGTTTTGTTGAGGTTTTGAAGTCCAATAGGGCATTACGAAGCTCCAACTTCGTAACGAGTAAAAATAACCACCCTATACCAATACTACAAATCTTGCTCAATCATCTGTGCAAAAGTATCAAAATAGATTGCTTGTAATTGCGTTAATGGCATCTCAATGTCGTTGAGTTTGAGTCTATCGCCGCCAATAGTACCAAGTGTAACGATTTCCAATCCCAACGCTTTTGCCATAGCAATAACCGCCTCTTTGTTTTGGCTTGTGACTTCCACAATGGCTCTGCTTTGTGACTCATCGAAGATATATCGACGTTCACTAAGCTCGATTTGAGCATCGACTCCTTTGTTGGATGTCGCACAAAGTTTGGCTAATGCAATGGCAATTCCGCCCATGCTCACATCTTTGGCACACTCCAAAAGAGCCTTTTGATTAGCTTGAATCACAAACTCCCAAAGTGCCAATTCAGCGTCGTAATCGATAGCACCTATCGCTCCAGCTGTTTCGCCAAAGTTGGCTTTGATGTAGAGCGAACCGCCAAACTCCCCTTTGGTAGCACCCACAAGCAAAAGCTCATTGCCCTCTTGTGTGAGTTGGCTTTGGAGTACACTCTCTTGCGAATCGTTGAGTCCTACCATGACAATAGCGGGGGTGGGATAGACGCTTGTGCCATCGGTTTCGTTGTAGAGTGAGACATTGCCACTAACAACGGGGGTGTTGAGCTTCGTACACGCCTCTTTGATCCCCTCACAAGAGTGTGCAAATTGCCACATCACTTCGGGGTTTTGGGGGTTTCCAAAGTTGAGACAATCGGTAATTGCCAAAGGACGAGCGCCGCTCATCGCTACATTTCGTCCGCTCTCCATTACCGCCAAAGCCGCACCTTTGTGAGGGTCGATGTAGCAATAGCGTGGATTGCAATCGCTACTCATTGCCAAAGCTTTGCCGTTTTCTTTGATGCGTATCACACTCGCATCCAAACTCCCTGGGGCTTTGATGGTATTGGTTTGTACCATCGAGTCGTATTGCTGATAGACCCATGATTTATCGACGACCTCAAGAGAAGAGACCATCTTTTCAAACGCCTCTTGGTTGTCGATTGTATCGTACGAGTCAATTGTTTTGTCTTTGATTTGGTCGATATAGGCGGGTTTTGCGGTAGGTCTATCCAAAATAGGTGCCTCTTCGCTCACGGGAGCTATGGGCATATCGGCACACTTTTGCCCATGCCAATAAAGCTCCATTCTCCCCGTATCGGTCACCTCGCCTATCACCGCCGCATCGAGTCCCCATTTTTGGAAAATAGCAATTACGGCATCTTCGCTACCAATCTTGGCACAAATAAGCATCCGCTCTTGCGATTCGGAGAGCATAAACTCATAGGGTGTCATTCCCTCTTCTCGTGCAGGGACTTTGTCCAAATCCATCTTAAGTCCCGCACCCGTTTTTCCTGCCATCTCAAACGAGCTACTCGTAAGTCCCGCAGCACCCATATCTTGGATACCCACCACATGATCGGTTTGAAACAGCTCCAAACACGCTTCAAGCAAAAGCTTCTCGGTAAAGGGGTCTCCTACTTGTACGGTAGGACGCAGAGATTTGGACTCTTGCGTGAAGCTATCGCTACTCATCACCGCTCCGCCCAATCCATCACGTCCTGTTTTAGAGCCTACATAGATTACGGGATTGCCTATCCCTTTTGCTACGCCCAAAAATATCTCATCGCTTTTGCAAATCCCTAGCGAAAAGGCATTGACAAGGATATTGCCATTATAAGAGCTATCAAAGCTTATCTCGCCTCCGATAGTAGGCACTCCCATACAGTTACCGTAGCTTCCAATGCCATCGACTACACCTCTTACAAGGTGTCTTTGGTAGCGATTGATGGTTTCGTTGCCGTAAACATCACCAAAACGCAAGGCATTGAGGTTGGCTACAGGTCTAGCTCCCATGGTAAAAATATCTCGCAAAATTCCTCCCACGCCCGTAGCAGCACCTTGAAAAGGCTCGATAAAGCTAGGATGATTGTGCGATTCCATCTTAAAAACCGCAGCCATTCCACCACCAATATCAATCACACCTGCATTTTCACCAGGACCTTGAATGACCCATGGGGCAGTGGTTGGAAAACCGTTAAGGTATTTTTTGCTTGATTTATAAGAGCAATGCTCACTCCACATCGCCGAAAAGATACCAATCTCTACCAAATTGGGTTCTCTTCCTAAAATTTCCAATATGTGAGCATAATCTTCGTGAGATAGTTTATGGGATTTTAGAACTTTATCTAGGTTTTCCATTATGGGTTGTTTCCTTTATATAACTCTCGTTCCATTTCTCACGAGATGGGATACATATATGAACTTCATTGTTAAAGTATGCATTCCCAAGCAGGAGCTTAGGAACGAGATGGGATTGAAATGTAATATTTTAGTAAAAAAGTGCTAATAGGTTGTTGAGAAACTATTTTGCCCTAAGATTATTTGGTCGTCATTTTCAAAATAGGATTAAAGGCAATATCGGGATTATCGATATAGTATTGGCTTCGGTGGATATACATCTCATAGAGTACACACTCTTTGTCACGATGCAGCTGCGTAAATAGGCTATGGGCTACTTCCACTTTGCCCTCCCTAAAGCTTGTAAGTGCCTCGTTGTAACGCTCAAGCTCCTCATTGCTTATATCTTTATTGTTGCAAATGACCTCAAAAATCTCAACGGCTTGGGACTTACCCTTGACCTCTACCAAATCAATAGGGCGTATTTTGTAGTTACCTTTGAGCTTATCATAAGTCGCTTTGGTGATAAGAATATTGGCACCGTATTGTTTGGTAAGCCCCTCAAGGCGTGAAGCTAAGTTTACATTATCACCAATCACGGTATAGTCGGAGCGTCCTTGCGAACCCATATCTCCCGCCGTCACAAGACCCGTATGTATTCCGATACCGATATTGATTGTAACGTCATATTTTGGTGTAATGCTCTCATTGATTTTGTGAAGCATCTCAATTTGCTCAATAGCACTCCTAAGAGCCATATCGGCGTAATTTTCGATTTGCAAGGGAGCGTTCCAATACGCCATAATGGCATCTCCGATAAATTTATCTATCGTGCCTTTGTGGTTAATAATACTATCAACCATTGGGGTCATATACTCATTGAGCATCGAAATAAGTCTATCGGGTGAGCCAATCTTTTCAGATATGGTAGTAAATGAACGAATATCGCTAAAAAAGACACTCGCTTCGACTTCACGAGATTTGACCAAATCATCTTTGGAGTTTTCAAGCAAAAAGTTCATAACCGCAGGTGAGACTTTTTTGCCTAGCATTCGCTTCGCCTCTTGCTCTTTGCGTGAGGAGATGATGTAATCAACCATGAGCGAAATCACAATAGAGAGGATAAAAGCCGCCATAGGAAAGAGCAAGTTGAGTACCATGCCGTAATCAAAAAGCAAGGTATAAAAAAGCTCAAAGAGTCCGTATCCAATAAGCAAAGCAAAAGGCAAAACAGATGTTGAGCTTATAAATGCAAAGAGAAGCACCGTCAAAAAGGCAACGAGCCAAATGATCATCAAATCATAATTTCTTGCATCGGCACTTTGGTGTAAAAAATCGCCCACAAGGATATTGTCAATCACATTAGCATGAACTTCAACCCCTGGGATTGCGTTGTCGTAAGCAATAGAACGAATATCAAAAAGTCCCATCGCCGATGTCCCAATAAGAACAAATTTATCTTTTATATCTTTTATATCAAACTTATCTTCAATAATATCAATCGCCGAGATATATCTAAAGTGCTTTTGAGGACCTCGTGGATTGAGTACCAATCGACCCGCTAAATCGGTTGGAATCTTTTTGTCACCGATTAAAATATGATCAACAGCTATATCGTCCCCAACAATCTTGACGACTTGTTGTCTCATCACAGCACGATACATCTCTAGTGCCAATGAGGGATAGATAATGCCATCGTATTTCATGATAAGTGGAACATGGGTAATCATCCCTCCCAAATCGGGGATATTATTAAAAAATCCACTCGTTTGCATGGCGTTTTGCAAAATAGGAATATTAAGAACAATACCATCGGGTACTGGGATTTCATTATTCTCTTTTAGCCCCTTTTCGACAAAAACGGCGGGAATATTGGGGGTGTGTTGCTCTTCATTTTTTTCATGAAACAAAAACGAAAACCCTCCCACAACGGGCGTTTGAGCAAAGCATTGAGCCAAAATCTCATCATAATTTTCCAACTTACTTGCCAAATTTGGAAACTTCGTAGCAAATCGATGAGGAGAGGTTCTATCCTCTTCAGCAAACACAATATCCAGACCAATAACCCCCGCTCCAGCTTGAGTGAGCTTATAGAGCAAAGCAGCAACAACATCCCTTTGCCATGGCCACTGCCCGAGTTTGTCAAGTGACTTTTCATCAATATCGACAATCACAATTTTATCACTCTTGGGCAATTCGCCTCGTATCAAAAAGAGAAAATCTCTCAAACGACCATCAATGGATTGAAAACTCTGCGGAATAAAGAGATAAGCCCATGTAAGCAAGAGTGCCAATAGCAGTGCAATCAATAGTTTTAATAAGATACTCTTCATTGCTTACTCTCCTTTGGCTTTGCCTAGCGGTAAGAAAAACTCACCGCTTTTACTCTTTTAGTACTTATACTCTTCGTGGAAATTTGGAATATAATCAGGGGTATGGTCTGGGTAGGACTCTACACTATGGGTCTCGGGTTTGGTTGTCTCATTGCTCACCTCTGAAATCTCTTCGGGTGTGATTTTGGATTGGTAGATTACCTTATTGACGGGCATTTGTCCTACGCTCTCTTTGACATCGACATTTTTATTGCTAATTTCAATCAACATACCTGCATCGATATTTTGCACGCCTCCTTTGTCAAGCTCGACAAAAATTTGTCCGCTGTAGCATCGGATAATTTCAGTCTCTCGTTCCAAATCAATCGTGCCACTAAAATCAGTCCCTCTAATTCCAATCGTAGCCGATACGGTTTTGACTCTAAATCGATTGGGGGCTACTTTGGCAATTTTGCCCGTCACGGTTCTAAAAAAACCACGATTAGCTTTGAGGTTTACCGTTGAGTTTTTAGTCCCATCGAAGCTAAAGGCTTGAAAATCAAAAGAGGAGTTTGCTCCTATGGTCACAACCGTCTCATCTTTAAGCATCACTTGTACTCTGCTATCGGCTGATGTTACGATTTTATCCCCTTGAGCAATAGTCATACCCATTTTGGCAGGGATACTACTGGTTCGCTCAATTGTAGCAGAACCTTTGAGTGCCATAATCGTACCGATATTAGCCAAAGCGTAGAGGCTCATCATTATTATCAATAGGAATGCTTTCATAACTCTCTCCTTTTAGTAGGTGTAATGAATACCAATCATCAAACTGTTTTTGGAGTAATCAGCTGGTATATAGTTGGAATCGTTGAGTGCGTATTCGTTTTCAACAAAAACAGACATTTTATCGCTTATTTGCTTGGTAAGTTTGAGATTAACTTGGTGGTAGGTATCTTCTCGCACTTGTGTATTGGGAATCAAAATAGTTCCTATATCGTCTTCAAAATCGCTAACACGCAATTTGTAGGTTGCAACGGCTTGTATATCGTTGGCAAAGGTGTATCCACCACCCAATACAAAGGTATAGGTTGTTTTATCGGTAAAATCTTGATAGTTGTTGCTATCGCTGGTGTAGTTTTGATACTCGCTATCGAAAAAGAGATAGTTTTTATCCATTTTGTAGTAGAGTGTAGCACCTAGAGCGAAGCTCTTGTCATCTCTGTCTCTATCGGTTTTAAACTCTCGTTTTTCAAATTTACCGTTGATACTGACAATGAAATTATCGTTAATCATATAATCAATTTGAGGGTCAATGCTTTGAATACGCAACAAATCTTCACCCAAATAGTGAAGTGCCGAATAGCTCAAAGGCATATAGAAGTTGTATTGACCGCTCTTGTAGTACCCTACTCCTGCTTTAAGCGTATTGAGATAGATACTATAATCGCTCTCTTTGGTGACGACTTTGTAGTATCCATTGAGTGAAGCACGCAGATAGATGTTGTTTTCAAACTCTTTGAGGTAGTCAATATTTGCCATACCTAGATAGAAAAAGCTTGAGAGTTTATTGGTGTGTGTCGTGGTACCAAAAAAGGTATCAAGCTCACCCGTATCGTTGTGGACATTGACGTTGTTATCATACCCTAACCCTAAGGTAAATTTTGATTTGAAGTTGTTACCCACCTCATTTTCATTTGCTACCTTTATCTCTTCAAACTCAACATTTTCCTCTTTGAGTTCCTCGGTGATTTGAATCGCCAATTTGTGCTTACCCAACGCCACATAGGTTCGTGCCAACTCTTTTTTGGCTTCTATATTGTTGGGTTGCAACATTATGACACGCTCATAAGCACTCATAGCCTCCAAATCATTGCCCAAGGCTTTGGCACTTTTTGCCCAAATAAGGTGTAAATTGGGATTGGAATATTCATGGGTCGATTTTTTTGCTTGAGCGATTGCTCCGTTGTAGTTTTTTTGATTGTAGAGCCTTTGGGCATCTTTGACACCCGCCATTGCCAACACACTGCATGACATCAATAAAATTATGTTTCTCATCCAACGCCTCCTTGTATGAGTTGTTTATACTATTTTATACAAATATCGCTTTAGTATAGTAGAGTTTCAAACCAAAAGTCCAAAAAATAACAGACATTGCCTTCAATTAATAGTTGTGATAGGGTTCTTGATGATGCACATCGGGTGTTGGCATATCGGTAAGATCAGCAGGGAGATTACTTTTGGTTGCGGGTATATCGGTGATTTTTTTGATATTAGCACTTTTGTTTTGAATCTCCAACAACTTCCCAGCATCAACAGTGTGTCTGCCGCCCCTATCAAGCTTGACCCAAATAGAGCCACTGTAGCAACGTATAGTCTCTTTGTCTTTGAGGCTTTCGACGCTGTAATCAGTACCCCGTATCCCTATGAGAGCCGTTACCGTCTTGACACGAAAGCGATTGGGTGCTATTTTGCCCAATTTACCCGTAAGGACTCGAATATAACCTCTATGGATTTTAAAACTCGCTTGTGAGCTTCGTGTACCATCAAATTGATACTCTTTAAAATCAAAAGAGGAGTTTGCTCCGATGGTAATGACACTATCATCTTTGAGCATGATTTGTACTGAACTGTGAGCGTAGGTTTTTACACTGTCGCTTTGTTTGATACTCATTCCCATTTTGGCATTGATAGAGGTATCTCTTTGGATGGTGGCTTTGCCTTTGAGTGCCATAATCGTACCGATATTGGCAAAAGCGTAGAGACTCAAAAGAAGAGTTAAAAGTACTATTTTCATAGGCATCTCCTGATAGATATTTTGCGTTACAAACTTCCCATGTAGCTTATTTTGCCAACATTGAGATTCTCTTTAAAGAAAATGGTCACAGGTGCTGCAAGACCATCTGCTTGATCTTTTTTTGCTATCCAAAATTGATAGTGACTCCCCTCTTCATAGCTTTCAAAAACGCCAATATGTTCAAGGCTCTTTTTGGCTATGCGGGTAATCTCTACAGGATAGCGATAGCGTAGAGCGTTTTGGTGTGCTTTTTTGTAAGAGTAGAGATAGATATTTCTATCAAGCACCCCATCTCGTATCAAACTCTTGTGAATAATGTTTACTATTTTTAACGCCCCCTCATCGTAGGAGCTATTTTGCAAAATCTCCAACAACTCATTAAGCAATGCAGTAGCGTTTTGCTCTTGGAGTCGATTGGGCTGCATCTACAAACCTTGTGCTATTTTAAAAATAGCCATACCGTAATTGGTGCTGGGATTGTATCGTGTAAGGATACGAAAATTATTTGCCCCTAGCCACACCTCATCGCTCTTTTGGTCATAGAGTCTCAAAAGATAGCCATTTAAATAGGCGAAGTTTGATTTGGGTTCAATGCCGTATTGTTTAAGCAACGTCAAGGGGTAGCTACGATTGTATCCCGCTTGAATACCACCAAGACGAATCCCCTTAAAATGGGTAGGTACTGCAATCACTCCCCCCTCTATCCAACCCTTTTGGTGCAAAAAGTTGGCAACCGAACCAATAGCATCTTCGATATCCCATGGGTTTTTTTTGCCATCTCCATTGTAGTCTATCAAAAATTTTCGCATGATTGAGGGCATCTGTTGTACCGCCCCCATAGCCCCTGCAAATGAGCCTTTGACGATCAGTGGGTCATAGTTTTTTTCTCGACACATCAACAAATAGTGCTTTAGCTCCGAGTAAAAAAAGTTTTGCATTCGATTGTTGAAAAAAGCCAACGTGGTTAGTGAGTTCCACACTTTGTAATCGCCTGTATATTTGCCAAACTTACTCTCAATAGCCAAAAAACCTACCAAAATATCAGCAGGTACTCCAAAATCCTTTGAGGCTCTTTGGAGTGTTGCGTGGTATTGACGTTTTTTGGTTCGGTAGTAGTCCATACTCGCCTCATCAAGGAGTTTGGTTTTGTAGCGTACCCATGTCCCATCGGTGGTATTGGGGCGACGTTTGCCTCTGTAACGATTGAGTGTCTCCACATCAAATACCGCTTGTGTAAAAAGATACTCTAAATGGTACCGCTCAAATCCATGCTCCATTACCATCGTATTGATAAAGCGTTGCACCTCTTTTTGAGCAAGATAATCAACCTTTTGAGCATAAACCCAAAGGGTACCCAGAAGCACCCATACGATAAATTTTTTCATGAACGTTCACAAAACTCTTTGAGCAACGAAGCAATCTTTTGTGCACCGTTTGGCTCAATTCGACTGATAAGTTTGGTGCTTATGGTCGTAAGATTTTTATCCAAAATTGATAAAACCTCTTGCTTGTCAATCGCCTCTTCACGCATAAGCCATCCCAATTTTTGATCCGCCAAAAATTTAGCATTGAAAAACTGATGATTGTCCCAAGCACCAGGATAGGGGATATAGATAGCAGGAAGTCCGTTGGCACTAAGTTCCCAAATCGTAGAAGACCCCGCACGTGCTACCGCCAAATCAGCTTCGTTCATATACGAAGAGATTTTATCTTTGTAGCCAAAGAGTTTGGCTTCGACTCCAATCTTCTCATACTTTGCTCGTATCTCTTCAAGATGCTCTTCGCCTGTTTGTTGAATAATCTTAATGCCTCTTGCCTTAAAATCTTTTGCCAAAGAGAGAGCCAAATCGGCAATGGGCGAAGCCCCTTTGATGCTTCCTAAGAAAAATACGCATTTAATATCGCTTCGGATTCTTTGTTTGGTAAAATATTCACTCTTGACTGGGTAGGTACTAATAGGAGAATCGCTTAGATAGGGAGAGAGAAAAAGCGTGGCATAGGGGCGTAGCTCCTCATTGATTCTTTCGCTTAGAGCGTTTTGCTCATAGATAACCAATGGAATATTTTTGGCTTTTGCAGCAAATGCCATAGGTTTGGCACTGTAGCCTCCTACGGAAAATACCACTTTGGGTTCAAGCTCTTCGATGATTTTTTTGCACTCTTGCTTATAAGACCAATAGGAGTAGTAGGATTTGAATTGTTCAAATATATTGTCATCATGCTCTTCATGAGTATCAAAAAAATAGGTTCTAAAAAAATCGGGATCGTTTTCAAATATCTCTTGATCACTATCTTTTGATCCCACATAAACGACTCGATGGTCACTCAAATGCTCTTTAATCTCTTTGACAATATAGTGGTGTCCCCAACTCCCTCCACCTGTGATAATAATTACATTGTTTTTACTCATTCTATCCCTCCTTTTAATAAAGTCTATTACCTATCATTATATCATAAGTGTGCTACGATTCAAGAAAAAAATCGCTCCAATGATGGGAGCAAGTGTTATCAAATAGTACAATGCAATCACTCCACCCAATCTTTTGCCACCCAAAATCCAAACAATACCAAGCTTAACGAGTGAATTGGTCACGGTTGCAATGATAATACCGTTGATGGCAACCTCCATTGATATTTGTTCGAGTGCTAGTTTGGAAAGTGAAAGCGTAATAGCATCCACATCGCTCAAACCCGAAAGAAACGCTACAATATAGATACCTGTATCGCCCATTTTGGATTGAAAAAAAGCAATAGAGCCAAAAATCACGCCAAAGAGCAATCCTAACTTAAGAGCTTCACTTATCTCTAAGGGATTATTATTGATGGTTATCGTTTCGTTGTGTTGCATCAAGGATGAGGCTCGATAGAGATAGATTACAAAGAGAAAAGCAAAAAGCGAAGCCAAAAGATAAGAAAGTGCGAGTTTGTGTGCCAAAGCGGGGTTGATTACAAAAGCCTCAAGCAATACACGAAGATACATAATTGAAAAAGAGATAGCAATAGCCCCTGCAATGTTTTTGAGAAAATCTTGCTTGAGTGCGTAAATTTTTGATAACGTGATAGATACCGCCGTTGAAGAGACCAAACCCCCAAAGATACCCGTTAGATAGATGCCTCTTTGCGTTCCTAGTACCTTAATGGCAATATACCCCATAAACGATATACCCGCAATAAGCACCACCATAATCCACGTCTCGTAGGGATTAAAAACACCAAAAGGATCAATGGTTCTATCGGGCAAAAGCGGCAATACGATAAAAGTCATAGCCAAAAAGAGAATAGTAGATTGCATATCTTTTGGGGTAATAAAGGAGCGAAAATGTTTGAGTCTGCCTTTTATATCAAGTACAATAAGAAGCAATATGGCAATCATAATAGCGTATTGGGCTTTGGAGTAATAGACCATCAAACCTAAAGTATAGGTTATAATCATCGTAAATTCAGTCGTTGAACCCGAAAGCTTTTTGCAAAATGCTTTATAGATATACGAAAGCAACACAAAACTTCCCACTATCAAAAAAGAGACCAATACAAAAAACTCTATCTCTTGATTGAGCCATGCACTCAAATAACCCATCAAAGCAATCATCGCAAAGGTTCTAGCCCCTGCAAAACCGTTGCGTTTGTGTTGATAGTACGATATGTCTCTTTGAAGTCCTAGCATAAAGCCTATCACAAGAGAGATAATAATGTGACGAACCGTTACAATATCAAATGCAAATTCCATAACCTATCCTTTGTGTGTATATCGCACTCTATTGCACGACAATATACCCTAAGAGGCTTTCAAGTTCTCTTGTTTTGCCCATTATCATGTTACAATTCGATAAATAAATAGAAGGAGTTAGGATGTTTAAAAAGTCGTTATTGGTAACGGTGCTTTCGTTTTTTTTGGTTGGATGCGGGGGCAGTGGTGGTACTACAAGCCCAAATGAGGTGCAAAGCAATCAATTTTTGGTCAATTGGGAACTGCTAGTCGAGATGGATGCCCAAAAGCTCAAAGATACACTACCGCCGCAACAAGCTGCTTTTGTACAGTTTGGTTACAAGGCTTACAAAATTAGCTACAACACCACCTATCAAGGTCAAAAGATTGTCGCTTCAGGATTGTTGGTATTGCCTTTGGGATACGAAGCGATTGAAAACTTCCCATTGGCAACCGTATGCGACGCTCACGGCACAGAGTTTACCAATGCCAATGTACCCACCAACGCCTTTATGCCTACACAAAATGGTGTTGGGGTAGCGTTTAGCTCCATGGGCGGTTTTGTTACGCTTCAGCCTGACTACATTGGATTTGGCGACTCTCTTGAGACAAGACACCCCTATATGCTCAAAGATCCCTTGTCCGATGGTTCTATCGATATGATACAAGCTTTCAAAGAGTTTGCTGCGCAAAATGGCATTCCTATCAATACTCAACTCTTTTTATCAGGCTACAGTGAGGGCGGATACGCCACCATGGCGACGCTTAAAGAGATCGAAACCAACTACTCCGATACTTTCAAGATCACAGCCGTTGCCCCCATGGCAGCCCCTTACAATATCGATCGCATGGCGCAAGGAGTACTTAGTACCCCAACCATGGTCTATTCTCCTTTTATGGGCTTTGTGGCTTTTAGCTACGCTAGGTACTACGACGATATTACGATAGAACAACTCATTACACCCACCTATGCCCCCTCTATCCCTACACTCTTTAGCGGTAGTTTCACGGGAGAGGAGATCTATAAGCAACTCACTAGCAACACGCAAGAGTTCTTTACACTCACGCAAATCAACGACTATTTTGATAATCCGCAAGATAGTTTCAAACAAGCGATAGCAGAAAACTCTCTGCACGACTGGAAACCCACAACTCCTATGCGTCTCTATCACTGCGATGAAGACCCCGTCATTCCCTTTGCACTCTCACAAGAGGCTTACGATAATTTTGTAGCCAACGGTGCTACGAATGTAGAGCTTATGACGCTTAATGGCGATGATCACAGTGCGTGTGCCGCTTTGGCTTATCCACAAGTAGTCCAATGGTTTGATGTAAAACGAAGAGGGCAATAAGAAATTTGGTAGGAATTTTTAGGCTGTAGGGTGGGTGAAACCCACCATCTTATCTAAGAGTATAGAATTAGAAAGTATAAGTTACGCCCACAGAAACAACAGGATAGATTTTGTAATCGCTCAATTCATTAACCAAATCCAGTCGCTCAACCTCAACGTCGTGTTGGATTGTTGTACAAGCAGCTGCGGTTACAGCTGTTCCGCACGTTGGAGTCAAAGTTACTTGCGCCTCTCCCTGATACATTATCCCCGCATCGGCATAAAAGCCCCATCCTTTGGTTTTGGTAGTATTACCCCATCCTATACCGATATAGGGAGCCAACTCATCAAACTCAATCAAACCTGCAAGTGAACCAATTTGAGCTGTGCCATAAGTTATACCGTTAATATTATAGCTTCCGCCTTGTGGTTGAGCGGTAAGTTCAAACTCATTGCCGTTGTAGTATGCTCCCGCACTGATTCTAAAGCCGTTATCCATAGGGAAATAGTCCAGCAAAAGCCCAGCCGTTGCCAATGTCAAATCGTAATCGTACTCTATGTTACTCTCACATTGGGTATCGCTGTAGGTTGCTCCGTTGATATTGAAACGTACATTGAGTTTCTCTGTAATAGAACGTGAAATATCAAGCCCCGCGCCCAACGTGCCTATTTTTAGACCAACCGCATACTTGGAAGCCTCTACAACATCAACCTCCAAAGGTTTTACTTCCTCAAAATCACCTCCTGCATAAGCCATAGCACCAAGAGCCATAACCGATAGAAGCGAGTGTGTTAATTTTTTGTACATCTTTTTTCCTTTTTAAAATGATTTAGATTGCTCGTATAATAGAGACCTTTTTCAATACTACACATGTTATTTTATCATTTTCTTGATTATGAACGATACTCATTAAACCCTTTTTCTTCTCTTTTATGATAATATCGTTACTTTTGAGGTATCAAAGTCAGTTCTCCAAAACATCGCACACCATCATTGTCAAATAGACAATCATCAAGCTCTATTGCAAAATATTTTTTATTGGCTTTGAGTTGAAGAGTGTATTTGTAACGTCTTGTTCGCACATCCTTGGTGGGGCGTGTTAGGGTTTCGTGGGTGTTGATGATTTGCATTGAAGCGTTGGTTTCGAGTTGTTGGGCTACGTTTTGCCAACTACGGTAGGCTTTTTGCCGCAAGGCTTCATATTTTGTACTGTTTTCATCACGATAGAATTCAAATCGTTGTTTGTAGGTTTCATAACTGGGAAATATCTCATTTTCGTAGAGTCTCCACGAGGATTTCTCCAAACTTTCAACAAGCGTAGTATAAAAAGAGGCTAGAGCTTGGGCATGAAGCGTTGTAATCGAAAGACAAAACCAAACAATTGCAACCAAAACCCCACGGGTGTGGGGTGTATGGATATTAGTGGTGACTTTTAGCAATCAACACCATCATCTTAAAGTTAATCACAATAAATCGAAAGAGTTGGAAGATTACACACGTCCTAAAAAACTTTTGTGCTCCCATAGGTACCATTGTGCCTGATTGTGGACTGTAGGGTTTGATGTGTCCTAAGTGTTTTTTCTCTTTTTCGCCTGCTGCCATGATGTTCTCCTTATTCTATTTATATTCTTATTTTAAATTGCACTTTGTAGGTGTGACCATGTCACACGCTATTTTCCAAGGATACTCCTGATTATTCAGGAATAAGCGTCCAGCCTGGCTTAAGTTTGGCTTTCCATATAAATAGATGGTGAAGCATATGCTTAATCCAGTGTGCTGCTAGTCCCAACTCTCCGCTTGTGCCGTTCATATCACGTCCAACACCAGGGTACTTTTCAAAATCAGGTACGATAGGATAGACTGTCATTGCCGCAGCCGTTCCAGTGAAGAGACCCTTACCAGCCGATGCGACACACGCAGCACCCATTTGAGCCATACAAGCTATATGTGTAGGCTCTGTTGCACCTTTTTTAATCATATCGCAGATACTTTGAGCTACCGCTTTGCCCATCATAGCACTAGGCATTCCTGTTCGTGGAGGCGTGGGGACGATAGTCGTTCCGTTGGGTGTTGTCATGGGTTTAGAGATAGGATGCGGAGGCGCAAAAGCAATTCCTACTGCAAAAATATTGCCGTATGTTGGATTTTGCAATGTGTGGGGCCAATCGGAGGCTTTCCAGTTTTCGTACGCACCCGCATCGTATTTGGCATCGACTTTCATAAATCCATTGGGAGCAAAGAGTTTATCGGTAATCTCTGTGCCATCTTTGGCATAGGCTTTGAGTCCAACACCTGCAAAAGGAGGAATAAGCATCGCAAAATCAAACGTCTCTTCTGCCATACTTCCATCAAGTAGTTCATACTCAATTCTACCCTTTTCGACTTTGGTTACATGGGCTCCAATAATCCAATCCAAACCTCTTTCGGAGTAGAGCGATTCAGAGAAGATTTTACTTGATGTGGCATACCCACCCATGCTAAAGTGGATACCACCCATACCAAAATCACCCAAAAAGGACTCATTGGAGATCCATTTCAAATCCGCCATATCTCTTACACCTGCATCGCTAATGGTCTTTTCGATGTTGAAGATATACTCAAAAGCCGCCCCTTGACAAGTACACATGCCATGTCCTGTACCGATAAGGAACTTTTGTCGCTCTCCGTTTTTCATCTTCTCAATACACGCTTGAAGCTCTTGATTGGCATGGACGGCATGGTCGGCTGTACAAACCGAAACGGTATGCTCACCGATATTTGAACCCTCACCCAATCCAGCCGTAGCACCGAAGTTGAGCTTGGGTCCTGTAGCGTTAATAAGGTAGTCGTACTCTAGCTCTTCGCTTTGACCTGCTTTCTCTTCAATAGTGTATTCGATAGTGATATATGGCTTATCACTGCCCTCTTTGCCCTCTGGATGAATCGATACCGCTTTAGCTTGTCTAAAATCGATACCCGCTTTTTGATAAACAGGTGCCAAAGGAAAGGTTACATCCTCTTTGGTCATCTCGCCCACACCTACCCAAATGTTTGAGGGAATCCAGTTCCAATTGCTGTTTGGTGCTACTACCACAACCTCATGCGATTTTCCTAAATATTTTTTTGCGAACGTAGCGGCCGTATGCCCCGATACACCCGCACCCATTACTACTAATCGTGCCATATCTTTCCTTTTTAGTAAATATAATCTTCACAGTATTGTAAAACAAACTCTATTAAATATTAATTAAACAGGCTAGTCGGTTAGCTCCTCCTAAATATGCTATAATGTAACCCATGGAACCAGTAAA
>JQIS01000043.1 GCA_000830175.1 Sulfurovum sp. FS08-3 | reverse complement strand
GTGTCACCACGAACGACCTTGAAAGCGAAGCGATTCGAGAGTGGTGACGCTTTTTTGCCTACTTTTGTCTAAAAAAAGTAGAAATAAATCCTAGATTACTTGCGTTCGCAATGACGCACTCTAATGGGGTAATTTTTTAAGTGCGTAACATCAGTTATATTTTTTTGCTTACATTCTTAATATGCTCTTCGACAAATGCCTTAATCTCTTCGTAAATAAATGAATTTTTAAAATTTTCTATCTTTCCACCACTTGCGTTGGGGTGTCCGCCACCGTTACCGATTTTTTGAGCCAATTGGGCTACATCGACTCGATTTGCACTTCGCATTGAAAAATTCCCACGTCCTGAAATATCCATATAGAAATCATAATCTTCATTTTCCAACAAAAACCTATTGCCAATAATCGAAGAGTTTCCTACACCATAAACCAATACACCCCTTTTCCCTTCGCACTCGATTGTCAATCGCTCTTTTTGAGTCCCGATAAGAGCCACAACGTAACTAGCAACAAGATTATCTTTGGTATCGTTTTGGGCATTTTTAAAAAACTCTTTTTTGATTTGGTGCATAGCATCATCAAAGGCGATATGAGCATCTTCTCTATCAATAAATGCATCAATTTGCTCAATAAGGTAGAGCTTAAAAGCCCTATCGCTGCTATCAAACATAACCTTATTAAGCTCTTTGGTTGAAGATACCATGCTAAGAGCCACTTTGCCTAGCTCAAAATAGGGATGATTACTTAGCCAAATATCAACCGAATTGATAACTTGAGCCGTTTTTAAAAAGGTGTTGTTTGGATCGAAGCTGTAGTGTTGTTGCAGCCAATCGTAGGTGATTTGCGATGCACTTCGTGTGGTATCGAGATAGTACCAAGCAAAATTTTCAAAACAACTCTGCCCTGAAGCATGGTGATCAAGCAGTTGGAGTGTGACCCCCAATTTGGTTGTTTGCTCTTCAATCCATCGTGACTCTTTGGGTGTAAGATTAAGGTCGGTAATCAAAATCGTCACATCTTTGCAATCTCTAGCTTGAATTTTTGCCAAAATTGATTCAAGCATTGCCGTGACTTCTGGTCCATAGTTGGCGTTGTAAAAGCTAATATCGCTAAAACATTGAGCGGTGAAATATTGACATCCGTATCCATCAAGATCGGTATGGGAGAGGTGAAAAATAGCACTCATTTTAAAATATCTCCCAGTGTTAGGTCGTAGAGAAAGCTATCAATTTTGGATTGAAATTTCGCCAAAAAGGGTGAAATAGCACACACACCAATAGAACCATTGGGACAACTTTCTAAGTATTGTGTGCAATCAAAAATAGCAGGAGCTTTGCCCTCGGCTGCCAAAATAACGCTGTAGATACTGATATTGTTGGCATCTTTGGTGAGAATAAATCCACCATTGACCCCCTTTTTGGACTCCAATATCTCACTTTTGGCTAAATTTTGCAAAATCTTTGCCAAGAAACTTTTGGGCAAACCCAGCTCCAATGCCAATTGTTGAGCCCCTACGGGAACATCGCTTTGTTCTATTTTGCTAAGCGAAAGGAGTGCGTATTCACTTGCTCTTGTTAATAACATGATTAAAGTTACCTCTTTATGGTTTAATTAAGACTATTTTACTCTAATTTTTATTAGATACAGTTTTGTGTTATAATTACTACACTATTTTACACAAGGAGGCAATATGGCAACAAAGGTATTGATACCCCTAGCGCAGGGATTTGAAGAGATAGAAGCGGTATCATTGATAGATGTATTAAGGCGAGGCGGTGTTGAAGTGGGAGTCCATTACGTCGGTGAGAGTGTGTTAGTTACGGGAGCAAACGGCATTAGCATCAAGGCTGATGTTTCCATCGATGAAGCACATAGCGATGATTTTGATATGATAGTACTTCCAGGGGGTTGGGGCGGTACGAATATTTTGGCGACCCACGAAAAGGTGCAATCTCTGCTCAAAGAGTTTAAATCCAAAGATAAATACGTCGCTGCTATGTGTGCTGCCCCTTTTGCGTTGCATCAAGCGGGAGTATTGGGTGAGCGTTTTACCTGCTATCCATCGGTAGAGGAGCAAATTGGCAGACAAGGATACGACGCTACCCAAAAAGTGGTACAAGATGGCAAGGTTATCACTTCACAAGGACCTGGGACGGCGATTTGTTTTGGGTTGGCACTTGTGAAGATTCTTCAAGGCGATGAGACCTACCAAATGCTCGTAGGTGGATTGTTGGCAAAATATTGTGAGTCGTAATGGAGCTGTTTTGTATTCAAACAACATTACGCTATAATGCATCAATTAAATTACAAGTGAGCAGATTATGACAACCCATCTTGCTTTAGCATCGTCGGTAATTTTTGTGATTGTTTTGGCTCTTCCTATTCTTTTTCATTTGACACGCTATGTGGGGGCTAGAAGCGATAATGAGCGTAAAAATGAGCCTTATGAGAGCGGGGTAGGACTTACCCATACGGAATCTTTTGATACGTTTAATATTAAGTTTTATGTTGTAGGTATCGTCTTTTTGCTTTTTGATGTAGAGGTACTTTTTCTCTTTCCGTGGGCTATCAATCTTCGTGATTTGGGGCTATTTGGGATGGTAGAGATGTTTGTGTTTATAGGGATTTTGGTAGCGGGACTTATCTATGTTTATCGATCCAATATTCTTAAGTGGGCTTAAACCCCACTTTTTAGCTGTAGGTTCGGCTTTAGCCGAACATTTGAGGCTATTAGCTGTTTAAACTCGGCTAAAGCCGAGGCTACAGATTTAAGGTCGTTGCTTGTGACATATTTAAAAATAGATTGCTTCGTGTCTCGCATTGGATGGGATAATGTTTAAGCATCCAACATCCATCATTCAAAAAAGATGAAATAAAAGACACTGAGCCAAATGGCAACCGTAATGATAATAGAGACAAAGACAACGCTACTGCCAATATCTTTAGCGGCTTTTGCTAGAGGATGAAACTCAACCGTCACCAAATCCACAACTCGCTCAATAGCGCTGTTGATAAGCTCAGCAAAAAGAGGCAAAAATGCCGAAATGCCCAAAATAACTTTGTAAATCAGGGCGATAGGAGAGGCAAAAATTGCAATTTGAGCAATCACAAAGAGTCCTATCTCGATTTTAAACGAGACTTCGTCCCTAAAGGCCGCACGAAGTCCCGCTAGGGCGTATTTAGCATTGTCTATTAAATGGTATTTGGGTTTATTGGTCAAAATTTTGTCCTTCTCTTGCTATTTTGATGAAATTGGCATTATAATATAATTATATAAATAGAAGTTTTGGAGCGGTTACGATTGATATGCAAGTAGAGTGGGCTAAATTTTTTATCGCAGGAGTGCAATACACACAGGGCAAAACCCTTCGTCTCTATCAAGGAGAGTATCTTATACTCCAAAAAGAACCCAACAACCCCAACGACGCTTACGCCATCGCTATCTACAAAGGAAAACACAAACTAGGCTACGTACCCAAAGCCTACAACCAAACGCTTTATGCCCAAATAGATGAACTAGAGATAGTCGTAGAGGATTTTTTCGCCGACGCTCCCCCGTGGGAGAGAGTGAGGGTATCGGTTTTTTCTAGGGAGTAACTGGGTACGAAATTTTTTATCTCTTTAAATATCATCCCTATTCCACCTTGTAGAGTCCAAAAAGGTATCGTCGTGGATATGTTTAAAGGAGGCTTCGAGCATTTTGTAGAGGTTTTTGTTTTGGCTCTCCATGCCCAAAAGCCACTCTTTGGTGTTGGCTCTGGCGTAGGGCATTTTGACATTTTTGAGCATCGCAGGACACGCCTCATCGCCAATGGTTGAGAGTTGATTGTCACTTGCAAAGGCTCTTAATTGCGATTCTCGTACGCCAATAAGGGGGCGAATGAGATGAAAACCACGCTCAGTTTTATAAATAGGTGCCATGGAACGCATCGAGCCATTGTAAAACATATTCATAAAAAAGCTCTCTACGGCATCATCAAAGTGGTGACCCAGTGCGATTTTATTAAACCCATGTTCTTGTGCATAGCTATACAACGCCCCTCTTCGCATACGTGAAAAGTAGCTGCAAAAAGAGGAGTTTTCTCGTATGGTATCGTTGGATACGGTATAGATATTGGTTTGAAATACCGTGTGTTTGATGCCATACTGCGTCGTATGAGCCTCTAGGGCAGTGTAATGTTCGTTGGGCATACCGTAGTTGATCGTGCACGCCTCAAACTCAAAATCAAAAGGGGCGTGTTGTTGGATATGTTTGAGTGCGTGTATCAATGCCAATGAATCTTTGCCTCCGCTAAGCCCCACTAGCACTCTGTCTCCCTCACCAATAAGCCTAAATTGTGCGTTGGTTTTGCCAATGGTTTTGAGCAGTTTTTTACTCATGGGGAGGTTTTTTGTTTTTTCTCGTTGTTCTTTTTGCAATGTTTTCCTTTGATTATTTAATAAACATCCCCACGATTATCACCATCAACCATAAGAATAACCAACTCTTCATCAATGATTTCATAGATAAATCGATAATTATTGATTCTTGGTCTATAAAATGGCGAATGGGTGAGTTTTTTAATATCAAGAGAGTTATTAGGATAGGGGTTGCTTTTTAGAAGTTTTAATTTTGTATCAATGTTTTGTTTATCTTTGGGTGTGCGTTTATTGATGAACTTCATAACTTTTTTTTGCACAATGAGTTTGTAGAGCATTAGAGTTTATACTCCACAAACTCATCTTTTTTACCGCTCTTGTAGTTATTGGATATATTTTTAAGCTCTTGCATTTTCTCATCGGATATATAATCAAACTCTTCTTTGCTGGGGTGCATTATATCTATTTCATCTTTATGAAAATGACTTAGCAACCATTGAAACTTTTCATACACATTGTCGTTTACTTGGAGTGTAATGGTTGGCATACTCTTCCTTTAATATTTTGGATATTATATCTAAAAATTCACAATGTATTGAAGCGTATAGATGAGTTCGTTTTGGTGGCGTATGTCGCTGCGTTCAAGCCTAGGTTCGGTAGTAGTAATGATGGTACGAGCCGTTACGAGTTTGGTTAAATCGGTTTTGCGAATGCCCCAATAGGTATGGAGGATAATGGGTTCGTTTCGATAAGCTCCGATATAAAGCACAATATGTCCACGCACAAACAAAAGCGAACGAAAGGGTTTGGCGTGAGCGATAATGGCAGCCTTTTTTTGCTCAATAGTAGGAATGTGTTTGATAGCAATCATCTCTCCATCTTGGGCTTGTTGGCTTGAGTTGCGTCGCAAAAATATCCCAAAGACTCCCATAAAATCACGCATCGTTGCCGAACAATCCCTACAGTAGTAGTTGCCTCCCCAGCCGTAAGGTTCGTCGTAAAACTCTTTGGCAACACGGGCTACATTTTGAGGTGTAAAGGCGAGGGGTTTGGTGGCGATAATGGAGCTTTGAGCTGCTTTGAAACGCTCTATTGCAGCGTATCCGTTACTTTGTCTAGTCGCAAAGAGGTAGCCGTTACGGTCATAGGGAAAGAGTGTGCCGAGTTTGACAAGCATGAGGTCTTTGGCGTTGTCAAAGAGTCTTAGGTTGTCTTTGGTAGTCATAGCGTAAGAGCCTCTTTTAAATGCCTTCATAAAGGCTCTATCGACCAAAGCAATATCTTCCATCCTTACCCAACCAAAAGCGTAGCTTCCTTGCACAAATGCCCACTCTTTGTCTTTGGAAAAGTGCGACACAAAGAGCGGTGTATTGAGGTAATAGGCTGAATTTTGGTTGTAATCAAAAGGAAATCCCTCCCCTTCCATGGCGGGGTTGCGATAGAAATCGCTTGGTGTAGGCAAAGCGTGAAGATTGGTATGGGTGGTGGTAATGGCGTAGAGCTTTTGGGTATTGAGAGCGTTGTAGTTGGCGTTGTCAATCCATGCTCTCCATGTCGTAGGAGGAATTATTGTGCCATAACGAGTATAAATGGGTTTACGCTCCAAAAATCGCACCTCCCAACCAAAATCAGTCGATGGAATATCAAGTGTGTTAAGCTCCCATGGATGAAAATATTTGCGGTTGTACTCCCTATCGTAGCGAAGTTGTTCACTCGAACTCATAGGCGAGATTTGATTGGCGTAATAGGCGGGGTCTTGTGGGATAGTGTCCATATCGGCTACGGAGTTTTTGGGCAATCTATCAATATCGCTACGCTCACGATAACTAGGCTTTAGAATATACTCCCCATAGAGTAAGCCCAAACAAAGCGTCCAAAGTAGAAATTTAGCCAACATCTTAGAGGACTTTGGAGCGTTGTATCGCCTCGTTTATCTCTTGCTTTTCGATATCACCCGTAAGCACGATTTTGATCTCTCCATCGCCCAAATCCTCCACGTGCATCTCTTTGATTTTGCGTTTGGTATCCTCTTTCATGCAATCGCACTTGCCGTGTGAACAGTTTTCAACCATAGTAAAAATTTTTGTTTTATCGACACTTCCTGTGAAGTGAATATCGACACCTTGAGCGGTTTTATTGACGGTTTTTTGTATCATTGTGTTACCTTTTTGGCGAAATATTTGAGGCATTGTATCCAATTTTGATTAATGTTGATTTTAGACTATTGCGTTCCCATCTTTCTCAAATTCCACAAGAGTGCATCTACAAAGATTGCCTTTTGCTCAAAAAAGTTACAATCTCTTTGAGCAACGCCATTGAGCCGTTTTGACCCGCAAGAGGCATATCGGAGATATGAATAAAGCCACCTTGTATCCCTTTGTTTTGGATATGGTGCATGAGATAATAGAAGAGATGGTTGCAGATGTATCCACCCGCATCGTCGCTCATGTTTACTTCAAATCCTCGCTCTTCCAAATAGTTTTTAAGCTCCTTAAGAGGCAGTTGGGATGTGAGTGTTTCGTTGCTATCTTGTTCGATAATCTTACCAAAGTGCGATACTCCCGCATTGTCTTTGCCACCTCTATCGTAGTTTTGACTGATCCGCTCCAAACGCACACCATGGCTAGAGGGGGCGTAACCAAATGAGAGGACAACATCGGGTCTGTAGGAGTCTATCTCCTCTTTGAGCCTTTGCCAACTTTGGAAATAGGTCACGGGCAATACCACGGTTTGGATACTCATCCCCTCTATCTCGAGAGGCTCTTTTTGGAGTTGTTGTATCATAAGCTCGGTGGGGTTGTGGCTTAGCCCTCCAAAGGTCTCAAATCCACTAATAAGTACTCTCAAGGCTTTTGCCTCTCCCATAAGAGTCACTAAAATAAAAATCCATATCCATCGCACTACTTTTCTCCTGTCAAATGAAAGATATACTCACCCTCACCCTCAAAGCGTCCAAAGTTTGGAGTTTGTCGGTAGTTTGAGCGTTTGCTTACCTCGGGGCGTAAAAATGTCCCCAGTTCGCTTCCTGTAATGTAACCGTCTTTGTCCAAATCGGCTTTGCCCTCCAATCCCTCAAGCAACAATTTCGTAAAGATACCATGACCTCCCTCTTCAAGAACCTGCTCATCCATCGAACCTGCCGTTATCATCTGTACCGCACGGTAGGACATGATTTTGTTGATATACTCATTATCGCTCTTTGGTATCCCTCCCGAACGTGCAAAACCCATCCCTGAGTAGCACGAATCCATCAAAAAGAGAATATGTTTGGCTTTGATTCGTTGGGTAATGGATTTGAGTTGGTGCATCGAAATAGCCGATAAAAAGCTATCTTCTGTATTGGCATCTTGGGGGATAATGTAGCCCTCTTTGGCACCCCCTACGAGATTTTCAGTATGCCCATGCCCTGCAAAATAGATAAGTACCGCATCGTTTTCGCCAATGACTTGGGAGAGCTTGTACCCTAGAGTTTTTAGGATATTGCCACGAGTCGCCTCTTTGTCAAAAAGCGTAATGGTGGTATAGCCCAATCCTTTGAGGTGCTTCTCTACCGATTGTGCATCGTTGAGTGCAAACTCCAAAGCGGGCCACTGGGCATAGGCGTTGATACCGATAAGTACGGCGTATTTGTTGCGGTAGCGATTGTCTTGATCGGCTTTGGGCGTTGGGGTCTGTGTGCCTCTTGTTTTCTCTACAGAAAAGGTAAACTCTTGGGCATTGCCACTCGTATCGGTAGCGACAAGGTGGTAGGTGGTGATGTTTGAGTCCACAATAGGGAAGGTAAATTTGACGCTGTTGCCTACAATCATCGCCTTTTCATCTTGTGAAGCTTCGATTATCTTTGCCTCTTGGTTGTTGATTTTGATACGGGCAATCTCGACGTTGTCCGATGCTATCCCCTCGATAAGCGTAAGGGGTTGGTCGGTTTGAATTTTTTTGATAGTTTGCGACGCTGTAGCACTACCGATGAGATTGACGAAGGGGTAAGTTATCAAGAGTTTGGGGGCTTGAGTATCAAACTCCTCTTTGGGATTGAAGCCAAATATTTTGAAATCGCCTTGATAAGAACCAATATTCCAAATCCCCTCAACCTCCCCAGTGTAGTTTTTGAATGTGCCTTTGTAAGCAACGGTGTGGGTTTTTTTGTATCGATAGGTTTTGATATACTCTAACGTAAAGCTATTCTCATCGCCTACTACTTTGCCCTTGAAATCGGAGTAGAGATAGGGTTGATGAGGTCCAAAATTGGTGCGTGGTTCTTTGATAACACCGTAAATAGCATTGCCCTCTTGCTTGATAGTCATCGCAAAATTTCCTATAATATGCGCTCTTCTTTGATCAAAATAGCGATAAAAACCCTTATAGTTACCCGAAATATCCAAAGCAAAAAGTTCAACCCCCCAAAGCAGCAACAACACTATTCTCAAAACTTTCACTTTTTATCTCCTCTATTGCTATTTATTATTTTATATTATAGCTTAAATTTTCTTCGTTTCCACGATTTTTGTGAGCATTAAGAAATACTCTCACGATAACCCTTTTTTATCTCTTTGAAATCCTCATCACATTCGTATTTTTTTTCCTTGTATGTATCATTATAGCACATACATCAAAATGCAAAGCATTTCCTTTCATCCAAATATTTCACTATGAGAGCCTATTCTTGTCAATACTATTTCAGTGTCAAACACAGCATACACAAGCAACATATCACCGCCAAGATGACACTCTTTGAAATCTTTCCAATTCCCCTTGAGATTGTGTTCTTTTGCCTCTGGTGGCAATGCAATACCATCTTTTAAAAAATGAAGATAAGAGATAAATTTTTCAAATTGACTATCGGAGAGTTTTGTCTTTGCATAATCTTTCAAAAATGATTTATGCCTTCTAAGCTTTGGCATTTTCTAGCTCATCAAATGAGAAATCATCTACATTTTTCCCCTCAAGTACCTCTTTCATTATCTCCTTCGTTGGAGCATTGGGGAGCTTGACATCAAATGGCAATCCCCTTTGAAATCGCACTTGTTGCAAAAAAAGCGTAATCGCTTGGGTCATATTGAGTCCTAGACTATGAAGCATAGCTTCTGATTCTTGTTTGAGATTTGGTTCGATTCTCGCATGAATCATCGTTGTTTTTGGCATAAGTCACTCCTCTTTTATTGAATTGTATCGCACATGAGATACGAAAGTCAAGGGAGAAAAGAGAGAATCGACTTGACTTTGTACTCCAAATGAAGTACAATTAAACAAAAAGGCGAAATAATGAAGATGCAAACAAGTGTAAGGGTTGATGATGTGTTTTATAACGAAGCAAAAGAGGTTTTTAACCGTTTTGGGCTAAGTTTTGGAGATGCTGTAAATCTTTTTTTGGCAAAAGTTTCAATGGAAAAAAAGATTCCTTTTGAGCTTAGTTTGCCATCAAATGAACTAAACGATAGAGTCCAAAACATCAAAACAGATAAAAATATTGAAATTTACAAATCCGCCGATAAACTTTTTGAAACAATTTAAAGGTGCAACAAATTGCACCCTGATGTTACGCATTTTGCCTATCAAATCATCTTTGAGTTGGTCATTGCGAGGCACGAAGCAATCTATTTTAAATATTGTCACCAAGAACGACCTTGAAACTGTAGCCTCGGCTTTAGCCGAGTTTAAAGCATTCAATAGTGTCCAATTTGTTCGGCTAAAGCCATCCCTATCTACACAAATCATACATTAAACCCGAGCAAACTATCAAGCTCCT
>JQIS01000042.1 GCA_000830175.1 Sulfurovum sp. FS08-3 | reverse complement strand
GCTTCGCTTTCAAGGTCGTTCGTGGTGACACTATTTAAAATAGATTGCTTCGTGCCTCGCAATGACCAACTCAAAGATGATTTGATAGGCTCAGAATATAACTCAAAGAGGGCAAAAGATATGCCCACTTTTTGCCTATTCGATGTTTCTTGAAAGCTTTGTTTTGACTATGCCTCCATCGCCTACGTATATCTTGTCGGCTATACGAACCTTGACAACTGAACCAATCACATAATAACTTCCACTGGGTACACCGTAGAATGCAAAGTTTCCATTACCATCAGAGGTTGTAAACTTCATGTAGTTATAGAGTCTTGAATCAGCCTTGGTAAGTTGATACCCCTTAACATAACTATCATCATACCATTGACGAGAGTAGCTTGTGACGGGATTGAGGTAGAGTCGTGTATTTTGACCGTAAACCTTCTCTCCATTGGCATCCTTCACATAGATAACGCCCATTACAGTGCCGTTGCCTTTAAGTGCCAATCGATTGTACTCGGTTGCTGGGAAAGGGGGTCTTGGTATAATCTCTTTGCGTAAATTGGATGACTCTTTGGAGGATATATTCTTATCGGTATCGCTCACATCAACATTGGTCATATCTGCCCATTTTTTGCCACTGTTATCTTTTTTGGGTGGCTCAACTCTATCGTTTCGGCTACATGACGTAGTAATTACCAAAAGCGAAATCGCTACTAGATATAAAGATTTTTTTGCAATCATAAAAAATTCTCCTTTTAAGTTTATGCTGTCCATTGTCTAATTTTTGTAAACAAATCATCCTCTTTGATGGGTTTTCTCAAAAAGTCATTTGCACCTAAGTCCATCACTTCACCTTTTCGTGTATCATCAGTCGAGAGGACAATAACGGGTATGTTATTAAAAATAGGATTGCCTCTAAATATTTTTAAAAACTCCACTCCATCAAGGATTGGCATAATAATATCAAGCAAAACAATATCGATAGTACTATCAGCTTTGACTTTATCCAAAGCATCAGAGCCATTCTCTGCCTCTGTCATATTTGAAACGCCTGGATTTTTTTTCAAAATACTCTTTAAAAGTGTTCTGTTAATAAAATCATCATCTACAATTAATACATTTAATCCCATCTGTTATCCCTTATACTTGTTAATAATATCCGTTACGATATTTTTCGAGACATTACCTTGTAACTCTTCGCCCAATGCAATACCCAAAGTCTCGAAATTTGAATTCTTAGGTAGAATTATAGCCAATTTTTCTTTTTCTGCTTTGATTTTATCGCTTAGAAGATCCAAATCTGCAAATAAAATTCCAAATTCACCTGTGGCTACTTTCTCTTCAAGTTCTGCTACGCTCTGAACCGTTTCAAACTCATATCCTAAGTTTTTAACTACTGTTGCCAATATTCTAGCCTCCAAAAGTGACTTTTTGGCAACCAATATCTTGTCGGCTAATTTTACAGAAGCGGTCAATATGACTTTTGGCTCTTGGATAGGCTCAACTCTAACCTCTACTTTTGGTTTTGTGTCTTGTTGAACCTCCTCTACAACCTCTCTCTTCTCTTTTTCTTTCTCTTTGGGTTCTCGTTTTGATTCGATACCTGTAAGCTTGGTTCTAGCTTGGACTCTTTGCTGGTCGAAATCGCTCTTATCAATTTTTTGAGCTTTGTGTGAGAGGAATTTATTGAGGACATAGAGAAGCTCAGTTGTCTCAATGGGTTTGGATACATACTCATCCATTCCTTGGCTCAAGAAGGCTTCACGGTCACCTTTGAGTGCGTTAGCCGTCAAAGCTACGATAGGAATGTGATCAATATTTTCATCTTTTTCATAGTCAATAATCTCGCTAGTAGCTTCCAATCCATCCATAACAGGCATTTGAATATCCATAAAGATAAGGTCATAGACTCCATTGCGTCGTTTTTCAAACGCCTCAAGACCGTTATTGGCCAAATCAACATCCATTCCATGCTCTGCAAGGACATGTTTGATAAGTTTTTGGTTAATGATGTTGTCTTCAGCAACCAAAATTTTTGCGTGGAATATGGTCGCTTGTTTAACCACGTCACTCGTCTCCTCTTCAACATGCTCTTGAATATTGGATGAGTGTTTGAGTGCATCTTTGAGCTTGGTAACATTGAGCGGTTTATAGATAACATTGTCGTTATCAACTTTGAGATCTTCAATCTTCTTACGTGTCGTCACGTTGGCAATAACAAAGAGTTTCTCTTTTTCGATTTTTGCCAATGAGTTGTAGATATTTTCATTGATTTTATCAATATCAACCCAGTAGGCTTCGCATGAGTCTTGGAGATGGAGATTTTTAAGCTCCGAAACTGCCGCAAAGTTTTGTACCTTGGGTGCAAAATGGTCAAAATATCTATCAATATATTTATCAAGCGTTGTTCGGTTGTTTTGATCTTCAAACTTACACAATGAAGTCTCTCTGAAGTTGCTATTGGTCAATCCATTTTCATCGGGATTAATCTCTTCGAGTGGCAAACTAAAGAAGAATTTCGTACCCACATCCTCTTCGCTTGTAAGTTCCAAACGTCCACCCATAAGCTCAACAAATTGGCTTGAAATCGTAAGCCCCAAACCTGTACCACCGTACTTTCTAGTAACGGATGCATCGGCTTGTGAGAAAGCTTCAAAGATACGCCCTTGTTGATCTTTGGTCATACCAATACCGTTATCTTCGACGCTAAAGGTGATTTTGGAGTTGAGATCTCCCTCTTGTTTGGTTCTAAGAATCTCGACATTGATTTCACCCTCATAGCCTGTAAACTTAATAGCGTTACTCATCAAGTTGATAATAACCTCTTTGATTTTGGTAGGATCTCCTTTGAGTTGTCGTCCAATGGTTGGATCCATATAGAAGTTGAGATCAATATTCTTCTCAGCAGCCCCAACGGCATAGGTCTCAACAGCACTCTCAAACTCTTCGTAAGCATCAAATATAATGTTTTCAATTTCGATTTTATTACTTTCGATTTTTGAAAGGTCAAGAATGTTGTTGATAATGCTCAATAGGTTTTCTGAACTCTTTTCAATAATTCCCAAAAACTCTTTTTGTTCGGCTGTTGTATCGGTTGATTTGAGTAGCTCTGTAAATCCTACGATACCGTTAAGCGGTGTACGAATCTCGTGAGACATATTGGCCAAAAAGAGCGATTTGGCTTCGTTGGCTTCAAACGCCATCTTTTTATCTTTTTTGGCATTTTCAATGAGTGATTCAAGGAATTGATAAGCAGTTTTGGTACCCTTATGGGTATTAAGGTCGATATTTTCAATCGATTCAATATCATCAATGGCTGCATCGGTTGATTTGGCTTCAGCAACGGCTTTGTTGATAACATCTTCGAGTTCTCTGATGTTGTTACTAATATCTTTGGCGGTTCTAAATCCTAAGAAGAACAAAACAAGCGAGAGAAACCAAAGAGCTACAGAGATATAAAGAATTTGCTCTTGATCTTCCAAATACTCTTCACTGACTTGTTTAAGTTCATTATAGACGATAACTTGAGCTTTGGTAATAATGGAAATTCTTTTTGTTTGTATCGCAAACCACTTAGGTCCTGTGATAGCATAATCACCCGTAGAGACTCCTTTGAGTATCATTGCCGATACTGACCCTAGCTGATCTAAGACCTCTTTATTTTTGGGGTCATTATAGAGTGGGACTATTTTTGATTTGATAAAAGCATCACCTGAATCTTGGGCTTGAAAGGTAAATGATTTCATCTTAAAATCTTGCCATAGTGCCATCTCTTCATCGTTTAGAGGTATTTTTTTGGTGATATAGTAGGACATGAAACCTCGCTCAAGACCCGCATTCTCCTTGGAGATATAGAGTGCAATGTGGGTATTGAGCAATGAAGTAATCTTTTGATCAAGTGAAAAGGTATCAATTTGAATCAAATCATCCAAGACATGATCGACTACGCTTTTGGTGTATCCTTTGATGAAGATATTTTTAAATTCACTTACATCGGAATCGACCTCTTTACGAATCTGCCCTACATTATCAAGATGTTTCAATGCATCGTTGTAATTGATTGAGTGTACCAAAAGCTTTGCATCTTTCATTTGGGGAAGATACTGTAGATAGTCCATAAAAGGATCCATAAAGTTGCCTTTATGGTTGGCAATATACTCTTTGGCACCCTTTATTGAGGCATTGAGTTTGGCTCTTTGCTTTTGAAGTGTAGGGTAGTAGTTTGTTTTGTCTGAAGCAAGATAGAGTGAACTAAGACCTCGTTCTTTGCCCAAATCAAGGAGTACTTCATCCAAAAATTGATTTTTGTCAATCGTATCTTTAAGCCCGAGTGCCTTGTAGTATTTGGCCGAAGTATCGACCGTTAAATATCCCGATAGAAAGAATAGAAGCGTAATGGGAATGAAGCCTACAAGTCGTAATCTGTTTTTAATAGTCATCTAAAACGTCTCCTATTTGTGTGAAATATTTTCCATAAAGAGTTTGAAAGACAAGAATTGTCCCCAATACTTCTTAAGAAGAGGCTCAAACCTTGCGGGGTTATCGCAATGTTGTATCTCTTCGAGTGTTTCAGAGAGTGGAATAATTCTAAGGTTGCTTGATGCCCCTTTGAGCTTATGCCCTGTTTTTTGGATAGTATCCATATCTCCTTTGGCATAGGCTTTGATGAATGTCTCTTTCTCTTCGATGGCTTGTTCGATGAAATCATTAACAAACTCTTCAATGAGATCTACTGGCAGACTCAAATCCTCTGCCGCTTCTTCCAATCTAAAGTCAAAATGAATCGGCTTAATGCCTTCAAAGCTTAAAACACCATAGCCTCCGCTTATTGGGGCATCTTGTGTTTTGGGTTCTTCAATGCGAACAGGAGTCTCTTTGGGTTTCTCTTGAACTGGAGGTGCTTCTACTACCTTTGGTTTTGTTTTGGTGGTAATTTTTGCCAAACAATCGTAGTAGATATCGACAAGTTCCTCTTCGAGATAGTCTCGCTCAAGCATATCAGCCAAAATATCTTCCAAATAGGGCAACTGTAAGCTTTGAGAAATGGAGTAGATTTCATTTAGAGCCTCTTCCCGTTTGCTTTTGTCTGTGGAACGCAAATCCTCATCATAAACAATGGATTTGTCAATAAACTCATTAAGAAACTCTTGATAATCCTCCGCACCCAAACCAATCATCTCCCCATGCTCATCAAGGTCGATTTCAATCGCGTCGGGATAGCTGTAGGATTTAACTGGGATTTTCTTGGGTGCTTTTGGCTCCTCCTCAATCTCTAAAAGTAAATCTTTAATGGTATTAAGTTCACTGACGCTCTCCTCTTTGATAGGAGTTCTCTTAGGAGCTTCATCATCAAGCAAAAGCAAATCGTCAAAACTCTCTACATCTTCCTCTTTGGGTTGAGCTTTAGGTTGGGTTTTGATAGGCTCTTCATCATCAAGCAAAAGCAAATCATCAAAACTCTCTACATCTTCCTCTTTGGGTTGAGCTTTAGGTTGAGCTTTGGGTTGGGGTTTGATAGGCTCTTCATCATCAAGCAAAAGCAAATTATCAAAACTCTCTACCTCTTCTTTGGGTTGAGCTTTGGGTTGAACTTTGGGACTCTCTTTGATAGGCTCTTCATCATCAAGCAAAAGCAAATTATCAAAACTCTCTACCTCTTCTTTGGGCTGAGCTTTGGGCTGAGCTTTAGGTTGGGTTTTGATAGGCTCTTCATCATCAAGCAAAAGCAAATTATCAAAACTCTCTATCTCTTCTTTGGGTTGAACTTTGGGACTCTCTTGGAGAGGAGCCTTTTGGGTAGGGATTTCATCGACTGCCAAAAGCAAACTCGCCATATCGGCTTCGTCATCTAGTGAAAGTTTTTGGTCGATAACATTATCTTGTGTCTCAATAGAATCATCATCCAAAAGCAAATCACCAATCTCTTTGGGGGTTTCATCCTCTTCAATGAAAAGCTCTTTGCTCTTTTGGTTTGTATCTTCTGGCTCTTCATCTAGCAATAACAAAGCCTCATCTAGTGAGGTCTCATCCTTACTCTCATCCAAAGCGATTGTTTGGAGCGGTTCATCTTCATGACTCTCATCAAGCTTAAGCGTCTCTTCGATGGTTGGTTCTGGTTCTATGGGTTTGGTTTCTATTTTTTGGGTTTGAATCTCATGAATGGACTCTGCTTGTTGATTGGCTAATGCCAACAATTCATCAATGGATGCCTCATCGGTCTCTATCGTATCGAGATTGATTTTGCCCAATTTAAGGTCATCTTGTACATTAAACTTTTCTTGGGTTGATTGTTGTTTGATAGGTTCTTCAAAAATCGGTTTGGCAACGATAGGCTCTTGAGTCGCAAGGGGCTTATTGACAACTTCATCTTGGACTCTCAAAGTTTCTAAAATAGGCTTTTTATCAACTTTTGTCTCCATTAATCGTTGAGAGGCAAACTCTAAGTCCTCTTGAACTTTTTTATTAGGAATATCGGCTATTTTCTCTTTTGAAACCTCTTTTGCGGGAGGGGCTAACTCTTCATCATCATCCAAAAAGATACTTACTCGTTTGGGTTTAAGCTCTTTTTTCTCCTCGCTCATATCGGCAAAGATATTTCTAGGTTGAGGTCTTACATCTTGTGGCTTGTGTAAGATTTTTGATTCCTCTTTAGGAGCTTCAAAGCTCTCCTCTTTGACCCCCAAAGTATCGGAATGGCTCTTGACTATTATATTATAAAGCTTGACCAACTTCAAATCACCAAAGGGTGATTTCAAAACGTACTCTTCGTGCCAAGCTCGAATAAAATGGCTCTTTGAATGAATGTTTACTTTTCTCTCATTGAGTTTTTCAAAAGTGATTTCACTGCTTACTACTTTAACAAAAAGCGTTTGCAAATCATCTACTTCGAGAACTTCAAGAAGATCATAATCAGCCGCAGCAATTTGGTTATCTTGATTCAATATATAAAACATATTGGTTCTAGCCTCCTTAATAAGTATTCTATATTTGACTAAACAGAGCTTAAAAATTATTAATTAATATAGTCCTATAGCATAGCTTTAAGCCTATACATCCCTAATAACTTAAAAATTAAATAATACGAGTTTATAATAAAATAGCTAAATATCCAATGAAAAGGTTGCTTTTTTACTAAAAAATATTAAAATTCTTTTTTAGCTCTTTAGGATAGTTGCTATTTTAATATTTGTTACACTACGAATCTCGTCAAACGAAGCCGACTCAATCGCCTCAAATGTACCAAAATAGTGAATAAGTTTGGTTACTGTAGCCTCTCCTATCCCTTTTTTTTGTAACCATTTTGAGCTTTTATCTTGCGTACGTTTTAGATTTTTGTGGTAATCAATAGCGTATCGGTGGGCTTCATCTCGCAGTCGCTGTATCCATTGCAATCGCTTGTCACTGCTTTGGAGCTTGATAATACCCTCCTCACAGTAGAGCGTATCGTGTGCCTTACCTACCGCTCGATTGGCTTTGGCATCAATTTTCTCTTTGGCGATGGCAATCACATCAAGATTGACCCCCTTTTCTTGCAAGAGTCGTTTGGCTAGATTGAGATTGGCACTCCCTCCATCAAGTACCCACAAATCAGGAAGCAGTTCTGCTCCCTCTAAGCGTCGTGTAAGCATCTCTTGCATTTGGGCGTACTCATCTTTGGCTTGGAGTTTGTATCGGCGGTAGCTCTTTTTGTCCCATCCACCCTCATCCCATACCACCATACCCCCTACCGTAGCCTCTCCTTGAAGGTGTGAATTATCAAAAATCTCTACACGGTAAGGAAAAGCACTCAAACTCAAAAGATTAGCCACATCTTGTTCGATAGTCGTATCTCTATCGTGTATCTTTAGCAGTTCATGGGCATTGGTGAGGGCAATCTCGATAAGCCGTGCTTTTTTGCCGATTTTGGGATGGATGATTTTGATACGCTTATCAATCTTTTGAGCCAAAAACTGCTCTATCTCATCTTGTTCTTCAAAATCATTGGCGACCAATATCTCGTGAGGAACAAAGGGAATCTCATGCGTATAAAACTCCAAAAGGGCTTGTTTGTAGGCACTGTTAGCTTCAAAATTGTGCGTTTGGCGAAAATAGCTGTGACTACTGGAGATAATCTTGCCCTCACGCATAAAGATTTTGATCACAACCCCTCTATCCTCACTGCTTACAATAGCAAAAATATCGAAATTTGCATCGGAAGCAAAATCGATATTGGATTGCATCTCCAAAGCTTTGATAGTAGCCATTTGGTCACGCATAGCCGCCGCCTCTTCAAAACGCTCTTGGTTGGAGAGTTCGATCATTCGAGCGTGGAGTTTATGCGTCAAAATCGAGCGTTTTTTAATTCCCTCTTTGGCTTTTTGAATGAGTCCATGATACTCCTCTTTGGCGATAAATCCCTCACAAGGAGCGAGGCACTTTTTGATTTGATAAAATAGACACGCCTTTTTGCCACGCAAACAACTGCTCTTTTGCACCAACGGATAGAGTTCGTAGAGGGCGTTTAATAGCTCTCGTCCACCGCTAGGAAAAGGACCATAATAGGTGATATTTTTGCCTTTGACAATCTTGCGGGTAATCTCAAAACGAGGGAAATCAACGCTCTCATCTATATATATGTAAGGGTACGTTTTATCATCACGCAACAAAATATTGAATTTGGGTTTGAGTTGTTTGATGAGCGAATTTTCCAAAATCAAAGCATCCTCTTCACTTTGAACAACGATATAATCCATAGTAATCGTTTCGCTAAGCATCAAAACAATACGAGGCGAAAGCGTGGCATTGGGACGAAACGTTGGCGTAAAACGAAAATAGCTCTTGACTCTATTTTTGAGATTTTTAGCCTTACCTATATAAAGCAACCGCCCTTTGGCATCAAAATATTGATAAACCCCCGCACTATCAGGCAGAGATTTTACTTTTGTTTCAAGTTGCACGCAATGCTCTCCTTGATCGCTTGAAACTTCTCTCGTAGCTCTTTGGCGGTGCAATTGATTGCAAAACTCCCCGTCGCTGCTTCATGGTAGTAGGGGATGGTATCGACTTTGGGGGGTTGATTTTGGGTGATGGTGATTTTATTGGAGTTGAATATCACCACTTTTTCAACGCTTAAATCATGGCAACGATTGTCATTGGCAATGAGCATTGTAAAGATACTTTTGAGCATTTCAATATTGTAAGTAAGCTCCATCTTAAAACCTGGATGCGATAGGGCGATAAAGAGTGTGCTGTTTTTGAGATAGACAAAGGCGATTGCTTTTTGAAATTTGGGCTGCAGCAAAGAGATAAATTTAGAGTAGCAATAGCCACTGTTTATTTTTGTAAACTCACGACGATGGAGGATAGTGGCCAAAATGGAGCTGGGTGTTTTCATGGTATTAGGAGTTTTCATTGCGACTGGAGGCTTTTTGATAGACTTCCATGTCGTCTCGTTTGCCAATGGCTATCACAAAAATTTCTATTTTATTTTCTATAATTTTATACACAATGCGTACCCGCTTATGATCCACATAAACCTTTTTAAAACCCGATAGATTCATATTGGCTCTATTGCCCAAATCCTTACCCATTTGTGGATTGTGGGCAATTTTTTCTATCTTTTTAAGCACCAAGATGGTTGTTGTATATCCAAGCTCTTTAAAATCTTGCTCTACATCTTCATGATAATCAATAGCATACACGATTAATCTCTAAGCTCATTGGCATCAATATCAAGTCGCCTTAACATCTCTTCATGTGAAATCACTTTGTGGGGTTTAGTGGTGCGTTCTTCTATTGTTTGATAGATTTTACGATGCTCTATCATCTCTAGTGCCTCTTGCATTCTCTCATACTCCTCTTTGCTCACCATCACCGCTTCGATATGATTGTTTTTTAGAATAGCTACTTTATCTAGGGTATGCTCTTTGATTTGAGCCAAATAGCTTCCAAACTTTTTAGCAAAATCCGATGAGGCAATCAACTCACTGCTTTGATAGACTACCATAATTTCTCCAATATATTGTGTATAGTTTTACGGATATTATACTCTTGTTTCAAACCATAGTCAAGAGAAGTTTTCAAAAATAAAAAGGTACAACCCCATTTTGCAACCCAACTTGAAAGGCTATTAGATACTTTTTAATGATTAATTATTTCTTTAAACAAATTCACTTCATCTTTTTTGGTTTTTGCATTATAGAAAAATTCCTTTTTTCCTACAAAAAATAAATTTTCCTTGGTTCTTGATATAGCAACATTCAATCTTTTTCTATCTATCAAAAATGAGATATTTCCATAGGTTTTGACAGTAGAATAAATAATAATATCTGCTTCTTCCCCCTGAAAACTATCAACAGTATCTATCTTCAGATTTGAAATATTACTTAAATTCAATTCTTTTGTTTTATTTCTAATCCGTCTTTTCTGAGCAGAATATGGCGTGATTATACCAATAGACTTATTTAATTTCTTTTTTTCTAAATACTCATTTATAGTTTCAAGTAAACTTATAATTTTATCGATTTCAGAATCGTTATAGCTACTTGTTCCGTCTGCATTATGTTTTCCATCTACATCTACCCATTTAATAATAGTTTTTTGGTCCAAAAAATCGCTTGCATCTTTGATATGCCCATTATTTAATTTATTATCATAAAAAAGTTTACTAATTAAATTACCAATCCGTTCAGGCATTCTAAATTGCTCATTTAACATGGATTTATTACTATCAGATACTTTTTCAAATAGTTCTTCAAAAAAACTTTTTTTCAAAATTTCCAAATCTTCAAAACTTAAATCTTCTTCGCTATCACTCTCTAATTTTTGTAATAGTTTTTTATCTATTGTGGGTGGTAATTGATTATGGTCTCCAATCAAAATAACTTTTTTTGCTCTTAATATTGGTATTACAGGCTAATCGGTTAGCTCCTCCTGTTACCAATCGTATCCATAAGTGATGTTTTTCTCTAT
>JQIS01000041.1 GCA_000830175.1 Sulfurovum sp. FS08-3 | reverse complement strand
GTTTGTTTAGATTTTTTGTTCTCTTTGAGCAAGATTACTTTTTGTAATAGTTTGATTTTCAATCCTCTCTCTAAACTTTTTTGAAACTTAAAATTATTTTTTAGTTCATTTCCACAAAAGCTACAGCTAGGGTCTGCCCTCTTTTGTGATTTTCTTCTCTTAGTATATCCTTTTTTTGAGCCAATATGTGCTACTATTTTTACGATGAGTAGAGATACCCACCATCCACAAGAGAGGAAAACAATGCCCCATAGCTCCACAAACTTCTCCTATCTTTTCAAGCAAGAGAAACACCCCAACGACAACTCTTTGGCACCCAAGATTTTGTTTTTTGTTCTTGCCTTTTTTTTGATTCTCTTTGCTTCATACGCCCCCTACGGCAATCCACCCGTAGAGAACCCCTCGATACTCCACTCCATCTTTGGACTCTATGTTTTTGTAGCACATCAAACCTTTGGGATAGTACACGAAGCGGGTCATGGGGTTTGCTATGCGCTTCCATGCCCTCAATTTTTGACGGTTCTCAACGGTACGCTCTTTCAAATTGGCGCTCCTTTGGGTGTGGCGTACTACTACAAACGTCAAATGAACGATTTGGCAATGTGGATAGGAGTCTATTTTGCAGGGTTTACGATGCAAGGCACAGCATGGTACATCTCAACCGCACACGAAGGGGCGATTTTACCCGCCGAGAAATCCTTTTTGGGCGTGGATGCCTATCACGATTTTCACTATCTTTTGCATACGATAGGATGGTTGGAGTATGACTCTTTGATTGCTTTGTTGGTGCGATTGGGTGCTTATGGGTTGATGTGTTACGCTCTTTGGAAAATCTTTTTTTTGGCTTTTGGGTCAAACAATCGCCCCAAAAGAGTCTAAAAGCCCATTCCAAAAGCACTCTTAAGTCCATCAATGCTAGTAAAGCAAAATGACTCTTACACTCTCTCCCATGGCTTTGGTGGTTTCATCTTCATCCATTACAAGCAGTCCGATGTTGCCTAGCATATTGGTAAGTATTGCCGAAGTGCCTACCTTTTTGCCTACAAAATCAACCACATAATGTCCCTTTTCAAGGTAGCAATTACAAGCGTGAAACTCTTTTTTGTCTGTTTTTTTGGCAAATGGCTCTTTGAGAGTAGCCGTGATAGTTTTGAGCGGTGAAGTGGTGTTTTGAAATTTTGCCATGAGAGGCAAGAGATAGAGCAACGCCGTCACGGTGGAGGAGTAGGCAAATCCAGGGAGTGCCACGACAAACTTATCCCCTTTTTGGGCTATCATGAGGTGTTGCCCTGGTTTGATTTTGACCCCTTGAAACAGCACCTCGCATCCTAGCTCCTCTTGCACACTATCTTTGACAAAATCAAAATCCCCCACGCTTACTCCCCCCGTAGTAAGGAGTATATCGCAAGAGTTGAGGGCTTGAAGCATGGTGTGTGTGATAGTGGCTCTATCATCGGCGATACACCCCATTTGGAGTGGTTTGCCTCCGTATTTTTTCACCATCGCTTCGAGGATATAGTTGTTGGAGCTTCGTATTTGGCTTTGGTGGGTGGGTATCTCTCCTAGTTCCAACAATTCACTACCCGTTGAGAGGATAGCCACGGTAGGTTTTTGATAGACCCAAACCGATACGATATTAAGCGTCGCCATAACGCCAATATGGGCTATATCAATAAGCGTATTGCGGGGGATAAGCACCTCATCTTTGCGGTAATTCTCCCCCACCTCACGCACCGCAAAGCCTTTGGGGACGCTTTGGTGAATGATGATACTCTCTCCCTCCACACGGACATTTTCGATAGGCACAAGCGTATCGCTTCCTAGAGGCATAAGCGAACCTGTAAAGGTCTTGATACAACTACCCGCTTGGAGTGTGGGGAGTGTGTCGTTTCCTGCTGGATTAATCG
Source organism: Sulfurovum sp. FS08-3 (assembly GCA_000830175.1). Classification (GTDB taxonomy): domain Bacteria; phylum Campylobacterota; class Campylobacteria; order Campylobacterales; family Sulfurovaceae; genus FS08-3. Next base: position 4,750 of record JQIS01000041.1, on the reverse strand, counting down.
AGGCGATAGGGAGTCGTTTTTGGCTCTCATCATGCACAATAGCGTAACCATCCATCGCCGATGTGGGAAACTCAGGAGAGTTGTAAGAGGCTACAATATCCTCCGCCAACACACAACCCAACGCCTCCATCAAAAAAATCTTCTCTTTTTTGTAGGTTTGTAGCTTGATACTTTCAACGAGTCGCATCGATTCATCAAATGAAATAAAAGGCATTGATGCTCCTATCAATAGAGATTGGGTGTTTTGAGGTCATCAAGATCAACATCCACCTCAACCCCCATCAAATTAAAGGGTTGGGGTTCTTTGGTAATCTCAATAAATTTCACCTCTTTGCCGTATCGCTTTTTGTAATTTTGACGAAGGGTATGAAGTGAGATAATCTCATCGACCAAAATGTTTTTGATTTTGGGTGAATTGGCGACGAAAATCATCCCCTCGGCATACTTCTCAATCTCTTGGGGCTTTAGTCCACGGTTGGTTGCTACGCTATCGATAAAGTTGAGATAGGTGGGATGGAGCATGTGTTCATTGAGATAGGCGGTTTGGTTGGTATCGGGTGTTTTGAAAAACGAGAGCGGTTGTTTGTATTTGCCTTTGGTGATAGTCGATTCCTCTATCCCTACTTTTTTTGCTAGTTCTTCGATATTGTAGTGTTGCAAAATCACCCCAATAGAGCCTACCAATGCGTTTTTGTTGGCATAGAGTGGCTTGATAGCCGAAGCGATATAGTATCCACCCGAAAGAGCATACCCTCCTACATACATGGTGACATTTTTTTCACTCGTGATAGCTTTGAGATAGTTTGCCATCTCCTCACTTGCCGTAGGTGAGCCTCCTGGAGAGTTCATAATGACAAGTATCTCTTTGAACTCTTTTTTCTCCAATGCTCTATCGATTTTGTTCATCAAGGTCAAAATGTAGTCGTTGGTAATGACTTTGTCGATATTGACGATAGCGATTTGGTCTTTGCCACTCTCGCTAGAGCCTTGAAGTAGCCCTTTTTGTGTCAAAAAAATAGTAATAATGACCACCTCAGCGACCAACAAAATAATAAGCATTGCGATTTTGATATTTTCAATCACAAACTTTTTTTTGAAAATCTTTATCTCTCGCTCAAGCTTCTCTCGTTCGAGTTCACAATTATTTGACTCGTGCATTACATGACCATCTTGACATCTTGATGCGACTCAAAGCTCTTAAATAGGGCATTTCGCTCCGCCTCATCATCGACTTGGCAATAGGCGTTGTAGCTAATAAACTTCCCATTTGAAGAGGCATTACCAAAGTGGCAACGATACTCTTTGTGCGAAAGTATATCGGCGATAGTAGCCTCTAGGGCTTTTGCATCTTTGCCAATAAGCTTAAATCCCCACTCACAAGGGTAATCAATGCGGGGCTTGTCGGGGGTTTGGGTATCTAGTATCATCATTGCTTTACCTTTTTTTGTTTTGTTGTAATCATAAATATTTTATCTTATAGTAGCCTTAAAAGATAGTAACAAGCAACAATTAAGAGAATATAGTGAATAATCCCAACTAAAATCACAAGGAATCTTGTTATGTCCAAAAATATCGCTGTCAATATTGTAGCTCTCATTGTTAAAAAACCAAAAATCCTTATGCTCATCATCCCCCTTTTGGTGTTGGGTTATCTCTATGAGATTTTTTTCATACGACCCACTATGTCTTATATGGGTACTCCTCAAGCAACTAGCAACAGCTTAAGCACATGGACGCATAGTGTGCGAAACGATGACTTTGCCATAGGATACAATATCCTACGAGGCAATCCGCTTTGGGTAAGCTATAGATTGACACAAATCCCCAAAAACGCTCCACGCCTCAAACGTCCCGAATCGTTCAAGAGCGATTGGCGTAGCTTCAATGGTCTTGTGAGTGATGATTATACGCATAGCGGTTACGATAGAGGACACATGGCACCCAATTATGCCATTAGCACTCTTTATGGCAAAGCTTCGCAAGAAGATACTTTTTTGATGAGCAATATCACACCTCAAAAGCCCAATTTAAATCGCAAATTGTGGCAACGATTGGAGATGGTAGAAGCCGACTATTTTGCAAAAATCTTTGATAGCGTATGGGTGGTGACGGGACCTATTTTTGATCAAAACATCACTCGCCTCAAAAGCAGTTTTAAAGTGCAAATACCCGATAGCTTTTTTAAAATTTATATAGGACTTAAGGGCAATCAACCACCCAAAGCCCTTGCTTTTATCATGCCTCAAAATGTAACAGGTCATGAGCCATTGACAAAATACGTTGCAACGGTTGATGAGATAGAGAGACAAAGTGGTTTTGATTTTTTTGCTATGCTTGATGATGGTCTTGAAAACGCTATTGAATCCTCCAAAGATATAGAATCTTGGAAACTCAAATCTTTGGCTAACATCCAATCAAAATACTAACGTTTTTGTAACAAAAGGTAATCTTGGCAAGAGACAAACAGTGACAAATGAGAAAAAATAAGTCAAAAAACTGTAGAATTATGCCCAACAGTTAAATAGGTTTTTAAAATGATGTTAGCTTGATTAAATTTACAGTAGATATTTTTATACTAGGAGAGTAAAATGAATTTAGAAAAAGTACGAGCAGGATTTTTTATCATATTGGCAATGACGCTTAATTTTGGCTTTTTTTACGGCGGTATGAGTTCAATAGCTCACCCCAACCAATACGAACTTTTTGCGGCTATTGTTGTCAATTTGATTGCTACAACGCTAAAGCTTGGAGATAGAACGCAAATGGGATCGGTGCTTTTGGCTACTTCGCTCGTAGCAGATATCCAACTCATCGCCGCCGCAACCATTTGGACAATAGCAGCTTATACAAACTCGATAGATGCGGGTATTTCAAGCGTTATTATCTCGCTTTCGGGGGGTGCATTACTCGCCAATATCACTTCGGTTATTTTATACATAGGCGACACCATCAAATCCAAAAGGTAACAAAGATGAACAACAACTCTTTGTTTCTTATCTTGCAAAAGATGCGAACACCTTTTTTGGTGCTTATTTTTGTCTATACGGTATCGATTATTGGTTTGATTTTGATTGAAGGCACGACAAGTGATGGCAAACCCTACCAAATGACCATCTTTGATGCTTTTTATTTTGTCACCTATACGGCTACGACGATTGGATTTGGAGAGACACCTTATGCATTCAATTACGAACAACGCATTTGGGTTTCGATGCTTATCTATCTCACGGTCATTGGATGGTTTTACAGTATTGGTACATTGGTCTCTTTGGTTCAAGATAAGATGCTCATCAAAGAACTTGCAAAAAATAGATTTATCAAACAAATCAAAACGCTTAATGAAGATTTTTTTATTATCTTAGGCTACAACGCTACCACCAAAAAGATTATCGAAAAATCACTCAAAAAAGGATTTCGAGTCGTTGTGATAGAAAAAAACGAGGATAAAGTCAATGAGCTAAGAATGGAGAGCTATACTCCTATAGTGCCTGTGCTTCAAGCCGATATTACGAGTCTTTCGACCATGGAGCTTTCAGGCATAAAATCAAAGTATTGCAAAGGGTTGGTGTCGCTTTTCAAAGATGATAATCTCAATCTACACGTTGCGGTTATGGCTAAATTTATCAATCCCAAAGTCCCCCTTGCCATCAAATCAACGACTGAAAATCTCACAGAAAACCTTATCGATGTCGGTGTTGAGATTATCGAAAATCCTTTTAATATTATTTCAAGCCAAATTGATTTGAGTCTCAACTCCCCCTCGACCTATCAACTCGCCAAATGGATATTTAATCTCGATACCCTCAAACAACAACCTTTGAAGCTCTCAAGAGGCAAATACATCGTTTGCGGATACGGACGTATGGGCAAAGAGATACACAAAGTACTTGAAAAAAATCAAATTGATGCACGTTTTATTGAAATCGACCCCAAAAAAGTCTCCAGAATCAATAGAAAAGGCGTGGTGGTCGGCGATGCTGATGATAAAGATATTTTGATAGAACAAGGCATTTACGAAGCCAGTGTCATTATAGCAGGGACCAACAACGACATTACCAATCTCTCACTCCTCTCAACAGCCAAAAAACTTAACCCAAATATCGTCGCTGTAGCCAGAGAAAATGAGCTTGAAAACTACTCTATTTTTAGACATTCGCGTATTGATTATGTTTTTATGCCCTCACGAATTTTGATACACAAAACCATCAATGCCTTAGTCAATCCCCTCTCGGATAAATTTTTCTATCTTTTGAAATCCCAAATCGAAGAGTTTTCTGCCAATCTCATTGCCAAGCTTCTTGAAACTATCGGCGAAAAGCCCGTTATATATGAATTGGCAATCAATCAAGAGGAGGCACACGCCCTATCACAAGCCTTTGGTGAACAAAAAGTAATACTTTTGAAGCATCTTATTCTTAGAAGAGAGGATCGAAACAAACCAAACGCCATTATCCCGCTGCTTTTGCAAAGAGGCAAGAAGCTTCACTTTATGCCCCCATTGGATATCAAACTCCAACGCAACGACAAAATCCTTTTTGCTGCAACCGATGAGGCGATAGAGGATATAGAGTACATTGCCCAAAACAGCGATGAACTCATCTACGTCACCAACGATTTTGAGGCTTGAGAAGCAACGTGTGTAGGTGATGTTACGCACTTTGCCTATCAAATCATCTTTGGGCTAGTCATTGCGAGGCACGAAGCAATCTATTTTAAATAGTGTCACCACGAACGACCTTGAAAGCGAAGC
>JQIS01000040.1 GCA_000830175.1 Sulfurovum sp. FS08-3 | reverse complement strand
TTCTCTATTTTAGTGTCATTTACTGGTTCCATGGGTTACATTATAGCATATTTAGGAGGAGCTAACGGACTAGCCTGTTAAATAATTATAGCACAAAAGCATCAAAACTCAAAAACTCTCTTTTGAAAACCTTAGAGCCATTTTAGCTTCTTCTAACCCATAATTTGGGATAATCACTAAAAATCTTAACAACAAAAAAGGATAGTAAATGTGTATATTTTGTAAAATCGTAGCGGGTGAATTGCCTAGCAACAAAGAGGCGGAAAATGAGCATTTTTTGGCTTTTCACGATCTCTATCCCAAAGCACCCATGCATCTTTTGATTATCCCAAAGGCTCATATAGAGTGTTTTCAAGAGATAGATGCTCACACTATGGCAGGGCTTACGGAGTTTATTCAAGAGGTAGCTAGAAGAATGGGGCTTGATAAGAGTGGATATCGACTTATCACCAACAACGGTGAAGATGGCGGACAAGAGGTAAAACACCTACATTTTCATCTTTTGGGTGGTGGGAAACTCAAATGGGAACATCTCCACGACGAATCGCATAAGAATATGTAATCTCTTGTTGGAGGATTTCTCCTCCAATCATTTAGAATTGTCTGTTGTTGTGGAGTAATCCGCCAATCATCCCCTTAACGGCTGCTTGTAGGTCGGCAGGATAGATAACAAGTTTTGAGTTAGGACTCTTACTAAGATGCTCCATAGCATCAATGTATCTATCGCCTAGCAAGAACATAGCGGGTAGCTCTCCTCCTTGCATAGCTTCACCCAAACGTTTAATCGCCTCAGATGATGCTGTCGCCAAAGCTACTTGTGCTTCTGCCTCTCTTTTGGCGGCTTCAAGTTTTCCTTGGGCTTCCAAAATAGCTGCATTTTTTAATCCCTCCGCTTGTGTCTCTACGGCTCTTCTCTCTCGCTCTGCTGCTGCTTGACGCTCCATAGAGGCTTGCATTGATTCGCTGGGATTGATGTCTTGAATCTCAATAGATTTGACGGTTATCCCCCAATCGGCAACATCATCAAGGATTTGACTTTTGAGTTTGGATTTGATTTGTTCTCGACTGCTCAAAGCATCATCAAGATTCATCTCACCGATAATCGAACGAAGCGTAGTTTTGACCAATTGGCTAATAGCTTGTTTGTAATCCTCTACTCCATAGATTGCATCGCGTGGATTGGTAACACGAATAAAAGCAACAGCATTAGTGATAATTACAACGTTATCAAGCGTAATAACCTCTTGTTTCTCTACATCGAGGATAATATCTCTGGTGTCAATTTTTACTTTGATGGTATCCAAAAATGGGGTAATGATATTAAGACCAGGGGTGATGGTACGATTAAATTTACCCAATCGTTCAATAACCCACTCTTCACCTTGCGGGACAATATTGACCCCTTTGTACATTGTATAGACAATCGCACCGATTAAAAACAGCAGTATGTAAAAAATTTCCATGATTTGACTCCTTTTTGATTAGTTTTGTGAAGGCTCTTGTGCCTTGACCTCTTGCACCATTAGCAACTGTCCTTTGACCTCCAAGATGCGTATTCTTGCACCCTTTGGAATATCCTCTTTTGCCGAAGCACTCCAATGTTTACTCCCCAAAACGGGAATATCAAACATCACTTTACCCTTTTCGTAAGCTTTTATATCCTCCTCGACACGCCCCATGGTATCGAGCATATTGTTGGATTGCCCTGCGGCACTTACGAGTTTGGCTCTAAAAAAGAGATACCATATCGCAATAAAAGAAACCGAGAGACTTATCCAAATAATAAGCTCTGTATTGATACTTGTAGCAAAGAAAAAGTCAATAATTCCCACAAAGATAAAAGCTATACCAAAAGCTAGGAATATGAAAGTAAACGATACTATCTCAAATATCATAACAACAATACCGATAATGATCCAATGCCACCATGCAATCGCATGACTTAAAAATTCAATCATTGTATCTCTCCTTATACCATGTGTGCGTATTTTACCTGAATTTTCTATAATAAAACAATATACAAATCCTCTTTTATTACAATTTGATAAGCAACAATTGGCTATAATCGCTCTACTTTTAAAATTTTTCAAGGATAGATAATGGCATTAAACGTTTATTATGACAAAGATTGTAATTTGGATTTGATCAAGTCCAAAAAAGTAGCGATGATTGGGTTTGGAAGCCAAGGTCATGCACATGCAGAGAACCTAAGAGATAGCGGTGTAGAGGTTTGCGTAGGACTTAGAAAAGGTGGAAGCTCATGGGCAAAAGCACAAGCCAAAGGGTTTGAGGTACTTACAGTAGCTGAGGCTACGGCTGCTAGTGATGTAGTTGTTATTTTGTTGCCTGATGAGAACCAAGCTGAGATTTACGCCAACGAGATTGCTCCCAACCTCAAAGAGGGTGCAACGATTTCATTTGGTCATGGCTTCTCTATCCATTACGGTAGAATCAAACCCGCTGCTAATATCAATGTTATGATGGTAGCACCAAAAGCTCCTGGGCATACCGTACGAAGTGAATTTGTAAAGGGCGGAGGGATTCCAGACCTTATTGCTATCTATGCAGATCCTAGTGGAAACACAAAAGATTTGGCTATGAGCTACGCATCGGCTATCGGTGGTGGTCGAACGGGTATTATTGAAACAACCTTCAAAGATGAGACTGAAACCGATCTGTTTGGCGAACAAGCGGTTCTTTGCGGTGGGGTTTCGGCACTTGTTCAAGCTGGATTTGAGACGCTCACAGAGGCGGGTTACCCCGAAGAGATGGCATATTTTGAGTGTTTGCATGAGCTTAAACTCATTGTCGATTTGATGTTTGAAGGCGGTATTGCCGATATGCGTTACTCCATCTCCAACACCGCAGAGTATGGCGATATGGTAAGTGGACCACGAGTCGTAAACGAAAGCTCAAAAGCTGCTATGAAGCAGATACTCAAAGAGATTCAAAACGGTCAATTTGCAAAAGATTTCGTACTTGAAGGTCAAGCAGGGTATCCACGCATGAACGCTGAACGAAACAACCTCAAAGCCCACCCCATCGAAGTAACAGGCAGACGATTGAGAGCCATGATGCCATGGATTAATGCCAACAAAATCGTCAATCAAGAGACAAACTAAACTTTTTGAAGATGTATCATCTTAAATCTATCTCCCATCATGGTGGGGGCTAGAAGTGTTTTGATTTTATCGGCTTGTTGGGTATAGTTTTTTTGTGAGGCTTGTTTGGCAAAACGTTCAAGCAAATCAATGATACCAAATCGAACCAATGCCCTAGCTTGTGTCTCGTACTCAATAAGTTGCACTCCCGTTTCACCAAAAGCATCTATAACGTGGTCAAAATTGACATCAAAGGTTATATCACTCTTTTTAAACAGCTCTTGTAGTACCAATGTCTCATCAAAAAGAGGCAAAGTGGTGTGTGCTTGATAGATACGAATCGAAAAATCATTGCGTACATACCGTTCACCGTAATCAAAACTCACAAAATCCAAATACCTAGCAGCATTTGCCACCGCTTTTGCAAACGCCTCATAGCCTACCGCAATCTCTCCTTTGGTTTGGCGGTATTGAGCAGCTTTTTGAGCGATTGTCGCATCTATCTCTTGCCATACTATGTGATGATTTTGAACGGTTGCCATACGGTTATCATAAATAAGCTCACACGCAAAAGCGTCAAAAATTTCATTGGAGACAAAAAAGGCATACTCCACGCTTATTGCATCCAATGAGCTAAAAAATTCTACCTTAACATCCTCTCCAAAACGCTCTTTGATGTATTTTTTTTGCACCTCTTGCACTTTGGGTTGGCGTTCTACTATGGCAAAGTGCATCGAGTCTATGAGTGTGGGGTCGCAACTGTAGAGCCACTGTATCATATCGCAAATAAGATAGCCTTGATGCGCACCAATCTCAATGAGATAGCCATTGCGTGGAATGACACCTTGTGCAATCTTTTGATAGATAAAGTTGGCGATAGAGGCCCCAAAAAAGGAGCTTGTGCTTACGGCTGTATAAAAATCTCCCCCTTTGCCTATCGCTTTGAAGTTTTGGTAGTAGCCCTCACTGCCGTAGAGCCACTCATTCATATAGTCACTAAAACGCATACACTTTCCAAAAACCCTTAAAGCTCATCATCGTCACTGCGGTGCTCTCTTTTTTTGTATTTCTCTCTTTTGTCGCTTGTTGAGTCGCTAGTGTTGTCGTAGCGTTTTTTCTCTCTCGTATCGCCATTTTCGTAGCGTTTTTTATCCCTTGGCTTGTTTTCGTCGTTGGTGCGATTATTGGGATAGGTTGTGGTCTCTGGAGCGGGGTCTGTCCTCTTTGGGTTCTCATTGGTGTATCGGTTGTTGGGTCTATCGGTTACGTCGTTGTTGTGATTGTTTGGTCTATCGGTTGCGTCGTTGTTGTATCGGTTGTTGGGTCTGTTGTTTTCGTAGCTGTTGGGATTTGTTTTGTCGGGACGGCGATTGTCTAGCTCCTCATGAGTATATCGGTTGTTGGGTCTATGGTTTGGAATGTTGTCGTATCGGTTGTTGTAGTTTGCATCTTCCCTGTAGCCGTAGCGTCCTGTGTGTGCTTTGAAGCGTTTGCCTTGATGGTAGCGATAGCCTTTGCGAAAATAGTGTCCATTTTTGAAGCGTTTACCACGATAGTAGTAGTAGCCGTTGCGATACTCACCTCCATAATAGTAGCGATCACCATCGTAATAGTAAGATCTATCATGATTGCGTTCAAGCGGTGCAAACTCTCGTGCCAAAGTGGTGGTTGTCATAAGAAAAGAGATGAAAAATATCCCTATCAAAAGCTTTTTAAATTGTGTTTGCATGGTACAAACTCCTTACAATGAAATGCAATATTATAGCCTAAATAGAGTAAAGAGCAAACAAAATTTAGCGTGGCGATTGAGCTTTGTATATGGGTCTAGCATCTGTGATTGTGTCACGCAAATAGGACAAACTTTTATACTAAACTTCGGTATAATCTAATAAATTCAATAAGGGAGACGTTGTGCAGGTGACTTTGGAGATTAAAGATGATTTTTTTGATAAATTTATGTATCTTTTGGAAGCTCTGCCCTTTGGAGTGGTGAAGATCAAAAATGACCCTTTGGTCAAAGAGTTACAAAAGAGAATTGAAGATATTGATAAGGGCAAAGAAACTTTGACACCCTATCTTGATGGAATGAATGAGATGCTACAAAGAGTCAAAAGCAAATATGCAGATAGTTAAAACTTCTCGCTACTTAGTAGAACTCGAAGAGGTCATTTCATTTATTGCACAAGATAATTTGACTCGGGCTTTGGAATTTGCTGATAAGCTCAATAATAGAGTGCTAGAGATAGATGTAGAGCATCATCAAAAACAAATGATAATAATGTTCGTGAACTCATCTTCCATGGTTATGTAATTCTTTATCGTATTAATTTCACTCTCAATCAAATTGAAATAATTGGTATCTTTAGTTCAAATGAGTAGGAGTTATAAAAATATTTGCCTCGCAATGTCCAACTCAAAGATGAAATGTTGAATAAAGTGCATAACATCAGTTAAATACTTTAAAATTCTATAGCTCAAAAGAGTAAAGAGCAAACAAAATTTCAACGATGATTTAAATAGACTCTGTGTATAATAGGGTACAATTACAAAAATTAAAACAAAGGCAGTATGCAATGATAAAAAAAATTTTGATATTTTCTCTGGTTTCATCTACAATCCATGCTGATATGGTGGAGCAAAACTTTGTCAATGATGTTGCAAAAGTTGTGCTTATGGGATCGCAAAAATCTTTTGAGTCAGGTGCTCATGATCTCAAATCCACAGAAGAGATGAAGACAATTTTTGCAGCCTTTCGATACAACTTTGAAAGCACCGATGATTTGAATATCTATCTCAATGCCGCAGGGGGTGTAGCCAAATTGACTACCAGTGATCCTTTGGTAGGAAACGTCGGGGATTACGCCAAACTTGAAGCCATGAACTTTGAACTAGGCGGCGGTGTTCGCTACAAAATCGACTCTTCCTCCTATATCGCAGTAGGAGGAGGCGTGATATATTCGCAAATTGATCCAAGTTTTACCTACAACAATGCTTTAACACTCCCCAATCGTACTAGAATTGATGCCTTGTATAATAGTAGCGATGCGTTAGATGTTTATACCTATCAAGCCAATATCAAATACGATTACGAAACCAATATCAACGGTTATGAACCCTATGTGACGGCATTTTTGGGATACTTCTCTAGCGATGTGGATGGATTAGATGAGCGTTCAAACTCCACATTGGCACATATCAAAACGGGTATCTATTCGCCTGAGCTTGTGAAGATATTGAATCTTCCTTTCAAAGTCGAAGCTTACGCCCAAGAGACTTTTTTGATGGGGGATATTAAAGAGAATATGGATACTTCAAACATTACACAAGTAGGTATGGCGTTTCACCTCTACACCGATACACTTATTAAGTATGTCAATAATGTCTATTTTGATGTTAATTATGTGACAGGTGAAAACATCGAAGGGTTTCATATGGGTGTAAGTGCTAAATTTTAGCAGAGAAAAAATGTTTACAATGGATGCAGGGGTGATAGAGGATTTTTTTGTTTTATATTAGTCCTAAATGTTGTGATAATTTCAAATTGACTTCTCGTTGTTCTTCTACAGTAAGTTTGGTTAATAAAGTATCGAAATTGATTCTTGAAAGGTCAAGTGTACAAAGTTCATTAATACATACTTCACTAGTGGTTTCAAGATTATCCCTTTTTTCTATTTGAAGTCTTAAATTACCACCACTTAGATTTGTAGTAAGTGGAATGACACTTACCCCTTTAAAAGCTACTTTGTCAATATTACGATTTGCCACATCATTTTGGATAATCAAAGCAGGTCTTATTTTCCCAAATTCACTGTTGTATTTTTTCCCAAAATTGATGAGATAAATTTCACCTCGTTTCATTATAAATCTTCTACAACGGTTTCAATTTGTAAAAAATCATCATAAGATGTTTGACTTAAAGCTTTTTTATTTTGTATCAAATAGAGTTCATCTTCAATCTTTTCTTTGACTTTCTCATACAATTCAAAAGGTAAAACAACACTTTTTGTGATATGTTTTTTTGCATCTTCTACAAAAGTAATATCAAGTGGTTGAGTAATATATGAAGGCTTTTTAATAAAATCACTAGAGTTAATAACAATCATCGAATATCCTTTTTATAAATATATTAAATTGTACTATTATAAAAAACTATTGTCAAATACTTTTATCTATTCCTATCTTCCCATTGTCTTAACAAGAAGATAGGAGGTTTTAAAGTGAGTTAAGCTTTTCGCCCAATTGATAGAGAATGGAGTGGTTTTCAAGTTTGGTAATAAACTTATCAAAATTGCTTTTGGCTAGTTTTTCATCATAGGAGGCTACGGATATGGTGGTGTGCCACTCTCCATTGCTAGAGGCTGTTGGAAGCGAAGAGAGTTCTACGCCTTTGGGCATTTGCTCCATGACATCAACCAAAAAAGACTCTTTGCACTGTGCTGCCAATGTGTAGCGATAGATGTAGCGTTTGGTATTGAAATGGTGAGCCAAAATAGCCTCTACCATAGGGTGCGACATATGGGGAAATCCTGGCATAAAAAAGTAGCGGTTTTGGAGTTGAAAAGCGGGAATAGAGCCGTAAACATTCTCAATAAGCTGTGCCTCTTTGGGGAGCTGTGCCATAGCGTAGGAGATGGTTGATACTTTACCCGCTAATTTTTGATCAATAATGGCTTTGCACTCTTCATGGGTGTAGAGTTTGCCATTGCTTAGAGCCTTGGCGGCACACGCTCGTGTGTGATCATCGGGAGTAGCACCAATCCCTCCAAAGCTAAAAATAACACTCTTTTCAATCGATGCAATGTATTGGATGGTATTGACAATAAGCTTAGGGTCATCTTCGATGATAAACGAACCTGTAAGTTTATTGCCGTACGCCTCAAGTGCTTTGGTGACAAACTCGAAATGGGCATCTTCTCTTCGGCGATTGAGTATCTCCGTACCAATAATAAGAACAAAAAACTTTACCTCTTGCATCGGCTACTCTTCGATATAATTTTTGAGCTTACGTCCCACTTTGGGGTGTTTGAGCTTTTTGATAGCCGAGGATTCAATCTGTCGTACCCGTTCGCGCGTGACATTAAGCTCTTTGCCTATCTCTTCAAGCGTTCTATCACTGTGGTCATCAAGCAGTCCAAAACGCATACGAATAACGGCTTTTTCTCGCTCATTGAGTTGGCTTAAGACATCATCGATTTGTTTATTAAGGTCATCTCGAAGCACCACATCGGTAGGACTTAGAGTATTTTTATCTTCGATAAAATCTCCAAATCTTCCATCATCCTCATCACCCACGGGTGTCTCTAGGCTTACGGGTTCTTTGGTGATTTTAATCACATTTTTGACCTTATCGACACTCAATCCTACCTCTTTGGCGATGGTATCAAGGTCTGGTTCTTTGCCACTCTCTTGGAGGTGTTTGCGAATAATTTTATTGATACGGTTAATGGTCTCTATCATGTGGATAGGGATACGAATGGTGCGTGCTTGATCGGCTATGGCACGGCTAATAGCTTGACGTATCCACCATGTGGCGTAGGTTGAGAATTTGTACCCTTTTTGATACTCAAACTTATCTACGGCTTTCATGAGTCCAATATTTCCCTCTTGAATAAGGTCAAGGAAAGGCAAACCTCTATTGGTATAGCGTTTGGCAATTGATACGACCAAACGCAAGTTGGATTTTGCCATACGGGTTTTGGCTTTTTCACTTTTGGCTTTGCCTTGGCGGATTTGATTGAGTATCTCTTCGAGTTTGACGGGGTCAAGATTGAAGCTATCTTTACTCGCCTCTTTGGTTTCAAAGAGCTTTTTAATCTCCACATAAGTGCTTACCATTGTGGTTTCTGGGACGGCATTGATAATATCGTCTTTGTCCATATTGATAATATTTTCCAATATTTTGTTGTGATTTTCAAGCAAAATATCGTTAAAGAGCGGCAACTTATACTCCAATCGCTTGAGTTCTTTTTCAAACCCATCGTCGCTTTTGAGAGCCGTCTCCATCGCCTTGACCAATTCATTGATAAGCTTGGATGTGGGTCCTAGTTCGAGCAAAGCGTGTTTGAGTTGCTCTTTTTTGAAAGCAACCTTGAAGTGTTCAAGCAGTATCTTGGACTCATCCTCCTCCTTTTGGAGAAGTTTTTCAAGCTCTTCGGTGGCTTTTACCCACTCTTTTTTGTTTTTTTCAAGCTTTTTGAAACTATCGACGACTTGTTTAACTCGATCGTTGTTGGCATTTTGAGAGAGTGATAGGCTCTCTCCTTCGCCATCTTCATCCTCCTCCTCTTCGCTCTCTTCAACACCCTCAGCATCATCAAAACTTTTAAAAAGCTCCTTGACTCGTCGTTCACGGTTGAGCAGAGGCTCTTTGTAGTTGAGGATATATTGGATAAGATAAGGCACAGAGCAGATGGCATCGATAATAATATCTTCGCCATCTTCGATTTGTTTGCTTAGTTCAATCTCCTCTTCTTTGGTTAGAAGTAGAATTTTTCCCATCTCACGCAGATACATACGCACGGGCGAGTCGCTTCGACTCCACTCAAGCAGCTCTTTCTCTTTGGTGAAATCAAAAAAATCAAGCTCGGTCTCATCGGCGATTTTTCTAATACTCTCTTGGTGTTTTTGGATATTTTGTTGCGTGACAAGTTTGGCATACTCCGATGCACTAATAATCTCTAATTTACTCTCTTTTGAAAGTTTATCAATCTTTTTGACTTGTGCCATATTGAGGGGTTTGTCAAACTCTTTGACTATGCGTTCATAGGTTAAATAGACACCTTTTTTTTTGTTTGAAAAGAGCTTTTCAACTCTACCCATTGCATCAACTTTTTTTGCTGTAGCCATTAATTATCAGCTCCTCTTGTAGTAAAATTAGCAAAGTGACTCTACTGTGTAAACACATTCAATGATATAAAAATGTTGTAGATTATAGCAAAATAAGATTAAAATTAGATTTGTACTTACACAAGGCTATTATAACATTTAATTGTGTAAACTTTTATTTTGGATTGGATAGAATACGCCCAATTGATTGATTGACAAAAGGATTTGACTTGGAAGGTAAAGTTTGGAAGTTTGGTGATAATATCGATACAGACTTAATTATCGCTGCTCGATACCTCAATACCAGTGAGCCTAAGCAACTTGCGAAATATGTAATGGAGGATGCCGATCCTCACTTTGTTCAAAAGATGCAAGTGGGAGATATTATTGTAGCGGGTGAGAATTTTGGATGCGGAAGCAGCCGAGAACACGCCCCCATTGCTCTTAAGGCGGCGGGAGTATCGGCTATTGTTGCACCTACATTTGCACGTATTTTTTATCGTAATGCTTTTAATATGGGATTGCCTATTTTTGAATTGCCTCAGGCTAATGAGATAGAAGAGGGTGATCGCATCAAGATAGAGATGAGTAGCGGGGAGGTGATTAACCTTACCAAAGGCAAAAGTTACAAATTTACCCCTATTCCAGAGTTTATGCAAGAGTTGGTAAAAGCAGGTGGCTTGATTAACTTTGCAAAAAACGAACTAAACGCTTAACAATAGGAGTTGTCATGGGTAGAGAGTATAAAATTGGTGTTATTAAGGGCGATGGAATTGGTCCTGAGATTGTCGAAGAGGCGATTCGTGTGCTAGATGCGGTATCGGTACGATGCGGTTTTAACCTCAAATATGAGGAGTTTTTATTGGGTGGAGCAGCTATCGATGAGACGGGTGTGCCACTTCCCGATAAGACACTCAAAGGGGTAGCCAAATGCGATGCGGTACTTTTTGGGGCTATCGGTGGACCCAAATGGGACAATCTTGAAAGACACCTTCGCCCCGAAACGGGTTTGTTGGGACTCAGAAAAGCGATGGGAACGTTTGCTAATCTACGCCCTGCGATGGTCTATAAAGAGCTTGTCAATGCCTCTACTCTCAAACCCAGTGTCGTTGAGGGCGTTGATTTGATGGTGGTGCGAGAACTTATAGGCGGGATTTACTTTGGTGAGCCACGAGCATTACTTGAAGATAGAGCTTACAATACTATGGTTTATACCAAAGATGAAGTAAGACGCATTGCCAAAGTCGCTTTTGAAATTGCTATGAAGCGAAACAAACGGGTCTGTTCGGTCGATAAAGCCAATGTGCTTGAAGTAAGCCAACTTTGGAGAGAAACCGTTGAAGAGGTGGCAAAAGATTACCCCAAAGTAGAGCTTAGTCATATGTACGTCGATAATGCGGCGATGCAACTTATTCGAGCTCCCAAGCAGTTTGATGTTATTTTGACAGGCAATATCTTTGGAGACATTTTAAGCGACGCAGCCAGTATGCTAAGCGGTTCAATTGGTCTGCTTCCGAGTGCTTCTATAGGCAGTGGCGTAGGACTCTTTGAGCCTATTCACGGTTCTGCTCCTGATATTGCAGGTCAAGGCATTGCTAATCCTATTGCAACCATCGCAAGTGCCTCGATGATGCTACGCTACGCACTCAACGAAATCGAAGCTGCAAAAAAAATCGATAGTGCTATCGCCAAAGTCCTAAGCGAAGGATACCGAACGGGTGATTTGAGTTCTTTTGATGCCAAAGAGATATGTGCAACAAGCGACATGGGTGCTTTAATCGCCGATTACGCTTCAAGGTAGCGTCTCTTTATAGCTAGGTTAAGCCTAGCAAATGGATTTGATGCTCTTATGATTTCAAATACCTATCCACTAAGGGAGCGTTGTTGTGCTAAAGCTATTGTCTATTCTTCTATTGGGATTACTGCTTAGTGGTTGCGATAATAGAGAGTCTGCCAAACGCTATAAGCCTACAGGAGTAGAGTTTAACAAAAAAGTCTATAGAGTGGGCATTCACCCCTACCTCAACTCCAAAAAAATGTACACCTCGTATCGTCCCTTGTTGGATTATCTCGAATCAAAGCTTGAGAATGTAGAGTTTCTTCTTGAAACTTCCAAAGATTATCCTACCTACGACCAAAAGCTCTATGCAGGTACGTTTGATTTCTCACTCCCCAATCCCTATCAAACCTACAACGCATTGCAATACGGCTATGAAGTGATTGCCAAAATGAAACCCGATAGTGTCTTTCGAGGGATTTTGGTAGCACGCAAAGATAGAGGACTCAAAAACGTTACACAATTGCGAGGCGAAGCGGTGAGTTTTCCTGCCCCAACGGCATTGGCAGCGACGATGATGCCGCTTTTGTATCTGCATGAGAAGGGATTGGATATCAACCGTGATATTGACAAAAAGTTTGTTGGGTCTCAATACTCCTCTATTCTCAATGCCTACAGCGGTGATACCCTTGTGGGTGCGTCGTGGCCTCCTCCATGGGAAGCGTGGTGCAAAGAAAATCCCCAAAAAGCCGCCCAAATGGAGATTGTATGGCAGACTCAACCGCTTGTCAATAATGGCTTTGTGGTACGCAAAGATGTCGATAGAGCCTTTGCCTACAAGGTTGCACGGCTTCTCATTGAGCTTGATAGCCATGCAAAAGGCAAAAAGATGCTTGAAGATGCTGGGTTTGCAGGATTTGAAGAGGCAAACAACAGCCGATACGATGCGGTCAAAATCTTTTTGGAACGATACAACAGCATCATACCCAAGGAGGCTCAGTGATGATACACAGGTACTCCATTGCAACAAAACTCTTTATCAATATCATGCTCATTCATACGGCACTTATAAGTATGGTAGTCTATGATATTGTTCACAAAGAATCGCACTTTATCCACTCTCAGCTCCTCCATCAAGGTCAAAACACCAGTACGATTTTAGCCTCCAATGCCTCGGTTGCGTTGCTCAATAATGATATTGTAGCCCTCAATGAGTTGCTTATGGATATGAAAAATATCTCTCAAAGTTATATGATTTTTATTTTGGACAAAAATCTTCGAGTAAGAGCCTCTATACCCTCGCACTATTTCAACCAACGCCTTGTCGATAGAGTCACGCTATCGCTCTTTGAAAATCTTGAGGCATCGGATAAAAAGTTTCACCAAATGATTCACGATGAGTATGTCGATACGGTAGCCAAAATCTATGCCGATGGAGAGCTTATCGGGTATGCCCGTATTTTGCTTGATGAACGCAACTTCAATCTAGCCATTACCGATATGCTCAAAGCCTCTTTGATGTTTGCTCTTTTGGCGATTTTATTAGGCTCTATTGTAGCGTGGCTTAGTGTCAATCGTATGACCCTAAGTCTCAAGCAACTCACCCTAGCTGCTCAAAAAATTGCCCAAAGAGAGTTTAATGTTGCTTTGCCCAAAATTACCAAAAGTGATGAAATTGCAGCGATGGTACGAGCCTTTACGGTCATGCAAGACTCCATCAACAGTTATCTCAATGAGTTGCACCGCAATCAAGAACGCCTTGCCCTTGCGTTGGAGGGGAGTAGCGATGGATTGTGGGATGCCGATTTGATTAGCTACGATATCTATTACTCACCTCGTTGGAAAGAGATGTTGGGATACAAAAACGATGAGTTTGAAAACTCCTATGAGATTTGGGAGCGTACGTTACACCCCGATGATAGGGCGAGAGTTGTAGCCTATCTTAATGATTTTTTATCCAGCAGTGCAACCAATTATGAGATTAAGTTTCGTATGCAAAAAAAAGATGGCTCTTATCTTCCCATACTCTCACGAGCCAAAAAAATCTACGATGCCAACGGCAAAGCGATTCGACTTGTCGGTACTCATGTCGATATTAGCGAGATTACCCATGCCAACGAACAGCTTCAATACAAAGCACTTCATGATGCCTTGACCCATCTGCCCAATCGCCAATATCTTCAAAAAGAGCTTCACGATACGATTGCAAAGAGTATGCACAACAAAAAGGCTTTTGCGATGATATTTTTGGATTTGGATCACTTCAAAAAAATCAACGATACCCACGGGCATACGGTAGGGGATGCTTTGTTGGTTGAGATTGCCAAGATACTTAAAGAAAGCGTTTCGCAAGAGGATTTTGTCGCACGATTGGGGGGTGATGAGTTTATCGTCCTTTTAAAAAATATTCACGACAAAAGAGAGATTATTGAGTGCATAGAACGCATCATGTTGCACGTTTCTAAGCCACACTTTATCCACTATCGCACCTTTTATACCACCTTTAGTATTGGCATTACTCTCTATCCGCAAGATGGGCTTGATGGCGATATGTTGCTCAAAAATGCCGATATAGCGATGTATCACGCCAAACATATCAGTCGCAACACCTACCAGTTCTACACCCACGATTTGGGACAAAAGGTTATTGAGCGTTCGCATATTGAATTTAAACTGCGAAATGCCATTGACGATGGAGAGATTGTTTTGCACTATCAGCCTCAAATCGATACACGCAGTGAGAGGATTGTTGGTGTTGAGGTATTGGCACGTTGGATACCCCAAAAGGGCGAACCCATTCCTCCCTCTGTTTTTATTCCACTTGCCGAAGATATTGGGCTTATCTTTAAGCTTGATGCTTACATTATGAATGAGGCTCTTGCAACTTTTCGTCAATGGAGAGCCAAAGGGGCAAAGATTACTAAAATCTCACTCAACCTCTCTTTGGCAGAGCTTAATGTAAACGATTATGTCGATTATGTCACCCAAATGCTCAAGCATCATCAGATAGAACCTTGCTCTTTGGAGCTTGAAATTACCGAATCGCAAATTATGAAAGACCCCGCCAATACCATCCATGCCTTGACGCAACTATCGCAACTGGGCATTGCTATTGCCATTGATGATTTTGGTACAGGCTACTCATCGCTCTCCTATCTCAAGCAACTACCCATCCACAAACTCAAAATTGATAAGAGCTTCATTGATGATATTGCAACCAGCAACGATTCGCAAGTCATTGTCAAAACCATTATCTCTATGGCACAAAACATGAATTTAGAGATTATCGCCGAAGGTGTCGAGAGCTTGGAGCAAAAGCTCTTTTTGGCTCAAAACGGATGCTATGAGGTGCAAGGATATTACTACTATCAACCGCTACTACTAGAGGAGTTTGAAAAGCTTATCCTTATATCCCCAGAGCCAATCTAAGCTTTTTTGTCAATCTGCACAAAACAAAGAGCGATTGTGCTACAATTTCGTTTTTTAAAGGAACACAATGTTTAATTTGCAAAACTACTCTACACAAAACATCAAAAATGATCTACTCTCGGGTGCTGTGGTTGCTGTGGCGTTGATTCCCGAAGCGATTGCTTTTAGTTTTATTGCGGGTGTCAATCCCACAGTAGGACTCTACGCTGCGTTTATTATTGGACTCATTACCTCCTTTATGGGCGGTAAAGCGGGGATGATTTCGGGGGCTACGGGTGCGGTAGCGGTGGTCTTTGTTTCACTAGGATTGTCAGTACATGAACTTCATCCCAATCTTAGTAAAGAGGAACTCTCTATCTTGGTGCTTCACTATATTTTGCTTACCACCCTTGTAGCAGGTGCGATTCAAATTGTTATTGGATTGCTTAAGATGGGTAAATTTATCCGCCTTGTACCGCAACCTGCCATGTTTGGGTTTGTCAATGGTTTGGCGATTGTCATTGCTATGGCACAATTTAAATTCTTTGCCCCCACCGATAGTGCCGATGGATTTTTAGCCTCTTTGGGTGCGAGTCTTGAGGAGCATTATTGGATGTATATTATCGTAGTGGCTACTATGGCTATTATGCACTTTTTGCCCAAATTTACCAAAGCAGTTCCTTCGGGTCTTGTAGCGATTGTTTTGCTTACGCTTATCGTCTATTTTACGCCCATTGAGACGAAGCTCGTAGGAGAGTTGGCCTCTTTGAGTAATATCTCTTTTCCTACATTTGTCATTCCTCATGTTGAGCTTATCACATGGGATTCGCTTTGCATTATTCTCCCCACGGCTCTATTGGTGGCTCTTGTGGGGCTTATTGAGTCGCTTTTGACACTCTCCGTACTTGATGAGATGAGTGGCACAAGAGGGAGTGGCAACAAAGAGTGCGTAGCATTGGGCAGTGGCAATATCTGCTCGGGTCTCTTTGGCGGTATGGCGGGATGTGCGATGATTGGACAAAGTATCATCAACTACACCTCGGGGGGATTGGGACGACTCTCCTCCTTTACCGCTGCTGTGTTGCTCATTGTTTTAGTAGTGAGCTTTTCGGATATTATTGCCATTATTCCCGTAGCGGTACTAGCGGGGATTATGTTTATGGTAAGTCTTGGGACGTTTGAGTTTTCCTCCATCAAACGCATCCAATACATGCCCAAAAGCGATGCGTTTGTATTGATAGTGGTGACGGTTATTACGGTATTGGCGGATTTAGCGATTGCGGTTATTTCGGGTATTATTATCTCCGCACTTGTCTTTGCGTGGGAACATGCCAAAATCTATGCACGTACTACCCTAGATAGTGATGGCAAAAAGGTCTATTTGCTCGATGGTCCTCTCTTTTTTGCCTCTGTGACCTCTTTTAATGAAAAGTTTGATGTCGCAAATGACCCCAGTGAGGTGGTGATTGATTTTAAAAACGCTAGAGTGATGGATAGTTCGGGAGTTGAGGCTATTGATGCGATTACCCAAAAATACAAAGATGCCAACAAAACACTTACTCTGCGTCACCTCTCGACAGATTGCAAAAATCTTCTTAAAAATGCAGGTCCTTTTTGCACCTATGCCGAGGATGATCCTACCTACGAAGTGGCGGTGAATATTTAATCCTTGGGTAAAAAGATAAATCTAAGCAGCAATTCTAACCCAACCTAAAAAGACATACAAGATATAAATCTGTCAAATAAAAGTTATT
>JQIS01000039.1 GCA_000830175.1 Sulfurovum sp. FS08-3 | reverse complement strand
CTTTGGTGGTGATGTCTTTTTTCATGGAGTGGATTATAGCATAGATTGGTTGTTTTGTGGTTTTGTAGCTTTCTTGTTCCATCTCTCCCGAGGTGGAACGGTATCTTTAAATCCACAATCTGCGTAAATATTAATTAATATGTAATTTTTTATTAAAACCTGCAAGTTGTTTAATATTTCTTGTGATATAATACTTTTTAATATGAAAACTTAAAGTCTGCTTTTTTAGGCTCAATAAGTGTTGGAGTTTGCAAGTGGTACAGATGAAATTAGAGAGGATGGTTGGTGAGATTCAAGCGTATATTCATTTGAATCAAAACGTCATCAATGCTTTTTTAGCCATTGATAGAGAAGTTTTTGTGCCTGCTGGGTTTCAACATTTAGCCTACAAACTGGACGCTTTGCCCATGCAATCAAATCAATGGATTAGCTCGCCTTTGACAGTAGCCAAAATGACGCAATATTTAGCAATTGACCACAAAGTTGATTCGATACTTGAAATTGGGTGCGGCAGTGGCTACCAAGCGGCAATTTTGAGCAAACTCTCTCGTCGTGTTGTGAGTATCGAACGCATAGAGGGTATCTTAAAAGAGGCAAAAGAGCGATTTTCGCATTTGGGGCTTATGAATATTATTACCAAATTTGATGATGGACAAAACGGTTGGGAGTATCATGCACCCTATGAACGCATTTTGCTCTCGGCTTCTACGGGAAGTATTCCCCAAAATCTCTTCAATCAATTGGCCATCGGGGGAGTAATCGTCGCCCCTATTGCAACGCCCAAACGTGAAGTCATTATGCGATTTATCAAAAAAAGTGACGGCACAATAGAACAAGAGGAGTTGGAGCCTTGCCATTTTGTGCCTATTCTTGATGGGATTCAAAAGGTACGTTGAGGTTTTGTTAATATTTCATCACCAGCATCTCATCAAGATGGTGTGAGTGGGTAAAAAAGTCCAATCGAAATTTGATAAAGTTTTCATGTTTGGGGTTTTTGTCTATCTTGCTAATGGTATCTTGAATCAGCTTGAGTCTCTTTTTGGATTCTACCAAATAAGGCTCATCTTTGCTCAAAAACTTTTGGCGAATCTCGATGCATTGTTGCATATAGCGAGAGGCTTTGATGTAGTGTTTTTTGTTGAAATACAACACGGCAATATTGTTGTAGCTTAGGGCTGTATTGAGATTGAGTTCGCCTGAAATATCTTTGGAGAGTTCGAGCGTCTTTTCATAAATCGCAAGGGCTTCATCATCCAAAAGCAGTTCGTAGTAGGTTGCTGCTAGGGCATTGTAGCTTGTGATAGTGTGAGGATTGCGTTCACCCAACACCTCTAGCCTTGTAGCCAATACCCGCTTAAATATCTCAATAGAGTCTCTATACTCCCCCAAAAGATAGTGCGTAGTACCCAAATTGTGACTAAGCATGGCAAGATTGAGGTCATCGTGACGAGCGACGTTGTTGAGAATAGTGTGCGATTTTCTAAAAAACGCAAGGGCTTTGGTGTAGTCGCTTTGGGCTAGATGAAAGATACCTAAGTTGTTGTAGGCAATAGAGGTTCGAGGATGGTGAGGTCCTAGTGTGGAGAGTTTGATGTTGAGTACTCGATTGAGATACTCCAACGCCAATTGGTCTTTGTGAATATCGATATAGATAAGGGCTAGTTTGTTGTAGTTGGCGATGTTTTTTTTGTGATTGGCTCCAAAGTGTGCGTTGTAAATAGCTACCGATTTTTCGAGTTGTGCAAGGGCTTTGGCGTGTTTTTTCATATCTTTGTAGAGCATGGCAAGGTCGCTATAGATTTGGGCGGTATCGGGATGATTGACTCCTAGTGATTTTTCACGCACTTTGAGGGCTTTGGCAAAGAAGTAGGCGGTGCCTTTGTGGTTGTTGAGCTTTTGGTAGGTAAGGGCGATGTTGTGGTAGAGATTGGCAAGTTCGGGGTTGAGGCTATCGAGGTGTTTCTCTTTGATTTTGAGAGCTTTTTCAAAAAAGAGCAAAGACTCTTCATAGTTTCCGCTTAGACGATAGAGCAATCCGATATTGTTGTAGCTATAAGCCACTTCAAAATTTTCATCGCCGAGTTCTTGTTGGCGTATCTTTAGCCCTTTTTTAAAAAACATCAACGCCCGTTCGTAATCTTTGATGGATTTGTAAACCAGTCCCAAATCGTTGTAATTTTTCGCCAAAACCAAGGGTTTGATACCAATAGAGTGGCTTTGCATCTCTAGCGATTTGTGTAGCAATTCAAGGGCTTTGTGATACTCTCCGATGTGGTAATAGATAGTACCTAGATGCTCAAAAAAGGTATAGAGTATCGCATTGTTGTCGGGTAAGCTTAGGAGGGAAGTCTTGATGGCTTTGAGATAGATGAGGTATTGTTTTGCCTCTTTGATATTTTTAGGATTGTGGCTATCGTGGATGATTTTGGCAAAAAAATCGACAACAATGGCTATCTCTTGAAGCGTGGGCGGGGTGTAGTCGTGGATGTAGTATTTGATAATATGGTGCATTTTGTAGCTTTTGCCTAGACGGCTAAGGAGTCCAATATTGGCAAGAAAATCGAGTTTGTCTTGAATATTGGCTTGAAAGAGTTGTTCCAAAAACTCAATCTCAATCTCGATAGAGGGCAAGACCGAAAAGCGTTTGAGCAGGAGTTTGTACTCATAATCGAGTTGTTGCATACCCAAAAGTTGCTCGATGTTGGTATGAATAATCGCTTTGATATCTTCCCCGTAAAGAGGCAATAGAACATTGTTTTTGAATTTATCGATAATCTCATCATAAGTAGTACGACGAGAGCGAATCATTTTGGCGATGAGTTTGATAAAAAAGGTGTGATTACCGCAATACTCCACGATGGATTGGACTTGGTCACGTTTGTTGGTAGGGGAGTAGTTGATAAAGAGATTGATAGCGTCTTCTTGGCTTAACGGTGCGACGTGATACTCTCGAACATCTTTGATTTTGGTATTGGAGATGAAGAGAATTTTGAAGTTGTTATCGATGAGACTTAAGACAAGATTGAGCTTCTCTTCTTGAAACACAACCCCTTTGGAGTTGTCGATAATCAAAAGCTTTCGTCCCTCTAGGCGGCTAAGTTTGGTCACGGCTTCGATGAAGAGATCATCAAGGTGTTCGAGTTTGAGATCAAGCGAATCCTTAAACGAAGCAGCGAAGCTTTGGCGAAAACTGTCGTTGATTTTGACGTAGCCGTAGTAGTCGAAATTGTCCTTGTTTTGAAGCAGATAATGAGATGCCAATGAGCTTTTTCCTACCCCTTCAATCGAACTCACAAGCACAAGAGCGTTGGAGATTGAAAAAAATTTGTCGATAATGGCTACATCTTTTTGTCTGCCCACAAAGGTAGCTTCGTTGGTCGAACTCATAAGAGGGGTGAGAAGTTTGCTGTGTTGGTGAATCTGTTTTTTGTTGTACTCGCCATCGAGTCTATCAAGTAGATTGTTAATTTTGTTCATGATAATTCCTTAATGTATAAAAGAAGTTGTGGAAAAAGAAGTGGGATGAAAATCTAGGGAAAATTGTTAAGAAAAAGATAGTGCTAATGCCACTATTGATGTATGCCAAAATTATAACATACAATAGATAAAAGTTTCTTAGTATTTGATGCTACGCACATCAAAAATTTCTACAACAAAGGTTTTTTCTCCTTTTTTGCCTCGGGAGAGGTGGAATGCATGCTATAAGCCAATCTATACTAACTGATGTTACGCACTTTGCCTATCCAATCATCTTTGAGCTAGTCATTGCGAGGCACGAAGCAATCTATTTTAATTTTTTGTCACAAGCAACGACCTTGAAAGCGTAGCGATTGGCGAGTAGTGACGCTTTTTTTGCCTACTTTTTTAAAAAAAGTAGAAATAAATCTTAGATTACTTGCGTTTGCAATGACACACTCTAATGGGGTAATTTTTTAAGTGCATAACATCAGACTATCATATTTTTACATTACAAAAGATTTGTGGGGCAAAAAAGACAAACTTACAAAAATGCTATACCAAAATTTTTTTTGGGTGGTTATACTTTCACAATTGAATGAAAAGGATCGTTGATGAAGGTAGTTTTGACCATAGCAGGAAGCGATAGTAGTGGTGGAGCGGGTATCCAAGCCGATTTGAAGAGTTTTGAGGCGTTTGGGGTTTTTGGTGCGAGTGTTCTTACGGTTTTGACGGCTCAAAATACGCAAGGAGTAAGCGAGATATATCCCGTATCTGTGCAGTTTATCAAGGCTCAAATGGATGCGGTATTGAGTGATTTTGAGGTGAGTGCCATCAAGATTGGAATGCTCTATTCTAATGAGATTATCGATACTGTACGAGAAGCCATTAAGGGGCTTGATGTGCCTATTGTCTTTGACCCTGTTTTTATCTCCAAAGCGGGTTCCAAGCTTCTAAGCGATGATGCTATCGAAAACATGAAATCGCTCTTTGAGTACGTTACGCTTATCACTCCCAATATCTATGAAGCCCAAGCCCTATTTGGGTATCAATTTGCCCATACTCCCTCGCTTGAAGCGATTTTTGAGCTTCCTTGTTCGGTCGTTATCAAAAACCATAAGATGCAGACGAAGAACCACTACCGCTCCGTTGATACGATGTTTACCCATCGTGACAAAAAGGTATTTGACACCCCCTATATCGACAAAAACAACAACACACACGGCACGGGATGCAGTTTTTCCAGTGCTATTGCTGCCAATTTGGCACTGGGCAAAAGTCTCGAAGAGAGTGTGGCTATCGCCAAAAAGTTTGTCTATGTAGCCATCAACAACGCTCCCCAAATCGGAGCAGGGAAGGGTCCCATTTTTCACAAAAAAGGAGGCGAAATATGTGCACGAAAGAGAGCCTAAGAGGGCTTTATGTTATTACTGACGATACACTGACACCCAAAGAGAGTCTATTCCAAAGCGTTGAATTGGCTTTGCAAGGAGGGGCTAAGATAGTACAGCTAAGAGACAAACACAGTAGCGATGAGGAGATTGTAGAGACCATCAAAGCACTTGAACAACTTTGCCATGCTTACGACGCACTTTTTGTACTCAACGATCGAGTGGAGTTGGCTATAGCACTAGAGTGTAGTGGATTGCATATTGGCAAGAGCGATCACCACCGCTTCGCACAGATACGCCAAAACTTCAAAGGCATTTTGGGGGTATCGTGCTACGGAGATGTAAACTTAGCCCAAGAGATGGAGGCAATGGGGGCGGATTATGTCGCTTTTGGTTCGTTGTTTGCTTCGCCTACCAAACCCCATGCCAATATTATCGATTTGGCACTTTTGAGACACGCCAAAGCCTTGCTCAATATCCCTATTTGCGTCATTGGAGGTATCACTAGCAATAATGCTCCAGAGCTTGTAGCCCACTACAAACCCGATATGGTAGCCGTTATTAGCGATATTTGGAACAATGAAATCCAAAAACAAGCCCAATTGTACACCAACTTATATCAAGGAGAGAGCAAATGAGACTGCGTATTGCGTTGGAGTGGTTTATCAATCCCGACCATCTTCCTTTTATGGCGGGGATTGTAAGCGGTGCTTATGAAAAAGCAGGAATTAAGGTAGAACTTATCGAACCCAAAGAGCATTATGATGGATTTGAAGATCTCAAAGAGGGCAATATTGATATACACATCAACGAACCTTTGCATCTTTTTGAACACCACTTTGAGAGTTTGCGATCACTGGGGTGTTTTTTTGAGACCCAAGGGGGCGTGATGATGCGTGCTTCAAGCATCCCAAAACTCCATACCAATCAACCCATTCGTATCACCACACCCGCCGCCAATGAGGTGACCAACAAGATAGGATTTGAAATCCTCAAACGCTACGCCAACCAAGAGGGATTTGCACTTGATAAAGAGCGTGTAGAGTTTGTGCAGACCGATTTTTACCATATCAAAAATATGCAAGAGGGCGATTTTGATGGAGCGTGGCTCTGTTTTTACAACTTTGAAGTCATTGAGGCTCAATACAAAAACTTTGAGCATCTTTTTATCTCTCAAGAGGTTTCGCCCTATCCCAACTTCTCCGCATTGGAGATTATGACTACGCAAGAGACCATGCACACCAAACGAGAAGCCATTGCCGCCTTTGTCGAAACAACCACCAAAATGGTAAACTTTTTGCACAAAGACCCCACCATGGCACAGCAAATCTACTACGACTACACTGGGCAAACGCCTGATGATTTGATGGATAAGATTATCATCGATACCCTTCCTCGTTTTGAGACCTCCATTGAAGCCTCGCCTACAAGATGGCAAAAGCTTTATGCGTTTTTAGAAGAACTAGAACTTGTCAAACTCTCTCCTGAGAGCTACCGTCGCATTTGGCTCAAAAAAAAAGAGTAACCACCCATCACGAAAACGACCCCCATCGCCTCATCGAAATGGCATGGGAGGACAAGATACCCTTTGATGAGATCAAACGACAATTTGGTATCACCGAAAACCAACTCAAAAACCTTATGCGTCGCCTCACCCAAAAAAGCTCCTACAAACGCTGGAGAAAAAGAGTACAGGGGCGTAAAAGTAAACATCAAAGAAACTATTTGATATAATCTATCTTAAAAACTGATGTTACGCACTTTGCCTATTGGAGTTCAAAATATCAATAGAGCGTTACATCCCCACCTCATCAAGTTCTTTGAATTTAAAAGCCTCTAAGATTTCATCAATGTGTTTTTCGTTGCGAACCACAAGCACCATGCTGCCCGCTTCCATATATTCAAGATAGTTTTCAAATCGATTGAGCAGTATCACAAAATCAATCCATGGGGCATCTATTGCCTCTTTGGTGGCAAAGAATTGGGTTGTCTCCACCACTCCCTCGTGAAACTCTACCAAAGCCCACTGGGTGGCTTCGTGTTGTGCTGCAATCTCTTGAGCGGGATTTAGGGGTATTAAAATTAGCATTCGTTTCCTTTGATTTGAGAGAGGTCAAGGGCGAGGTCTTTGTTGCTCATCTTGCCAATTCCCTTTTTGAGTACTTTGGCAGCTATCGCTTGTGCCTCCTCCAAAGAGTGCATTTTGCACGTTCCGCATTGATAGAGGTTGAGTTCGGGAATGTCGCTCTCGCTTGTGACGTTCAAAACATCTTGCATCGATTGCTCCCACGCTTTGGCTACCTCTTTTTTCTTGGGTCTGCCTATCAAAGACATATAAAATCCCGTACGACACCCCATAGGTGAAATATCGATAATCTCTACCTCTTTGGAGTTGAGATGCTCGCGCATAAATCCCGCAAAGAGATGTTCTAGGGTGTGAATCCCTTTTTGGCTCAAAATATCTTTGTTGGGTTTGACAAATCGCAAATCAAAAACGGTAATATCATCCCCGCTAGGCGAACTCATATATTTAGCAACCCTTACGGCGGGGGCTTTCATGCGTGTGTGATCAACCATAAAACTATCCAGTAGTGGCATCTTTATTATCCTTAGGTTTGAATTTTTGAAGATTATAGCATAATTTTATTTGGGTATAATCTTATTATTTTTTGGAGAGAAGATGAAAATCGTACTGCTTGATGCCAAAACTCTTGGCGAGGATTTGGATTTGAGTGCTTTAAAAGAGCTAGGAGAGCTGGAAATCTATCAAACAACAGCCTACAACGAGACGCTTGAACGTATCCAAGAGGCGGATGTTGTCATTACCAACAAGGTAGTCCTAGACCAAGCCATTATGAGCCACACTCCTCGTCTCAAGCTTATCTGTATCGCTGCAACGGGGATGAATAACGTCGATGTAGAGTTTGCCGCAACCCAAAATATCATTGTCAAAAATGTAGCGGGGTATTCGACCAATAGTGTCGTACAGCACACCTTTGCGATGCTTTTTTATCTTTTGCAACAGATGAGCTACTACCCGCAAGTAGCCTTCAACGGTGCGTGGCATGGCTCTAAGATTTTTACCGATATTTCCAAACCCTTTTATGAAATTAGCGGCAAACAATGGGGGATTATTGGACTAGGAGCTATCGGACAAGAGGTAGCCAAAATAGCCTCTGCTTTTGGGGCCGATGTTGTTTACTACTCCACAAGCGGCAAAAACTGTGACCACGACTACCCCAAAGTTGAACTTAATGAGCTTTTGAGTATGTGCGATATTATCTCTATCCACGCTCCTCTCAATGACCAAACACAATATCTACTCAACGCCCACAATTTAACACTCCTCAAACCCAACGCTATTTTGCTCAATCTAGGACGAGGCGGTATCATTCACGAGGGGGATTTGGCAATGATACTTGATCAAAAAGAGATTTACGCAGGGCTTGATGTGCTTGAAAAAGAGCCTATTGAGCCTACGCATCCTCTTCTAAAGATACGCAAAAACGAACGTTTGCTTATCACGCCCCATATCGCATGGACATCCAAAGAGGCACGAGCGAAGTTGCTCAAAGGAGTGGTAAACAATATCAAAACATTCATCTAGCCTTTGTTACCGATGATTTAATCAATAGCATTATAATTACCTCAAAGATAAGGAGTCGCCGTGATAAAGATAGTGATGATTGAAGATGATTGGGATATGGCGGAGTTGCTAGAGGAGTTTTTAGCCAAACACACTATAACCGTAGAAAACTACGACTCTCCCTATTTGGCTCTTGCATCTTTGAGTATCAACCACTACGATCTTGTTATTCTTGATCTCTCTTTGCCTGAAATGGATGGCGTGGAGGTGTGTCGTCAAATTCGTGAAAAATCGGATATTCCTATCATCATCTCTTCGGCTCGTGCCGATATTAGCGACAAAAGCATCTGCTTTATGATGGGGGCTGATGATTATCTGCCCAAACCCTACGATTCGCAAGAGCTACTGTTGCGTATCCGCTCCGTTTTACGCCGTAGCCAACTAGCACCTCACGAGACACAAGAACCCATTAGACCCTTTCAAGTCGATAGAGACAAACACGAGATACGCAAAAACGGCACACTCATTCACCTCACCAACGCCGAGTTTGAAATCTTGACCTACTTTATCAAACGCAGCTCCATGGTTGTCTCGCGTGAAGAGATACTCACCAATGTCCAAGCCATTAATTACGAGAGTTCGCTCAAAAGCATTGATGTGATGATAGGACGTATTCGTACCAAAATCGAAGAGGACTCCAAAGCCCCCAAATATTTGGTTTCGATTCGAGGATTGGGATACAAACTTGTCAATGAATAGTCACTCACTTATCTTCAAAATCACTCTCTTTTTTCTCTTTTTGATGGGGGTTATCAACGGGCTTTTTTATCTGCATCTTCAAGCCCAACAACGCCAAATGGAGCATAGCTATTTGCGAAAGTTTCACGAAGCAAGAGGGGTGCTTCATCATGCACGAGAGGAGTTTTTGGGATTTGAGCAGACACAAAAGCGTCTTAAATCGATTTTGGATTTGGAGCTTTTGTCACACAGTGTTGAGACGAGCAATATGAAGCTTCTCTTTAAACATCGTGAACTTTGCGTCTATCAAGATGCCAAGCGTATCTATTTTGTACTTACCAAACCCCATCATACCCTAACGCTTAGCTACATTCACGAGGATTCTAGTATCACTTTGTGGTTGCTTATGGGAGTTGTCAATGCCATGCTTTTGCTCTTTTATCTCTACTTGTACTACCGTCTCAAACCTCTCATCCTTCTCAAAGATAAAATCATCGCTTTTTCACAAGGCAAAATGGAGACCATGCCTCAAGTGATTGGCAAAGATGAGATAGCCACCCTAAGCCATGAATTTAACCAAAGCATTACCAAAATCAAAGCCCTTCAAGAGTCTCGAACCCTTTTTTTGCGTAATATCATGCACGAACTCAACACGCCCATAGCCAAAGGTAAACTCATTTGCGATTTGATGGATGATACCAAAAACCAAGAGCGACTTCACAAGATATTTAACCGTTTTGAGTATCTATTGGGAGAGTTTCGCAAAATCGAACAGATAGTCTCCAACGCCATGCCGCTCAATCGCAAACGCTACCGTGCGGTGGATATTTTGGATAACGCTTTGGATTTATTGCTCCTTGAAGTTGGTGCAATAACGCTTGAAATTTACGATGAGGTAGAACTCGAAGTTGATTATGAACTCTTCTCTATTGTGCTTAAAAATCTCATTGATAATGCTCTAAAATACGGCAAAAGCAAACCCAAAATCACCCTTTCCAAATACGCCCTTAGCGTCGAATCAGCAGGAGACCCGATAGAGGCAATCGCTTTTGATAAAATCTTCAACCGAGCCTACGAAGATAGCTCCAAAGGGCTAGGATTAGGACTCTACATTAGCAACGCCATCCTACAAAAACACGCCATGGATTTGAAGTATCGCCATCGAAATGGGATAAACCGTTTTGAGATTGTTTTTAGTTGATACTGGCTTTTAGAGATGCTCATAAGTAAGATTACACTATAATTCATTATTTGTAATGGAGAGTTATGCGTAGCGTTATTATTCTTTTGCTTATCGTTTTGGTCGCTTCGTGCGGGTACAAACCAACCGCTCACTATACTCATAAAGTATTGGGTAAAGATATTTATATCGATGTGATGGTCGATAGAATGGAACCCGAAAGCTCTGTCTATATCAAAGACAAACTTGCTACGATTATCTATCAACGCTTTCATGGTCGTCTAAGCCCCAAAGCCACAGCTCAAAGCACCATCGAGGTCTCGTATGGCTCAACCATTACACCATTAAGTTACGATGCCAATGGATTTGTCACTAAATACCGTATCAATTTAGCCATGACGTTTAATGTCAAGAGCAAAATCCGTGGCAATTTTGTCAAGCGTATCGACACAAGCTACGAATCCGATATTGAACAAAGTGGCAAAAACCAATCGGCACTGCGTATCGAAGCTATCAAAGAGGGAGCTACTATTGCTTTGGATGAGTTTGTCGCCTATATTGCCACACTAGGGACTCTATAGTGTCGCCATTTTTAGAGTATCTCAATGCCAAGCCTCTCTGCTACAAAGCTATTGATTACACCCGTATCCACGAGGCGTATGGACTCATAGAGTCTCACATCAAACATCCCAAAACCCTTCATATCGTAGGTACCAACGGCAAAGGCACGACGGGGCGAACACTAGCACACCTCATTTTTCAAAGCGGACAAAGTGTTATGCACTACAGCTCTCCCCATATTGTACACTTCCATGAACGCATTTGGCTCAACGGAGGCGATAGCGAAGATGAGATTTTAGAGAAGGCTCACCAAAAGCTCTATGGATTATTGGGTTCAAGCATGAGCGATCAATTAAGCTATTTTGAGTACTCTACTCTTTTGGCTCTTATTGTGGGCGAATCGTGCGATTGGATAGTGCTTGAAGCGGGATTGGGGGGAGAGTTTGACGCTACCAACGTAGCACCCAAGCTTCTTAGTATCATTACACCTATCGGGCTTGACCATCAAGATTTTTTGGGAGAGAGCATCGAAGCGATTGCTACTACCAAACTCAATAGCATCGACAAACAAGCCCTACTTGCGATAGGTACACCCAAAAAGGTCAAAACGCTTGCCCAAAAGATAGCCACACACAAAAAAGCCAAACTCTACGATGCTTTGGAGCTTAGCTCACCCCTGCAACAAAAAAAGATTCGTGCTTTGGGATTTAAGGGCTATTTGGTCGATAATATCGCAACGGCATTGGTGGCTTTGGATATTTTGCACATTCCTTACGATATCCAAAGCCTCAAAACGCTTCAGCTCTTTGGTCGATTCTATCCTTTGACACCCCGTATCACCCTTGATGTGGGTCACAATCCCCTCTCGGCTACTCAAGTAGCCAAAAACCTCAGAGAGAAAAAGATTGTGCTTATCTACAACACACTCGAAGACAAAGCCTACCCAGAGATATTGAGCATCTTAAAAAAGAGTATTCATTGGGTTGAAATTATCCCCATCAGCACCCCTAGAGCTGTAAAAGAGGAGCTTTTACAAGCCACCCTAGAGAATCTTAAAATTCCCTATCGCACGTTTGAGGCGATTGACCCAACGCAAGAGTATCTTGTCTATGGCTCATTTTATACCGTAGAGAGCTTTTTGCACCGCTACAACCCCTAAGCTCTTAGGATTTGCTTTGGGTCTTTAGGATGCGTGGCAAAGTAATCCCCTCTTGATGTTGATATTTGCCTTTTCTATCACGGTAATTGGTCTCACACACCTCATCGCCTTGCAAAAAGAGTACTTGTGCAATGCCCTCGTTGGCGTATATTTTGGCAGGTAGTGGCGTGGTGTTGCTAATCTCAATCGTAATATGCCCCTCGAACCCAGGCTCAAAAGGCGTGACATTGACAATAATCCCACACCGTGCATAGGTGCTTTTACCCAAACAAATAGCCAAAGTATCAATAGGCATTTTAAAATACTCTATCGTTCTAGCCAATGCAAACGAGTTGGGCGGTACGATACAGACATTGCCTTTGAAATCGACGACATTGTTATCATCAAAATCTTTGGGATCAACGACTTGAGCGTTGATATTGGTAAATATTTTAAACTCATCGCTCACACGAATATCATACCCATAGCTACTAAGCCCATATGACACTACACCCTTACCAACCAAACCATCGCAAAAGGGAGTAATCATACACTCCTCTTGTGACATTTTGCGTATCCATTTATCCGATTTTAGACCCATTTTTTTCCTTTTATTATAAATTATTAAATTCATCAAAAATATTGCGTAGTTTTTTCACTTCTTCAAGTGCTTCTTCATACTCTTTTCGATAATGTTCTGTTTCATTACTGTAATGAGAAGCTTGATTTAATATAGTGTCTTTATGAAAATTAATGTTATTTAAAATATTATTGAGTTTCACAGAATCTATTTTTTCCGATTCAAAACTTTTTTCTAATGTGTCTATTAAGGCTTGTAGTTTTCTATCGCTAGGCATCTTTTTATTAGATAAAAAATCATTTTTAAACCCATTAAAATTATGTTCCAACTCAGATAGAACTTCATTTGCATTGGTATAAAAATTCGTTTGATTAAGAAGATTTTGAATGGATGCTTCAAGTTTCTCTTTTTTACCAATACCAAATAAAAAAAGTGCCATGGTAACGATTTTTTCTATCTCTTTTCGTAGTAAATTTCCACACTGTTCATAGTTATTTTGTTTAAATGAACTTTGAGCTTCTTTTAAGTAATCTCTATCTTCAGCTATTTTAGGTTCTAATAGACCATCGTTTCGTAGGCTTTGATATAAATTTTTATATTCCCAATTGTTTGTTTCATTATGAAACGATACTACCCTTTTGATAATATTAAAAAAGAGTGCATTATGTGTTAAAATAATCTTTTGATAATCTTTAAAATTTGTAAAGATATATTCCATTATGTAGAGTCTATTGCCCATATCAAGACTCGATAAAAAATCATCTAAAACCAATAATTTTAGACTTTCATCACTGGTTTGTGAAGTATTTTTATTGATTTCAATTATAGCAAAAACTAAGGCAAGGGATAGAATTTTGATTTTTGATTCGTTGAAGTGTGATTTGAAATTATCAACCATATCAATTCTAATATAGATTTGAGGCTTTATAAAAACACCTTTTATCCCTGTGTCCTCATAACGAGAGTCAATAAAAGCAAAACTCACCTCAAAACTCTCTTTTAACTCTTTGATAATTTGATTGGTATAGATTTGTAGCCTAGATAGGAAAAAAACTATTTGGTTGTCCAAATCAAGTCTCTTTTGTATAATTTCATCACGAGTAATTGATTCAAGGTTGTTTTCCAAGTTACTCATTTGTTCAAATATGGTATTAAAAATTGTAAACCTTGTTTTTGTTTCTTCAAGAGTGTGAAAAAAATCTCTATTATCTACAAATGATTCCAAAAATCGATAATCTAGCATATAGATATTTTGCTTTTCTATAACTGTTGTATTATGCGTTAAAATATCATTTTTGATTTGGATTGATTGGTTATTGGATAATTCCAAAGAGAGTTCAATGTCATTTTCTTTAGCTCGATTTCTATGCTCTTGAATATTAGAAAGTAAATCTGGTTGAAAATAACCATACAGAAGATAATATAAACTATGAAAAAAAGAGCTTTTTCCTACGCCATTTTCGCCATAAACCAAAAGTCCTAATTTATTAATTTCCACCGTATCATCAATATAAAATTTAAAGTTTTTAATAGAAACTTTTGAGACTGTTACCATAATTTATCACTTGCAAAAAAGTCTGCTAGTCTTTGGCTCAATAACTCTTCTCTAGCTTGAAAATCATCATAACTAAAATCATCTAATTTTGTTGACAACTCTTGCAAATCAATTACTTTGCTCTCTTTATACTCATTGGCTCTTTGATTGAGAGCTTGTGTCTTTCTTTTGATATCGGTTAAAAGTAAATTACCTATTGAGTTAGATAATGAAGCTATTTTGTCGCTATCCCATGTAGTGTTTAAATTTTTTTGATTTTGGTTTGTAATGATTGTATGTATATAGTAAGGATTTATTGGATTTTGCTTTTTATCTAAATAAATAGCCAAAAGAGTTAAACCATTTTTTCTAAGATCTCTTGCCTTTAAAGATGTAAAATCTTTTTTTTGCATCTTTTCAATTTTATCTGCAAAACTGTACTCTTCGCCATTTGCAATTTTTTCAATGATTTTAAATATATCAAATTTTATCTTCATTGATGAGGTATGGGGGTAAGAGTAGCGAATAATATTTTGAGATAATAAAATCAATTTTTCTATTTGTTTTTCTTCAATTATCAAATTTTTATATTCATCAATTTTAGAGTTATAAAAAAGATAAACAAAAATGACAAACCTAGGATAATTATTGCTATATTCCCTAACTATTTGAAACCATTTAGTCAATTGGCTATAAGAGTTATTTTCGGGATATTGATTTTTAATACATCTATTAAATATATCAACAATTAACACTATTTTGAATAGGTCATTCAATACATTATTATAGTTTTGTTTACGCAAAGGTTGATATTTATCATTCTCTTGTGAGAAAAAAGCCCTTAATCCTATCTCGCTACCCGTCTCTTTATTTTTACCTCTAAGTACATGTGTGTAAATTCTAAAAATATCATCCAGTTCATATTGATTGTCTTTGACGAGTTCAACCAATGAAGTCCACTTTTTTTCAAAGTCTTCATGCTTTTGTTGATTTAGTGCAGAGTTATAGAGTTGAGATTTAAAAATATCAGCATCGGATAAATCTAATCCTCTGTTGTTAATCGTCTCAAAAATGACCAATGCTTTTTCTCTGGCTTTATCCTCTTTGAGATCTACCGACTCAATTGCTAAAAGATAAATATTATCAAATAAAAAGTTACGGAATTTTCTTAACTTATCATCA
This sequence comes from Sulfurovum sp. FS08-3, assembly GCA_000830175.1. Lineage (GTDB taxonomy): Bacteria > Campylobacterota > Campylobacteria > Campylobacterales > Sulfurovaceae > FS08-3. Next base: position 1,961 of record JQIS01000039.1, on the reverse strand, counting down.
CTAAACTCTTTAATCTTTTCATAAAAAAAATAAAAATTTTCTTCAAATTGATTTGCATTTTTTAGATTTATGCTTTCTATCTTTTCTTGCGTATAGTCTAGTAAAGTTTTGAAATTTTCATCATCTTTATTTTCATACACACGAGTTATAACTCTGGGAGATTGTTTTTCTGTATCTCTGTCTGTATGCAATATTGCCTCTTCTAAATCTCGATGCTCTTGCAAGAGATTCAGCACTTTTAACATGATTGTAAGTGTAATAAGTCTTTGTTGTCCATCAATAACTTCTTTTTCTACTCTTTCTTTGCTGTGTGCTAACACAATATTACCTAAAAAATATTCATTATCTTCACTCTCAAAGGCAAAAACTAAATCTTCCCATAGTTCTGTACACTCTTTATCTCCCCAAGAATAAGGACGCTGATAAGATGGAATAATGTATTGATTTGTTTTAGCAAAAAGTTCGATAATCGTTTGTTCATCCGCTGTTATTGATCGTGCCATTACACATATCTCCTTACTCGTTAATCTTACTTTTTATCTCTCTTGCCAACTTGCTCACTTTGTCTATTTTTTGCATATCACTAATGCTTTCGTCCAATAAAATAGTGACAAAAGCAGAGCCTACGATTACGCCATCGACTCCTTTGGATTTTTCTTTGGCGGTTTTTTCGTTTACGCCAAATCCTACAAAGACATCAGTATTGGTGTAGTCTCGAATCATGGCGACGGTATCTTGCAAATCTTCGCTTTGTCCCGCACCTGTAATCCCTGCGTAAGCTACGAGATAGATAAACTTTTGAGCATCACGGGCTATCATCTCGATACGCTCTTTGGGGTCGGTGGGGGCGATAAAATCAATAAGCGTAAGCCCTGCTTGTGTAATCATGGGCTTGTACTTTTGTGCCTCTTCGTAGGGTAAATCGGGGATGATAAATCCATTGACTCCTGCACTTTTGGCTTGGGCGATAAATCTATCCATGCCTTTGTGGTAAAAAGGGTTAAAGTACCCCATCCAAAGGGTATCGATTTGGGGAGCAATGCCTTTGGAGACTTCAAACAGATGATCCATCTTAAAGCCCTTTTGAAGTGAGAGAAGGTTGGCTTTTTCGATTATGGCACCGTCGGCTACAGGGTCGGAAAAGGGGATACCAAGCTCCAATGTATCCACTCCAGCTTCATGAAGAGCCAATGCCAAGTCTAAGGTAAATGCAAGGCTAGGGTAGCCTGTGGTAATGTATGCTACTAATTTTTTCAAATGTTACTCTTTGTATGGGATATTGTTGTTATTATACTTTATAAGGATTAAAATTAGAAGAAGATGAGGCTTAAAGCCCCATTTTGTTTGGATTGAGGATGTTATTGGGATCAAATGCTTTTTTGATGGATTTAAAAAGCTCCAATTCCGATGGTGTAAACGCCATACTCATAAAGGGGGCTTTGGCTAATCCAATGCCGTGTTCACCGCTAAGTGTGCCTCCCATATCAACCGTGATTTGAAAAATCTCTTCGATTGCCTTGTGTCCAATCTCAAGCTGTTCTGGGTCGTTTCCATCCTTGACCATTACATTGGTATGGACATTTCCATCGCCCGTATGCCCAAAGCAAGGTATCGTTAAGTCATATTTTTGAGCCACTCCATCAATAGCCTCCAAAAGCTCTGGAAGTTTACTTCTGGGGACGGTAATATCTTCATTAAGTTTTTTGTTGCCATAGACGACCAAAGAGGGAGAGACATTGCGTCTTGCAAACCACAAAGCAGCACCCTCTTGTTCATCTTTGGCTATCTTGAACGCACTGCATCCGTTTTCATTAAATTTGGTCTGAATAATAGCCAGTTGGGTATCAAGCTCATCGAGTGAGTTGCCATCGACATCGGTGACCAAAATCGCTCCCGCCTCTTTGGGTAAGCCTTTGTTGAATTTGGACTCTACTGCTTGAATGCTAAGCTTATCCAAAAAC
>JQIS01000038.1 GCA_000830175.1 Sulfurovum sp. FS08-3 | reverse complement strand
TTTACTGGTTCCATGGGTTACATTATAGCATATTTAGGAGGAGCTAACCGACTAGCCTGTTAGTTTTTTAATAAAGCTGACTTCGTAAGGTATTTCGATAATTCACTGGAATCCAAAATAGGAACATCAAAATCATACCTATCCATGTTATTTTGTTCTCCTTTACAATTATGCATAACTTATTTAGTGATACTGTCAAGTGGTGGATATGAATCTTCTTCATCGTACTCTTCTTCGAACACATCATCTATGCAACTAAAAACCATTTCGTGCAAATATGAGCCACCTTTATTTACAATAAGCGTATCTTTCTCCTCGATGTTTTTCGAAAATGCCAAATATGGCAAAATTGGATTATCTTCCGTACCCATCACCGCACTAGAATCAATAATTGCCGATATGCCAAATGCCAATGAACCTGTCAAATCTTCTATAACATCTTTATCTATCTCTTTGTTTTCAAGTGTACTCCTAATAGACCTTATTATACACTTTAAAATCTCCTCTTGATATTCATCATATTTTTTAGAGTCCACAATTATATTCATATTTTTACTCCTGTATTTATATATTTTTATCTGTAGATTGTTTGCGATTTGTCCGATAGTGAGAACAAGATTATACTCTTATCGGTTGTGACTATTTTGAGTATAACATAGATATCTTTTTATTTTCTTTTCTCGTTCCACCTCTCCCGAGGTGGAACGCATACAGAAATGATAACACTTTACCAAAACTTCTCCACTTCCACCAAGCCTTGCATACCCTCATAATCTCTAGCACTACTGTATCTCCAGTGTTTAGCCTCATCTACATAGCCTCTTTTTGCAGGGTTGTGATGGATATAGTTTATTTTTTTGTATCAATTTTGGCTGATACCCCTCTTCCCAAATTTGATACTCTTTATCTTTTCGATGAGCTTTTTTATAAAATTTAAATTGTTCAAGCAGTGTTTGAACAATTTCTTGTTTGAGAAGTTTGAGTATCTCATTGGCTGTAAATTTCTTAAATAACTCCATTGTCTTGGGTAAATCACCACTTTGGACTATCATATGCAGATGATTTTCAAGTATGACATAGGCATAGATTTTGAGATGATCTTGGGTTTGTAAAAACTTCAAACAATTGATTACTATCTCTACACTTTTTTGTTTGGTAAATATCGGCAACCAATGCAGGATTGTACAAGTTACAAAGTATAGATGTGTTGGTTCATAAATTTTATATCTGCTTCTTCCTATAGAGTTATTTTAGCAGTTGATGGCTGTTAAATTGATTAGGCTTTCGCTATGAATTCCACCAGAGGAGTGGTGGAATTAGAGGGAAAAGATAGTTATTTCACACTCTTTGGAGCTTCGTAACGAGAAAAACTCTTTTTTTAGTTCATTTTTGTCATATCTATATTTTAGAAGCTATTGCTATGTCAAAAAAGTAGGATTCTAACGATAAATCCTTGCTTTTAGAGAGTTTTTAGGAGCAAAGATACTTTCAATATGTATTTGCTGTTTGTATTTTTTATGAAATGGATTGCTTCACACTTCGCAATAACCCACCCAAATTTGTCGCTACTGTGTGCTATAATCTCATCAAAAAGAGAGACTATGTTACTATCTAAAACATCCGATGTTTATGACTCAATTGAAAATATGCAAACTATACTTCAAAATATAGACATAAACGTTGTTTTCAAAAAAGAGTTTAACCCTATCCATAACCTTTTTTGGGCAAATCTTATTTGTGAGGATATTCCCCATTATGTTTTTAGCAACGGCAAAGGTTCAACGTTTGAGGCTTCAAAAGCGAGTGCTTTGGGTGAATTTATCGAACGCCTTGCTACGCATAACTTTTTTAGTGAGTTTTACATACCCAATCAAAAACATTTCCAAGATGAAGTTGCCTTCGAGTACAAAAGAGGCTATCTCAATCCAAAACTTCTAAAATTTTACAATCCAAATAGAGAACTAGAGGCTCGAAATATGATTGATTTTAATAGCGACGAGACACAAAAAATCATCGCTTTGCCATTTAAAAATATTATGAGTGGCGAGGAGATATTTTTCCCTATCTCTATCTTGCAAAATCTCTACGCTAGTAATGGATTAGCCTCTGGAAATAGCCCCATTGAGGCTCAAATACAAGCACTTAGCGAAATAATCGAGCGATTTGTGAAGTTTGAGGTGATTAAAAATGAGTATGCACTTCCATCCTTTCCACTAGAAGTTATCGAAAAATTTCCCAAACTCAAAGAGAGTGTGGAGTTTTTGGAGTCATTGGGATATGAGGTAAGAGTACTTGATAGCTCTTTGGGTGGTCTCTTTCCTGTAAGTGCTATTGCGCTCATCAATCCCAAAAATGGAACTCTTTTTGTCTCTTTTGGCTCTCATCCGATGCTTGAAGTCTGCTTAGAGCGTACCATGAGCGAACTCATGCAAGGACGAACGCTTAAGGATTTGGATAATTTTGAGACACCCACCTTTGATAGAGAGCTTGTGAGTGATAGCTCCAATTTGGAGTCTCATTTTATCGATTCAAACGGTAAAATCTCTTTTGGTTTTTTGAGCGATAGGAAGAGTTTCGACTACTCTGTGTGGGCGCACAGGGGAGATGATAGAGAAAAAGAACTCGCTTATTTGGTCAATATCTTCAAAGAACTTAAAAAAGAGGTCTATCTTAGAGAGTATCAAGAGTTGGGATTTTATGCTTGTTCGATGATTGTCCCCGATTTTAGTGAAGTCTATCCTATTGATGATTTGGTTTACAATAATAAAAATGAGGCAAAATTTATTCGAGAGAAGATTTTAAACTTTAAAGATTATGATTTGAGAGAGATTATAGATGAACTCGATGAACACGATGAGACTATCGATGTAGGCAAATATATCGGTGTAGTGTTCAAACAACCTTTTAGCATCCGTGAATTTAAGATTCATCTTCTGTTGCTACTGGGTGAAAAAAGCGATGCTTTGGAGCTTTTGCGTTATGGTAGTAACAACTTGCTAGGCGAGGTGATAAAAGAGCTGCTTTTGCTAGAGCTTCAAGAGTTGGCGTTTGATGATTTTAAAACCTCTCTCTATCGTATCTTTGGTCAAGATTTGGTCAATAGTGCTTTGGATATTATTGACAATAGAGCTTCTCTATTAGATTTGGAGTTTGATGAAGAGTATATCAATATCTTAAAACTTTATGAGAAGATAGTGTAGGGTTCAAAGAGCAATAGTAGCTTCCATCAACGCCCCATGTATTCGCCTCGCTCACAAAGAAGCCGATAGGGGCAGTGGATGCACAAGGCGAGATTGTCACACTTTGAGGCACTAATGTGTGTAGTGTTTTTGATATTTTCGATATATTCAAGTAGCAAGTCGTTTTTGGCATCAAGCTCTTGAAAGGGTTCGATGGGTTTGTTTTCGAGTATCTTAAAAAAAGCAAAACTCAATTTGGGGTATCGCTCACGCAACAAAAAAGCATAGATGCTCATCTGAAAATCATCAAGCTTTTCAAGGTTTTTGGTGCGGTTGGCGTTGGCGGTTGAGCCGCTTTTGTAGTCAATGACCATCGCCTCATCGCCCTTGATATCAAGCCTATCAATGACTCCTTTGAAACGCAATCCCGCAATAGCTCCCTCGATACTTTTTTCTTTGAGTTCGATGCGATACCCTTTTGCGAAGTGGTGCAACGCTTGATACTCCACAAAGTGCATCAATTTTTCAGTGTAGAGTTGCTTTTGAAGAGTGGCTTTGGCACTGTTGCCTAACATCTCATCCAATAGAGTGTTAAGATGGCTGTGTGTATCGTTCATGCTGTTGCTCATCAACTTTTCAAGGAGTTGATGCAAAAAGAGTCCTTCATTAAACTCTTCGTTGCTTTTTTGCGGGATTTTTTGGATATATTTGTAGTAAAATTGCCGTTTGCACCGCACAAAACTTTTGAGCATCGTAGCCGACCACGCCAAAGCGTAGGGATTAAAATTTTCAACCTCTATCTCTTCTTGCAAGGGGAGTGGTGTAGCGATGTGGAGCAAATCAAGATTGGGATTTGCACTCTCTATAGCCTCCAATCCTAACTCATAAGCAAATTTGGAGAGCAGACGATTTTGGGCGGTAGGATAGATAATGACGCTTTGCTTGGCTCTAAGGAGCAGTTTTTGATAGAAATATTTTTGCAACGCCTCTCTATCGCTTCGTGTGGGCAAAGTGGCATGGCGACGTACTTGGGTATTGAGAAATCTATCTTTGCTAGGAATGAGTGGCACAATATCTTCATTGAAATCCACAATAACCACTCCATCAAAGGCAACCCCTCGACTCTCCAATGCCCCCATGACGGTAATTTTGCCCCCTCGAATATCATCGGTAGTAATCGTTGCAATGACTTTGAGATAGATACTCAGCCACTCTCGAAACAAAGCCTTTTGGGCACTAAAAAGCTCTTGCAAATAGAGGTTTTGCTCTACTATTTTTTGCGTTTTGTCGATAAGTTTGTGGGTTTGGAGTATTTCAAAAAAGGTTTGAATGCTCAAAGGTGTGGTGCTATTAACCTCCATGATTTTTTGACTATCCATACCGTAACGCACCATCAAATCGTAGTAGCTCTTCTCCTGAGTCAAAATGTAGCGATAGAGTGCATCAAGGCGTTTGTATCCGAAGCTTTTAGTATAATCAAACCCCATCGCAAAGTTAAAGTTTTTGAGCCTATCATAGAGGAAAAGCGACTCTTTGAAGCTCTCATCGGGAACAATAAAGGCAATAGAAGTGGGCTCTATCCCCGCATTGACCATTCTTTGGATAGCCTCTAGTGCAATAGGAATTTGCTCCAAACGCTCTTGTACTTTGTAGATGGTAGCATCAATGGTTTGGGTAATGGGGGTTTGTTCTACAATGCTCTTGGTGTGCATATCGAAGCGAAGATGGCAATTATCGGGCAAAATCATCCCAACCTCAGCAAAGCTTTTTTGTACCTTGTGGGTAAATTTGGTAGTCGTAAAGTCGATAATAAAGGATTTGAGCGTAGCAATTTGCTCAATGAGTTTGAGTTCAAAAGGATTAAGATACCCCTCCAAATAGAGTTCAAAGGAGCTGTAGTTGGATACAAAACCCTCATTAAGTTCATAGGATTGAGGGATGAGAAATTTATCGGTTAGACCTTTGGATTCCAATAGGAGTTGGTAGTTGGTAGCAACTTGTTCCAAAATAGCGATATGCTCTCCAAATTCACTGTAACTATCGGCACTTTTTAGCGTCTCAAAATCGACATTTTCGTGGCTAAGCTCTTCTAAAAATTTGAAAATATCCTCACTTTTGGTATAAAATCGTAAAATATCCCTATCGATTTTGAGCCTCTCAAAAGCCTCAAACTTTGTCGCCTCTTTGAGATAAAAAGCCCGTGCGATGGGATCAATCAAGGTTTTGTTGGGTACAACAATCGCTTTTTGCTCAAACTCCCCAATGGTAATAAGCGTAGGCACAAAACCACTGCATTGCTTATAGCTTTCAAGAGCTTGACGAATCGCACGAGCAGTAGGGTATATGCAGAGGGTTTTCATTTAATAGTTACGAACCAACCACTTAATAATATCGTTTTGCATTGCGGCACCTTGCCATGTTTGGGGGTGATTGACCAAAATGACGACACTATAGAGCGTACCCGATTTGCCTCTCACATAACCGATAATGTTTTTGACTCCCTTAATCGTACCTGTTTTAAACCATCCAGCATTTACTACGTTAGAACCTCTAAAGCGTCGTTTGGCTGTACCATCGACTCCTGCGAGTGAGAGGGTATTGAGCCATCGTTGTCCGTAGCGACTGTAAGCCGAAGTAAGAAGATTGGCAAGGTCGTTAGCACTTAAGCGTGAGATTCGTGAAAGCCCAGAGCCGTTATCAATAAAAGCCTCTTTGGAGAGGTGTACATTGTGTCGTGCCAAAATGGTTCTAATAGCCTCTCTTCCTTTGGGCAGTGTCGAGGGGCGACCTTGAATATAAGCTCCTAGCGTAAGCATAAGTTGTCGTGCAAGGAGGTTGTTGCTCTCTTTGTTGATGATACTTACGCTCTCTCCAAGTGTGCGTGACTTGTAGATAAACAATGCTTTTGCACCGTGGGTTTGATTGCTGATTTTTAGCGTCGATTGGTTGCTCACCCCAATGGCATTGAGAGTGTTTGCGAGGGCGTAATAGAAGCTTTGGTAGGGTTTGGTGATAAGCTTTTTGATTTTGATTTTGGGGCAGCGGGTTGAGATGTTCCCAGAGACCACTACAAGAGGCTTTTCATACTCTTTTTTGATTTGAACCAAGGGCCATGCACGACTTCCTTGACAACTTCCCCCTACGGCTTTGACATTATTAACAATCGTAAAACTCTCATCGCCTATATCGCTTTGTACGACAATTCTTCCCCCTTGCGGTGTGACGCTAAGCGTAGAGAGACGCTCATTAAACATCATACTATCAGGCATGGCGTTGTAAGCACTGTAGATATTTTCATCAAAACCTGAACTGTCACTATCGCCAATATCAAAAAAACTTCGATCGATGACAATATCGCCTACAATACGATGAATCCCTTTGGCTTGTATCTTTTGGGCGATGGCTTGAATGCTTTGTATGCCCAAATTGGGGTCACCGTGAGGCTTGATAACCAAATCTCCGTAGAGTACCCCCTCTTTGATTTCGCCTGTATAATAAAAAAGTGTACTCCAACGATAATCAAATCCCAAATGCAACAAAGCACTATAAGTTGTAAGCACTTTGATAACCGAAGCGGGTGTCATGATGGCATGGGTATTGAGCGAACCCACATTGAGTCCGCTGTGTGCATCACGAATATCAATAGCTATCATACTTTTGGGGATAGGATACTTAGAGACAATGGCTTCGATACCGCTAGGCAAAGAGGCATAGATGAGAGAGGATAGGAAAATGAAGCTCAAGAATTTTTTCATGATACAACCTTTTGTGTGCATTTTTCGGGTAGAAAATTTTTTTGATATTTTATCATATTAAAATTACAAAAGCTCTTTTTTTCTTATTTTATTGCTTGTGCGTTGCGATTTGGTATAGGTTCTTAAGTTCCTATGGAGTACAATTGTATCAACTGTATTTAAAGGAGTGAACAATGAAACGTTTTTTGTTGGTAGTGCTTTTGGCAACACTGGGTTTAACTTCAACTATCGAAGCACGATGTCACGTAGCCTATGTAGGAGGATTAGACCCTTACGGTGATAACTTTTTGGCGGTACGAGAGGGACCTAGTGCGGGCTATCGTCAATACGATTCACTCTACAGCGGTGAGCGTGTTTTTGTGTGCGACTATCGAGGAAGTTGGCGATTTGTTTACTATGGAAGAGGGTGCTATTTGGACTACGGGCAACCTAGAGGCGGTTGTCGTTCGGGCTGGGTACACGGAGGGTATGTACGATGAGGGGCGTTATTTTCCTATTGCTTTTGAGCATGGCATTACAAGCAGATAGTTTTTTTTCAAAAATCTCTTCCATTGATAGCACTATCAAAGCTAGAATGATAAATGGTAACTCCTATCGTAGCGGTTGTCCCGTGGGGCTTGAGGATTTGCGATACATTAGAGTGAGCCATTATGATTTTGAGGGCAACTGCAAAACGGGTGAACTTATTGTTCATCGAAGCATTGCACAAGAGACGGTTGATATTTTTAGAGATCTCTTTAGGATGGGGTATCCTATTAGAAAAATGGAGCTTGTAAGCAATTACAACGGTAGCGATTACAACTCCATCGAAGCCGATAACACCTCGGCGTTTAACTGTCGTTTCATCGGAGGTACTAACAAATGGTCCAACCACGCCTACGGCAAAGCTATCGATATTAACCCCCTTGAAAATCCCTATGTGGGAACCAATGGCAAAACAGTCCACAAACGTTCGGTGTGCTATCTCAAAAGAGTACGTCAAAGTCAAGCCAGTACCGATTTGGCGATGCTCTTGCCCTATGACGAAGCGACTCAGGCATTCAAAAAAAGAGGCTGGATTTGGGGTGGAGATTGGTACTCTATCAAAGATTATCAACACTTTGAGAAGCGTTAAGGTGCGTTTGTGACGATGCCAATCTACGCTATTGCACCTTTGATTGTGTTTCTCCTCGTCTTGTTTGCTATAGCCAAATGGGGTGCGAAACAAAACGCTCAAAAGGAGCAAGAGCGTCAAAAACTCTTGGGTGATTTAGGTTTTGAAGCCAAAAAGGAGTTTTCTAGCGACATACAAGATGTTTTGGAGTTGCTTGAGTCGCATCATCCCTCCAATAGTATCGAAATAAGCTCCCTCTATCAACACCGCACCCATCCCCAATGGCAATTGGGCTTCAAGGTCAATTATGAGAGTGAAGATGAGCCGATATTTATCATACGAGGCACTAAACGCTACCCTATCTCTTTGATTGTATCTATCCCCTCCATGGAAGGGGTTGCGGGTAAAATGATCGAGTTTATTATCAAAAAGATTCAAGTCCCTCATCTCAAAAAAGTTGAAATAACCGACCCCAAACTGCTACCCTACTACAAAATCTTTTCCGATAATCCAAACGATTTGAGCAATCAGCTCACCAACGCAACACTAGAGGAGCTTAAAGAGCATGGACATTTTGCGATTCATTTGGAGGGCTATTTGATGGTCGTTTCGCTTTTTCATCTCCATGACACCAACGCTACACTAGAGCAAAATATTCAACGTTTTATAGATATAGCCAAAACGATACAAAAGGCTTAATTGTTCCCGTATCTTGGGTGATGGTCTCTTTTTTTGTGAGAGATGTTGGGGTGAATTTAAGAGAAGCAAACGGCCAAATTGTATCCATTTTTTATTTATAGCTTTTGACTATCTCAGGAGGCTTTGTTGTATTGATTGGATTGTTGTAAGTTGTTGGGTGGTACCTGCGGGCGGACTCGAACCGCCACGACCAAGGTCACTGGATTTTGAATCCAGCGTGTCTACCGATTTCACCACGCAGGCCCAATATTTTTTTGAGAAGGTTATAATATCAAAATAATTCTAAAAAAAGTCTTAATTTAGTAGATATTTGATAAAATAGTGATATTACTACACATTATAAAGGTTATAAAATGACTAAACCAACCAAAGAAGAGATATTAGCGTATCACGATGGGGGCAAAATCTCCATCGATGTAAAAAAACCTTGCAACACACAACGTGAGCTTTCCATGGCATACACTCCAGGCGTTGCCTTGCCATGCCTTGAGATTCAAGCCAATACCCATTTGGCGTACAACTACACCAACAAAGGCAATTTGGTAGCCGTCATTACTGATGGTACTGCCGTGTTGGGACTAGGTGATATTGGTGCTATTGCGGGTAAACCTGTCATGGAGGGCAAAGCGGTACTGTTTAAAAAGTTTGCAGGGGTTGATGCTTTTGATATTGAGCTTGATGAAAAAGATACCGATAAGATTATCGATATTTGTCGTGCTTTGTCGCCTACGTTTGGGGGCATTAACCTCGAAGATATTAAAGCCCCTAAGTGTTTTGAGATTGAAACCCGTCTCCAAGAGCTTGTCGATATTCCCATCTTCCACGACGACCAACACGGCACGGCTATCATTACCTCCGCAGGACTTCTCAACGCACTTGAACTCACAGGCAAAAAGATAGAAGCGATCAAAATCGTCATCAACGGTGCGGGAGCGGCGGGTATCTCGTGTGCCAAGATGTACAAAGCATTGGGAGTAAAGCATATCGTTATGTGCGACTCTCAAGGTGTCATCTCCACAAGTCGCAACGATTTAAATAGCCACAAGCAAGAGTTTGCCGTTGATACCGATGCGATTCATCTCACCGATGCTATCGAGGGAGCCGATATGTTTTTGGGGCTTAGCAGTGCGGGGGCTTTAAAGCCCGAGATGGTAATCAAGATGGCTGCAAATCCTATTATCTTTGCACTTGCCAATCCTGTACCCGAGATACTACCCGATGAGGTGAGAGCGGTGCGTGACGATGCCATTATCGCAACAGGACGCAGCGACTTCCCCAATCAAGTCAATAATGTTTTAGGATTTCCTTTTATTTTCCGTGGAGCGTTGGATGTACAAGCCAAAAAAGTAACAGAGGGCATGAAGATGGCAGCTGCGTACGCATTGGCTGCTTTAGCCAAAGAACCCGTAAGCGATGAGGTCAAAAGAGCCTACAACAATCCCAATATGGCTTTTGGCAAAGAGCATATCATCCCCACACCCTTTAATCGTGATGCGTTGGTATGGGTAGCTTCAGCCGTAGCCAAAGCAGCCGTAGAAGAGGGCGTAGCACGCATCGAAAACTACGACCACGAGGCATACAGAGCCAAACTTGCAACAATGAAATAATCTATTGCCTCACAGCATCTCTCTTGTCACATCCCAAACCCCCAAATCCATTTTGGGGCGACAAAACAGGGAGGCAAGACTTTAACGACTCTTTGGTTATAATCTATTGCACCAAAACGAAGGGTATCTCTAAAAATTTCATTTACTTCTTGCAATGAGCGTTATAATGAGGCTTGGCAAAGGCAATTTTTAGAAATTCCTTTAAAGATACAATAGATGCTCATTGGTTTTTGGTATTCAATTGCACACAAAGAGCAAAAGGAGAAAATTTGACAACAACAAAGGTTCGGTTTATTGTCTATTTGCTAGAATCAGAGGGACAAGAATAGGGTTTGAACAAGCTTGCAATGAACTTGGAATTGCCTCAGAGTGTGTGTTTTCAAGTGAAATCAAACCCTATGCCATCAAAGCCTATAAAGAAAACTTCAAAGACAAGCATGAAATTTCGGGTGATATAACCAAAGTAGATTATGGCAATATGCCAGATTTTGACTATCTTCTTGGGGGATTTCCTTGTCAACCTTTTAGCTTAGTAGGGAGTCGAAAGGGCTTTCATGATGAACGAGGCAATCTATTTTTTAATGTTCTTGATATTCTAAAAACAAAAAAACCTCTTGGATTTTTACTTGAAAATGTAGAGGGATTGGTGACTCACAATAAAGGGGAAACCCTTAAGGTTATGCTAGAAGAGCTTCAAAATGCCGATTACAAGGTATCGTGGAAACTCATAGACTCATCAAAGCATGGAGTACCCCAAAAAAGAGTAAGGGTTTATATCGTCGGTCATTTGAAGTACAAACCCAATCTTGAGCATTTGGTGGAGAGCTATCAAAACACTGGAAATTTTATTGATGAAGATGTCCCTTTTGAACCAAATGAATTGAGTAAACTATTGACTCAAAAGTTCACACAACAAGAGCTTTATGGGAAATCCATTAAAGATAAGCGTGGTGGCATCAATAATATCCACAGTTGGGATATAGAACTCAAAGGTGAAGTGAGCAACAAACAAGCCCAATTGTTAAATGATATACTCAAAAAAGGCGATATAAAAAATGGGCTCAGTTTAAAGGGATTGATTGGATGGATGGTATGCCTTTGACTTTGGATGAAATCAAAACATTTTGTGATTATCCTGGGCTCAAAGAGGATTTGGATGATTTGACCCAAAAAGGCTATTTGAAATTTGAACATCCAAAGGAAAAAATCATCATCAACGGCGTATCCAAAAGAGTTTACAAAATGGATAGTCCCAAAGGATACAATATCGTCGCAGGAAAACTTTCATTTTCTTTTACCCATATCATCAATCCACTCGGACTTTGCCCTACTTTGGTAGCTACCGAAGCGGGGAGAATAGCCGTTTCGACAAAATATGGGGTGCGTTCTATCTCGATAGAAGAGGGGCTATCATTTTCTGGATTTCCAGACAACTACGAATTAAAAATGGTTGAGTATTGGGAGGCATTTGATTTGATTGGCAATACCGTAATGCCACCCGTCATCAAAGCCGTGAGTGAACGCCTACTAAGAAAATACAAGGATAGATAAAATGACAGCCCAAAAAGTATATGAAAAATTGATGCAAACTGGCATTATCAGTGCAACAGGTGAAGTGACATTTGGAATGCTCAGTATAAAAACTATCGTAAAAGATAGCAGCATCATTGGGAATGTGTTGCAACTCTGAGCGTTCGCCACTGAAAATACAGTGGAAACAAGGCATTCCCGTAAATATCAGACCAGCAACATGGTATGCAAAAAATCCAAAATACAAGAGTTTTGAAACAAGAGAAGAGTTTGTAAACGCTATCAAAAAAGTCTTTGATACGAGTTCGGTAAGTGCGGGACTCCAAAAAGATTGGTACAAAAAAGTTTCCCAAAAATACAAAATACAAACAGGGAGAGATTTATAAAATGCAAACGCTTACCCCACCAACGCCAACACATTTTTTTGCACTTCATTTACAACACTTTGAGGTACTTTGGATATAAATGCAATTTCTCGTGCGACAAAGTCTAAATTTTTGATTTGGTCTGAGAGTATCGCTCCCTCTATCTCTAAGCCTTGAGGCAAAAGTACTTCAAAAGGGTAACCTTTGATTTTGGAGGTAATGGGCAAGACAACACAGAGTGAGCTTTTTTCATTGTAGATTTTGGGTGAGAGTACGAGTGCTGGGCGTTTGCCTCTTTGCTCGTGTCCTGCTTGTGGCGTGAAGTTGAGCCAAACTAAATCACCTCTATCGGGGATATAATTACCACTCCTCATTGCCCATGCTCCTACTCGTATCTATCTCATGGTGAAGGTTTGTTTCGGTGATTTTGGATACCAAATCCTCTAAGTGTGTGTTGGCTTTGGGCTTGATGGTCAAGGTTTGGTTTTCGAGGGTTAGTTCTAGGAGCGAATTATCTTCGATATGAAGCGTTTGGGCAATATCTTTGGGTATGCGTAGGGCAAGAGAGTTGCCCCATTTCTTAACGGCTAGAGTCATGATGTATCCCTTGAATCCTGTAGATACATAATAATACAATATAAAACTACAGTTGTCAAGATAGACATTGGCTTTTTGTCAGACCAAAATCCCACTCCCGATAAAAATGCGTAACATCCGTTAGTATTTTAGCATGTTTTTTATGGGGGTGCGTAAGGTCAGTTACTATACGAATAGAAGCCAAACTTAAAAGCATTTTGATTAACGAGTGCTACAAACTCACAGCAAATCACTACTTTTATCTACAAAACAATAACCATAAATGGAATAACTATCGCATAGATGGAGCAACACTTAATATGCCACCCTTTAAATACCTTATAGAGAGTGCGACTTTGGGGAGTGTAATATCATTTATACGGAGTCTAAAGATTGGCAATAGTGATATAGAAGCAGAAGTAAGTAGGCACTTTAATATCTCCAATGCACAAACTTTTAAACACTATTTAGAACGCCTTAGCGAAATACGCAACAGAGCGGCACACGGTGGAAGGCTTTTTAATCGTACCTTTAGAAGTGCATCGGGTATAGGAAAGTTTCAAACATTTAGAGCTTCAATATCTACGCATAAAGCTTTGGATGTCGCTCTCTTTTTGCACTTTATGCTTAATCAACTTCAAGAGTATAGAAGCTTTGAAGATTTTAAACACAAACAGATAGCAAAATTGTTTCAAAAACTCAAAAAAGATAGTTTATCTAGCATGGAATCCTTTGATCTTATCAAAAAATATACCAAACACGATACAAATAGAATAAAAAGAAAAATAATTGAAAGAATGAGTATATAGAAGTTACTAGCCGTGATAAGCGATGGAGATGGAATACTAAAACGTACCCAAATTTACATCTTAACAGAGGACTAGCGTTGGTTACAATATAATTATAGCTAATACAAGCTGTAATTTGATTACAAAAAGAAATTAGTAGCTTTTGTACACCAATTCACTACAAATTTACACACAATATCATAATCTAACGAATACAAACAGAATCCCTAACCCAATTTCTTTTTAAGCAACTCATTGACTTTGGCGGGGTTGGCGGAGCCGCCGCTGATTTTCATTACTTGTCCTACAAAAAAGCCAAAGAGTTTCTCTTTGCCCTCTCGATACTCTTGGGCTTTGTCTTGATTTTGGGCGATAATATCATCGATAATAGCCAAAATAGCCCCATCGTCATTGACTTGTCTAAGTCCCATGGATTCTATCAAGGCATCGATAGAGCTATCTTCTTCCATCAATCTATCCAAAATATCCTTAGCACCCTTGCCGTTAATCTCATTGTTCTCAATTTTGCTCACAAGCTCACCGAGTTTGGCACCGCTTAGGGGGGATTGTTCGATAGAGAGTGAGGCTTTATTGAGTCGTCCCAATAGTTCGGTAGTAAGCCATGTGACGCAATTTTTGGGCGATGCGTTGGAGGTGAGCATCTCTTCAAAGAAATACGCCAACTCTTTGGTAGAACAAATCACCAAAGCATCGTAGCGTTTGACTCCTAGTTCTTGTATGTAGCGTTCTACTTTGGCATCGGGGAGTTCGGGCATTTGCTTCGCCTCCTCAATCATCTCATCGCTTACGATAAGCTCACGCAAATCGGGGTCTGGGAAATAGCGATAATCGGCCGCTTCCTCTTTGCCTCGCATCGATTTGGTCACGCCCTTATTGACATCAAAGAGTCTTGTCTCTTGCACCACTTCGCTCTCATAAACCCCATCTTCGTAGGCTTCGGTTTGGCGTTCTACCTCATAGGCAATAGCGGCGGCTACAAATTTGAAGGAGTTGATGTTTTTGATCTCTACTCGTGTACCAAATGCCTCTTGTCCTTTGGGACGAATCGAGACATTGACATCGCATCGGAAGCTACCCTCTTGCATATTGGCATTGGAGATATCAAGGTAGCGCACAATTGAGTGAAGCTTTTTGAGATACGCCACTGCCTCATCGGAGCTACGCATATCGGGAGCGGAGACAATCTCAAGTAGCGGTGTCCCTGCACGATTGAGATCGACTTTGGAAATATCACCGTCGTGGGTGTTTTTCCCCGCATCGGCTTCTAGGTGGGCTTGGTGCATACCGATGCGTTTGGTTGAGCCATCTTCCAAATCAATAAAGAGTTCACCCCCTTGCACAATGGCTTTGTGCATTTGCGTAATCTGATACGCCGAGGGACTATCGGGATAGAAGTAGCTTTTGCGATCAAAAATAGAGTGGTGATTGACACGGGCATTGATAGCATACCCAAATCGCATCGCTTTGATAGCTGCTTGGCGATTGACCACGGGCAAGGCTCCTGGCAAAGCCAAACAAGTCGGGCAAGTGTTGGCATTTTGACGGTGAGCAAAGCTAGTAGGACAAGAGCAAAAGAGCTTTGTTTTGGTATTGAGCTGGACATGAACTTCTAAACCAATCACTGTTTCAAACATAATATTTTTTACCTTTTTTATTAAATCATCTCTAAAGCGATTATACCTTGTCACTCTTTTAATGCACCTAAACCCATAGAAATTTTACAAAGCACGAGAGCCAATCATCTTCCATAGCAATAATTATCACATCATTGCGTTGTGCTTTGGTTTTTGATTGGTTGGAATGCTCTTACAGAGTTTTGGCTTTTTCGTGTCTTAGGTTTTTTATCGCTTGGTATGGTAGTATAGAAAGGTGGAGATTTATGACCTATTTTTTGGAGGAAGCTAAACATTTCTAACCCAGCTCTCCACATCAAGTTTCTCTATTTTGGAAAAATGTTTGATATTATTGGAGATTATTTTTTCTCCATTGGCAATCGCTATGCTTGCTATCATCAAATCCATATCCGCCACAATAATCCCTTTTGTTTGCATTTCGACTTTGAGGGTAGCAAAAACAGTTGCCGATTTTTTGTCAAAATCATAAATCTTAATATTTTCAAAAATCATTTCTACCTTGGGGAGATACTTTTTGTTGTCTCGTTTTGTGAGTCCGTAGATTATCTCTGCATAATTGATAGTCGTAGAAGCGAGCTCGTTTTGATGTTTGATAAAATGTTCTTTCACACTTTCAACACCTCTTAGATAATAGCTCATCGTATCGGTGTCTATGACCATAAATCAATTTCCTTATTGACTCGATTTTGGGTTGTATCCTCTAGCAATTGACTAGCATCTTTCACGCTCATTGTACCAAATGTCTCTTCTATCCAATTTTTTTGACTCGTCTCACTATTTTGAGCAATCAGTTTCATATATCGTTCATAATCGACCACCACCACAAAAGGTTTATCTCGTTTGGTTACGAGCATATCATCCCTAAGGGCATTTTGCAAAATACTACTGTTTTGTTTTATCTCCGAAGCTGTTACCGTCTGCATTTTGACTCCTTTTATAGTCATTATAGCTATTTTGGCTATTTTGGTCAAGATTGTTAATCCAAAAAAGTAATCAAATATCCAAAGGCATACTCTGTTTTGATGGGTTTTTTATCGCTTGGTATAGTAGTATAGAAAGGTGGAAATTTATGAGATAGTGCTTGCATTGCGGTATTGTGACTATTGTCCGTTGATTAATTGTCAATAATAATATAATCAATTTATGAATAAAAAAGAATTACTATTATTAAAACAACTCGCAGAAAAAATAAAAGCAAGAAGATTACAATTAAATTTATCTCAAGAAGCATTAGCCGATAAATGTGGATTAGATAGAACTTATATAAGCTTAGTTGAAAGAAGTAAAAGAAATCCAAGTTATCTTAGTTTAATAAAAATTTGTGACGGTTTAGAGATTGATATTAAAGAATTATTA
Source organism: Sulfurovum sp. FS08-3 (assembly GCA_000830175.1). Taxonomy (GTDB): domain Bacteria; phylum Campylobacterota; class Campylobacteria; order Campylobacterales; family Sulfurovaceae; genus FS08-3. Next base: position 787 of record JQIS01000038.1, on the reverse strand, counting down.
GGAGAATAAAATGCAACCAGATATTAGTAAAATAAGATTAAATGCAAATGAACAGGATATAAAAGATTTTTTAAATCAATGTATTTTTCTTCCAAGATTAAATACACTGTATTGGTCAAATATCACAAAACAAACACCAAATCTTAAAATAGGTTATCCAGGGCAACATTTAGCAAGTTTAATTACAGGAATGGAAGGTGAGAGAACGGGAGCTAGAGGTAATGATTTAAGTGATGGTACAGAAATAAAATCATGTAGCAGGGTTGATCAATTGGATAAATGTAGAAGTTGTGGAGATTCTGTTTTAAGAATTGAAACAATTTGTCCTAATTGTAGAGGAAATAGGATAGAACGTAAAAAAGATTCTAAATGGTTATTTTCTGTAAAAAATGAACAAGAATTAAATTTACTAACTGTTCAAACGAATAGAATAATGTTTATTTTATTTGATTATCCTAATTTTAATGATAATGATTTTAATACAATACAAATAAATGTATATGAAGTATGGAACAATTCAGCTAGAAATCAAAATTTCAGAAGAATTATGACTAATTACTATAATACTACTTATTTGTATCACATATCGCTAAACCCAAACAAAACGCCTGCTCCATATAATATGTGGCCTGATTCATTCGCTTTTCATCAGTGTAATCCAATTCATACATTTAGATGTGTTATATCAGATGCAAATATAAATCCTCAAATTAATATATTACATTAACAGGCTAATCGGTTAGCTCCTCCTGTTACCAATCGTATCCATAAGTGATGTTTTTCTCTA
>JQIS01000037.1 GCA_000830175.1 Sulfurovum sp. FS08-3 | reverse complement strand
GTCGTCAAAGCATCGTAAACCGCCGCCAAAGGACCAACAGCATTGGCGACATCATTAGCACCGTGTGCAAAGCTTAGCAGTGCAGCCGAAAAGATAAGGGGAAGTGTGAAGAGTTGATTGATATCGACTCGATTATCGCTTAATCCTTCGAGTTTTTTGCTCACGATAGGTTTGGAGAGAAGATAAACCCCCAAAGCAACAATCAATCCAATGCCCAAAGCCACAGCAAACTCTACCTCTATAAGATGCTTAATGCCTTTGAGGATAATATAGGTCGTAAACGCCCATGTCATCACCGCCAACAAAAGAGGTACTACTCTATTGGCTGCTTGGAGTCTGTTTTGTTGATAAAGCACTTGAGATTTGATAATGTACAAAAATCCAGCAGCAATCAATCCGCCCAAAATAGGGGAGATAATCCACGAGGCAGTGATTTTAGCCATTGTCCCCCACGAAACAATGCTAAATCCAGCTGCAACAACCCCCGCACCTACAACCCCGCCTACAATAGAGTGCGTTGTGGAGACAGGAGCTTTGAGCCATGTGGCAAGATTGAGCCAAAGTGCAGCTGCCAAAAGGGCTGAACTCATCGCATAGATAAATATCATGGGGTCACTAAACTGCGAAGGGTCAATAATCCCTTTTTGAATCGTTTTGACAACATCACCTCCTGCAATCAACGCCCCTGCTGATTCAAAAATAGCCGCCACCACAATAGCACCGCCAAGCGTAATAGCACCCGAACCTACAGCGGGTCCTACGTTGTTGGCTACATCATTAGCCCCAATATTCATCGCCATATAAGCACCAAAAACGGCTGCCATGAGCAAAAATCCACTCCCCTCTAGTGTACTAAATGAGCTTTGAACAAACAGTGCTGCAATCAACGCAAACCCTGCACCTATTGCGATTTTTATTGGGCTTCCCATGCCGTTTCCTTTAGAGCAATATAATTGGTTACATTTTAATCTCAAAATACTATAAGTTGGCTTAATAAGGACTCCAAAATACTATACATAACCGATAGATAGTAGTCTGCAAGAATTTTCTAAGATAGACAATGATTTCCAAATCTCTATCGTCTCTATTGATTATAAAACCTGTTTCGGAGATTTTTTGCAGAGATTGAACCGTGAAATACTCCAAAGAAGTTTTTATCAAAAAGCGACTGTAAGAGATGCAAAAGTGATTGCATAAGGGCTTCATTCATTAACTATCCTGTGTGTTAATTTATGGTATTATACTAAAAAGCTTAAAGCTTATAGGATAAAAAATGACAATACCTCATGTGCCTGTACTGCTTCATGAAGTCTTAGAAAGTTTTCGAGATTTAGATGAGGGCTATTTTGTCGATTGCACTTTGGGCTACGGCGGACATAGCTCTTTTTTGCTTGAAGCCCATCCCAACATCCAACACATTGGCATCGATAGAGACCAAGAAGCTCTTGATTTTTCTACCCAGCGACTCCAACCCTACGCCCATCGCTCTACCCTCTACAAAGGAAAGTTTTCCGATATTTTTGCCTCACTCAAAGAGACTCCTATCAAAGGGGTGTTGGCGGATTTTGGAGTATCCTCTTTGCAACTTGACAAGAGGGAGCGAGGTTTTGGATTTGAGAGTGATACGCTCGATATGCGTATGGATCAAGGGGAGTCGATGAGTGCCAAAGATATTGTCAATGGCTATTCGCAAGAGCAATTGGAGTATATTTTCCATCACTACGGCGAAATTCGCCCCTATCAACAACTCGCCTCTGCTGTGATTCAAGTACGCAATCAAGCCCCTATTACGAGTGCCAAAACACTTAGTCACATTGCTACTAAGCTCATCAAAGGGGGCAAAATTCATCCCGCTACGCTGATGTTTCAAGCCATTAGAATCGAACTCAACCGTGAACTCGAAGAGATAGAGAGACTTTTGGATGCTTTGGAAGCCAAACGAGACAAGGGGGCTATTGTGGCTTTGATTACGTTTCACTCTCTCGAAGATCGCTTGGTCAAAAATCGCTTTAAAAAATGGACTCAAAAGTGCATCTGTAGCCCTCATGCTCTCCAGTGTAGTTGTTCAAGGGACAATGAACTAGGCACAATCATCACCAAAAAACCCATCGTTGCCACCCCAAAAGAGATCAAGCAAAACCCCCGAAGTCGCAGTGCAAAATTGAGGGTGTTTGAGTTTAAAGAGTAATCATTTGCTAGATGAGATATGGTATTGCTATCAATCCAAAACAACACCCCATCCCCAAAGAGACAAAGTGTTGCTAATGACAAAAGCATAGTGCATTAATCGGCTAAGGTATCCAAACCTTCGGTGAGTTTGCTGCCGTTCCAGCTTGATTTGTTGGCACCATCTGGTGTGGTAAACTCTGGTGTGAAGTTGTTTTTGGGTGCTTCGTTTTTGCTTTGTGGGGCATGGCATTGACTGCAATTAAAACGTGCACCGATAAGCTCTTTTTTCTTCTCAATAGAGACCTCATTTTTCATCTCATCAATCGCTTTTTTAAACTCTTTGCCATCGTAGGTGTGTTTGGGTCTAAAGTCGGTAAAGTGCGAATCGGGAATCGGTGTCGCCTTAAGCGCGGGTGCAACGTCGGGCATATGACACCCTTTGCACATATTGTTATTGATAGTAATGGGCAACATTCCCTCTATCGAGTGGGGAATCATAGGCGGAGCATCTTGAAAAGCTCTTTCAATCTTTTGAGATGTTCCTGCCATAGCGTCACCGTATTGCGTTCCATCGCCTTTGGTTGCATTGTCTTCATCGTACAAATTGGTTTTGCGTAGTCCCAAAGCCTCCTCTTCGATGGTTGGCGTTGCCTCTGCCAACACGATCGATGAAGCCAAAAGTAGCCCCATAGATAGTTTAATTATTCGTTTCATTTCCTCTCTCCTTTGCTAGTTTCCTAATCGAAAAGTTTAGTGCATCATCGTCGCACACCTCTATACATCTACCGCAATTGGTGCATTCGCCCAAAAGTACCTGCTCACTTGATTTACCTACCATGTGCAATACGTGCATCTCAGGACACACCACTTTGCACTTCATACACACCGTACATTTGGACTCATCGTGAGCCACGCGTATCAATCCAACTTTGCCAATAATGGCATACAATCCACCCAATGGACAAATATGTCCGCACCATCCGTTTCTAAGCACCAACAAATCAAACAAAAAGATAATCAGCATCATAGCCCATCCCAAACCCATACCAAAGATAATCGCACGGTGCGTAATAGCAATGGGTGAGATAAACTCAAAAGCACCAATAGCCAACACATAAGAGAGTACCAAACTTAGTCCCAATACCCAGTAGCGAATGGTGCGACTAGCGGGTTGTTTTTTGCTCACACTATCGAGTTGCAATTTACGTCGCACATAGGCCGCCGCATCGGTAATCATATTCACAGGGCAAACCCACGCACAAAAGACTCTACCGCCTAGCACGAGATAAAACAGTGTGATAATCAACGCTCCAATAATGAGGTTGGTTGAGACAATCGCCCCCGCTACAAACATCTGCAACACAGCGTAAGGGTCGCTTAGGGGTACGCTCTCTAGGAGCAGCGATGTCGATAGATTGCCTTGCAAAAACTTCCAACCCCACACATTGGCACCGATATAGAGCAACATCAATCCCACTTGTACGATGCGTCGAAGGATTAAAAAACGATGTTTATAGATAAAATTAGTCATCTAAAAGAACCTCCGTATCGTTGAGCGAATCGATAGCACTCTCTTTGCTAATCTCGGTTTGGGTTGTGGTTGCTTGGGCATTTTTGACACGCTTATCATCACTGCTATCCCACCCTTTGATGTAGTGGTCGCCCACTTTGCCCAGTGCTACTTCACGAGGCAGTACAAAAATCGCTGCCTTTTGGGTCACACACGCCCGTTCGCACAATCCACACCCTGTACAAAAATCGCTATCGACTATGGGTTTTAAAAAGGCGTGTTTGCCTGTACGTTCGTTTTTGCTATACTCCAAATAGATTGCCTTATCAAGCAAAGGACACGCACGATAACACGCATCGCACTGAATCCCCCAAAAGGCTACGCAGTTTTTAGCATCAACGACGGCTACACCCATTTGGGCTTTGTTGATATCAAGCTCGTTATTGGTAGAGACTTTGGTAATATCCAACGCCCCCGTAGGACAAACAGGCACACAAGGAATCTCAGGACACATATAACACGGCACATCACGTGGCTCAAAATAGGGCGTTCCCAAAGGTTTATTGCTCCCTGCACGTGCTAATTGAAGTGTATCAAAAGGACACGCCTCGACGCACAAACCGCATTTGATACATTGACGCAAAAAGTCCGCCTCATCGAGTGCTGCAGGGGGTCGAAGCATGAGTTTGTTGGCAGTCACCTCATCGACATAAGCACCCCATACCAGTCCGCCCAGCGTTGCTAGTCCAATAGCCCGTGTGGTTGATAAAATAAACTCTCTTCGTGTTGTTCCCATTTCTATTTAAAACCTTTCTCTTTTTAAGAAGCAAAGCTCCTTAAAAATTCCTCTCACTAAAGCTTCGCCTTTGGCGAGAGGGTTTTATTTGCTCTAATCCGTAGATTCCGTGTCACACGCATAGATTCAATCCAACTGTTATTGTGCGACATGGTCGCACCTACAGCTACAATTTACGCTTTATAAATTTTTACTGCACACTTTTTAAAGTCGGTTTGACCCGATTGGGGGCAGGTTGCATCAAGGCAGACTTTGTTGATAAATACCTTCTCATCAAACCACGGTACAAAAACGAGTCCACGGCTTGGTCTGTTGCGTCCTCTTGTCTCTACTCTGGCTTTGACTTTGCCTCGTCGAGACTCTACCCAACAAAGCTCACCTTGTTTGACATCGTACTTCTTGGCATCTTCGGGGTGCATATAGCACAACGCTTCGGGTACAGCACGGTAGAGTTCGGGTACTCTCATCGTCATCGTCCCACTGTGCCAATGTTCAAGCACTCTTCCCGTTGCCAACCATACAGGATACTCTTTGTCTGGCATTTCGGGGGGATCCATATAGGGTCTTGCAAAGATTTTGGCTTTGTTGGGCAAAGGCTTGGGTGTAGGGTCTTTGACTCCCATCAAATCGCCTTGCACAAGGGCTTTGGCAAGTGTCCCATAAAAAGCGTGAGAGTTGTTCGTCCCTGCTGCTTTGACCGCTTTGGCTGCGTAAGGGTCGTATTGGACGTTAAATCGCCACTGCGTCTCTTTGCCATCGACTACGGGCCATTTGAGTCCTCGTACTTTGTGGTAGGTATCAAAGTCTGCCAAATCGTGTGCGTGTCCTCGTCCAAAGTCTGCATACTCCTCAAAGAGATACTTTTGAACAAAGAACCCGTATCCCTTAAAGACTTCACCATCGCTTCCTTTGACATTTCGGCTATCACCGTACCCCTCACTGTTGTCGTATCCCTTTTGGATAGGGTCATTGGCATCAAGCTTATAGGATTTGGCTCTCTCATTGGCAAAGAGAATATCAAACAAAGTGGTATCTTCCGTGTAGCCCATTTTTTTGGCCTCTTCTATGACGCTAGGGAGTTTGAGACCGTTTCTAAGGGTATATTCACCCCAAACATCTTTGATTTTAAATCGTTTAGAAAGCTCAACCCACTGCCATGTATCGCTCATCGCATCGCCTACGGGAAGGACTTGTTGTCGCCAATGTTGGGTTCGTCGTTCGGCATTACCATACGCTCCCCACTTCTCATAAATCATAGCCGAGGGCAAAATCAAATCCGATACTTTGGCTGAAATACCAGGGTATCCATCAGATGTGACGATGAAGTTATCCATTTCACGAGCTGCTTTAATCCAATGCTTGGCACTGGCGGTATCTTGATAGGGGTTGCAAACATTTACCCATGCAAACTTAATCACGCCATCTTCAATATCTCTGTGAATCTTCATAATGTGTTGATTGCCCACAGGATTGAGGGTTGTGGCAGGAATTTTCCATGCTTTTTCGGTAATCTCTCGATGTTGCGGATTGGCTACCATCATATCGGCGGGTAATCTATGACAAAATGTTCCTACTTCTCTAGCCGTACCACAAGCAGAGGGTTGTCCCGTCAATGAAAACGCCCCATCACCTGGTTTGGCTTGTTTGTTGAGCAAAAAGTGGACATTGTACGAAAGAGTATTGACCCATGTACCACGGGTGTGCTGGTTCATTCCCATCGTCCAAAAGCTTACGACTTTTCGCCCTTTTTCGATGTAGAGATTGGCTAATGTTTGAAGCTTTTTCTTAAACTCCTCCATATCCTCATCGGGGTTACCTTTGGAGATAGAGGCTACATAATCAAGCGTATAAGGCTCTAAGAACTTTTTGTACTCCTCGAAGCTAATCTCCCAGTGTTTTAAAACTTCAGGCTTACCATCGACAAGGGGTACTTCATTTTTCATCACATCGCCCTCTTTGTAACCGTAAGGCTTCAACGCAGGGGCTTCGGTGGCGGAGACTACTTTGGACATCTCTTTTTGGATGGTCTCCATCTCCAAAGGAGTGTATTTGCCATCTACAAGCGATTTTTCTCCTTCACGACGCATACCGTATCCGATATTGACAGGAGAAGCAGCAAAGACGATGTGTTTATTGACAAAGTCCCAATCAATGATTTTTTCGGTATCATCACGATAGACAATCTCACGGGCGATATAGTTCCAAAGAGCCAAATCGGTATTGGGAGTGAAGATAATCTCCATATCCGCCAAATCCGACGTTCGGTGTCGATAGGTAGAGATATTAATGACTTTGACACGTTCTGGGTCGCTAAGTTTTCTATCCGTTACCCGTGACCACAAAATAGGGTGCATCTCTGCCATGTTTGATCCCCACGCCACGACAGTATCGGTAAGCTCAATATCATCATAACAACCACTAGGTTCATCAATCCCAAAAGTTTGATAAAACCCAACAACCGCCGAAGCCATACAGTGACGTGCGTTGGGGTCAAAAGCGTTGGATCTTAGTCCACCTTTCATCATCTTAAGTGCCGCATACCCCTCCATCACGGTATATTGCCCCGATGCAAAGACACCTACCCCCTCAGGGCCAGAAGCTTTGAGTGCCTTTTTGATGTGAATCTCCATCTCATCAAAGGCTCTTTTCCACGATACAGGAGCAAATTTGCCCTTTTTATCAAACTCGCCTTTGTCATTGACACGAAGGAGAGGGGTTTTGAGTCTATCGGCTCCGTACATAATTTTGGCGTTAAAGTACCCTTTGATACAGTTTAATCCCCTATTTACAGGTGCTGCTGGGTCGCCTTTGACGGCTACTATTTTGCCCTCTTTGGTCGCCATCATGATACCGCAACCCGTACCGCAAAAGCGACACGCCGCCTTATCCCATCGCCAACCGCTTTGTGCTTCATCTGCTTTGGCTTGAAGTGATGAGGGTACACTCATCCCTATAGCCGATGCCGCAGAAGCTGCCGCTGTACTTTTTAGAAAATCTCTTCTTGAAAGTGCCATTTCCTCTCCTTTTGTTTAATATTACAAGAGGAGTATAACACTTTCAAAAATTCCTTACCATGACCTATGTCAAGAGATTAGCCTATTTAGCGATAGATGACTACTCGCACTCTCTCGTTGGCACTTTGTCGCATCGCATCGTAGAGACGTTGGTGTTTGAGCTTCTCTTCAAACTCTATGGGGGTACGAATCGATTTGTACTCCACAAGCTCACCGTCTCTATAGACCCCGCTTACAGTCGCATGAACCCAATAAAAGCCTCTATCTTTGCGTAGATTTTTGACCACACCCTCCCACTTTTGCCCCTTTTGAAGCTTCTCCCACATATCTTCAAACACAACACTTGGCATATCGGGGTGGCGTACGATATTGTGAGGTTTTCCTATTAGCTCATTGACCTCATAGCCTGAAATCGTCGCAAAGGTATCGTTGGCGTAGGTAATCATGCCTCTTAGATTGGTGCGAGAAACGATAAGTTCACCGCTAGGCACAAGCGTTTCGATGAAAAATTCACTCTGAACAAACTCCACTACTGCCCCCTCTCAAGCTCTTTGGCAAAAGATTCCAAATCCTTTTTCTTCAAATCCCCGTGATAGAGAATCTTCTCAATATCGACACTCTCATCGTTGAGCATTTTGGGTACGGCATCGTTGTTGCTTAGTATCTCCATGTGTTTATCGAGTTCATCTTCGCTGTACGCCATTTGCATATCAGCACTAATGACATGGGCAATAGCCTCCACCACACGCAACTTTTTAAGCTCCTCTTCTACTCCCTCACCCTCGATAGTGATAATAATACGCCCCTTTTCATCGTGGAGGTGGTAATCGCACACGCCACTAGCTTGAAGGTCGGCTATGACTTGTTCGATGTGTTGAGGCAGGGTTTGTACTACGATGCTTGAAATATTCATTTTTCTTCTCCGTTTAAGTTGTAATAGTTAAAAATATCCGAATCACTTCCCAAAAAGAGTTCTTTTTCATTGATAAACAAAATCTTTGAAAGTGTCATTTTGTTCTCTTTTAATGTATAGTGGGGTTGTTTGGTTTGGGTATCAAATACCACCGCATTGTTTTGCTCATCGCTACTGTAAGCTCCCCATTTGGCACTAGGACTTAACCCTACGGCGTAGATTAAAAAACCGCTTTGCATGAAGTAGGTTTGGTGAGGTTTAGCCAAATCATACACCACGCATTTTCTATCTTGCCCTGCGGTAATGATGGTGTTTTGTTTGGTATCGACTCTAAAGACATTGTCAAGATTGTGTCCCTCAAGTGTTTTAGTTATCTTGGCATTGTGAACATCAACGACTTTCAAATCCCCGCTCTCATCGGCAATTATGGCTAGGTTGCGTGTTTCATTGAGAACCAAATCTGAAAACTTCGAGTGCGATAACGCCATTTGCCAAAGAGTTTTTTGCGTTTGGGTATCGTACAAAAAGAGTTCGTTGCTTAGCAAGGCAAAGAGGATTTTGGTATCATCGACAAAGAGGGCTTTGGAGATAAACATCTTTTGGTTACTGCCTATAATCTTGTGCATGGTTCCATCGTAGAGATGAATCTCCCTAAAGCCTTGAACGCCTTGCGAAACAAGCAATATTTTGGAGTTTAGTAGGTCAATGGAGTAGATTTTACTATCAATCGTATCGCCCATAAAGTCTTTGATGGGAGGCAAAGTGATGTTACTTTCGAGCTTTTGATGGGTAGCGGTATCAAAAATATCGACACGACTCGCTGTTGTAGCCACATAGAGTTTGCCTTTGTCGTAAACCATATCCGTCACACCTCCACTGGCTTGATAGCTCTGCGTTGGCTTGATATCCAAAGCAAAAAGTATCGTACCAAAGAGTATCAAAAGAGTTACAAATCGCATTGGGTATCCTTTTTTATTGTATTTTTCTTTTTTAAAGAAATAGCATTTTGGAAGTGGGACTTTAGTCCCACATATTAGCTTTGATAGCAATAACAACCAAATCTTAGCTTTTGGTGGGACTAAAGTCCCACTTCCGATAAAAGCACTCAAGCAATAAGAACAATCAACTCAACGCCTTTAGCTCAATAGCATTTGTAGGGCATCGACTCAGGCAAAAGCCGCAATGTGTGCATCGTGTTTGATTAATAGTGGGCTTAAAGAGTCCCTCGAAGATGATAGCATCTTCCAAACACGGCTCTTTACAGGCAAAGCACATCGTTTGCGACCAACTCATGCAACTTTGAGTATTGATGTTTAGCTCAATGCGAATGAGGGTTTTGTGTTCAAGCTTCAATACGCCAAAACTACACACCAAAGCACACTTATCGCAATAGGTACACCCGTTTTTGCCAAACGCAATACTGGGAGTTTTATCTGCAAGTATGCCTATAATGCCCTCTTCACAAGCACTTGCACACGCCCCATTACAGGCTTGACAATGGGCATAGAAACTTTGCCTATCTTCATAATAGGGCGGACGGATATAGCTGCTTTTTTGGGTTTCAAAGAGCCTCCCCATGCGTCCAAATAGCTCTCTACGATGCATCGACTACCTCCAAATACGGGGTCTATTATAACACTTTCCAAAAACAAAATCCTTGACTTAGGTCAAAAGCATTGGCGTAGGGTATTGGGTTGGAGAATGGTTAATTTTCCCTCTTGGGTTTGGATAATGCCCTCATTGCGGAGTTTTTTGATATTTCGTGAGAGGGTTTCGGGGGTGATATTGAGTATTTTGGCAATTTCAACGTTGCTTTTTTGGTTGAGACGCTCTTGATTTTCGTAGATAAATTTGGCAACTTTGGCTTTGGCATCGAGAGTAAGGTGCGTAGAGAGTAGATTTTCAAGCTCCAATACTCTTTGGGTAAGGGATTTAACAAAAATGAGCAAAAATTTAGGGTCATGCAAAAAGTAACTTTTGAATTTGGCATAATCGACAAGGAGTATCTTGGAGTCTTGCGTAGCCATGCAGTTGGAGGGAAAAGCAATCTCTTCAAGATTGGCAAGTTGTGCAATAAGCGAGGTTTGCTCTATCTCTTTGAGTATCACCTCATGACCTTTGGGGTTGTGTTTGTATATCCTAACAGCCCCCTCTGCCAAAATATGCAAACAGCTCGAAGCGTCGCCTTGGTAGAAGAGAATATTGTTTTTTTGGAAGGTTTTGAGAGTCGAAATAGAGAGCAGATACCCCCAATCCTCCTCACTAAGTGCATGAAAAATCGTTTTATTTTTGAGTCGATTGAGCAATACTCTATCCATCTTAACACCCCCATGGTAAAAAGTTTATTATACCTTGAAGTATGTAAAACTATTGCATTGAGCAGTTAAATGAGGGCAATTTTGAGAGGTGCATTGCGGTTCAATTGCCCCTAAGCCCTATTTTCATATAATATATATATCACACAAACAAGGAATAAGTATGCAAACCGTTTCCGTTTCGCAAATTCAAAGAAATCTTCATCAACTAAACGAGTTTGATATTATTGAGATTATTGATAAAAAACGCAATCAAACCAAAGGTTATTTCTTGGATAGCTCTTACAAGCCTTTAATTGATGAGATTATCCACCAAAAAGAGCAACAAGATAGTAATCTACTCAAAATTGTAGGAATAGTAGGCGATAGTCAAGGGACAACAAGAGATTCACTTCGTGATGAGAGATTGGCTCGATATGCGTAGTATTTTTTGGATACCAACTTCTTTTTGGATATCTTTGATATATCAAGAAAGCGACATCTAAAAGCCAAAGAAGCACTAGAGAAGTTTTTAGCCAATGATACTCAGCTCTATACAAGTTCAGATATTATCTCTACCATCTCTTACTTTTTGCAAAAACGACTTGATATTCAAACGACAGTTGCTACCATTGATTACATTGTCCAAAAAGTAAGCATTTTGGTAGCCAATAATCAAGATTTTATCATACTCAATAAGAGTATTTTGGAATTATTAAAAACAGATACCACGCTCAATCTTGATTATGAAGATTGTATGCAACTCTTTTTGGCTCATAAATACTCTGTAGAACAGTTACTTACAAGTGATACTAAATTTTGTCAAAAAGCGATAGAGAAGTATGGTGTGAAAATTGTTGAATTGGATACTCTTTGGTTGGATTAAAAAAATAGAACAAATATATAAAATTCATAGGTATGACCATACCACACAAGAAACGTCATCCAAGGAACACTAAGCAGAGAAAAACTCTCTACTTAAATAGATTAATCGCCTCTTTTTGAATGGCTCCAGGGATGGTGGAGATTTTCATAAATTGTGACATTTTGAGCATAGGATACATAATGGCGATGTAGTATTTGGGATCCAATATCTTAGCAACCCCATCTTCAACAAGCACGACGTAGGGGAGTAATCCCGCATTTTCCATACCGATTTTAGTGACAAATTTGGCGGTACGATTGGAGAGTTGAAATCCTACCAATGAGCGTTTATCGGAGATTTTGAGTGTGAAAAGCAACTCTTTTTTAGTGGCTACTTTTGCCATAAGATTAGCATGGCTATCTTTGGCTACCTCAATCATATCTTCGTAGTAGGGCATTCCCATCATGAAGTGATACTTTGGCAAAAGGGTGTATTTCAAAATATCTTCGGAGTCTTTCAAATCCCCAAAGAGACTTCGCAACGTTTGCAACGTTTCAAGAGCCACTTTGTCGTCAAAATCTTTTTGCATAAATGCTCGTGAAACATAGAGCGGGTTGGTAATGGAGAGTTGATTGTTGGTTGTATTAACCAATATTCTACCCAATGCTACAAATCCTCTACCCTCTTTATCGGCTTGTGCTGTAAGTTTGGGATTTGTAAAGACAATGGTGGTAACCTCTCCTTTTTTATCGACTGCAAATTCACCTACGAGTGTAAATCCTGCATTGGTAAGTTTGGATTTAACTGTCCCAACATCTACCAATGGACCTTGCAAATAAGCACTTAGGCGAGAATTTTTGACCTCTCCGACTTTGGATGTTTTATCGATAGTAACGACGGCTCCCGACTCTTCATCTACAGGTGGTACGCTTTTGGGTGTTTGAATCTTACGGGTTTCATAGATTGAAAGGTTCTCTTGAACGGGAGGGTTGCCCCCAATGGTGATAACCTTTGGAGGTGTGGGAGGTGTGGGTGTTTTTGGAATGTGTATCTCAATAACGGGAGTGTTGTCGCTATTGGTTGCATTCTCTTCTTTGATGGGTGTTAGCTTGGGAGTTTTGACCCCATCGGTGGTTTGTGTTTTTGTCTCTTGTGTAGGCACAACGGTAGTGACCAAAGGATTGGTATTTTCAACCACTTTAGCACCCAATCCAACCATCATAGCACTAATCTCTTCGTCAAGCTTTTGCATAAACTCAAGGCGTATCTTATCCTCTGAAATGCCCAGTGTGGTTGCCCAGTTGGCAAGGGTTGGCATACCAATATGCAACTCATTGCTATCTTTTTTGATAAACATATACATACTGCAAGGTGCAAAAATCCCTGCATCGGGTCGCCCACCTGCGTTGTCAAATACGGTAAAGGAGTATTTAAAGTGGCACAATGAGTAGGTCCAATATCTATCAAATCCAGGAATCAAATCGGTTTCGCCCTCAAAAAACTCTTTGTAGTCAAAATATCCCGCAACGATATATTTTTTCTCTTCAAAAAGCTCCTCAAATCTCTCTTGAAAATCATCGACAAACTCATCCAAATCATCCGAACGCTCAAATGTGTAAACAAAATTCATCATCGTTTTGGGAGGGAGTTTTTCGTAGGTGGTGTAGCTCACATCGTTACCAAAAGTCTCTATGAGCATTTTATCCAAAGCTTCAAAACTTTTGATATAATCTGCTTTAACCTTTTGGTCGGTAATGCCAATAATATCCAAGATAGCTTCGGGCATAAGGTGCGTGATGTATGTGGTCTCATCGCTTAGCTTTTTGTACGCCAAAAGGTTAAAAGGGTTAAATCCTGCCAATCTAGGATCAATGCTAAGCAGTTTCTTGACTTCGTTTTTATTGACGATAGACATGAAGCTTAGCAAATCCAAATTGGTACTGCCGTACTTTTTCTTGTAGGCATCATTGACACGTTTGTGCGGGTCGGTTGCTGCAAAACCGATTGTTTTGATCTTCTTTTCGATAAATTCATTGTACTTTGCCTCCACGTCCCCTTTGACCTTGATAACCATAGCCAATTTTTTAGCTTGATTGTCGGGTGCGTTGGTTGGTGCTGGTGTCTCTTGAGCAAAAACTGCCAATGTTAGACCCACTATGAGTGATACATTAAGCATAAAACGCTTCAACGAACCCTCTCTATTTGTCTGTTTCATAAATATACTCCTACCCCTAATTTTACCTATAGATTAATGTTATAAAATGGTACAAACCCCAAAAAGAGGCTTGACTACCCAAATGAATGAGATGGACACCCTTGCTTAGTGTTTGATTTCATCTCTATTGGTTGTAGTATCTTCAGAGATTGATTTCGTAGCATCGGCGGTATCATTTGAGATAGTTTTGGTTGAGTCATTGACGTTGTCTGAAACGTTGGTAGTAGCATCGGCTGCATCATTAGAGACGGTTTTAGTAGAGTCATTGACGTTGTCTGAAATGGTTTTGGTAGCATCAGCGGTATCGTTTGAAATCGTTTTGGTAGAGTCGTTTAGGTTGTCCGAAACGTTGGTTGTAGCATCTGCGGTATCATTTGAGATAGTTTTAGTCGAGTCATTGACGTTATCTGAAATGGTTTTGGTAGCATCGGCTGTATCGTTTGAAATCGTTTTGGTAGAGTCGTTAAGGTTGTTGGATACGTTTTTAGTCGCATCGTTGGTATCGTTAGAGATCGTTTTGGTAGAGTCGTTAAGGTTGTTGGATACATTTTTGGTTGCATCATTGGTATCGTTTGAGATGGTTTTGGTAGAATCGTTGAGGTTATCCGATACATTTTTAGTCGCATCGTTTACATCGTTTGAAACCGCAATGGTAGAGTCTTTGAAATCTTTGGTAGCCATGGTTGAGCTATCTTTCAAATCTCGTGATGTGTTGGTGATTGAGTCTTTTGTATCTTCAGCAACCTCTACGGTAGAGTCTCGTGCATCTTTGGATACATTGGTTACTGAACGCTCTCCGCTATTTACGGTAGCAATTTCACTCGTTTTGAGGTCATCTGAGACTTTTACGGCACTATCTTTTGCATCTTTTGAGACGTTGCTTACGGTTCGTTCTGCACTCTTACTTGTCTCAACAGCACCATCTTTCATCGACTCTACACTGTCTCTCATATCGTGACTCATAGATGTCGTAGCATCTTTCATATCTCTAAACATATCACCAAAGCTAAATTCAGCGTGAAGTTGAGTTCCCATTGTTGCAATTGTGATTGCACTTGCCATTACGATTTTTTTCATTGTTATTCCTCCCAAGGACGTATCTTAAATTTTGAAATTGCGGTCAATAAACTGCATCAAAAACTATAACAATAAATCACTGAATTAAAACTGAAAAAATAAATTTTAGTTATATAAGGTGATAATAATAATCAGAAGTTTTGATTTATTAATTATTATTTTGATACAATTGAGAAATCTAAAAATTTTAGGAGATGATGATGAAAAAAAAGATAGTAGCCGTAGCGTTGGTTTTAAGTACGAGTTTATGGGCAGCAGGAAGCTATAATACAGCCGATAGAATCAAGGATATGCAAACCATGGCAAAAGCGATGCAAGATATTCAAAATGGCTTTTTTTACAACAATTTTGACATCATAAAAGAGGGTGCCAATAGACTCGCAGATGCCGTAGAACGGATACAACCACCGCTTGAAGAAGAGGAGGAGAAGGACGTTATGACACGCTATGTCAATAACAAAGTACAAATGACCAACGGTATCAAAAAGCAGATCAATCAGAAGATAAAAACCCTTTTGGAGCGTTTTGAAGCAGGAGATGCCAAACAAGCCATTCAGGCCTATACCAAGATTACAAAAGAGTGCATGAGCTGCCATACACAGCTACGAAAATGGTAAAAATAGATTAAAGTGTGTAAAAAAGGATACTTTTTTGAAAAAGACAATTTTTTTTAGTTTGTTACTTTTGGTAATACAAACTCTATCTGCCAATGAAATTCAATTGACAGGTACCGTCGTATCGGATGGTCAAAAGATGATTGGAAGCAGATACATGGGATATGTCAAAGAAGTATTTGTAAAACTTGGCGATAGAGTCAAACGTGAAGATGATCTTTATGAGATGGAGTCGGCTGAATTTGATATTATGAAATCTCAAGCCGATCTTGCCCTTGAACAAGCCCAAATCGTTGTAGAGTTTTGGCAAGAGCGTATTCGTATCCTTCAACGACGTAAAGAGGCACTCAAGAACAAAAAAAATATCGTCCCTCAAACCGATTTGGACAATATTGAGATGATGGCAGATAATGCCGTTACGATGTTAGAGACCTCAAGAGTAGCCGTCAAGCAGATGGCAATCAAAGCCAAACAGATGGCTACTATTTACAACTACGTCAAGATGAAAGCCCCCTCCGATGGAGTGATTGTGCAAAAAAACATCAAGCCAGGCGATATGGTCATGCCAGGGATGCTTACTATCATGTTGGTTGATACGGAAGATCTTGAGATTGATGTCGCCATTTCGGAGAGCATTATCAAATACGTTCACCGTGGCGACAAAGTCAAAGTAGAGATTCCCTCTATTGATTACGAAGTCGATGGCAATATCAAGGCGATTATCCCCGATGCTAATCCCATGACGCACAAAATCACCATGCGTATTAGCTTCGACAAAGGAAAAGAGAATATTTTTCCAGGGATGTATGCAAAAGTAACCATCAATAAATTTTGATTACTTATGCACGCATTTTACCCAATATTTCATCTTTGAATCAGTCATTGCGAGGTACGAAGCAATCCATTTTAAATTACGACTTTGAAAGCGTAGCCTCGGCTTTAGCCGAGTTTAAAGCATTCAATAGCCTCCAATTTGTTCGGCCAAAAAGGTAGAAATAAATTTTAGTTATCCTACTCTAGCAACTCTAGCAAGATAGGATAAAGGATTATTTTTTGGGTGGGTTGGTGGTTCGTACGCATCGTACACGACGGTCGTAGCTTATCCCGTTGGGTTCTGAAACACCGTCTCTAAAATCAACTCCCCAATTTTGAGTCGAATCATCTTTGAAAGGTGTCGAGGACCAATAGAAGTTATCCTCTACATGATTAAATCCACCAATAATAGCAGGTTTGTATTTGTTGTAGCTAACAAGCGTCAAGAGTTCGGTAATAGTAGGCACTCTCCAATCGCTATAGCCCTCTAATGTAAGGTCTTGACAATATTGATAGGCTTTTTTGTAGGTGACAAGATTATCAACCACATCACGATTGTCTTGCCATGTAAGTCCTGTGTAGCCATCTATCGCCATCTCCCCAGCGTGCAAACTTACAACCGTAGCCAAAATCAAAAGCTTTTTTTTCATATATTCTTCCTCTAGTAGTAATATTTACCACAAATTATAACACATTAAAATTAATTTCTTTTATATTGTAATATAATATAGATTTAAAATATTTTAGAATATAATGAAACACAATCTTTTTAAAACCAAGGAGGTTTTATGCAAATATGGAATCAAGACCGATATACCAAAGCGTGGAATTTTGCCGTTAAAGCACACTTAGGAGATACTATGCCCGATGGTGAACTTCCTTATATTAAACACGTTGCCAATGTCATGATGGAGGCAATGGGTGCTATGGTCAATGGAAAGAATGTAACCAATCCCAATCTTTTGATTGAAACAGCACTACTGCACGATACGATTGAAGATACCAAGGTAACGTATGATGATATTGTGAGCTCTTTTGGCAAAAATGTAGCCGATGGCGTTATGGCACTGAGTAAAAATCCCACTCTCCCCAAAGAAGAGCAAATGAGCGATAGCATCAAACGCATACAACTTCAACCTCAAGAGATTTGGATGGTCAAACTCGCCGACCGTATCTCCAATCTCCAAAAACCACCCGCTCACTGGGATAAGTACCGCATTCGTCGATACAAAGATGAAGCGCAACTGATTTTGGATGAACTCGGTAGTGCCGATGAGTATCTTCACGATAGACTAAGTGCAAAAATTGTTGCCTATGAGCAGCAATTCTAACCCAACCTAAAAAGACATACAAGATATAAATCTGTCAAAT
>JQIS01000036.1 GCA_000830175.1 Sulfurovum sp. FS08-3 | reverse complement strand
ACTGCGTCAAGCTACAATAATATTGGAGAGGTTTATCGTTCCATTGGGGAGTATAACGAGGCACTACAATACTATCAAAAAGATTTAGCTATAAGCGAAAAGGTACTAGGCTTAGAGCATCCCTCTACCGCCACAAGCTACAATAATATCGCTATTTTGTACTACACGATGCAAAACTACCCAGAGTCGGCTAGGTATATGCAAAAAGCACTTGATATTTTTAAAATGAAACTTCCACCTAATCATCCAAATATTAAACAGCTAGAGGGAGATTTGGCGACGATTAAGGCGGAGTTGTAGGGGCGATTGGTTGGGGTTGCCCTTGAAAGGGTATCGGTTTTGGTTTTTGTAGGTGCGATCATATCGCACAGAGAGGCGTGTGACACGGTCACACCTACGGAATGTGCAAAAATAGGCTATAATAACTCAAAAGGAGACTCAAATGCAAACTATTCAATTTACAATCAATGATAAATATACACCTACGATATTGTCACTATTGCAAAGTTTAAAAGAGGGTATCATTAGTGATTTATCTATTCAAGGAGATTCAAGCCAACCCTTAAAACCAAGCGATAGTGATATTTTTTCCAAAACAGCAGGTATATTGCATTCTCAAAAAATTGACCCTATTGAGTGGCAAGAGACAATCCGTAGCGAGTGGGATAGATGAAGTATTTAGTAGATTCCAATATCATTATCTATCACCTCAATCAAGAGTCGATTGCTACAAACTTTTTGCGTAAGCATTACCACGAGATAGCTATTTCTCAAATAACTTTTATTGAAGTGTTGTCGTTTGAGTTTAGCCAAGAGGTCGAAAAAGATGTGAGAGAACTTTTAGCTACTTTTAAAATTCTAGATATTACCCAAGGGATTGCTAACCAAGCTATTGAAAATAGACGACACAAAAAGATTAAAATTCCTGATAATATTATAGTTGCAACTGCAATGGTACATGATTTGGTTTTGGTTACTCGTAATGAAAAAGACTTTAAAATATTTGATATGGAGATGCTGAATCCTTTTTCACTCAACTAATGCCGAGGCTACGGAAAAGATTTTGAAATATTGTAGGGGCAATACCTTGTGGTTGCCCTTGAACGGGTATCGGTTTTGGCTCTCGCAGTGTCGCACCTACGGGAATGTGTAAAAAAGGGTGGGAAGCCAAAAAGCCAAACATGATAAGATTATCAAAAAATACAATCGGTGATTTGTGGTATAATTGCTTGATGAGAGCAAAGGAGCGATGATGCATTCAATGACACTTCATATAAAAGATGATTTTTATCCTGAGTTTAAAGAGATAGTGGATAGTTTTGTGGCTAAAAATAAGCTAGAGTATCAGCTACCTAGCAATATTAACACCGTTCGTGACGATATCGAAGTCTCCCTAAAAGAGATAGCACAAGGCAGAGCCTACAGTATCGATAAGGCATTTGATAGTGTATTAGCCAAATATGAAGATTAAAATCCTTTTTTCACCAAGCCACCATAAGGCTACTCCATCATCTATCAATACAATCCAAATGAAAATACCATTGCGATACTAACACTCTATCGAGAGAATTTACCTTAGGGTGTCTATTGAATGTTTCAAACTCGGCTTTAGTCGAGGCAGTGAAAAAGAGTTTTGGAAATATTGTAGGGGCAATCGGTTGGGGTTGCCCTTGAACGGGTATCCATTTTGACTCTTGTAAGTATTTTGAACTGGATGCGTAGTCAAAATAAAATTCAAACTATCACTTAGGCGTTTGGCGATGGCAAACCTACAAGCTTATGACTGTATCTCCTTACCTCTCTATCGATAGCGATAATATCCTCGATAGAGGTGGGTTTGACATTGTGAAATTTTTGGTAACACTCCAAAACCCTATCGCTCATCCCAAAAAAGCTACATGTTCCTTGTTTGAAAAGCTCTATCGCCTCTTCGTTGGCGGCATTGATAACGACACCTAGATGGGGATTGGTCAAAATATCGGATTTGATTTGCCAAATGGGATACTTTTCTGGCGAAATGGCTTCAAAGCCAATAGCCCCCATTTTGAGCAAATCAACACTGGGCAAGATTTCATCCTCAATACTATCCAAAAGAGCATAAGCAATGGGCAGCCGCATATCCACCCCTGCAAAGTGTGCCGTAGTCGAACCGTCCACAAACTCAACCAAAGCATGGACGATGGAACGACGCTCAATAACGCCATCAAGTTGCGTTGTACCAAAGAGCCATCTAGCCTCTAGCAATTCAAATAATTTATTGGTCATAGTGGCACTATCGATAGTAATCTTGCTCCCCATCGACCAATTGGGGTGATTGAGCGCCTCTTTGAAAGTAGCCTTGTGCATTGCTTCGATACTCCAATCTCTAAAGGCCCCTCCACTAGCGGTAATAATCAATTGTTTGGTTTTTTTGTCATTGAGAAGATACCACAATCCAAAGTGTTCGCTATCGATTGGAGTAATACGACTCGTATCGATAAACTCCCCTGCTACGACAAGTGATTCTTTATTTGCTAACGCTATTTTTTTGTTCATCTTGATTGCCTTAATGGTAGGCAACATTCCTGCATAACCCACCAAGGCATTGACTACCGTATCGCTACACGATTGCTCAATTATTGTTTCAATGCCCTCATTGCCACTGTAAACTCGTGGATGATTGACAAGATGCGTTTTGGCACTCTCTCGAATAGCGACAAATTTGGGCTTATGGAGAGCTATTTGTTGATTGAGCAGTTCAATATTATCACCCGCTACCAATGCTTCGATAGCGATATTGTATTTTTGGGCGATACGCAAAGTATTAACGCCAATCGAACCCGTAGAACCTAGCAATACAATAGAGGACATTAAAGAACCGCTCGTAAAGCAATAACCATCACAATTCCTCCAAAGAGATACCCATCAATCCTATCAAGCACTCCCCCATGCCCAGGCAATAGTGTTCCGCTATCTTTGACCCCCGCACGACGCTTCAAAAAGCTCTCAAAAAGATCCCCAAAAACAGAGGCGATAGAGGTTGCAAGACTCACCACAAAGACAATCCACCAATGGGCTATAAACATCTCCTCATAGATAGATGCCATACTTGAAGCTACAAGGGTTGAGAGTATCACGCCTCCTGCTACTCCTTCCCATGTTTTATTGGGAGAGGTGGGACTAAAGGGGTGTTTGCCAATGGCTTTGCCTGTAAAAAAAGCACCCACATCGGTAAGGGCTACCACTATCAAGAGCCATATCATCGCCATCATCCCAAAATCTTTGTAGAGTACCAAAATAAAGAGCATACCGCTTACGGGATAGAGAAAGGGACGCAACAATTTGTATTCAAAGTTTTGCGTAAACGCCAAAAGTGAAGCAAAAATAATAGCTATAAGAAAAAAGAGATCATCGGGATTGGGATAAAAATAGGCCACCACCCACAACAACGCAGCCCAAAAATAGCTTTGGGTAGAAGTAAGCCCAAAAAGTTGCATCGCCTCATGGAAAGCAAAGAGATAGACTACCCCCAAAAAGAGCCATGTGAGGATAAAATTATCTATCCACCCTACCAATCCAACGACAACTAGAAGCACAATTGCCGTCACCCATCTTTGCCAATAATCTGTAATAAATTTCATAAATCACCCTAAAATAAAAATCTTAGAGATTATAACATGATATAGGATTGCTATTGATGAGTTTTCTATAAATTTATACCCCAATTTTAAAAAGAAAATATTATAATATTCACAAATTTTTCAGGAGTGCCAATGAGCAAAAGCTATACCCCCTATCAAAACGTTGATCAAATTCAACTGCAAAAAGATATCGAAGCAATCAAAGAGACTATAGGTACACCCTCTCAAGAGGATTTTGAACATCTTTTAAAACTAGAACGCTGGGGTAGAGCCTCAAGCCTTTTGGGTCTTTCGTTACTCACTCTTGCGAGTTATCTGGAGATGAGTAGTTATGCTTTGAGTGGCTTAGAGTTTTGGATTTTGATGATTATGGGGGGAGTCTTTTTGGGAGTAGGCAATGTTTCAAGGTGGGCAAATGTGGCTCACCCTGTACTTCATGGAGCTTACGACAAAGTTCCCAATATCCCCCATCGCTACACAAAGGCAGGTTTTGCTGAGGGTAAACGACGTATTTTGGATTGGCTTGATTGGATAAAGCCTAGTGCGTGGATTTATGAACACAACACCATGCACCACTACCACCTTGGTGAAGATGATGATCCCGACAATGTCGAGAGAAATATGACGTGGCTTACGACCTCCAAAGCTCCTATGTGGGTGAGGTATCTCTTTGTATTTGTTTTTGCGGGAATATGGAAACTTACCTATTATGCACCCAATACACTTAGGATTCTTGAAAACAAAGAACGACGCAAAAAGGGAC
This sequence comes from Sulfurovum sp. FS08-3, assembly GCA_000830175.1. Lineage (GTDB taxonomy): Bacteria > Campylobacterota > Campylobacteria > Campylobacterales > Sulfurovaceae > FS08-3. The sequence continues at coordinate 13,264 of JQIS01000036.1, read as the reverse complement.
TTGAGCCTATCAATTACTATCAAGTTAGCCCTTTCAAACCTCACGGATATGAGCTATGGAAACACTACATTTTGCCCTACTTTTTGCTCAAAATGGTAGCTCTTCCTTTGCTTTTTTATCCTTTTTTTGGATGGACTGGAGTTGTTAATGCCTTGATAGTGGTTTTGATTGCCGAGTATGTTGCCAATATTCACTCCTTTTTGGTCATTGTCCCCAACCACTCAGCACACGATATTTACCGCTTTGACGAACCCCACAAATCGCAAGGGGAGTTCTATTTGCGTCAAATTATGGGAAGTGTCAATTACAACACAGGTTCAGATTTGATAGACTTTGGTCACGGATGGCTCAACTATCAAATCGAACACCACCTCTTCCCCAACTTGCCCCTTAGTCAATACCAAAAGATGCAACCCATCGTCAAAGATATTTGTGCCAAACACAACCTCGAATACCGCCAAGAGAGCGTCTTCAAACGTATGTCCATGACGTTGGATTTGATGGTAGGCAAGAGTAAATTGTTGCGAATCAAAAATATCTAGTTGGCGATATAACGCACTAGATTTGGTATCACCAAATGATAGATAAAGCCTATCATTTGATACGATATATTCAATTTTTAAGCGTTTAGCAAAGTGCGTAACATCCGTTATATCTTTGGATTATAGGTTAAGTCTGCAACACGCTACTACTAAAAGTAACATATTACCCCCTCAATCGCTTCAAAGCCGTTTTAATTAACCTTTCCAAAATCCAATTATCGCTATAATCGTAGCAAATTACACCAAAAGGACAAAGTGAATATGGTTCAAGTATTAAGATACGATGTTGTTATCGTTGGTGCTGGGTTGGCAGGACTTGCAGCAGCAAAAGAGCTTACAACAGCAGGAAAAAAGACTGCACTCATCACAAAACTTCACCCCTTACGAAGTCACTCAGGTGCTGCACAAGGTGGGATTAATGCAGCATTGGGTGCCGATGACTCTACGGAGCTACATGAATTTGATACCGTCAAAGGAAGTGACTATTTAGCCGATCAAGATTGTGTAGAGTTTATGTGCAGCAGAGCACCCCAAACGGTTCGTTGGGCGGAGAAGATGGGAGCGGTATTCTCACGAGATGAAAAGGGCGATATTGCCATACGACCTTTTGGTGGACAAAGCAAACCCAGAGCCTGTTACGCCAAAGATAGAACAGGACTTACTTTGCTCCAAACCGTCTATGAACAAGCCCATCGTGCGGGTGTAGAGGTATTTGATGAGTACTATGTAGCCGATTTGATCTACAAAGACAACAAAGTATCGGGTGTAGCAGCTTACAACATCAAAGATACACAACCCTATCTCTTCAACGCCAAAGCCGTTATGTTTGCTACAGGTGGATACGGAAGGGCTTATAAAATCAACTCCAATGCCCATGCCAATACAGGCGATGCACTCTCTATCGTCGCACGACACGGATTGCCTTTGGAAGATATGGAGTTTGTGCAGTTTCACCCCAGTGGATTGGGAGGTAGCGGTGTACTCATCTCTGAAGCAGCACGTGGTGAGGGCGGACGACTCTTCAATAGCTTAGGTGAGCGATTTATGAGCAAATATGCCCCCGAAGCGATGGAACTTGCTTCTCGTGATGTGGTAGCACGTGCGATTACCCAAGAGGTCAATGAGGGACGAGGTGTGGGCGATAACAAAGATTCGGTTTATATTGATTTAACCCACCTTCCCAAAGAGACGATTTTGCAAAAGCTTCCTGAGTTGCGTGAATTAGCCATTGCCTTTTTGGGTCAAGATATGCTCAAAGAACCCATTGAGATTGCTGCTACAGCACACTACTCTATGGGAGGTATCCCTGTCGATAAAGATTGCCACGTTCGCAAATCACCCACGCAACTTGTCGATGGCTTCTATGCTGCGGGTGAGTGTAGCTGCGTATCGGTTCATGGAGCCAATCGACTAGGTGCCAACTCTGTCCTTGAGGCGTTACTTTTTGGGCGACACGCAGGAGAAACCATTATCAAAGATTTGGAGAGACTTGAACTACGTCCCGCCCATCCAAGCGATGTCAAAAATATGATTGAAGAGTTGGAGTTTATCAAAACCAACAACGGGCAATATACCCCCAATGAGCTTCGCACAAAACTTCAAGAGAGCATGACACACAATGCAGGGGTCTTTAGAGATGAGGCATCTTTGCTCAAACAACAAGAGATTTTAAATGATTTGATGGTGAAATTTCAATCGATTCGCATTGATGATAAATCCGATCTCTACAATACCGATTTGCAAGAGGCGATAGAATTGGGACACATGATTGAATACTCACGCTTCATTGTAGAGGGAGCAATCCACCGAAAAGAGTCTCGTGGAGCACACTATCGAGTCGATTATCCCAAACGAGACGATGAAAACTTCTTGAAACATACCTATCTTAAACTCAATGAAAACAATGAGTTTGAAGTTGAGTATGCCGATGTGGTATTGGGCAAATTTGAGCCTAAAGAACGAAGCTATTAAGAGGAGAGACGATGCATACCAAAAAAGTAACACTAAAAGTATTTCGATTTAATGCCAAAACCGACTACTTGCCCTATTACAAAACTTATGAATTAGAGGTAAGCGATCACGAAGTCATGCTTGATCTCCTCAACCGTATCAAATGGGAATACGACGGAAGCTTCTCCTATCGTCGTTCGTGCCGTCATGGTATCTGTGGGGCATGTGGGATTAAAGTCAATGGCAAATCAATTCTTGCTTGTAAAGAGAATGCTTTTGAAATGACGCATCTCTTTGGCGATGAGCTTATACTCGAACCCCAAAGCAAAAAACGAGCCATCAAGGATATGATTATCGACAAATCCGATTTTTGGGCAAAACACGAAGCCGTTACTCCTTATGTCGTAGCCGATATTGATGAGCATCCTGAGCATGAAAACCAAATCTCACAAGCACAACTGGCTCAAATGCTTGATGCTGACTACTGTATTCAATGCGGAGCGTGTCACTACGCTTGTCCTGTGATTGAGGTCAATGATGAGTTCTTTGGTCCTGCGGCTTTTGTAGCAGCCTATCGATTTGCCATTGATAGCCGTGACAACGCAACCCATGAGAGACTCAAAGCAACCGCCCAAATGGGTCAAGGGGTTTGGGATTGTGTCAAATGTTTTGAGTGTCAAGAGGCGTGTCCCAAAGATATTGCACCCATTGAAAAAATCACCCGTCTTCACACTATGCAGTTTGAACACAAAGTCGCTGTACCCAATATCGCCACACGTCACGCCGAGGGATTTGTACGCAGTATCAAAAAGCATGGATTCTTGGATGAAGCCGATATTGTGGTCTATTCTGAGGGCTATTTGGGAATGTACAAGCACCTCAAAACCGCTTACAAGATGATTAAAGCGGGTAAAATTCACTGGAATGATGGATTGCCATGGGTGGATAACGTCCCCAAATCCAAAAATCTTGAAGAGATTGCCAAACTTATTGAAATTTCACAAACCAACAAGCTATAAGGAGAGAGGATGAGTCAATTACGCTATGCACTTTATACTGGCTGTACCGCCAAACAATCGACACCTGAGTTGCTTTCATCTACTCTAGCAGTAGCTGCAAAGCTTGATATTGAACTAACCATCCTTGAAGAGGCGAGTTGTTGTGGGGCGAGTCACTTGCAAGATTTTGATCCTTTTTTGTCGCATGTACTCAACGCTCGAAATATCTGCTACGCTGAAAAACTTGGTTTGACGATGGTAACCATTTGCAACACCTGCCAACTCAATTTGGCTATGACCAAAGAGGCACTTGATAGTGACCCTACCCTTAAAGCTCGTGTCAATGAGAAGCTTAAAGAGGTAGGATTGGAGTACAAAGGCACTGTTGCCATTAAACACTTTTTGTACGCATTGATTGATGATTACACCTTGGAAGCCATTAGTCAAAAGGTAACCACGCCTCTAAGCCACTTCAATATCGCACCCTTTTACGGATGCCACAACATTCGCCCCTCACATCTGCACAAAGGTGAAAATCCTTATGTGCCAAACTCTTTGGATAACCTCATTGTGGCACTAGAGGGCAAAGCGGTTGATTATGCAAGCAAAAACAAGTGTTGCGGTTTCCACGTCGAACTTCAAGCCAATCACACCTCCGAAATACTTGCGGGTAATGCGATGATTGATGCTATCGACAACAACGCCGATATGGTCGTCACTCCTTGTCCATTGTGTCACCTCAAAATGGATACCTATCAAGATAATATCTCAAAAACAACAGGCAGAGATATTAATATCCCCATTTTGCACATGCCCCAAATGGTAGCCTTGGCACTAGGATGCAGTGCTGATGAGATTGGATTCAAATACCACGTCTCCAAAGCTACACACATTATGCCAAAGGCGTAATCTCTCAAAACCAAAGAGCAAACCTAAACCCTTTGCTCTTTGACTCAATGCCCCAAACTCTCCTAGATGTATCGCTTAGACTTGATATTGTGCCAAACACTATTAATCGATTCATGCAAGTAACCAAAAAGCAATCCAATTGTAACTCTCATGTAACTTTCATAAGATAAATTATCAATCGTAAATACAAAAAAAAGAGACAAAAGGATTACGATGAGATCTACATTTATTAGCGTAAGTGCATCTATAGCTATTTCAGCAATGATTTTGGCAAGTTGCGGAAGCAGTGATAACAATACGGCAACAAACGACAACAGCACAGTCGCCAAAGACAATGCAGTAGTAGCAACAAAAGTTGAGTTTATTGGAATGGATGCACCCTCAACGCATGAAGATATGTCAAGAGCATACTCAAGTGCGGTAGCTCGTGTCTATACAAGTGAAACAGAGTATAAAGATTATCCACTATCTTACGATATTCTTTTTGATGTCAAGACAAAAGTTGGAACCAATCCACACGCTGCAGGGCAACTCTATAACCACACAATGGAGCCTTTGATGGATCCTTTTGGTGAGCCAGTCATTGCTGAGACTCCCGATGCCAACTCACTTTTGAATGTCGATGGCAAACTCTTTTTGGTATCTCACTTAGAGTATGATGATGTGCTTAGCAACGGTGTAAAAAGCTATAAGCAAGAGAATTGGTACTCAAGAATGCCTATGAATATGATTCTTACCAATATTGAACAAGATGCAAACGGTACGCTTAAAGCCGTCAATCAAAAACCAATCGATCACTCAAGTGTAGAGGGTGGATGGATTTTCTGCTTTGGTTCACAAACGCCTTGGAATACACACTTAGGTGGCGAAGAGGATTATGACCTCTACTTTACAGAAGCAAGTGGCGATGCTGCTCAAGATACAGCTGCTGGTCTTAAAGCTATGACTGAACTCTATTGGAATAACACCAAAACTGCCAATATGTACCACTACGGATACAATCAAGAGGTTGTCGTTAAAGCAGATGGTTCTTACAGTTTGCACAAACGCTACGCTATGGGTAAAGGAACTTGGGAGATGTCAAAAGTATTTGGCGATGGCAAAACAGCGCTTTATGGCGATGATGGCACCAACGTATTTATGCTTATGTTTGTAGCAGACAAGACAAACGATCTCTCTGCTGGAACGCTTTACGCACAAAAATTCACACAAACCAATGCAGCAGGAAGTGCTACAGCTGAGGGTACTATGAAGTGGATTAAACTCGGTCACGCTACTGAGAGCGAAGTCAAAGCCTTGGCTGATACAACAACATTTGCTGATATTTTTGATTATTTAACTCCTAATCAAGTTGATACTAACGTAAGCACTGAGGGTTACACAGCTATCATCGCAGGTCACACTGGCGTAGAGTATTTAAAACTTAAAACAGGTATGGAAAAAGTCGCTGCATTCCTAGAGCCACGTCGTTATGCTGCTTTGCTAGGTGCTACAACTGAGTGGAACAAAATGGAAGGTATCACTATCGATGAGAAAATGAAAAAAGCTTATATGGCTATCTCTTATCAAGATAAAGGAATGCGACAAGACGACACCTTTGCAAAAGATGATATCAAAGTAGCCAAAAACAACTGCGGTGCTACTTATGAGATTACACTTGCAAGTGGACAAAAAGATACGGATGGAAATGCTATCAACTCTGATTATGTCGGTGTAAGTATCAAAGCTCCAGAAGGTCTTGTGGGTGAGCCAATCGAAACAGATGCTAATGGTAACACATGTCATGTGGATAAAATCGCAAACACAGACAATATCGCTTTCTCTGAAAAAATGAGAACTCTATTTATAGGTGAAGATAGCGGTACGCACACCAACAACTTCGTTTGGGCTTACAATGTTGATACCAAAAAACTCTCTCGTCTTCTTTCAGTTCCTGCTGGTGCTGAGTGTACAGGACTTCAAGTGGTGGACAATATGAATGGTCATGCTTATATTATGAGCAACTCACAACACCATGCAGACTTTACAGGTACTACACCCGATGAATTGAAAACCGTACTTACGCCTCTTATTGATAGATTTGGCGGTAACTTTGGTTATATCGGTGGAATGCCAGGTATTAAATAATTCTTTATCTTTTTGGAGGGGAGATTACTCTTCTCCAAAGCCTCTCTTTGAAAATCATCAACCAACCATTTTAAGGAAAATTTATGGCAAAGACTCCACTACTCCTATCTTTTTGTACTCTACTTTTTTTGGGATGCAATAAAAGCTCCAACTCAACGCAAACACCCCAAATTGATAACTCGGTGCAAAACACTACACCCATGATAGGAGAGTTTAAGAGTCGAACCCTTTTTGAAAATCCTTACGCCAACATTCCTGCACAATGCTACATCGAAACATCCTACGGGACGCAAAACGCTTGTCTCTTTTGCCACACCAACGCACCCGCTCGTGCAAAGCTAGGCAACACCACACCTCAAGCAGGAATGGATTCGCTTTTGGGTAATCTTCAACTCGAATACGCTTTTGGTGCTGCCAATCGCTTTGTCGTCTCGCCCAATATCAACCCATGGGAAAATACACTCAAACCGCACAAACTTGATGAGGCATTTGCACAGCTAAATATTGATAGCACTCTTTGGGATATGCAAACATATATCAAACAAGACAACTGGAGCAACGCTTACACCAAAAAACAAGGCAATCCAACTTCTAGTAATAGCGGTATCCAAGAGGATTCCTATCGACTCTTTCCCGCCCTCAACCCAAGCTCTCTCCCTGCTCATGATGATGGATTTGTAAGAACCCAAAACGAAAAAGAGGCACTCTTTAAAGATTCCATAGGACACAATACAGGTTGGCGAAGCATCAACTTTATGCCTTATGGTATCTTTACACCTCATACGGGCAGTGTGAGCGGGGTTTACATACGTTTGCCTTTGATTTTTATGCAAGATGCTCAAAAAAATTTCGATATCGAAATCTACAAAAAAAATCTTGAACTCCTTGAACAAGCGATACAAGACCGTATCCAAGAGGGTATTACACACTATCTAGGAGCCGCTTCAAGTGTCGCAATCTATCGTGGACTCTTTCCTGTAGGGACGGAGTTTGCCCATCCCTTGCACTATGTCGATGTTCAAGCCGATGATACCTTTGTGCATCAAAACAGATTTCCAGGGACTCGTGCTAATCGTGTCAAAGAGGTGCGTTATATGTACAAATGGAAAATGTTTCACCCCCAAGAACCTATCTCCAAAGATGAAGATGCACCCTTGTACTACAATACCCAAGAGCATTGGATTGATAACGGAGCGGGTTGGTATCTATCGGGCTTCATTGAAGACAAAGAGGGTGAACTTCGTCCGCAAGATAGCGAAGAGTTAATGCAGTGCGTAGGATGTCATAGCTCAAGATACGGCTTTGAACCCGAACAATTTAACTCTGGCACAGGAAATACCATCGATACCGTTTGGTCGTTTCCTCGTAAATTTGCAGGTGATTTGGGATGGAGAGAGATGGATTATCTAGCCTACCGATTTGGAAATGAAACAGATGAAAACAAAACCGCAGGAAGTGCCAACCGAGGTGACCCCATTAATCGAGATGCCAATATAGGAGAGTATCGAAAGTTCCTCAACCATGTCGTAGGAGCATCATTGTACGGCGATATGCCAAGCTCTATGGAGGAGTATCTGCGTTCAACCATCACTCAAACCAACGGATACAGCGACAATTTCCCTTCATTGGAGTTTGATAGCGTCGAGCAACTCAAACAAATCCAACACAAACGACTCGAACTTATGCGAGAATTTACCCAAACAAAAGATTATTTGGATACCAACGGATACATTCAAGCCCCCCTACTCTACCCCACACTCAAAGAGTCGCTCACGGGTGCTATGCGATACAAAAAGGTAGTAGTAACCCAACGTTACAAACACGGAAAAGATTACTTTGGCGATACGCTTTTTACCTACAAATACTACCGAGATGCCAACCAAAGCCACACACACATCGACGGTACACCCTATCAATTGGGTGAAATCATTACCGATAGACCCTATTATACTCAAGAGACCATTTTATGGGGCGTTGGAAAAGTGCCAACACTTATCGATGAAAACGGCGACAACTACGACCCAGAATACATGCCACTGCTCAAATATCCGCTTACTTATGAATCCAAATAGACTTATTTGGATTACAATTCTTATCAAATCTCTTTTAAATTGATTTTCTCAAACAGACCGCATTCTCTCAAATTTAATAAATAAGTAGCCTTGGATTTTATCTTTGTTGATAATGGGTACAATAGAGGTTTTTTCATAGATAGGCGAACCATCTTTTTTACGGCTGATGAGTTCTCCCTCCCACTTTTGACCTGCCAAAAGCGTCTCGTTGATATTTTCATAGGTCTCTTTGCTCATCAAATCGGAGGCTATTAGGCTATCTTGCTGCCCAACCACCTCCTCTTTTCTATAGCCTAATGTGTTTTTAAATGTCTCATTGACATACTCAATTTTTCGGTTTTTGTCGGTAATGATAATAATATTCTCACTCTTTTCGATGACGTATTTAAAGGTAAAAAGATTTTGGACGAGTTTGTAGATTTTTTTGTAATTGACAATGAGCAAAATTAAATTTGCACAACCAAAAATAATAAAAATCAAAAAGATAGTGTATTGTCTCTCGTACATTTGTGCAGAGTATTTTTCAAGCTCATAGGAGATATTTTTGATTGTATTGTAGAGATCAAGTTGTTCATTGGTTTTTAAAATGTTTTTCATCATCTCAATATCTTTAATAAAAAGTCTCGTATGCTGATAAAAATAGTCGTAGAGCTTGTTGTTTTGCTTAATTGCGTTGATTTTATCCACATCTGCTTGCAGATGAGACAAATCGTTGGGTATATCCATGACCAATTGTTCAATTTGAAAAAATATATTTAAAAAGAGTCGTTTTTCATCGCTAGAGATAGTGAGTTCTTCGATGCTTTGATGCAAATCGTAAAGGTAGTGGATGGAGTTTGTTGGACGAGCGTTGGTTGCCTTGAACTCTTCAATAAGAGACTCTTTTTGATTGTAGGCAGTGTAGAGTAGAGCGATTTTATTTTTGAGATTTTTATCAAACTTATAGAGAAACTTTTCATTATCCAAAAACTTCAATACGCTTTGAAACTCATGATTGATATCTTGTAACTCATCGTAATCAATGTAGCGATATTTTTTCAACAAAGTATTTTCAATTTTTTGATCCAAAATAGAGAGATTTTTAATCTCTTTGTGATAAATCGTGTAGTACTTCATATCACGATTGCTCTTATTGACATAGATTACCAAAAAAATAAGCATCATCATAAAAAACGATATAAGAATAAAGAAAAAATCAAGTTTTTTGCGACCAACAATTATAGCATTCATCTAATTACCTTAATATTTGAGGGAGTTTACCCGTTAGAGATTTCAAAAACTCCACTATAGCATCAATATCCTCTTGCTTCATCTCTCTTCCCAATTGATAGTCTGTCATAATCTTCACAGCATCCTCTAGGCTAGTGACACGACCATCGTGCATATAGGGAGCGGTAAGCTCGATATTGCGTAACGAGGGGACTTTAAAAACATACTTATCTTCCTCTTTTTTGGTCACCTCGTAGCGTCCCAATGATTTGCTGTGGTTGTTTGCTTCGTGAATACCAAAACGATTGAAGAGATTTCCTCCAATATTGCGTCCATTGTGACACAAAATACACCCTTTGGACTTAAAGAGTTCATAGCCTCGCTTAGCCTCTTGACTAATGGCATTGCTCTCTCCTTTGAGATAGAGATCAAAAGGAGCATCAAGCGTGATAAGCGAACGCTCAAACTCTACCAATACTTCTATAAGATGCTCTTTGGCTATCTCCTCTTGATAGATGTCGTGAAACTTTTTGGGATAGTGTTTATCTTTACGCAGACGTTTGACAATATCGTAGATATTATCTCCCATCTCTACGGGATTTTCAATGACTTGATGAGCTTGATCGGCCAAATCTTTGGCTCTACCATCCCAAAACTGCTTGAAATTCAATGCTGAGTTGAAAACAGTAGGAGCATTCATGCTACCCATCTGACCTTTGATGCCAAATGAAAAAACAATATCATTATCACCCCCACTGCTAAGCAGATGACAAGTAGCGCATGAGACCGTATTGTCTTGCGACACAATAGGGTCGCTAAAAAGCTCTTTGCCCAATTGTGCTTTTTGTTCATTGTAGGGAATCGTTTCAAGAGGTGATATGGGTTCTTTGCTCCAAAGGAGTGTGAATGATAAAATAAAATAGAGTATAAATCGCATAAATCTTTTAACCTTTTACAAATACAAAATGTACTATTATACACTCTCCTGCATTAAGCTTTTCTATATCTTCCAAAGATTTGACTAACAAAAGTCTATACAGGAACGTTGGAGAGTCAAAACTTCAGTGACAATATTGAGGATAATTTTGGGTAAGATTGCTATAGTAAATCTTTGAATACTCTCTAGCAATCTCGAAAATTCTTATTTTTACTATTGGCTAACACCTAGCGTATGAGTAAAGTAGTAATATCCACTATTCTTTACGCTTTGAACTTTAGACATACCCATCTCTTGAAAATCGGCACTCATAAGATTGGCACAATGATAAGGACTATCTATCCAAAGCTCCATCGCATGTTCAATATCCAAATTCCCTGCAGCAAGATTTTCGCCATAACCTGTCGTAAAAGATCCTTCAAAATATCCGCTGCTCACAAAGCGTTCTACAGTCTCACTGGCTTTGCCTAGCTTTGTTCCCGTAATATCGTACTGCGTTCCTGTGCCGTCGTGTTGAAATTTGTCAGTATTTGCCATATCGTAGTTGTGTTCATAGGCTACACCGTAAAGTCTATCGTTCCATCTGAGTGGATTGACTGCGGGGACTACTCCTTTGCCATCCTTGCAATCTCTAGCCTCTGCACGAGCGGCATTGACAGCATCCAAAAACCTTTGTTTATCCTCTTCGGAGATAGCAGGAATAACATAATTGGCAGGAGACAATGTTGCTGTATTGTCAATAGTAGTTTGTGAACCATCGCCTGTAAAAGTAGGCTCTTCAATGGTACTTTGATTGTTATCGTTTGATGTGTTGTCCGTTGGCGTGCTATCTGTTGTATTGCCATCCGTTGGTGTGTTGTCTGTTGGTGTATTATCTACCACACCTCCTCCGCCGCCACCGCCACAACTTGATAATAAAAGCCCTGCGGCAACAAAAGATAACAGATACTTATTCATAACATACTCCTTTAGATAGATTAACTAAGATTAATTATAGCACTTTTTGATTAAATTCCATCACCAAAATCATTTGTGCGACTCTTTAACATTCCCTCCATGCTCAAATAGGAGTTTAAAGCCCCAATATAGGCTCTAGCACTCGCTATCATCGTATCGATACTCAGACCATGCCCTATAATAGCAGGTTCATTGTCATTAAATACTACCTTTACCGTTACATTTGCCAAAGCATCCTTGCCTTTACTTACCGATGTTACCTTGTAATCCATCAAGCGTCCCGAATAACCTGAAATTCTATCGATGGTTTTGAAAATAGCATCAATCGTTCCATCGCCAATTCCTGCATCGGTTATTTCATTGTTGTTGTGCTTAATCGTAATAGCCGCACTAGGAACACCGTTGGAACAATCCATCAATTGCAATCCAATCAACTCAAATTGAGGCTCTACGCAAGAGATTTGACTCGTCACCAAAGCCCTCAAGTCATCATCGTAAATATCTTTTTTCTTATCCGCCAACTCTTTAAATTTGGCAAATATCGGGCTTAACTTCTCATCTTCTATATGAAAGCCCAATTTTGCCAATTTATCTTTAAATGCCGCTCGTCCCGAGTGTTTACCCAAAATCAAGGTATCTTCCAAATCCAAACCAATATCGCTAGGAGAGATAATCTCGTAGGTTTGCTTATTTTTCAACATCCCATCTTGATGAATGCCACTCTCATGAGCAAAAGCATTTTTGCCTACTATGGCTTTGTTGGGTTGAGGTTCGATGCTTGTAATATTGGCAATCAAACGACTCGTGGGGTATATCTCTTGGGTGTTGATATTGGTCGTGAAGTTTCCAAAAACATCGTGACGAGTCTTAAGCGTCATTACTATCTCTTCCAGCGCCGCATTTCCCGCACGTTCACCCAAACCGTTAATGGTACATTCGACTTGTCTCGCTCCATTCATAATGCTCTCCAAAGAGTTAGCCACCGCCAAACCCAAATCGTTGTGGTTGTGAACTGAAATAATGGCTCTTCCCTTGGTGTATTGGCTCATGGTTTTAATCATCGCACCAATCTCAAAAGGCAATCGATAACCTACGGTATCAGGCAAATTAATCGTACTTGCCCCCGCAGCAATCACCGCATCGGTAATCTCTTTCATAAAACCAATCTCACTGCGTCCTGCATCTTCCAAACTAAACTCCACATCATCGACAAAGGTTCGCGCATACTCCACTGCCGCAACGGCTCGTTTAATCACTTCATCGGGTTTCATTTTTAATTTGTATTCCATATGGATAGGACTTGTGGCGATAAAGGTGTGAATACGTTTAAATTTAGCTGCCTTTATCGCCTCTCCTGCTGCTTTGACATCACTTTCTATGGCACGGGCTAAGGAGCAAACGGTTGAACGTTTTATCTTTTGGGCTATTTTGCTAATGGCTTCAAAATCCCCAGGACTAGCCGCTGCAAATCCCGCCTCAATAATATCGACTCCCAACCGCTCCAACTGCGATGCAATTTGAATCTTCTCTTCGATATTCATCGATGCCCCAGGGGACTGCTCC
>JQIS01000035.1 GCA_000830175.1 Sulfurovum sp. FS08-3 | reverse complement strand
TAGAGAAAAACATCACTTATGGATACGATTGGTAACAGGAGGAGCTAACCGATTAGCCTGTTAATGCAATATAACCAAATCTAACTATTGTAATGGTTCTTTTGATTAAAATAAAAACACCCTAACGATAATCAAAAAAGAACCATACAATAAAACAAAGAGGGTTTTAGCACTTTTAATTATACGATGACCTGTTTGGAAGCGATGGCTTTGTTTAGGATGGGGCGAAGTATCGAATGGAGGCAAATCCGTTTGCTCCATGGAGGATACAAGCCTCGATTTGCACCTCAGTGACAATGCCGCCTAGAGCGATAATAGGCGTATCAATGAGATCTCTTAGCTCTTGCAAAGCTTTCAAACCAATGGGTTTACCTTTGTTGGGAGTATCGAAAATGGGGCTATAGGTGAGCGTATCGACTCCTAGTCTTTGGGCTTGAAGTGCCTCTTGCTGGGTGTGGGTACTGGCTACAACAAAGAGTCCCAAAGCTTTCGCCTTGGGGATTTGTTCAATTTGCGATGAAGTCAAATGCACACCTTTGGCACCCAATTGATAGGCAAGATGGTAATCTCCGTGGAGCAAAACCTTATCAAATGGATAGTTGCGACTCTCATGCACAAATCGTTGAGCATTGTGAGCGTAATGAGGGGTCGTTTTGTCACGGTAAACAATCCAATTGGCTTTTTGAGCTATCCATTGAAAATCTCTAAAGCTATCCGTAATAGCGTAAGCAATCATTGTAATCCTTTTGGTGGTATTGTGCATTACTGCTTTACTCTATCACCCTTACGCAACTTTTTGGACAATTATCCTCTTCGCAACGGACACAAGTGAGATTTTGATTACCATTGGTAACACTCCCCTCTTTTTTTACAATTTTGTATCCCAAAAACCCTTTTGCTATGTTCATGCTATGTTTCTCCTTTACCATTAGCATGAAGATAACTATTGGGGGTAAACCATGAGAAAGATTGTTTTAAGTTTGGTTGCTCTTGCGACATTGGGTGTTGCAGGGGGTGAAATCAAGGAGGTTGAGGTAGTTAGTGAGCCTCTTGCTACAGACAACGGCAAGGTAAGCGGACAAATTCGTCTTTTTGGTATCTCACGAGAGATGGATTTGAGTGCGGCTACCAATTATACACGAGACGCTACGGCAATAGGTGGATTTTTGAAATATGAATCACCTGCCTTTTACGGTTTGAGTTTTGGGGTAGGTTTTTATACAACCAATGCCTTAAGTATTGATGATGCCAAAACCGATTATACCAAAGCAGACCCTACACTACTAGGTAAAGATAATGACAACTACGCACTTTTGGGCGAAGCCTATCTTCAATACACATACGGCAATACGCTCATCAAAGTAGGTCGCCAAAAAATTGATACGCCCATGGCTGGAAGCGACGATGCACGCATGCTCCCCAATCTATTTGAAGGGGCATTGATAAGCAATAGCGATATAAGTGATACAACTATTATATTGGCACACATGACCAAATTTGCACAAGGAACATTTGGTAGAGCCTATACCAATGGAATCTTGGCGGCAACTTCGGGCTACTCTGCCATCAATGCAAGAGATAATGCAGGTAAATTTGTCAAGATGGGTGAATACGCCATTGGTGCCGATACCGATGGGGTAAGTGTGCTAGGAGTCACTTACGCAGGTGTTCCCAATCTCAAACTTCAACTTTGGGATTACTACGCACACGATATTTTAAATGCACTCTATCTACAAGCCGATTACAGTGTCGATATGGGCGTAGCAAAGCTTCTTTTGGCTGGACAACTTATCAAAGAGGATAACGTAGGTGATAAATTGCTCTCTACTTTGGGCGGCAATGGAGAGATTGATAGTCTCTACTGGGCGATTCAAGCGGGTGTGAGTCTCCATGGATTTACACTCACAGGTGCTTACTCCTCAATGGGCGATGAAAACAGTGCAACCGACGCTGCTTATGCCAATGCCATTATCTCTCCATGGGGTGGAATGCCCGCATTTACGCAAGGAATGGTAACAAGACACCAATTTCTAGCAGGAACAGATGCCTCAAAAGTATCGCTTACTTATGATTTCAATGGATTATTGGGTGTTGATGTTAAAGCTACAGGATACTATGCCAACTTCACCATGGCAGCAAACAATGGCTATACAAACGGTGATGCAACTGAAAGCGGTTTTGATATAATATACAATGCCAACAAAAATCTCCAATTGAGACTAAGAGCCAACTACGCCGATGATTTCAATGTGGCGGCAACGGGTGCAACAACAAGCTGGGATGAGTATAGAGTAATTGTAAATTACACTTTCTAAAACATATAAAGGAAAACAGTATGAAACAAGAGACGATCCAAAAGATTATAAACAATCCCGATTATCAAGAGTTGGTCAAAAAACGAGGCAGTTTTTCTATCAATCTCTCGATTGCAATGCTCGTTATCTATTTTGCATTTATTTTAACGATAGCATTTGACCCATCACTTTTGGCAACGCCACTGAGTGAAGGTTCGGTAACAACCGTCGGTATTCCTATTGGAATTTTGGTTATTATATCGGCATTTGTGCTTACGGGTATCTATACCAAAAGAGCCAATGGTGAATTTGATGATTTAGTCGCTAGAGTCAAAGACTCTATCAAGGAGGCGTAGATGAGACTCTTTTTGGTTATTTTTTTAAGCATGATGACACTCTTTGCGAGTGGTGCGATTGAGGGTGAGGTACAAAAACAAGCCCTCAATATGTCGGCTATTGTCATGTTTTTGATATTTGTTGCAGGGACATTGGGTATTACCTATTGGGCTGCTACCAAAACAAAATCGGCAAAAGATTTCTATACCGCAGGTGGAGGCATTACAGGTTTTCAAAACGGTATGGCAATTGCTGGAGATTATATGTCGGCGGCTTCATTTTTGGGGATTTCGGCACTGGTTTATGGCAAAGGGTATGATGGTTTGATTTATTCCATTGGATTTTTGGTGGGTTGGCCTATTATTCTCTTTTTGGTAGCTGAACCTCTTAGAAATTTGGGTAAATATACCTTTGCCGATGTTGCATCCTACCGATTGCGACAAACCCCTATTCGTACCCTTGCGGCTATCGGTTCTATTGTAACGGTTATTTTGTATTTGATTGCTCAAATGGTGGGTGCAGGAAAACTCATTCAACTTCTATTTGGACTCGATTATGCTATGGCGGTTGTATTGGTGGGCGTATTGATGATTTTGTATGTCACCTTTGGAGGTATGCTTGCGACTACTTGGGTACAAATCGTCAAGGCATTCTTGCTTCTTTCGGGTGCTACCTTTATGGCTATTGCGGTTATGGCACACTACAATTTCAACTTTGAATCACTCTTTGCAAAAGCGGTATCCCTCAAAGATAGTACTATCATGGCACCTGGAGGACTCGTAAGTGACCCTATTTCGGCTATATCCCTTGCGGTAGCTTTGATGTTTGGTACGGCGGGGCTTCCCCATATCCTTATGAGATTTTTCACCGTTTCCGATGCCAAAGAGGCTAGAAAATCGGTCTTTTATGCCACAGGATTTATTGGCTACTTCTATATTCTTACTTTTATTATTGGATTTGGTGCGATTGTTATGGTATTTCAAAATCCACACTATCTTGATAGTGCCAAACAAGCTATAGATGGCGGTTACCCCATTTTAGGCGGTGATAATATGGCAGCGATTCACCTCTCTCACGCAGTAGGTGGAGATTTCTTCTTAGGATTTATATCGGCTGTTGCCTTTGCTACGATTTTGGCGGTTGTTTCTGGATTGACACTTGCGGGGGCTTCGGCTATCTCTCACGACCTCTACGCTTCGGTATTCAAAAGAGGTCAAGTAGATTCCATGAGAGAGATGCAAATATCCAAAATGGCAACGATTGCTCTTGGGATTATTGCTATTGGTACAGGAATTGCGTTTGAAAAACAAAACATTGCCTTCCTAGTTGGTTTGGCGTTTGCGATTGCAGCGAGTGCAAACTTCCCTATTCTATTCTTCTCTATGTATTGGCGTAAGCTTACGACACGAGGTGCCGTTGTGGGCGGAAGCTTAGGACTTTTGACGGCTATTGTATTGATGATTTTAGGACCCACCGTATGGGTAGATGTATTGGGCAACACAGAGGCGATATTCCCCTACAAATACCCTGCTCTCTTTAGTGTGAGTGTAGCATTTATTGCCATCTATTTGGTATCTATTACAGACAATAGCCCCCAAGCACAAGAGGAGAAAGAGCTATTTGATGCACAATACATCCGAAGTCAAACGGGTATCGGCGCTGAGGGTGCGGTTTCGCATTAATATCGGAAGTGGGGCTTTAGCCCCACAAAAAGCCAAGATTAGGTTGTTATTATTATCAAAGCTAATAGGTGGGACTAAAGTCCCACTTCCAAAAATAGCAAACATTAAGGAGAGAGAGTGAGCATTTTAGATCAAAAGCGATTGATTCAATCGATTCACCCTTTTGAGTTGTTGAGTTCTTATGAGCTTGATAATCTTATGCAAAAGATTGATATTGCCTACTATCCCAAAGAGACGCTCTTGTTTTCGCCCACTATCGCCTCGATTGCCTTTTATATTATTATCAAAGGGCGAGTGGTAGAGTTTGTAGGCGATGAGGTCTATAATCTCTACGAGAGCGGAGATAGCTTTGATGCGGACGCACTTATCTACTCCCAATGCGAGGGGAGATTTGTCGTCGATGAGGATTTGATTTGCTATGAGATTAAAAAAGAGGACTTTTTGGATTTGATGCAAAACAAAAAGGTACAAAGCTACTTCTTGCAAGATGCTCTCTCACGCCATGAACACCTCAAAGCCATTGATACCCAAAGCGAACTCACCCCCTTTTTGCTCTCAAAAGTAAGCGACATCTTTTTGCACGAGGCGTGTATCGTATCTCCCCAAACGACTATCTATGAGGCTCTTTTGGAGATGAAAAAACGCAAATCACCCGTGATTTTGATGGCTCAAGAGGGAGAGTACTCCATCGCAACCGATACCGATTTGCGTGACAAAGTGCTTATTGGCGGTATCGAAATTCACGCTCCCATTCACCTCATCGCCACCAACAAAATTATCTCTATTGAACACAATGATTTCTTGTTTAACGCTTTGTTGCTGATGACGCATCATGAAATTAAACGTGTGGTTGTGACACACGGAGATAAGGTTATGGGGATTTTGGAGCAACTTGATTTGCTTAGCTACTTTGCCAACCACTCGCACCTTGTGGGGGTCAAAATCGACAAAGCACTCACGATTGAAGATTTGCGTTACATTCAAGAGGATATTAAAAATCTCATTGTCACGCTCAACTCCAAAGGGGTAAAGATACGCTATATCAATAAATTGGTCTCCGTATTAAACGCCAAAGTCTATAAAAAGCTCTTTGGTTTAAGCGTACCTCCAAAGCTTCAAGATAGGTGTGCTTTGGTGGTGATGGGAAGTGAAGGGCGAGGTGAACAAGCCCTCAAAACCGATCAAGATAACGCTTTGATACTCCAAGAGGGCGAGGATGTCGCACACTTTGAAGAGGCGATGATGCAGCTTAATAGCCATTTGATAGAGCTAGGATTTCCTGTGTGCAAAGGCAATGTAATGGTAAGCAACCCTTTTTGGCGAAGAGATGAGAAGGGGTATCGAGGTTTGATTGATAGTTGGGTGGATTCGCTTGATGGAGTCAAACTTCAAGAACTTAGCATCTTCATGGATTCCAAAGTCGTTGCGGGAGATGAGAAGCTACTCACCCATCTACGCCACTACCTCTTTGAACGCTTTGAGAGTCGTGATGATATTTTGGCACACATTGCCAAGGCGATACTAAGCTTTGAGACTCCTTTGAGTATCTTTTCAAGCTTTGTGCTTCAAAAAGAGCATGACAACAAGCTTGATATTAAAAAGGGAGGTATTTTTGCGTTGGTACACGGTGTGCGTACATTGGCTTTGAAACACAAAATCGAAGCTACCAACACCTTTTTGCGTATCAAAGAGCTAAACAATCGTGGCATCATCGACAAAGCCTTTGCCAAAGAACTCATAGAGGCACTCGATACCCTTTTGGCTATTCGACTCAAAGCGATGCTAGAAAGCCACGAGGAGGGCAACGCCATCAATCCCAACAATCTTAGCAAAATCCAGAGGGATTTACTCAAAGATAGCTTCAAAACCATCAACAAATTCAAAAAGTTTATGAGCTATCACTTTCATCTCAATATGGTGAGCTAAATGCTAGGGAGAGTTTTTGCACACTACAAACGCAAACGGGATTTAAACCATCTCAAAGATAAGCGTTTCGCCTTTTTGTTTGAAGAGGATTGCAGCGGTGAAGTGGTGGTATTTGATACCGAAACGACAGGACTTGATCCCAAAAAAGATGCAATAGTCTCGATTGGAGCGGTGAAGATAAAAGCCAACAAAATCTTAACCTCCCAAGCCTTTGAACTCTTTGTCAAAAACGACACCATTGAGAAAAAGAGTATCGAAATTCACGGCATACGACCTATAGATGTGCAAAATGGTAAAGAAAGCCAAGAAGCGATAGAAGAATTTTTGTATTTTATTGGTTCAAGACCTTTGGTAGGGTATTATTTAGAGTTTGATATGGCGATGATAAACAAATACCTAAAGCCAATGCTAGGTGTTGCATTACCAAACAAAGCGATAGAGGTGAGTGCGCTCTATTACGACAAAAAGATAGGACGCATTCCTCAAGGAAATGTTGATTTGCGATTTGATACAATCCTAAAAGATTGTGCCATTCCCAATATGGGAGTACACAATGCACTCAATGATGCCATAATGAGTGCGATGATATATTTAAAATTAACCAAAGGAGAATGTAAATGAGTGACAATAAACCAATTTTTCAACCCAACCGTGAATTTGCCAAAGAGGCACGCGTGAAAAATATGTGCGAGTACCATGCACTTCAAAACGAAGCGATGGAGGATTATGAAGGATTTTGGAGTCGATACGCCAAAGAGAAGCTTGATTGGATAGAGCCTTTTACGACTACTTTGGATGAGTCCAATGCCCCTTTTTATCGATGGTTTGATGGCGGTAAACTCAATGTTTCCGTACAATGTATCGATAGACATTTGTCCTCTCGCAAAAACAAAGCGGCTATTATTTTTGAGGGCGATAGAGGCGATAAGCAAATCATTACCTATCTTGAACTCTACTATCAAGTCAATAAATTCGCCAATCTACTCAAAGAGAATTTTGGTGTGCAAAAAGGTGATAGAGTCGTTATCTATATGCCTATGATTCCCGAAGCAGCCTATGCCATGCTTGCGTGTGCTAGAATTGGTGCAATTCACTCGATTGTATTTGGTGGATTTAGTGCCGAAGCACTCAAAGATAGAATAGAAGATGCCAAAGCCAAAGTAGTCATTACCGCCGATGGGGCTTACCGAAAAGCCAAACCCTATATGCTCAAAGATGTGGTGGACAAAGCCCTTGAGAGCGGTAGCACCGTCGTTGAAAAAGTCCTCATCGTTGAACGCAACAACGAAGAGATTGCATGGGTAGCAGGACGAGACTACTCCTACAATGAGCTTATCAAAGACAAATCCCCCATTTGCCAACCTGAACCTATGGATAGCGAAGACCCGCTCTTTTTGCTCTATACTTCAGGTTCTACAGGCAAACCCAAAGGGGTTCAGCACAACAGCGCAGGGTATATTCTCTGGGCTCAAATGACGATGGAGTGGGTATTTGATGTCAAAGAGAACGATACCTATTGGTGTACGGCCGATATTGGTTGGATTACGGGGCATACCTACATCGTTTATGGACCACTTGCTATGGGTGCTACGACGATTATGTTTGAGGGCGTTATTACATTCCCCGATGCTGGACGACCGTGGAAAATGGTAGAAGAGTACAAAATCAACCAATTCTATACCGCCCCAACGGCTATTAGAGTACTGCACAAAACAGGTGAAAATGAGCCCAAAAAATATGATATTAGCTCACTCAAAGTTTTGGGAACAGTAGGCGAACCCATCGACCCACCCGCATGGAAATGGTACTACGAAGAGGTGGGTGGAAGCAGATGCGCTATTGTCGATACCTATTGGCAAACCGAAACAGGCGGACACGTTGTCTCTCCACTACCTGGTGCTACACCCATCAAACCCGCTTGTGCGACGATGCCACTTCCTGGAATTATCGCTGAGATTTTGGATGAAAATGGGCAAAAAGTACCCGCAGGAGAGAAGGGGCTAATGTGCATTACTCGCCCATGGCCCTCTATGATTCGAGGCGTTTGGGGCGATGATGAGCGATTTAAAAAATCCTACTTTGGTGATGTCAAAAAAGAGGGACAAGCTGTTTACTTCACAGGAGATGGGGCTATCTATGATGAGGATGGATACATTACCATTACAGGAAGAACCGATGATGTTATCAATGTAAGCGGACACAGAATGGGGACAGCCGAAGTCGAAGCGGCTATCAAAAAACATACCAAAGTAGCCGAAGTAGCCGTAGTAGGCAAACCTCACGAAATCAAAGGTGAAGGAATTTTTGCCTATATCGTAATGAAAGGTGAAGATAGCTTTGCACAAGAGGTAGAGTTAATCAAAGAGATTAATAATATTATCAAAGATGAGATTGGTAATATCGCTTTATGTGATGATATTGTCTTTGTCCCTGGATTGCCCAAAACACGAAGTGGCAAAATCATGCGTCGCATCCTAAGAGCCATCGCCAAAAATGAACCCATCACCCAAGATACATCGACACTCGAAGACCCAAGTGTAGTAGAGAAGATAGAATCGATTGTCAAATCCTGCATGATTTAAATCAACCAAACCTCCCCCACCCTCACCCAAACGATGGGGGGGTGGAGACAAATTTATTCTCTCATTTTTTTTCAAAAAGTTTTGTTTTTTGTGTCACCAAAGACTTTTTTTATAATATTGTGTGATTTTTCTATCTCTTGTGAGAAGTTCTTTATCTTCATAACTTGCATTTGCTACAATGATTCTATCAAAAGGGTCTCTAGTCCATGAGTGTTTTATGCTTTCAATTGCTATTTTTTCAAAAGGTATAGAAGATATTTTGATTCCTATACTCTCTTTTAAAAATGATACTATTTCATTTGAATTATAATTTAATCTTCCTATTTCGTGGAGATATTCCAACTCCAAAAGAACCATAGGAGATACCAAAAGCTCTCTATTTTCTATTAAATCAATGGCTTTTGGGCTAAAATTATCCATATCTCCACTAAAAAGCCACACCAAAACGTGTGTATCTAAATAAATGGTTTCCACAAATCGCCCCAATTATTATTGATTAATTCATCATTAGTACCATTATAAACATTATCTCGCCAAAGCAATTTATCAAATTTACTTTGCTTTTTGGGTGGTATTAGCTTAAAAATTTGTCCGTTTCTATTTATCTCCAAAACTTCACCACTCTCTAAAAGCTTATCAAGTATATTAAAAAGATTCTTTCTAAAATCAGTCGGTGTCATGGTCATCATTTAGCCTTTTTGTTTTGATTATACTCTCTCTTGGCGTACATTGTCAATATTAAAATGTACATATTTTTAAACTATCCTCAACACTTAAAAGCCTATATGATACTTTATAGCCTTTATAGGCTAAGAGTAACTTTTGAGATTTTTCCATAAGCTGATTTAGATTTAATCGTTTAGCTGAAAGTTTGACTTCACAAATAAGTAACTCTTTGTCTATCTCATCAATAGCCACAATATCTATTTCATTTTGATTCCCACGCTCCCAATAGCTCCCAATGTTGGTATATTTGTTCTCTTCTTTGAGTAAATCAATAAAAAGCTTTTCCAATAATTTACCACTAAATGTAGAAAAATCTTTGGTAATGATAGTTTTTAATTTGTCAAAATTGCCAACTTCTATCAAAGTTTGATACTTAAAAATGTATCTAAACCAAAAGAGTAAAAAGTTATCCACAATCTCATATTTTTGTAATTTAGCGTTTGGTTTAGCGTTAATTGGCTTTATGGATTTGATAATATTGTAATCATTCTCCAATCTATACAGATAGCCTGATACATTTCTTTCCAAAACTCCCTCAATCTCGCTTTTTGAAGTTTTAGAATTTGCGATAAGTGAAAGAATTGAGAAATAAATACCATACTCCTTACCAAACTCTTCAATGAGTCTGTTTTTACCCTCTTGCAAAAAGATAGAATTCTCTTGAACTATCTCGTTAATCATCTCATCTTTTGTAAATGCTTTGTAAAGTGCAAAAAGTTCGATATATTTCGCAACTCCACCTGTTAAAATATAAAAATCCAATAGGTTTTGTGGGCTTAAAGCTTGATAATCTTCTAAAATCTCTTTAATGGTGCTTACTCTAAAAGGTTGAATATGTAACTTAAAATCAGCTCTCCCAAAAAGTGGCTCTTTGTTATCTTCATAGATTTTTTTCATAAGTGAGTAGATAGAACCACATGAGATAAGATGAAGTTTTGAACACTCTTTGTTTAAATCCCAAAGTTTTTGTATAGTTGAGTATATGGATGGATTGATTTTTGTAAACTCTTGAAACTCATCTATGATAATCGTAAACGGTGTACTCTTTGAATGCTCCAATAAGAGCTTAAAAATCTCCTCAAACTTTGAGATTTTACCGTGGATAGTAATATTTAACTTTGATTCTATCTCATCCGTGAACTCTTCACACAATAAACTCTCATCTTTTCGAGAGATAAAAAAGTAAAGCTTAACATCATTTGTAAAAGGTTGTAATAATAAAGTTGTTTTACCAACTCTTCTACGACCTATAACAAAAGTCATAATCCCTCTACTCATTTTAAGCTCATCAGCTCTTTTTAAAATGCTTAACTCTTTTGTTCTATCATAAAATTTCATAATAATAACCCTCGTTGTAATAACCTAAGTTATTATAATACATCTATGTAACTGAAAACTTCGCTATGCAATCTATAACCTTCATGCGGCTTTTTGACTGACCTTACGTACCTGCACTCTATTTGTAAAATATGCAGATAGAACGACATTTTGGAGGTGGGATATAACCGCCCCTCTTATTAGCTTCGATAGCAATGACAACCTAGTTTTGACTTTTTGTGGGACTAAAGTCCCACCTCCGATAAAAGTGCGTAACATCAGTTATGTAATATTTTATGCATTATAGCATACAAAATAGCATAAGTTCAAGAGACCATTCAAAGACTCAATGATACACTGTTTCATGAGATTGTAGAGATTTTGATTAGGAGATTACCTAATTCTTAGAATTTTTAGACTATAGTTGCACTTATGGAAAAGATTTTAAATATACCCAATAGCATCAATCGTTTTAAGTGTGCCTCGCTTGATGGACTCAGTGCCAAAGTAGTCGATGTGGAGGCTACTTTTACCAAAGGATTGCCCAGCTTTAGTGTCGTGGGACTTGCCTCAAGCGATATTCAAGAGTCCAAAGAGCGTGTCAAATCGGCGTTGCTTACCAATGGTTTTACTTTCCCTCCACTTAAAATCACCGTCAATCTCTCCCCTAGTGACATCAAAAAGAGCGGTACGCACTTCGATTTACCTCTTGCTTTGCTTGTAGCACTCAATCAAATTGACCTTGATGAGGATGAGCTTTTTGTCTTTGGGGAGTTGGGACTTGATGGCAAAATCAAAGCCAGTTCGATGATATTTCCCCTCATTCTCTCACTCAAAGAGCAAAAATTGATCCAAAAAGCCATTGTGCCGCTTGAGGCATTGGAGTATCTTAGACACATCTCCGATATAGAGTTTATCGCTATTGAGAGCATCAATCAAGCCATTGAGCTTATCTCCACCCAATCGCTCCATACGCAATCCATCTCCTACGAATACCATGCCAAACGTATCGAGATTAACCAAAAAGAGTATTTTTACACCGCTGCTTACTCCAACGATTTTTACGATATCAAAGGACAAACCATTGCCAAACGAGCCTCGCTTATCGCAGCGTGCGGTATGCACAACTTTTTGATGCAAGGCTCTCCAGGGTGTGGCAAATCGATGATATCCAAACGCCTTAATGATATTTTGCCCCCGCTAAGCAAAGATGAGATATTAAGCATCGCCAAACACCAATTTTTGGATGGCACTACACCCGATTTTGACCCCAAACGCCCTTTGCGTTCGCCCCATCACACCGCCACATCTGCCTCAATCTTCGGAGGCGGTTCGACCAATGCCAAAATCGGAGAGGTAGCCCTTGCCAATCATGGTATTTTGTTTTTTGATGAGTTGCCGCACTTTTCAAAAAATATCCTAGAAGCCCTGCGTGAACCGTTGCAAGATAGGATTGTCAATATCTCGCGTGTCAATGCCAAAGTCTCCTACGATGCCGATTTGATGTTTGTTGCTGCGATGAACCCCTGCCCTTGTGGGAATTTGCTCTCCAAAGTCAATGCGTGTCGATGCAGTGAGATGGAGATAAAACGCTACAAAAATCGCCTCTCCGATCCCTTTTTGGATCGTATTGATATTTTTGTCACGATGCAAGAGATAAACGCCTCAGATAGCCCCGATATTACCTCCCAAACGATGCACCAAAGCGTTTTGGAGAGCTTTGAACGCCAAATGCAACGAGGACAAAGCAGACTCAATGGAAAATTAAGCGAAAAAGAGATAGAGCGTTTTTGCACCCTCGAACCCCTCGCCCAAGAGACCCTTGATAGTGCCATTACCCGATTTGGACTCACCCATCGTAGCATCGCAAGTATCAAAAAAGTAGCCCGTACCATCGCCGACCTCAATGCCCATACACACATTAGCAAACCCGATTTGCTCGAAGCGTTGAGCTACAGAAGACGATAATTTCTTCAAAGATATTACACACCCTTATCGGAAGTGGGACTGAAGTCCCACCTCCAATTTTACAAATAGAGTACAGATGCGTAAGGTCACTTATTTATGTTATAATTCTACATCCAAAAAGGAGAGATAGCATGAATAAATATTTTGGATTGGTTATCATCTTCTTTGCAGTATTTATACTCATAGCATCTGTACTCAAAGAACGCTCTCAAGGGTTTGCTATTTATGCAAGCAATCAACGATTAAACTATATCCTCACCAATCACCAAGCTCTTCATAGCTATATTGAAAATATTCAAAAACCCGTCATCTATCGACTCAAAAGTGAAAAGAAACTTTATGAAGATTTTTTTGATCCCAAAGTTCTCTCTTTTACCTATATAGCTAGAAATATTCATACTATAGAAAGTGCCATTCTCAAAGAGAGCAATGAATCACTCAAATACTATAAACTAGCCTCTCTGAATCCAAGAAATCAACTCAATAGAGCCAATGAATTTGAAAAAACGCTCATAGAACAATTCAATTCCAAAAAGCTCAAAGAGGAGTACAAAGAGATTATAGAAGAGAACGGAACCCAATATCTACTCTTTATTAAGCCCGTCACCGCAAACCAACCTAGCTGTATGAAGTGCCACGGCGACCCAAAGGATGCCCCAAAAGAACTCGTAACGCAATACGGTGACAAAAATGGATTTTATGAAAAGCTCCATTTCATTAGGGCAATTATCTCTATCAAGATACCGCTCCAAAAAGAGCTTGATGTAGCAAAAAGGTATTATAATATCGTCTTATTGATTGTTTTTCTTGCTTTGTTGCTCATCTATCTTATCATCTACGTTTTTATGCAAAAAATCGACAAAAAAAATGAGACGTTGGAGAGACTTGCCAATATCGACCAGCTTACGGGGTGTTACAATCGTCGATCTTTCCACAAAGACCTAACGCAAAGCATCAAAATGTGCGAAGATGGAGGGCTTCATGCTCTCTCTTTGGCTACCTTTGATATTGACCACTTCAAAAGCTTTAATGACCGATACGGACACCCAACGGGCGACAAAATACTTGAAGATATAGTTGCATTAGTCAAAAAGATACAAAGCCCTCGTGAGCGTCTCTATCGTGTGGGCGGTGAGGAGTTTATGGTTATTTATCACAATACTACCCTTGAAAAGGCTATTGGTTCATGTCAAGAGATTCAAAAATCTCTCAAAGAGTATCAAATCCATGGAGAAAATATAACCCTAAGCTTTGGAGTGTGTCAATATCAACCGCAAGATGATTATAGTTTGCTCTACAAAAAAGTTGATAATGCACTCTATCTAGCCAAAGAGAATGGAAGAGACACAATAGAACAATGCAACAACTATTAAGTTCTCACTTAATCCATGCTCTACACTCATCCCCCTTGTTGCTTAAAGTATGTATAGAGTTTTCTTATAAGTATCATGAGTATAAGCCCATCTATCATACTTGCCAATACAAAAGCGATATAAATATCGTGAGTGATAAGCTCGGCTTTGTAAGCTATCATTGCAAGGGCGACCATAAAGGTGAGGGGCATGGAGTCACTAAGGGCAAAAAGGATGGTTGGTTTAAACTTAAGGTATTTGTAAAATGCCACAAAAGAGCTAATCAATCGTATCAAAACCATAAGGAGAATGATAAAAAACGCATGAGTTATAATGGCACTATTGACAACGTCCAAATCGATTGTTGAACCCACATAGATAAAAAAGATAGGGGCAAAGAGTCCAAATCCAAACGCTTCAAGTTTTTTGGTAAGCCCATAATGATGATGAAAAAACATCTTGAGAAACAACCCAGCGACAAAAGCACCCAAAACAGCATCAATTTTGAGATACGCCATAAGTGCAGTCATAATAAAAAAGAGTGCAAGGGTGAAGCGAATATCTTGATCGTATTGATCGGAATCGGGGATGATGTATTTTTTGAAATCGGGATACCACCAAAAAAGAATCTGAAAAATTCTCAAAAAAAGTACCCCCAAGGCAACAATCACCATGATGCTCAAAATAGCGGTATAAAACTCCAACCCAAATCCATACGTAAGCCAACCGCTAAAAATAGTCAAAACCAAAATACTTACCACCTCCCCAACAACCCCGATAGAGAGAGCAAGATTGAGCCACTCTTCATCTTTGCCGTACTCTTTGATGAGCATCATAAGCATCCCAAGCGAAAAAATGGGGAGAGCGACAAAATAGACCACCCCCAGTCCAAATAGAACACAAAAAAATGCCGCTACGCCATAAAGCATCGCAAAATACAAAACAACTTGAAGGGCAAGAGTCTTTTTGATGTGTTCGACAAGCTTGAGATTGATTTCGTGACCCGCCAAAAACATAAGATACAAAAATCCAAATTTTGCCAATTGAACAAATGTCAAGTCGTGGTAAATCAACCCAAAATAGCCTCCAAGCATTCCTAGAAATATCTCTACTACAACCACAGAGACATTAAAGAGTGCTGAAATCATAGGAGCAAGAAACAAAATAATACTGACACTAAATACCAAAAGAAACAGTTCCATTGTCGCAACTCCGCAATAACAAATATACTTCAATGAAAGTATAACCAAATAACGACTAGATTATTGGTATCTATCGACTCTCGTCTCCTGCCAAAATATCATCTCGCAAGGTAATCCAATCGCTAATGGTTTTGCTCTTAGTTGCTATGGCTTGATGGCAATATTGTTGAATACCCTCTTTGTTGATAAGTGTACCGCTGTATTGTGCGTAGGTGGGAATAGGCAAAAGCAAATTGGCTTTTAGAGTCGTGTGCGTTGCAAAAGCGATACTTTGGGTGGCTTCAAACTCGTCGCTTTTGGGATGATTGAAATTGATCATCAAATCAAAGCGTTTGGGTTGTTCAAGCTCCACAGCAAAGCCCAATTGTTTAACTCCCTCATGGTTGGCACATCGATAGGGAGATTTGAGCCAACTATCTGCGAAACTCTCATCGTAGTAGTTTGCGATAGGAGCTACAAGGGTTGCGTTGAGGCGTTTGGCAAAGTGGGCAATGGCTACCATATCTTCAAGATAGAGATTGGCATCGACGAGGATTAGAATGGTTTGTGCTGCTTTTATTAGGCTATGAAGTTTGGCTTTGGCACTCTCCACTTCTATCGCATCACTATTCCAAAGCGGTGTGTGCAATCTCTTTTCGTGCAACGCCTTGTAGCTTAGTCGCCCGTAATCGCAGATAAAATAGCCATTGATTTGCTCATTGAAGCGAGGGCGGAAACGATAGATAGTATCCTCTTGATATTTGGGACGATTGTGGTCGATGAAGATATTGCACCCCGTAGCACACCCATGACACACGGAGGGAGTTGAGTTCAAAAACCACACCCGTTGGCTAAATCTAAAATCTTTACTTGTCAATGCTCCCACGGGACACAAATCAACCACATTCATCGCATAGGGATTGTCAAGTTTGCGATTGGGCATCGTCGATACGCACGCATGGTCGCCTCGATGGATAATGCCTAGTTCATGGGTTTTGGTCACATTAGCCGTAAATCTCGTACACCTTGCACACAACACACACCGCTCTTGATCGAGTATCACATTAGAGCCTATATCGAGATGTTTGGCGTGTTTTACTTTGTCGCTTTTGGCAATACGACTCTCATAAAGCCCATAATCCATATAAAAATCTTGCAATTTACACTCACCCGCTTGATCACAAATAGGACAATCGACGGGGTGATTGATGAGTTCGAGTTCCAATATCTCGCGGCGGGTTTGGTTGATTTTCTCCCCTTTGGTGCGTACTATCATGCCATCATAGACAAAGGTATCACAAGCAATCTGCGGACGCTTTTGGCTCTCGATTTCCACCATACACATCCGACAATTTCCATCTGCCCCCAAGGCTTTGTGATAACAAAAATAGGGAATCTCAATACCGTTGTCAATGAGCGTATCAATCAAAAGCTCTCCATCTTCTACCCGATACTCTTGATTATCTACTATTATGGTAATTTGGCTCATGGATTCTCTAACCTTTCACTTCAAAAAATTATTACAATATTATAACCAACTCCACTTACATCTTAGATACACCAAGGACACTACAAGGCTTTACTTTTTTCTCATTCCAAAGCTTGAGCTTCGCAATGGTGTATTGGTGTATGAAATTTAGATTATCTCTTGAACTCCAATAGGCATTTTACAGTTGGAGCTGTGGAGCAAACTAAATCGTTTAAAGATTTCTTTCGTATTTGTCCTTTTTGATAAGTATTATTACAAGATTTATTATCCTTATTGCTAAGGTCTAAAATGTATTTATACCTCTAATATTCTATCTCATTGACGAGAGTCAAAACGAATGAAAAGTTTGGTTTCTTCATCTGACTCTAAAAGTTTTTGGCACACTCTGACGCTAAAAGTCCTAGAGGTAGTGAGGATTAGCCAATCTTTTTTTCAAAATGGACAAAACTGACATACTCTGTATCTTTTTCAAAATAAATTCTAAAATCTCTTTGAATATAATCATGCCAATTTAAATGTACTAAATTATCATCATAGTCTTTTATTCCTACATGGGATTTTTTTAAATCTATTTGTCTTGTGGGAGATTCTGGTGTACCTAAACCTAAAGATGAAAAATCCATAGTCATTATTTGACCATTAGCTTGTTTAATTAAATCATTCATTCTTTGAATTTTATTTCTAACTTGAACTGAATAACT
>JQIS01000034.1 GCA_000830175.1 Sulfurovum sp. FS08-3 | reverse complement strand
AGGAGCTAACCGATTAGCCTGTTAACTTAATATCAATTAAGCCAAACCTTAAAGATCTTTTTGAGCCATCTAAAGTGACTTAAATAAGCCCTTTGACCTCGTTTAAAACCGCTTGTAGTGAAGCAAAACTTGCTTGACACCCAGCCGCATTTCCTGCATTTGCTGCCTCTACCAAGGAAGCTGCTGCAACGTCCATATCTTTGATATGAAAATGATTGATTTTGGCTTGCACCATGCCACCCAACTCTGCAACCGCACCGCAATCGTTTTCGCCTAGTAGTGCTTCAATGGCTACATAAATATCATCCAATGAAACCACAATCTCAGACAACATCACTTTGACATCATCTGTAGAACACCCAAAATCCGAAGCCAATGCATTTATATCTACGCTCATGTTACAACCTTTATATAATATTGGTATGACTAATTATAGTACTTCTTTGCCTATCTTTCACTTAAAAAGAGTATTTCTATAAGATTAGAAGATATGAATAAAAACAAAAAGAAGAGTAGAGACCAAAGCGGTCTCTATCTAAGCAAGAAGTTCTACTGCTTTGGGTAAAATCTTTTTGATTGCCATCTTTGCCAATGTAATGTTTCCATCCAATGTGAAAATAGCAAACATATGAAGGTGTGCACGTGCGTCCTCGCCCGAACATGACATGAGAGCTACTGCACCTTCGGTGTGAATCTCCATCATTTGAGCAGGTCCGAGTCCCATTTGTTTGGATACAACGTGAGAATCAACAAAAATATCATTAAATGTGGCAGCAACCTCACTTAAATCTGTTTTAAGCTTTTGTGTATCGGAGATGATAAGCTCACCCGCATTAGTAGATATAGCTGCTGCTCTGTACCCTTTGATATTCATCAAGTCCTGTAGTATTTTCTCATCAATCATAATCTATCCTTTTGTATGGTTTTGATAATTATATCTTAATATCCATTAATTACTTTAAGTTATGGATTAAAAAATGGTCATTTCCTTGAAGATAATGCGTATAATCCTCTATTTAACTGATTAATATAATAAATAAAAATGATAATTATAAGCAATAGTAAAATGAACGCAATCGAAAGCGTTGGGAGAAGCAACACTAAAAGCGATTGAGTTCGTATCGGTGAATATCTATAAAATCTTCAAAGGTTTTGGTAATAGAGTAGTTTTTGGAGTGCTGGTGAGCATTGTGCGACATTTGGTCAATATCAATCTCTTTGTTTTCAATACGAAGAAGCGTCTCCACCCAATGATTGTGGTGATTGATAGAGCATACCCATCCAATGGGTGCTTTGGCACTCTCAACAATACCACGAGGTCCGCCCATATCGGTTACCATTACAGGAGTAGCACTCGCAATCGCCTCCAAAACGACTTGCCCTAAGGTATCAGTAATAGAGGGAAACAAAAAAACGCTCGAAGAGGCATAGATGGGAGCTAACTCTTCACTGTTTTTGTGTCCCAAAAAACGCACATTGTATTCCTTTAGCTCCTCTTGGTGTCTCTCCAATACTCCTGTACCTACCAAAATCAAATAGCTTGTTTTGTGAGTGCTTTGCTTATAGAAGCTTTTCCAAATCTCAAAGAGTTCTTGAACATTTTTCTCTTTGCTTATACGTCCTACATAGAGAAACTTCATAGCCTCTTTGGGGATACCGTAGCCCTCCCAAATGCTCTCGTCTTTAAAGGTAGGTTGAAAGCGACGGGTATTGGTTCCTGCACTCAAAAAGTGAATATGCTCTTTTTTGAAACGAATATCTTTTTCGATAATCTCCAAATACTCAGGCGAACGTGTCACCATGGCTTGAAAAGGTTTGTAGTAGAGCTTCATCATGTAGCTTGTAATATCTTTGGCAATGTTTGAGTTGGTGTTTTTGTAAAGATACATCGGAAAATCGGTATGATAAGTGCCTATTATGGGCAATTTTTTGCGTTTGGCGATGTTGCGTCCTGCAAGACCAATAAACCCAGGCGTGGAGACGTGAATAATATCGGGGGCAAACTCTTTGATGGCTTTGGAGATTTTAAAATAGGGCGGAAAGGCTGCATCAAGCTCTTTGTAAAAGGGCATCGAAAAACGAAAAAGAGGCTTATAGATATGAATGTTTTCATTGAGGTCGCAATAGTTTTTAAGCGTTGAACTAAAGACTTTAAGCTCAATATCATCACGTTCAAGTGCCTCTTTGGACATATCTTGAATAAATCGTGAGACTCCATTAGCATCACACAAGGTATCGGTAAATAGGGCGATTTTTAGTTTTTTCTTTTCCATAATTGCTATTTTATAGCATAACGGTTACGTTTTGATACTATTTTCAATCACGCTATCGTACAAACGTTTGTTTCTCTTCTATCCAAATATTGATTGAGGGTTTTCGATAAGCCCTTGTCACTTCATAGTGGGTATTGGCAATCTCCAAAACCATCACTTCGCTTAAATCCTTTTCTCTAGCACACACTTCACCTGAATTTAAAAACAGCGTACCGCCTTTGTGTTCGATGGTGTGGTGGTGGGTGTGACCGTAAATCACAATATCGCTATCGGGAGTCAAATAGTAGGGAAGATGCATAAGCTTAAAGGTGTGTTCTTTGATTTTAAAGTAGTAGGGTTCTTGTTTGATACTAGGGTCGTGCAACGCTCTGTCGTTGTTTCCTCGTACCAACACAAAGGGTTTTTGGGTCGCTTTGAGATCATCGATATTGCTTTGGGTGCAAATATCCCCCGCATGGATGATATACTCCACCTCTTTGCTCACTAGGTATCGTAAAGCCTTTTGATGAAGCTCTCTTTTGGTGTGACTATCGGAAAGAATGCCTATTTTTAACATTCTACTCCTCCACCTTCACTTTGTGTTTGCATTGAAAACACTCATAAAACGTTCCGCTTTTAAGGCTTTTTTTGCCCATCATGTAGTTGCATTGGGGACATTTTTGATGGGTTGGTTCAAAATTGGCAATAAAACTGCAATCGGGATAGCCACTGCAACCAAAAAACTTGTTTCGTCGCCCCTGTTTCTCCTCAAGTGCTTTGCCGCACATTGGACAAGCAATATCAAGTTTTTTTGAGGGTGTGATAGGTTTGGCATTTTTGCATTTTGGATAGGCACTACAAGCCAAAAATTTGCCACGGCGAGAGTCTTTGATGACCATATCAGCTCCGCATTTATCGCACTTCTCGTCACTTTTTTCGACCGCAGGAGTCTCTTTTTGTCCCATGTTTTTGGTGTATTTGCACTGTGGGAAATTGCTACACGCCACAAACTCCCCGTAGCGTCCCTTACGCAACAACAAATCCCCATCACCGCACTGAGGACACTTTTCGCCTGTAGGCTTGACGACTTTGAGACTTGCAATGGTGTTTTTGCCCTCATCGACTTTTTCTATAAAAGGATCATAAAACTCTTTGAGTACCTTTTGCCAATCCTCCTGCCCTTGGGCAATTTTATCAAGTCTATCTTCCATATTGGCAGTAAATTGGCTATCGACTATATCGTAAAAGTGTTTTTCAAGCAGTTGCGTCACGGTAAAGGCGACTTCGGTTGGGGCAATCTTTTTTTTATCAATCGTAATGTAGTCTCGTGCTTGAAGCGTTGAGAGAGTAGGTGCGTAGGTACTGGGTCGCCCAATGCCCAAAGACTCAAGTTTTTTGATAATGGAAGCTTCATTGTATCTCGGAGGTGGTTCGGTGAAGTTTTGTTTGAAATCAAGCTTGTCAAGACTCACCTTTTGCCCCTCTTCCAAAGGCGGAAGGAGTGTATCTTTTTGGTTGGTTTTGGCTACTTTGTAGTATCCATCAAACACCAATTTGCTTCCTGTGGCTTTAAACTCTGTTTTGCTCCCTCCAAAGATAATGGTTTGAGATTCAAGCTGGGCATCGCTCATTTGCGAAGCAACAAAGCGGTTGTAGATAAGCGTATAGAGTTTGAGTTCATCACCGCTAAGATAATCTTTGGCAACTTGAGGTGTAAAGCCAATAAGGGTTGGACGTATCGCCTCGTGTGCCTCTTGGGCGGCTTTGGATTTGGTGGTATAGATTTTGGGGCTTTTGGGAAGATATTTTTCACCGTATGTATGGGCAATATACTCTCTTACTCCCTCAATCGCCTCTTTGGAGAGATTGAGGCTATCGGTACGCATATAGGTGATAACTCCCGCCATGCCCTCATGAGTTGCAACGCCCTCATAGAGCTTTTGAGCTATCATCATCGCTTTTTTGGGTGACATTCCCAATGTATTGGAGGCGGTTTGTTGGAGCGTAGAGGTCATAAATGGAGGAGGTGTTTTGGAGTTTTTGAGTACCTTTTTGATCTCTTTGACGCTAAAACTCTCTCCTTGGATGCTCTCAACTATTGCGTTGGCTTGTGCTTCATTGACAATCGAGAGTTTTTCAAGTTTGTTCCCCTCAAACGAATAGACAGAGGCTTCAATCGTTTTTTCAAAGAGTGCATCAATGCTCCAATACTCTACAGGCTTAAATTCATTAATCTCACGCTCTCTATCGACAATAAGCTTAAGCGTCGAGCTTTGGACTCTACCCGCACTCAATCCCTTTTGAACCTTAGAAGCCAAAAGCGGTGAGAGTTTGTAGCCTACAATTCTATCAAGCATCCGACGAGTTTGTTGGGCGTTGAAGCTATCATTATCAATCGTGCGTGGATTTTCAAGAGCGTGCAAAATCGCTTTTTTGGTAATCTCATGAAAGACAATACGAGGAAGTATTTGGGGATCTTTTCCAATGGCTTTGGCAATATGATACCCAATAGCCTCCCCCTCTCTATCCTCATCGGTTGCGATATAGACAGTTTGGGCTTTTTTGGCCAACTCTTTAATCTCTTTGACGGTAGGACTAGCGGTGCGTGGAATAGAGTATTTGGGGACAAACTCACCACTATTTTCATCAATGGTAATTCCAAAGGTACTCTTGGGAAGATCTCGAATATGCCCTTTGGAGGCAATGACTTTGTAATTTTTGTTTAAAAAATTAGAGATGGTTCTAGCCTTGGCAGGGGACTCAACGATAATTAAATTTTTCATAATTTTAGTTTACTTTGCAAATTTTTTGCGTAATTCTAACATAAAAAAATAATAGTTTAAGTGATTGTTTTGACTTTTAGCTCTCATGACTTATCCATATCAATAAAAGTTAAGCTCAATTTAAATATAATAATTTCTTTACAAAAAATAGGATATTTATGGATTTTTCGATAAAATCACGCTATTATTAATTAACAAAAGGGTTTTGTGGTGGATATTACAACAAACAAATTAGACAATGCCAACTACAGCATTGCCGCTAAAGTAACAACAAAGATACTTGAGAGCAAAATCGATAAACTTGCCAAAGAGGCAGGTAAGCAACTCAAAGTGGATGGATTTAGAAAAGGTAAAGTGCCTACTCATGTAGTCAAAGCACGTCACGGTGAGCGATTGACTCAAGATGCTGAGGCTGAGATTGTCAGAGAGTTGCTTGATAGAGGATTAAGAGAGCTTGATATTGCCTCTAACCGTGTTATTGGACAACCTATCTTCAAAAAATATGAAAAGACTCAAGAGGATTTGGATATAGAGATTGAAGTCTCTATAACACCCGATATTGATTTGAGTGGATACGAAGAGATAGCACCTCACTATGAAAAACCCCAAACTTCACCTCAAGAGGTCGAAGAGCGTGTGAAGGGATTGGTTGAGGCACAAGCACCTTTTGTTAAGATTGAAGCAGATCGTGGCGTAGAAGAGGGCGACATGACCGTCATTGATTTTGAAGGAAGCATTGAGGGAGTACCTTTTGAGGGTGGCAAGGCACAACACTTTAGTTTACGTATTGGTTCAGGGCAATTTATCCCAGGATTTGAAGAGCAACTCAAAGGAATGAAGATGGGAGAAGAAAAAACCATCACCGTTACCTTCCCAAGTGATTACCAAGCCAAAGATTTAGCGGGTAAAGAGACGCAATTTAGTGTTACACTTCATGAGATTCAAGCCAAAGGCGAGGCGGTATTGGACGATGCTTTGGCTCAAAAGCTACTAGGTGGAGAAGCCGATGCAACACCGCAAAAAGTGCATGAGAGAGTCAAAGCACAAATCGATTCTGAAAAACTTTCAAAACTCTACAATGAAGAGCTTAAACCCAAAATGCTCGAAGCATTGGTAGAGAAGTTTCATTTCGATTTGCCCAACAATATCGTAGAGCAAGAGATTGATGCACAAGTCAATCAAAAAGCCCAAACGATGAGCAAGGAGGAAATCGAGAGCTACAAAAACGACGCTGCCAAGCTTGATGAACTTCGAGAGTCGGTGCGAGAAGATGCACAAGCAAGTGTCAAAGCAACCTTTATCGTCGATAGCCTTGCCAAAGCTTTGGAGATTAGAGTAAGCGATGAGG
The DNA here is from genome assembly GCA_000830175.1 of Sulfurovum sp. FS08-3. Lineage (GTDB taxonomy): Bacteria > Campylobacterota > Campylobacteria > Campylobacterales > Sulfurovaceae > FS08-3. Next base: position 18,367 of record JQIS01000034.1, on the reverse strand, counting down.
AGGTGAGTCAAACGCTCTATTATGAAGCCATGATGCAACGACAAAATCCTCAACAAGTCATCGAGTACTACCAAAAAAACAATCTCCTTCCTGCAATCAAGATGGGAATGATTGAAGATAGACTCTTCTCAAAGCTTCTTGATTTAAATAACAAAGATGAGCAAGAGGAAATCTAATGAGCTATATACCCTATGTGATAGAACAAACCGCTAGAGGTGAGCGAAGCTACGATATCTACTCAAGGCTACTTAAAGATAGAATTATTATGCTTACAGGCGAGGTCAATGATGCTGTGGCCTCCTCTATTGTGGCTCAATTGCTCTTTTTGGAAGCCCAAGACCCTGATAAAGATATCTATTTTTACATCAATTCACCAGGTGGCGTTATCACAAGCGGTCTCTCTATGTACGATACCATGAACTACATCAAGCCCGATATCGTGACGATTTGCGTAGGACAAGCTGCCTCTATGGGGGCTTTCTTGCTCTCTTCGGGTACCAAAGGCAAACGTTACGCACTGCCCCATTCACGCATTATGATCCACCAACCCTCAGGCGGTGCACAAGGGCAATCGACCGATATTCAAATTCAAGCTCAAGAGATTCAACGTCTCAAAGATACGCTCAATGAGATTATGGCAACGCAAACGGGTAAAACCAAAGAGCGTATTGAAAAAGATACTGAACGAGACTACTTTATGTCAGCACAAGAGGCATTGGAGTACGGCTTGATTGATAAAGTATTGGAAAAACACATCTAGGCTTCAACGATGGTACGAGAGATTTTAATCTACCCCGATAAGCGTCTTCAAATTCTCTCAGAGGAAGTTAAAGCGTTTGATGCTACGCTTCATACTCTTTTGGATGATATGTATGAGACAATGATTGCTCGTAAGGGCGTAGGATTGGCTGCTATTCAAATAGGGATTCCTCAAAGAGTACTTATCATTAATCTGCCCCATGATGAGGATGGTACACAACCCAAAGAGAATACTTTGGAGGTCATTAATCCACTCTTTTTGGTCGAAGAGGGTACAACAACCTATCAAGAGGGGTGTCTAAGTCTCCCCAATATCTATGAAGATGTTAAGCGTTTCAAATACGTCAAAGTCGAGTATCAAGATCGCTACGGCAACAAACAGATGGTAGAGAGTGACGACTTCCTTGCTATTGCCCTCCAGCATGAGATAGAGCATCTCAACGGTCATGTATTTATCGAAAATCTCTCCTTTATCAAACGCAAAAAGTTTGAAAAAGAGTGGCGAAAAAAGTATAAACTCTAAAAAACTTCACAAAACTCAATACGAGAGTTTGCGACACTCCAAAACCTTAGCATATCTATTCCGCTAAAAATTATACGAAATGGAGATTTTGCCCTCAAGGGGGGAGATACCTCCTTCCTCTCGCCATGGCCAACGGGTCTTCATGTATTCGTTGGAGTAGATGATGGAGAATTTGCCTTTGCGACTATCTGCCCAACCCAATGAGAAGCTGTAATCAGACTCATAATCCTCTTGCAAACCCCAATCACTGTACAAAAAGATACTACCCGCTACAAAAAACTTATCGTAAACAAAGGATTTCATCGAGAGTTGGAGTTTGTGTTGATTGTAGTGCAAGGATTTGTCGTAATCAAACGAAAAAGAGCTTTTATCACCGATTTGGCGGTATCCTGATAGAGAGACAAAAGTAAAATCTTTATTGGGAATATGCTTGATTTTGGGGACTAATAAAAACTCTTGCCATTTGGTTCGATAGTGTATCTCCCATGTGCCATCCCCAAATCCCGCACTCTTTTCATCTGCATTAAAGCGATTGTTTTCGTAGTTGGAGTAGGAAAATCCCCAGCTATCAAGGGCGTAGGAGTCGTAACCAAAAGTGTAGTAGAAATTGGGTTGATAATCACTATCCTTAAATCCATTGGTATCAAGCATTAAACCTGTAGTAAAGTACAAATGGCTCAAAGGAGAAAATCTCAAACCAATGTCAAAAGTTTCACGCGTTGCATCTCTACGGGTGAGATTTTGAATAGAGCTATTGAAGCTTAGTGTTACATCAAGCCAATCTTTGAAATCTTTAAAAAGCTCTTTCTCTTGCGGTTTGGCAACCAAAGGGGTTTTGGATTTGCTTTGGAGTTTTTCGTAGTAGTGGTTTATATCGTGCATAATAGAGCTGTTGGTGTTGCGATTGGTGGTGTGTTCAAGAAGTGTGAGTTTGAGTGCTTCCACCTTTTTGATAGGTTTTTTGGGCAAAGGCGTAATGTATTGAATGATTGATGGAGGTATGGTGTTAGGCTTTTGCGTACTATTGACCTCATGTGAGAGGGTGTTGTTATTATCATGCAAGGTGGCGGTTGTGTTGTTATCTTCTTGAGCGGTGGTTTGGTTTGTCTCTATCGGGAGTGTTGGGGAATTTTTTTTTTTACCCTTTTGGCATGGAAGCTCAAATGTAAGATTGCCATCATCAATAAGACGATTTTCATAAGGGAGTCGATAGTCGTAGCGATAGTAGCGGTTGCCCCACAAAAATTGGCTCGAATCAATAGAGGTTTGCACTATTGTAAAATTTCTATCGTCGCCATCGTTTAAAAATCGCTTGTCAAATTCAAGAGCGCTAAGGTTGGTATCAAGGGTTTGGAGATAGTGCTGTGCCTCTTGGAGTGTGGCAAATGAGCCAACTCTTACGACATAATCCTCCCCTTGAGGTTCAATGCGAACCAAATCATCGGCTTCAAAACGTTTAAGGAGTTTGAGTGCATAAGCAAAAAGCTTCATGGTAGGCGAACTAATGGTGTAGCGTTTGGATTGAAGCAAAGGCTTTTGGAGGGCGATTTTATCGCGTGCTATGGGGCTTTTGTGATAATAAAAATTGCCAATTTGTTTGTAGTAAATTGATTCCAATACCGCAGCGTTGGTCATAATGTTAAGCGACTTATTGGGGCGTTTAAAGTCGTGATAGTAGCCTCCAAACCACCCCTCTTTGGGATTGTAAAAATCTTTAACGCTTTGCTTGAGTAGCCTTGCATACTCATCAATATGCCCATAGAGTGCATCATAGATAAAAGCCGCTTTGGTGCTGTAGGTAGAAAAATCCTGAAGCGGTTCATTGTAGCGGTTAAAATCACTCCAGTGGCGACCGTTGTTATAGACATCATTAGCCACAAAAAAAGGTGCTTGGTCAAGATGTTCATGGCTTGAAGTGGTTATCTTGTGGGTTGTGTCGTAGCGATGCTTTTGAGCCAAAAAGAGATTGGAAGCGTAGTGTTTGTATTTAAGGTAGTAGGGATGCTCCATCAAACTCCACAAAAAAGTCTCGGCGTTGCTTACTTTGTGTACGGCTCCTGCGGGTACTTCGTAGTCGTCAATGCGTGGATAGTGCAAGTGCCGCTCATCGATAAAATGGCTGTAGGTGTGAATATTAAAGAGTTTGAGTGCACTGTGGATGTAGTGTTCGATGGAAGGGTCTCCTATTTGGTAGAGCTTTTCGGTTGAGTTGCCCTCATAGGTATCGATTTGAGCGTTGAAAGTTCCATGGGTAATGGCACGAGCGAAGTTAAATCTTGAAACAATAGTGCAAATATCATCGCTGTATTTTGGGTATTGATTTTGCAAATGGTAAAGTCCGCTCATCATGTGTGCTACGGGATAGATTCTCCACCCCGCACCTTGTGCATCCTCTTCTCCAAACTCTTTGGTCATTTTGGCTGTCGTAGCGTTGTAGTAGGTATTGGGTAGTTCATTGTTATAAAGTGGCAACGTTTTAAGCGTCTCCATAAGTTTGTCGATTCGTTCATCAAACTTCTCTTGAGTGATAATATCCAAACTTCTAGCCGCTAACGTTCCTAAAATAGTTTTGCCAATGGCATCAACTTCAATAATAGGATAGTTGTGATAGGCATTTACGATACCCGTATCGGGATTGTAGTTGTTTTCAAAAAATACCCACGCTATCTTTGCATCCTCTTTGTCCTCCAAAACGCTACGATTGTAGTCTGTATCGATGGAGTAGGGCTCTAGGATGATTTTGGATTGCTCACTGGGCAAACATCGAAAGCTATTAACGTTGTTGCGATAGTAGTCATAAGTGCCTCGCTTGTTGATAGATTTAAGTTTTTGAAGAGGTCCCATGTTTTTAAAAAGCAGTGAAGTCAATATGATGGAGTTGGTGTTGAGCGTCACGGCTCTGTTGGCTCCAGGCATGGTTTCGTAAATCCCTGCATAGTAGCCCCTCTCTTTGTCGTAATTCTCATCCATCAAATCAAAAAGCTTGGCGGTGTAGTTGGTATCAAAGAGGACTTTCATACCAATAGCGGCCTTGGTGCTAATGGATTTAAACTCTTCAAAATCTTGGGCGTGATGATCGAGAATCTTCCATGATTCAAGATTTTCATAGATAGTGTTGTAGAGAAAGTAGGGAGCTTGGTCAATATGGTCTTCGGCTACGGCTGTAAATTGGGTGGTTTCATTAAATCTCGCCTCTTGAACATCGTAAATGCTTTGGATGTATTTGCCCGATTCATTATCGTCCACACCGTAGTCAAAACCCGTGTACCAATAGGACTCACTCCCCACAAAAGCACTGTAAAAATCTCGTGTCTCTGTAGGAATATCCACACCAAAAATAGTAACCTCTTTCATAAACTTATAGCTTCTTGCTTCGCTTAAGTCAAACCCCCAAATCTCATAACTTCTAGCCAAATACTCTTCGTATCCCGTAAGGGTTTCGTGGTTGAGGTTGGTTTGTCCATCAAGGTATTGCGCACCGTACATATTGCCCACGACACTCATGCTGCGGCAATATCGATAACGAAGCAGGAGTTTTTCGATGGTGGGATTGAGCGTCTCTTCGCACTGCTGGAGCATATTAAGTGCTGCCATTAGTCTTGTCAAATCGGCTATCGACCATCCTATCCCTTGAGCTTGTTCGACATTGTTGTAATCGGTCATTTTTGCGGAGAGGGTATTGTAGGTTTTGTTTGGCAGTTCGTTGTTAAATAGCTCCATCTCTTGCATGGTTTCTAAAAATCGATTAATCATCTTTTCAAATCGTTCTTGGGTAATGAAGCCAAACTTTTTGGCGGTGTAGATACCGTAAAGTCCATTGGCCCAATCCCATACCGAAGCAGAGGGGTAGTTGTCAGCTGCATTAATGAGTCCTGTTTGTTCGTTGTAGTTGTTTTCGATATATTTCCACGCAACACGAGCCATTTTAAGCTCCTCCTTGGTGGGCTTTGTGATAAGTTTGCACGGATCATCCAAAGCCTCTGCAATGGTATCGTTTGCCTCGCTCTTATTGATATCGCAACACAAACGCACAGGGTTGCAACAGGTGTTTTTGGCAAGGCTTTTGTTGCCATCAAAGTCGATAAAATTATTATAGATATGCATATAGAGCGGTAGAGTCAAAAAGAGCAATAAAAACAACAAACCACCCCCAATAATCCATAAGGCTTTTGCAGAGTTGTTCGATTTTTTATCTTTCATTGATTTACCTTAATGCCAAAAGATGCCCCTCTTGAATAAAAAAGAGTGATTCTAAGATAACAGCATTGGTATTGCAACTAATAGCACTGTTTATTTTTTGACTATTTTCATAGATACCGCTATACCAACCCCTTTGGGCCCCTAGCGTTGCAACAGCGTCCATAAGCTTTTGGGTGTAATCGGTGCGATAGAGTGCATGCATTGCAAAGGCGGTTTTGGTGCTAAGTTGTCGTTTGTCTTGATAAATTTTGCCCGTCTCATCAATGGCTACCCATGCTTGATTGTTTACAAAGATAGAGTTGTAAATAAAGTAGGGTTTGGTATCAATATGGTCTTCACTTACTGCCGTAAGAACTCCTGTTTGTTCAAAGCGTTTGGCTTGTACTTTGTAGAGGCGGTAGCTAAACTCTTTGGAGTAATAATCCCATCCAAACTCCAACCCATCAAGCATATAAGGCTCCATCAATACATAGTTGTTGGCCCTAAAAGTATTGCTATCACGAATATCGTAGGGTACATCTACGCCGTAAATCTCCTCAAAATCCAAAAATTTATCGTATCGCATGGAGTTGAGTGCATCGATACCAAAAAGAGCATAGACTTTTGCAGCGTACTGTTCATACCCCAATCGTCCCTCTTGAAGCAACCTATTGCGATTGTTTAGCTTAACAGCTCCGTAGAGTTCGCCGTTTTTTTGCAAAGCATTAAAATCCCATTTGGATAGTAGTTTACCAATGCGATTGTTGTAGTCTGGGTAGTGACGACTTAGATAGGCAAGGGGCACAAAGATACGTCCAATATCAATCACCGACCAACCAATCCCGCCCTCTATAGCTTTATTGGTGTAATCGCTCATTTGGAGGGTTTGGGTATTGTAAACTTTGTTGGGAAGTTTGCCTTTGTAGAGTGCTATTGTACTAAGTGTTGTTAAGAGTTTATCGACTCTTTGATGAAAAGTAGCCTCATCGACAATCCCCAAACGATAAGCAGCAATGAGTGCTGTGAGGTAATTGCCACTATCCCAAAGTGTGGTTGATGGGAAGTTATCGACAGAATTGACCAAACCTGTAGTCTCGTTGTAGTTGTTTTCAAAATATCGCCATGCAATGGTGGCCCACTCTTGTTCTTGGGGGGTCAATGCTCTTTGAATAGGTGTTTGGGGTAGCTCTTTGGAGCTTTTTATTTCAATCATTGAGTATCCTTGTTTGCGTAAATCCATTGCACTAAGGAAGTATATCAAAACCGAACCCACCACCAATGCCAACAAAAAAACAATATGGTGTCTTGCTTTTAAAAGATTCTCTTTGTGTATCATTTTTGTCCTTCAAATCTATAACGCGCTGCCTTAACAATCGCCCAAAGTGCTAAGATATTATAGGTTGCCCACATTAAATTAACACCGTATCCTGTAAGGTACTCTCGATAATCCAACGCAAGCATAAGCGTTGCATAGATAATTGACACAAGATACAACCCAATCAAACCCACCTGAAATTTAACCAATGGCAAAAAGTTACCGCTTTTGGCTACTTTGGAAGTGACGACAAATTGTATCGGTTTGCCCCTGATGACATCCCAAAAGGCACTAAGGACAATGGGAAAAATGGCAATAAAAAATTGCGCCCCTCGATTGGTCGAAACGCCCCATGTTGCTACCAGTAGAGCCAATTGATTGAAAAACAAAAAGGGAACAAGATGAATAAAAAACTCCATTGAGTAACTCTCCACTGGAGCAATATTGGTAAGCATGTAGATAATAGGTGAAAAGAGCAAGACAAGAAGCCAAATCGCTCCTGTGTAGGACCAAAAGGTACTAAAGTACATCAATTTTTGTCCCAAACTCAACCCCGAACTCAAAAATCTCTTAAACTCTCGTTTGGTCAAATCAATCGTTCCTCCTGCGTAACGGAAGCGTTGAGCCGACCATGTGAGCATATCCAAAGGCGAGAGCATTTTGGATTCAACCTTGGGGTGGAGAATGGAGCGGTATTTTTTGCCTTTGTAAGCGTGGATAAGGAGTGAGGTGTAGATATCTTCGGAGGTGTGATAGACAAGATACTCCACATCAAGCTCACAAATGGCTTTGGATTTCTCTTTGGATTGGGTTATGCGTTCTGCCCATCTATGGAGTGCCACTTCACGCAAGGCATCGGTTCGGTGAATGGAGGTAGCACCGCAACAAAATGAGGCGTTGTAGTGGTTGCGTCTTCTTTGAATCACATCAAAAAACATTTGAGGATCATTGGCAAAAATATCCTTGCCCGTCTCAATTTTACCCGTCAATTTTTGCACCCAATGAGCCAATATTTCGCCTACTTTGCCCCCTTTTTGACTCCATGAGTTTGTCAGTGACTCTCCTTGTGTGGTGTCGCAAAACCACTGCGGAGTCTGTACCCATGCGACATTGGGGTCTTTGAAATAGCCCATGGTGTTGAGGAGTATATCGGGAAAAAGGCGTGTATCGGAATCAATAATGACAATAAAATCACCCCCCGTTACATCCATGGCGTGAGCAATTGCCCCTGCTTTGCGTCCTTTGTTGCCTTTGCGGGTAATTTGCACTATCTCTTGCGTTTGTGCCATTTGCGTCATCAAAGGATTGTTGCTATCATCAAGCAGATAGATACCCACTTGCCAACTATCAAGTTTTCTAAGCCTTTTGGCTGCTTTGATACTCTCTTGTACCAATAGGGGTTCTTCGTTGAAGACGGGGATATAGATATCAATCTTTATGGCTCTATTGGAGTAATGCTCTTTGGCGATTACTACCTCTTCCATGGTAAGTGGTGGCGTTTGAGGCGGGGTATCGTCAATCTTCCAAAAGTTTATCACGACCAAAAGAGTCCCTACAAACATCATTGTTTCGGCAAACGCCAAAGGAATAGCAAACCACAAAGCATCCATATTGAGCGACTCGCTCCATCGATACTCCAAATACCAAAAGCCTAGCATAATGGTAATAATACCCAAAAATTGAAACGCACTCTCTTGCCACGGGGAGTAGGATTGGGGAGCGGGAGGGGTGCGTCCATCAAATGAGCTATCCAAAAAATAGAGTGGATTCATCTATTCCCCTTACATCTTTTCATGAAACGACTCAATGGTCTCTTTGATCTCTCGTTTGAAGGGGCTAAGCTCTCGTCTGCCTTGTCTAGCATCGTGAATCAAAAAATCAAGCCCCACCTCTTTGAGGTCAAGGTAGCTTCCATCGGGATCAATAATAAACTTTTGTGTGATGATACGATGTTTGAAATGAAGATTTTTGTTGATTTTGGTGTGAGGCAAAACCACACTCTCTTGCAGATGTACTCCCTCTTCAATAAGCACTCCCGAACCTATCATGGTAGGACCTACTATCTTTGCCCCTTTGCCAATGCGTACGCTATTGCCTATGTAAAGTGGAGGGGTAATATCAATCGCATCAAAATCAATATCGCAGTTGATACCGCACCAAATATTGGGGGCTATCTCTTTGCCGTAGGGTTGGACTTGATTGATTTGCCCTTGTAAGAGCTTGATGTTGGCTTGATAAAAATCTTTGGTTGTTCCTACATCAAGCCAATGAAATGTGGGTGTATAAGCATAAAAAGGAATCCCTTGTTGTACCAATAGTGGCAACAACTCACCGCCAATATCGTACTTTTGATTGTCGGGAATATAATCCAAAATGGAAGGCTCGAAGATATAGATACCCGTATTGATGATGTTGCTTTTTGCCTCTTTAATGCTAGGCTTTTCTTGAAAGCTTTTGATTTTGCCCGTTTCATCGCTTACAACAACACCGTAGCGGTAAACCTCACTAGGGGGTATCTCTTGGCATACAACCGTAGCAATAGCTCCGTGGGCTTTGTGAAAAGCCATAGCTTGTGTTAAATCCAAATCGATAATAGCATCCCCGCACACCACCAAAAAGCTCTCATCAAAAAAAGAGGCAAAAGCTTGTACCTTTTTCAATCCTCCCGCAGACCCCAAAGCCTGAGGGATAAGCTCTCCATTCTCTACATTTCCCTCAAGCGAATAGGCGATGTGGATACCGTGTGCGTGTCCGTTTTGGTAGTGAGCCTCAAGCATATCGGCTTTGTAGCTTACTGTAACAATCACTTCATTGAAGTCGTGACTTTTGAGCAAATCAAAAAGATAGCTTATGATAGGGCGTTCGACTATAGGAATAAGAGGTTTGGGTACGCAATAGGTCAAAGGACGTGCACGACTCCCTTCGCCTCCGCTTAATACAACTGCTTTCATTGTCTATCACCCATAAGAGATTCCATGCTTAAATCATCAATCAATTGCTCAAGTCCTATGAGTCGAATCAGCTCTTTGGGTTGTTCTCCCAAGGGTGCTAGTCTTAGAGTACCCCCTGCTTGATGAATGTGCTTTAAGGCAAAAACAATAAAGCTAAGCCCCATACTATCCATAAATTCTAATGCACTTAAATCAAGTACAATGTTTGTGTTTTGGTTATTGATTGCCTCGATGATTATCTCTTTGAGTTGTTGAAGGCGATCAAAATCAAAACGTTTCGTGTCAATTTTGATATGCAATTGATTATCTTTGTCGGTTATAATAATTTTCATAGTAAATCCTAGGTAAGTGGTAAAAGATTGGATGAAAATACAAGAAGTAAATTTTATGCAGATAGAATATTGTATCAAATCTACATAAAATACTGCTTAGTCTAATGAGAAAACCGTATCAACAATATTTTGTTTAAAAACAATATCACCCAATCGATAGAGACTCTTTTCGTCAATAGCTGAAGTTTTAATAATACCAAAATGATATTCATCAAAACTAAAATATTGGTATCCGTTAATATCGTGCTGAGGATCATCAAAGAGACTCATAATCGCAAAGCCAAAAAGACCGTTTTGGACAAGCTCCTCTTTGGAGTTCATAAGCTTCAAATAGACACTGTTTGCCTCATCTTCCCAACCATTTAAATTAAGCTCATTGTATTCTACGGCTGAATTTTGATTAAAATCTTCCCAAGTAGCTGTACCAATAGTAATATAGGGCATAAAAATAGGTTTATTGTATTTTTGATGTAAAAAACTACTCATATTATTAATACGTTGTGCTAAATAGTCGATTCCTGCTTCGTTATTAGTATAGGTTCTGTATTTGTCTGGTTTCTGAGCATCTCTACTAAATTGTCCTGCCATTTGACTAAAAGAGATAAAATCAAGTTTATCTTTCAAAGCGTTATAGACAATCTCAGGTTTTGCCCACTCGCTTTGGTCTCCTAACGCACAAGAATCATAACCGCATTTTGTATAAAGTTCATCAACTCCTCGATTACCTGTATCCATCATACTAAGTGAAAAGAGTACATCTTGAGTATTGTTTTTTATCGTATCAATGGCGTTGGAGATAATCGATGCAAATTTCTTTTGATTGGCTTGTGAGTCTGTTACAGTATTTTTGTTAAATTCTGGCTCCATAATCACAATTTTTGTCCCTTTAAGCTGTTGTAATAATTTAGCCAAACGTATATTGTCTTTATAGTATTCTTGAATAAGATTGTCATTTGGTAAACCGCCACTAAGCGCATCGGCAAAATACCAATAGGCAAAGACTGGGACGTAGCCTTGATCCATCATACTTTGAAGCTTTTCAATATTATACCAATTCTCTTGCCAATAGTGCATTACCATCCAAGAGACTATATATTTAGAGTTTTTTAGTTTTTGTTGGAGATAGTCAAATTGAGGGGCATTGAAATTTTTTATATCTTGATAGTAGCTGTTTTGGCCAATGGGTGCTTCACCTACCAAATCCCCTACACTAAGCCAAACCACCTTTTGGCTATTGCCCTCAAAACCAAACGAACCGCTATCGCCAAAGCCAACATGAAACGAGCTATAGAGTCTATCAGCAGTAATGACACTGTTGTTATTAGGTGGAGTCGTTGTGTTGTTTGGATCTACTGGAACAACGCTGTTGTTATTAGGTGGAGTCGTTATGTTGTCTTGTGTGTTATTGGCAGCTACATCACTCGAACCGCCACCGCCACCGCAGCTATTGAGAGCGAAAATCAAAAAGAGCAATAAAAACAACTTTTTCATTATGTATTCCTTAGTTAAATATTTTATGTTATTATAACTAAATTTTCTTAGACTCTTACTTTACAAAGCCTTAGGATTATGCTTGGGATGAACGCTTTTTTGTTGCAAAAATGTTGTGAAAAAAGATACAATACTTTTACAATTATTTCACAAGGAGAAACAATGGGTATTAGTTTAAGCAAGGGTGGACGTATCGATTTAGCCAAAGAGGCTCCAGGTTTAACACAAGTAGGATTTGGCTTAGGATGGGATGAAAACGGAAGCAATACAGGCGGTGAGTTTGATTTGGATGCTTCGGTTTTTATGCTTGACACAAGCGGTAAGATCCCTCAAGATAGATATTTCGTTTTTTACAACAATCTAGCCTCTATCGATGGTGCTGTTGAGCATACAGGAGATAATCGTACAGGCGATGGAGAGGGAGATGATGAGACAATCCATGTAGATCTTAGCAAAATCAACCTCACTATTACCGAGCTTGTTTTTGTCGTCACCATTCACGAGGCACACGCACGAAAACAAAATTTTGGACAAGTACGCAACGCCTTTATCCGTCTCTATGACCGCAACACACACCGCGAAATAGCCAAATACGACCTTGAAGAGGATTTTTCGACCGAGACGGCGTTGGAGTTTGGACGACTCTACAAAAAAGAGGGTTCGTGGCGATTTAAAGCCGTAGGGACGGGATACAACGCAGGGCTACAAGGTTTTGTTGATCAGTTTATAGCATGATTAATCAAAACACTATATACTTCGCCAAATACATTTATTAGGATACACACTTCATGAAACATTTTTATTCATCCATTGTTATTACCCTTATTGGTCTAGCGATTGCCCTCTATTTGGGTGGTTTTTATGCTCTCTATATTACCATACTTTTGGCAATATTGGAGGTGTCACTCTCGTTTGATAACGCCGTAGTCAATGCTAAGGTGCTTGAAACCATGGAGCCCAAGTGGCAAAAGCGATTTATTACCCTCGGTATTCCTATTGCCGTCTTTGGTATGCGCTTTATCTTCCCGATTTTAATTGTTTCGGTAGCTAGTTCAATGGGTTTTGTAGAAGCGTTTAATCTAGCCCTTAATGAACCCGAAAAATACCACCACACGCTTGAAAGTACCAAAAATCTTATCTATGCTTTTGGTGGATCGTTTCTTTTGATGGTCTTTTTGGATTTCTTTTTTGAAACCGATAGAGAACATAAGTGGATTAAGATTATTGAAGACAATAGCGTCGTAAGCAAGATTTCAGAGGTCAATCATGTAGAGCTTATGATTGCTATCACTTTGGGACTTATTTTGGTCGATCAAACTAAAGATGTAGGGGTAGCGTTGGCATTTTTTGGCGGAGTACTCCTGCACTCTGTTATTGGTTCTTTGGATGATTTACTCTCTACTGATGGGGTACGAAGCGGTATTATGGGCTTTTTGTACCTAGAAGTATTGGATGCTTCGTTTAGTTTTGATGGTGTGATTGGTGCGTTTGCGTTGAGTAGCAATATCTTTATTATTATGATTGGTTTGGGTATTGGGGCAATGTTTGTAAGAAGTTTGACGCTCTATTTTGTAGAGAAAAAGACGCTTAGTGAGTTTAGATACCTCGAACACGGTGCGCATTATGCGATTTTGGCACTTGCTTTGGTGATGTTTATCAAGATGTTCTTTGAGATTAGCGAAGTCATTGTTGGTACGATTGGAATTACCTTCATCGGTATTGCACTCTATCAATCGATTCGTGAAAACAAAAAAGAGCTACAAGAGAGCAATCAACACCCAACCGACGTAGAGTGAGCCAAACTTTCTAGCCGACTCTCATGGTAGGCCAGGGGTTACCCTGCCCTACTCCCCAAAGACTCTTTTGAAAATCGCATCCACATTTTTGGTATAGTACTCATAGTTAAAGCACTCTCTGATTTGCTCTTGGCTTAGAGATTTACACAACTCTTCATCTGCTAATAGGTATTGAAGATACAAAGACTCCCCCTTTACATTAGTAGTAGGTTTGCCTTGCTGGATCTCTTCCCATACGCGCATGGCGTTTCTTTGGACGATTCTATAAGCATCTTCACGGCTTACTCCCGCTTTGGGTAGCTCAAGTAGTACTCTTTGGGAAAATACCAATCCACCTGTTAGGTTGAGGTTTTTCATCATATTTTCAGGCATTACGGTGAGATTGGCAATGACACTGTTCATACGATGAAGCATAAAGTCTGTGGTGATAAAGGCATCGGGCAACCAAAATCGCTCCGTTGAAGAGTGGCTAATGTCTCGTTCGTGCCAAAGAGCGACATTTTCCATCGCAGGAGTGATATAGGCACGTATCATGCGTGCAAGTCCTGTGATGTTTTCGGTCAAAATAGGATTGCGTTTGTGGGGCATGGCGGAGCTTCCTTTTTGTCCTTTGGCGAAATACTCTTCAGCCTCATAGACTTCGGTTCGTTGAAGGTGGCGTACTTGAACCGCAAATTTTTCAATGGATGAAGCCAGTAGCCCCAAAGCAGTAGCCAACCTAGCGTATCTATCTCGATGAATGACTTGATTGGAGCAAGGCTCGGGTTTGAGTCCAAGCTCCGCCATGGCATACTCTTCGAGTTCCAAAGGTGCATGGGCAAAATTCCCCATCGCTCCACTGATTTGTCCTACAGCAATAACCTCCATCGTTTGTTCAAGATTGAGAAGGTGTCGTGCCATCTCGTCGTACCAAACAGCCAGTGTCAAACCAAAGGTAATAGGTTCGCCGTGAATCCCGTGGCTTCGTCCTACCATGAGTGTAAATTTATGCTCATTGGCTCTTATTTTAATCGATTCCATCAGCATCTTGACATCTTCGATAACCATTTCAAGTGAAGCTTTCATTTGCAACGCCACACCCGTATCCACCGCATCGGAGCTTGTCATGCCGTAGTGAAACCATCGAGACTCTTCACCCAATGATTCCGATACAGAGGTATTGAATGCAATCAAATCGTGTTTGGTAATCGCTTCAATCTCTTCAATACGCTCAACGCAAAAGGTAGCATTTTCAACAATCTTGCGACAATCTTCATCGGGGATAAGCCCTAACCTATTCCATGCCTTGACGGCTGCTTTTTCTACCTCTAGCCACGCTGCATAACGTGCCTCTTGCGTCCATTTTTCGCTCATCTCTTTGCGTGCGTATCGTTCTACCATTTTTCTATTTCCTGTTTTTATGTTATGATGTCGTAGTTTTTATGAGAAGATAATACCAAATTAGCAGTTACAGCGAGGTAAAAATGCCCTTTGTTAAAGAGAAATTCACACTTCCCCAAGAGATACGAGCTTTTGTATTTTTGATGCGTCACTTCAACTACACCCAAGCACAAGCTCAAAGAGCGATTGCCAAGGGGCGTATTTTGGTCAATGGGGAGTCTATTTATGGTAGCAGTGAGTTGTTGCAAGGTGAGATTGAATATGTCTATTTTAAGCCCATTTCGCAACGTAACAGACCTATCTTTCAAACCGATGATTTTATGCTTTTCGATAAACCCTCGGGAGTTTTGGTGCATCCCAAAAAGATGACTACCCCCTACTCTATGCTTGATGAAGTGCGTACATTTGGCGGTGCAGATGCTAATGGAGTACACCGTATCGATCAAGAGACATCGGGACTCTATTTGGCTACCAAAAATACCAAGGCGGAGTCACTTTTTAAGGTTATGTTTCAAGAACGCAAAATTCAAAAGAGCTATTTGGCATGGGTTGATGGTGAGTTTAAGCATGAGATGAGTGTCGAAGCACCTATAAAGGCACTTGATGACTACTCTCATACCAAACACAAGGTGATGATTTGTACTACAGGGAAGAGTGCCAAAACGCATTTTGTGCCTTTGGAGTATGATGCCAATTTGGATGTGACATTGTTGGAGTGCTTTCCTCACACGGGGCGAACCCATCAGATTCGCATCCATTTGTTTCACGTGAAACATCCCATTATTGGCGACCCGCTCTACGGGACACATTTTGAGGTGAGTGAAGCCTATTTGGAGGAGCGACTATCCGATGAGGAACGTATGGTGGAGACAGGAGCCAATCGACTTTTGCTCCATGCCAATACGCTAAAGTTTGATTTTAAAAACAATCCCTACACTTTGAGCAGTTGCGAAGATTTTAAAGCCCAAAAAGTGCTAATCGAAGCAAAAAATAGGCGTAAATTTAATCGCTGATGGTGTGTACTTTATCTCATAAATCATCTTTGGGCGGGTCATTGCGAGGCACGAAGCAATCTATAATGTTTCACGTGAAACAAATAGGCTCTATTTTTCATGTTCATCTCGGGCATCGTACATAAACCACCCTACTCCGACAATCACAACCGCTACTATAAACAAAAACAAAAGCTCATCAATCGTGGCTTCAAACATCTCTTTTCTCCTCCTCTCTAAGTTGTCCACACGCTGCGGATATGTCCAATCCTTTGGATTCACGAATGGTGCAGAGCAATCCCCGTTTGGTAAGGTACTCTTGAAATGCAACCATATCGGCTTCATTGGGGCGTTTAAACTCGGTATTCTCATAAGGATTGAAGTATATCAAATTCACCTTTGCTTTGATACCATCAAGGAGTTTGAGCAACTTTTTGGCGGCATCCAAACCATCGTTAATATCTTTGATGACCAAATACTCAAACATTACCCGTTTGCGAGAGTTGATAGGAAAGTGACGCACCACATCAATAATCGAAGCAATATTGTAGGCTTTGTTGATAGGCATAAGTTTTTGTCGCAAGGCATCATCGACGGCATGGAGCGAAATGGCTAGATTGATCCCCAAATCCAATTTGCCCAGTTTTTCAATTTTGCTGCTTAGCCCAGAGGTTGAAATCGTTTGGCGATTGGGGGCTATATCCATTCCATCTTGAGTTGAAAATATTTGAATGGCTTTAACGACGTTTTCTAAGTTATCTAGCGGTTCGCCCATGCCCATATAGACAATATTGAGCCGTCTGTTGGCTTCTATGGCGTTATCTTTTTTGATGAGCAACAACTGGGCGACAATTTCCCCAGCGGTGAGGTTGCGTACAAAACCCCCTTTTGCCGTCAAACAAAAAGCACACCCTACTTTGCATCCTACTTGCGATGAAATGCAAACCGTATAGCGTTCGTGGTGTTTGATGCTCCCATCTTCGTGGTACTGTTTGGGCTTCATAAGGAGCAATACCGCTTCGATGGTGTGTCCATCGTGCAACTCAAAAAGATACTTTTTGCTACCATCCATGCTCTTTTGTACTTTGGCGATTTTTAGGGGGTTGATAATGAAAGTTTCATGGAGTTGCTGTTGCATCGCTTTGGGTAAATTTTTCATCTCCTCGAAGCTATCAACATATTTATGATAGACCCAATTGTAAATCTGCTTGATTCTAAAAGCGGGTTTGACGTACTCTAAAAGCTCTTCTTGTGTAAAGTCTTGAATGGAGGGTTTGGGTGAGTTCAAGGGTTTTCCTTTGTTGCTAATGGGTTTTTTAACACTTTTTTAAATCTTTATCAAAACTAAGGAGTCCATAATTTTGAAGCTCTTTTTTGGCACATAAAAGTGCATCGACAAAATCAATATTGTTATGTTGCATTGTATTGAGAGCTTCAATTAAAATAATTTTTTCGCTATTGACTACACCATTAAGAGATAAAATTATTTTAATATCACGAATAACTTCCTCTTTGGGCAGTTTATAGAATTTAATGAGAACAAACAAAGCCTCCATTACTACACTCTCCAAAATAGCTACTTGTAGAGTGCCTTTTTCGATATCTATAAAAAACTCTCGTGCCTTTTGAAGGTGTTGGATGTTATCTCCAACTAAAAATCGAATAATAATATTGGTATCAACAGGATAGACCATATTTCTCTTCCATCGCTTCTTTCATTGCTATCGCTTTGATTTCATCTATGCTAAGTGTGGTTTTGGGAATACGGTCTTGATATTTTCCTGCTAGTAAATCAATAATACCAAGTTGTTGTGCGGGATAGACAATCGCTAAAAGCTCTTTTTTGTGTTTATCAACAATCTCTATGGCTTGTGTAAGATGGGCAAAAATTGCGGTATTTTTTTGAATCTCACCAATTCCAACAGTTAGCATGACTATCTCCTTTTTGTGTATTAAATGTATTGTATATAAATAATCCATTATTGTCAATTGAGGTTTCGTCGCTTTATATACTCACCCAGTCGCCTCATTGCCTCTGTGTGGTTGGCTTTGAACTCTTTGTGGGCATTGGAGTCGCAGTAGTTGGTGACGATAAAAACTCCACCCATGGGAATATTAAACTCCCTAGCGACCTTAGCAATGGCATAAAACTCCATGTTTTCAAGTCCGATATTGTGCGACAAATAGTATTTGCCAAGAGTTTTATCGGTGGTGATGTAGTTGGAGGAGTTTACTAAGATTTCATTTTTTATATTTTGAGCCGTCGAGACCACATTTTCAATAGGGGTATAAGAAGCGGCATTAAAAAAACTGTTTTCGATTTGAGTAGCACTTTTGGACTCTACAATATCAAAAATCTCTCTCTCCCCATAGCTCCCTGCACTACCTATAAATAAAATAAATTCAGGTGGATTCATTAAGCATATTCGAGTAAGGTTAATAGCACTATCCAATAGCCCTACCCCAATAGGCGTAGCAAAATCAAAGACCTCATTGTTACCTGCGCAAACAATCATGATACCCTTTCGGTTTTTTAATTATTATATCATATTTTTCAAAAGATAAACGTGTTTGAGGTTATAGGGCAGCAATTCTAACCCAACCTAAAAAGACATACAAGATATAAATCTGTCAAATAAAAGTTATTTT
>JQIS01000033.1 GCA_000830175.1 Sulfurovum sp. FS08-3 | reverse complement strand
CAAAATGGTTAATAATCCAAAGGGGTGTGATGTTATTTGAATGTTTTTTTAGAAAGTAGTAGGTGTGTTTAATGATGGCTCTAAATCGCTCTCATTGTTCTCTTCGCTGTAGATAAATAGATCCTCTTCATCGTTTTCGATTTTGGGTTGGGTGAGGCGACGGTTTTTCTCTTTGATAAATTTGTAGATGGCAATAACCTCTTGATTGACAAGATAATAGCGTGGCATAATGGTGTGATTGGCATTGAGGGCTTTGTGGAACTGGGTAAGATTTAAATCACGAATATCGGCTCCTTTGAGCGTAATCTCTTGATTATCTTGTTTGTAGGTGGCAATTACCTTTCCCTCGCCAAACTCTCCGTGACAATTGGTACAACTAATTCCCCGTGGATTGGAGTAGAGCATCTGACCATACTCATACTCCGATATAAATTCATTTTTGGCATCCAAAATTAAGAATAAGAGAGAAAAAAGTATAAGTTTTTGCATACAAATCGCCTCATTTTTATGCAATAATACCATAGTGAGCATTAAAAGCTTTGGAGAATGCCAAAAGGAAAAAAATGAAAAGAGTAGTTGTGTGGATATCTATCTTTTTGTTTCAAAGTCTTGTGCTTTGGGGTCAAGAGGAGAGAATGGATAGAGATTTTGCAACCCCTAAATGGTTTACCCCATCAAGCGATAGTTGCACAATGCAGGGTGGAAGAGTGGATGATGGTTCGTGTGTAGCCCCATGGGAAAATGCGAAAGCTATTTGCAGTGCCAACGACGCTTGGCTTCTATCGATAGAGGAACTCAAAGAGGCAGTAAGCAGATGCGGTGGGAGAACCAACGCTATTATTGCAAATGCAACCCATAGTGCCTATCAATCGTGCTATAAAGCTCAAGGATTTGACTCTTCTTGCAAATATTGGAGTGCTACTACGCATACAGACTATAGAAACTATGCGTGGTATATTGATTTTAGCTACGGTGGTATTGACAATTACAATAAACGCTATAGATTGTGTGTGCGTTGTGTCAAACGTTGAGGTAAAGGTGTGAAACTGTTTTTGTGAAAGTGGCGAGAGTAAACTCATCGCCTTTGTATGATTTTAGTGCAATAGCTCGAAGTAGTCGCCTTTGAAGAAGTTGATTCGATTGAAGTGTGCATTGTCGCTGACAAAGTAGAGTACTCTGTCGCTCTTTTTGACCTCTCTAAAGTGCAGTGTTTTCAATGCTTTCTCAAACTCCTCATGTTTAAACTCCATTACCTCTTCGCCATCGATTGTTTTGAGATAGGCATAAGCCACAGATTGTCCCATTTGTTTTCCTTTTTCTTAGATGAAAAATTATAGCACAAAAATGTTACATTTTTGTCATTTTAGGGTGTGTTACTCTAGCGGTTTGGTGTTGTGGATGGAGGATGCATTGTGTTGCTTTTTTGCCTCTTGGATTGCGTCACGCACCCTATCATGGATATGGGCTGGATGTTCCATGAGGGGTGTTGTAATGTGAGGAAAAAGCGATGAGTTGGTCTTGAAGATAATATACCCTTTCCCGTTAGCTCTCTCCTCTTGGACAATATGTTTGACATCGTAGAGTTCTACTTCGTAGGTGAGATATTTGTTTTCTTCAAATCGTTTCATAATGATACGCTTGTCGCTTATCTCAAAAATACTTTTTTGCGTTTGAATAAACTTAATAGCCAAAAGCGCCAAAGGAAAAATAAGCAAAAGCAAAAAAAGATAGTTTACACGCAAAGCCAAATAGAGCGTAATGGCTATCATTATGAGCGATACAATGGTGTATTTCATAATGGTTGAGTAGTTTTGGTGTCCGCTCCAAATAATCTTAACGGAATCTTCTTGTATTGTGTCTCTTTTCATAAGGGTTGCTCCTTTGTAGGGTTAAAGTGTGATAAAAAATAGAAAAAGGAAGAAGATAGCAGTGTGTAATTTATATTATATACTATTTTCACTAAAATTGACTCTTTATATGCTATACTTTCCACAATTTTACACGCGGGGTTGGGATTGAATAGAGATCGCATTGAATTTGGGAAAATCAATCCCGACAAAAAAAGTGCAACGTTTTTGGTTATTTTTGTACGTCAAATGTCGCCTTGGAGATACTTCAAAGATCAAGCACATATCAAATGCCCAGCGGTGATTATGATAGATAGATGGGATGGACGCACAGGTTTTCCAGGAGGTACACTCGAAGAGGGTGAGACGCTTCAAGAGGCACTTGTGCGTGAAATCAAAGAGGAGATAGGACTCAATATCAAACCTCAAAAACTTATCCCTGTGGTATCAAGAGAGTGGAAAATCACCAGTCATCTCTTTGCACTTGAACTTATCGAAATGGAGTTTTTGTATATCTACTACCATATTCTCAACAACTTCTCCCGCTCTATCTTGCTCCACGCCCATGAAGAGATGGATAGCTCACACTTTTTGTCCGAAATTACAGGCATCAAAATCGTCCCTATTCTCAACCAAGAGGGCAAAGGCATCAACAAATTTCTACAAAACGGTTTCGCAGGACACGGCAAAGAGGATTTGGAAGTATTTATCAAAGAGATATTGGGGCTAGAACTCGAAGATGAGCTATAGAGATTTCTCTTTTGGTGGCATGCGTAGCAATACCAACGCTATTGACAAGAGAGAGCGATTGATGTATGGTTGTGTATATACACCTAAAGGAGGATTAGTGTGATGGTAGCCGTTAAACAATGGGGCAACTCCCTTGCCTTGCGAATCCCAAAGGATATTGCAACAACACTTTTGATTGAAGATAACTCATTGGTGGAGCTAATTGTGAAAGAAAAAACCTTGACCATCAAACCCACTACAACACACCTACTTAAATATTGGTGTTGTGTATGCTATAATTTCTCAATCAAAAAAGGAGATAGGTTTTCATGAGAGTCGATTTGCACAACCATACCACAAGGTGTAATCACGCCACGGGGAGTGTTGAGGAGTATATCCAAAGAGCCATTGAGTTAGGGGTGGAGATATACGGCTTTAGCGAACACGCTCCTTTGGTGATAGATCCTCATTATCGTTTGGGATTTGAGCAGATGCGTGAGTATGAAGCCGATATTTTAAGGTGCAAAGAGAAGTATCAAGGCATCATGGATATACGTTTGGGTTATGAGGTTGATTATTTGCCAAACCATTTGGATGAGCGTATCTTCGATGCAAAGGTCGATTATCTCATAGGTTCGGTGCATTTTTTGGACAATTGGGGATTTGATAATCCAGAGTTTATCAAAGAGTACCAAAGCCGTGATATTCATGCGATATGGCAAGAGTATTTTGATGCGATTAAAAACATGGCACAAACGAGGCGTTTTGATATAGTAGGACATTTGGATCTCATTAAGGTCTTTAAATATATGCCCTCATTGCCTATCGAAACGTTCGCCCAACAAGCCCTTGAAGCCATCAAAGAGGCTCAAATGGTAGTAGAGATTAATCCCGCAGGGCTACGCAAACCCATAGGAGAGCAATACCCCTCACGCCATTTGCTAGAGAGAGTCTATGAGATGGGGATTGAGATTACCTTTGGGAGCGATGCGCATAAGGTTGAAGATGTTGGATTTGGATACCACGAAGTCACTACTCTTGCCAAAACCATAGGCTTCAAAGAGGTAGTAGCGTTTAAGCAGAGGCAAAAAGAGCATTATCCTCTCTAATGCTCTTCGGGTTTGCTTGTCGAAGCGATGGTTTTGTAAAAATAGCCTAGCCCTATAAACATAAGCGTCGTACCAATGAGCAGATAAAATGCCGAAAGCATCTTTGTGTGGTCATCGAGTGCGATTTTAAAGACTACCATAAGAGTTTCAATCGCAAGGGCAATGACAATTGAGATGAGAAATTTGCCTAGTACTTTGTATTGTTGGTCATCATCGTGATGAAAAGATTTGAAGATAACCTCATGTTCAAAAATCTGTTTGGCAAGGTCATAAATAGCCAATCCCAAAGTAATAGCGATAATGGATTTAAAAACCCCGTGCAAAATATCTTGATTGGCATCGCCGATAATAAGCATTGTAAAGACATATCCACCGTAAACAATCAACATAATCGAAACCGCCGCCAAAAGAAACGAACCCAGAGTATAGACCGCTTTTTTGAATTTATCATGAAGCGAGTTGTATTCGATGAGTTTAAGCTCTTCGAGAATTTCGATGAGATTAATATCAAAAACATGATACTCCTCATCTTTGAAATAGACCACCGAGATACTTGCTCTTCCTGTACGGTAATGAATATAGGGATTGGAGATGTAGATTCCCTTTTCATCAAGTTGTAGCTTGATAAAATAGTTGCTTTTATCGCTATGAAGATGGGTTGTATCTTCTCGTTTGCGACATATTACGGGAGTGGATTGGTGAAAATCTTTGTCCACCGAGTAGAGTAGCTCAATGTAGTCGTGATTTTTGAGTATGATGCGTGCATTGTCACTAAATTTGCGTGGCAACGATGTGATAAGTGTAGAGATAAAATTATCAACCGTGAGACGATGTTTTTTATAGATATTTATAACCTCTTTCATGATGTTCCTACAATAATGATATATTATATTTTAAAATGCATTATAACCAAAATCTATCAAAAATAGCTATTAAAGCCAATCACCCTCCAATAATGAGAAAAAATGCAACACAATTGGCTCTTTTTGAAGCAAAAAAGAGCATTAACTTTTCTTTTGGGATGTTATAAGACAAATTTATAGGATTTTAATTAGAGTTGCTATATAATTGTAAATTGAAATTTTACTATTTAAAAGGAAAGGTATGAGTAACAGAAGAGACTTTATGGGTATTGCTCTAGGTGGCTTTACGGCTCTAGCGGGTGGTCTTCCTGCACTGTATGCGATGAAAAGATCGTGGGATCCACTTCCAAGCGTCAAAGCCGCTGGTTTTACAGAGGTGGATTTAAGCACAATCCCTGAAAATGAGCTAATAACTGAAAAATGGAGAGGTAAGCCTATTTTCATTCTTAAAAAGAGTGCCGATATGCCCCAAGATCCTAGAGATGTTGTTGCAGGAGGAGCGAGATACCATGTATCTATCGGTTTGTGTACCCATTTGGGGTGCATTCCTGCCTATTTCCCAGGCGAAAAGAAGTTTAAGTGTGCTTGTCACGGTGGTGAGTTTGATGCTAGTGGCAAAAATACCTTCGGACCTCCCCCTAAACCTTTGGTAATCCCCCCATTTAAAGTAGATGGCAACAAGATTGTCTTAGGCGAAGCAGGACCAGAGTATCTGGAAATGCAAAAATCTGGTATAGCATAAGAGAGGAGTAAAAATGGCACATTTTGAAAAAGCAAGTTCAATCACTGAGTGGTTGGATCAAAGACTCGCTATCACTACCGTCAAAAAGGTAATGGCATTAGAGTATTGGATTCCCAAAAATATCAACTTCCTGTGGGCAATGGGAATGGTATTGGCATTTACATTTGCCCTATTGACTATCTCGGGAATTTTCCTATTGATGTATTATCAACCCAACGTTGATACTGCCTTTGATAGCGTAAACTACACCATTATGAGTGAAGTTGGATTTGGTTGGCTTTGGAGACATATCCACGGAGTAGCAGCATCGGTAGTCTTTTTGATTATCTATATCCATATGTTTACGGGTATCTACTACGGGTCATACAAAAAAGGTCGTGAGATGATTTGGCTAAGCGGTATGCTTTTGTTTGTCGTATTCTCCGCCGAAGCTTTCTCTGGATATATGCTTCCATGGGGACAAATGAGCTACTGGGCAGGGATGGTAATTACCAATCTTTTTGAAGGTTTCTCTCCTGATATTGCAGGTGGTATTATGAATGCACCTGGGCTTGTGGAGTGGATTCGAGGCGATTATGTACCTGGTCAAGCTTTCTTGTCACGATTTTTTATGCTTCACGTTTTACTTTTGCCACTTGTTATTATTGGTCTTATTGGATTGCACTTTGCAGCACTTAGAATACCTCACGTAAATAACCAAGACGGTGAAGAGTTTGATTATCATGAAGCTGCCAAACTCTACAAAGAGGGCAAAACAAAAGAGTCAAAAGTTATCCCTTTCCAACCTGTATTTTTGAGCAAAGATGTCTTTGTATTGGGTGTCTATCTCATCTTCTTCTTCTATTTGGTATTCTATCACTTCAATTTTGCGATGGATCCTGTAAACTTTGACCCTGCTGATGGACTCAAAACCCCAGCGCATATCTATCCTGAGTGGTACTTCTTGTGGTCTTATGAGATTTTACGACCTTTCCCTAAAGATCCTGGTTTGATTGCTTTTGGATTTGCTCAAGTGGCTTTCTTCTTATTGCCATTCCTTGATAAGAGCGACACGGTAGCTCCTGCTAATCGAAGAGGTCTCTTTAAGTATTGGTTTTGGATTATGATTGTGGATATGATTGTGCTTACGGTAATGGGTAAACTACCACCACAAGGCATTTGGAATCATATTGGTTTGGTAGCTGCAGTAGTCTTTATTGCACTCTTTGTTTCCTTGCCATGGGTTACAAAAAACGAAAATAGAGCATAGGGAGGACGATAATGAAAAACGAATTAAAAATTTTAGGTGTTGTTGTTATCTTTACGGCTATTCTCTATTGGGGTGTTGAGCCTTTTGCTCACACTCAAATGCACAAACATGTCGATGGAGAGCATTTTGCCTATTCGGATCTCAATGAGAGTACCAAAAAAGGCAATGTTGAAAACGGCAAAACGCTTGTAATGGGTGCGGGTGCTTGTACGGGTTGTCACGGTATTCAAGCGGTGGCTCACAAAGCTCCAATGGACGCTGCAACTGCGGTAAGTGCTTACGGTGTTAATCCTCCTGATCTCTCTACAGCGGGTGGACTCTACAGTGAGAAGTTTTTAGCCAATCTTATCGAAAATCCTGCTCATGCCCTCAAAGTAGAGCATAAGTTTGATGCAGCCAAAGGCAAAATGCACCCTATGCCCGCATTTTATGGTGCAGGTGGCGACAAAGCACAAGAGATTGCCGATATGGTAGCGTTCCTTAAATCCATTGCTCCCAAAGAGATTTCCCCAAAAAATGCCTACTTGGATGCATGCGGACGATGTCACGCTAACCGATACGGCAAATTGGATCAATTGGGTGAAACGCCAACCTTTAAAAGTGAAACGGATACTTTGAAACACAAAGTAGCGGTTTTGGAGTATCAAGATAAACTCAAAGCCTATATGGGTAAATTGCCTCCTGATCTCTCTATCATTATAAGAGCTAGAAGCGAACACTTCTTGGAGACATTTGTCGAGAATCCTCAATCGCAACTCGAAGGTACTTCAATGCCCCGTGTAGGTCTTAGTGCCGAAGGATTTGAGAAAGTCAAAGCTTATCTGACACAAACAGGAGATCCTAGCAAAACAGCTCGTGAGGCGATTGGACCATGGGTTCTACTCTTCACATTAGTATTTACTGTTCTTGCCTATCTTTGGAAAAAATCCATGTGGAAAGATCACTAAGATTTAACCACACCCCCTTTCTCCCCCTCTCTTGATGGGGAGAGTACTTCTATACTTTCAATAATGCAATAGTCTCAATCAACTCCAATGGAGTCATGGCGTAAGAGTTTTTGGTGTATTGTCTCGAAGCCATGGTGTGAGCCAAAGAGGCACTGATAGTAGCATCTAATGGAGAGTAGTTTTGAGCTAACAACGAAGCAATCAATCCTGCCAAGACATCTCCACTGCCTCCTTTTGCTAATGTAGCACTCCCTAGCGTATTGATGTAGATTTTTTCTTGATGAGCGATAAGTACATTCGCCCCTTTGAGTAAAAGTACAATATTGGGATATTGGGTAGAAAAAAGCTCTAAATATTTAAAACGACTACTTTGAAGCTCACCCACTGATATATCTGCAATATTGCAAAGCTTGAGAAGTGAAACAAACTCTTTGGGATGGGGAGTCAATACGATTTGCTCTTTGTTGAGCAGTTGTTTTATTTCATCTTTGTAAAACATATCCGCATCCACAACCATGGGAATATCAAGTTCTAAAATCTTGCTTAGATCAAAATCACCCAATCCCATTCCCAACGCCAACGCACTGCAATGAGAGCCAATAGAGCGTGAATGCATCAGATAGAGAGGAAGATTGGCAGGTTTGCTAGGACTCACGGCGGTAACCAATCCGCTACCAAATCTAAAAGCACTCATAGCCGCCATTATTCCCGCTCCCTCTTGCTCCCCTACTATCACATGAACGTGACCGTAGTTGCCTTTGTGTGTGTTGGCTTTGTGGCGATGGGGCAAACGCATATCGCTTTTTTCAAGCAAGAAGATAGAGGTATCATAGGCTTCATAGAGCCTTCGAGTGACTCCTAAATGGGCTACTTCAATCTCCCCGACATACTCTTTGGCTTTGTCGCTAAAGAGAGATTTTTTCAACGCCCCCATGGTAATGGTTGTGTGAGCCTCAAAGGCTACTCCTTCAACCTCCCCCTCGCTATCAATCCCCGAAGCTATATCACACGCTATCTTGAAGCCACTTAGTGCGTTCATTTGCTCTATCACTTCAACGGCACGGCTATTGAGAGGTTTATTGAGTCCTGTGCCAAAGAGTGCATCAATGACAATATCGTAGCCATCCTCTATCTTCTCAACGATAGAGATACCCAATTGTTTAGCCCGTTGAAGTTGCAACACACACATAGGAGATTTCGCCCCAAAAGGCAAATAGAGCGAAACGTTATAATCGCCGTGTAGGTGTCTAGCTACCACTATCCCATCAGCCCCATTATTGCCTACACCGCTCACAATCAATACCTTTTTGTTTGGGGAAAAATTTTGAACAATAGCGTCACTTATTGCCCTTGCTGCATTCTCCATCAAAATATCTTCGCTAAGACCAAAAGCCTCATAGCAGTGTCTATCGAGTTGGTTTACTTCATGATATACTTTTTGCATTGACACACCTCTAAAGCAACTTAATGTTGTCAATTCGTTCAAAATGGTCTCTATTGAGCGTCGCTAAGGGAATATTTTGCGAAATTGCACAAGAAGCAATAAAAATATCTCGAAACTCAATGAGTTTATTGCTTTTTTTGAGAATTTGAAATATTATAGAGGCTTGTTTGGCTTGTAGAGTATCAAAAGGAACTATCTCTAAATATGCTTTTAGAGTCTCAACATCTTCTCTTTGATGAGTGTTTTTAGCACCACTGTGGAGTTCAAAAAGTGTAATGGTAGATATTGCACACTCATATTTTTGTATAAGACTCCAAAACTCACTTTTTTCCTTCTTTTGTTTTCGTAAGTAAGCGATAATGACAGAGGTATCTATCAAAACTCTTGAATGTTCCAATTTTGCACCTTTATATCCTCTTCTTTTGTATCCCAAACACTTACATCAAGAAGTTTACTTAAATCCTTTTTGGGTTTAGTTTTATTGTAGGAAAAAGGTAAAACCAATATCTCTATCTCTTGATTGAGATACTCTTTGGGGATACGGAGTATATACTCCTCGCTTTTGGGTTTGATAATTTCTCTTACCATTTTTGCCTCCTTTTGGTTTATTGTAACATATTTTAAAGCTAAATTGCTCTATTTATTTTTGATTTTACTCGCATCACAACCCTAGCTGTGATATCCCCTATTGGAGTTCAAAACTTCAAAATATCAATACAGCATTACGAAGCTGGAGTTTCGTAACGAGTAAAAACTTCTTCTATTTCTCCATCTTGGAAATATACTCTGCCAACGCCTCTAGTTCATTGGGACTTAATCTCTCGACTTGTGTACTCATAAGCCGCCCCAAGCCAACGCTATCGAGTCTGCCTTGTTGGTAGCTTTGGAGTTTGGTAAGCGTAGTGTTTTTGTCATGTCCTGCAATCATGGGACTTACATTGAGTGCTATCGTTTTGCCATCGCTTCCGTGGCATCCAGCGCACTTTTGGTAGAGTTTTTGGGCATCAACGGTGTTGTTGTCCTCATTGCCACCATGGAGGAGTGAAAAAAAGATAACAGTTGCTAATCTACTTTGTCTCATTTTGACTCCTTTTTGCGTTGCACTATTATACTAAATTTTTTTTGGGTTTTGGATGGGTTTACCCTCTAGTATGTCGTGCCATAGCGTGGGAGTACTCCATTCGCTTTGGATTTGTGCTGAAAACTCAATCTTTGTCACATCAATAGTACCCATACGCTCACTGTGGGCATCTTGGGCAAAGCTTTGGGCATAACCCGTATCGGTTTCGTGGACAATGATGCTATGAACCTCCACGCCTCTTTCGCCATTGACCATCAGTGTCGTATCAATGATTTTCTCTACCATCAAAAATATCACCCGTGAAAACTGCTCTGCCGATGGGCTTACGGGCAACACGACCCAGCGTTTGGAGTGCTTTTGCATCGCTTCAAGATAGGCTTTGTCGTCTTTGTTCCAAAGCGTAATGGAGTGATCAAAAGCATCTATTAGCTCTTTGATACGAAGTTTCATCAATCCAAAATCATAGACCATTTGGGCTTCATCAAGGTAGCTAGACTCCAACAAAACCTCTACCTTATAAGAGTGTCCGTGGAGATTTTGAGAACATCGTTGCGTCGTACAATGGCGAACGATATGAGCATTTTCAAATTTAAAAAGTTTGCGTATTATCATGGGTTAATCTTTCATCTTTATTTATGTGATAAAATAGCTAACTTAGGTTTTAAAAAAGGTTAAAAATGCTACTAGCCGACATTGGTAATACCCATTTTCACATTTATGATGGTCACACTATCAACCATCTCCCTCACGATGAGGCGATTCAACGCTACAAAGATAAAAAACTGCTCTACATTTGTGTCCATCACGACACGGCTCAAAAGATTGCAAAAAATACAAAATGGAGCAATATTGGCGGGAAGTTGAGCATTCAAGGGGAGTACTCTACGATGGGCATTGATCGCAAAGCGTTGTGTTTGTCCAAAAAAAATGGTGTTTTTGTGGATGCGGGGAGTGCTATTACAATCGATGTGGTACGCCATAGCATCTATCAAGGAGGATGTATATTGCCTGGACTTCAAGCCTACTTGCAAAGCTTTGAACGCATCTCACCCGCCCTCAAAACCCAGCTCAACCCCAACGTAACGCTTAAACGATTGCCCACCACAACCAAAGATGCGATTAGCTATGGTATAATTGCATCCATAAAAGCACTCATATCCAATCTTAAGTATCATGAGCCACTCTATTTCACGGGGGGAGACGGTGCGTTTTTGGCATCGTTTTTTAAAGACTCTCTTTACGATGAAACGCTGATTTTCAAAGGGATACTCAAAGGGCTTAAGCAACACAAAAAAGGAAAAACTAGATGATAACCGTAGCACTGCCCAAGGGCAGAATTGCCGATGAGACACTCGACATCTTTTCAGAAATTTTTAACAAAAAGTTTGAATTTGAAAATCGAAAATTGATTTTGGAGGTGGGAGGATTTAAGTTTCTCAATGTTCGCAACCAAGACGTACCCACCTACGTAGAGTACGGAGCCGCCGATATTGGGGTAGTGGGACTTGATGTGATTGTAGAAAAAGAGTTGGATATTATCCAGTTGCTTGATATGCAGTTGGGACTTTGCAAAGTTTGTATCGGTATCAAAAACGAAGATGAGCTTGATTGGAGCAAACCCAATATCAAAGTCGCTACCAAAATGGAAAATATTGCCAAAAACTACTTTGCTTCCAAAGCGGTGGGGGTTGAGGTGATTAAGCTCTACGGCTCTATTGAATTAGCTCCACTTATTGGGATGTGCGATGCCATTGTCGATATTGTCGAAACGGGCAATACGATGCGAGAAAATGGACTCAAAGTAGCGCAAGAGATTATGGACTCTTCGGCTCATCTAATCGCCAACAAAAACAGCTACTACGGCAAAAAAGATGAGATTTTATCGATTTACAACGAAATCAAAAGAGTAGTCGAGTTGCGTGCAAAATCTTAATGCTACCCCTTAATAGACCCGCCCACCCCAAAAGAGGCGTTGGGGATTAATGCAAAAAGATTTTATAATCAATAAAGTTAAAAATAGAGTTTTTCTCTTCTAGGTAAGCCAATCGTTCACCATCTATCGTGTTGGTGTTGAGCATATTGGTGAGTTGATTGAAGTTGAAAATATGCTCTTTGGTTCGATTGATACTGTAGGGAGCCGCTGTTGCCGTAGTGACCAAAAAGGCCCAATCGCTGCTTTGTGCCAAAAGCAACTCTCGAAGCATTTGATTGAGCAGACGTACCTTGTTACCATCGTGAGTATCACGGTAGGTATAGGCATACTCTCCCATTCTATCCGCCATCTCGTGGAGGTGACGATAAATCCACGAGTTGCCCTCATTGAGCCATACGTCGTAGTAGCCTTGATCGCCCCACGAGGAGGGGTTGGGGTTTACGACTTGATTGGTAGGATACATCGTGAGGTATTCAAGCGGAGTAATCGCCTTGATAACTTTGTGTTTATCTATCTCTTTGAAGAGATTGTAGAGAAATTCAGGTCCTTCAAACCACCAATGTCCAAAGAGTTCCGCATCGTAGGGCGAAACCACCATAGGGGTTCTATCCATATAGCGTGAGAGATGTTCGATTTGTTTTTCTCTATTGAAGTGAAAATCACGGGCATGGTCTTGGGTGCGACACGATGCAATGAAGGGATCGTACGCCTCTTTGTAGTCGCTATTGCCTGTAATTCTATGGTATTTGTAGCCCGTAAAGACTCGTGGACCATCGGGATTAATGTAATCTTTGATGTAATCATAATCAAGGTCGTATCCAATATCACGGTAGAAATCACGGTAATCAACATCCCCAGGATAGCCCTCTTTGGAACTCCATACTTGTTTTGAGGACTCTCCATCACGTCCAAAGGCAGCTACGCCGTGTGGGGTATAGACAGGCGTATAGACACCGTTCAGTGCTGTTGGAGTGGCATAGACAAGTGCGTGAGAATCGACGATGAAAAACTCCAAACCGTTGTTTTTTAAGATTCTATCCAATCCATCGTAGTAGGCACATTCAGGTAGCCAAATCCCTTTGGGGTTTCGATGAAAGTGTTTTTGATGTGCTTTGATAGCTACTTCGATTTGCACCTCTACGGCTTTTTCATTGACGCACAAGAGGGGCAAAAATCCATGCGTTGCACCGCAGGTAATCACCTCCAATGAGCCTTTGTTGTAAAAATAGCGATAGCCGTTGAGGACATTTCCATGCAAAACGGTATCAAAAAAGGCTTTGGTCTCTTTGAAAAAGTGGTAGTAAAAGAGCGCATTGTTGTGAAAATGAGGATCCTCTTGGGCGGTACGGGCAATCTCTTTTTCTCCTAGTTCGATTTGTCGCTCCAAAAATTTTGTGTATTTCCCCATCAAATGCGCATCATCAAGCATCTCAGCAAGAGGCGGTGTAATGGAGGTGGTCAATCTAAACTCAACGCCCTCATTTTCGAGCTTTTTGAGGCGACTTAGCAGGGGGATATAGCACTCTGTAATTGCCTCAAAGAGCCAATGCTCCTCCAAAAAATTGTCATACTCGGGGTGCTTGACAAACGGAAGATGTGAATGTAAAATCGGAATCCAATAGCCTTTAATCATGATTGCCCCCTTTGTGCAATGGACTCATAGCACTTGAGCCTACACCAAAGCTCTCTTGAGCCATTCGAGTCAAAAAGCGTAAACGCTCCAGCTCTTTGATGTATTTTGCCGATGAGCCGCTAAATTCAAGATGCGTTGTGGAGGCGTGTACCAACTCACTCCATACGCTACCTCTACGCATCCATATCTCATCATTATCGGCGGGTAGATTGATTTGCGAGGTGAAGGTGTGGATGGGTTGCGAAGCCAAAAGCTCCTTAAATATCCCATCTTCCATAAATCCCGCTTTGGCATAGATGATGCGTTCTTCAAAGACTCCTTTGATGAAGTATTCACTCACCGAAAAAGAGGAGCTAAGGCTAAAAACCATACCTTTGGCATCGTAGATTTCAAAATGGAGTTGCTGGGAGTTTAAATCAATACCGTGTTTGTGAAGCGTCTCATCGGTAATCTCCCAATAGAGGTAGTATTTGGATTGATTGACGGGCAACAACGTCACTCTATCTTTGTAGTAGCGACTAGGAATAGGGTACTCTCTAATGCCCTCCTTGGGAATCTCTTGTGCCATCGTATCCATGGTGTGGGTGGCACTGGAAAAACTATCTTTTTGAATACTCTCTTTAATTAAATATTTATTGTTTTCATTCATACTCTCTCCTATTTTTCAAAAATTTTTGTGGCTATCGTTTGAGCATCGGCTTGAATTGCGGCTAGATGCTCTGGGGAGATAAAACTCTCAGCATAAATTTTATAAACATCTTCTGTTCCCGAGGGTCGAATGGCAAACCAACCGTTGGCGCTATTGACCTTTAATCCTCCAATGGCGTAACCGTTATCGGCTTTGGTGAGGATGGAGGTGATAGGCTCTTGGGCTAGAGTGGTTTGCGTTATATCACTAGCTTGAAGGTTTTTGAGTAGCTTTTTTTGTTCACTATTGGCGGGGGCATCCATTCGAGCATAGAGCGGTGTGCCAAATTTTTGCGTCAATTCTTGATAGTGAAGGGCGGGGTCTTTGCCTGTGGTAGCTAAAATTTCTGCTGCTAAAAGATTGAGAATGATACCATCTTTGTCGGTACTCCACACTTGAGCGTTTTTACGCAAGAAACTCGCACCCGCACTCTCTTCACCTCCAAAGAATATCTCACCCTCCATTAGGGGCTTGACAAACCATTTAAATCCTACAGGGGTTTCAAAGAGTTTAGCTCCATGACTAGCAACGACCCTATCAATCATAGAACTGCTTACGAGCGTCTTGCCTACGCCCATGCTTTTAAAATCCCTTGTTTTGAGGAGATAATCAATGGCTACGGCAAGATAGTGATTGGGATTCATAAGCCCATGACTGGGCGTTACAATCCCGTGTCTATCAAAATCGGTATCGTTACCAAAAGCAATATCGTAGTGGTTTTTCATCTCAATGAGTCCCGCCATAGCGTAGGGACTAGAGCAATCCATTCGGATTTTGCCATCTTTGTCGCAGTGCATAAAAGAGAAGGTAAAATCGACACTGTCGTGAAAAATCTCCATATTAAGACCGTAACGCTCTTTGATAGCACGGTAGTAGTTGAGTCCCGAACCTCCCATGGCATCGGCACCGATTTTGATACCAGATTGTGCAATAGCCTCCATATCAATGATGTGTTGCAAATCCTCTACATAGGGAGTAATAAAATCGTAAGCTACCAAATACTCACTACGCAAAGCCTCTTCGTAAGCGATACGTTTCACCTCTACAAGGTCATTTTCCAAAATAGCATTGGCTCTTGCTTGAATAAGGTCGGTAATGGCTACATCCGCAGGACCCCCGTCGGTGGCGTTGTATTTAAAGCCTCCATCGCTTGGAGGGTTGTGAGAAGGGGTAATGACAATCCCGTCGCTATTGGGATGTGTCAAGATAGCATGGGAGATAACGGGCGTGGGAGTGTAGTCAAAATCTGCGGCGTAATAGGTAGTAATGCCATTGGCAACGAGTACCTCTATAGCACTTCTATGAGCGGGTGTGGAGAGTGCGTGGGTATCCATCCCGATAAAAAGCTTGTCGTGTCCTTGGGCTTTGTGGTACTCTGCTACGGCTTGTGTCATGGCTAAAATATGGGCTTCATTAAAGCTTTTTTGGCTTGAACTGCCTCGATGTCCCGATGTACCAAAGGCAACTGCGTGGGCTTGATTGTCTCTATCGGGCTTTTGGATATAGTAATCGCTAATGAGATTGGCAATATTTTCCAATATCTCCTTGGGGGCTATTTTTCCTGCGTTGGCGTGATGTGACATTTTTTCCTCCTTTTTTACTATTATAATACAATTATGGTTGCAAACCAAAGAAAACTAAAAAAACCTATAATATCTATAAGCGTTAAGACAATAACTGAACTGGCAATAGCGGGGTCGTAATTGGCTTTTTTGATTAAAACAGGGGTCAAAGTTCCCAACATACCAGCCATTGTAATGCTCAATAACATCGCCAATCCCATTGAAATGGAAATAAAAACATCATCAAAGCGTATCTGTGTAACCATCGAAGCGATAGAACCAAAAATCAATCCATTACCTAAAGCTACTTTCATCTCTTTGATGAAGACAGGTTTGAGATTATTGAGATCAAGTTTACCTATTGCCATTTGACGAACCGTAACCGTCATGGTTTGTACCGACGCACTTCCTGCCATATTGGCAACGATTGGCATGAGTATCGCCAACGCAACAATTTGATGAATGCTCTCTTCAAACATACCAATGACTACAGAAGCGATAGTGACATTGATGAGATTTATAAACAGCCATATTGCACGGCTCTTGGTGACATTTACATAGGTATCCTCTAACTCTTCACTTTGATGGATTTTGCTTAAGGCATAGATTTGTTTGGTAGCACTCTCTTGCATGGTATCAACAATATCATCGTGGGTAATACGTCCAATAAGATGCCCCATTCTATCAACTACAGGCAAAGAGGATATGTCGTATTTTTCAATTTTGTTTAAGACGCTATCGATGCTATCGTGTGAGGTAATGGCGTGAGGGGTAGGATATTTGTCGATAATTTGTGCAAAAGTAGCCTCCATCTTCTCCAAAATCAAATCATCCATGCCAATAGTTGTGAGCAATTTATTGTGGCTATCGACGACAAAGAGATAGTAGATGTGGCTCACCCCTCGCTCTTTTAAGGCTCTTAGTTGCTCCAAACAACTCTCAATGGTTTGGCTCACCTCTACTTTCAAAAGCTCCGTTTGCATGAGCGATCCCGCTTGATTTTCGGGATAGTGAATAAGCTGTTCTATGGTTTGTTGTTTTTTGTCGCTTAGGAGTCCAAAGACCTCTTCCTCTTTGGTTTTACTAACCGTTGCGATAGCTTGGATAAGGTCGGTAGCATCATCGCTCTCCAAAACCTCAATGAGTTTGGCAAGTTCTTCTGGAGAGTCTTGCTCGATAATCTCAACTTGATAGACATAGGGTAACTCCAAAAAAGTTTTGGCTTTGAGTTGAGTGGGCAAAGAGTTGAGATACTCCACAAAGCGTTTCTCATCCTCTCGTTTGACACTTTCAAGATAATCGGCTACATCGGCATCCTCAACTTTCACGGAGGGAGTATGCCCGTTGTTGATTTTTTTGATGTAGAGATCGACGGCTTTGAGATTCATGCGTTGCTATACCTTTAGGTTTTTATAAAACACGAGGCGCTTCCCCAATATCTCGCTCAATAATGTACATTTTGTTGTAGTATTGGTGTGCCATACGTCCCGAATCAAAAGCGGGTATTACATCGGTCAAAGAGCGTTTCATCATCTCTATCCAACGCTCTTGATTGTCGTAGTAGATAGGAGCGACTTGATTTTCCAAAATATTCATCAAGTTTTCGTTGTCCATACGATCTTGTTCATCGATAGAGAGTTCGCTTGAAACGGGTGCAATGGTGAAAGAGTTTACCTCTTCGATGCTGTATTCAGGATGCCACCCATCGGCAACGGAGAGATTGATAGCACCATTCATTGCTGCACTCATACCGCTTGTCCCACTCGCTTCCCTTGTAATTCTAGGGGTATTGAGCCACACATCAGCCCCTTTTTTGAGCAGCATCGAAAGTCCCAACTCATACCCTACCAATACCGCTACATTTTTGTAGCTTCGAGAGATGTAGTTGAGTTCATTGAAGAGATTAATCGCTTGGGTATCAAAAGGATAGGGCTTACCTGCCCAAATAAGCTGTACGGGATACTTAGCATTGTTTACAAAACGCTCAAAACGCTCTAAGTCGTATTTGAGCAATCCTGGACGCTTATACTCCGCAAAACGTCTTGCCCATACGATAGTAAGAACATTGGGATCAAACATCTTGCCCGTTTGGTTGGCTACTTCAACAAAGAGCATACGCTTAAGGTGCTTTTTGCGAGCCTCTAGTTCATAATCCTCATGCTCATCAAGTGCTTTAAGAAGTCCTTTATCCGCCCAATAGCGTCGATTTTGTGCGTTGGTAATGTAGGTGATAGGACAACGCCCCTCAATGTGTGACCACATTTTATTGGAGACATCGCAATGGATTTTGGATACTGCATTGGCAATTTTGGCTAGTTTCAAAGCCCCTACCGTCAAGCTAAACATATCTCCATAAATCCCCGTAATCTCTCGTACGGTTTCGAGTGGGAGTGAATTAAAAAAGCCCATTTTGCACAACAAATGAATATCGTGTTCTTCGTTTCCTGCTTTTTCGGGTGTATGGGTGGTGAAGACTACTTTTTGACGAACTTGCTCAATATCTTTGTATTTGTGCATAAGTTCAAAAACCATAGGCAAGGAGTGTCCCTCATTCATGTGATAGATTTCGATAGTTTGTTCGAGTGCTTCAAGGACTTTGACACCGCCAATACCCAAAACAATCTCTTGAGCGATACGGGTTTCGGTATTGTGGTCGTAGAGCTTGTGGGTAATGGTACGAGAGAGATAATCATTCTCCTCCACATCGGTTGTAAGAAGCAACATAGGAGCAGTACTAAAGGTCTCACTAGGCAACAACAAAGCTTTAACCACTACATTTTTGCCGTTGATATTGACCGTGACGCTAATGCCTGTATCTTCTAAAAAATAGTAGCGTTTACGTCGAAATTTGGCTACCAAATTGCGGTCTTCGTCTCGCTCTTGGTCGTAATAGCCGTAGCTCCATAAAATTCCAACACCCAAAATATTTTGTTGCAAATCGTAAGCACTGCGCATATGCGAACCTGCCAAAAATCCTAATCCGCCTGAGTAAATCTTAAGCGCTTGATGGATAGCAAACTCCATCGAAAAGTAGGCAACGCTTTTGGAATATTTTTTATCTATCGTGTAACTGTGTAGATGTTTTTTCATTTTTTCTCCTGTTTTAGTAATAATTTAGCGCCCTCAAGGCAACCCTCTTTGGAGATACTTAGCTCAATCTTTGGAGCTTTTCGTACTCTCCTAAAAGGACTTTGTTCATAGCACTCTTTTAAAAAGCCTATCAAATGTGGATTGTTTTGCATCACGCTCCCCCCATAGATAAATCTATCGGGATCAAAGAGACTCAATAGTGTCAAAAACGAATGCTCTAAAGCATCCAAAAAGTTTCGGTGTATTGTATCACCTTTTGGTTTCGATTTAATATCCTCTAGCCTAAATTCCTCCAATTCCAATCCGTAATGCTCCGACCATAGCTCCAACGCTTTGCCGCTTAAACTAAGCTCCAAACAGTCGTTTCGACCGCATCCGCACACAAAAGGAGTCGCACGAAAAGGCGTATGACCAATCTCCCCTGCGAAGTTGTTGGCTCCTCCAATAATCTTGCCTTGATGCACCAAAGCCCCTCCAAAACCTGTCCCGATATAGAGTACAGCTAGTGTATTGGCATGAGGATCAAAAGAGGCTTCGTAGAGGGCGGCACACTTTAGATCGTTGTCAATAACCAAAGGAGTAGCGTAACGCTCCTCGATAATTTTTTGAATGGGAAGATTGTGCAAAGCGATATTGGGAGCTGATAGAATCACCCCATTGCGTACTTGCCCTGCAAAGGAGATAGCGATACTCTCGATAGGGTATTGTGCTATCATCTCCTCCAAAAAGAGCATCAAATCGACACTTTGCGTCTCAAGAGCTACAATGGGATGTCTGTCTAATTGAAAGCGAAAGTTACTCCCTCCGTAATCAATAGCCAAAATCACCTACGCCCCTTGATAGAGTTTGACATACTCATGAGCTGAGAGTTTCC
The DNA here is from genome assembly GCA_000830175.1 of Sulfurovum sp. FS08-3. GTDB lineage: Bacteria > Campylobacterota > Campylobacteria > Campylobacterales > Sulfurovaceae > FS08-3. The sequence continues at coordinate 12,315 of JQIS01000033.1, read as the reverse complement.
ATGAGTTATCAACTTCCATATTGTGTTTGGAGAGGGCTTTAAACTTCTCACTGTTGGCATAGAGCGAAAGAGCCTTGGCTATGGCGTGAAGCAACCAATAGAGATTGTGTTGGCTAAAGGTAATGCCAATGCCTTGAGTGTTTTGGATATCAAGAGCATCGGTAAAATCGGTGACGGTATCGTGCAACCCGCCTGTTTTGGAGACAATGGGCAATGTTCCGTAACGCATAGCTATCATTTGATTGAGTCCGCACGGCTCAAAGGTGGAGGGCATCAACAAAAAATCGGCACTAGCATAGAGTCTATGGCTCAATGCCTCATCGTAGCGTACCTCAATGTGAATATTGCTAAAGTTGTGTGCCAAAACAGCAAAACGGTGATTGTAGTACTCCTCACCGCTTCCCAAAATGATAAAATTGGCTTCAAAATCTTTGAAGAGATTGAGACCATCAAGGAGCAAATCGACTCCCTTTTGCGAGGTGAAGCGTCCAATAAAAATAAAGAGCGGTCGCAAAGGGTGGGGCAATCCAAGCTCCTCACACAGAGCAATTTTATTATCACTTTTGCCTTTGTAGCGTTTGATTGAGAAGTTTTTGGCTAAATCTTTATCTTTTTGGGGATCGTAAATTTCGGTACTTATACCGTTTACGATACCTACTAGCTTATGGCTATTGAGCCTTAAAACACTGTCTAGTCCATACCCAAAAAGCGGGGTTTGTATCTCGTGGGCGTAGGTTTTGCTTACTGTCGTCACAACATCACTGTAAAAAATTCCTGCTTTGAGAAAGTTTACACTATCGTAATACTCCAACCCCTCAGGCTTAAAACACTTCTCCCAATCAATCTCCAAATCGTACATGAGTTCTTTGGAGAATATCCCTTGATAGGCAAGATTGTGAATGGTAAGAATGGTTCTTGTATCAAGCTTGTAGCGTGTCTTGATAAGCAATGCCACCAAAGCACTTTGCCAATCGTTAATATGTATAACCTCAATGTTGAGTTTTTGGCGAATCATCACCTCAAGCACGGCGTAGCTAAAGAGTCCAAAACGCAAACCATTATCTCCAAACTCTCCATTGGCATCGTGATAAAGCCCCATTCTATCGCAAATGATAGGATTGTAAACAAAGAGATCATGGGGAGCATCTTCGCTGTGAAAGAGGTCAAATTGGTGACGGACTCCCCTAAGCCAGTAGTCAAAACTAAGGCCGCTAAAAACAATCTTGTATTTGGCTCTATCGACGACATTGTAGAGTGGCATGATGGTATAGACGGTGTGTTTTATCTTGCGTAAAGCATCGGGCAAAGCGTGTGCGACATCGGCTAAACCGCCGCTTTTGGCGTAAGGAAATATCTCACTTGCTGCAAATAGTATGTTCATTCGTAACCCTCCTTGTAGGTTTTTGCTGCCTTATCGGGCATAACGACGTTGATATGGATATTGCTATCAAGCTCAAATCCTGCTATCTTGTAAATCCGAGGAATTATATCAATATAAAAGCGATAGTACTCTTTTGTGGTGGATGAGTAGTCACGATAGGGGGCGTTTTTGATAATCATATTAAATGAAACCTCGCCCAATGCTTTGTGAAATTTTTTAAAAAACTCATGGAGTATATCACTGAGCGACGCAATATGATTGGGCTCAAATTCAATAAGCGACGAGAGCCTCTTTTTGGCTACAATTTTCACTTGAAAAGCGTGTTGCGAAGCGTAGGGACAAAAGACCAAAAAATCGCTGTTTTCGATAATAATATTTTTGCCGTATTGCTGCTCTTCGTAGAGCAAATCATCCAAAAAGGCTCTTTTGTGTTTTTTGTAGTAGGCTTTTTTGTACTCAATCAAGTGAGCCAGTTGCGAAGAGATATAGGGCAGTGCCATAATCTGCGTATGGGAGTGATAGAGTGAAGCCCCTGCATTTTCGCCTTGGTTTTTGAAGATGCTCAAATGGGCAAGGCGTTTATCGTTTTTGAGACTTGTGAGGCGTTTTTGGATAATCGTAAGGTAATTGACAAACTCATTGTAGTCGTAATCCCATATTTGTTTATGATGATGAGGTGTTTCGATAATAATCTCATGCGCTCCAAAACCGCTCATTTTTTCAAAGTAGTAATCTTTGCTCGATGAGGGGGCATAATCAATAGAGAGTGCGTTGTAGAGATTGGGGACAACTCGGCATTGCCACTCACCTTTTTGATCAATTCGGTCAATTTCATGGGGGGTATATTCCTCTTTGCCTCTATCAAAAGGACACTCCTCCTCCTCTTTTCGCAAAGTGTGTTGCGGGGTGAAATAGATAGGACGCTTAAGCCGTTCGGGGGCAAAAAGTGTCCACTCTTGGGTAAATTTGCAATATCTAAATTCTGACACGCTCTCTCCTGCCTTATATGTACCATTTTTGTAAATTAAAATTCTCAAAGCTTAGGACTACGTCCTCATAGAGTGGGGATTTTTGCTCAACTTTTCCATCTACGATAAGTTCGCATGAAAATTTTGATTTGTGCAAGAAACACTCATGGATTGAGATTTCTATAATATTTTCATAGCCAACCACAATCTTTTTGGTGTTGCTTATCATCTCGCTAATACCCTTGCTAATAGGCACTCGAAAGACTTTGTCGTCGCAATAGAGTATCAATAGCGTATCCTCACTAATATTTTTTAGCTTTTTGCCCCTAAAGGCAAAATAGAGAGAGTGGTCTCTATCTTTGCCATACAAAACCTCCTCAATAAAAAGCGTCGTACTCATGGTGCTAAGCTCCCGCCTGAGGTCTATGTAGCCACTATTGAGCCACTCGTAGAAGTTGTTGGTATTGCCATTGATTTGAGGTGCGATGTAGTCTTGGGGGGCGATATGAAAACACTGCGTTTTGTTTTGGGTTACAATGGGGGCAAAGATTTGCGAGGGGACACTTTCGCCCATTAAAAGATAGATGTTTTTAAGATGCCCTCGAAATTGCTCATCAAACTGCGAAGCGTAAGCGGTGAAGTGATCATCGCCATACCACCAAAACCAATCGCTTCCCAAAGCAATCATAAACTCTTCATCTATTTTGGCTTGTGTGGTTGCATCAAAGCTATTTTTGAGCCTATCGTAGAGATTTTTAGTACCATCAAGCAACTCCCACGCCAAATTTTTGTCACGACTACCTATCCATATATCAAAATTACCATTAATCCAACTCCCACTCGCAATCGTATCAAGAGAGCCAACGCCAAGTTGGGGATACTCATCAATCTCATCGTACAAGAGCGTTTGACACCACTCCTCTTGTGCCAACATCGCATACAAAGCATCAAAAAAATCCATGGCGTTGTTGGGATAGAACTCCCATGCGTTTTCGCCATCTAAAATAATCGAAACCAACATCGAATCGTGTCCGCTTAGGTAGATGTTGCGTAGATGCTCGACAAAGTGCCTTGCTGCCTCTTTGGGGTCTTTGCGTGAGTACTCAAAGCCTATCAAATCGCTTAAATAGTGGTCTCTAAAGAAGAGATGGATACTTTTGCCCTCTTTGGAGGTGTAGCGATAGGGCTTGAAGAGTTCGTTTCGATGAATGTTTTTGAGGCTTTTAAACAAAATCGCCTCATCGCTGCACACCCACTCAATTCCCTTATCAATCAAAAGATCAAGAGTAGCTTTGCTTACACTCCCTTCGGAGGGCCAAATGCCTTTGGGTTTTTGAGCAAACAGCTCCTCGTAGAGCTTGATAGCATGGCTCATATTCAACGTAGCATACTCTTGGTAGGAGGCTTCGCTTCTGGGCAATACAACACTCGCTTTTGCCTCTTTGGCACTTTTGCGATCTATCAAAAGCGGTAAGATAGGGTGATAGTAAGGGGTGGTTGAGATGGCGATTTGTTTTTTGGTGCTTAGATTTTTGTAGTAGGGAATCACTTTTTCCATGAAGTTCAAAAGCGCATCAATAAGTTGGGTTTTTTGGATATGACTAAATCCTCTCCCTTGTGCCAAAAACTCTTGAACAATACGAGAATTTTGACGCAGGTAGTTGCCGCACCAACTGAGCAAAAAAAGGACTTGCGTATCGAGTATTTCGGCGTGTGAAAAACTTTTGAGTGTTCGCTCGTTGCCAACATATTTAAGGTAGAGTTCATGGTAGCGACTTAAGGGTTTGATCATTTGATCGACATTAGCAGCAAAGATATAGTTCTCCAAAAGGGTCAAATCGTTTTGGTTGAGTGAGGTTGTATCGTATTTTAGGGTAGTAATAAGCCTATCTTTTGATTTGTCTTGGCAATAGCTTTGAATCTGCTCAAGAAGCGAAGGGACAAGATTAAAGGTAGCCTTAATGGTAGGGTGTTTGCTAAGATACCACGGCATATCGTAGTAGTCTTTGATGGTGTGCAAAAACACCCACGGCATAAGCGTAGCATTGGCTTGTGAATCCTTATAATAAGGCTGGTGCATATGCCACAAAAAGGCAAGATAGAGTTTTTTCATCTGTATATCCATTTTTTACTACTCGTTCTACCTCTCCTGAGATGGAACGCATACCATAAGCCAATCTTCATTGGTTACCAATATTTACAAGAAAAGAAAGTGTGCCAATTATCATAGACTTTATAAAGTTCCTTCACGAAAGAGAGAATCTTGTCTGCATTCCACCTCGGAAGAGGCGGAACGAGAAAGCTTTGCCTTTTGTGATAAAAGGTTTCATTCACTAATCCACTGCTCAATTTTGTCTTGATATTGATAGAATATTTTACCCGCACTTTTGGCATCTTCGGCTTGGACGTAGAGATTGAGATACTCTTGGTGTTGGTCGGGTACCATCAATATCCACTCCTCATCGCTCACCCAAATTTTGACTCCATCGACAGAAGAGGTGCGTTTATCTTTGCCATCTTCAAGGAATTTACGCATGATTTTACCCTTTTTGGTGCTAGGACAAGGAATATTGCCCCCTTGGAAGATAAATTCAGGCAAACTTTTAATCACTTTGGAGATTTTTTGTTGCGATTTTTGAATCAGTTCAAGGACTTTGATACTCGCATAGACAGCATCTTTGTTGAGTCCAAATTCACTAAAGGCAAAATGCCCATCGGTATCGGCGATAAGGTCATACTCTTGAAGATTATCGGCTTTGAAGTTACCAAACTTTTCACGCACCACTTCGATGTTTGGATACTTGATAAAATCAGGCGCCCATGCAGGGAGTAAGGCTCTAAGAGGCTTATCGGTTGTGATATTGAGCAATTCAAGTATTGTCAAAAGCAAGATATAGTCATAAACCAAATTGCCTTTATCATCGACAAGTTGGAGTTTTTGACCGTTGGGGTAGATAATAATCCCGCAATCCAAATTGAGCGATTGGACGATTTTTTGGAGATTCTCTTGCGATTGTTCCAAATTGGTCGCACCCCCTTTTTCATTTTTGTAGGCGTTTAAAGTAATATTATCAATGCCTAATTCATGCAAAATTTGCGGATAGGTATCAGCCGTAGAACCGTGCATAATATCAACGGCAATTCTAAGCTCACTAGAGGCAAATTGATTTTTTTGAAAATTGCTTTGGAGGCGTTGAATGTAGCGGTCTTTGACAAACATATCTTCATAAACCTCTCCAATATCTTGATAGTTTACCCGTCTAAAGTTCTCTCTAAAGAAGATACGTTCAATCGATTGAGCCAATTTGGTATCGATACTAAGCCCCTCATGCGTTGAAAAAACAATTTCAGTTATTTCAGGTTCATAGACCGATTGTCGAAAGTGAATACCCGCAGCAATTTTCTCGTTTTGATGCAAGGCGTGACGCATAACGTTGGAGGGGATATTAAAGAGATTGATGACATTGATACCCGTTGAGAGCATACCGCTTACAAAGGCACGTTTGAGCATTCGTGAGCTGTTGTGATAATCTCGTGAGATATAGACCGATGAGCCTACAGGCAAGATAGAACCAAAGGATTCGGCAAGTTTGGTGGACATTTGAGCTGAAAGTTCGATATTGGTTCTACCCATTACCACGCCGTTTTCAAAGATGGAGGATTTGTATTTGTTACCCCAAATGACATTGGTACTTACGACGGCTGAGGGTTCAATAATCTTATCGGGCCACATAATGACATCTCGCTCAAAGGTGACTTTTTTGTTGATTTCACAATTTTCCGCTACAATCACCCCAAAAGCCACTTTGACCTCATCTTTGACGATGTTGTCGTTGCACAATACGGCGTTGTGAAGTTTGACTTTGGAGCCTATTTGCACATCGTGCCACAAAACGCTATCGAGAATTTCGGAGTGTTTTTTGACGACTGTATTATCACCAATAGAGCAGTTTTCAAGCGTTACACCCTCACCAATCTCTACATTTTTGCCCAATATTACCGTGCCTTTGATACGGATTTTTTCATGGAGGATTACCCCCTCTTCCATATAGACTACTCCCTTGTCAAACACCTTCATCTCGCCTTTGATAGGAAGATCGATTGCTTTGGCAAAAATATCTTTATAGACATCTCGGTAGCTCTCGGGATTGCCTACGTCTCTCCAGTAGCCTTGGAGCGAGAATCCCCACAAGGGTATATCTTCACGCATCAATTTGGGAAAGAGGTCTTTGGCAAAGTCAAAATTTTCACGGTAAGGAATATAGTTTAAAATTTCAGGTTCAATCATGTAGATACCCGTATTAATCGTGTCGCTAAAGACCTCGCCCCAGCTTGGCTTTTCTAAAAATTTTTCAATTCTATGCTCTTCATTGGCAATCACCACACCAAATTGGAGTGGATCTTCTACCGATGTGAGTGTGATAGTAAGTTGTGAGTTTTTTTGTTGGTGAAAATCGGCTATCTTTTTAAAATCAAAATTGGTCACCAAATCGCCGCTTACAATAATAAACGTCTCATCCAAAAACTCTCGTGCAAACGCAACCGCCCCCGCTGTACCGTAATCATCATCAGGCAGATAGTAGGTAATCTCTACTCCCAAATCTTTGCCATCGCCAAAGTGATTTTTGATAATATCGGGCTTAAAGTAGAGTAAAACAGCTATTTGGGTAATGCCCAACTCATCTCGGAGCTTAATAATAGTATGCTCCATCATGGGTCGATTTAAAATGGGTAACATCGGTTTGGGTATTGAGTTGGTAAGGGGTTGGATACGTGTTCCAAAACCACCAGCTAAAACAATTGCTTTCATATTTCTATCCTTTCATTTTGATTATCACTACTCCATGTGGTAGAGATATTTAAGAGTTGTCGATTCTTCTCGTAGATGAGGTGCATGGAGTGCAGAATCTTTTTGAGTATTATGACGGTATCGACCACAAAAGGACCTTTGTTGAGCATAATACAATCGGCTCTTTGGGCAAAAGCAGCGTCAATAACCTCCGCTCGTGTAGGGAGATTGTTTTTCATTTTGCCCTCAAGGATTTGCGTAGCGTAAATCACAGGCACCAAAGCCGATTCGCAAATATCAAAAATCTCCTCTTGGATATAAGGCAGGTTGTCAAATCCTACCTCAATCGCCAAATCCCCCCTTGCTATCATCACGCCATAGTTGGGACGTTTGAGAAGTTGTGTTAAGATAGAGGGGAGGTTTTTCACGCCTCTTTTGGTCTCAATCTTGGGGACTATGGCGATGTGTTCTTTGCCTTTGTGGTCGAGTATTTGTTGCACTATCTCTATATCTTTGGCACTTTGGGCAAAGGAGATACCAATGAGATCGGCAAAATCAATGACACCAAAGAGATTTTTTTTATCTTCATGGGTAATAGCACAAATATCCAAATGGGTATTGGGGAAATTAATCCCTTTTTGGGCTTTGAGCAAAGTACCCGTAGCTTTTGCCAAAGTAATCTTCAGTACGACTCCAATAGGAAGCTTTTGGGTTACAATAGCTCCAATCTTGCCATCATCAATAAAGATGCTATCTTCAAGCTTGATGTACTCAAATATCTCTTTGTTGGAACACTCCACAATGGCAGCATAGGTTTTGGATTCATAGACAAAATCTTTTTGAGCTATTTGTTTGTGAGGAGTCAAAATAATCTCATCGTTTTGAAAAAGACACACCGCACTCTCTTCGTAGCGTAAATTGTGAAGTTGGCTTAAACGTTTCTCTTTGGGGGAATAGAGCGTAGTGTAAGCATCAATCGAAATCTTTTTGTTGGGGCGAATGGTGAGGCGTTTTTTATCTTTATGAAGCACAAAGACGTGGAGTTTTTGTTTTTGATTGTCCATGATTTTGATAGTGTGCCACTTGTCACGACAACGCAAATAGAAATCATCTTCTACGACAAGCGTGGCACTTGCGTCGTTGTTTTTGGTGTTTGAGTTCTCTTGGGTCAAAGCACCTTGATGGCTTTGGGGTAGAATTTCAACTTCAACTTCAACTTTTTTTGAGCCTATTTTAAAGGGAGTGAAGTTTTTTTCAAACTCACCCGTTCGGTTTTTGGGACCTGCTAAATCGACATAAATTTTGGTATCTTTGTTTTGTTTTTGGTTTTGTTCTTTGATAAAAAGAGCCATTTTTATCCACGCACCCAAATCATCGTGTGCGGTATTGATACGCAAAACGGAGACATCTTGGGCGATGAGATCTTTGATAAGCTCATTGGATTGGGCAGCCTCTGAGGGCAAGGTGACCATGACTTTGGTTTTGTAGTGTTCACCATCACTTGTCCCAAAAATTTTGGCGTTGTGTTTGAGTATCTTTTTGGCACTTTTGAAATCCAAATAGTCATGCTCATCTAGGCTACTGGGTTTGCCCAAAAGTTGTTCGAGAATTTTGATATTTTGATGAATCGAACTCATTACGCACGTTTGCGAACGCCCCAAAGAGGAGAGACCTATTGAGGTAAGCTCTTCTTGGATGGCGGTTAGGTTGAAGTTACGCAAATTCACATAGTCGCTAAGATTGTTTTGCCAAAGATGCGTTTGCTCTTCGTCTCTTTGCAAGAGTATCTCGTTTTTTAGCTTCAAAAGCTCTTCGAGGAGTCTCTCTAACTTGCTAGGATTCATGCGTGTACAAGCCTTTTGACCAAATCAATCAAATCGGAACCAATTGCATATTTTTGGGAATTGACGTGTTCGATGGTGACGAAATCAAATTGAGCGTTTTTATAGACAATGACATTGGCACATTGATTGTTTGCTAGAAGATAATCAATGGCATAGGTGACAAATTGAGAAGCCATTAAGCGGTCATGGACGGTTGGATTGCCACCTCTTTGGACATGACCCAAAATCGTAGCACGTGTCTCAATGCCTACTTCATTGGAGAGCCAATCGACTATCTTTTGGGTTGCACCCGTACCCTCGGCTACAATGGCTACAACATAGATTCTTCCATTGGCAATCTCGGCTTTGAGCTGTTTGCCAATTTTATCCAAATCGTATGTTAATTCTGGGACGATACACACCTCAGCCCCACTCGTAATAGCCGAAACTACCGCCAAATAACCGCAATCTCGCCCCATCGTCTCGACCACACACGCTCTTCTAAAAGAGGCGGAGGTATCTCGTATCGAATCAATCGCTCCACGAATAATATTGAGTGCGGTATCGACACCCAAACAGTAATCCGTACCAAAAATATCGTTATCAATCGTAGCGGGAATACCCACGAAGCTAATCCCAAAATCGTGATGAAATTGATTGAGTGCTCTAAATGAGCCATCTCCACCCAAAATAACAATACGGGTAATGCCGTGTTTTTGGAGGTTTTCATAGGCTTGTTTGCGGTACTCATACTCAAAAAAGCGTTTGGAGCGAGAGGAGCGTATCATCGTGCCTCCCTCGTGCATCATTCCCGCTACATCTCGATAGGTTGCCGCTTGAATATTGCCATCAATAAGCCCCTCCAATCCATCATAGATAAAATAGGGTTTTAAATTATGGTACAAAGCATAATCAACGAATTGTTTGATAGCGGGGTTCATCCCAGCACAATCCCCACCTGAGGTCATAATTGCTATTGCCATGGTTGCTCTCTTTTAGGCTTGAAATTTTTTAACTAAAATATCTTTGCCCAGTTCAACACCAGGTTGATTGTAGGTATTGACCCCCATCATCGCTCCCGTAATAGAGGTGAGAAGTTCAAAATAGGCAATTAAAGCACCGATATTCTCTTCATTGGCAATACTTAGTGAGATTTTATCGGCAACCACACCGCTATCCATGACACTTTGCATCGTAGCGTCGCATTGGGCGTTGATAAGCTTCCCAAAGCTGTTGCCGTTGATGTAGTCCGTTTTTTCGATGCGTTTGAGTGAAATATTGGGGATGGTAATATCCTCCTCGAAATCATCAATATTCATAAACGTCACACTCTTATTGCGAGGTCCTTCGATGATGAGTTGCAAGAAAGAGTGTTGATCCACCGAACCCGTTAGCCCAATAGGCGTAAGCCCTACACGGTTGCCTTGGGTATCGATTTTGCCCAGTGATTCGCCCCAAAGTTGCACATACCATTTGGAAAAATCTTCAAGCAAATTGGAGTAAGCAAAAAGGACATTGATAGAGATTGTTTGGTTGTTGGTATAGAGATAGTAAGCTTTTTGAAGCAGATGCTCTTCTTGACGCTCAAAAAATCTATCAATCAAGCTACCCGCACCCTCAAGCAACGCCTCTACATCGTATCCCATAAGAAAAAGTGGCACGATTCCAACGGCACTCAAAACTGAAAAACGTCCCCCTACGTTGCTGGGCATTGTAAACTCTTTGATACCGTACTCTTGGGCAAATTGAGACAAAATTGAATCAGGGTCGGTAATAACAATAAGCCTTTTGGCATCATCCGAAGCAAAATCAAAATCCAAATACGCCACAATAGCCTTGAAAGTCGAGATAGTCTCAATCGTCCCGCCCGATTTGGAGATTAGGATAAGGGCAAGATTCTCTTTTTGGAGCTTTTTGAGTTTGGATACAATATCAACGGGGTCGGAGTTTTCAAAAAATATAAGTTCTTTGGCGTTGGTACGTTTGTGGCGAAGCAACGAATCAATCGCTTTAGCCCCCAAAGAGGAACCTCCAATACCCACAGCCACCACTGTTTGTGCTTCCAATAACACGCTGTTATCTTGCGTATAGGCTTGAAGTTCACGAATAACCTCCCTTGAAGTAACGGGAAGTTTGTAGTAGCCAATTTCGTCGCTTTGGCACTCGTGTTGCACCTTTGCAAAAGCATCCTCCATGACGTGATTGGTATCTAGCGTTTCGTAAAAATGGGTTGGTCTATGAAAGGTTATCATAATGTCTCTCCTGTTCTTTTTTTTATCTTAACATTTTTTGATTACACAATAGTCTCAAATAAAACCTATTCTCATAAGCAATTTATTTTAGTCTTTGTAGTAATATTACTATGAATTTCTTTATTTTCTCATAAAATAAGCAAACTTAGGGCGATAATTCGTAGGAGTTATCCTATAAAGTTTCGGGAGAAGTCTAATACAAAAACCCAAACAACCAAAGTGGGATTTTTTTACCAAATCCTATCTCAATATCATCAGCTACAACAAAACTATTGGGTATATCTTTTATTTGCTCGAAGCTTTTACTTTTACCACCAACTTCTACAGTGTATTTCTCATCAACTAAAAAATCACCCTTATCAAGATAGTGAAGTTTATGAAATCCGCCAACTTGACTTACAAAAAATGTTTCTCTTAGAGTTCCTTTGTCTTGATTGAGACATAATGCTTCAAAAAGATTTGTATTAGCAAGATAAAGCTTATCAGATTTTCGAATACTTGCAAATCTTTTCCCCTCATGGGTGATTTGTTTGATAAGTTCTGCATCATCAAGATACTCGATGTATTTATAAAGTGTACTTTTGGTAATACCAATAGTTTTTGCCAAAGACTCTATACTAAACTCCAAAGGTTTAGAAACACAAATAGTTAAAAGCAATTTTTTTAATGTATCTATTTTATCAGGTTGGATTGAAAAAAGTTTGCTTAAGTCTGTATGTAAAATCGTATTGATGGTTTCTATGATTCTATCAACATATTTTGTTTGATCTTCAAAATAAAATGGATAAGCTCCCACTTTTAGAAATTCATCAAAATATTTGAGTATCTTTTTGTTTTTTAGGGTACTGAGTATCTCATTTGAGATATTTTCATGGTTATTTAAAATATTTTCCAAGGAGTAAGTTTGTAATAAAAGATTATGTTCTAACTCCAAATATTCTTTGAAACTAAGCGGATAGAGATGATACATAGAGTATCTTCTTGCAAAATCTGGACTTTTGAGATGCAAGGCAGATGAACCTGTAAAATAAACTTTACAGGCTAATCTGTTAGCTCCTCCTGTTACCAATCGTATCCATAAGTGATGTTTTTCTCTATAATG
>JQIS01000032.1:36576-41570 GCA_000830175.1 Sulfurovum sp. FS08-3 | reverse complement strand
TCTAAGATTTATTTCTACTTTTTTAGAAAAAAGTAGGCAAAAAAGCGTCACCACTCTCGAATCGCTACGCTTTCAATGTCGTTCGTGGTGACAAAAAATTAAAATAGATTGCTTCGTGCCTCGCAATGACTGGTTCAAAAATGATTTGATAGGCAAAGTGCGTAACATCAGTTAATAACGGATTTTTCTGCTTTGCCCACCATTTCATCCGTGAGCAAGTCATTGCGAGGCACGAAGCAATCTATAATATTTTGAGATTGTTTCACTTCGTTTGCAATGATTTTTTTAAGTGCCTAAGGTTAAATAGTAGCTCTCTAGCTGCTCAAGTCGCATAGGTTTGGCGAAGTAGTAGCCTTGAATATCATCAACTCCCATATTTCGCAACACCTCATACTCCTCTTTGGTTTCGACTCCCTCAGCGGTTGTCAAGAGTCCAAAGGCTTTGGCAAGTGGGACAATGGCGGTTTGGGCGATGTTGATAGAATTGGGTTTATCAATATCTTTGACAAACGATTTGTCAATTTTAAGTCGATTAACGGGAAGTTTGCTAAGGTAGCTTAGCGAAGAGTAGCCCGTACCAAAATCATCAATGGCAATATGAATCCCTAGCCCCCTAAGGGCATTGAGCGTCGAGAGCATATCGGTATCGTCGTGAGCGATAATGCGTTCGGTAAGTTCAAATTCAATAGAAGCAGGGTCAATACCCAACTTTTGAATGATTGTTTGCACTTTTGTTAAAAAATCTTTGTGGGTAAATTGAATAGCGGAGATGTTGATACTCATCTGTTTGACATCGACGTTGTTTCTTTGGAGTGCCAAAAAGTCCATACACGCCTCTTGAATAATCCAATACCCCAGTTCAATAATCACCCCGCTCTCTTCGGCAATGCCGATAAATTCATCGGGTGAGACGATACCGAGTTTGCGATTTTTCCAGCGGATAAGTGCCTCTACACCGTTGATGCTTTTGCCATCGTGGGTAGATATTTTGGGTTGGTAGAGCAAGAAAAACTCATCGCAACCGTTGTCAATGCTCTCTTTGAGTCCATTGAGGATATTGTTGCGAACGTGAAGTTGGTGCATAAACTCCTCTTTGTAAAACGTAAAGCGATTTTTGCCTTGCTCTTTGGATTTGTATAACGCAATATCGGCCTCTTTGTAGAGTGTGGTGACGCTTTGAGTGCATTCGTTGGAGAGTACAACGCCGCTGCTAATGGTGATTTTCATGTAGCGTTTGTCGATGATAAAAGGCTCATCAAAAAGTGCATGGAGTCGGTGTACGAAGCTGTAAACTTTGTCGTAAGCACTAATTTTGGAGAGAATAATCATAAACTCATCGCCCCCGATACGAGAGAGATTGCCGTGAGTACCCACTAGCTCACTTAGGCGTTTGGATATTTCGATAAGCAAATGATCGCCAAAATCGTGACCTAAGGTATCGTTGATAGTCTTAAACTCATCGACATCGATAAAAATAAGGGCAAGATAGTAGCCCTCAGGAATGGTGACTATTTTTTCATTGATAATATGGTTGAAGTAGTAGCGGTTGTAGAGATTGGTGAGCGAGTCGTGTTCGGCGATGTATTTAAGCTCTTTCTCTTTGGCTTGAACGCTCTTAGCTAGGGTGTCCATGTGTTGCGAAATCTCTTCGAGTTCGTCGTGGGAGTTGATGCCTTGAAGTTCACCAAAGGCTCTAGCTTGAATGTATTGAATATTGTTCATCAAAATATCAAGAGGATGTACCAAAACCTTTTGATAAAAACGGTACATAATCAAAATAAACAACAACCCAATAGCTACGAGTATCGAAAAGAGAAAATGGGTATCGTTGCCCTCAAAGTGACGTACAAACGCTACCGTCGTAATCAATGCAATAGCGAGTATTACGCTATTAAAAAGGATAAATTTGGTGCTAAGTTTGAGGCGAAACGGTTTCATTTTAAAAATTTTCAATTAAATCAACAAAAATATCGTAAAGCATCTCAACTTGGGCGATAGTGGTGTACTCGTTGAGTGCATGAATGGTATCGTTCATCACACCAAATTCGACTACATCAATACCGTAAGCCCCCATAAATCGTGCATCACTCGTACCTCCCGCCGTAGAGAGCTTGGTTTGTACACCGCTTAGCTTTTGGATGCTTTGGGAGATGTGTCGGACAATTTTAGAGTCTCTTTGGGTGACAAAGGGATAGGAGCCTTGCGTTAAGCGAAGCTCATACTCAACGCCTTCTAAGGTTTTGGCAAAAAAAGCACGGATACTCTCTTGGGTGGTGTGTGTGGAGTTGCGTACGTTAAACATCATCTTAAGCTCATGGGGTGTGACGTTGGTGACCTCCATGCCACTGCGTATATCGGTAATGACGAGTTGGCTAGGAGCAAAATCTTCATCCCCTTTGTCAAAGTAGTATCCTGCGATTTTGGATAGATGAGGGGCTAATTGATGGATAGGATTGATTGATTTTTCGGGGTAGGCGGCGTGACCTTGTTTGCCTTTGATGCTAAGGTAGCCGTTGATTGAGCCTCTACGCCCAATCTTAATAGCATCTCCCATCACCTCTTCGCACGTAGGCTCAGCGACGACGACATAATCGGGGAGTCTATTGATTGATTTGAGGTGTTTAAGCATGATTTGCGTACCGTACGTCGCCTCCCCCTCCTCATCGCTTGTGAGCAAAATCGAGAGTGTGCCTTGGAAGTTGTGAGCATTACGAACCGCCTCGATCATAGCCGCTACACCGCTTTTCATATCTTGAGCCCCTCTTGCGTAAATCTTGCCCTCATGGATTTTGGGTACAAAGGGGTTGGAGTCCCATCCCTCTCCTGCGGGTACGACATCGACATGACCCGCAAAGCACAGATGCTCTCCCTCTCCAAAGCGTTTGGACACAAAGAGGTTTTTCACGCCTCCCTCATTGACCCAAAGGGGTTCAAATTCATCCAAATAATTGGCTATAAAATCCAAAGACCCCGCATCGTCGGGCGTAATAGAGGGGTAGCTTAGAAGTTTCAAAAAAAGATCAATGACATTCATGGAGTGCAACCTTAGGGCTTTGCAATTTTGCCACCGTAGGAGAGAATCCCCCCTAGATGGTTAATGACTTGATAGCCGTGGCGTTTGAAGATGCTTTGCAACATACCGCTTCGATTGGCGGTTCGACAAGTGAGAATGACGGGTTGTGTTTGGGCTTTTTGAAATATCTCACTCGCCCAACGTTCAAAGAGAGAGGTAGGACGCAACTCATTGACACCGTAGATAAAACCTTGATTGTATTCGCTTTGCTCACGCACATCAACAAGCCAAAAATCAACCGCTTTGGTCGCCCTTAGTTCTATAAGCTCCTCTAGCTCTTTGGAGGTAATGGTATCTTTTTGTAATAGTTTATGCATCTCTTTTTCCCTGCTCAATTTAAGGGCTAATTATACATAATTCTTTTTAATGCCATTTGAAAATATCCAAAAAGGTTTCAAAAACAGAGGCTATTTTTGCGTCATCAGTGAAAGTTTTTACAAAGTGATTGAATAAGTGTGTCATACTCACTGACCTTACGCACTTTAAAAATTACCTCATTGCAATACGTCATTGCGAACCCTTTAGGGTAAAGCAATCTAAGATTTATTTCTACTTTTTTTAGAAAAAAGTAGGCAAAAAAAAGCGTCACCACTCGCCAATCGCTACGCTTTCAAAGTCGTTGCTTGTGACACAATTTAAAATAGATTGCTTCGTGCCTCACAATGACTGGTTCAAAAATGATTTGATAGGCAAAGTGCGTAACATCAGTTATATTATTTCTTCCGATTAATTTTCTCAAAACTTATAAAAATCAAATTGAATCAAGAATCAGTTTGTGAGATAAATGTGCATTAATTTTTTATATCAATACAAAAACCCCATAAGCCACAGTGGAATTTTATTATCAAACCCTATTTCTATATCATCTGCAACAACATATCCTTTTTGACCTTCCAATTGACTATCACTTTTTGATGCTCCACCGACTTCAAATATCAAAGTGTCATCAACAATAAAATCACCTTTATCGTGATAATGCACTTGATGGGTAAGTCCAACTTGTGATACAAAAAAACTCTCTCGCATTGCACCAATATCAGAATTTGCACAAAGTACTGTAAAAAGATTTGGATTATCAAGGAGGAGTTTATCGGGACGATTCACTGCTCGCATCCCAACTCCACCTCTTACGATATGGATTAAACTTCCAGCATCCATTCTTTCTAAATATTTTTGAAGTGTTGGCCATGAAGCTCCAACAGCAGAACTCAGTTTTGAGATATTTACTTCATAGGGTTTTGAACTACAAAGCATATAGATGATTTTTTTGAGTTTATCAAGTTTGGAAGGGTCAATATTGTAGATACCACAAAGGTCAGAATCTATTGTTACATTGATAACTTCTAAAAGCTTTGAGGGATAGTCTATAAGTGATTCTTGAAAGAAAGGGTAGCATCCATACTCACAATAATTAGAAAACTGCTCCAGGGGTCTAATAGCTTTCATAATAGATGCAGCTATATCTTCATGACTGGACAATATTTCATCTAAAGTAAAACTTTTAAATGTTTGTTTGGTTTCTAGTTCACAAAACTCTCTAAGAGATAAAACTCCAAGTGTATGAATAACAGCTCTTCGAGAAAGATCAGCACTTTCATGTTCAATTTGAAGAGCTGATGATCCACTAAATATCACTTGCAATTCAAACACATCATAGATTGCTTTAAGTTCCTTAGAAAAGTTTGGTGATTTATGAATCTCATCAATGATAAGCAACTTTCCTCCTCTAGCATAAAAACTCTCAGCTACATCATACAAACTTACTCCACTCATTGCAGGATGATCACAACTAAGATATAAAATCTTTGATGATGCTAAATCTAAATTTTTTGCATACTGCAAAAGTATTGTGCTCTTTCCAGTACCACGAGCCCCTTTTATCCCTATGAGTTTTGAACTAAAATCAATTTTTGAGTAAAGA
>JQIS01000032.1:0-36566 GCA_000830175.1 Sulfurovum sp. FS08-3 | reverse complement strand
CTAAAAAAGTAGAAATAAATCTTAGATTGCTTCACCCTAAAGGGTTCGCAATGACGTATTGCAATGAGGTAATTTTTAAAGTGCATAAGGTCAGTTATTAATAGTAGCGTTTGTCTCGTATAAGCATAACGGTATTGTTGTTTTCCATACGAACATCAAAAAGGTCAATGGCTTTGATAAGATGTCCTAGTTTGAGGTAGCCGTAGTTGATGGGAGAGAAAGAGGAGTTTTGACTGATGTATTTACCCACCGCTGCAATATTAGCCCATCCCGCATCGTCGCAGGTTTGCTCTACGGCTTTTCGCAAGGTATAGAGCAACTTGGTATCTTGACGTAGCTCTTTGCGTTCTATTTTTTTACTCTTCGTACTCTCTTCTACTTCATAAGAGGCATCAAAGAGCTTTTCGGCGTAGATAAATTGCGAACACGCATTGACAAAAGCTTCAGGGGTTTTGGACTCTCCGTACCCATAGACTCTTAAACCATCGGACAAAATGCGTGTCACTACAGGCGTAAAATCGCTATCACTGGTAATAAGAGCTATAGCACTAAGGTTTTTGGTGTAGAGCAGATCCATCGTGTCGATAATCATCGCAATATCGGTAGCGTTTTTGCCTTTGGTGTAATCAAATTGCTGAATGGGCTTAATGGCGTACTCTTGGAGTACCTCTTCCCAGCCTCGAAGCTTGGGATCTTTCCAATTGCCATAAGCGTTACGAATATTCACCACACCGTATTTGGAGAGATCGTTCAAGATAGAATCGATATATTTTGCACTCACATTATCGCAATCAATGAGCATTGCTATATTGGAGTCGTGGTTTTTTGACATTTTGTCTTCCTAAAAGAGTGTTCCGCTATCATCAAGTGGCGAACTTGTAGGGCGATTAATTTTGGGATGAAGCGGACTCGATTCCACATCGGCATCATCGGGGTCTATCACTGTGCCGTTGGAATCGACATACACATCCGAAGCCTCGTTGCCGTATATCTGTGAAGGCAAGGGCGAAACAGCGGTGTAGAGTTCACTACCTTCATCGGATTTGCCCTCATAGACACCTTGGGGTCTATCAAATGTTCTTTTGAGATTGGGTTCGATTTTGAGCAACTCTCTGTAAAAATAGGAAAAAGAGGGTGCTGAGGCGTGTCCTCCCGTAGCACCAAATCCAATAGGCTTGTTGCTATCACGTCCAAACCACACAATCGTTTCAATGGTTGGGGAGTAGCCACAAAACCATGCGTCGATATTTTTGTTGGTAGTACCCGTCTTACCCGCTATCTCAATCCCACTCACCGCTGCTTTTGAGCCTGTACCCCGTCGTACAGCATCTCTTAAAATAGAGGTCATAAGATAGGCTTGGGGCGGGGTGGTAAAGTTGGCTATCTCTTTGGGTTTGGTTTCATAAATCACCGCTCCCTCTTTGGAGAGAATTTTGCTCACTATTCGAGGCTCTATCATGTGTCCGTAGTTGGCAAATACGGAGAATATTTGAGCCATCTTAAGAGGACTAAGTCCCAAATTGCCTAACGCTATCGACATATCTTTGGGGATATGGGGTACATCTAGCAAAGCAAGGCGTTGGCGAATGGTAGGCACTCCTATATCGTGAACAAGGTTGATGGTTGCAAGATTGCTTGAATGCACAACGGCTTCACGGAGCTTAATAAAGCCTTTGAAGTTTCCACCTGAGTTTTTGGGAGCCCAAATCTTGAGACGACCGCCACTGTAGTATTGAAAAGTTCTAGCAATATCGGTGAGATTACTGGCGGGATTGTAGCCCATATCCAAAGCGGTTTGATAGATAAAGGGTTTAAACGATGAACCTGGTTGGCGACTTGATTGCGTAGCACGATTGTAGGAACTCTTTTCATAATCGACACCCCCCACCAAAGCCAAAATATCCCCCGTTTTATTCTCTACCGCCACCAACGCACCATTAAGCGTCGAGGTTTGAGCGTTTTCACGATACCTTTTGAGCAGTTGCTGATACCCAAAATCGATTGCTTTTTTGGCTATCTCTTGATATCGAATATCGATGGTGGTGTAGATGGTGTAGCCTCCCGTACGAATGTCCCCCAACTGCTCTTTACCAAAGCGACGAAGCACCTCATCGACAATAAAGGGTGCTTTGTTTTGGGTAAGTGTTGTACTAAAAACCTCGGGAGTCTCTTTGACGGCTTTGATGTACTCCTCTTCGGATATCCAACCGATACTTCGCATTCTAAAAAGTACGCTGTTGGCACGAGCAAGTGAGCGTTTGTAGTGTTTGACAGGATTGAGTGAGCTAGGAGCGTTGGGCAAACCTACCAAAATGGCACACTCTTTAAGTGAAAGCTCGTGCAACTGTTTGTGAAAAAAACCCTCTGCGGCGGTACGAACACCGTAGTAGCCGTTACCAAAAAATATCTCATTGAGATAGCGTTCTAAAATCTGCTCTTTACTAAGCTCGTTTTCTATCTTCAAGGCCAAAATCGCCTCTTTTATCTTTCGGCTTAGCTTCTTTTCGTTGGTTAAAATCTTATTTTTGATAAGCTGTTGGGTTAGCGTACTTCCCCCCTCTACAAAAGCTCCTGCTTGAATATCTTTGACAATGGCTCGAATAATGGCATCGATATTGACCCCATTGTGTTCAAAAAATCGGGTATCTTCCATCGCCACAAGTGCCTCTATAAGGTAGCTTGGCATATCTTCGTATTTGGCATAGAGACGGTGTTTCTCTTTGAAAACGTACGCCAAATGCTCGCCGTTGCGATCGAGTATGGTGCTTGAAGTGTCGGGTTGATAGTTGATGAGTCTATCGGCATCAAGCTTCACCTCTTCATAAGCATAAATAAATGCAGCAATCAAAGCAACCGCAAACATAGAAAATATTAAAATTGAGCCTTTGATAATACTATTAATCACAAGAACGCTACTCCATCACTGTTTTAAATCGCTTATTATATCCAACATATCTTTTAACTCTTGAACATTTTAGCTCCCAAGAGCAGAAGATACAGAGCAACTATCGTATCTTAAAGGTAATCAGTGCCAAAATATTGGCAATAAACGATATCATCCAAAAACGTACGATGATTTTGTTTTCTGCCCATTTTTTGAGTTCAAAGTGGTGATGAATGGGTGCCATAAGGAATATTCTCTCGCCCCTAAACTTGTAACTGGCTACTTGAAGTATCACCGAAACCGTCTCGATAACAAAAATGATACCAATCAAAATAAGCAACACCTCGCTTTTGGCCAAAATAGCCAAATAGGCCAAAAATCCACCAATCGACAAACTCCCCGTATCACCCATAAAGACCTCGGCGGGGTAGCAGTTGTACCACAAAAAGGCTAGTAAAGCTCCAATAAAACTAGAGATAATAATCGTCACCTCTCCTACCCCTTTGATGTTTTCGACAAGCAAATATTGCGAAAAGATAGCATGACCCATGACGTAGAGAATAATCGAAAAAGAGGAGAAAGCAATCACAGAGGGGACGGTAGCCAAACCATCAAGTCCATCGGTAAGATTGACGGCGTTGGAGGTTGCCAAAAAGACCATCACCCAAAAAATAATAGCAAAATAGCCAAAATCCAAAACAGGGTTTTTGAGAAAAGGAAGATAGAAACTCGTAGGAAACTCAACTGCAAAGACCAAAAAAGAGGCGACCATCAATCCTGCACCCAATTGCCAAAGCAGTTTGCCTCGTGGAGTGAGTCCTTTGAGATTGTCTCCCGCCAACACCTTGCCAATATCATCTTTAAAGCCCACCAAACCAAAAGCGACAATCGTAAAGATGCCCCCCAAAACATAAAGGTTGCTTAGATTGGCACTCAAAAGTGTAGCGGTAATTGTCCCAAAGATAAAAACCGCTCCTCCCATAGTAGGCGTTTTGCGTTTGCCCTCGTGGGCGGGGACATATTTGCTAATAGGTTGGTTGGCATTTTTGCTAATCGCCCACGCTAGATATTTGGGCATAAGATAGATAGTCAGTGAAAAGGCGATAATAAAGCCAAATCCAGCACGCACGGTAGAGTATTGCAATAGGTTAAAATCAAGCAACAAATAGAGTTCGTATAACATTTAAGCACTTCTTTTGGGTTGGTTTAATATATTAAAAAGTAGTATTCTACTATTATTTCAATAAAAAGTAGGAAAAGAGAGAAACAAATGAAAAATAAAACACTATTAATTATTACCGACGGAATAGGACACAAACCTCACAGTATCTGCAACGCTTTTGCCGATGCCTCAACCCCTACCTACGATAGACTTTTTCAAGAGACTCCCCACACACTCATAGCCACGCACGGACTAAGCGTAGGGCTTCCGCAGGGGCAAATGGGCAACTCCGAAGTGGGACACATGACCATTGGAAGCGGACGCATTCTCTACCAAGATTTGGTTAAAATTTCATTGGCACTTCAAGATGGCTCACTCCAAAGCAACGAAGCTCTTGTAGAGACTTTGGCTAAATCCAATCGTACGCATATCATCGGACTCCTTAGCGATGGCGGAGTACATTCGCATATTGAGCATATTATAGGTCTTGCCCAAATTGCTGCACAACAAAACAAAAAGGTATTTTTGCACCTTATTACCGATGGAAGAGATGTCTCACCCACCTCAGCTCCTACTTACATTGAAGCGATTGAAGCAATTTGCAATGAAAATATCTCTATCGCCACCCTATCGGGACGATTTTATACGATGGATAGAGACAACCGTTGGGAGCGAGTCGAAGTGGGCTACCTTGCCCTTGTCTATGCCACACCCAAAAGCACACAAAACGCCCATGAATATATCCAAAGCCAATATCAAGCCAAAATTTACGATGAGTTTATCCAACCCGTAGCCTTTGAGGGATATGAGGGAATGCAAGAGGGAGATGGTGTCATTGTAGCCAACTTTAGAAGCGATAGAGTGCGAGAGATTACGACGGCTTTGGGCGATAGAGATTTCAATGGATTTGAGCGAAAGTTTATACCCCTTCATATCGCTACCATGACGCAATACGACTCCTCTTTTCCCTATCCTATTCTTTTCCCCAAAGCCTCTCCCCAAAATACCCTCTCAGAGGTGATTGCTCGTGCGGGATTGTCGCAATTTCATACCGCCGAAACGGAAAAATATGCGCATGTCACTTTCTTTTTTAATGGTGGAGTTGAAACGCCTATGGAAAATGAATCACGATTGCTCATCCCTAGCCCCAGTGTCAAAACCTACGATATGCAACCCCAAATGTCGGCTCCTGCCGTAGGCGATGGGGTGATTCAAGCCATGGAGGAGGGTTACGATTTCATCGTCGTAAACTTTGCCAATGGCGACATGGTGGGACATACAGGCAACTACGAAGCGGCCAAAATTGCCGTAGAGAGCGTCGATACTCAGCTCAATAGACTCCTTGCCAAAGCCAAAGAGCAAGATTACGCCGTCGTCCTTACCAGCGACCACGGCAACTGCGAAGAGATGAAAGATAGCGAGGGCAATAGGCTCACTAACCACACCGTAGGAGATGTATGGTGCTTTGTTATCGCCCATGAAGTCGAGAGGCTCAAAGAGGGCAAAGGACTCAACAACATCGCCCCAACGGTACTCAAATTGATGGGATTAGAGATACCCAACGAAATGGACGAGGCGTTGTTTTAAAACATCCTTTCAAAATGTCATATTTTTTAGTATAATATGAAAAAATAGGGGGCGATTTAATGAGTCAAATGAATTTGGCAAATATCAAAAACGCTATGCGTAATGACAATGCTCTCTATACATTTGATGAGATTTTTTCTACCCATTTACCCCAAAGAGTCCTTCACTCTTTGCGTTCAGTCAAGCCCGATGAGATACTTATTATCAATGACAAACCCATTATCCTATTTTTTCATCACAACAACTCTCTAGGCAAAGCACAAATCTTTAAAAACGCATGGAACTTTAGTGAAGCACCCATTATCATCATCGAAAACGAGAGTGATTTTGAAGTCTATAATGGATTTGAATTTATCGTCGAGTCCAAAGAGCTTGAAAAATTACCTCAAGAGAACCTCAATTATCTATCGATTTTAAATGGTGATTACTACAAAGCACTTAAAAGTACCCCAAAAAGCACTCGCCTTGATACGGTACTGCTTAAAAATATTAAAGATGCAAGAGAAAAACTTTTAAAGAGTGGATTGCAAAAACATAGAGATATTGCCAATTCTCTTATTGGTAGGGTTATCTTTATACGCTATTTGATTGATAGAGAAATTAAGCTTAAAAAGTACGACAAGATATTGACAAACGAAGATTTAAAGTCAATTTTAGAGAGCAAAGAGAAAACTTACGAACTTTTTGAATATCTAAAATCCGATGATGGATTTAATGGAGATTGGTTTCCTATTGATAAACTTGAAGATGAATTGATTAATCCGCAACACTTAAATATTTTAAAAGAGCTTATTAGCGGTACAGAGATACAATCAGGTCAAAGGTCACTTTTTGATATTTACGATTTTTCAATTATTCCTATTGAGTTTATATCCAATGTCTATGAGAGCTTTATCGGAGAAGAGGAGCAACGCAAAAGTGGAGCTTACTATACACCTACTTTTTTAGTCGATTATATACTCAAATATACCGTAGATGAGTTTTTCAAAAACAATCCAAATGAATACAATTGCAAAGTATTAGACCCTGCGTGTGGTAGTGGTATTTTTTTGGTGGAGACTTTTAGAAGGCTTGTGGCACAATTTGAAAAGGTAAAAAAGAGAAAGATAGAGGCAGAAGAACTCAAACAATTAGCCAAAGATAATATTTTCGGTATAGACAAAGACCCTAGTGCCGTATCTATCTCGGTGTTTTCACTCTATCTTACTATGCTTGATTATCAAAATCCAAAAGAGATAGAGAGTTTTACCTTTCCTTATCTTTTAAAAAGTAACAAAAATAAAGAACCTAATTTTTTCAATAGTGATTTTTTTGATACCAAAGCCCCCTATAATGAGATTTTAAAAGCAAAAGAGCTTGATTTTATTGTGGGGAATCCGCCGTATGGAGGGAGTAGTATCAAAAAAGGTAGTCATGTAGAAAAATATATTATAAATGAGTCTCTAAATATCGGAAATAAAGATATTGTACAGCCTTTTATGCTTAGAATCAAAGACTTTGCATTGACCGATACACAAATAAGCTTTATTGTAACAAGTAAAATCTTATATAATCGAGATAGCAATGTTTTTAGAACTAAACACTTTTTTAATAATTTTAAACTCAATCATATTTTAGAACTCTCCTCTGTGCGTAGAGAAATTTTTGAAAATGCTAATGTGCCTGTATCGATACTCTTTTATCAAAAAAGTAATGAGAATGAGATAAAAAACCATTTGATAAATTATATCTCTATGAAACCAAACCCCTATTTTAAAAAATTTCAAATACTGACACTTGCACGAAGTGATTTTAAAAAGATTTTGCAAACCAAACTATTAGAGAGTGACTATTTATGGAAGATATTGGTCTACGGCTCCTATTTGGATTATAATTTTGTAAAGAGACTTAAATCGGATTATAAAGACAATACAATACAAAGCTTAGTAGATAATAAAGAGTTAATTAAATACCAAGGTTTTAAACGAAAAGATGGAAATACGAAAATTGATACAAAGGAACTAAAAGACTTTGATTTTATTGATACAGATAAAAGAAAAGATTTAAAACCATTCTATATATCTAATAATCTAACTAAGTTTACTTATGATTCAGTAGGATATATAAAAAAAGAAAATGAAAACTATACTAACTTTTTCAAACTTCCTATATTGCTCTTTACGGGAGGATTGAGCAAAGAACTTAAACAAAACTCTGCAATTTGCTACAGAAATGCAACTTTTACAAGCTCTGTAGTTGCTTTGAAGCATTTAACTAACGATATTAATGTTCTTAAAGCAATAAATGGATTATTTTATTCAACTTTTTTCAGTTATTATTTATTGCAAACAGCAAGCTCTACAGGTGTTAGACAAGAAGAATGTGATGATTACGAGAAGTTAAGTATTCCATACATTGAAAACGAAAAAATTGTTTCTTTAGTTTCTAAAATTGAAGTATTAAAGAAAGAACACTTTGATACCGAAAGTCCCAATACATTGAATTATGAACGAGATTTAAGTACACTCATTAATGAATTAGATAAAACTGTGCTAGAAGCCTTCAACCTAAACGAACAAGAGTACGCCTTAGTAGATTACGCCAATAGTATCGTCATTCCTTGGGTGATACAAAAAAACTATGATGTAGCATTTAGCTATTATAAGTATAACAATGAAGATAGAAAAAAATTAGAAGAGTATGTCAATATCTTTATCAACCACTACACCAATATCTACAAACACGCCAATATGTACTTTCAAGCCAATGTGCTTTGGAGTGAGTACGCTATTGGTATCTATTTCAAAGTCCTTAAAGACAAACCCAACGAGCAAATCACTTGGCAACAAGAGGAGAATATCCAAAACTTTTTAAAACTCTCGCCAACACAAACCATAGAAAATCTATTTATCCAAAAAGATATCAAAGGCTTTGAAAAAGATGGCTTTTATGTCGTCAAACCCAATGAATACAAAAATTGGCATAAAGCTATTGGGTATTTGGATTTTTATGAGTTTAGAGATGCGATTTTAAGAGCAGGTAAACAAAAGTGGAAGAACTAGAACTCAATGCTTTGACTTTTGAGCCTATCATAGGTGAAACTTATGAATATGATTTTGAATTTAAAACATTGATGCTCAATATCTATAACTGCTATCTCTATCTGCTTCAAAAAAATAGAACTGTGCCACACAATAATGAAAATGCAATTCGAGATATACTTTTAGAGTATTTAACAGATACTCAAGTCCGTCAAAATTCGTGCCTAATCGAGGGATATCGATTCGATAAAGAGGTTGATGAAAATGAGGGGCGAGTTGATATTAAAATTATTGACAAAAATGATTTTGAAGAGCATGATGCTTATTATGTCATCGAATGTAAACGATTAGATGGATATTCAACGCTTAACAAAGCCTATATCACTGATGGCATTAACCGCTTCACTACTGGTTATTACTCATCCTATTACGGCATTAACGGCATGATAGGATTTATTGTCAAAAAGATTAATATTAATACTAATACTAATATGAATAAAATAGGTGATTTTTTTGAAATGATTGAAAAAGATAAGCTTTATAAGTCAATTCATGATAATCTTAAACTCTATCACCTCATGCTAAATTTTGCAAAAAATAGTGATAAACCCAAAGGATAATGGTCAAAAATGTATGAAAAAGAGCTAGAAGCGATTCAAAAAGCGGGGCGGTGGCGCAAGAGGGAGATATATCCTAGCGATTTGCTTGATTTTGCCTCCAATGACTATTTGGGATTTGCCAATGATGCCAAACAGATGCAAAAAGCCTATGAATTGATGCAAAGCTACAACTGCTACGCCCCCAAAGCGAGTATGCTGGTCAATGGTTACCACCCTATCCATCAATATTTTGAAGAGACACTGTGCAAACTCAATCGCTTTGAAGAGGCTATTGTGGTAGGAAGTGGGTTTTTGGCAAATATTTCGCTTATTGAAGCCCTTGTACGCAAAAAAGATAGGCTCTTTATGGATGAAGAGTATCACGCTTCGGGGATTTTGGCTTCAAGGCTTTTGGATGCTTCGCAAGTGATTGTATTTAAGCACAACGACCCCGATGATTTGCAAACCAAATTGGAGCGATACAAAAGCCCTAGTCGAAACATCATCGCCATTGAGGGGGTTTACTCCATGCGTGGCGATATAGCCCCCAAAGCGATATTTGATATAGCCAATCAATACGAAGCGTTGCTTATCGTCGATGAGGCACACAGTTCGGGGGTGATAGGGGATAATTTGCTGGGTATTTTTGACTACTACAAACTCCCCATTCAATCCAATTACATCAAAATGGGAACACTGGGCAAGGCCTATGGGAGCTATGGGGCCTATATTTTGGCTTCGAGTGAGATTATCAGCTTTTTGGAAAATCGAGCCAAACCCATCATCTACTCCACCGCCCCCTCGCTCTTTGATACCGCTTTGGCACTGGTCAATCTCAAAAAGCTCTACACCCAAAAAGAGAGATTTATCGCCAAAATCCAAAAACGCCAAAAGCTTGTCCAAAAAATACTGGGATTAGAGCTTCATTCACTCATCCTCCCTATCGCCCAAAGCTCCAACCAACAAGCCCTACAAAACAAACAACACCTTATCCAAAAAGGCTATCTCGTAGGAGCTATCCGCCAACCCACGGTGGAAAAACCTATATTGCGTATCATCCCCCGATTAGGAGAGGCAAAAACCCATCTCAAAGCGATGCTAGAGGCAATCAACACACTTAAACCAAAGGAGTAATATGAAAAGCACCCAATGGTTTATCGCCCCCATCAAAGCCTATCAATACATCTCCAAAATGTTGCCCAGTAGTTGTCGATACTATCCTAGCTGTTCGCATTATGGGGTGTGGCAGTTTGATACCAATCGAGCCGACCGTGCTTTTTTGGCAACTGCGGCTAGAATTTTGCGATGCAATCAACTCTTTCGTGGCGGTATTGATTATCCTGTGATTGTCTATAAACCCAAGCCTTTGCTCTATTTGTGTCGTAGCAAAATAAGGGTAAAATATTGGCTAATACCCAAAAAAAATAATCGATATTATGTGATAAAGGATTTTGACTTTGAAGAGAATATAGCACTTTGACATATTTCTATCTTTTAAAACCATTTTGTGTACAATATTAAAAAGATTAAACTAAAGGATTTTTTGTGTCCAGACTCCTAGAAGCATCATTGCAACATCTAGTACCCCTAAAGAGTAAATACAGTGTCATTGAACTCTTTGCAGGTGCAGGCGGTTTGGCTTTGGGCTTAGAACAAGCAGGTTTTGATACGAAAGTAGTCGTAGAGATTGATAAATGGGCGACTCAAACTCTGCGTAAAAATCGACCCTATTGGAATGTAGTTGAAGATGATATTCAAAAAATTTCTAGCCAAGGAATCAAAAATTATTTAGAAACTAATGAAGAGATAGATTTGCTTTCAGGTGGCTATCCTTGCCAATCCTTTAGCTATGCAGGAAATCGATTAGGGGTCGAAGATGCTAGAGGAACACTCTTTTATGATTTTGCCAAGATTTTAGATGAGCTTAAACCCAAAATGTTTTTGGCTGAAAATGTCAAAGGGCTTGTAACTCACGATAAGGGTCGAACACTGCAAACAATGATAAAAGTTTTTGAAGATGAGGGCTACACTATTGCTTATCAAGTTTTAAATGCTTTGCATTATGGTGTGGCTCAAAAGCGAGAGAGAATTTTTATAGTGGGTATTCGCAAGGATATTGTAAAAGTTGTCAATAAACCTTTTGAATTTCCAAAACCCTATGCTTATCAACTTACATTAGGAGATATTTTAAAAGATGTACCCCCCTCGGAGTGTGCTACTTATAATGAGAAGAAAAAAGAGGTCTTAAAATATGTAAGCCCTGGGGGATGTTGGCGAGATTTGCCCGATGATATAGCTAGAGAGTATATGAAAACAACTTACTTTATGGGTGGTGGACGCACGGGTATCGCAAGACGGCTTTCGTGGGATGAAGCAGGACTTACAGTGCTTTGCACTCCTGCTCAAAAACAAACTGAACGATGTCACCCTGACGAACTGCGTCCTTTTAGCATTCGTGAAAATGCACGGATACAATCCTTTCCTGATGATTGGGAGTTTGAGGGGTCATTGGCTCAAAAATATAAACAAATTGGTAATGCTGTACCCGTTAATTTAGCCAAAGAGGTAGGCAAAGCAATGAGGGAATATTTAGAACTTTATACAAAGGTGAGTCAATGCAAGAGTATGAATTAAGCTTTATTGATGACATTGATTTGTATAATCATGTCAAAGAGACGATTGAGCAGTATCGCTTCTCCATTGATTTAAAAGCCTTTAACAAAAACTTGATTGACCCTATCAAGCTAACCTTTGATGCCAAAATCTATGGACAAAGCATTGAAGAGATAGTTGAATCTGAGATTATTAGACAACTTGATAAATCCAATAGTAATGTCATTGGATACTTTCAACAAAACTTCTTTAAGTACCTCTACCATAAAGACACCAAACAATCCAATTGGAGTGTGCCACCAAAAGGGTTTGATATAGTCAATCTCGCCGATAAAATTTATGTAGAGATGAAAAACAAACACAACACCATGAACTCCTCATCTTCACAAAAGACCTATATGCGTATGCAACATCAACTGCTTCAAGATAGTCAGTCTCAGTGTTATCTTGTAGAAGTGATTGCCAAAAATTCTCAAAATATACCATGGCAAGTCTCTTTGGATGGAGAAACTGCACTTCATAAAAATATCCGTCGAGTCTCCATTGATAAATTTTATGAAATTGTGACAGGCGAAAAAGAGGCGTTTAAACAACTCGTTGAAGTCTTACCTAAAGTAATGGATGATGTTTTGAATCGTATGCAACGAAATTCTATTAATAATAGTGTATTTAAAGAGTTGCGAGAGATAGATAATAATATTTTAAAAAGTCTCTATCTTCTCTCATTTTCCAAATATGAGGGATTTAACGCTTTGAAAATATAATGAAATTAATATCTCTTTTTTCAGGTGCAGGTGGCCTAGACCTAGGCTTCCATCAAGCAGGATTTCAAACCATTTGGGCAAATGAATACGATAAGGAGATATGGGAAACATTTGAAAAAAACTTTCCTAATACCACGCTTGATAAAAGAAGTATTGTCAATATTCCATCAAGTGAGATTCCCGATGCGATAGGGCTTATTGGTGGGCCGCCATGTCAGAGTTGGAGTGAGGCGGGGAAGCTTAAGGGGATTGATGACCATCGGGGGCAGTTGTTTTTTGAGTTTATACGAGTACTTAGAGCCAAAAAACCGCTTTTTTTCTTAGCCGAAAATGTTTCAGGGATGTTGGCTTCTCGTCATAAAGATGCTTTGGAGAATATCAAAAATCATTTTCGCAATAGTGGCTATAGGCTCTATTTTGATAGGCTCAATGCCCACGATTACGGCGTAGCACAAGACCGCAAACGCATCTTTTTTGTGGGATTTCGAGAGGATTTAAATATAGAGCATTTTAGCTTCCCTAAGCCACTTGAAACAAAACCCACGCTCAAAGATATTATTTGGGATTTACAAAAAAACGCAGTATCGGCCGATAGCAAAAACTACAGCACCAATAACTGCAAAATTGCCAATCATGAGTATATGGTCGGGGGCTTTTCATCGATGTTTATGTCTCGTAACCGTGTGAGAAGTTGGGATGAGCCATCCTTTACCATTCAAGCAGGAGGCAGACACGCCCCACTCCATCCACAAGCTCCCAAAATGGAGAAAATCGAAAAAGATAGACAAAAGTTTGTAGAGGGAAGCCAACATCTCTATCGACGGCTAAGCATAAGGGAGTGTGCAAGAGTACAAAGCTTTCCCGATACGCATAGGTTTTATTACAAAAATCTCTCCGCTGGGTACAAGATGGTAGGCAATGCCGTACCGCCCAATTTGGCGTTTCATATAGCCACTTCAATCAAACGAGCGTTGGGAATGAAAAAGTTTTTAGCTACCAATCTCTATACGCATGAACAATACAGCAACACTTCTTCTCCTACCTATTAACTTACCTATCAAACTTTGCTATAATCATTATAAACCATACAAAGGATCAAAACATTGAAAACCATCACGCTTAACACCCCCCTTGATATGCATTTGCATTTGCGAGACAACGATATGCTTCAAACCGTAGCTCCACTTACCGCCAAAAGCTTTGCAGCAGCTTTGGTTATGCCCAATCTTGTCCCGCCTATTACTACCAAAGAGCAACTCAAAAGCTACGCCCAAAGGATTAAAATAGCACAAGGCGAAGAGGATTTTGAGGCACATTTGACGCTCTTTTTTCAACCCACCTACACCAAAGAGTTTTTGGAAGAGGTACGAGAGGATATTATCGCACTCAAACTCTACCCAGCAGGGATTACCACCAACTCCGATGGAGGGGTAAGCAACTTCGACATAGAGGAGCTTCGACCAACGCTTAGTGCTATGAGTGAGCTAGGCATTCCGCTTTGCGTTCACGGTGAGACCAATGGCTTTGTAATGGAGCGAGAGGCGGAGTTTGTGAGCATCTATGAGCAATTAGCCTCCGCTTTTCCCAATCTCAAAATCATTATGGAGCATATTACCACCAAAGAATCGGTGGAGGCTTTGGATAAATACCCCAACCTCTACGCTACGATTACCATTCACCATCTGCTCATTACCCTCGATGATGTAGCAGGGGGAATGTTGCAACCTCATCTTTTTTGCAAACCCATCGCCAAAAGACCCATTGATAGAGAAGCATTGAGAAGAGTTGCTCTTAGTGGTCATCCCAAAGTGATGTTTGGAAGCGATTCTGCGCCTCATCCCCAAAGTGCCAAAGAGTCGTGCGGATGTGCAGCGGGAGTCTTTACCGCCCCTATTGCGTTGCAACTTCTCGTAGAGCTTTTTGATAAAGAGGGGGCGGATAGGGAAAATTTGCAAAAATTTATCAGTGATAATGCTAAAAATATCTACGGTATCCACCCCAAAGAAAAAAGAGTCACACTAGAACAAAAACCCTTTCAAGTACCCCCAATATACGGTAACGTCGTCCCCATGTACGCAGGAGAGGAGATAGGATGGAGTATCGGCTTGGTTGAGTGAGTATTTTGCTCAGAACTTTTATGCACAACAAAGGAGAAATGTTATGAATGACTATGCAATAAAAACTTTAGTAGGTGAACTACACACATTTTTGATAGATACAAAAGAACTCGAAAATATTCCCCAAAAGAACGATTTGATAAATCTTTCCGAAAAATTATCTGAAAAAATAGATAATGCAGTGAGTAAAAATGGGGTTTTGAGAATAGGTGTTGTAGGACAGGTAAAAGCGGGTAAATCATCTTTTATTAATGCTTTGTTGTTTGATGGTAAAGATATATTACCAAAAGCTTCGACTCCTATGACGGCGGCACTAACGGTAATCAAATATGCAGAAACTTTATCTGCCCAAGTTGAATTTTATTCAAAAGCAGACTGGGGTATTGTAGAGAGAAATGCACAAGAGTTTGAGCGGATGATATTTGAAGTTGCAAAACAAAAACAATCTCAAATAGATGAACACAATAAAAAGTTAATTAATGCTCTTAATAAACAAGATAATATCTTACAACAAAACACAAAATTAGAGGAGTTGCTTGCAAAACAAGAGATATTTGACGAAGCAAAAAGATTGGTAGGTGATGCTGTATTTGGTGCTTATGAACTTTTGCGAATGGCAAAAAAAGAACATATTGATTATGGAAATTTAATAGGCACAACGCAAAAGATAGAAAATATAGCATCAATCCCTGATTTAATAGGTAAACTCAATGAGTATGTAGGTGCAAATGGTAAATATACTCCTATTACTAGAAATACAACTCTATCTTTGAATATACCAACACTTAAGGATATAGAACTTGTAGATACTCCAGGAGTGAATGACCCGATTATTTCAAGAGGTATGGCGACAAGAGACTTTTTATCAAGATGCGATACTGTCTTTTTATTGTCCACATCATCGCAGTTTATGGGGCAAGAGGATACAGAGTTTTTGGTCAATACTTTACCTGCTGATGGGATTACAAATATTATTTTGTTGGGTAGCAAGTTTGATTCGGTACTTGTGGATGAGTTTAAAAAGTATGGTGGTGATATAAAAAAAGCTATCAAAGATATTTATCAAAAGCTTTCACAACAAGCCAACAATGCACTACAAGCTGTTATCAACTCAAATCCAAATAAACCTATCATGGAAAAAGTCAAAAATAAAGAGGTAAAATTTATATCTGGGATTTGTTATAACATAGCTAAAAAAGGTCGTGAAAATCTTGATGAGATGGAAAAACACGCACTTGAAAATCTTGAAAAAAGATATAACATAACACTGGATGACAAAGTTTTATTTGAATTGGCAAATATAGATAGAATAAAAAATATTGATTTAGAGAAGATAAAATCACAAAAAGATGAAATATTAGCCAATAAATTATCAGATTTAATAGCTGGTCAAAGCAATGAATTTAATATTCAATTAGAGAGCTTATTAAAAGTATTAAATGCAAAAATGGCAGAGCTAGATAGAGCAAATGTAAAAGAGCTACAACAAAGAGCTGCATATATTGAAAATGGATTAAATAGAGCTGGTAGCGATGTCAAACAAGTTTTTACAGATTTGAGTTTTGATATAGAAGAAAATATTTATAAACTAATCCGTTTAATAAACGATAGAAGTTCGGATTATCTTGGTATCAAAGTTGAATCTAAAAGTAAAGAAGAAAGCTATGAAGTTTGTACAGGTTCAAGAAGTACATCTAGTTGGTGGAATCCTTTCTCTTGGGGAAGTAGTAAAAAGGTATATGAAACTCACTACAGAACAATCAATTACAATGTAGCCAATGTAGTTGATGCGGCAGAAAATGCCTCCATGTTTGTAAGACTTATCAATGAAGAAGTAGCAGAAATATGGGGTAAAATCGTAGATATACAAGTAGCTGAAAGTGCATTGATTAAATCAGCACTTAAAGGGTTTGATTTAGAAGATGAAAATTTTGATAAAGATTTCATTATTAATCCTGTAAAAAATGCACTTAGGGCTATCAAAGTAAAACCTTTGCAGATGAAAGACAAAGCGTATAGAGATGCTATTGCAAATTATTTTTCAAGTAGCGAAATACAAGATGATAATATTGATAAACTAAAAAATAAAGTTCGTGAGATAATCTATCAAATATGTGAAGATATAGAAGCAGAGCTTGAAAAAACATTAGCGGATATTAAAAAAGTATTAGAAGAAAAAGGCGATGGATTTATACACTCTATCAAAGAGCATTCTCAAAAAGAGATATCTACGATACTTAAAGATTTGGAAATTATAGACGATGCTAAAAAAAGATACCAAAAAACTATTGCAGATGTTAAGAATTTCAAAAATCAATTTGAAGAGGTAAAATAATGCGCAACAAAGAGAGAATATTATCTCAAATCAAAAATGTAAAATCGTACATTGATGGTAGTGAAATAGAAGTAGCCCAAAGTTTTACTCAACAGCTTTTGGTAATCGAAGAGGATATAAACAATTTTCGCTTGTATCTACCGCTAATCGGTGGCTTTAATGCAGGCAAAAGTACGCTTATCAACGCATATCTCAATAGCGATGAGTTATTGCCTACAAATATCATACCAGAGACAGCAGTAGCGACAGAGTTATATTTTAGCCCACAAGAAAAAATAGAGGTGTATAAGTTTGATAATCAAACACCTATACAAGTTGTCAATAGTCTAAACTTTGCAGATGTCGATAGAGACTTAGCAGACTATCTTAAAGTATATATCAATTCACCGCAATTACAAAAACACAATATCATATTTGTAGATATGCCAGGGCTTGACTCAAATCTCCAAAGACACAATCAATCCATACTAAACTATATGACAAAAGATGTTAGTTTTGTGTTGGTACTCAATATCGAAGATGGGACGATAAAAAATAGTACTTTAGAGTTTTTAAAAGAGATAAAAGATTATAGATTGGATTTTGTTACTATCCTAAATAAAATAGACAAAAAATTACCAAATGAAGTAGCAGAGATAAAAAAGCATATAGAACAACAGGCTTCATCTATTATACAAAGCCCTTTTGTAGGTACGGTATCTGCGATAGATAATCAAATAGATGATTTTAAATCTATAATTGAGAATATAGATGTGGATGAGTTTATACAAAAGTTGTTTGATTATAAAGCAAAAGATGCGGTAAATTCTATTATTTTTGATTTAAAAACAAGAAGAGATACAATAAGCCTAGATGTGAGTGAAATAGATAAAAAAATATCTGATTTATTGAGTAGTATGAGAGATATAAATAAAGAGTTTGAGAGTGAAAAAAGAAAAGTAGAGAATAAATTTTCTCAAACACTATTAGTAGATTTGTTAAGAGATGTAGAAAATAGACTAAGACTAAATATTCATAGTCTAATGGAAGCTATTGAAGTCTCGAATGAACACTTAAATACAAAAATAAATGATTTAATAAGACCTCTTATTGCTTCAAAAATAAAAAATTATTCTGAAACAATCTTTGCAGAAACAATAAAAAATATAGAAATCAAAAGTAATGACATATTTGCAAGTGCAACATCTACTGTGGATATAGCAGACAAGAGCCTTTTGGTTGGCAAAGCTATATTGCCACTGTTACCCAGCAATTCTAACCCAACCTCCAATCTCCAAATAAAAAATAGGATAAAATAAGAAAAAAGGAGCATTTACTGGTTCCATGGGTTACATTATAGCATATTTAGGAGGAGCTAACCGACTAGCCTGTTTAAGTAGTATAAGTTTTTGGAGACGCTTTGATACTAAATAGTAATCTTTATACTATATGATGGTGGTTATGAAACTCATGAAAAGAAATGTCCGTATAAATTATCTCATTGTTAGCTATACGCTCTCTGTGGCACTGCTTATAAGTGCGGGGTTGATGATTTATAGCTTTTATCTCTCTTCAATGTATAGCAATATTCAAGAGAGTTCTGTCAAACTCAAGCAGATTTATGAACGCTACACAGCTATCAAATACACCTTTCTCTACACAGGAGATTTGAAACTCAAAGAGGAGCTTAAACGCTATTGTCACAAATGCAAAATGTTGCAAAAAGAGTATCTTCATGAGGAGTACACCTACAAACCCCAAGCCATTGATGTAATGGATAGAAGACTCTTTGCACTTATCACGCTTTTGGAGGAGTACAAAGGGAAGCTTGAAGAGATTTTTGAACTCAAACAACAACTCGGAGTCAATCACAAAGAGGGACTCTATGGGAGATTAAGGCAGAGTATTCACAAAGTCGAAAAGGAGTTTTTGCGTCATCAAGGAAGTATCGAACTCTCTTACTATATGCTCAAACTTCGTCGCCATGAAAAAGATTTTATGCTCAGAGGACTCAAAAAGTACATCGATAGCTTTGATGATGATTACAATCGTTTGGTTGAGCTTATCGAAGATGCCAACATCACCTACAAAACCAAGCTCAAATACAATCTTCGCAACTACCACAGAGAGTTTCACAGCTTTTGCGATATTCATCGCCAACTCTTCAAGGAGAGCGGTACGGTAAGCCAAACCCAAACTCTTGAAGAGCAATTTGGCAACACCTACGCTATCTTTATACACGATATCAAAAAAACCCAACGCCCCATCGCAACCACCATGAAGTATGCTATTTTGAGTGCTTTGTTGCTTTTGATAGGATTGATTGTGGCACTTTTGTGGATACGGGGTGAACTTAAATACGCCAAAGAGATCAATCCGCTTACGCAACTCAACGGCAACAATCGCATCAACAAATACCTACACCACCTCCTCAAACACCATAAAGATAGGATGATTATCTATTTTGATTTTGACAACTTCAAGCCCTTTAATGACCATTTTGGATTTGAAAAAGGGGATGAAGCGATACTCTTTTTTTCAAAACTGCTCAAAGAGACTTTTGGACAAAAGGGGTATTTTATCGGGCATATTGGAGGCGATGATTTTATCGTCATGGTTGAAAATGCACACTTTGACAAAGTCGTCACGGAGATTCAAAACACACAACAGGCTTTTGTCGCTTATACCCAAACCTTTTACAGCGATGAAGCCAAACAAAGAGGCAAGATATTGATGAAAGACCGCTTTGGGGTAGAGAGGGAGTTTGAGATACTAAGCGTGAGTGCTGCGGTTATTCATATCCGAGAAAATCTCATTATCCTTGATGAACAAAGCATTGGAGAGCTAATAGCTATGCTCAAAAAGAGTGCCAAAATTACCAAACTCTCCGTTGCTTCGATACTCTAAAATCTAATTGGATATAATGGCACAATTTGTATCCAAGGAAATATTTGATGAAAACTATCACTATCCCAAAAGCCAAACGAGATTTTACGCTCATTTGCAACGACATTGCCCCCGATAAATCTATCTCGCATCGTTGTGCAATGTTTTCACTCCTAAGCGACCAAAAATCAACCATTCACAACTTTTTGCAAGGAGAAGATACACTCAACTCCCTCAATATCGCAGCCCAACTAGGAGCAACGGTAGTGCGAAAGGGAGGCGATGTAGAGATTACGCCACCTGCCAAACTTCAAGAGCCTAGCGATGTCTTAGATTGTGGCAATGCGGGTACGGGAATGCGTCTCTACGCAGGACTCTTAGCAGGTATTGAGGGGCTTTTTGTCCTTACGGGGGATAAATATTTGCGTAGTCGTCCTATGGGTAGGGTTGCTGACCCTTTGCGGAGTATTGGAGCTTCTATCGATGGACGAGAGGGCGGGAAACTTGCTCCCCTTGTGATTCGTGGAGGCAAATTGCACGCTTTTGAGTACCACTCTCCTATCGATTCGGCACAAGTCAAATCGGCTCTTATCTTAGCGGCTCTTCAAGCTGATAACATAAGTCGCTACAAAGAGGATCTCTTAAGCCGTGACCACACCGAGCGTATGCTACGAGGCATGGGGGCTTCTATCGAGACGCTTGAAGATGGATGGATAGCCATTGAACCCCTCAAAGCTCCCCTAAAACCCCTCACTATCACCGTGCCTACCGATCCATCAAGTGGTTTTTTCTTTGCGGTGTTGGCTTCTATCGTCGAGGGTAGTAGCGTCGTGATTGAAAATGTCACCCTCAATCCTACCCGTATCGAAGCCTATAAAGTATTGGAGCAAATGGGGGCTAAGATTGATTATATCCCAAAAGAGGATATTTACGAACCTATTGGCGATATTAAGATTAGCTACAATGGAAAGCTCAAAGCGCTAGAAGTGAGCCAAAATATCGCATGGCTTATCGACGAACTTCCTGCTCTCTCTATCGCTATGGCACTAGCCAATGGTACAAGTGTCGTCAAAAACGCCCAAGAGCTACGAGTCAAAGAGAGCGACCGCATTAGCAGTGTATTAGAGGGACTTCATCGCTGTGGCATTGAGACGATTGAGCATCAAGATGGCTACGAGATAGTAGGCGGTGAGCTAAAAGAGGCACTCATCAATAGCTACGGCGACCACCGCATTGCGATGAGTTTTGCTATCGCAGGGGCTTATTGCGGGATGAGTATCGAAGATATCGAGTGCATCGACACCTCATTCCCCAACTTTTTTGAGATTTTAAATAGAGTGAGGGTGTGAAATAATAATGCTTAAAATAGTGCAGGGTGCATAAATTGACACCCTACTGTTATTTCACAAACTCGGGAGAGGTGGAATGCAGACAGAAGCCAAAACACTCTATCAAAACCTCTATTGTGGATAGAGTTTATTTTTGTCAAGCCGTTTAAATTTGATTACAAAAAACTTTTTTTAGCTCTTGCATTAAATCTTCGTTTACTTTTGCAATTTTTTTATCAATAATTTCACTACTGAGTGTAAAACATTTATCGTATCGCAAATAAGAATCTACAGTAAGTTTGGTTTCTAGCAAATCACGCTTTTTGAGTGGCAATAGATGCTTTTGGTTGCCATTGGATGTGATTTGAAAAGCGGTAAAGTCCCCTTTTCATTGGGTTCTTGCATCATTAAGACGGGGCGTTTTTTGGATTTGGAAAGATTGCTAAAGGGAAAGCGAATCAAAACAATATCCCCTCGTTTATAACTCATCCCAAACCTTATCTTCGTTATTATCCCACAGATGAGCCAAGGAAGTTGATTGCAAATGTTGCAAATTCTCTTCTTGTGTTTGATTCGTATTTGACTCTCGCCACTTGGCAAAACTGCTTTTGATAAAGTGAAAAAACTTATCTGGATTATGTTCAAACTCATAAATATAGATATTTTCAATGATGCTATCATCAATGGTAAGGGTTATCATAATACACTCCTTTATTGGCACTATTGGAGATATTATAGCATAAGTTGGGGGTTTGTTTCCTCGCTCCATCTCTCTCGAGGGTGTGAAATAATAATGCTTAAAATAGTGCAATTTTAATGCATCCTACTTTTGAAGAGTCTCAAATTGCACTAAAAACTGCTCATTTTTGATTTGATATAGGCTTCAATATCGAGTTTGCAAATCGATGGCAAAGTATCCAAAGCACTATCTTGTGTCGCCAATAGCTCTTTTTCAAGATTGTTCATATCTTGCACATCGTTGCACAAATCATGAATATCATCAATTGTTGTCGTAATCATTGCAGCTGTTGCCACTACGGGTAGGGCTTTGGCGGGAGCTGTGGATAGTTTGTATTTCACTCTTTTGAGCAGTGCATCGGTTTTGGCTATGCGATAGTTTTTAAATTTTTGGGAGATAGTTTTATTTTGCTTTTGAAGCGAAGCGGTTTTATCTTTGAGTTGTCTATTTTGTTTTTCAAGATTAGCCATTTTTGTTTTAAATTCAAGAGGCAAAGAGACCTTCAAGTGCCAATTGATATTGAGCAATCCAACAACCATCGCACCTAAAATCCATATCATAGAGTGTTTGAGTGAAATCATTAAAACCACCTTTTGCTAAACTATTCACATTATACACCATTTTAGTATAGCTTTTTGTGACTCAATCTCTTTTTTTTGAAGCACTACATCAAATAGAGTGCTATCTCATCGCTTAGGAGATAATTGATATTGTAATAGGTGTCGTTTTGAAAGAGAAGTTTTTTTGCTTCGACTAAGAAATCGGCTTTGGTTTGCATGGAGGGTGTTAGGAGTTTTTTGGCTATACCAACTTTCGAGCGTAGTCCCAAAAAGATTTTTTCGAGCAAAATATCCTCATCTTTGAGTACTTCAATGCTTTGATAGAGTGGATGGGCGATGTAGGCATCGAGGTTGCTATGGGGATAGAGGCGTTGATTGGCTCTAAATCCAACCGCACCCGCACCTACGCCGATATACTCTTGAAGTTGCCAATAGCCTAAATTGTGTCTTGATTGATAGAGACCGTAATTGGAAACTTCGTATTGATTGAAGCCTCTTTGGATAATCTCATTGCGTACAAAATAGACCATTTCAAGATTTTCTACCCGCATGTGAGGCGTTTTTTCAAAGGGGGTATGCTCTTCGATAGTAAGCTCATAGGCCGAAATATGATTAATAGGTAGTCTAAACGCCTCATCAATATCTTTTTTGAGCAACGCTTTGGTATCTCCTAGGACATTGTAGATAATATCAAGCGAGATGTTTTCAAAACCTACCTTATGAGCATCTTCAAGTGCTTTGTAGGCGTTTTGGGGCGTATGGGAGCGGTTGAGGCTTTTGAGCTTGGCAGAGTTGAAGCTTTGGACTCCAAAACTGATACGATTCATCCCCAAACCTTTGACCCCTTTGAGCCAATCAAGCGAGGCGGAGTTGGGGTTGGCTTCGATAGTGATTTCGCAATCTTCTTGCATATAGCCATTGAGTAGTTTAAAAATAGGTTCATAAAGAGAGGGTTCTATCGTCGAGGGAGTACCTCCTCCAATAAAAAGCGAAGTGATACTGTAAGGCTTTAGAGTCTCTAGCTCTTTGTGAAGTTGGCGTTGGAGTGCTTTGATGTACTCAACTTTGCTTTGGCTTCTATCGGTAAAGGAGTTGAAACTGCAATAGTGACACTTGGAATCGCAATAGGGAATATGGATATAGAGG
Organism: Sulfurovum sp. FS08-3; assembly: GCA_000830175.1. Lineage (GTDB taxonomy): Bacteria > Campylobacterota > Campylobacteria > Campylobacterales > Sulfurovaceae > FS08-3. Next base: position 12,847 of record JQIS01000032.1, on the reverse strand, counting down.
AGCAAACAAGAGCCTTTTTGATAACATTTTAGCACATTTCAACCATTTTATAAGATTTGCACGAAAAATATCAATTCAATTACAGAATTTTACAACCAATCTAAAGCAAAAATAGATAAAATTTCGTATTTCAATTCAAGGAAGTAAAAATGAAAAAATTAACACTAAGTATCGCTACAATCGTAGCAATGAGTTCTTTTGCAATCGCTGGTGGAGATATTGAGCCAGTAGTAGAAGCAGTAACAGAAGTAGTAACACAAGATTCATCTGCTGGTTTCTATATCGGTGGAGCTTACACGTATGCTATGGAAGCTGAAAGAACAGGTCGTATAACACCAAACCTTATTGTTGGAGCAGACGATACTACATGGGAAATTGCGGGTATGGTAATGGCAGGTTACCAAATCAACAAATACTTCGCTGTTGAAGCTCGATTTACAGCAAGTTTGGATGATGCTAAATACAATAATGTTGATGTAGCAGATTATGACCTTACAAATGCTGCTATCTATGCAAAAGTAATGTACCCAGTGGCTGAAATCGTAACAGTTTACGGATTGGTAGGTTATGGTCAAACAACTATCGAAGATGCAAATGCCTTAGTAAAAGATAAATATGAGACAGATGGTCTTCAATGGGGTGTAGGTGCTTCTTACAACGTAAACGAAAACCTCTCTGTATTTGTTGATTACACAAAACTTGCTATGATTGATGAAGTTGATGTAAATGGTGTAACAGTTACAGGATTGGCTGATGATTTTGATGTAAGTACTGTAAACGTAGGTATCTCTTACAAATTCTAATTGCTTAAGTATCCCTCTTTCGAGGGGTGCTTAACCCCCTTTTTTTTTATTACAAAATTCCCTTATTACTCAAAAATTATTCCTATTTATCAAGTATTTTTTTGATTATTATTATATAATATTGCAAATTTTCAAACTTAGGAGTCTCAATGCGTTTCATTGCCGTTTTGATGTTTTTGTTACACACTTATTTTTTATCCGCTCTTAGCATCTCCTCATCCGAGATGTCACCCCATATCGTAGAGCATCTAGCCCCCTATCGTGCCAATGGTTCTGTAGTGTATGATATTTATGCCAAAGCAGGGTACAAGCCTTTATGGGTGGTTTCAAGACAACGTATTGACGATATGAGAGCAGCACTTAAAAGCATTAAATACAACTACAAAGGAAAGTCTTTTAATCAAGCCAAGATTGCCAAGCTATTATCCAGAATTGATAATGAAAATATGGATATTATGCAAAAATTGCAACTTTATGCCATTGTCGATATTGAACTTACCAATGCCTTTGTCTCTTTGGTGCATTTTGTACACGTTGGCGATGTGGATTGGGATTTGGTTCAACGCAAACTTAAAAATCTACGAAAAACCAACGACATTCGAGCCAATTGGGAGATGCACCCCAAATCCATGCCAAGTAGCAACACGCTCTATCATGCTATTACCTATGGCGATATTCACAACTATCTCGACTCTCTTATCTCCATGAAAGATCGTTACGCAAGTTTGGTGACACTGCTTCAACAATACAAACGCAAAAAGAAACCCAAAGATAAACTTAATGCCATTATTGTCAATCTTGACAAGACCAAACTCTATCCACGAAGTTTTGAAGATAGACATGTAGAGATCAATCTACCCGACTATCGCTTACGCTACTATCAAGATGGCATGGAGCTTTTTAAAACCAATATCGTTGTGGGCAAAATCTCACGACCTACCCCTATGTTTGATGACTATATCAAATTTGTGGTTCTCAATCCTACCTGGACCGTTCCCGATAGTCTCATCAAGCGGGATTTGATTCATGTACTCAAATACAATCCCAACTACCTAGAAGAGAACAACATCTACGTCAATGGAGTCTTTGGAGCCAAAAAGCTTGATATGCAAAAGCTCTTTAGCTACGAGCATAGCAAACAACGAGTACCCTATAGCTTCGTTCAGCATGCAGGCAAAACCAACGCTTTGGGACGTATCAAATTTATGTTTCCCAACAAATACGCCGTCTATCTCCACGATACCGACAACAAATATCTTTTGGATAGAGAGTACAGGATTTACAGCTCTGGGTGTATGCGTGTCAAAAATCCTTTTACCTTTTTACGCTATTTAATGGGCGATCGATACGACAAGCAAAAGATTGATAAGATACTTGATTCTCTCGAACCTGCAACGGTGCATTTACCACGTCCCATACCTATGCATATTCTCTATTTTACCGTTTATGTCGAAAACAACCAAGCCCACTTCAAATACGATATTTACGCTTACGATCAAATCATCGCTCAATCAACCCAAGAGAATCGCCATGAAACCTTCGTATTGCCCAAAAATAGATTTGTTGTGATCGATGAAAAAGGAAACTCCAGTCCTTACGATCCCGAAAAGAAAGCACCCATTGATTACGAAAACCTTTACTAGGGGTCACCAATGAGACGAATGTTAGCCGAATGGGAGAAACAACGAGCATTGCTTTTAAGTTTCCCTCATCCTCAGAGTGATTGGGCGGATGATTTGGAACGTGCATTGAGTCCTTTTGTTAAAATCGCACTGGGCGTTGCCTACAACCAAAAAGTCATTATTGTTTGCGACAATCAAGCCAAAATATCCGATATGTTTTGTTCCACACACAACCTAGAGTTTGTCGAATTGCCTACCAACGATACATGGATACGAGATTACGGTGCAATCTCCATAGAGGAGGGTGGTACGACAAAATTGCTTGATTTTGATTTTAATGCATGGGGAGGAAAATTTGCCTACCATCTTGACAATCAAGTAAATGCACATCTCCATATCAAAGGCTATTTTGGTGATACCCTTTTGGAGTCGATTGATTTTACGCTAGAGGGCGGTTCTATCGAGAGTGACGGAGAGGGGACGATTTTGACTACCACGGAGTGTTTGTGCAACCCCAACCGAAACGGAGGATTAGGCAAAGCCCAAGTAGAATCCAAACTCAAAGAGTATTTGGGAGCTAGACGAGTATTGTGGCTTAATCATGGCTTTTTGGCGGGAGACGATACCGATAGTCATATCGACACATTGGCACGATTTGTAGCCAAAGATACCATTATGTATGTTGAGTGCAACGACCTCCATGACGAACATTACGAAGCGTTGTTGGCGATGAAAACCCAGCTTCAAAGCTTCACGCAAACCAATGGCGAACCCTATACGCTTATCCCTTTGCCCATGACCTCACCCAAATACAACCAAGAGGGCAAACGCCTACCTGCTACCTACGCCAACTTTTTTATCGCCAATCACGCTCTTCTCTATCCCACCTATCAAGATGCCAACGACAAAAAAGTAGGCGAAATATTCAAAGCCTTTTTCCCCGACAAAGAGATTATTGGGATTGACTGCATGAGACTCATCGAACAAGGTGGCTCACTCCACTGCTCCACGATGCAAGTAGCCCTCTAGCTACTTCGCCTCAAAAGTCCCTATTATTGGATTTCCATAGATTGCTTGATAGCTTCTATCTCTTTGGTATTTAATCCCGTAAATTCAAGAATCATATCAATATCACTATTTTTGGCTAACATTTTTTTAGCTATTTCAATCTTGGCTCTTTTTTCACCCTCTTCTCTTCCCTCTTCTCTTCCTTTCTCCAATCCTTCTTCCAACCCTTTCTCCAACCCCTCTCTTTGAGCTTTTTCGATGGAGTTTTTTTGGATGTACAAAAACTCCTCTCGTTTTTCTTGAATCTCTAGCTCTTCTTTGGTAAGTGAGGCAGTGTTGGCTATCTCGAAAGCTTGTTTGAGTACGGGGTCGCTTATGGATTGGGGTATAACGCTAAGTTCTCTTGCCTCTTTAATAAAGGCTATCCACTTCTCTTCTATCGTCTCGCACTCTTCTAAGTGTTTGGTAAATTTGGGAAGTTCAATAAAGATGAGTTGAATATCATCTTTGTAGTGGGTAAAGTTGCTCTTTTCAATGAGTTTGTAGGTGGATATTTGTAGTGCGGATACTCAAACATTTTGAAATTGACAACGGTGAGGGCTATGACGGGATTGAGTAGGGTGTATTTGTTGCTTTTGTTTAACTGATTGGCGTAGTTTTTGGCAGCGTTGTAGAGTATGCGACTCTCAAAGCCATCATGGTTAAGGATTTGCATCTCAACAATGACCATAGAGCCATCACTTAGAGTTGCTTTGACATCGACGGCACTCTCTTTCATTCCTTGAAGTTTGGGTACGTTGTAGGGGTCTTCGATGGTTAAATCCACTATGGGCAAGGGGAGTTCAAGTGTAGCGTTTAAAAAGCTTTTAAGTATATTTTTAGACTCTCTTGAACCAAATACTTTTTTAAAGGCATAATCGGTTTGGATATTGAGAAATCGCATAATCTAAGCTCCTTTTTGGATTTGGAGTATTATAGCCTATTATTGGTTTGGAAAAGTTCAAGTTACTTCGCCTCAAAAATCCCCAATGTTTTGTTTTTGGTGACGCTATCGTAAGCAAAAACTTTGCCGTTCATGGCGATATAGACTCCGCTATCAAGATGCTCCAATGCCCCCATCGCAAAGCCTAGATTAAACAAAGCATCGGAGTCTTTGAAACGGTAAGGAACCATTGCCCCTACCAATACTACCGTTTTATCTTGGATGCCTTGTGCGATAAATGAGGCACTCTCAACCATGGTGTCGGTACCGTGAGTGACTAAAATTTTGTTGTGGGGTGAGACCTCAATAGCACTAAGTATCGCTTCTCTATCGCTATTGTCAAGCTCTAGCGAATCTTTGAGCATAAGGGTCGTGATGGAGTAGGTTTGGGTATCGAGACGTGCTTGAAGAAGCATCGCTTCAATATGCGTGAAGGAAGCAAAATCGACTTGACCGCTCAAAGGATTGTAGCGTTTGTCAATCGTCCCTCCCGTAACGATAATGTGCATTAGCGTACCATCTCGAAGAATTTTTTAAAGATGTAAGCACTCTCATGAGGCCCTGGAGAGGCTTCGGGGTGGTGTTGAACCGAGAGAGTAGGCGAATCGTTGTACGCCAATCCTTCAATTGTGCCATCAAAGAGATTGGTATGCGTCACGCGTGCGACTTGTGTAATCGTTTGAGGTACGTTGTAGTTGTGATTTTGAGCGGTAATCTCTACCATACCCTCCTCATTTTTGATAGGATGGTTGCCCCCGTGGTGTCCAAATTTGAGCTTATAGGTATCGTAACCGTGTGCAATAGAGAGCAATTGATGCCCTAAGCAGATACCAAATAGAGGTATTTTGGCTTCGATGAAACGTTTGATTTTGGCTTGTTCCTCTTTTAAAATGAGCGGATCGCCTGGACCATTGGAGAGAAAAATGCCTCCAATTTCACCTGCTTCGTATTTGGCTATCACATCGGTTGCATCGATACTATTAGGCACAACCTCCACCTCCATACCCGCATGGGTAAGTTCATTGAGTATGTTGCGTTTGATACCAAAGTCGAGAGCGATAATCTTTTTGGTAGTTTGGGGTTTTTTGTACTCAAAAGCAACCGTATCGTAGGTAGCATTGGGATGAATATAGCTCTCTTTGGTGCTAACTTGCTCAATGTAATTGATATCTTCAATGCGTGGTGAAGCCTCAAGGATTTTTTTAAGCTCCTCTTTGTCGCTTATCTGTGTGGAGGCTACCATCATCATCGCTCCCTCATCACGAATCATTTTGGTAAGATAGCGTGTATCAATATCGCAAATACCTATCACGCCATAGCGAACCAACAACGCTTCCAAACTCTCTTGAGAGCGAAAATTGGAGGGTCTAGCTTGATAAGAGCGTACAATAATGCCTTTGCAATAAGCACCTTTGCTCTCCATATCTTGCTCATTGCACCCCACATTGCCAATTTCGGGCATTGTAAAGGTGACAAACTGCCCTGCGTAGCTAGGGTCTGTGACAATCTCTTGATAACCACTCAAAGAGGTATTAAAGACAATCTCGCCCACGCTTGTACCTGTTGCTCCAAAACTGTTGGCTTCTAAAAATGTTCCATTCTCTAAATAGATATAAATTTTTTGCATTTTCTCTCCATCATATACAGGGTACAATGCATTGCACCCTACAAAATTGCTTAGCACTTAATGCTTAGCACTTAACACTCTTTACAACATACCTCGTTTTTTAAGCTCTTCTTCGTAGAGTCGCTCGTAGATAAGTTCATACTCTTGCGTACCTGGTATAACCTCTCTTTTCATTGCTTTGATCTTCTTATAGACGGTATCATCAATCTTCTCGAAGGCATTAGCAAAATCTTTAAAGCCTTTGAAAATGACATTTTTGACTTGATTTTCATTGACATCGTACTCAAGGAGATACTCTTCGTAGAGTTCATCCAAAATTTTGTGCGAAAGGTCGTTGTATCTATCGTCATAATTCATAATCACGCCGTATTGGGGTGCTAATTTCTTTTTGATCATAAAAAAGAGTTGGCGTTCGTTGGCGTGTTGAAACTCTATCTCATCATCGTTTTCATCCAATATCTTTTTGACTTTATCATCCAAGGCTCTTTCGCTTTTGAGGTTCTCATCAATGAGGGCTTTAATGGCACTCACTACCGCCTCTTTGCCCTTTGGCATACGCACAAATGGGGCATTTGCCAAATCTATACCTATTTTTGTAGCGACGTATCGTGTCTGGTTCTCTTTTAATCTCATAGGTACTCCTTATCGTAAAATGGTATCTTCACGTTGGGGCGAGGTAGAGATGATATTAATCTTCGCTCCAACTATCTCCTCTAGTGCATGGATATAATCTTGTGCGTTTTGGGGAAGTTTGTCAAAATTTTGGATACCTTCGCATCTATCCCAACCCGCAAAGCTTCGGTACTGCGGCTCTACACCCTCAAGGTCGTAGGGGACATAGTCGAATGTTTTGCCATCTTTGTGATAGGCTACACACACTTTGACTTCACTAAATCCATCCAACACATCAAGTTTCATCAGTGCAATTTGATCAACGCCATTGATACGCAACGCATGACGCATCGCCACAGCATCAAACCAACCGCATCGTCTGGGTCGTCCCGTGGTTGTACCAAACTCATGCCCTTTGGTACGCAAAAGTTCTCCTTGCTCACCCAAATCTTCACTCGGGAAAGGACCGTTGCCCACACGAGTACAGTAGGCTTTGGCAATGCCTGTTACCTTGCCTATATCTTTGGGGTTTATTCCTAGCCCGATACACGCCCCCGCACTTACCGTAGAGGAGCTTGTCACATAGGGGTAGGTTCCGTGGTCAATATCGAGCATTGTGCCTTGCGCTCCCTCAAGGAGTACTCTTTTGCCACCATCAAGCACCTCCCAAAGCAACAGCGTCGTATCGACGATAAAAGGAGACAATACCTTTTTGAACTCGCTCAACTCATCCAAAAGTTGCTCTTGGATGGGAAATTCAATATCCATTGCTTCAAAAATTGCCCGATTGGTTTCAAAAAACTCCATAATTTTGAGTGTCAATTTTGCAGGTGCCAAAAGCTCACCCACTCGATGTCCCACACGTGCCACTTTGTCGCCGTAAGCGGGTCCTATTCCTTTGCCTGTTGTGCCAATGGCTTTTTTGCCTTTGAGACGCTCACGTGCTTGGTCTATCAAAGCATGGTAGGGCAAAAGCAAGTGGGCTTTATCGGAGATAAAAAGTCTTCCTTCGAGTGCTTCAAACTGCTCCATCTCTTTGATGAAATCTTTGGGCGAAAGTACTACGCCATTGCCTACTATGTTTTTGGCGTTGGGATTGAGGATACCCGAGGGCATAACGTGAAGGGCGTATTTTTTATCCCCTACTACGATGGTATGACCTGCGTTGTGTCCTCCTGCGAAACGACACACATAGTCATACTCTTGTGCCATGTGATCGACTATTTTCCCTTTTCCCTCATCGCCCCATTGCAATCCGACGATTAAATCTGCTTGACTACTCATTTTTTGCCCTTGTCTCTTTTTATTATACTCTCAATGCATCGGTCTGTATAGATGGTAAAGCCTGATGCTTTGCAATCATCTATGCGGTAGGTTCCCCCTTGTGCCAATAGCGTATTTGTTTCAAAAACCCTAAAGGTGAGTGAATCGTAATAACGCATATTGGCATAATAAAGCGGTGAAATAACGATATTTTTGTAGTGAATTTTGCGTGAAGCATCATAGATTTTAGTTAGCTCATAAGCAATATCGTTTGGCATATCGTGCATATCTTTGAGATCTTCCACACGGTGAATATTGACCAATTTAATCACCCACGCAATATCAAGTTCGAGTATCTTCTCCATATTCATGGTTTTGAGTATCTCGTAATCAATCCCGTACTCATCGTGAAGTATTTTGGGGATTTTGATATTGGCAATTTGCAATACGGGTTGCATTGCAAACTTCTCTAACATATCCATGGCGTTGTTGATAGACTCTTCAAAACTGCCATCAATCACCTCTGCTCCGATTTGATAACGCTCTGTAGTGGGAAAACTAAGAGTGGGTTGAATATAGTACCACTTCTTATGGTTTACACTTCGTCCGATACGTTTGGTCACAATACGCACCAAATCAGCCGTAATATCGGCTCTTAGAGTCACTTCATGGTTATTTTCATCATTGACACGTACCAAACAACGCTTATCGTCAAAACTGTCGTGTTGATGATAGGAGAAACAAGGTATCACTATCTCTTCGTATCCCAGTGCTTCAAAATTTTCACTCGCTTGATTTTCAAGAGTACGCTTAAGTTTGGCACTTTTTCCAAAATAGAGTCGGCTACCTGTTGGAATTTCGTGTTCAAATATCATTCATTCTCTTTGTAATAGATTTCATTAAAGACTCTATTGGCACTACCATCATAGGCTCGTCTCCCCAAATCGCTCAGTGCCAACTCAACAGCATTGACCACCCATGCCGACTCGTAAGCGGGAATGAGTCCCATTTGATTGATTCTAAATATCTTCTCTTTGAGATGATCTTGCCCACCTGCCATATTGACACCGTATTTGTTTTTGAGTATTTTGCGAATCTCATTGGCATTTTCATCAATCACCGTACTCATAGAGAGAGCAGGGGCGGTTGGGTAGATTGTGAGTCCGATAGCTTCAAGCGCACCTTGTGTGGCTTTGGCACGTTTGGCACTGTTGGCATAAAACTTATCCAATCCTCCTGCCTTTTCAATCTCCCCAAACATTGCATTAAGTCCCATAATCAACGTGGTCGCTGGAGTAAATGCCGTAGTATTTTGACGTTGGTTTTTAAGCTCCAAAGCAAGATTGAAGTAGTAATCAACCCCTTTATCAATTTTGGCAATCGCTTCATGGCTTAGTCCCATCATCGCTAGACCAGGAGGAAGCATCAAAGCTTTTTGAGAACCTGTAATAAGGGCATCAATATGCGTGGTATCAATAGGCTCTACCCCTACAGCAGTAATCCCATCGGCTACTATCATAATATTGGGATTGATCTGTTTTGCCAAAGCCGCTAAGGCTTCAACGGGGTGTCTTAAGCCCCCCGCACTTTCGCTTACTTGCACAAAAATCGCATCAATATCAGGATGCGTTTGAAGTGCCTCTTGGACATCATCAAGCTTTACAGGTGTATCCCACTCATATTTAAGCTCAATTTTAGGGATATTAAGAGCATCGGCGATTTTAGAAAAACGCTCACCAAACTTTCCTGAATTGATAGTGAGTGCCTTGCTTTTGCATAGGTGCAACATCGCACTTTGCATCGCTCCCGTACCCGAACTAGCCAACATAATCGCTTCGGGCATATTGAACAGTTTGATTAAATTCTCTCTAGCCTCTTTAAAAATCGCTTCAAATTCAGGCGTTCGATGGTGCAGTGTAGCTGTAGCCATTGCTTGACGAACGCTCTCAAGTACAGGTGTAGGACCTGGGGTAAAAAGTAGCATAGTATCCTCTTTTTGCATAAAATTGCACACACTTGTAGAGTGCATAGTTATAGAGATTATACCTAAAAAGTGTTTAGATGGGGGTGAAACCGACAGAGGAATTTGGTGGAGATGCTCCACCTTCTTTTATTTTTGGGAGACAAGATAGAGGGCAATGGCTTGAAGCATTGGACCTTGCAACTCTCCACAGAGTTTGTTTTGTTCGATATAGGCTTTGGCATCGGCGATGGAAGCAAATGTTTGAGTGGTTGGTTTACAAAACTTCTCATAGGCTTGTTTGCCCTTCTTTGCCATCATGATGCGTTTTTTTGCTATCATGGCATTGGTTTTTGCTACGCCATCGGTTGCGATTTTCAAAGCCTCTTCAAAGCTTTTTAGCTCACCGCCAAACTCTTTAGCAAAGGCACTTGCGGCCTCTTTGGTACCAAAAGCGTATTTGCTTACCATGGACATTGTCCCTTGTTTGCTTGAACCTACGACATAAAAAGCCTTAGCGGCATCGATAAATTGAAGCGTTGTGACATCAACGACTTTCATGTTGGTAAGTTCATTGGGATGTTTGGCATTATCGTCGGCTAGACAATGAATAGAGCAGTATTGTTTGGTATGCCCTTTGTGGGTAGCGGCGTGGTTGGTTTTGTAAAACATCGGCAAAGTCATACCGCACAAGGGACAATAGAGCTTGTTTGCACCCTCTTGCAAAAGGGTTGCTTGGGCAGGATTGACGCTTTGAAACATCTCCATATTTCCCTTTTTTGTCTCCATCTTCTCACCCGATGGATCTCCCATAGCAAAGAGTGCAACCGTTAATGTCATCATCAAACTCAAAAGTTTTTTCATTCTATTCTCCTAAAATTAATTGAATACGATTTTACCCAATCATCGCTTGATACTCACTGTGTTTTGTCCATCTCTATGAGTGTATTCGAGTTTTAAGTGATGCAAATCCACAATATTTTTGACGATATAAAACCCTAACCCCAATCCGTTGCTTTTGGTACGAAAGGGTACAAAGTAGTGTTCCAAACTCTCTTCAAGTGCTTTGCCTTGATTGATTACCATCAGCCCGTTATCTACCACGATGGTGACATGTTTATCGGGACTGTATTTGATTCCATTATCAATAAGGTTTTTGATAGCTAGTGAGAGGAGTTCAAAATCGCAATCGACAAGATAGTCGTTGGCAAGTTCAAGATGGATATGTTTGGCGGGATTTTCCATCATAAGCATATCGATACTAGCATCAAGAATATCGCTCATTTTGTAGGATTTGAAGACAAGTTCAAAGCTTTTGGACTCGATTTTTTCGATTTTGGCAAACTCATCAATGAGCAAATTTAACCGCTCAAAGATAGAGTGGAGACGCTGTTTGTGCTTTTCGTCACCAATCATCTCGCTCACAAGTCGCCCTTTGCCAATAGGTGTTTTGAGTTCATGCATGATAGCACGAAGCAGGAGTTGGCGAGAGTGTTTGAGTTCTCTAATCTTTTTGACGGCATTATCAAACTCATTGGCGACTTGTGCAATCTCATCTTTTTTGTCGCTACGGCAATCGATATCCAAATTGCCTTGCGAAAAGGTCTTAATTTCGTTTTTGAGTTTGTGCAAGGGGCGAAGACTGCGAATAATCATAATGTACAAAATCAACAAAAAAAAGAGAAGAAAAAGGGAGAGTATAATGACATTTTTGGGTGCTGTGGGTTGATTCATGCTCTCAAAAATAAAAATCGTATTGTAGCCTTTGATAAAGAGAAATCGGCGTTGATGGTGCTTGAAGATACTAAAGCCCTTCTCTTGCTCTTTTTTGCTCAGTGTATTGAAAATCTCAAGCTTTTCCTCTTCGTTGTCTATCAAGCGGAAGTTTTGAGACTCCAAAAAAGCAAAATCAATGGTATGGGTACGCAAATAGTACTGAAAGATAAAACGAATCGATGCCATCTCTTGCACAATCATGCTATGGCGTTCAAATCGTATATGCGTAGCAAAAAGAACATAAGAGAGCAACCCAAGCAAAACAATAGAGACTCCAAAAATCATCGTAATTTTTGCTCTAATGGTTGTGAAACTTATCATACGAGCTTGTACCCAACTCCACGCACGGCTTGAATCAAGGAGGGATCGCTAAGTTTGCCTCGAATTTTGCTAATAATAACATCCAAACTCTTGCCTTTGATGTCGCTCATGGTTGAAGAGGAGTTGATGATTTGCTCTCTTGATTGAGCAATGCCCCGATTTTTGATAAGCAAATAAAGCACTTCAAACTCTGCGGGAGTCAAAACGAGTGCATTGCCTTGATGATAGATGGTATCGGCTTTGATTTCAAAATCATTCACCTCATTTTTGTTTTCTACTTTGTTGTAGCGTCGAAGCACCGATTGAATCCGTGCATACATCTCTTTGGGGTCATAAGGTTTGGGGAGGTAGTCATCAGCTCCTAGTTCCAAAGCGGTGATTTTGTCCCCAATGTCGCTACGAGCCGAAGAGATGATGATAGGAATATCGTATTTGCGGACAATCTCTTCACACGCCTCCAATCCATCCATCCCTGGTAGTGTGAGATCAAGTATCACCAAATCAAACTTTTTTACTCCCGCCGAAAGTCCCAAATAGGCATCTTCATAGTTGGTAATTTTAATATCGTAGCGTTCCAAATACTCTGCCAATAACTCGGCAAATTCGCTATCGTCTTCTATCATCAATATATTAATCATGGGGATTTCCTTCTTAGCTCTCATAGAGACATTATCCATCAAAAAGTTAAACGGAGTATTAATTACCCCGCTCCAAACCCATTGCTTGTGTATGTAAGTAACTGACCTTACGCACTTACAAAATTACCCCATTGCAATACGTCATTGCGAACCCTTTAGGGTGAAGCAATCTAAGATTTATTTCTACTTTTTTAGAAAAAAGTAGGCAAAAAAGCGTCACCACTCTCGAATCGCT
>JQIS01000031.1 GCA_000830175.1 Sulfurovum sp. FS08-3 | reverse complement strand
CCCGAAGCCCAACTTGATAGATTTATGATGAAAGTCGTCGTAGGCTACAACACCAAAGAGCAAGAGTTAGAGATTGCAAGACGAGCAGCCAACAACACCTTTGGAATTATCGAACAAGTCGCCTCTGCCAAAGATTTGGAGATGCTTAGAGATGAGGCTATGCAAATCCATATCGACGAAGAGGTAGAGCGTTATATCGTCGATATTATCGAAGCCTCTCGTCACCCCCATGCTTATAATCTCGAAGAGATTAGCCACTATATCGAATTTGGAGCTTCTCCTCGTGCGACGATTGATCTCTACAAAGCCGCACGAGCCGTTGCCTATCTCAAACATCAAGAGTACGTTTCACCCATCGAAGTGGCTTATATCGCCCTAGAGGTGCTACGCCATCGTATCATCCTCACCTACGAAGCACAAGCCGAAGATATTACAACCGATTTCATTATCAAAAAGATTTTGGAAGCTGTACCTATTCCCTAGCATTCTACTCATTGGTTATTTAAACAAAAGGCTCTCAAAGTGTATGCAAATCATGCCATCTATCAAACAATTATCGCCACCCCACTGGGCGATTTGTTGGCTAAGGCGAGTAACGAGGCACTTGTTTCGCTTGAGTTTTACGATAGAAAAGGAGAGATTTTTCAAAATGAAAATGAAATTTTAAGCGTTACAACAAAGCAACTAGGCGAATATTTCGCATCTTCACGAAAATCCTTCACTCTACCACTTGCACCGCAAGGGACGCACTTTTGGCAATTGGCTTGGAATATTTTGCACTCTATCCCATACGCAACAACACTCTCCTACAAACAACAAGCCACTCTTATAGGCAACCCAAAAGGCTACAGAGCCGTAGCCAATGCAAATACCAAAAATCCCATCGTTATCATCATCCCATGCCACAGAGTCATCAACGCCAACGGCAATATTGGTGGATACAGTGGCGGGATAAAACGAAAAGAGTTTTTATTGGAACTCGAAAAGCAATACCATCTATCGCAACAAAACCAATAAGGACAAAACTAAGGAGATTCATCGCTCTCTTATGTTAGGTATTAAGAAATTTTTGTAATTTTATTATCCTCTTAGTTATGTTATAATATTCCCATTTGAACAAATCAGAGGTTATTATCAATGGAGAGTATTATTTTTTTTATATTGGCATTTTTTTTGCTAAGCGGTGCGATAATGATAGTCTTTAGCAAAGAGAGTCTCTATAGTGCCATAGGTTTTTTGATGGTTATGATAGCTATGGCGGGTATGTTTGCTTTGTTGCATCATAGTTTTTTATTTTTGGCTCAAATACTTGTAGGCGTAGGGGCTGTGGTGGTGCTTTCGATTATGATTATACTCTCCATCAATCTCAAAGAGGAAAACCAACCCAAACAAAACATTACTCGCAAAAATATACTCTTTACGACGCTCATTATCGCTCCTATTGCGGGATTGCTTCTCTATGCCATTGCCAAAGCCCCGTTTGCATTTGCTCCTATTGCTCAACATTTTGGGACGATTGAGACGATGGGTAAAGTGCTGTTTACACACTGGGTACTCCCTTTTGAGATAGTCTCTATTTTGCTTCTTGGGGCAATGGTGGGAGCTATCGTACTCTCTCGCAGGAGATTGCATGTTGAGTCCTGATAAATTTCTCTTTGTAGCGGTTATGATGTTTGCGATTGGACTTATTGGCTTGATGCTAAGACGTAATCTTTTTGTCGTCTATCTATCCATTGAACTCATGCTTAGCAGTGTCAATCTCATCTTGGCAACCTTTTCAAGAATGCACGGCGAGATGGATGGAGGTGTGGTAAGTCTATTGATGATAGCCGTTATAGCAGCCGAAGCGGCTATTTTTTTGGCACTCATTATCTATATCTACCGCATAACCAAAAGCGTCGATAGTCAATCCATCACGCAATTAACGCACAAAAGGGATGAAGCATAATATGGAAGCACTCTTATCGTTGATTGTTATTTTGCCCTTTTTGTCGGCTACGATACTGGGTCTCTCCTATCTTGTGGATAGCAAAAAAAATCTAAGCAACACCTACTACGCCACTATTGCTCTCACCACCCCTGCAATAGTGACACTTTTGAGCTTTGTTTTGGTATTCAAGATGAGTACAATGCCTCACGATACACCACTCTACGCCCATCTTTTTGATTGGGTAAAGGTGGGGCAATTGCACATTGAGATGCGTTTTATGCTCGATAGGCTCTCAATGATAATGATTGGTTTTATAACCTTTATTGGCACACTCATTCATATTTATGCTGTGGAATACATGCAAAGCGATGAGGGATTTGGGAAGTTTTTTGCCTATTTTAACTTCTTTTTGGGTTCTATGCTTTTGCTTGTAGTAGCCTCCAATCCTATCATTATGTTTATCGGATGGGAACTCGTAGGATTAGCCTCTTATTTGCTTATCGGCTTTTATCACAAAGTCTCTAGCAACATTACCGCCGCCAACAAAGCCTTTATCGTCAATCGTGTAGGGGATTTTGGCTTTATTGTTGCCCTTGGTGTGCTTTTTATTGCTTTGGAAGGGCAAGGGTTTAGCTTCGAGGCGATTGAGCAAGGCATTGGAGGACTCTCTCATTCAACGCTTAGTTTTGTGGGGGCTTTACTCTTTGTGGGGGCGATGGGAAAATCGGCTCAAATCCCACTCTACGTTTGGCTTCCCGATGCCATGGCTGGACCCACCCCCGTTTCGGCACTTATCCACGCTGCTACGATGGTGACTGCGGGAGTCTATATGGTGGCACGATTTGGATTTTTGTACAATGAAATTCCCCATATTGGAGAGTTTATCGCCTATATCGGAGCATTTTCGGCACTCATAGCAGCACTTATGGCATCTTTTGAGCGAGATATTAAAAAAATTCTAGCCTATTCGACGATGAGCCAACTAGGCTATATGTTTATCGCTGTAGGACTTGGAGCCTATGGGGCAGGGATTTTTCATCTCTTTACCCATGCTTTTTTCAAGGCTCTACTCTTTATGGGAGCAGGAGCAGTTATTATCGCACTCCACCACGAACAAGATATTTTCAAAATGGGAAATTTGCGTAAAGTGTTACCTCAAACCTTTATTGCAATGCTCATTGCCACTCTTGCTATCACCTCCATTCCTCCTTTTGCAGGGTTTTTTTCCAAAGAGGCGATTATCAATCACGCTTTTTTAAGCGGTCACTACACTCTTTGGATAATTGCCATGACGACAGCGTTTTTAACCGCCTACTATATGTTTCGACTCATCTTTGTGGTCTTTTTTGCTCACTCAACCAAAACCTATCCTCACCTCATCCCCCTTGGTAAGATGATTATCTATCCTCTTATTGTTTTGGCAATAGGTTCGGCAACGGTTGGATTTTTGGGTATTGAGCATGGCTTTGCACACTTTGTTGCACTTCCCGATAGAGCCACCCCTGCCCCTACGCATCTTCTTGAGTATGGCTTGATGGGACTCAATATTCTTGTTGCACTAGGTGGTATCGCCCTAGCCTATCGACTCTTTGGCACCAATCCAGAACCTCCCAAAGCCAATATACCTATCAAAGCGTTGTTTATCCATAAATTTTATGTTGATGCACTCTACAATAGGCTCTTTGTGGACACACTACGCTCTTTGAGTATCTTTTTTGACAGAGTGGTGGATGGTGCAGTGATTGATGGGATATTGGGATTGCTCACGGGTGGCTACAAAGATTTGGGTGCGAAGTTGGCATCGTTTCAAAACGGCACGGTCAAAACCTACGCTACCTACGTTATCCTTAGTGTCTCGCTTATGTCCCTAGCTCTCATATACCTACTGGAGGCACAATAATGCAACATCTCTTATCCATGATACTCTTTTTGCCTCTTTTGGTGGCTTTTACAATGGGTCTCTTGCGTGTCTCTATCGAAACATTAAGGATGGCAACCTTTGGAAGCTCACTCATAGTCTTGCTCTTTGCAGTTGTGGTAGCGTTTTACTTTCATCTTGATGGAGGAATGCAGTTTGTCCACAATAGCCCATGGATTAGCCACTATGGCATAAACTACTCTATTGGTATTGATGCTCTCTCTTTGTTGCTATTGCTTCTTATTGCACTGATTATGCCTTTGATTTTTCTAGCCATTTGGGAGGAACAACGCAAGGGGTATTTTTACAATTTGTTGTTGCTTCAAACAGGAGTAAGCGGTGTGGTCATGGCTCAAGATTTGATACTCTTTTATCTCTTTTGGGAGAGTATGCTTTTGCCTATTTTTATTATGATAGGTGCTTACGGCTACGGAATGCGGCACTTCAATGCGATGAAAATTATTATCATGACGGTTTTGGGTTCGATGAGTATGCTTTTGGCTATCATCTATCTAGGCTACACCCACTACGCTACGGTTGGATTTTGGAGCTTTGGACTGAGCGATTTGACACAACTAGCCTTTGATTCCAAAACCTCTATACTCTTAGCGGGTGCTTTTCTTTTGGCTTTTGCGATTAAGATACCGCTCTTTGGCTTCCATACTTGGATGGCACCTGCTTATAGCTCTGCTCCTACGGCAATTGTCGTGGTACTTTCGGCGATTATGGCAAAGCTTGGTGTCTATGGTCTCTATCGCTTTGGATTTACACTTTTTGAAGTACCGTTGGGTTTTTATACTCCCTATGTGATACTTCTTTGTCTAATTGGTATTGTCTTTTACTCCATTCACGCCATTATGCAACGCAACCTCAAACGCATCTTTGCTTTCTCTTCGGGTGCGCATCTTTCGCTTATTACTTTGGGGCTTTTTATGACCAATATCTATGCATGGAGCGGTGGGATGTACCTTTTGGCTACACACGCTATCGCATCGGCGGGGATATTTTTGATGATAGGAATGTTGGGGCGACGAACGCAAGATATTCAAATAGCCCATCTAGGAGGTATCGCCTCCATTGCACCCCGTTTTGCTTTTTTCTTTGCTTTTTTTGCTCTTGCTATTACGGGTGTACCAGGGACGGGGGGATTTGTGGCGGAGTTGTTGATTATTATTGGAGCTTTTAAGTACCACTTTTGGGTAGGTGTGGTGGCAGCTACCACCATGCTAGGAGCGATACTCTTTATCTTTTGGACGCTTCAACGTACCCTTTTTGGCACGACACAAGAGGCAACGAAGCACTTTGGCGATCTTAGTGCCATTGAGATAGGTATCTTGACACCACTGGTCATTATTCTATTGGTTACAGGCATATTTCCCTCACTTTTGTTGGATTTTTTGGATGCGAGTTTGAGTGCAAACCTTGAAGCCTTCAAGGGGGGTGTCAAATGATATGGGATCTCTATCTTGTTATGCCCTTGGCGTTGGTGTTTATAGGTGCTCTTTTTTTGATGCTCTTTAGTTTGGTTAAACAAGTAGAGCTTACCAATTACAATCTTGTCACCGTCGCCTTTTTGAGTGTATCGCTTATTATTGAGCTTATTATTTTTCAAAATGTAGAGCATGATTATCTCTTTGAAACTATCTTTGCAAAGATGTTTATCGTAGATAAGCTCTCAACGCTTTTTAATATCCTCTTTTTAAGCGGAGCTATTTTGACACTGCTTATTAACAACAACTATTTCAAAAGCCGTGACTACTACAACGGTGAGTTTTTTGCATTGTTGCTTTTTAGTATCTTTGGGATGATGATGTTGGCACACACCAATGAGCTTATCACCGCTTTTATCTCCATTGAACTAGCCTCCATTACGCTCTATGTGCTAGTGGGCTACAACCACCACTCACCCAAAAGCTCCGAAGCGATGCTAAAATATATCATTTTGGGTTCACTAGCGGGAGTTTTTTTTATTCTAGGGGTCGCTTTGGTCTATGGTGTGGTGGGTTCTACCTATCTAGGTGATATTTATAGCTACCTTATACATCATCAAAACAGTGACATCTCTTTGCTTGTTGTGGGTATGATGTTTATGATGGTGACGTTGCTTTTTAAAATCGGAGCAGCTCCTTTTCACTCATGGGTTGTCGATGTCTATATCGGCTCTCCTTTTCCCGTAACGATGTTTATGGCTACGACGCTCAAAATTGCAATATTTTCCATCTTGTTACGTCTCTTTTTGGTCGATTTTGCCCCAATCTATCCGCTTATTTTAGAGATTATCAAAGTTGTTGCTATTGCGACGTTGCTTTTGGGTTCACTCTTAGCCATCGCCCAAACCCAACTCAAAGGAATGCTTGCGGCTTCTAGTATCGTACATGTAGGCTATATGCTTATGGCTCTTTACGCCATTGGAGTGGGCTCAAGCTTTGCAGCCTCGGCGATTATTTTTTATCTTATCTCCTACTTTTTGAGTGCCCTAGGAGCTTTTGGGATACTGAGTTTTTTGGCAAGTGACGAGGAGAAACGCCATTTAAGTTTCGATGATTTCAAAGGTTTTGCCCATGAACGCCCCTATATGGCAGCGGCAATGACTATCTTTATGCTCTCTTTGGCAGGGTTTCCCTCTACTATTGGCTTTTTGGGAAAATTTTATATCTTTATGAGTGTCGTTGAGACAGGCGAGATACTTTTGGCTGGATTGGGCATTTTGATTGCTTTTATTTCAATATACTACTACTTCAAACTTATTGCATTGATGTACTTCTATCCATCCCCCAATCCCAAAAAGAGGTTCCCCTTTGCTATTAGTACACTGCTTATCGTTGGTGTGGCACTGATGATTGTGTGGGGAGGAATTGGGACAGGACTGATTCCCTTCGTAGCAGGTGCTGATGGTCTGCTCACTATCGCTTCAGAGGCTCTTAAAACAATAGGGAAATGAAGTGAAATAGAATGTGAGTATATCTAAAAAACTAAATTGATTTGATTTGATTTGATTTGATTTGATTTGATTTGATTTGATTTAAGTAGCGGGAGATAATGTGACTATTATCTTACCATCGGGCAAGAAGAATTTTGATATTGAAGAGGCTTTTTATAAGGAGATTGAGTTATGATAACTGATGTTACACACTTTAAAAACGACCCCTATGACATTGCGAACCCTTTGGGGTGAAGCAATCCAAAACATTATAGATTGCTTCGTGCCTCGCAATGACTCGCTCGAAGATGATTGGATGCTCAAAGTGCGTAACATCAGTAAGTAGAGTTTTTAGAGTGCTTTACTGTTTTTTCTTTTGTTTCAATAGCTTTTGATTTTCTGGGTTGCTTAGTAGGATAGATAGGGAGTTTTGTATCCCCTCATCGTTTTCTTCTTCGATGATTGAAAAGGGTGAAGCTCCATTGATAGCTACTGGCATATCATCAACGATGATTTGTTTGATGGCCAAAAGAGGCATAGCAACGACGGCTCCAAAGTTATCTTTTCCAAATCCAGCTTCAAAAATGAGATAATTATCCTCTATTTTGGCACTCTCATAGGTGTATCCCGCCAACGAAAAGAGAACGTTTTTGCCAAATTGTGCATAAACTTCATGAGGCAAATAGGGGTCAAAGTCTATATATTCCACTTCGCAGACAATCGAAAAATGTCTATTTTCATCAAAAAGCAGAGCAATGGTATCGGAAATATAGTTTTGGATTAGCTCTTTGTATTTGATATTTTTAAACAGTGTACTCTCCACGGGTTAGCTCCTAATGGTGTAATCTTTTATAACTTTAAATCCTACCATAGCATTCATTATAGCAAAGCCATGATAAGATGAAATTTCATCGATTTTAAGCTCTTTGGCTTGAATTTTGCGATTATCAAGCAGATAGTGTCGCATAGTACCTGCCAAAAGTGGCTCTTTGGGTGTCCACCAAACCTTGCCATCAAAAAAAGCAATATTGGCGATGGTGGTATCTTTGAGTACTCCATTGTGTGCTACAATAATATCATCGAAGTCGGAAAATTGTGCTTTGAGTCCATCAAGAGTCTCACGATTGGCGTATTTGTAGGGGTAGCAAATATCGCTTTGGACTACTCTAAAATCTTTTTGTGCTTTGGGGGTGTAGGGAATATACTCAATGGTTTCTATCTCTTGGGTGTAGGTGATACGGCATCGATAGAGGTGTTGTGCTTTGGGAGGAGTAATGTAAGGGTGCAAATCGATAGGCTTACAATATCCAAAAAGCTCTCTTCGTGTGCGGTTAAGCCGTGCATTGTGATAGGCTAGGTTGCCTATCGTGCCGTTTTGGATTTTGATGGTTTCGATGAGTTTGGGATGCAAAGGCTCACGCCACTAAAACATTTGGCTTTTAAACATCTCGGTTGAGAGGTAGCGTTCGGCGGTATCGCACAAAATAGTCACAATGGTTTTGCCTTTGTTTTGAGGCTTTGAAGCGATATTAAAAGCAGCTTGAAGATTAGCACCCGATGAGATACCCACTAGCAATCCCTCACTTTTGGCAACGCTTCGTGACATCTCATAAGCCTCTTCATTGCCAATACGCTCAATAGAGTCAAAGACTTTTACATCAAGCGTTTGGGGTATAAATCCCGCTCCAATGCCTTGAATTTTGTGTGGACTAGCCATTTCACCCGAAAGCACCGCAGAGTCGTTAGGCTCTACTGCCACGACTTCAATGCCCTTAATCTTGCTTTTTAGCACCTCTCCCACACCCGTAAGTGTACCCCCAGTCCCTACTCCCGCTACAAAAAAATCAATCGCATCGCCCAAATCACGGTAGATTTCAAGTGCGGTAGTGGTGCGATGAATGGCGGGGTTGTCTGGATTTTGAAACTGTTGAAGCACGATAGAGTTGTCGATGCTTTGATGAAGTTCATTGGCTTTGTCGATAGAGCCTTGCATTCCCTCACTAGCGGGTGTCAAAAAGAGTTTAGCTCCTAGATGGGTGAGGATATTGCGTCGCTCTTTGCTCATGGAATCGGGCATGGTAATGATGAGTTTTAGCCCTTTTGAGGCACATACGGCTGCAAGTCCTACCCCCGTATTACCGCTTGTGGGTTCGATAATGGTGGTCTTTTGATTGATTTTGCCCCGTGCAATGGCTTGGTTGATCATGTTAAGAGCAATGCGATCTTTGACCGAAGAGGTAGGATTCATAAATTCGCATTTTCCATAGATGGTTGCACCGCTTTGTGCTGATAGTTTGTTGAGCTTGATAAGGGGTGTGTTGCCTACAAGATCGGCAATGGTGTTGGCTATCATAATAGTCTCCTTTTACTCTTGACCCAAGAGTTTAAATTCCAAACTCTCATCATCGTAATACTCTATTGTACCGTTTGCTAAATTATTATACCAAGCGTGCAAAAATACTCTCTTCTCCTCCACTCCACGCTTGACGGCGGGATAGGTAAGAAGGTTCTCAAGCCCAAAAATGACCGATAGTTTCTCCGTATAACGAAGAAGCTCCTCGTGTGAAGCATGGGGGTGGGTGATTTGAGCCATCTTTTTGGCAGGAATACCCAGTTCGAGCCATTTGATAGTATGCGTATTTTCAGGCGTTTTTTTTATATCTTTATAGAGCGATTCAATAGCACCACAATGCGAGTGTCCGCACACAATTATATCACTTATTTCTAAAACCGATACAGCATACTCTATAGCCGAAGCAGTAGCGTGATACTCTTCGTCGGGTTTAAAGGGTGCAACAAAGTTGCCAATATTGCGTACAATAAAGAGATCACCAGGCTTAGCCCCCGTGATAAGATTGGGCATGAAACGAGAATCGCTGCATCCAATAAAGAGTGCTTTGGGATTTTGCCCATCACGAATAAGCTCTTTAAATCGCTTTTTGTTCTCTTGAAACTTAATAGTGCGAAACTCACTGTTGCCTTCAAGAAACGTTTTAATCGTTTTGTACATAAGAGGTATCCCTTCACATTAATCTATTTAAAATTATACTTTTTTTGATAAATCTCTTTTATTAGCTTTTTTTTGCTATTATCTTGTAAACTATATTTAAATATCTAAAAGAGCCACAGTGAATAACAAGATAACATTGAAAAAATTGCAACGTATGAAGCAAGAGAGTGAAAAAATTGTCATGATTACTGCTTATGATGCTCTTTTTGCTTCCATCTTTAATGATTATGTTGATATTATTTTGGTAGGTGATAGTCTCAATATGAGCTTTGCTGGGGAGGATGATACTCTCAGTGCCACACTTGAACAGATGATTTATCATACAAAAGCGGTTGCCAAGCGATCCAATCGGAGTTTTGTTTTGTTTGATATGCCTTTTGGTAGCTATTGCACTATCGATAAGGCATTGGCTAGTGCCATAAAGGTCTATCAAGAGAGCGGTGCTGATGCTATCAAGCTTGAAGGAGGAGTTGAAAAAGCCGATATTGTGCGGGTATTGACTCAAAACTCCATAGCCGTCTTTGGGCATATTGGTTTGCAACCCCAAAAGGTACGCCTAGAGGGAGGCTATAGCATCAAAGGCACAAACGACAAAGAGCGTATCGTAGCCGATGCCCTAGCTTTGCAAGAGGCGGGAGCGGTGGCGTTAATCATCGAAGGGGTTAAACCCGATATTGCCAAAGCCGTGACCGAGGCTCTTGATATTCCTACTATTGGGATAGGAGCGGGTATTGATTGCGATGGTCAAGTTTTGGTTTGGAGTGATATGTTGGGACTCTACGATGCCTTTACCCCTAAGTTTGTCAAAACTTACCTAAAAGGGCGAGAAGTTGTTGGTAAAGCCGTTGAGGAGTATGCAACCGATGTAAAATCGGGCAAATTCCCAGCGTTGGAACATACCTATTAAATTTTAAGGAGAAAAAAATGAAAAAATTATGGATAGTGTTGGTGCTTGTGGTATTGGGCTTAAGCAGTTGTTCTCAAAATTCTGTGGTGGAGGATACCAATGAGTTTGTCAATAGCAGTTTTGTATCATCCAAAATCAAAGCCAAACTGGTGGCTGAGGTGGGATTAAAGGGCTTTAATATCGGTGTATCGACAAGCAATGATGAGATTATCCTTACAGGTATCGTTGATAAACCCCAGCAAGTTCAATTGGCGGGATCGGTTGCTCGTTCGGTGAAGGGTGCTAGACGAGTTAGGAATCATATAGTAGTGAGATAATGCAAAGAGTTGTTGAGATAGAGAAATTTACCCCCGAAACGGTTTACGAGAACTCTCTTCGACCCACTACATGGGATGAGTATATTGGTCAAGATAAAATCAAAAAAAACCTCAAAGTTTTTATTGAAGCGAGTAAAAAACGAGGAGAAGCTCTTGATCACACGCTTTTTTTTGGTCCTCCAGGACTGGGCAAGACGACTTTAGCCAACATCATCTCATCGCAAATGGATGCCAATATCAAAACCACCGCAGCACCCATGATTGAAAAATCGGGAGATTTGGCTGCTATTTTGACCAACATCGAAGAGGGTGATATTTTGTTTATTGATGAGATACACCGAATGTCTCCCGCTATTGAGGAGATTCTCTATCCTGCGATGGAGGATTTTAGGTTGGATATTATTATCGGTAGTGGTCCAGCGGCTCAAACGGTCAAGATTGATTTGCCCCGTTTTACGCTTATTGGAGCTACCACACGGGCGGGAATGCTCTCCAATCCCTTGCGAGATCGCTTTGGAATGCACTTTAGAATGCAATTTTATACTCACGAGGAGTTGGCACAAATCATCCACCAAGCCTCAAGACGGCTCAATAAATATACCAGCGATGAGGCGAGTAATGAGATAGCTCGTCGTAGCCGTGGTACGCCTCGTATTGCTTTGCGTTTGTTGCGAAGAGTGCGTGATTTTGCCGAAGTGGCAAACGAAGAGAGGATTTCACTCTCCACAACCCAATACGCTCTTAATGAGCTAGGAGTCGATGAGCAAGGTTTTGATGAGCAAGATCTTAAGCTTATGGATCTATTAATCACCTCCAAGGGCAGACCTTTGGGGCTTAATACCATTGGAGCGGTACTAAGTGAGGATGAGAGTACAATCGAAGATGTTCTTGAACCCTACTTGATAGCCAACGGATACATTGAACGAACCGCAAGAGGACGAGTGGCAACGCAAAAAGCCTATGAGCATTTCAAGCTCTCTTTTCCTCAACAACAAAAGATGGGAGGTCTCTTTGAGTAATTTAAATACTATTATTATCTTCTTTTTTGGTTTGGCATTGTGGGGTGCTTATCATGTCTATGAACCCTTTTTGTTTCCTATTGTGATTGCTCTATTGCTCACAATGGCAACCTACAATGCCACAGCCAAACTCACCAAAAAACTCGGAGGCTCACGCATAGCAAGCTCCTTTATCTCTACCTTATTGCTCTTTTTGTTGCTCTTTGTGCCTATCTCCTATATTGCAGTTGTGATTATTGATTATCTTAGCAATGTCGATAGAGAGATGATAAGCGTCTCTACCAATCATATCAAAGCTTTGCTCAAAGAGTTACCCTATGGCAATGAAATATCCCAAGAGTTTTTCAAAGATGAAGAGATACTCTCAGCTATCAAAGCCTACTCCTCCTATCTCACCTCAGCGGGAAGTGCGGGGGTTGGCTTTGTAAAAAATATCCTTTTGGTCATTGTCTTCTATTTTGTACTCAATTTTTACGGCGATAGAGTCTTTAGTTTTATTCAGTCGCTCATTCCTATCCCTACTATCAAAAGCACCAAAATCATAAGCTCTGTCTCTTCAACGATGGAGGTGGTATTTTACGCTATTGTGGTGACGGCTATTTTGGAGGGATTTTTATTTGGATTTTTTATACAATTTTACAATTTTGATGGATTGCTCTTTGGAATTATCTACGGGTTTGCCTCTTTGATTCCTGTCGTAGGTGGGGCTTTGGTGTGGGTGCCTCTTTCGATTTACAGTTGGAACAATTTAGGCGTTGATGTCTCTGTGGAGATTGCTACCTACTCTATCGTTGTCATATCTATCATAGCCGATACTTTTATCAAACCGCTTATTATTAGATTGGTGCAAAAAGATGTACTCAAATCAACCCACGAAATCAATGAACTGCTTATATTTTTCTCTATTCTTTCGGGAATGGCGAGTTTTGGTTTTTGGGGGATGATACTAGGTCCTGCTATTACATCCTTTTTACTAGCCATGATGAATATCTACATCGAAGAGCATAAAGACAACTACAAAGAGAAGATAGTCAAGAAGAAAATACGATGTGAAAATACGGAGTTTTTGTAGTATCACCCCACAAAAGAGGGGCGATTAGGGGAGATTAAAATCTCTCTTGTCGTTGATAATTGACATAATCCATCGTTTCGTATTGCCCATTGTAGCGATACTCTGCTAGAACCATTGTCATATAGTAGTATCCCGCAGGGGGTTGGCGAAAATAAACCGTTTGAGAGACATTTTGAAAATAGCGATTGGCATAGAGTTCACCCAAATTGGCTTCACCTACGATATAACCGTTGATATAGCCACCTCTGTATTTTTGTTTTGTTGCCCAAAGTTGCATCTTGAGTGTACCCGTTCGAGCGTTTCGAGTATTACGAACAAAATCGGCACTTAAAGTGATATTACCACCGTATCGATTGTAGGATGTGTAGCCATCAAAGTAGAGATCTTTTGCACTTGCTGATGAAGTCAAAAAAGTCATAAATAGAGCCAATAGAGACAATTTTCTTAACATAATGAAACTCCTTAAGTTTAAAATAGCCAAATATAGATATATTAGCTTATCGTAAATTATAATATAAAATTAATTAATTTCTATTGTCCAAATAATTTTTTTTGTTTCACAATTGATATTTAATTGTACTCATTTGATATTTGAACTGATGTTACACACTTCCAAAATGCCATTCCATCTGCATATTGCACAAAAAGAGTGCAGGTGCGTTAAGGTTTAGATTTTAATTTTTTGCCACCCTTCTTGTTTGAAAATCATCCAGAGAATAACGGCTTTGAGCGTGGTATCGGCAATCATAGCAAGATAGATAACGATAACGGTATTAAAATAGTAGCTTAGTATAAACGCAGGAGCCATTCGCACAATCCAAAACGAAACCAAATTGATAATCAGTGGGGTTTGTGTATCCCCAGCTCCCCTCAAAGCACCGCTCAAAACAAGTCCCATAGCCAAAGGAAATTGTGAAAGTCCTACGATAATAAGATAGATACTGGCTTGTTCAATCGTAGCTTTATGATCACTAAAGAGCAATACAAGCTCATGGGGAATAGCAACCATAAAGATACTTAAAATTCCCATAATCGCCATGGTGTAACGCAAAACCAACAAGGTATCGGCTTTGGCACGGTTGGGATTTTTGGCACCGAGTGCTTGACCCACAAGCGTCATGGCAGCGATTGAAAATCCAATACCTGGCATATAGGCTAATCCCTCGATACGCAATCCCAACTGGTATCCTGAAAAAGCATAAGTCCCATAAGAGGCGATAATCAAACCAAAAATCAAATAGGAAAACAGCAAAAGCGTACGCTCTATCGAAGCGGGTAGTCCTATTTTAATCATTTTTTCTGCTAAATGCCAAGAGTAACTCCACAGTGGCACAAAGGGAGTTTTGTGACGGATATAGAGATAAAAATAGAAAATCGCCTCCAAGATATTGACAATCACCGTAGCAATCGCAGCCCCCATTACCCCCATAGGAGGAATCACCCCGTAGCCAAAGATAAAAAGATAGTTGAGGGCAATATTAAGAGCAATAGAGACAAGTTTGATATAGAGTGGTGTTTTGGTATCGCCGTAGGCATTCAAAGCAGCGACAAAAATGAACTTAAAAATAACAAAGGGCATCATCCATGTCAATACAACAACATAGTCCAGCCCCAAAATCGTCACTTGCGGTTCCATGTCAAACCACACATAGAGCCAAGGTGTCAAGAGATACCAAAAACCCGCAATGGGCAAAGCACTCCACAATCCAAAGCGTAGCATAGAACTTAGAGCAAAAGAGGCACGTCTCATTGAACCTCCGCCCACATAACGTGCAATAAGCACCGTCGTGCCGATACTAAAAAGACCCAAAAGAGCAAAAAGTATCATAATGGCTTGAAGCCCTAGCCCCACCGCTGCAATGGCGTATGTCGATAGTCTCCCTACCATCAAAAGATCAACAATAATTTGCAAGGTATCCAATAGAGCATTAGCCCCCGCAGGTAGGGCAATTGCAAGGACTTTTTTGTGGTTGGTGTGGGTTTGCATGGCGGACTCATTTTTTGATTGGAACTATAGAGTAAAGTTGCTTTTGGGTGGTTGAATAGAAGTTGTGAAAAGAAAGTGGAGAATTTGGTCAAAAAGATTACATTTTGAAGCCTCCAAAAAGCCAACGGCTTCAACAAGCAATCAATCTGTAGCCTACAGACTTTTGGGCAACACCTGACCTTACACACTTAAAAAATTACCCCTACGTCATTGCGAACGCTAGTGAAGCAATCTAAAGTTTATTTCTACTTTTTTTAGAAAAAAGTAGGCAAAAAAGCGTCACCACTCTCGAATCGCTACGCTTTCAAAGTCGTTGCTTGTGACACTATTTAAAATAGATTGCTTCGTGCCTCACAATGACCAACTCAAAGATGATTTGATAAGCAAAGTGCGTAACATCAGTAACACTTTGACATCTTTCTTGAGTGGTATGGTATTTGCGTGCGTGGGAAAATCTCTTTGGAAATGAGGAGTTGTGTGGAGGTTTATCCGATTGGCAAAAGAGAAGTGTTATTGCCTTTTTGGGTAGCAATTTCCTCGCTCTCTTATCGAATTTAAATTGTAAAAAGAGTATAATCCTAAGTTTCTTATCTTATTATGGTAATATAATAGAGCTATTTTCACTTCTAAGGAAAGTTATGTCAAAAACGTATGCTTCATTTGTATCGATAGGTGCTTATGCCCCTGAAAAAATCTTGGACAACAAGATGCTTGAAGAGATGGTTGATACCAGTGATGAGTGGATCACAAAACGAACAGGTATCAAAACGAGGCATATTGCAGCGGATAATGAGTACACAAGCGATATGGGTGTTAAGGCGTGTGAGAAGGCGATTGAACGCTCTGGTTTGTCCAAAGAGGCTATTGATTTGGTGATGTGTGCAACCGTCACGCCTGATTATTTTAATATGCCCTCTACAGCGTGTATTATTAGTGATAAGTTGGGCATTCACAATGTTCAAGCTTTTGATATTTCGGCTGCTTGTAGCGGATTTGTCTATCTCCTCTCAATAGCCAAAGCCTTTATTGAATCGGGAATGAAAAAAAATGTCCTTATTGTAGGAAGTGAAAAATTCTCCTCCATTGTTGATTACAGCGATAGAGGAACGTGCATTTTGTTTGGCGATGGAGCAGGTGCTGCTATCATTAGTGCTACAAGCGATAAAACTAAAGCCATTATGGATGTCCATGCGAGTGCCGATGGAAGCTACGGAGATTTTTTAGTCACCCCCGCACCAGGTTCGGTGCATCCTGCTAGTCAAAAGGTACTTGATGAGGGTCTTAATTTTGTCAAGATGAAAGGCAATGAGACCTTTAAGCTCGCTGTCAAAACCCTCACCCAAGATGTCAAAAATATATTAAAGCACAACGCTATTGAGTCTCACCAAATCAAACACTTCGTTCCCCATCAAGCCAACTACCGTATCATCAAAGCCGTAGGCGATGCGCTCAAATTTGATGATGAACAAATTGTTTTGACCGTAGATAAATACGGCAACACGTCGGCTGCTTCTATCCCTATGGCAATCAACGATATTTACGAATCAGGAAGATTGAAAACGGGTGATTTGATGCTGCTTGATACCTTTGGCGGTGGACTTACATGGGCGAGTGCGCTTTTGACTTTTCAGGGAAAATAGATAAACGCATGAGAGTGGCTTTTATTGGTGATATTGTGGGGCGACCAGGGCGTGAGATGATTGGCAAACACCTTCATGGGCTTCGTCAAGAGCATGGTATTGATTATGTTATTGCCAACTACGAAAACGCCAGTCACGGTTTTGGGCTTACACGTAAAAATTGCGAAGAGTTGTTGGGCTACGGTATTGATATGATGAGCGGTGGCAATCACTCCTTTGACAAAAAAGATATTTTTCCACTCTTTGAAGAGTTTCCCCTTATTCGCCCTCTCAACTATCCCAAATCAGCTCCTGGTCAAGGCATCTTTACGACTACTATCAAGCACCACAAGGTAGCCATTATCAACCTTTTGGGCTATTACTTTATGATGGAGCTTGTGGATAATCCCTTTAATATCGTCACAGAAGAGATTAAAAAGTTGCAACTCCAAGGCTACAAACACATCATTATTGATATGCATGCGCAAACTACAAGCGAAAAACGTACCTTGTTGTTTATGCTCAAAGAGAGCGTTTCGGCGATATTGGGGACACATACGCATGTAGGAACGGATGATTTGGAGATTATAGACGGGTGTTGCTATGTCACCGATGTGGGACTGACGGGGTGTAGAGACAATGTGCTAGGGATGGATACCAAAATACCTATCCAGCGATTTACGACTGCCATTGGAGGGCATTTTGATGTACCCGATAAGTGTTGTGCCATCTTGCAAATGGTAGTGTTTGATCTCGATAGTGAAGGTCGTGCCATAGAGGCACAAAAAATCAAAATTATGAGTGATAAACCAACGGTTATCAGCAAAGGACTATAGATGTTTGGATTGGGTTTTATGGAGATTGTCTTGATTTTAATTGTTGCTATTTTGTTTTTGGGTCCCGATAAGTTGCCTAAAGCCATGGTAGAGATTGCCAAATTTATCAAAAGCTTCAAAAAAGGTGTCCACGATGCCAAATCGGTCATTGATGAGGAGCTTAAAATCGCTGACCTCAAAGAGGAGATGATGAGTTCCCAAAGGGCGTTGGAGAGTGCAACGGATGATTTGCGAGGATTTAAAAATATCGATTTGGGACTAAATGAGATACTAGAGGAGAAGCCAAAAGCGATACCCATTGAGCCTAAACGTGAAAATATCACCTTTGAAAAAAAGCCTACCATCCTAGAAGAACCCAAAACGACACCCACATTAGGAGAGAGTAAATAATGTCTGAAGGTATCTTTCATGATTTAAAACCCCATCTTGTTGAGTTGCGTGTTCGTATTTTTTACTCTGTGATGACTGTTTTTGTCTTTTTTGCTCTTTCGTTTATGTTTTATGAGCCTATTTTGGAGTGGATGAAGCAACCTCTTGTCGATGCTATGCCAAAAGGCACACAAATCATTGCTACAGGTTTGGCTGAAGCCTTTTTTACTGCCGTGAAAGTAGCTTTTTTTTCGGGACTTATGTTGTCGTTGCCCGTTATCTTTTGGCAATTTTGGCTCTTTGTAGCCCCAGGTCTCTATGAAAATGAGAAAAAATATGTCATACCTTTTGTGACGGCTGCAACGGTGATGTTTTTGATAGGAGCTGCCTTTGCCTACTATGTGGTTGTCCCTTTTGGATTTGAGTTTTTGGTCAATTTTGGTAGCACTATCGCCGTAGTTACCCCCAAAATTGGTGAATACGTTGGCTTTTTTACCAAGATTATGATAGGTTTTGGTATCAGTTTTGAATTGCCCGTTATCACCTTCTTTTTTGCTGTATTGGGACTTGTGGATGATGAGATGCTCAAAGGCTTCTTTCGATACGCCGTGGTTATTATCTTTATTTTGGCCGCTATTTTAACACCTCCCGATGTGATTACTCAGCTTTTGATGGCGATTCCTATGGTTTTGCTCTACGGTATCTCTATTGTGATTGCCAAAATGGTCAATCCAGCACCTCCCAAAGACTCCCAAGAGGAGAGTGACGAGGAGGAAGAGAACGAAGAGAATAGAGAGGATAAAAAAGCCTAATCTATGGAACTTCTTACGCAAAGCTACGACTACTATCTCCCCCAAGAGTCTATCGCAACAAAGCCCCTCTATCCTCGTGATAGCTCTAGGCTTCTTGTCTATAATCGCCAAACCGACACGCTTACTCACGCTATTTTTCGAGATATAATGCACCATATTCCAAATGATTGCCATCATGTCTTTATCAACGACACCAAAGTGATTAAAGCCCGTATCTTTGGGATCAAGAGCAGTGGGGGCAAGGTGGAGTTGTTGCTTAATAAACCTCTTGAACATTTACGCTACGGAGTCTATATCAAGGGCAAAGTGAAGATAGGAAGTATCCTAGAGTTTGCAGAGGGTTTGAGGGCAAAGGTTGAAGATGTGCATGAGAGTGGCTTACGAACCGTAACGTTTTGGCACGAGGGGAATCCATTGGGCTTTGAGGAGCTTATTGTTTTTCTTGAACGTATCGGGCATATCCCTTTACCGCCCTACATACATCGAGAAGATAATGCACAAGATGAAAAAGATTACCAAACCCTATTTGCCACCCATGCGGGTGCGGTTGCTGCTCCTACGGCTTCATTGCACTTTAGCGATGAGCTTTTTGAACGTTTTGCCAAAAGTTATCAACTTCATCCTCTTACACTTCATGTGGGAGCGGGAACTTTTAAGCCCGTCGAGGTTTCCAATATTTTAGAACATCCCATGCACTCAGAGTATTTCAATATCCCCTCCGCCTCCGTTAAAATCCTTGATACACAAACCAAAATACTTGCTATTGGCACAACCGTCACACGCACCATAGAGTACTATGTGAGAACCCGCCAACTTCAAGGAGAGTGCGATTTGTTTCTCAATCCCCACAATCAACCCCAAAGAGTCAATTATCTCCTTACCAACTTCCACCTACCCAAAAGCACCCTTATTATGCTTGTGAGTGCCTTTGTAGGACGAGAAAAAACACTTAAACTCTATCAAGAAGCCATTGCAAACAACTACCGATTTTACAGCTACGGCGATGCGATGCTTATTATCTAACCAATCTTGACTTACTATTCCAATTAAGCTACTTGTTCTAGTGAATATTCTAGCATACTTTTTATATTTAAATGATAGTCTAAACATTCCTAGTTAATACCAGTATTGAAGCAAATTAATTTATAATCTTTCAATTGCGATATCGTAGCTTTTTTTTTAGTGGTTCATGCCATTCAATAGGTGTTGATATAATTCTATTGCCTTTAATTAAACCATTCATCCCAAATCCTTTCAAAATTATTTTTATTTTCTTGTATAATTTCAAGTGCCAACTGGTTCTATTTTGGCAAAGCCGTCACTTCTCATAACATGAATATGCTTTGGCTCGTGTTCATTTGCATAAAAGAAAAATTTAAAACCATTTGATTATAATGACTCCTAAAGATATTCTAACTATTACACATTGAAAAATCCATTCAATTTAGCTATCATAACCAAACCAAAACCCAAGGAGAGACTCAAATGCCACGCAAACTCATTAGCTTCGATTGGGCGCTCAAACGCCTTTTGCGTTCCAAAGCCAACTTTGGTATATTGGAGGGCTTTTTAAGCGAACTGCTCTTTGAAGATATTACTATTCTTGAAATCCTAGAGAGCGAAAGCAACAAAGCAACCTACGATGATAAAGCCAACCGCATCGATATCAAAGTCAAAAACCACAAAGAGGAGATTATTCTCATAGAGATTCAATACGGGCGAGAACTTGATTATATGCAAAGAATGCTCTATGGTACTTCCAAGGTTATTAGTGAACACATCAAAGAGGGAGATAGTTACGCTAAGATAGTCAAAGTTATCTCCATCAATATCCTCTACTTTGACTTTGGAGAGGGGGATGATTATATCTACAAAGGCACTACTACTTTTCGAGGAATGCACAACAACTCCATCCTTAAACTCAATCCCAAACAAGAGGAACTCTACAAAACCAATCAAATTGATAAAATCTATCCCGAGTATTATGTTATCAAAGTCAATAACTTCAACGCCATTGCCAAAGATAGACTCGATGAGTGGATATACTTTCTCAAAACCGAAGAGATACTTACAAGCTTTCAAGCCAAAGGACTCGAAAAAGCCAAAGAGGTACTTGATTATCTTAAAATGAGCCAAGAGGAACAAAAGAGCTACGAAGCCTTCAAGCAGCACCTCCACGATCAAGCCAGTGCATGGGAAGGTACGTATGTAATAGGCAAACTTGAGGGAGTGAGAGAGGGAATTGAGATTGGAATAGAGCAAGGAATTGGGATTGGAATAGAGCAAGGGATGAAACAAAAAGAGCTAGAGATAGCCAAAAAATCTCTTCAAAAAGGGTTGAATACCCAAACGATTATGATGATTACAACGCTTAGCAAAGAGGAGATAGAGGGTTTGAGGTAAAGTATCGCTACACCATTGAGGTATAAATAGTGGGTAGATAACGTGCAAACATGACGATACCTACGATAGAAGCGACAATGTAGCCCCCCAATAGAGTCGATAGTTGAGAGTTGCCAAAAATCCAGCACCCAAACCAAAGAGCAAACCACTAATGTGTGCTACCATATCAACATTGGGGAAAAATAAACCTATTCCCAAATTGAGAGCCAAAACAAAGCCTACGTTGTGCATTACCTCTTTAAATTGCCCCATCATGGCGTGGCGGTTGGCGACAAAAAAACCTACCGTTGCACCAAAAATGCCAAAAATAGCTCCCGAAGCCCCGATAATTACACCAAGCGGATGAAAGTAGATAGAGGCTAATGCCCCGACAATACCGCTTATAAAATAGATACTTAGGTAGTCAAATCCTCTAAAGTAGAGTTCGATAGCTTGTCCTATAGCAACCAAAGCCAACATATTGAAAGCTAGATGTATCAAACCACCGTGCAAAAACATCGAAACAAGGATGCGATACCACTCCTCTTGAAGCACCACAAAAGGCGGAAAAACTCCTCCTATCTCAACAAGGCTTTGGGGTGAAATGTCTAAAAAGCTACCTCCATAGAAAAAACTATAGAGATACGCCAAGAGATTGATAGCTAGAAGCGTGTAGGTAAGAGGGTATCGACGTAACGCATTCATTATTGAATAACATCAGCAAAGACAACCCCATCCATGCCTTGAAGTGCGAGTTTGGCTATCTCTTTTTCATCCGAGATGAGTACGAGCAGTTGGGTATCAAAGAGATAGTGTTGTGCGATGGGTTGAATCATAAAGCCACTCTCCTCTTTGCAAATCATATAGGTAGCTCCCAACTCATTGGCAAAAATCGCCTCTTTGATTGTGCCTACGGGGATAACGTATTCAATGGAGTGTTTGAAACAATATTTTGCCAATTCAATCGACTCCACAAGAGGCTCAAGCAAGGCAATGCCACCCACTTCGACGGCTTGAATCTCTTCGATGTTGTAAACTCGATAAAACTTTTTACTCTCTATCCATGGATGTCCAAAAATTTTCATACTTTTCTCCTTTTTTATTTGATGTTATACACTTTTTTGAGCAAAGCCCAAAAAAAGTGGCAGGGACATTTTGTCCCTACAACCCCCCTAAAGCTAACCCTGCCTTTCGGGCAGGGTAGAATAAGCTCACTGTTGGCTACTTTAAACTTTGTTGGCACACTCTCGTGAGCAGTAGTAGCGACCCTTAGTGACGATAGCCTCTTTGGTAGTGACAAAAGTAGAGCAGGTTTGGCACTCCACAAGGGTATCTTCTTCAAGCTTTTTCTCCTCTTTGGTTTTAAGCTTTAGCGTGGGGAATTTACCACCCAAAAACTTATAGCTACCGTATAGAACAATAGCTAAAAAGATTAATTTTATTATCATGTGCGACTCTTTATGTAGAGATAGTTGCGTTGGTCTTTTTGAACTATATCATAATCTAACTGATTTTTGAGACTCTTAACCTCATCAAACAAGCGATTGCCTTTGTAAAAAAGATAGCGGCTTTGCCTATTGGCTAGGTGCTCGGTAAGACTGAGAAGCATTTGGGTATTGGTAACGGCTCGTGAAGTAATGAGTTCAAAAGGTTCATGCACCAAATCCTCTACACGTTTGGCAACGACGGTGATATTATCAAGCCCCAAAGCAGCGTATTTCAAAAACGCCACCCGTTTGTGTAGCGGTTCGCACAATACCACTTGAGTCTCATGGAGTACGATAGCTAGTGGGAGGGCTGGAAACCCCGCACCGCTACCAACATCAAGCAGTGTTTGAGGAGTATCGATAAAGACGATAGGATAGAGCGAATCGAGGATATTTTTATAGATTGTTTCTAAATCTTTGGCTCCTGTGAGATTGTGAATGCGGTTCCACTCATGGAGCGTTTGGGCAAAGGTTTCAAGCTTTTGGATTTGGGCATCATGAAGCTCTATTTGGTTGGATTGAAGCAGTTGTGAGAGTCTCATAGCAGGTGTCCCATGAAGCTTTTTTTGACCCAAAGGTAGTTTTGGTTGAAAGGATTGGCATCAATTTTGATCTCCAAACGCTCTACTATCTCTACCGATTCGAGGGAGTTGATTTTGGTAGGATTGTTGGTCAAAAGATTGATGCGTTTGATGTCAAAATAATTCAAAATAAACTCAACAATATCATAAGTACGCTCATCGGCTTCAAATCCCAATTGGTGATTGGCTTGTATCGTATCGAGTCCGTTATCTTGCAAAGCATAGGCATTGACTTTGTTAAAAAGTCCGATATTTCGTCCCTCTTGGCGGTGATAGATGAGCATACCGCCGTGTTGGCTGATGTATTTAAGGGCATAATGCAACTGCTCCCCGCAATCGCACTTAAGCGAACCTAAAACATCGCCCGTAAGGCATTCGGAGTGGATACGCACATTGGGCGTGGTGGGTAACTCTTGGGTAAAGACGACTAGATGTTCACGTCTATCATGGAGGAGTTGCTCTTTAAACGATTGTATCTTAAAATTGCCGTATTGTGTTGGCAAATTGGCTATGTTGGAAATCTCTATATTTTTCATTTGGCAATTATAGCAAAGGATGCTAAATAGTAGCTCACATTCGAGAAGAGTTGAATTGAAAAGTGGGTATAATATTTCTCAGAAAGACTAGAGGTTATTTACGATGTTTAAACGATTATCAACGCAAACCAAAACCTTTATTTTTGTTACCGTCGTAGTTTTCTCATTTACGGCTATTTTAATTAGAAGCTTTGATGTTTTTTTAGAGCATCAACATCGCTTTATGCATACAAGAAGCTATCAGCATATTAATATTTTTTATAATTATGTGTTAAATGAGTATCAGCTCTCCACAGAACGCATGGTGCGTCGTCTTCAAAGTCCCGATACACTTGAAGCATTCGCTACGCATAATCGACATAGACTCTATGAGCTAACCTTTCCTATTTGGGATAGTTTCAAGCAAGACGAACACCACTCCAATGTCATTCATTATCATCTGCCCAATGGTAACTCCTTTTTGCGTATGCATGAACCCGATAAATACGATGATAATATCTCCGCCCTAAGAGTCGCATTGCGTCATATTCATCAGCATCAAGAACCTATTGTGGGGTTTGAAAAAGGGGTTTACGCTCTAGCCTATCGCACTTTTACTCCTCTTTTTTATGATAATCGCTATATCGGCGCTGTTGAGTTTGGCACACGTCCCGATTATATTTTGGATCGCTTTCAAAAATCCTACGATTTGCAAGGTATGATTTTTGTTCAAAAAAATGCACTAAATCTCTACCAAGAACAAGATATTACTCCCCTCTCTATTGGAAACTATACTTTACAATTTAGCAATTTAAGCAAACACGACGATTTGATTCATCAGCTTCAAACTATTCATTATGGCTTTGATAATATTTACGGTTTAGAAATCAAAGATAAAATATACAATCTCTACAGTTTTGATATGAAAGATTTTCAAAATGTTGCTATTGCCAAAATAATTATCATAGAAGATGTAACCATGGTTCATAACAACATTGATAAACACCTTCAATTGATGCACTTTGTTATCAATCTTATGAGAATTTTGATTTTGGTTATTGTCTATTTTGGTTTTAGACGCATGATGAGAGAACTCAAAAAACACAAACAACCATTACAATAGCATCATAGCCAATTATTTGTATCTGTAAAATTCAAAATTGAGAAGTTAAGTATTTTTTGGATAAAATCTTATCTTTAATAGAGAGGGAGTTTGTATGTTTGATACCTTAACGGATAGTTTTAAAAATGCCATAAGTAAAATTCGTTTTCAAGATGATGAAAAAGCCTTGAAAAAGGCTCTAGGTGAGCTAAAAAAATCGTTGCTCAAGGCCGATGTACATCATAAAATCGTCAAAGATTTGCTCAGTGTTGTAGAGATTGAAACCAAAAAAGTTGGGATTGGCAAAGATCAATTCCTCAAAGCATTGCACGATGAGCTAGTCGATATTCTCACCGTGCATGGCAATCAAGGATTTGTTTTTGCCCCTCAACCCCCAACGGTTGTGCTTATGATTGGTTTGCAAGGGAGTGGAAAGACGACAACTACGGGAAAACTTGCCTACTTTCTCAAAGAGCAAAAGAAAAAAAAGGTACTCGTTGTCGCCGCCGACCTTCAAAGACTCGCAGCCGTTGAACAGTTGCGTCAAATCACCGCTCAAATCGATGTCGCACTCGTAGCCGATGAAGCCAAAAAGCCCCAAGAGCTTATCAAAGAGGCGCTCCAAAAAGCCCAAAAAGAGCTTTACGATGTCGTACTTATCGATACTGCAGGACGTTTGGCAATCGATGATGCCCTTATGCGTGAACTAGCCTCTATCAAAGCAATTGCCGCACCCCATGAACTCTTCTACGTCGCCGATGCCATGACGGGGCAAGATGCTATTCGTACCGCTACGAGCTTCAAAGAGCAAATTGGTATTACAGGGGTAATATTGAGTAAATTTGATGGCGATAGCAAAGGGGGCGTGGCTCTAGGACTTGCCAAACAAGTGGGTGTGCCGTTGCGTTTCATTGGTTCGGGCGAAAAGATGCCCGATTTGGATCAGTTTCTACCCGATAGAATCGTCAAACGACTCATGGGTGCGGGAGATATTGAATCACTTGCCGAAAAGACCGCTGCGATTATCGACGAAAAAGAGGCGAAAAAGATTACCGCAAAGATTAAAAAAGGGGAGTTTAACTTCAATGACTTCCTCAATCAAATGGAGCAGATGAAAAAGATAGGCTCTATGAAATCGATGCTTAGCATGATACCAGGCATGAGCGGTATTGCCAAACAGCTAGGCGATATGGATTTTGACACCTCCTCTGAAGTCAAAGCTATCAAAGCGATGATATTCTCCATGACTCCCAAAGAGCGTGAAAATCCCGATTTGCTCAACAACTCTCGCAAACGCCGTATCGCCACAGGAGCGGGACTAGGACAAGTACAAGTCAATCGCATTATGAAACAGTTTAAAAACGCTTCCAAAATGGCAAAAAAACTCTCAGGCAAAAACGGTATGCGACAAATGCAAGATATTATGGCTCAAATGCAAGGCGGTAGATTTCCACGATAGGGTAAAATTGTCTAGTGTAAACAACATTATGATATAATTTTTGTCTAGTCTGCTATACAAAAGGAGTTTTTATGATACTTGAGAGACTATCGCAAAAGTACAATCAAATTGAAAAACTCCAACGGTATTTTTTTGATGCGGTTGATTTTGATGATAAGAATAGTAGGTATCGTAGGGACTCGTGGGGTGGGTAAGACTACTTTTATTTTGCAGTATCTTGCTTTCAAATGACTCTATTTATGATATTGCTGATAGTTTTGCCAAATGAGCTTAATATCACACAGCTATCTCAAAAAATAGGCATCAATCGAACCACGCTCTATCACTATATCCACTATCTTACTTTGGGCAACTTGTTTTATGCATTACGAGCCAATGCCAAGGGCGATACTCTTTTCAATAAACCCTCCAAACTCTATTTGGGCAATCCCAATTTGAGTCATTACTATTGTCAAAACGCTCAAAAGGGTACGGTGAGAGAGCAGTTTTTTGCCTCCATGCTAAGGCTTAATCATCACTTATCCTACCCCGCAAAAGGAGATTTTTATGTCGATAATCACTACACCTTTGAAGTAGGGGGCAAAAACAAAGATTTTAAGCAAATAGCCAATATCCCCCACTCCTTTATCGCCTCAGATGGTACAGAGAGTGGCTTTGGCAACAAAATTCCGCTTTGGTTATTTGGATTTTTATATTAAAGGAGGGATGATGTATCGTTATTGGATGATGGTGTTGATGTTTGGATTGTTGGGTTGTGGCGGTGGAGGTTCTAGCACCCCCATAGACAACCCCTCTCCCACTTACCAAGAGCCATTGGAGACAAACTCTACAAGCCTTAAACAAGAAGATGGGGCTAAAATCTCACCTCCTATGGGTGAATTAAACGTTACCAACGATGAAAAAGAGGATGCAACCAATACCTTGCCTCTTGCGAGTGAGTCAAATAGCACGAGCGATGAAAAAGGCTCTGGGGCGTTGCCCTCACCCAAAGAGTTTTTGGATTTGGTGCCACTTGCTTATGCTCCTACGGGTGGCGGGAGTATTGAGCTTCCTGCTTCGTTTGACCTCTCTTCTCAAATGCCTCAAGTAGGGGATCAAGGAAGTCAAAACTCCTGCGTAGGATGGGCAGTGGGATACTATCTCAAAAGCTTTCAAGAGCAT
Organism: Sulfurovum sp. FS08-3; assembly: GCA_000830175.1. GTDB lineage: Bacteria > Campylobacterota > Campylobacteria > Campylobacterales > Sulfurovaceae > FS08-3. Next base: position 84,185 of record JQIS01000031.1, on the reverse strand, counting down.
AATGAGCATCAACTCCCCTACGGTATCAACGCCGATTATACCCATCGCTACTCCCCTGCATTTATCTATAACATTGCCAAAATCGACTCATGTCAATCGGGTGCTACGCTCTTTGATGCCTTAAAATTGCTCAAAACCACAGGCACACCACCGTGGGAAGATATGCCCTATCATCAAAACGACTGCACCACCACCCCCTCCAAAGTGGCAATAGAGAAGGCGATGTGTGGCAAAATATCCAACTTCAAGCGATTTAATACGCAAAGTGTTTACTTCCTCTCCAATCTCAAATACTTTCTCTCTCGCTCCTATCCTATCGTGGTAGCCATTGAACTCTACGATGACTTTATCTATCCTCAAAAGTACAACAATGAGTATTTCTTCAAAGAACTCAACGCAAAAGAGTCTCCAACCTCTCTCTCGCATGCGCTTTTGGTCGTGGGCTACGATGAGAGCCGTAATGCCTTTAAAATCATCAACTCATGGGGAGTCCATTGGGGCAACGAGGGCTACTTGTGGATAGATTATGAGGTCTTTAGAAAAATCCTCATTGAGGCGTTTGTGGTCGAAGATGAGGTAGGGGAGTGCGAGGTTGGAGGCAATGAGGTAGAGGAGGTGAGAGACGATGCTACGCAACCGCAACGATTTATTCGAGACAACATCACGGAGATTGTGACCGATAACAATACGAGTTTGATGTGGCAAGATAGTCAAGAGGTTAGTACATTGCGAAAAATATGGGATGATGCTCATTTCTATTGTGATAATTTAGAGTTGGGTGGCTATAGCGATTGGCATTTACCCTCCCTTGATGAACTCAAAAGCGTTGAAATAGCTCCTGCTACTTATGATAGTACTTTTCAACATACTAATGGAGGAGGAATATGGACATCGACAGAGTCTGAAAATTACCACGGTAGTGCATGGTTTGCAGAAAAAACTTTTGGCTATTGGGAAGCAGATCAATCAGGTGATTTTTTTGTTCGGTGTGTGAGGGAAAATCAAAAAGCTGCCGTATTCCCCGAGCAAGGAGAGAGAGAAGCAATAAACTTTTCAATTGCTAATCATGGCTTTTTACTTCTTTCAGGGTCTAATAATGCTCAGCTATGGGAATATGATGCCATTAGCAATGCTTGGAGTCAAAAAGCAACACTTCCATCTAAATCATTTCTCTTTCAATCACCTGTTTTTGTTATTGATGCAAAAGCGTATGTAGTAGTAGAAAATGAAGTGTGGTGTTATGCTCAAAGTAGCAATAGTTGGGAGAGAAAAAAGGATATGCCAGGAGAGTCAAAAAGAGCTGCCTTTTTCTTTGCGGTTAATGGCTATGGGTATATTGGAGGAGGTTTTTATAATAAAGAGAATTTTTATAGATACGATCCTGTGCAAGATAATTGGACGAAATTAAACAATCTTAATGAAGAACTAGGCAATAATATTAGTTTAGTTTCTTTTGTGATTGGAGACAAAGCATATCTAACAGGAACAAACTCAAACTTTTGGGAATATGATGCCACCACCGATACATGGGAACAAAAAGCCTATATTGATGCTACTTATGGACAAACTTTTATGATTGACAATGAGGGTTACGTGATTGATACTCGTGGTGTTATCTCTCGATACAATGTTGATTTGGATACATGGAGCTATATCATGACACTTGATGAAAAGATTTGTTATCCTGTAGCCTTTTCTATTAATAATCGAGGCTATGTTGGTATTGGTGGAAAATTTACTGACAATACTTGTACTTTGGATATTACAAATAATTTATATATAATTTCCCTTGATTTTCATACAGAACAAAAAGTTGATAACAATACTACAAAATCACAAGCAGCTAATAGTATTGATGTAAATATCACAGATAATGTTTCGAGAGTAGCAGGTGTAACTCTAATTAATCGAGAGTGGCTGGCTGATACCATTACTTTTACTTTCGAGTTTTCTACAAATGTGACGGGGTTTGAAATCAATGATATAGTTGTAACTAATGGAACAAAATCAAATTTTAGAGGGAGTGGCTCTACTTATCAAGTCGATGTGATCCCGCCTATACACTCAAACAATAATATAACTATCTCAATAGCTTCTAATATTGCATTTGATAATAACGAAAGCGGAAATCAAGCTGCTGTGGCTATACAAGAGGTAAATACCGTAAAAGGATTTATCACGACTTGGGATACCACAAAAGAGGGCAATAGCTCTTCTAATCAAATTCAAATTATTACAAATAAAAGTTATAGCTACAATTACACCGTTTATTGGGGCGATGGAGAATCAAACCAAAGTGTTATTGGCGATATAACACATACATACAAAAGTGAAGGAGTTTATGTTATTACGATTACGGGCGATTTTCCTGCTTTATATTTTCAACAATCTTATAATAATAGTATTGGCTATCATGCAATTAATGATAACTTAAAACTCATATGGGTAAATCAATGGGGTACACAAAAATGGAAAACTATGAATAGTGCTTTTTATGCATGTAAAAATTTTAATATTGATGCAGACGATAATCCAAATCTAAATGAAACAACTGACTTGTCATATATGTTCATGGTTGCAGATAAATTTAATAGTAGTATTGATTCTTGGGATACATCAAATATTCTTAATATGCAAGGTCTTTTTTGGGATGCGAAAGTATTTAATCAAAGTCTTAATAGCTGGGATGTATCGAATGTAACGAATATGAGCTATATGTTTCATGCTGCTACAGCTTATAATCAGCCTTTTTCTAATTGGAATGTTTCAAGTGTGGTTGATATGAGATGGATGTTTTCTGAAGCTAGTTCATTTAAACAAAATATTAATAATTGGAATGTTTCAAAAGTAACGAATATGGAATCTATGTTTAGACAAGCAGTTGTATTTCATAGTGACCTAGATAGTTGGGATGTGTCAAATGTAACGGATATGCGTAATATGTTTGAGAACTGCGATGCATTCAACGGTCGCATCAATACATGGAATGTATCTAATGTAAGAAATATGTCTGCTATGTTTTATCATATGGAGCAATTTAATCAAGATATTAGTAGTTGGAATGTATCAAATGTAAGCAGTATGAAAGAAATGTTTGTTGGAATGGAATCATTTAATCAAGACTTGTCCTCATGGGATGTTTCAAATGTAATAAATATGTCTGGTATGTTTGGATTTAATCGAGTATTTAATCAAGATATTTCTAGTTGGGATGTTTCAAAAGTAGTGGATATGAGTGAAATGTTTTATGCGGCAAGTTCATTTAATAAGAATTTAAATAATTGGAATGTCTCCAATGTTACTTCAATGCGAAAAATGTTTTATTTAGCATCTTCTTTTAATCAAAATTTAAATGCTTGGGATGTATCCAATGTAAAAGATATGTATGGTATGTTTGGACAAGCAATTGATTTTAATGGCGACATTACAAGTTGGAATGTCTCTAAGGTGTCAAATATGAGCAGTATGTTTGAACAAGCAAGACTTTTTAACCAAGATATTTCTAACTGGGATACATCAAGTGTGACTAATATGTCAAGTATGTTTTATTTAGCCTATACATTTAACCAAGATTTATCTACATGGAATGTAATAAATGTCATTAATATGGAAGATATTTTTACAAACTCTAATCTTTCAACTCAAAATTATAATAAACTTTTAACTAATTGGGGACAATTGGGACTAAAACCCAATGTAAGCTTTGGAGCAAATGGTATAAAATACTCCCCCGACTACGCCGATGAACGGCAATATATTATCGATACTTTTGGTTGGACGATTAATGATGGGGGAGTAGCGAGTAAGTAGATACACAAAGCATCTATCCCAATCAACACTCTTAAGGCTACCTCCTTGTTGGTTTTTAGAGAGTCCTCAAGATAATTTTGATACAATCCCTCTATGCAAAAGGAGTAGAAGTGATGAAGAAAATAGCTGTATGGATAGTGAGTTTGGGAGTGGTTGCTCATGCACACTTTTTGACCCTTTTGCCAAGCCGTGACACCGTTTGGGATAAAAATGAGACAACGATTGCGTTTGATATTGCGTTTATGCACCCGTTTGAACAGACCGCTATGGATATGGAAGCACCCAAGATATACCTCAACAACCGCAAAACACCCCTGCCTCTAACGCAATCAAGAAAGCTTGAACACAAAGCATGGAGAAGTAGTTGCACCATCAAAACCCCTAGCGTCTATAAGTTTTTTGTAGAGCCACAACCCTATTTTGAATCTGCCGAAGAGAAGTTTATTTTGCATATTCCCAAGGTGATAATCAGTGCTTTTGGTATGCAAAAGGGGTGGGATGAGCCTATTGGATTGAAATATGAGATTGTTCCTCTCACCAAACCCTTTGGACTCTATAGCGGAAATCAATTTCGTGCCAAAGTCCTACACGATGGAAAACCCGCCCCCGATGTCGAAGTAGAGGTAGAACTCTACAATGTATTTGGACTTCAAGCACCCACAGAGGCACACATTACTCAAATCGTCAAAACCGATGCAAACGGCATCTTCTCTTTTGTTATGAACCACAAGGGTTGGTGGGGCTTTGCTGCATTGATTCAAGAGGGTAGCTTAGAACATGAGGGGAGAAGTTATCCCGTAGAAAACGGTGCTTTGATGTGGGTAAAAGCCTACTAATATGCATATTTCCGATGGGGTATTGACACTCGAAGTCACTATTGTAGTCTCTGTAGTGGCTTTGCTGGGTTTAATCAAAGCACTCAAAGAGCTTGACAATGAGGCTATCTCACTCACCTCGGTAGCTAGTGCACTCTTTTTTATCGCCTCTTTTATCCATATCCCCTTTGGTGTGACGCAAATACATCTTATTCTTTTGGGAGTCATTGGGATACTTTTGGGATGGAGCAGTTTTGTGGCTATTTTTGTGGCTTTGTTGCTTCAAGCTTTGCTTTTGGGGTATGGCGGTGTTGTGAGTATCGGAGTCAATCTCTTCATCATGGCGACTCCTTCGGTGATGGTTTACTATCTTTATCGTATCGAGTATGTACAACGTCTTAACGATAAACTCAAATATTTTTTGGTTGGATTTATTGGCACTTTTTTTGCTGCACTCTTTTTGAGTTTGATTTTGTATTTTTCCAAAGAGGAGTATGGTTATGCCTCCTACACCCTCTTTTTGGTTAATATCGTGACGATGATGGTTGAGGGTATTGTGAGTATGTTTTTGCTTCTTTTTCTCAAAAAAGTCTATCCAACGCTTCTAAAGGAGTAGCATGATACGGTATCTCTTTGCTTTTTGGCTTTTGTTGGGTACCGCATGGGCCCACAAAATCAATCTTTTTATCTCGCAAGAGGGTGAAAGAGTGGAGATTTACTCCTACTTTGCCAACGGCAACCCTTGCAAAAAGTGCCAACTTCTTATCAAAAACCACGATACGATTCTTTTGAAGGGAGTACTAAACGATGAGGGAAAATACCAATATCTTGCGACACACAAAAACCTAGAGATTATTGTCAATACAGAGGGCGGACACAGTGTCAAAGAGGAGATAGAAACACAAAACCTACACCCCCAAAATCTAAAGAGTCATCTTCAAAGTGAGCAAAGCAAGGAGCAGATAAATGCCATGTTGGGACTTTTGCTTATATTTTTGATATTTTTTCTCCTTAAAAAAATCAAACAATGAACAGAGAGTCTTTGAGGCTTATCAACGCCTTTTTATACTCCTTTGTTGTATCTTTTTCGCCTATTGAGACGCTTTTTATACTCCCTCTTTTGATAGTACTATTGCACGAAAAAGAGTTTGTATGGGGTATCTTCAAAAAACTTATAGTGCTTAATTTTTTCATTATTGTACTAGTAGTGTTTGTACTCTTTCAAGACCCCCTACAAGCCATTGAGTTGTTTATGAGAAGCAATTTGATACTGCTTTTTAATATTGCACTCTTTTATCAATCCAAAGGATACGATATCGCAAGGGGGCTTGATAGGCTAGGATTTGCTCCAAAGATAGTGAGCGTTACCTACTTCGCCCTCTCACTTATCGATGCTTTGATGAGGGATTTCAAAGAGACCCAAAAGAGCCTCAAAGCAAGAGGATTTAGAGCTAATACTTCACTCTTTTCCTATCAAACTTATGGTAATATCTTTGGTATGATATTTATCAAAGCGATAAAAAAATCACACGATAGGGAGCTAACCATGCAAGCAAGAGGATTTAAAGATAGAATATTTTTTCTAACCTCAAACCAACTAGAGCCTTTTGAGAAGATTTTGCTCCTAAGTATCGTGGGTGTTTTGGGAAAGGTTATCTATGAGTTGTTGGGTTAATCTTAGGGATATTGCTTATGAAAATGATAAAGTTCAACTTTTAAAAAACATCACTCTTGATTTGGGACACAAAGAGAAGATAGCCATTATCGGTTCAAACGGCAGTGGCAAGAGTACTTTGCTTAAGATTATTGCGGGTCTTGTTGCTCCCACGAGTGGCTACGTTGAGATATTTCACGACAAAATGAACACTCTCAAAGCGTTTAAAAAATACCGAAACGCCATAGCCTATCTCCCTCAAGATGTGACCAACCATTTTTTGTGTCCAACGGTCATAGAAGATGTCATCTTTTCGCTACGAGCAAGAGGAGAGGCACAAGAGGAGGCTTTGCAAAAAGCCGATAGGATACTCAAAGAGTTGCATATAGAACATCTCAAACAACGCATTGTTTTTGATTTAAGCGGAGGTGAACAGAAGATAGTTGCATTGGCGGGATTGCTGATACTCCAACCCAAAATATTGCTACTCGATGAGCCTACCAATGCCCTCGATGAAGAGTCGCAACAAAAGATAGTAGAGATACTCAACGCAATTGACAAATCAATGATTATCGTATCGCACCACAAAAGCTTCATAGAACAACTAGCCCCCACCGTTTACCGACTTCACAATGGTGAGCTATGCTCGATTGTCAAGAAGTGAGGAGGCAAACAATAGAGTAGTAGTGTTTTTTGTTTGGACTCTCTATGCGACCTTGCACACTTAAAATTCGTGCCTTACAATGACTGGTTCAAAGATGATTTGATGGGTAGAGTGCGTAACATCAGTCAATAAATCCTTTTTTAACGGATATTATACTATAATCTAAACTATTTGGCTTAGAGAGGCTCAAACGCTAGGCATCAAAGGAAAAATCCATGGCAATATCAATATTGGACGCACTTGAGATTATCTATCAAGAGGCGAAAACTGTTTCAAGTGAAATCATCCCTATAGAGAGTGCGGTTGATAGAATCGTTGCAAGAGAGTATCTAGCTACGCTTAATCTACCTCGTTTTGACAACTCCGCAATGGATGGTTATGCCATCAAGTGCCGCGATGAGGGCAAACGGGTGATTTGCAAAGATGTTATTTACGCAGGGGATAAAGCACTTGATAGTGTAAGTATCGGCAGTGCTATCAAAATCATGACGGGTGCCCCTATTCCTAGAGGAGCCGATAGTGTTGTACCCATAGAGAACGTACGGCACCAAGGGGAGTGGATAGAACTGCCCAGCAATATCAAAGAGAGCAGTAATATCCGTTTTGAAGGTGAGGATATTCGTATCGGCGATAGGCTTTTGGGGCGAGGAGAGAGTATCAAACCCTACACAATTGCACTTCTAGCCTCACAAGGGATGAGTCATATAGAGGTCTATCGAAAACCTAGAGTGGCTGTATTTAGCACAGGCAATGAACTAGCCCACCACTACGAAACGCTTCACGAAGCCCAACTCTACAACTCCAACGCTCCTGCTTTTGTCGCTAGAGCCAAGGCATTGGGGTGTGATGTGAGCTATGTAAGTGCCTCGGCGGACTCTATTGAAGCTATCAAACAAACCATTGCTCAAACGCTTCATTGCGATTTGATTATCACTAGTGGCGGTGTGAGTGTGGGCGATAGGGACTTCACCAAAGAGGCATTTAAGCAAATGGGTATGGAGGTCTTTTTTGAAAAAGTCGATATCAAACCCGGCAAACCTACCACTTTTGGCAAAATAGATACAAGCTTTGTTGTCAATCTCCCAGGAAATCCCCTTGCAAGTGCGGTAAATTTTGAGATTTTTATCAAACCCCTTATTTTGCATATTCAAGGTGCTTTGAGCTGTTATCACGGAGTCATTCACACGCTTGTTGATACCAAATGCAACATCAAAGGGGGGCAGTACAGTGTGCTTTTGGGTCAATACGACGGCATGAGCTTCACGCCTCTCTCCAAACAATCACCGGGTATGGTATTGCCCTTGCATCTAGCCGATGGCATGGTGGTGGTAGCCCCCGAGGTTACTCATCTCAAACACTCACAAAGTGTCAAAATGATACCTATTACGCTATCTCAGCACGCTTCCAAAAAAATCAATTTTATCAATCACTAAGAAGAGATTTAATGAGTACCGATGAGAAAATAGAGGATTTGATTTACCACAACGCACCCTCTTTTGAGATTGCAAAGGTTTTGAAAGCCGATATTCATAACTATTTTGCGACTTTAGGCAAAGTTTTTCAAGAAAGTTCGGGCAAAGCCTTGCTGGTAACGCACACCAAAAAGATAGACTCCATCATCTCTCTAGCCTACAAAGCGGTAAAACGAGAGATGTTTAGAGAATATCAACCCCTTACCAACTCCATCCCCGTTACCCTCGTCGCTTTGGGTAGCTACGGGCGTGAAGAGATGTCTATCAAAAGCGATATTGATATTATGTTTGTTTACAAAGAGATTGGAGGATTTAATGCCAAAGCTATTATTGAAAAGATACTCTATTCGCTGTGGGATTGCGGACTCAAAATCGGTCACCGTGTGCATGAGGTGGGTGAGCTTTTTGAAGTAGCCCATAGCGATATTACTATCAAAACGGCGATGATGGAGTCTCGATTTATCGATGGTTCAAAGTATCTATGGACAAGCATTACCAACCAAATCACCAAAATCATCAATCACGAACCCAAAGCCTTCATCGTAGCCAAATTCGCAGAAAACCAACAACTCCACGCCAAATACCCTTTGAGCATGGAGCCCAATCTCAAAGAGGGCAAAGGGGGATTTAGGGATACCAATTTGGTATTTTGGATAGGCAAAACACTCTACAATGCCCCCAATATCAAACACCTCCCACAAGAGATTGTTCAAGAACAAGACTACAAAGAGTTTCGCATAGCCCTAGAGTTGCTTTTTCGTGTGCGAAGTGCTTTGCATATTGTACTCAACAAAAAAGATGATCGGTTGCGATTGGAGTATATTCCCGCTATTGCCAAAATGCTCGGATACGACGAGGATCACACCCAACAGATGCGATTTTTGGCTACGGTTTTGGGCGCTTTACGCAAAGTACATCTTTTTAGCAAGATATGGGTTGATGCAATGCTCCAAACACTAGGACTCCATCAAGATACCCAGCACCCCCTCTACAATGCCCCTCCTCAAACGATAGAAGAGGCACTTTTGGCACTAGGACAAACCAAAGATAGACAAAACATTCCTATGGGATTTATCAAAGCCATGATTGACACCAGAGTCTCTACTACGCTTGAAAAGTGCCACTATCCCCATATTAAAGCACTCTTTTACTCTCCTCATGCCTACGAACTCTTTGAGCTTTTTGCCGATGCTACGATGCTAAGCTATATCGTGCCTCCCTTTAAAAAAATGGTCAATTTACCGCAATTTGATGGCTACCATCAACACACCGTGGGTGTTCACTCGCTTTTGACGCTCTATTATATGGAAAATATAGCCGATAGTGAACTTCAAGAGCTTTTTTTTGGACTCTCTAGCGATGAACAAGCCCTATTGAAACTTGTAGCATTTTTGCACGATGTGGGCAAAGGCAGAGAGCGTGACCACTCCATCGTAGGAGCTGAGATTTTTTCGCAATACGCCAAAGAGTTGGGATTTGATGATACGCTTATCGAGCAGGGTAATCGCCTCATTTTGCACCACACCCTTATGAGCCATGTCGCCCAAAAAGAGGATCTCTACAACCACACAACCATTTATAAATTTGTCAATGTGTTTGATTCCAAAAAGCTTTTGGATAGTATCTATCTCCTCACCTATGCTGATATGAGTGCTGTAGGCAAAGATATTTACAACCATTTTACCGCCAAACTCATCCAAACGCTCTACACGCTCTCACTTGATGCCATTGATGATGATGAACGCCTTAGCGAAATGTCCAAACGGGTACGCAAAGAGAAGTTGCTTCAAAAGTGTCCACGCTTTTTCGAATTGCCCAAACGCATCCAAAAAAAAGCACTCTCCATCGAAGCCGATTTGCTCTTTTTGAAATATACCAAAGCCCAAATTTTGGATATTGTAGAGCAGAGTATGGAGGGTGTGGATTGGTTTAATATTGACGCAAATGGAGGATTTTTGGCGATTGAGCTTGTACGCAATACCAATCTTAATATCAACTATCTCTTAAATAAATTGGGCTATCTTAAACTCAAAAATATGGATATTTTCAAGCTTTACGATGGCAAAAAGTATTTCAAACTCGAATTTGCCAAAAATATAGACAAAGAGGAGATTCCCCATATTCAAGATATTATTCACAAAGCCCTTAGCGTCACGCTACTCAAACAACCCCCATCGATTTACCTCCATCGTGATGAGATAGCCATTGATTGCACTCATTCGCACAACTACGCTACTATGAGTATCAAATGTCACGATCAAGATGGTCTTATGTCGTATCTTATGGGTATCTTTGATAGACTGGGCGTTGATATCATCTCTGCCAAAGTCTATACACACAAAAACCGAGCCGAAGATCTCTTTTTGATCGAACAAAACGGCAATTTTTGCTCCAATCAAGAGCTTATCATCAATGAACTAATCAACCAAGGAGAAAAATAATCAATGTGCGGTATTGTAGGGTATTATGGAAAAAATGAAAAAAAAGAGATTGTCATAGAGGGGCTTAGGGAACTGGAGTATCGTGGATACGATTCGGCGGGTATTGCCATTATGGACAAAGAGGAGCTTTGCCATTTCAAAGCTGTAGGCAAACTGAGCAATCTTGAGACCAAAATGAGTGATTTTCACTCACAAGGGGCTGGAGTGGCTATCGGTCACACCCGTTGGGCGACGCACGGCAAACCCACCGAACTCAATGCCCATCCGCATCTAGGAGAGTACAGTTTTGTGGTTCACAACGGTATCATCGAAAATTACAAAGAACTCAAAGAGCAGTTGCAAAGTCAAGGTGCATCATTTGTAAGCCAAACCGATACGGAGGTAATCGTACATCTTTTTGAATCGCACCAAAATCGCCTCAAAAACCCCTTTGCGGCATTTGAAGCTACCATCAAAGAGCTTCGAGGGGCGTACGCTATTTTGCTCATTACCAAAGCCCAAAGTGATACTATCTTTTTTGCCAAACACGGCTCTCCTATGCTTTTGGGATTTAATACGGATGAGATATTTTTTGCCTCTTCCGATACGGCTATCATTGGCAAAGCAACGGAGGTCTATTATCTTCAAGATGGCCAATACGGTGCTATTGAGGGAGGAGCGGTGAAGCTTTTTGATACTCATGGAAGCAAAACCTTTGTGCGTCAAAAACTCAGTGCCGATAAAGCCATGGCACAAAAAGAGGGGTATCGTTTCTTTATGGAAAAAGAGATTTACGAACAATCAACCGTAATGGGCGATACCCTCATGGGGCGTGTGATGGATAATGGCATTGCTTTTGATGAGATTGACACCACCTTGCTAGAGGGGATTGAAGATATTAAGATTTGTGCGTGTGGGACGAGCTATCACTCCGCCATGGTGGGTGCTTATTTGCTTGAACGCCTTGCCAAAATCAAAACAAGCGTCGAGATTGCCAGTGAATTTCGCTACAAAGAGCCGCTTCTTACCCCCAATACTCTCTTTGTGACTATCTCGCAAAGCGGTGAGACAGCCGATACATTGGAGGCTTTGAAGATGGCAAAAAAGGCAGGGTTACGGTCGCTTAGTATCTGCAACGTCGATAACTCCTCTATCGTGCGTGAAAGCGACGCTGCAATCCTTACCCGTGCAGGGATAGAAAAAGGGGTGGCGAGTACCAAAGCCTTTGCCACGCAAGTGATGGTGCTGTGGATGTTTACTCTTTTTGTCGCCAAACAACGCCACACCATAGACAACGAGAAGCTTCAACAAGAACTCAGTGCCATACTCCAAACCCCAACCGCCCTTAAGTTTAACGATACCCTCCACGCCAAAATCAACCGCCTCTCCAAACGCTATCTTCATGGGCATGGATTTTTCTTTATCGGGCGTGACATATTCTATCCTCTAGCACTCGAAGGAGCTTTGAAGCTCAAAGAGATTAGCTACCTCCACGCCGAGGGCTATCCAGCGGGTGAGATGAAGCACGGTCCCATCGCACTTGCCGATAGTGAGCTTTTTACTATCGCACTTATGCCTCAAACGATGCAATACGAAAAGATTAAATCCAACGTCGAAGAGCTAAGCGCAAGAGATGCGACCATTTTGGCTATCTCCCCTTTGCCCTTTGAACTTGCCGATGATTTTATCCAAACCACCCACGCAAACCACCCTATGTTGGAGTTTTTTGAGATGATGGTTGTCACGCAACTTTTGGCCTTAGAAGTCGCTATACGCCTAGGCAACGACGTCGATATGCCCCGCAACCTAGCCAAAAGCGTGACGGTGGAGTAGTCAAAGATATTTTGTGGAGTCTAAAAATGCTTTTAAGTGGCAGGGTGGGTAAAACCCACCAAAAGGGTAATCCGTGGGATTTGGAATTTTTCTATTAGTATTTATATTTCTGATACAGGCTAGTCGGTTAGCTCCTCCTAAATATGCTATAATGTAACCCATGGAACCAGTAAATGACGAAGCTAGACCAGGCAATGTCTTGTTGATGCACGCAATGGGACCCAATGTGGCAGGAGTTATCGGCTCTGCCGTAGCAGCAGGTGTGTTGCTATCTATTTTTAATTAAAATAAAGAAGTTTACAATGAAAAGAATACCTAAAGGTCTTGATAAGCTAGGACTTAAAAATATTGGAGAAGTCTATTACAATCTTAACTACAGTGAGCTACAAGCTCATGAGATAAATAAAGGAGAGTGCCAACTCTCTACTTCGGGTGCTGCAATATGTGACACAGGTATCTTTACAGGTCGAAGTCCCAAAGATAAATATTTTGTTGACCAACCCACTGCTCGAAAGCACCTTGCTTTGGGGGACGTTAATCGATTGATTGATAAAGAGATTTATGATGAGCTTCTAGCCCTTAGCCTTGAGCAACTTTCCAATAAAGATATCTATATTGTTGATGCTTTTTGTGGTTCAAGCCCCAACAGTCGTCGCAAGGTGCGATTTGTCTCCGAAATAGCATGGCAAGCACACTTTGTGACCAATATGTTTATCCGCCCTACCAAAGAGGAACTGTTGGATTTTGAACCAGACTTTACGGTCTATAATGCTTGTAAAGCTACCAATAAAAATTATCAAAAACACGGTCTCCATTCCGATGTTTTTGTCATCTTTGATATAGAAAACAACACCTCAATCATTGGTGGAACGTGGTATGGCGGAGAGATGAAAAAGGGTATCTTTTCGATGATGAACTATTGGCTACCGCTTGAAGGGCGACTGCCTATGCACTGTTCGGCCAATGTTGGCAAAGAGGGCGATGTATGTCTCTTCTTTGGTCTAAGCGGCACAGGCAAAACAACCCTCTCAACCGACCCCAATAGAGCCTTGATTGGAGATGATGAACACGGATGGGACGAAGAGGGTGTATTTAACTTTGAAGGCGGATGCTATGCCAAAGTTATTGAACTTGATGAAGCAAGTGAACCCGAAATCTTTAGAGCTATCAAAAAAAATGCACTCCTTGAAAATGTTGTCATTGATGCCGTTGGAAATGTTGATTATACCGACAACAGCAAGACCGAAAATACACGAGTATCTTACCCTATTGGGCATATCAAAAATTATCAAAAAGGGCTTCAAGCGGGACATCCTCAAAATATCATCTTTCTTACAGCCGATGCCTTTGGTGTATTGCCACCTGTAAGCAGACTCACCAAACAACAAGCGATGTACTACTTCCTTAGTGGCTATACAGCAAAAGTTGCAGGAACTGAAAGAGGCATTACTGAACCCGTAGCAACCTTTAGTGCTTGTTTTGGGGAGGCATTTTTGCCATTGCATCCAACAGTCTATGCTAAACTATTGGGCGACAAGATTGATGAGCATCATGTCAATGTTTATTTGGTTAATACAGGCTGGACGGGTGGAAAATACGGCATTGGTAAGCGTATGAGCATCAAAGATACCCGTGCTTGTATTGAGGGAATCTTAAGTGGTTCGATCAACAACTCTGAATTTGAAACGCTTGATGTCTTCAATTTGGCTATCCCTAAATTGCTCAAAGGTGTCAAAGACTACAATATCTTAAACCCTAGAAATACATGGGATGTTAAAGAGGAGTATGATAAAACACTCAAAGAGTTGGCCAAAATGTTCCAAGAGAACTTCAAACGCTACCAAGACACAGGAAGCGAATTTGACCTTTACAGTGCTGGACCTATCGTTGTCTAAGGTATCTTGACGTGACCGTTATCAATACTATCACGCAACACAAGATGCTCAAAGCTTCTCCCGTCAATATAGAAGTTGTTTTTGATGGGGGTATTATGATTACCGAAACCGATCTTGAGGGTATTATCACCTATGCTAATAAGCATTTTTTGGGATTTTCAGGATACAGTAAAAAAGAGCTTATAGGTATGCCCCACTCCATAAATCGTCACCCCGATATGCCATCAGCCCTCTTTGAAAATATGTGGAAGATTATCAAGGCCAATAGAATTTGGCGAGGATACCTTAAAAATATGACTAAAGATGGACGTTACTACTGGGCAATCGTATGGGTACAACCCAAATTTAATGAAACCAAAAATGTTATTGGTTATGTAGCAAGTCGAAAAGTACCCTATCGAGCCAAAATAGAGCAGATTCAAAAAGAGTATCTCTTGTTGCCCAAAGAGCAACGAGAAAAAATGCCCTACCCTTACGGAAAAGAACTCATTTTTGGCTCTGATTATATCGCTTCCAAGCATCTTGACCGTCAGCTCAACAATCGCATCAACACTCTTCTACAAAGACCCCTCTAAATCCGCCATTGCCAAAATCTACTCCAATGACCCTATGTTGTGACAAAAGATACTTTCCATGGCTCTTGATTATTTCCCTCTAAGCACATCCAACACATTAGTGGCATAGCTTCCTTTGGGCAGTACAAAACTAAGCTCATAGTGTGCCTTCTCCTCGATATGTTTTCCCTCAATTTCATCGACAAAAATCCATGCGTAGCGTCGTCCCCCTTGGGTTTGCAACGCATGGTCGTAAGAAGCCTCAAACTCTTTTGCCAACCCTGTGCTTCGATTGGACTTTTCACCGCTTAGCAATCCCGTGGGGGCTATGTCACGATCCATAAAACGTTTGGCTTCATTTTCCAAATCCTCAAGCTCAAAGAGTCTGCCATGGGGATAATGCATCATCAATTCACCCCTCAAAAGTTTGAAAAAGTGAGGCTGTTTTTTGGTATGTTCCAAAGAGCCTTTTTCAAGATTCATAATTTGTTCCACCTCCTCTTGCGTAAACTTTTCAAGCAAAAGCGAAAGCTCAATGCGTTTGGAAAGCCAATGGTTAAAAAGATAGCTTTGATAGGCATTTATCAAAAACTCTCGCTTAGTCTTATCACGAATTTTGAGTTTTCCCTCCAGTATCGCTTTGCCATCTTCCCAGTTTTGTCCGCTGTTGCCAAAGCGTTGAATGCCAAAGTAATTGGGTACACCAAAGGTTGCAATCCACTTAAGGCTTGATTCTATTTTGTCTTTTTGCACCCCCAATACTTTTTTGAGACGAATATGAAAACGGTTTCCTTTGAGGTGTCCTAAGCGGATTTTATTGTTGTGTACAAAGGTTTGGAGTACTTTGATTTGAGGATGCTCGAAGCTTTCAAGTTGCTCTTGGTGTTTTTTTAAAATAGAGAGGTGCTGAATCGTCATAGCGTTTTTATCTTTGAGTCCCGCATAGCCAATATCACGCTTTTTGATACCCAAATGCGATGCCAAAACATCAAGCATCTCCCATGTCGTCATATCTTTTTTGCGAATTTTGAGAATGAGATGCTCCCCCTCACCGCTAAAGTCGTAGAGTGCAATCTCTTCAACTGTAAAATCTCTTGCACTGGAGTTGAAGTGAAAATCATTTTGGACATTCAAAGGATAGAGCCAATTATTTGTTTCTTGTTGCATGGAAACCTTTTTTTGATACAATTATAGCAAAAAGGAGCTACCATTCTCTCATTATTAAACTCAATGGAGTATTTTGTAGGTATCGATTTGGGTTGGAAGCTTGATAATCGTAGCTTTACGGTTATATTGGATAACCATGCTGGGATTATTCATCAAGAGTATTTGGCTCTAATGGAAATAAAACCTTTTTTAGATAGTACCATCGATGCCCAAAAAGCTATTATCAGTATAGATGCTCCGCTCATTGTCCATAACGAAACAGGTAATCGAATGGCTGAAGTGGAGTTTTTGCGAGAGTATGGACGATACAAGCTAGGAGTCTATCCCATCAATCGTAATCTTTTGCTCAAAAGCTACGGAGCTATTGTGGGCGAAGAGATTTCAAGAAGTATGCCTAACTATAAACTCGTAGAGGTCTATCCCCATGCTACCATCTTAAATCTTTTTAACAACGGCAAAGTACTCCCCTATAAATACAAAAAGGGACGCAATAAAGCTTTTTATATCGAACAATTGCAAATCTATTCACAATTTTTGCATCGTGTTGTAGAGAGAATCAACGAAAGCTTATGGGATAGCTCCACTCTCAAAACGCTCAAATATTACGAAGACTATTTGGACTCCATTGCATGTGCCTACACACTCTATCACGCTAAGCACTTTGGCTACAAAAGTTTTGGGAATGAAAACGAGGGTTTACTTATCGTCCCCACTTTGCAACATAAGCTTTGCTATGAGGCAGTGTGCAATGGGTGCAATCTTGATGAATAGCGTTGCCATAAATATACTCTCTTCCCTCTTTGGACTCAATAGCACACCCTGAGTAGCGTATCTTTCCCCCTACTCTCTCCAAACCACCGTCATCAAAAACAAAATGGGGACAAGCACAGAAGTAACAATTTAAAGACTCTATTTGGTGGCATTTGACGTTTTGTGCATAAAGCGGACAAAAATCGCTCTCATGGATACGCATATTCTCATAATCAAAATAGCCAATCACCTCATCCACGCTTCTATGCACCAATTTTGCTACAATGTTTTGATGTTTGTGTTGATGTTCTTCAAACCACGCTTTGTATTGCACATCTAATCCTAATTATGATAAAATATTCTACTTAAATTTTTATAAAAAAGGCACCATTATGTCAAAAAAAGATGCAAAAAAAGATTCAGTCAAAAAGGTCGTATTGGCCTATTCGGGTGGGCTTGATACGAGTATTATTTTAAAGTGGCTTCAAGATGAGTACAAAGCAGAAGTGATTACCTTTACCGCTGATTTGGGACAAGGCGAAGAGGTTGAACCTGCACGTCAAAAAGCCCTAGCAATGGGTATCAAACCTGAAAATATCTTTGTACTTGATATCAAAGAGGAGTTTGTGCGGGATTTTGTCTTCCCGATGTTTAGAGCCAATGCCATTTATGAGGGAGAGTATCTATTGGGTACCTCTATCGCTCGTCCATTGATTGCCAAAAAGCAAATCGAAATCGCCAACCAAATGGGAGCTGATGCGGTGAGCCACGGGGCAACGGGCAAAGGAAACGATCAAGTACGATTTGAGCTAGGTTACCTTGCACTCAAACCCGATATTACCGTCATTGCTCCATGGAGAGAGTGGGATCTCAACTCTCGTGAAAAGCTTCTAGCCTATGCCAAAGAACACGGGATTGAGATTGCACAAAAACACGTCGATGAGAATGGCAACCCCAAAATAAGCCCCTATTCAATGGATGCTAACTTGCTTCATATCTCTTATGAGGGACTTTTGCTAGAAGACCCCAATGCCGAACCTGAAGAGGGAATGTGGCTTTGGACAACATCACCTCAAAATGCTCCCGATGAGCCTGAGTATATCACCATTAGCTACAAAGAGGGCGACCCTATAGCTATCAACGGCGAAGCGATGTCTCCAGCAACCATCCTTGAAACATTGAATCAATACGGCAACAAACACGGTATCGGGCGAGTCGATATTGTCGAAAACCGCTATGTAGGGATGAAAGCACGAGGGTGCTACGAGACTCCAGGGGGAACGATTATGCTCAAAGCCCACCGAGCCATTGAATCGATTTGTTTGGATAGAGAAGCGGCACACCTCAAAGATGAACTCATGCCACGCTACGCCAAACTCATCTATCAAGGCTACTGGTGGTCACCCGAACGCCAAATGCTGCAAGCCGCTATCGATGCAACGCAAAAATTTGTCGAGGGCGATGTCAAGCTCAAACTCTACAAAGGCAATGTCATGGTAGTAGGACGCACCTCTCCTATGAGTCTCTTTAGCGTAGCTCACTCAACCTTTGAAGAGGATGAAGTCTATGACCAAAGCGACGCCGAGGGCTTTATCAAACTCAACGCCTTACGCATGATGATTGCAGGGGATGTGCATAATAAAAGATAGTGTTTCTCTTTTTGCTCTAAGCTGTGGAAACGGGACTTTAGTCCCGTCAATATACGAAGCCTTAGCACCGCTTCTAGGTTATCTCGCACTCTTTAAGTTTGGGGTGAATGAACTCTAACAACACATTTATAAGGTCTTACTATCATGAAAAAAATCTCCACTACTGCTTTGGCTAAAGCACACAATATCTCACTCAATGAACTTTTTACTCAATTATCAAAACTTGGACTTCTAGTCAATGAGGAGAACAAATGGGTATTGACCCAGCAGGGGAAAGCAGTCGGTGGAGAGTACAAAAGCTTCACTAAAAACAATGAAACAATAGAGTATATTGCATGGCTAGAGGGTATGCAAATTGAGAGTACAAAAGAGAGTAGCAAACATCTCACCTCTACCGATATAGGTAAACATTTTGAACTCTCTTCGCGACGTATCAATACCATTCTCAATGAAATAGGGATTATTAAAAAAGCTCTTAAGGGTTGGAAAATTACCAAACTTGGGAGCAGTGTAGGCGGGATTGAAAAAGAGCATCATCAAACGGGCGTTCCTTATGTGGTATGGAGTGAAACGATTGTAAACCATGATGCCCTAACAAAGACCATCCGTGAAATCAAAGGCGACGATACGCAAGATGAAATCCAAAAAGGAAACAACTTTAGAAACAAATTTGAAGCCAACTTTCGAGCCACCGATGGACACTATGTCCGCTCCAAAGCCGAGATGCTCATAGATAACTGGCTCTATATGGCTGAAATCGTCCATGCGTATGAGCGAAAACTCCCCATCGAAGAGGAGGTCTATTGCGATTTTTACCTCCCTAGTGGCAAAGTCTATATTGAGTATTGGGGCTATGAAAATGATGCAAAATACCTCCAAAGAAAAAAGACCAAACAAGCTATTTATGAAAAATACAACTTTAATTTGATTGAACTAAGCGATGAAGATGTACTCAATCTCGATGATGTATTGCCTAAAATGTTGTTGAAGTTTGATATTCAGACCTATTAATAAAAATGGGTATAATTACACTACTTAAGAAAATAGGATTAGAAACAGTATGAAGCTAAAAGTTGAGCAATTAGCCAAAATAGAAGAGGCGACGATTGAAGTAAAAAACCTCACTATTTTTGTGGGTAAAAACAGTACCAATAAAAGTTATATGGCTCATACTGTTTATATGGTGAATAAGGTTTTGTCTAATGATTTTCATATGAGTGTTCCTGAAACATTCAAGTATTACCATAAGTTCTTTAATCAATATTTACAATCAGAAGTTGCTCAAAAAGATATGCAACTTTTAGCAACTATAAATTTTACTGTAAGTACTACAAAAGATAAAATTCAACTTTCAAATTACGATCATTTTATTAATAGACGCAAAGTTATTTTTGATTTTTCCTCTATTGATATATCAAGAGTTATTCAAAATATTATAGATTTTATTTTTAAGCATATTTTTTTAAAATTAATCAATCAAAGTTTTAATATCAATCAAACAGTTATTGAAAATATTTTTTTTGATCATTTTTCTACTTTTTTTAAAGATGATAAATTTGAAATTAATAGTCATAAAAAAGAGGATGATACAGTTTTATTATTAGAAGAAATATTTTTCTCTATATTTTTTCTCTTTGACAAGCATCGCCATGTAGTACAAGAGTTTTATTTTCCAGCCTCAAGGACAGGATTTGTCTTAGCTTTTGATGAGATTGTATCTGGAGTAATGCGTGGTCAATTTAGTAATAAATCAACAACAACTCAAATGACTGAACCTATGATTGATTTTCTCTCGAATTTTTCCGATATTAGATCAGGAATTTTTGATGATGATAAAAAAAAGAAAAAATTTAAAGATGACAACATAGTCAAATTTTATAAATTTATTGAAACAAGAATTATTAAGGGTAAAATCATTGAGGAGCAAACTACACATAGTTATACAAAATTTTATCTTGAAACAACTAACAATCAAAAATTAGATTTACATCTTAGTTCTTCGGCTAGTGTAGAGTTATTGCCTCTTGTTATTTTTCTCAAACATTTTTCAACACTAAAAGATAAATTACTCGTCATCGAAGAACCCGAAGCTCATCTACACCCCAAAGCTCAAATAGAGATGGCAAGACTTCTAGTAATGCTCTCCAACGCAGGAGCAAAGGTACTCATTACCACACACAGTGACTATATCCTTAATGAGATTAGCAACTGCATCAAGCTCTCTAATGCCACAGATGAAAAAAAACAAGCCTATTTAGAGCGATACGGGTTGGATGAAGATACGGTTATCTCAGCTAATGATGTATCGGCGTATCTATTTAGAGATATTGAAGATAAAACAATTGAAGTACAAGAGCTTACCGTTGATAAGTACGGTATTGCCAATGACAACTTTGATGATATTTTAGATGAGCTTCTTGAACGAACCGATGAAATCAATGAGATGGTTTTGTGATGCCCAAACGTTTAAAAGCACTTATCAATCAACGTATTTGCGATAAAGCATTGGAGTTTAAAAACGATAAGCCACTTGCTATTGGTTGTTAGTATGCTCCACCTCCAAAACTACTCCAACTTTATTTTGCAAAACATTACCCTTGATATTTCAAGCCATCTTGCTATTTTGGGGGATAATGGGGCGGGGAAATCGACGTTGGGGCGGGTGTTGTGTGGATTGATAAAGAGTGATAAGGTTTTCATCTCATACCCCCCTATGTATTCCCAACGAGTTAATCTTAATCAAATCGCTTTTAGAGATAGAGCCAAATCTATCAACTATATTCCTGCCAAACTTGATATTTACGACAAACATATCACCATGCGAGAGTATTTGGAGCTTTCCAATATCCGTGGTATGGATAGTGAGCCTATTATTAGGGATTTAAAGATTGACCACCTTATGGCAAAAACGCACACGAGTTTGGGTGAAGCCTCTTTGGTGCTGATGGCTTCGGCGTTGATTCATGGGGCAAAATATACTATTTTTGATGAGCCTACCGCCAATCTTGACCCCAAACGAACCATCCAAATCTTTAAACTCCTCCAAAATGACACCACTTTGAAACACAAAATCATCATCACCCACGACCTCAATCTCGCCCATCGTTTGGGGTATGATATTCTCTATCTTCAAGAGGGAAAAATTATTTTTCAAGATACCTGCGAGGCTTTTTTTGAGAGTGACAATCTAAAAACCATCTTTGGCGATGCCATTATCAAACAAGAGGGCTTCTATAGAGTCAATATATAATTTTTTGCCATTGCCAACTATTTTTGTGTACAATGGCAAAAAGTATTTAAAGGCAGAGGAGTTTATCCAAAATGCCATTGATAAAAGAGTTAGCAAATTTGAAAGAAGCTACAAATTAGAAAAAATTGCTAAAGAGAATACTGGAGCATAACATTGGAAAAAGTTTTACAATGACATAAAATCATTATTTGAGATAGATTTAATGGGTGGTGAGATAGAGATTATCAATTCAACTTCGTATAAATTTAAAGAAGTTTTAAATAGATTGGAATAAAAATTTGAGATGATGAAAACTTTTTGGATACTTCTTACGCTGCTTTTGGCTTTGGTTTCGCTTTTTGTGGGGCAAATTGAGCTTGATGTTGCCAATCTTTTGGATAGAAGCTCAATGGATTATCGCATCGTGGTTGAGCTTCGTCTCCCTCGTGCTGTGGGGGCTTTTTTGGTTGGAGGGGTATTGGCACTCAGCGGAATGCTCTTTCAAAGCATCTTTCGCAACGCTCTAGCCTCTCCTTATACTTTGGGGGTTGCTAGTGGTGCTTCGTTTGGCGTAGCGGTGGCGATTGTTTGGGGATATGCGACGCTAAGCTATCTTTTTGGATTTTTGGGGGCTATCTCAACACTCTTGATTCATCTGCTCTTTTCAATGCGCGTACGCTATTACGACAAAGATTCGATGCTTCTTATCGGTATTGCGATGAGTTTTTTTTATTCGGCGGGGCTTATGGTGGTGCTTTATATGAGCAACCTCCAACAAAACTACGCCATTGTACGCTTCACAATGGGAAGTTTGGATATAGCAAAACAGGATGTGTGGGCGTTGGCAATGAGTGCTTTGGCTATCCTTGCTCTCACCAAACACTACCAAAAAGATATTCAACTCATGCTCATCTCCTACGACTATGCTCTTTTGAAGGGTGTCAATAGTGCCAAAAGTAGCACTATTATCCTCTCTATCGTCTCCGTTGCTATGGGGGTAGTGGTGAGTATTGTAGGTCCCATTGGCTTTGTGGGACTCACTATCCCCCATATCATCCAACGTATCTACAAACAAAGTATCGACAAGCTCACCCTACCGATATTTTACTACGGCGGACTCTTTTTGGTAGTGTGCGATACCCTCTCACGCACTCTTCACGGTGGGGCTAATATTCCTATTGGCGTTGTGACTTCTATCATTGGAGTACCTATTTTTGTCTATCTTATTATTAAACGATAAATCTCATTAGCTATTGAGCAGATACTCCACGATGCGTTTGCTTAACCAATAGACCCCAAAAGCTCCACCGCCCACAAAGCCCACATGACCCCCTTGCGTAGGAAACTCCACTTCGATGCTACTAGAGAGATTGGGCGGTACAAAATCGATGCAGGTCACTGGGTCATCTTGAGCCATAATGAGCAACGTAGGCGTTGCGATAGAGGGCAAATAGTACAAAGCACTTGAGTCTTTGTAGTAGTGTTTTGCATTGTCAAATCCATGAATAGGAGCGGTGTAGCGTTCATCAAACTCCCAAAAGGTCTTGATTTGGGCAACCTCATGCTTTTTTAAGCCAATGAGCTTCTCGTAGTCGTGGTGTTGAAACTTTTGAAGCACGAAACGGTTGAGGTTTTGTATCATGATGGATTGATAGAAGCGTGAAAATCCGCTATTGATTCTATCGGCACAGAGTGCCAAATCAAGCGGGGGCGAGATGGCAATGGCGGAGACTATGGGGAGTTTGTGTGTGCCTAAGAGTTTAAGGAGCATATTTGCCCCTAGTGAAAAACCAATAAGATGAACTCTAGCCCCCTCATAGCGTCTAAAAACCTCCTCTATCCACTCCAACGCATCGCCTGTATCGCCGCTATGATAGGCTCTAGGATGGAGATTGATACGTCCGCTACACCCTCGAAAGTGCATCAAAACGGTGCTAAAACCGTTGCGTGAGAGGGTCTCCATGGTGCGTCCAATATAGCCCGAGCGATACGAACCACCCAATCCGTGAAACACAATAACAATAGACTTAGATGTATCTCTACCTAGCCAATAGCAATCGACAAAATCCCCATCGCTTAAGGTAAATGTTTCGATTTCAAAAGGAAGCTTACTATTGCGATGAAACAAGGCAGGATAGAGGGTTTGAAGATGGCGGTTGGCAAGAAGTTTGGAGGGCTTGAAGTCCATTCTATCCTCTCTTTGAAGTTTTGCATTGGATTATAGCGAAGTTTGGGTTAGGGTTGTTTGAGAGTACTTCACAATATTGCCAATGACGCCCATTGCAAGGCACGAAGCAATCCATGACGATTGGATTGTCACAAGGAATAGTTCTTGCATAAATATCCTCAACTATTCCATAAGGAGCTACTATGGCACTTATCAATGATACTACTTTGCGTGATGGCGAACAAGCTCCCTTTGTAGCGTTTAACACACAAGAGAAACTTGATATTGCCCTAGCGTTGTATGAAGCAGGTGCGGATGAACTTGAGATTGGTATTCCTGCTATGGGCAAGAGTGAGCGTGAAGATATCAAACAAATAGTAGCTCTCCATCTTCCCATTCCTCTGATGAGTTGGAATCGTGCGACGATGAGCGATTTGGAACAATCACTCCAATGCGGTGTAAACGCCGTCGATCTCTCTATTCCGCTTTCGGATATTTTGATTGATGTCAAATTTGGCGGTGACAAAGAGAGGATTTTGAGAAATCTTGAAAGCGTCATTACCACTGCCAAAAGAGAGGGACTCTTTGTCTGTATTGGCGGCGAAGATGCTTCAAGGGGCGATTTGGGCTTCATTGAAGAGGTGATGCGTTTAGGAGTGGCACTTGGGGCTAATCGTTTTCGCTATTGCGATACAATAGGTATCTTGACACCCTATCAAACCTATCGCAACATCTCCCATCTTAGTTCGCTTAATTTGCTTGATATCGAGATGCACACCCACAACGATTTTGGTATGGCTACAGCAAACTCTATTGCGGGGATTGAAGCGGGGGCGAAGTCTCTCAATACCACCGTCATAGGTCTAGGGGAACGGGCTGGAAACGCCTCGTTTGAACAAGTCCTAATGAGTCTCGTGCATCAGTTTGGTGAGGATAGAAAAGTCGATGCATCCAAGCTCAAAAGAGTCATTGATGTCGTCTCACGCGCTGCCAATCGTGAAATTCCTCGCAGTTTTCCGATTGTAGGAGAGGATATATTTTCGCACGAATCGGGTATCCATGTCAATGGTATGATCAAAAGCAAAAACGCCTACGAAGCCTTTGACCCTAGCGAAGTGGGTGGGCATCGCTATTTTCCCATTGGCAAACACTCAGGCACCTCTACCTTGCTCTACTATCTCCAAAAGAGCGGAGTTGATATTAATATCGCCAAAGTCAATCAACTCCTACCCAAAGTTCGCTCCATCGTCACCCACCGCAAAGCCGTTATGAGCGAAGATGAACTCAAAGCGTTGTATCTATGTTCGTAGGTTGGATTCGCAAAAACAGCTTTCGGGAGGATTTGGAGAGATTTAGCCTCGAAGTTGCTATAGACAAAGGGGTAGTACTCAATTGCTTTGACCACGGTTCGCTTATCTTTGGGGCGTATGAGGGTGAGACGCTTATCGCCTTTGTGGTGCTTTATGAGATGGAAAATCTCTATTTGCTCAATGGTTTTTACTACAAACCCGATACAAGCAACCCCATCAAAGAGCGACTCCTTAAGATACTCTTCAACAATCTCTACGACGAGGAGCGTAGTGTGGTGACGATTGTCCACAAGAGCCAAATGGAGATTTTTACTCAGGTAGGATTTAAAGCATTGCACAGATTTACCCAAGCTACCTACAGCGGTGGGGGCGTAGCCTTCAATTTCACCAACGCTATGGCAAAGAGCATCACAAGAGAGAACTACATCCCTACCTTAGCCCAGCTCAACAAACGAGCATTGGGAGATGATATGGTAGAGTATATCACCCAAAACATCTTCAAATCCTCTTCACTAATACTCTCTACCGACTTTGGTTACCAACACTCCTACGCACTCGATAAATCGACCATCAAAATATCTCCGTGGATTATGGAAGATGGTGCGTTTGATGATGCCCATAAGCTCATTCGTGGTGTGATTTACCATCGAGGACTCAAAAAAATATCCGCATTTATTCCCGCAGATGCCCAAAGCGTCGTGGAGTTGTATCAATCCTACCAATTTGTGCTAGAAGGGGAGTACTATTTGATGTACAAAAACACCCAACCCTCTATTGATATTGAGATGATTTATGGACTCTAAAGGAACAAAGGTTGCATAGTAATAACAAACAGACAAAAAAGGTAACACCATGACACCAAGCCACGAAGAGCAAAAAGCCATCAAAAAAGAGTACGCAGGATACAAACGAAAAGTCACCGAACTAGCAGGTGAGATTCACGATATTGTAGAAGATACCATTTGGAGCGACTACGCTAGACTCCTCACGCTTAGCCAAGAGGTACAAGAGGCGATGAAACCCGTCCTTGAACTCAAAGCCCAACACGACTTTTTAAATTAAAAGGATAGACTATGGAAGCGTTGCACAATCGGCAGATTTGCGCATGCGGTCACAAGAGTGTAGCGCAAGCCATTGAGATATTCAAACAAACCGACCTTCCCTATAAAAAGGCAAAAAAACTGGTGACAGAGTGCAACAAAACCTGTTGTCGTCGTCCGCTTATGGCACTTTTTAATATGGTAGAGTTTGGAGCAATTGACTACGAAGAGATAGATTTTTTAATCGAACAGATGCACAGCAGAGGAGAAGAAAGCGATGAGTAGCATTGAGGAATTTTCACGATGGATCAAACAAAACAACCTAAATATCCCCACCGATTGTGAGCGATTAAAAAATCTATCTCTATTAGACCTTAGCAAAAAAAAGTTGCGTGAACTGCCTCCTAGCATTGGTGCATTGGAAAACCTCAACGTTCTCAAACTCTCCAACAACCGTCTCAAATCCCTGCCCTCCTCTATTGGCAACTTGAAGCGTTTGCGTAATCTCCAGTGCGAAAACAATCTGCTTGAGAACCTTCCCGATACCATCGGCGAAGCCCAAAATCTCGTCATTATCAACCTCAACGGCAACCGCCTCAAAAGTTTACCCGAGAGTTTTTACACCCTCACCAAGCTCACACGCATAACCATCGCCGCCAATTGGCTTGAAGCTCTTTCGCCCAAACTCCAAAACCTCAACAAGCTTCTCTATCTCTCGCTTGATACCAACAACCTTACCCATCTACCCGATGTCTTTGGAGGCATGAAAGCACTCTACTATCTCGACCTCTCCTACAATCAGCTCACCACCCTACCCCCATCCATTGGGCGTATTGAGGAGCTTGAAACGTTGTTGCTTGAGGGCAATGAGATAAACAATCTCCCCTCGCTTCAATCGCACGATATGCTTATTCGGCTCAATCTCAACGATAACCATCTCAAAACGATTGATTTTGAACTCTCCCAACTTGAAGATTTGCAAATACTCACCCTAGACAACAATGCCCTAACGCACTTGCCTCCTAGTATCTGTAGCCTCCAAAACTTAGCCCACTTAAGCGTTTCGGGTAATGCCTTACAAGAGCTACCTCCTTGTATCGGGGAGCTTAAAAAACTCGTAGAACTTGATGTAGAAGATAACCTGCTCACTACCCTACCCCCAAGCATCACCCAGCTCAAACTCAAAAATCTCTACATCGACCACAACCACAACCTCAAACGCCCCTCTATCCCCTCATTGGAATTTTGCGATGTTGAGTAGTAGATTCCAAGAAAGAACCTCCCTCGTTCCACCTCGGGAGAGATTGTAAAATAACTGTTAAAAAAGTGCTTCGACAAGCTGGGCACGAACGGTTTTATGCTATCCATTCACCCTGAGCCTAGTCGAAGGGTTTATTATTTCACACTCTCTCTTGATGGAAGCGAGAAAATTCTTAGATGTTTCTTTTTGTATCATAAGATTAAGAAATTTACCCAATCTCAATTCTACACTTGACTAAGAGAGAGAGTATTATTGCTTTTGTAAGTTATTGAACTTATCAATAAAGTTTTAATGAAGGAAAATGCTATGAAGAAAAAAATTTCTTTAATTTTAGTAAACCTAATTGCTTCTACAGCTATCGCTACGGCTTCAACAAGTGAAAAAATGAACCTAGCAACACTTAGCCCAAGTGATACTCATATGCTTTTTGGGCAAAATACTCACAGAGTGACAATGCTCAATCAGGTTGAGATGAAAAATACTGAGGGTGAATGGGGATGGTTTATTCCCTTATTCTTTGGTTGGGCAACATCGATTGCTAATGCACCTGCACCAAAAAGTCCAACCTATCATGGTACAATACCATCACATTATTTTCAAGTTTGGTGGCGATAATAAATTAAAGCAACACCTCCGAATAAGTGTATTCATCGTACTCAATTTGACCCAAAATTAAGTCTATAGTGACGGCACTCTTCAGGGGAGTGTTCCAAGCAACTCAATACATAAGGATAATGTTTGATTTTTAAGAATTTCTTTAAATCAATATTCAAACTATTTAGAATGCTATGGCTAGATGGTATCATTGTTGTTGCCATACTATTTGTTATATCATGTATCATACATTGTATATATAATCTTTTCTATTAAGATCAAGGAACAAAAAAAATGGCAAAATCAATTCTTGTAGCACTAATGATGCTAACCACGCTCAATTCAGAAAATCTAACACAGGTTCAAATAGGAAAAATCAATACGCCTGTTGTTAAAATGCAAAACAACTCTTTAATTATTGAAGAGTATAATAAAGTAAGTTTTACCGAAGCAATACTTTTTGAAGGACAAAAAGTAACTGAAATCATTATAAAAACTTATGCAAAAATGCCTATAAACACCATTCACAAGGAACAATTTATAGCAATATCATCAACGATGTCTGACCAAATGGGGCAATCTGTTCTATTTTCACCTCAATTTGCTACCTATTTAAAAAGCACTGAGTTGCTTACTGAAAAACCTAACAAGAACGAAGATATAACCTTAGAATTAATCTTTGACAAAAAGGGAATTAAAGGCAGGGTATATAGTAAAACTAAAAATATAACCCATGTCATTCCATATTCTAAAATGTTTAATATTAAATTAAAGTAGATTAATGAAAAAAATATTACTATTAACTCTTCCAATATTATCATTTTCAAAACCAGTTAAGGTTGATGAGATATTGACTGAAAAAAATACATACAAAGTTCAACTGACTACTTCTTATAGCAATATCCAAAAATCTGATGGTATCATCGCACCCTTGGAGTACCAAACAAATAATGGAGATTTTTTAACCATACCGACATATCTAGGTCTAAGTAAAATAAATCAAGATTATTTAAATTATGGGATAACTATGAGATATGGCTTCAATAAAGATATTGAATTTTTTTCTTCTGTCAATTTTTACAGCTTATATACACATTATGACAGTAGTGAAAATTTTTTAACTCAAAACGATAAAGGATTTAATTCCCTTGTCTTGGGGGCAATTTATCAGGTCAAACATGAAGACGAGACCCCATCATTATTGTTTGGGACTACCGTTGATGTGATCAATAAGGTATCGTTTTCTAAGCTTAATGAAGATAAAAATGTCTACTTTAAGGGCTATACATTTTTTGCGACCTCATACTATACTGTTGATCCTATTGTTTTTTTATTGCAAACTACTTATCGACTCAATATGGAAAATCAGTACAAGCAAGATAGCATAGAAGTTGCAGATAAGTTTTCATTAGTTCCTCAACTCTACTTTGCTGCTAATCCTTATATATCCATCAATACAGGCATTCGATACAGTTATCAAACCAAGACTAAAGTAAATGGCAAAAATATTATTAATAGTGGTTCAAGCCTTACCTATTTATTAGGTGTAAGCTATGAGATTAATACTAAAACCATACTTGATATCAGTATAGACTATAGCAATAGCATGGGGATTTCGCAAAATAATCTTTCACTTGGAGTGATTTATAAGTTTTGAAAAGTAAACAATAATGAAAATAATATTTTTAATAACAATAACTTCTTTACTATTAATGCCCAATATGAAAATAATGAGCAACGAGTATCATATAGATAAACCTGTTAAATCATGGATAGAGTTCAAAAATGACAATCTTGTCCGACAACAATATGACTAACAGGCTAATCGGTTAGCTCCTCCTGTTACCAATCGTATCCATAAGTGATGTTTTTCTCTATATAGAGAAAAACATCACTTATGGATACGATTGGTAACAGGAGGAGCTAACCGATTAGCCTGTAAAAACTATTTAATAGATGAAGAAGAAGATAATTTTCTTTTTATGTTGTTGAATCATGTTGTTGATGGCTATATTGATGGGGAATCAGTTGAATATGAAGAAATAAAAGATAAATTTTTTCATAAAAGTGATAGATTTGGAAGAAGAAAATTAATGATTAACTCAATGGATAAAAAATCACTTACACCTTATCTCAAAGATATTTTATCTCAACGAATTCATGACTCTTGTGTATTGTATATTGACTATGATTCAAAATTTTTTGAAGAAGTAATATTAATGGTTTCACCATCTATATTGTTGATAAATGTACAATATCTTGCAAATGTGGTCAATAATGTAAATAAGAAACCAAATTTGGTTGCAGTATTATTTGGTTTTCATTGCCCTAAAAATGGTTTTTGGATACAGGCTTCAATAGAGAAAAAACTAAAAATATATAATTTATTTAAGTGAAAATTTGGGTTTGGAATAGAGGTTTTTTATGACATAAACCCACTATTCCATCTCAAAAAAACTTATCTTTAAGTAACCAAAGAGGGGAACTGAAAAAAAATGCCCACAATCAAAACCATTTTTTCTCGTTCCACCTCGGGAGAGGTGGAACGAGTAGGATACAAGACCAACAAAACAACCAATCCATTCTCAATCAAGGCTTTTTTTGGTATTGGGGGATTGGTGTGGGGTTTGGGGTTCGAGGTCACGGATGTTTTTTTGTACGCTTATTGAGGCATAGAGTGCCAAAAAGTAGGCAATACCGTAAAAGCCTTTTTCGCTAAGTAGCAGTGTTGCGTTGTACAATCCAATGACTAGCAGTGCCAAAGCGAGTGCAAAAACAAACCAACACAAACTGAGATAGCTGTTGCTTACAAAGATACCTTCGGTTTTGTCACGGATTGATTTTTGCAACGAAATAGCAGCAAAAAGCCCAAAAATAAGCAAAGTAAAGTAGTATCCTTTTTCGTTTAGCTCCATTTGAGCGTTCCAAAGTCCTATAAGAAATCCAAAAAATCCTACCCCCAAAGCTACCCATGAAGCAAAGACAAAATGGGGTGAGGGTTGAGTATGAAGTGAGGGTTGCACGGTTTATCCTTTGAGTAAATCATTTGCTATTGCTTTGGCTTTGCCAAAATCGTTTTTGCCGCTAGCTAGTTTGGGGATAGAGTCTATCAAAAAGTACTCACTAGGACGCATAAGCGGTTCGATCTCTTTGGCTCTCTCTTTGAGTCTCTCTGCATCGCCCGTATGAAGCAAAACAACCTTTTCGCCCTTTTTGGTCTCTTCCACAGCAACCGCCAAAATCTCACTCCCCTCAATCCAAAGTGCCTCCTCAATAGCCCCCAAAGAGACCATTTCGCCCCCGATTTTGGCAAAGCGAGAGTATCTATCGACTACGGTAATAAATCCATCGGCATCTTTACGCCCTTTGTCTCCGCTTTTGTAGTACCGCACACCTTCAATCTCTACAATGGCATCGGCGGTTTTGGTCTCCTCTTTGAGATAGCCTTTCATCACTTGAATACCCCCTATCAAAATCAAGCCCTCTTCATGGGTAGGCAACTCTTGGAGGGTTTGGGGATCTACGATTTTGACAATTGTACCTGGGAGAGGTTGTCCTACGCTCCCCTCTTTGTGTCCGATAATCACCTCCATGGAGGCACTCTCTAGGGCATTGGGGACATTGACGGCTACGACGGGGGCGGTTTCGGTCGTGCCGTATCCCTCATAGAGTACCAATCCAAACTTCTCTTTGAAGGCATCTTTGACATCGGGGCTAAGTTTTTGCGCTCCTGCTACGGCTAGGCGTACGCTTTGAAACATCAAAGGGTGGAGTTTGGTGTTGCGAATGTAGAGGCGATAGAAGGTTGAAGTCCCAAAGATAATCGTCGCTCGGTATTTTGCTACCATTTTGCCCACTCCCAAAGCATCGGTAGGGTCGAGCAGACTAATCACCTCTACTCCCTTGACAAGAGGCAACAAAAGCGTAACCGTAAGCCCAAAGGAGTGAAAAATAGGCAAAGAGTTGAGCATAGCATCATCTTTTTTGAAATTGAGCAGATCGCTTACTTGCTTGATATTGGCGATAAGGTTACGGTGGGTAAGCTCAATCCCTTTGGGCGAGGATTCGCTTCCGCTTGAAAAGAGGATTGTGGCGACACTATCAAGGCTAGTGGGTGCAAAATAGAAGAGTCGAATCATCCAACTGGGCATCCAATAGGCTTGAAGCAAGGCGGAGATTTTTTTGGCTTTGTTAAAAGTGTGAGCTATCTCTTCTACATAAACGCAACGACTAAGAACGGCTTCATCGAGTACAATCCCCCTGCTAGTAAGCTTCTCTACAAAAGCACGAGAGGTGATGATGGATGCAATATCGGCTTGTGCAATCGCACTTTGAAGGTTGTGAAGAGCCGTGTAGTTGAGGTTAATCGCACATTTACCTCCTACCAAAACCGCTAAATTGATAATCGCACCGATAGAGGAGGAGGGCAGGAGGATACCAACATTGGGTTGTTTGAGGGCTTTGATACGAGGAGCGAAGAGCAATACAGCAGTGAGGAGTTTGCCCCCGCTCAAATCGGTACCCAAACTATCCACGATAGAGCGTTTGAAGAGGCGTTTTTTGGTGGTTTTGAGCCACTCATAATGGAGTGGTTTGAGTGTGTTGATGTAGTGATTCCATGCACCATAGGAGAGTTCTACTACCTTTTGTTTGACTTGGGGTGCGAGGGTAGTGGAGGGTAGGGGTTTGCCAAAGGATACGATAATGTCTCGTTGGGTAGCGTGTATCTCTTTGTAGTAGTCTCTAGCGCGTGAAAAAGTAGAACCCCACAATCCACGGATATAAAAGGGGACGATAGGATGATGGGTATCTTTGAGAGCCAACTCATAGCCTCTTTTGAACTCCCCCAATTGTCCGTTGAAGCTAATGTGTCCCTCGGGAAAGAGTGCTACTACTTCGCCGTTGTTGAGGCGTTCTTGGATAGAGGCAATAGCACTTTTGGAGGCAGCGTTGGAGATGGATATGACATCAAAGAGTTGTAAAAATCGTTTAAGATACCATTTGTTGTAGATGTTGCGTGTCATGACAAATTTGATAGCCCGTGGAGAGGCGAGTTGTATCACGAGCCAATCTATCCAGCTAATATGGTTGCCTAGCATCAATACTCCTCCGCTTTTGGGGATATTTTCTACTCCTTGGACGTTCAACGAATAGTGAGTGCGTAGCAGAGGAAACAAAAGCATACGGGCAAAGAGATGGGGAAGTTGTTTGATAGCGTAAAGCGAACCTATGGCTACTATCAAAGCTGCTACCATAAAGAGATAGGTAGTCGAGAAACCCAGCGAAATAACTCCCATAGCCAATACCAAAAAACCAATCGTGACACTGTTTTCTACGAAGTTTTTACCCGCCAAAATCTTGCCCATCTCGTGACTTGGGGCGAAAAATTGGATTGTGGCATTGAGTGGGACGACAAAAAGCCCTCCAAAAAATCCAAAAACAAGACTGGCTAGATAGAGATTAAACACCTCCTCTACCGATGCAAAAGCAAAAAGCGACGCACTCAAACCCATGGCTGCTAGGGGGATAAAGCCGTGTTCGATATGTTTTTTGGAGTAGTATCCTGCAATAAATGAACCTACAATGAGTCCGATAGAGGAGATAGCCAAAATCGATTGAATCACAACGGTATTGTCATCACCGCTAAGAGCTTTGTAGTGTGCAGGAAACGCAGCGATAACAATTTGTGCCACACCCCAAAAGATAGCTACCGCTACAATGCTTAATCCAATATTGGGATTGGCTTTGGTTTTGGCTACGTTGGCTTGGAGGTATTTGAGTCGTAGATATTTCGACCACTCAAACGTGCTTTGGGGGTCTTTGGACTCCATCATGGGCAACCGATACGCCAAAAAGCTCTCCAATAGACTCAATACCACCAAACCAATACCAATAGGTGCTACAGAGTGCAAAATCGCATCGGGTGAGGTTGAACCATCGTAGAGATTTTCAAAGAGTAGCGTAAAGGCAATCGAGCTTGTCAAAATAGAGACAATCGTAAGGGCTTGGACAATGGCGTTGGCACTCCCTAGATTGTCACCTCCTACAAGCTCTTTGATGATACCGTATTTGGCAGGGGAGTAAAAAGCACTTTGGGTAGCTAGTAGCAGTGTCGCCAAAAAGGCAAAGATAAACCACCCCATAAAATAGGAAAACGCTATAATTAATGTAAGTCCAACGGCTACCAATGCACTGTAGCGTATCACGAGGGTTTTGGAAAAACGGTCGCTTAGAAAGCCCGATGGAGAGAGGACGAGTACAAAAGGGATCAAAATAAACATATTGATAAGCGCACTTAGAATAATAAGCGTCTCCCCCTCGTAGCTTTTGATAAGCAGGTTTTGCAAAGTGATTTTATGGGCAATATCCACCGTCACATTTAAAACAAGTATCAACAAATAGGCAACAAAGCCCTTAATTTTGAGTATCTCTAACATGGGAGGCTCCTTGGTACTCTTTGAGTGTGGTCATATTGAAGATGTAGGGTTTGAGGATAAGCAACGTATCAAAGAGGCGTTTGATAGTGGCTTTTTTGGACTCTTTGTTGAGCAGTTTTTGGCTCATGGCTACTTCGAGTGTTGCCAACTCTCTTGCGTGGTGGGCATAGGTTTTGAAGAGTTCGATATCAAGATTGAGGCTGTGATACTCCATGACAATCTGCACTATCTCTAGCTCTTTTTGGCTCAATACCCCATCACGCATAAAAACAATCCCCTCATCCAAAAGCTCATCCAAAAAGCTCTCCTCCATCCCCAAATATCTAGCCGCCTCCTCTTTGGTGTAGTGGGTTTGGTCACGATTGCCCATAACAATCTCAATAGCATCAAGCAGTGCTTCGTAATTGGAGGTGTTGTGTATCTTTTGATTTTCGAGTACGGTTTTGATTTCATTGATGGTACAGTTGAAATTCTTTTGAAGATATTTGATAAAATCAAGTCTCTCAAGCGTCTCTTCATCGTAGAGATGCAAATTGGGTTTGGGTTTGTCGGGTTGGGGTAATATCCCCTCTTTGATGTAGTACAAAATGGTAGCCTTTGGCACACCGCTTAGCTCTACAAGTTTGTTCATCTTTAGACTCATGCGATACTCCTTTGTATGGATTATAGCCCGAAGTATAGCATTAAAAGTAAATAGTGTCAAGTGATACTCTACGCTTTTTATCATTTATATTGTGAATGCTATATATTTAAATCTCTTTTTTGCTATAATACCAACAATTTTGCACTATTTTTAACTATAATTTAAGGGATTTCTATGGGACAAACCATTACCGAAAAGATTTTTTCACACCATGCCAACAAAACCGTCCACGCAGGGGAGATTGTGCGTGTCGATATTGATATGATTATTGGCAACGACATTACGACACCTATCTCCATTCATGCTTTTGAGCAAAGCGGTGCTGCCTCTTTGGCAAGGCCTGATAACTTTTGTATCGTTATGGATCACTACATCCCTGCCAAAGATATAGCCTCCGCCAATCAAGCCAAAATTTCACGAGATTTTGCCTACAAACACAATCTCAAAAACTTCTTTGATGAAAAAGATATGGGAATAGAACACGCATTGTTGCCCGAAAAAGGGATGGTTATCCCTGGTGATGTCATTATCGGAGCCGATTCGCACACCTGTACGCACGGAGCGTTGGGGGCTTTTGCTACGGGGATGGGAAGTACCGATTTGGCGTTTGGAATGATTACGGGGGGCAATTGGTTTAAAGTACCCTCAAGCATCAAAGTTGAACTTATCGGCAAACCCGCACCGCATATCTACGGCAAAGATATTATTTTGGAAGTGATACGACAAATCGGTGTCGATGGGGCATTGTACAAAGCGTTGGAGTTTAGTGGCGATGCCATTGGCTATCTTACGATGGCGGATAGATTTTCTATTTGCAATATGGCGATTGAAGCGGGTGCCAAAAACGGTATAATCGCTGTCGATGAGGTGACAAAAGCCTATTTGGAGGAGCGAAAAGAGGCAAACGGTGGGCTAAGAGATGAGCCTATCTATCACTACAGTGACCCCGATGCTACCTATGAACAAATCCTTACGATTGATGTGAGTCGCCTCTCTCCCGTCGTAGCCTATCCCTTTTTGCCCTCAAACGGCAAATCAATCGAACAAGGTGTAGCCGATGATTTGAAAATAGATCAAGTCATGATAGGAAGCTGTACCAATGGACGAATAGAGGATTTACGCATCGCAGCGGCAATTATGAAAGGCAAGAAAGTAGCACGTCACACTCGTATGATTGTTACACCCGCCACGCAAAAAATATTGCTTCAAGCCCAAAAAGAGGGACTCATTGAGATACTTATCGAAGCGGGAGCGGTCGTATCCAATCCTACCTGTG
Source organism: Sulfurovum sp. FS08-3 (assembly GCA_000830175.1). Lineage (GTDB taxonomy): Bacteria > Campylobacterota > Campylobacteria > Campylobacterales > Sulfurovaceae > FS08-3. Next base: position 47,545 of record JQIS01000031.1, on the reverse strand, counting down.
GGGCTTGTTTGGGTGGATACATGGGTATTTTGGCAGATGGAGAGCGTTGCGTAGCGACAACCAATCGAAACTTTGTAGGACGCATGGGAGCAAGAACGAGCGAAATCTATCTAGCCAACTCCGCCGTAGCCGCCGCAAGTGCCATAGCAGGAAAATTGGCTGACCCTAGAGCGTTGAGCTAGGGGTTTTAAAATACGCAGAGTGTGAAACAATAAACCCTTCAACTCTTCGACAAGCTCAAAGCTTGGGGTGAACGGATAGCGTAAAACCCTTCGTGCTGAGCCTTGTCGAAGCACTTTTTGGCAGTTGTTTTATGCTCTTGAGAGAGGTGGAACGAGAAAAAAACCTATATTTTCCCAAGAGTTAGCATCCCCAAATGTATAGTAGAGATTAAGAGGATTAAGCATACTATAATCCGTACCCTCTATACTATCACTAAGCTCATTATAGGCTGTATTTAATCCTCCTGCTACGGTATGTCCTCCCATCATTGCTAATGGATTTAATGTTGCACTTGCATAATATCCTGTAAGCATATTGAATACTACTTCTTAAGTATCTACTTCTCCTTTAAATTTCTAAAATATTGACTTATATACCTTATTACCATAATTATTATTATAGTTATAATTGGACTTAATAATACATATATTAAACCAAATGAAACTAAAAAACTACTTATAAAACCCATAATTAATACCATTGTTAATAATTCAAAAATATTCATTTTTTCTCCTCGTTATCTTGAATCCATTTTTTAATTGCTTCAATACCATCTTGAATAATCAGACCTCCTTCATAACTTACATAAGCAGTACCTACGGCTAATATAGGAGTGTATTTATTTCTCACTCCTGATATCGGTCCTGTTTTAATAAGATTTTCCCCTCCTATTCCTAATGTCCAACCCTTGTTGGATGGTAGAATAGCTTTTGTTATACCTTTATCTTCTACTATTTGTCTCTCGTTCTCTCGTTCCCATCCGTCCTCGGTGGGAATGCATACGAGAGGTTATAATACCAAAACCTTTCCACCTCAATCAAGCTCTCCATATCTCTATAGGCTCTAGCACTGCTATATCTCCAGTGCCAATCCTCATCTACATAGCCTCGTTTGATGGGGTTATTATGAATATATTCTATCTTGTTTATCATCATAGCATCATTGTCAATCAATTTAGGTTGATACCCCTCTTGCCATAGTTGATAGGTTCTATCTCTTTTATGAGCCTTTTTATAAAATTCAAACTGTTTGAGTAGCGTTTGAGCATTCTCTTGTTGTAATAGCTTCAAAAGCTCTTTAGCGGTAAAAGATTTAAAGTGTCTCATGCTTATTGCAATATCATCACTTTGAGCAATGAGATGCAGATGGTTTTCAAGTATCACAAAAGCGTAGAGTTTTAGGTTCTCTTTTTGTTGTAGATGTTTGAGGCTATTGATAATAATCTCTACACTATCAAAGCGTGTAAATATTGGTAGCCAGTTGAGTACCGTACAAGTGATAAAGTGTGGATGTGTTGGTTCTACTATGATATATCTACTTCTTCCCATAGAGTTATTTTAGCAGTTGATAGCTGTTTTGTTTATTAAGCTCTCGTATGCATTCCCACCGAGGACGGATGGGAACGAGTAATAAGAGCAATCGCTGTTTTAAAACCCTCCCATCCAGTATTGTAATTAGGCTCCAATGCTACCTTTTGTAAAAAAGCTTCAAACATATCTTTTGCAAAACCTTTTGAGATATTATAAGCTATCTCCACATTAGCAATTCGTGTCCATAAAATTGGCTTACTTTGAAGTAAGTCATTAGCTCTAATTCTCCAAATTTTTTTAGCTTCTTTTTCAGCTTCTTGCATCATAATACCATTGGCATAGTAGAGGTCTACCATATATTCATTATAGGTATTTTTCTTATCGGGTTCATTAGCAACTAAAGAAAAGGTAAAAAGCAGTAGTACAATTATATACTTCATAGCCCCATCTCCTCTAGAACTTTAACAACCTCTTCACTACATGCTTGACGATTCCAATCACTGATTGGTCCACCATAGACACCACCTGAGAGAGCTTGGTTATAATCAAGATATTTTTTAACTCGTTCAGGAGTATTAAAGGTTATATTATCAACATATTTCATATTGCTTATCACTTTGTTGCCAGTCACGCCACTACTCTTCAAATTAATTAAATATAATTCACAATTACCAGTTTTAGTTGAATCTTTTACAATCTCTTGAGCATTGGAAATTGGTTCAACCATTGTTCGTTGATTAAATTTTGCTTCATCCATCAAAACAACAACATCTAGCTTATTATCATATTTCTTATAAATCGCCCTCTCCACATCATCCCGTACACCGTTACCGTTACTATCGACTCCACCTAATGTAGCGTTATTGATAGTAGGGTCTGGTTCAGGTGGCAAGGTATGCCCGTGGATGACCTCAGTAGCGTTGTTCTCTTGGGTACTACTACGCAGCTCTATATCATCTAATAGCATCCCATAACTATCATCCTTACCAATCCCACGAATCACCAAAGCATTGTTGCTTTTGTTAATGTCACTGTAGTTTATCTCAATCTTACTCCAACCATTATCTTGTGGAGTTTGTGTGACTTTCACATTCTCATTTTTGTTTTTAATCGATAGCTCTCCACTACTACTAGAGCGAATGGATACTACCTGTTTAAAGAGATTGATTCGTATAGCTGAAGTGGATTTATCACCCTTTTTGTCTCTTGGTTTGAGTGCAAAGCTAAGTTTATAGTTTGTAGCTTCTGTTGGTGTTATTTTGGTAGAGATTTTGACATTATGTTTAGCATCAAGTTCGGCGTGGACTTTGCCATCTGCTGAATCTGAGACTACTTCTCTTTGAAGTTCTAGTCCATTGTCGTCACTTTTCCATACTGTTCCATGGTCTCCTCTAATGCTTCCTTTTAGGATATGCCACCCCTTTTTGTCTCTTAGGTTTTCAAAGGACTCTTTGAGTAGTATGCCATCAGGCAAGGGGTTGGTTTGATTGCTCTCCTGCGTATCATTAGCATCTTTGGCGATGAGTTTGATACTATCTAGTAGCATCCCATAGCTATCATCTGTGCCAATTCCGCTAATGATTAAACTCTTTTTGCTTCTATCCACACTATCATAATCTATCTCAATTTTACTCCATCCATTATCATGTGGTGTTTGTGATACTTTGAGGTTGTTGTTTTTGTTTTTGATTGATAGCTCTCCACTGCTATTTGAGCGAATAGTAACTATTTGATTAAAGAGCTTCACACTCATTGCCGAAGTATCTTTGTTGTTGTTTTTGTCTCTTGGTTTAATAGCAAAGCTAAGTTTATAGTTTGTAGCTTCTGTTGGTGTTATTTTGGTAGAGATTTTTACATTATGTTTAGCATCAAGTTCGGCGTGAACTTTGCCATCTGCTGAATCTGAGACTACTTCTCTTTGAAGTTCTACTCCATTGGTATCGGTTGTCCATACTGCTCCGTGGTCACCAATGACATTATCTTTTAGGATATGCCACCCCTTTTTGTCTCTTAGGTTTTCAAACGACTCTTCTAAAATCACACTACTAGATAGTAGTAGATTGGGCAAGAGCAACGAAGCGATAAGTAGAGTTTTGGCTTTCATGGAGTATCCTTTTTTATAAAATATATTAAATTACTAGTTTAATACAATTATATAATTATAGTACCCCCCCCTTAATATTTATTAATTGCCAATAATTTATAATAGCTATTTTGGTATTGGGTAGTTTTGTGTCAGTTTATATTTTTTAATGCTCTTTATTTTTGAAAAAGAGTACTTGCTCGTTCTCATCGTCCGAGTTTGTGAAATAATTGTCACAAAAGTGCCTCGATAAGCTGGGGCATGAACGGTTTTATGTTATCCGTTTGCCCTGAGCCTAGTCGAAGCACTTTTTGGCAGTTGTTTTATGTTCTGGGGAGTGCGGAATGTGTTTGTGTTTTACCACCACAAAACTTCGATATTGTAATAAGCTTCTCTATTATCTGGATTGATTTCAAGAGCTTTTTGGAAGGCTTCTATTGCTTTGGGGTACTCTTTTTTATAGACATAAGCTATACCTAAATTATTATAATACTCATCACTGGCATCTATCTCAATGGCTTTTAAAAATAACTCTACGGCTTTGTCGTAATCTTGTTTGTTGGTATATAAAACGCCTTGTTCGTTTAATAGTTTATCATTTTCACTCATTCTATAGCCTATGGTTTGATTTGAGTTGTAATTTGAGCTAGTGTAAGCACGTATTGGGAGTTGATGGCTGATTTGTACGCCCTCAAACGCAGTTTGGGAGCGAGAAAACCTAGTGGTGAGGGTTATGCTTGGGGTTTATTCTCCTCTTTTTTCATATCCTTTCCTAGCAAATCGCACTGTTTTGTGAAATAACAAGCTGGGCAAAAGTTGATAAGTCCCGCCACCAATGGAAGAATACCGATATACAAAAACTTAATCCCCGTCACCACAGCTCCCAAAATCAAAGCCAAACCTAAAACTATTCTAAATGGAGAACAAAATTTTCTCATCTTAATTGCATTTATTGTCACTATTCACACCTTTAAAGAATTTTCACAAATGTATCATAAATATACTTATAAATATGATAAAATTTGACTATCATAATGTAATCAAGGGAGATTTATATGTCAAAAAGAGTATTGATAATCGGTGCGGGTGGCGTGAGCAATGTAGTGGTGCATAAGTGTGCTATGAATAGCGAAGTTTTTGGGCATATTACATTGGCGAGTCGTACACTCAGTAAGTGCGAAGCAATTGCCAAAGATGTTAAGGCGTGTTGCGGTGTCGATGTGGATACTCGTAGCGTAAACGCCGATAGCGTAGAGGAGCTTGTGGCTTTGATTGATGATGTTCAACCCGATATTGTTATCAACGTCGCTTTGCCTTATCAGGATTTGGCGATTATGGATGCGTGTATCGCTACCAAAGTCGATTATCTTGATACTGCCAACTACGAACACCCTAGTCTTGCGAAGTTTGAATACAAACTCCAATGGGAGAGAGATGCGGCGTTTAAGGAAGCAGGTATTATGGGGCTACTAGGCAGTGGATTTGACCCAGGGGCTACCAATATCTTTTGTGCTTACGCTCAAAAGCACTACTTTGATGAGATTCATACCATTGATATTTTAGATTGCAACGCAGGAGACCACGGCTACCCCTTTGCAACCAATTTCAATCCCGAAATCAACCTTAGAGAGGTGAGTGCAAACGGGCGATATTGGGAGAATGGAGAGTGGATAGAGACAAAGCCTATGGAGATTATGCAAGTGTGGGACTATCCTGAGGTAGGACCAAAAGATAGCTATTTGCTCTACCATGAGGAGCTAGAGAGTTTGGTTAAACACATCAAAGGATTGCAACGCATTCGCTTTTTTATGACCTTTGGAGCGAGTTATCTCAAGCACATGGAGGTTTTGGAAAATGTGGGAATGTTGGGTATCGAACCCGTTGAGCATCAAGGGCAACGCATTATCCCCATTGAGTTTCTCAAAACTCTTCTACCAGACCCCGCCTCACTAGGACCACGAACCAAAGGCAAAACCAATATCGGAATCGTAGCGGAGGGTATCAAGGACGGTGCAAAGAAAAAAATCTACATCTATCAAGTCAAAGACCACGAAGAGTGCTACGCCGAAGTCAAATCGCAAGGGGTATCTTACACCACAGGCGTTCCTGCGATGATTGGAGCTAAATTGATGCTAGAGGGTATTTGGAAAAAAGAGGGTGTTTGGAATATGGAACAACTCGACCCCGATCCCTTCATGGAAGAACTCAACAAGCAAGGGCTTCCATGGCAAATCATTGAGTTAGAGGCGTAGGCAAAAGTTTACAAGAACCTCCAAAAATACGCCATTCCCGAAAAGACGAGAATCCATCAATGCAGTGGATACCCATTTTCACGGGAGTGGTGAAGAATAACCCAAAGAGTTTCCTTAAATACATTCCTTTATCAGCAAATCTTTCCCCAATTCTCACTCTCTCAAGCGGGATGCACAGACAACAAACAAATATATTATGCTTGACTTGTGCAACTAAAAAAATGATACCATTTTACTATGAGTAAAAAAGATAAATTACTGAAAAGATTTTTAGCAATTCCGATTAAAAAAGATTTAACATTTGACGAATTGGAAACACTGCTACTAAGTTGCGGATTTGTGAAGCTTGAAGGGGCTGGGTTGGCTGTGAAGTTTTACAATCAAAAAAGAGATATTTTAATCAATCTCCACAAGCCCCATCTTGATAATGTGTTAAAGGTTTATATAATAAAACAGATTCAATCAAAAGTAGTATTATAGAATATGGCGACTATGTTGGCAGTGTAGAGTATTCGAGCGAGGATAGATGCTTTTTTTGGAAAAATTGAGATGATAGATGATTTGGTAACCTTTGAAGCTACTACAGTTGATGAGCTAGAGATTAATTTTAAAAATGCAGTTGATGAATATATAAAAACTTGCGAACAACTAGGAAGAGAACCACAAAAAGCCTACAAAGGTGTCTTTAATGTGAGAATTGAGCCAAGTTTGCATAAAAAAATCTACAAAGAGGCATTAAGTGCTGGTATGTCGCTTAATGCTTTTGTAGGTAAAGTTTTAGAAAATAGTGTCCAAAAAAGAGTGTAACGCTCAACGAGTTAAGGGTTGATCCGAAAGGTTTTTACGCACTTTTCGTGCATAAAGTCAGGTGTAATATAGTACAATATCAAATATGTAATCTTATTACCAAAGGAATGAAAATGTTTGCGAGATTCAAATTGTTTTGTTTATCATCGGTCGCTGCTGTATTGATCTTGAGTGGATGCGGAGGGGGTAGTAGAACGACCACAGCAACCCACGCTTCAGACAATACCCAAACCCCTGTTTCAACGGATGCAAACAACACTAATATTCCTGTTTCAACCGAAACAACCCACGCTTCAGACAATACTCAAACCCCTGTTTCAACGGATGTAAACAACACTAATATTCCTGTTTCAACCGATTCGCAAACACTTAGGATTTATGTTGCTGGCGAAAGCATTGAAGAGTACAACCACATGAACACTCTCCCTTTCAATGCAGACGGTACTCTAAGTAGCACCCTCAACACTACTGAGGAGTTTGGTTGGATGGTGCCTTTTGCTCAAAGATTGCAAATTCGCAATCCTGCATTGAGCATAGAGTGGGTTGGTTCTGGATGTTGGACGAATGCCGATACTTACAGCTGTTCAACAGGAACATATACCCATCAAACCATCGGACACACCTCAGCTGTCGCTGGTTCTTCGGTTGAAGATTGGTTTAATCTTCACGGAAGCGAACTTACAAACAAAAGCTACTGCTACGACATCGCTTTTGCTTCCCGTGGTGGCAATGACCTCAATGGCGATATTGATAAAAATGCCTATGAGGCGAAACTCAAAGAACTCGTTATTGCACTTGATCAAGGCTCAAATTGTCGCAATCACCCCATCGTATATGTCACCGCACATATGCTTGATGCTGTTGGCATGGTGAGTATTCCATCGACACAAAATGATGTGGATAATTGGCTTGAACGCCAAAAAGCATACTATGTTGATATTGCCCAAAAAGTGGTCAATGATCTCAATACCAACGGTAGAAAAGTTCGTTTTATTGATATGTGGACACCTATTTATGACAATAGAGCAACGGATGCTTTTCCTAGTGAAGATTGGTGGACTACTGCCAATGGTGTGCATCGACCAAATATAGCAAAAATACACAGAGAAGATGACGAATTATATGGATACCACCCTCGAAGACTTGCTTCAATCTTCGTAGGTGAGTGTGCAGCCAATCAAGTTGATTTGACGCAGCTTCAAGGGATTGAATAGGATATGTTCGGATTCGACAACTCTCGTTAGCTTTGTGATGTTGCGTACTTTGCCCAACATTTCATCTTTGAGCTAGTCATTGTAAGGTACGAAGCAATCTAAAACCATGGATTGCTTCACTTTCTTCTAATCCTCATCCTCTTCAAAACGCTCTCCACGCTTACGAGCCACAATATCAAGCGGTACACCTTCAAAATCAAAATTTTCCCGCAAAAAATTGGCAAGATAACGAAAGTAGCTAAAGTGAATCCCATCGGGACGGTTTGCAATAAGGGCGATTTTGGGCGGTTTGGTTTGGTATTGAGTAGCAAATTTGATTTTCACTACCGCTCCGTTGTGCGAGGGGACATGGTGGCGACTCATGGCTATTTTAAGTACCTCATTGAGCTTGGAGGTAGGGATGCGTTGTTTGTATCGTTCATAGATTTTGACCACCTCATCGAGAATCTTATGGACTCTTTGACCGCTTTTGGCAGAGATGGTGATAATGGGAGCATAATGAAGAAACTTTAAAGCATAACGTGTATCTTCAAGTGCCTCTTCATAGGTTTTGTCGCCTCGAATATCCCACTTGTTGAGTACAATCAAACACGCCAATCGGTGCTTGTCGATAAGTCCTGCCACTCGTTCATCAAGCTCACTCACTCCAACCGTAGCGTCAATGACAAGCAAAACAATATTGGCAGCTTCAAGCAGTTTGGTCGTACGTCCCAGTGCAAACTTCTCTATCCCCAAAATCTTACTGCGGCGACGAATACCAGCGGTATCGATAAAGGTAATTTTGTAGTCGTTGTACTCAATTGTCTCATCGATAGGATCAATCGTAGTACCCGCCACATCGCTTACCACCACACGCTCCTCTTTGAGCAGAGCATTAAGCAAAGAGCTTTTGCCTGTATTGACTCGTCCAATAATGGCTACTTTGATCTCTCTATCCTCTTCTTGGGCAATTGGCTCTTCAAGTTCTCTATCAAAAATATCTTCAAGCGTTGATTCATCTTCATGGAGCGTTACACTCTCCTCTTTGGGAGGAATATACTTCTCTAGCCAATGGTAAAAGGCGTTCATTTTGCGGTTGTGGCTCACCGAAATAGGAAAAATACTCGCTGCACCAAACTCCAAAAAGTCCCAAAAACGGCTCTCTTCCTCTTTGTCGTTATCGATTTTATTGACAATTAATGCAATGGGCTTTTTTTGGGCTTGGAGTTGATAAAAGAGTGCCTTATCTTCATCGTGGGGTAAGTTTTTGCCATCGACCATATAGAGGATAACATCGGCACTTTGGGCGGCTTTGAGGCTTTGGACTTTGACAATCGAAAAAAGCTCACTGCTATCATCAATTCCGCCTGTATCGATGACTTCAAACTCTCTATTTTCCGAGATGGTTACAAGGCGTTTTTTAATATCTCGTGTTGTACCGCTCACATCGGAGGTAATGGCATCTCTAACCCTTGCAAGACGGTTAAAAAGAGAGCTTTTGCCCACATTGGGGCGACCCAGTATGGCTACTTTTTTCATTTAATAATCTTTTCAAACTCTTCAAAAAAGCGACTGTTTTGAACGGGTGTTCCGATGGTAATACGCAACGCATTCATGGCGTAAGAGGCTAAGTTTCGCACAATAACGCCTTTGTGTAGCAGTCTATCGGCAATCTCCGTAGAGTCCATGGTGTCTGGGAAGAGATAGGTGATAAAGTTGGTATAGCTCTCAATATACTCAAAACCATGAGTGTGTGCAAAGGCTTCGTAGCGTTCAATCTCTTGTTGGTGCAAAGCAATCGAATCGCAAACAAACGCTTCATCTTTGAGTGCCTCAATAGCAGCTACAAGCGAAAGGGTTGTGATATTAAAAGGAGGACGCATTTTATGAAGGGCTTTAATGATAGTTTCATTGGCAATTCCATACCCTACACGCATACCCCCTAGTCCGTACGCCTTGGAAAAAGTTCCCAAATAAATCACATTCTCAAAACCGATTAAATCTTGAGGAGTGATACGATAGGCTTCATCTTTGGCTGCTGCATACTCCATATAAGCTCCATCGACGACAATCATCGTCTCTTTGTCGATTGCGTGAATGATTTTGAATACATTCTCTTTGGTAATGGCATCGCCTGTGGGGTTGTTGGGGGTACAAATATAGAGGATTTTGGGCTTATGCTCACGGTAAGCATCGATAAACTCATCGACAATGTGTCGATAGCTTGGAGTTTTGATAATCTTAGCTCCCATTTGTTTGGCATAGACCTCATACATCGCAAAGGTTACTTGACTCATCAAGACCTTATCGTTAGGTTCAAGCAACGCCCGTGAAATAAGCTCAAGCACCTGATCGCTCCCTGCACCAATCACAACCTGAGTGCTTTGTACGCCGTACCTAGTGGACAATGCCTCTTTGAGTTCGTACATACTATCATCGGGGTATAAAAAAGCTCTATGGGCGTTAGCCTTAAGTGCCTCTACGACTTTGGGACTCGTGCCTTTTGGGTTTTCATTGGAGGCGAGTTTGACCACATCTTGGGGGGCTATACCAAACTCTCTTACGACAAGCTCTATGGGCTTACCCGCTTCGTATATCTTAATATCATCTAATACATTTCTAAATTTCATCATCTGCCTTTGTGTAACTTCCTAAAAATTTAATATCTTCGTGCCGTGCTAGGAGCTGCTTTATGTTCTCATCCTCGATATGTCCATCAAAATCAATATAGAACCAATAGGAGAATGCTTTGGAGCTTTGAGCAGGACGGCTTTCGATTTTGGTAAGGTTAATCCCTGCCTCATCGAACTCTTGTAAAAAACGCACCAATGAGCCTTGGGTATTGGAGAGTCGTGCAAGGATTGAAGTTTTATCGTTTTTTCCCTTAAGATTAAGCGATTTGCTCACGACAATAAAGCGGGTTTTATTATCGTGCCTATCTTCGATATTGTCATACAAAATAGGTAATTTATTCATTTTGGCTGCAATATGGAGACAAATAGCCGCTGCTTTGGAGTCTTTGGCTGCCAATTGCGCTGCTTTTGCTGTCGATTCTACTGAAATATGTTCAAGGTGCATCAATCCATGGTTCTCCAAAAACTCACGACACTGCCCAAAGGCTTTGTCTTTGGAATAAATCTTGCGTACTTGCCCGATATTGGCAACTTTGGTAGCAAAAGAGTGGTGAATGGGCATATAGATTTCAGCGACAATGTTAAGATTGTACTCCCCTAGCAAATCAAGTGTTTCACCCACTACCCCATCGGTTGAGTTTTCGATAGGTACGACACCATAGGTAGCACTATCGCTACTTACCGCTTTGAAGACGGATAAGATGGAAGGATAGGGGTTGTAGTCTTTGATAGAACCAAAACGGCTTTGGGCTGCTTGGTGGGTAAATGTACCAATAGGACCCAAATAGGCTACCTTTTCATCACGTTCTAAACTTTTGGAGATACCAATAATCTCATAAAAGATTGCTTCAATATGTTTGCGTTGAAGCAGTCCATTGTGCGATTGACTCAACTTTGTGAGACGTTCCATAATAGCCTGTTCTCGCTCGGGTCGATAGATAGCACCCCCATCTTTTCCTTTGAGTTCGCCTACTTGATGGACATACTCCATGCGTTTATTGAGTAGAGTGAGTATCTCATCGTCGAGCTTGTCAATATTTTTTCGTAATTTCTCTAGTGTCACGTCTTGGCTCCTTTGATTCTTAAAATAGTACTATAATTTTAACTTTTTTAAGCTTTTTGGATGCCATTTGGGGAGATTGTTCCAAACATATCGAAAAAGCATTTGATTTAGAATAGTCCCATTTCATAGAGTAGATTGTTGGTGATGGTTTGGTAATAGGCTTTAATCTCCTCGCTACACATCGCTACGGCGGGTTTGCCCTCATCTGAGGAGCTTCTAATCTCCATCAAAAGCGGTACTTTTCCTAGTAATGGCACACCGTATTGGGTTGCGATAGCCTCACCTCCTCCTGTGCCAAAAATGTCGTAGCGTTTGAGGGTATCGGGGGCGATAAAGTAGCTCATGTTCTCCACAATACCACCAATAGGTACTTTGATATCTTTAAACATCATCACCGCACGGCTTACATCATCGGTAGCTACTTTTTGAGGTGTTGTTACAATCACTCCCGCACTAATGGGCAACTCTTGAGCCATCGTAAGCTGAATATCTCCCGTACCAGGAGGCATATCAATGACCAAAAAATCAAGTTCACCCCAATCAACATCTTCCAAAAACTGAATCAAAGCTGAAATCGCCACAGAGCTACGCCAAACCAGTGGGGTATCGGGGGTGGGGGTAGTGAGTCCAACGCTCATCACTTTGATACCAAAATTTTGGCTGGGGATTATTTTGTTGTTGTCGTTCCATTGGAGTTTTTCATGTGCTACTTGAAGCATTCGTGGGGTATTGGGACCATAGACATCGGCATCGAGTAGCCCCACTTTGTAGCCTTTTTGAGCTAAGGCGATGCTAAGATTGACAGCAACCGTTGATTTGCCCACACCTCCCTTGCCGCTCGTGACGGCTATCACATTTTTGGCATATGCAGCACGGTTATTGGGTTTGGCGGTTGTGCCGTAAGCCGTTGATGGGGTTTGTTTGGCTTGAAAAACCACCTCAATCTTGTCAAAATGCAAACTCAAAATATCAATGATTTGATCTTCAATGGAGCGATAGACTTTTTCGTTATTGAGCAAAAGTTTAATCGTGATGCTTTTGTTTGCAATGGCTATATCACCAATAGCCCCCAGCGAGAGAATATCTCTATCGAGTTGGGGATAGATGACCTTTTGAAGCAGTGCTTTGACTTCATCCGTTTGCATGGGTAGCCTCCTTTTGTGCCTCGTGTTTGAGTAATCTATCAGTCGATGCGGCTTTTTGCATCCATACGCCAATCACCTCTCGTGCGTCTAAGTGTTGATTGCCCAGTCGTATGTAGGTGGTGGTTCTATCTTTGAGCAAAAGCATAAAATGAGCCAGTAGCTCACCCAAACGATTGTGTTCTTTCATCTCTCCAAAGAGTTTTCGTATCAACACATCACGCTCTTTGAGAGGCAGTTCCAAGCCCAACTTTGCCCCTATTTGCACCAAATCAAACGAAGAGATATAGACTCCGCTTGAATAGGTTGAGAGGAGGTGTTTCTCTAGGCTTTCGTAGTCGTTTTGGCGGTTGTGAAAGGTTGCTTTTTTATTCATTTTTTTGCCCATTTTTGGCTTCCCAATTGACGTGAGCCGCTTTTTTGACATCCTCATCCTCATCGCTTAGGAGTCGTTCTAAAATCTCTTGTGTGGCGGAGGGGTTTTCGGCTATACGCATACGCACCATCTTATCGCTATCATCGGCTAAAATCAAGAGAAGATGGGAGGGTGTATGAATATTGCCCGATAATCCATCGCGTACAATCTTCTCATCGTTAAAGAGCGTTTCCAAAACCGATACAGGAGTGTTGGGGTTGGTCGCTACCAATGCACGTACCAAATTGATCTCATCAAGAGCCAATTGAGTGAGTATATGGGCGGGTGTGTGGTGATTTTTGGCTACTGCCCAACGACTTCCCATATCTTTGACACGGCTAAGCTCAATGAGCAGTTCAACAAGCGTATCGCTTTTGCCAATCTCGTGGTCATAGACGCTCGTTCGTCGGCTTACGTTCATGGCAACCATGCCAACAACCTCAGCATTATCTTTAAAAGTATGAAATATTGTTTTTACTTCATGGATAGGGAGTTCCACATTATCCAAAAGCTCGGTAGCTTCATTAATAGTCATAAAATATCCTAATAGATTGTAATTTTGAAGTATAATTTTTGAGTTTCAATGCACAAAAGGGTTACTATTGAATTCAATCTTCAAATATAACATCTTAATACTGAAAAAGAGAATAGATTGTTTTGACTTCATCAGGCAAATCTTTTTTATAATCAGATAAATTGAATAACTGTAACGATTTGAGTCAATACAATAGATTTGCGTGTAAAAAAAGGGAGCATTTGGATAATATTTGAGTAGTTGCACGGTTTTTTACGTCAATTTAAGTATATCAAACTTATAATTGACCTCGAAGAAAAGGTATCTTTAAGAAAATAATAGGTACTTATTAAAGTCATAAGGAGATAGTATGAGAAAAGCAGCTCTTGCTGTTATTGCTTGTTTAACGGTTGTTTCAAGCAATCTTTTTGCATCAGAAGTTAAGCTAATTGACCCCAAAGAGGCGATTAAGCTTATTGGTGATAAAAACGTGGTTTTTGTATCGGGAGATAGTCACGATACCTACAACAATAACCACATTATCGGTTCGGTTGAGATGTATGCACACCATTTACATCACTCAGATATTATGGGGAATATGCACTGTGAGCCTCTCTACCGATGCGTTGATGATGCCCAAAAGTATATCCGTTCAAAAGGAATACGAAACGACCAACTCATTATTGCCTACGACAACTATCGTGGTCCTAATGCCACGGGTGTTCACAGTTTTTTTGAGAGTTTTGGACACGAAAAGGTTGTAGTCTTAGATGGTGGATTTGATGGAATCAAGGCACTAGACCCCAACCAAAAGATCTACGACAAGCTTAATGAAGAGCGTAAAGCTATCAAAAAAGAGGTCAAAGATGCAAAAAAAGCAGGAAGTGACGACAAGGTAAAAGCACTCAACGACAAAGAGAAAGAGATTAAGGCAAAAATGGATGCCATTAAGCCTAAACTTTTGATACAAGCGGGTGAAGAGCCTAAGCATGAAGCAAGTGACTACACGATTGATCCAGCAAAAATCAACAAAAAGTACATCGCTGACAAATACGAAGTCAAAAAAGCTGTCGATGATATTGCTCAAAAGGGCAAAGATAGCCAATACGTTATCATTGATACGCGTGGTATGATTGAGATTATCGGTGAACGAAAGATGGACAATGTGGCTCGTGGTGGACATATCCCAGGAGCTACATTCCTTGAGTGGACCAACATTACCGATGAAGAGAAGAAGATGAGCTTCAAATCCAAAGAGGAGTTGCAAAAAGTCTTTGATAGCTACGGTGTCAAAAAAGATCAAACCATCTATGCCTACTGCATGGTGGGTGCGGGTCGTAGTTCGCATATTATTTCAGCCCTTAGACTTTTGGGATATGAAAACGTAAGAGTATTTACAGGTTCATGGGATACATGGGGTAACGATATGAATTTACCTATTAGACGATAAGAGAGGATGAGTAGCATGACAAAAAATATGTTTAATGACAAAAGAAGAAATTTTCTTAAATTTTCAGGTGTAACGGCTACGATGGTAGCTTCACAAGGAAGCCTATTTGCCAAAACGGGTGCTGTGAAAATAGAAAACGCCAAAGAGGGCTATCCCAATACAAACTATACCGAAGCGATGTATCGAAATGAGTTTAGTTTCACACGGGGCAATGTAGAGGATACAGGATATGCCTATCACTGTGTAAACTGCCAAGGAAACTGTGCATGGGAGATTTGGTCACACAACGGTGTGGTGACGCGTGAAAACCAATCGGCAAAATACCCCTCCATCAACCCAAAAATCCCCGATTTTAACCCACGAGGATGCAACAAAGGGGTGCAACATTCGCAAGTAATGTATGAAAAAGATAGAATACTCTATCCTATGAAGCGTATGGGCAAACGAGGCGAAGGCAAATGGAAACGTATCAGTTGGGATGAAGCTGCTACTGAAGTAGCCCAAAAGATTTTTGATGTCATGACAGACCCTACCAAGGGGCCCGATAAATTGATGGTTCATGCTGGAACAGGACTTTTGACAGAAGGTCGAAGAGGTGGACCACTTAGATTTTCGACTCAATTGGGGGCAAACAGAATCTATCCCTCTTCTTATCTAGGGGATATGTTCTCGGGTGCTGCGATTGCTTATGGAGAAGGAAACGTTGGATGTACATGGGATTTTATGTACAACGTTGATACAGCCGTTATGTGGGGTGGTAACCCTTCGGTCTCTCGTATTCCCGATGCTCACTATGTATGGGAAGGGAAATACAACGGTGCGAAAGTTATTGTTATTACGCCTGAATTTAACGGTACAGCCAAATCGGCGGATCTTTGGATTCCTATTAAGCCAGGAAGCGATAATATTTTGGCAGCATCGGTAATCCATGAAATTCTCAAAGAGAAGATGTATAAACCTGAATTTATGAAACGCTTTACCGACCTTCCTTTCCTTGTCATTAAAGAGAGCAAAAAACTTTTGAGACGTAGCGATATGCAAGAGGCTACCAAAGAAGAGGAAGAGGTGAGCTTTGAAGAGCAGTTCTATGCCATGGATAACCACACCAAAACTCCTGTACTTATGCCAGGAACTGAGGGAAGTGGACAAAAATCGATTCGGATGGATCACATTGACCCTATTTTGGAGGGTGAGTGGGATGTTACACTCAAAGATGGCAAAAAAGTCAAAGTAACCACCGCATTTGAGATGCTCAAAGCCAACATCGAACCCTTTGCTCCCGAAAAGACAAAAGATTTAACAGGCGTTCATCCCGATACAACCAGACAATTGGCAAAAGATATTGCGTTGCCCAAAGTCGTATCCATTACTACAGGATTTTCACTCAACAAATACTTCAATGGAGTTATGACGCTTTGGAATATTGCTTCTATTTGCGGTTTGACAGGTCGATTGGGACCCTATGGCGGACTCAATACTGAAAATGAGTTCCAACTCACAGGACTAGGAGAGCTTTCGGGCTTTGCAGGTAAATACGCACCACGATTTGGTTCGGGATTTGTGGGTGAGTTTGTATTTGGCGATGGACTTAAGACATTTGATAAGTACTTTAGTGACGAAGATGTCAAAAGAGCTCAAAACGGTATGGGCAAAAAAGAGTACATGGAAGTTATCAAAAAGATGTTGGCACTTGGCGAAAACGACAAAGGCAACAAAGATGCTAAGCATGGCAATGTCGTCAAACCATGGTGGCAACCTGAAGTCTGTTTGGTCGTAGCCGATTCCAAATTTAGAAGAAACAAAGGAACCGATTATCGTGAAGCTTTCTTCAAAAAGATCTCCTATTTTGCTTACGCTGATTATAGAATGAGTGAAACGGCGGTCTATTCCGATTTGCTTTTACCTGCAAAATCTCACTATGAGGTATGGGATTTAAGAACCTCTCCAGGGTATCATCGATTTACCAACCTAGCTCAACCTATTGCCAATATGAAGCCTGTAGGTGAAGCCAAAGATGAGTGGTCGATGATGGAGATTATTGCCAAAAAGCTCGAAGAGATTGCCAATTTGCCTGAAAATATCGACAAAGCAAAAGTCAAAGATGATAAGAAGTTTGCACGAGACGGTTTCCATGACCTTACTATCGCCCACAAAGAGTTTACCAATACCGATGAGGAGTCTGAATCCAATATGGAGCCTTACCTCGGTACGGATAAATTGGCTCTTGAGGCGGCTTTGGCGAAATGCGAACAGTATGAGCCATGGACAATTGAGAAGATGTACAAAGCGGGTGGATTCTTGCAAATCAATGAAAAAGGTGGAAAAATCTCTCCGCTCTATTCGGATAGACCCTACAACACTTTTGAAAATATGCTCTATAAGGGTGAGCGATTTGAGACCGTTTCGGGTCGTCAAACATTCTATGTAGATCATGAGATTTACATTCAAATGGGAGCGCATACCAATACTGCTATGGAGGGAATACGCCCTATTGATCCTAAGCGATACCCCTTTACGCTTATGACACCTCACGCACGATGGTCGATTCACTCCAACTATAAGGCGAGTCGTACACTTCAAAGACTCCAAAGAGGAGTACCCTATATGCAAATCAACCGCTTAATCGCAGAGCAAAGAGGCATACAAGATGGTGATACCGTCAAGGTTTACAACGCTTTGGGTGAATTTTATGTCATGGCAAAAGTATCAAGTTCGTGTCCGCCTGATAGTTTGGTTATGGAGCATGGATGGGAGCCATATATGTATAAATACAATCGTGGTCATAATGAGTGTGTGCCAACATCGTTGAATTTGCTTGAGATGGCAGATGGTTGGGGTCACTTGAAGTTTGGTGGACTTTGGGATGGTAACCAATACGCTTATGACGGTGCAGTACAAATAGAGAAAGCTTAAGGAGAGGATAGATGTCAAAAAGACAATTAGCAATGGTTATGGATCTAAACAAATGTATCGGGTGTCAAACCTGTACAGTTGCATGCAAGACCCAATGGACCAACAGAAACGGTAGAGAGTATATGTACTGGAATAATGTTGAGACATATCCAGGAGAGGGTTATCCCAAAAAATGGATGGAGTTGGGTGGTGGCTTTGATGCCGCAGGTGATTTGAAAGATGGTATTATTCCCAATATTCAAGCCGATTACGGTGTGCCTTGGGATTACAACTACGAATCCCTTGCATCGCAAAACCTTTTGGGCAAAGATGCCGACAAAGATGGATACAGTGTGTTGGGAGCTACAACTCCAGGATTTCATCCAACCACACAACCCACATGGGGACCAAACTGGGATGAAGATGAGGGTGCAGGAAACTTTCCTAGCGATAACTACTTCTTCTATTTGCCTAGAATTTGTAACCACTGTACCAATCCAGGGTGTTTGAGTGCATGTCCACGAGATGCTATTTTCAAACGAGATGAAGATGGTGTTGTGCTTGTTGATTTGGATAGATGTCAAGGGTATCGCTATTGTATCGCAGGGTGTCCGTACAAAAAAATCTATTTCAACCCAAAGATTTCAAAGTCTGAAAAGTGTATTTTGTGTTTCCCTCGTGTAGAGGTAGGTCTTCCACCCGCATGCGCCCAACAGTGTGTAGGACGTATCCGATTTGTAGGATTTTTGGATGATGAAGAGTCGCAAGTTTACAAATTGGTCAAAAAGCACAAAGTTGCATTGCCATTGCGAAGCGATTACGGTACACAACCCAATATCTACTACATTCCACCTACCGAATCTCCTGCCAAATTTGATGAAAATGGCAAGATTATCGAGGGTTCGACAAGAGTACCCATGGAGGAGCTAGAAGCTCTCTTTGGCAAAGAGGTACATGAGGTTGTCAAGACGTTAAAAGCCGAACAAGCCAAACGCAAAGAGACAGGTGAGAGTGAAATATTGGATCTTTTGATTTCCTATCACCACTCTGAAATGTTTAGATTGGACAACAACTACTATCAAGAGGTAGCCAAAGCCAAAGGGCAAAATCCCTTAGCGCCCATTGATACACGATACATCAAAGGTAAAAATACCAAAGTACTCTTTGGGGGAGGTCATCACTAATGAAAACACTTAAAACACTTCTAGCCGCATCCTTTGTGGCTACTACGGCAATGGCAAATCCATCCATTAATGCAGTAAAAGTTGATGATGGTGTTGATCTATCAAAGATCAAAGCAGACGATAAGGTGTGGAGCAAAGCAAAAGCGGTTAATCTCCTCTTGTATCCTCAAACAACTATCAAAATGAATGATAAAAATGCCAATGAGCTAAACGCTCAAAACGTGGCAAAAGAGGCTAAGGTATTGGCTATCTACAACAAAAATGATGTAGCCTTCAAAATCGAGTGGAAAGATGAGACGCAAAATGCCACCGATATCAAATCCTCATCCAATGAGTATGCCGATGGTTTTGCGGTGCAGTTGCCAACCAATTTTAGCGACCCACAAAAACTTCCCTATATCGGCATGGGTTCGGAGGGGCGACCTGTATTGGTACATTTGCAAAAAGCTGTTATGACGCATTATGAGCCAAATGGAAATCAAGTAGTAGCCTTGCAAGTCAATCGTGACAACACCAATGCCTTTGAAGAGGATTTGGCAGCGTTTGACAAAAATGTAAGCGATGCTGCAATGAGCGATTACCAAAGAGCCTATATTGCAGAGGGCTTTCGCTCTATGACACAAATTCGTGATAATGGTATTGCATTTACAATGGATATGAGTTATAATAAAGAGGGATGGAGTGCTATCATGAGCAAAAAGATAAAAGATGACTATCTTGATCTTGGTGCATCAGGAGCATTCCCCGTAGCATTTGCGGTTTGGGATGGAGCAAAATTTGGGCGAGACGGTCTCAAAAATCTCTCAACTTGGGTAGCGGTTGATTTTGAAGATAAAAAAGGTGACGAAGCACTTGTAACGGAACTTACCAAAAAACCCGAGGGTGATGCTGCTGCAGGTAAAGCATTAGCCGATACTATGTGTGCTAGTTGCCACTCGTATGGTGACAAAGTAGCACCTATGCCTACTATGGCTCCAAATCTTAGTAATATTGGTGGATACTCAACTCATGCCTATTTGGTTGAGTCGATTAAAGAACCCAGTGCCGTTGTAGTGCCAGGTTATAATCGAAACGCACATAAAAATACAGCGTGGTACACCCTTG
This sequence comes from Sulfurovum sp. FS08-3, assembly GCA_000830175.1. Classification (GTDB taxonomy): domain Bacteria; phylum Campylobacterota; class Campylobacteria; order Campylobacterales; family Sulfurovaceae; genus FS08-3. The sequence goes on along the minus strand of JQIS01000031.1, from coordinate 27,281 downwards.
GCGAAAAAGGCGAAAGAGTATCAACCATGCCACCAATGATGAGCGACGAGAAGCAAATTGCCGATACGGTTGCTTATCTATTGACACTAAAAGCAGAGGTGAAGTAATGAAAAAATTAGTATTATTCGTAGCCACATCGCTACTTCTTGCTACAGGCGTACAAGCCAGTAGCACCGATGAGAAAGCAGTAAGCGTCTCAACTGTGCCTCCTACTCATGCCACGCCATTAGCCAAAGCATCTTTTGAAAAAAAAGGTTTTTTGACGACCAAATGGTGTGCACAAGAGGGAATGTTTAGCGATTGCCGACTCGAAACAATTGTGTGCGGTGAGGGTGAATGTTTCAAAAAATGGGAGTTTGGCGACAAAGAGAAGCTAGAACTTGTACTTTTTGTACACAATGAGGGGAAATATTATGAAATATCACCGCAAGAGGGATTTCATATTTCACACGCTATCGAAGAGGGGTTGAGTCGCAATGAAGTGACTATCAAAGGCAGCTACGATAGCAACAAAAACATGATTTTAGCTACAGGCTTTGAAGCTCCACCACCACCCCAAAAGTCTTTCTTTAAGGGCTGTTTATAATCTTTTTCTCCATCCCACAAGAGGATGGGGAGATATACAAAACCCAACACTTTAGGGATATTCTCTATACTATAGCAAGGCTATCAAGTTAATACTCTCTCTACACTACCTCAAATGCATCAACGCAATATTCTAAAATATCTAAAACCAGTAGAGTGTTTGACCCCCCCCCTTTTTTTTTGCTTCACCATCTTGTCTTATTTGTTTCATTGCTTTACTGGATGCAACAATCTGAATCAGAAGTTTAGGGGGACTAAACAGTTGATTCACTTGAAATACTTCTAGTATATCGCCATCCACAAATAACTCGTAGTAATTAATCAACTTTTAAGCGTTCAATTAAATCCCTTGTTGTTTGAAGGCTATATACAGTTTTAGCTATAAATACTCTTGCTATCTCTTGACGATGTTTTGGAGGATTAGTGATTTTTGTATCATGAACAAACTTTTTAATCTCTGCAAAATAAGGATACGTATGAGCTTTTATTCTTTTGGAGGGAGTACGCCAAGTTCTTCCTTAAGCACAGAAAATAAAGTCTTTTTTGGATTGAGAATTTCAAGACACATTTTTGAATGTTTTGGTATAATCCCTGCCATAGAGTTTTTTCGTATTTGGTGGATTATTTGCAACAAGAGAATTATGCCAAAAACATTGGAAAACTCTTGCTTTGGTGACTGATTGTGAGATATGGGGATGTACTTTTCCTGCCATATTCAATAACAGTTTTACCAATGCCCTAGTTCTTGAACGGAATACTATTCAAGAATCAAAAGTTTGATCGACTATGGAGACAAGTTGAAATGGCAATAGCTGCAACATTTTAAGTTAATATTTAATAGGTGCTGTTTATGGATTCTGTGATAGATGTATTGGGTGGTATGTACACTTTTGGTATGGGTGTGTATTTCTTAAACACTCTTTTTCGTGGCGACAGTCGTTCTCTCGCTTTTATAGTGCTTTATGTTGTGCTGTTTTGGTCAATAGGATTGATTCTTTCATCGGCAAATCTTGGTTGGATAAATATATTTCTTAAGTTGGTAAATGCCGTTGTGTTTGTTGGTGGGCTGATACACTTGCCTATTCTCTATGCGGAGCATTCTCGAAAGCAAAGAGAAAAAAAACAAGAGGAAGAAAAAAAACAAGAGGAAGAGAAAAAACGTAGGGAAGAAGAACAAGAAGAAGAGGTAAAGCGTAGGAAAAAAGAGGCTCAACAAAAATATAAAGAGATAGGTAATAATGGAATAGTAAGGGTTAAATCCAGTGATGAATGGAACATCGTAAAAGAAGAACTAAGAGATGGTGACAACATAGAGCTTTCAGATGGGAGATATGATTGCCTGAGTAGTTCAAGAAAAATTACCATCAAAGGAAGCTCCCCTGATAATGTGAGGGTGGATTTTTTTGATGGTGAGAATGCAATTTTTGAAAATATAACTTTTGGTAAGATTAGATTAGATCATGGAGAAATGAAAAATTGCCGATTTAACAATAAATTAGAATTATACAATAAGAGTGTTAGCATAATTGACTCTACTTTTGATTATAGTATTTCTATAAGTGGAGAAAACGCCAATGTTAAGATAAAAAATTGTTCTATTGGTAACATATCTGGGAATGGGGTTCAAGTAAGCAAGCTTGCCTCTGTTGAAATACAAGGTTGTACGTTTAGCAAATGTTCTCACCCAAGCATAGCACTTTATGAGCAGGGTAAAGCGATTATTCGTACTAGTACGTTTGATGACATGACCTCTGCCAATGTGGCTGTTGTGCGCAGCGGAAGCAGGGCAGAGTTTATTGGATGTAAAATTACAAGAAGTGCAAATTACTCGTCTATTTTTGTTGAAAATGAGAAAACTTCCTGCCTTATTCGGGACACTGTCGTTAAGGACTGTCTGATAACGGCAGTGTATGTCAAAGATAACGCCAATGTTGAGCTTGATGGTGTTGAAATAGCAAATTGTTTATCCTATGGGATTTACCTTGAGGGCAGGTCGCACGCCAAAGTGAGTAATACCGAAATAAGTGGCATCAGTGGTAATGCGATTTACATTGCTGGTGGCAGTCAGCTTAAAGCAAGTGGATTGACAATTGACAAAACTACTAACATTGCACTCATAGCGACAGATCTAGCGACCCATATTGAAATGACAGAAGCACATTTCCGTGATATACCGCACACAACATTGGGCATTCAAAATAATGCAGAACTTGTCTTAAGAAAAGGCGAATTTAGCCATTGTGGTAATGAAAATGCACCAACAATTATGTTGACGAATAACGCCAGTGGCTTTATTGAAAAGAGTGATTTCTTATACTTGCCACTGGGGGCAGTTGTTGTGCAAAGTTCTAGAGGCGTAATTAATGGGTGTTCGTTCAAAGCTGCGGGCAAGGCTGCTATTATGGCCCAATATAGTGGAGCTGCTGTGGATGTAAGAAATTGTACCTTTGGGGATAGCCCGCAAGGTGTTGCTATATTGGCATTGCCACATACGATTGTAAAAGTAGATAACTGTGTGTTGAAAAACATGAATGATCCCGCTATTTTTGCTACTGAACCTAGTAACACTGTACTAAATATTACCAATATCCAGCGTCCAATTATTTTTGCACAAGAAGATGAGTTTGTTGCCCCAAAATTTGTTACCCAAAAAAGTGAGCAGGTAGTTTTGCCAAAAACCACAGAAAACCTCTCTGTAGACCACTCAGCTAGTGAAAAACTGGAAAAGCTGATCGGTCTTGAATCTGTCAAGGATGAGATCAAAAAGCTACGCAACATTGCCAAAATTCAGCAAAAGCGTAAGGTGCAAGGGCTTCCAGCCACATCGCTCTCACTCCACATGGTTTTTACTGGAAACCCTGGTACGGGGAAAACTACTGTGGCACGTCTTGTCGGTGAAATCTACGCCGAAGTGGGCTTGCTGGAAAAAGGGCATCTTGTTGAGGTGACACGCTCCGACCTAGTAGGCAAATATATTGGTCATACCGCCCCCTTGGTGAAAGGGCAGGTCAACAAGGCTATGGATGGTGTCCTGTTCATTGATGAAGCTTATGCACTGGTGCAAGGTGGTGAAAATGATTTTGGTCAGGAGGCCATCAATACCCTGCTCAAACTGATGGAAGATCGGCGTGACCGGCTCGCCGTCATTGTGGCGGGCTACAACACCCCAATGCGCCATTTCATCGAAGCCAACCCTGGTTTGAAATCACGCTTCAGCCGATACATCCATTTTGATGATTACAGCTTGGAGGAATTGGCAGCTATCTTGAAAAAGCTGTTGGCTGACCACCATTTCCATTTTGCACAGGATGTTTGGCAGGAATTGTTGGCACAGCTTCAAGAAATGCACCGCATCCGTGATGAACACTTTGGCAATGCCCGTGCCGTGCGGAATCTCTTTGAAATGGTTATGGAAAAACAAGCTGGACGGCTGGCTGAGGATGATGCCGCTGACATCAGCCAATTGTTGTTGGCAGACATTCCCGACTTGCGCCCGCCAATGGACATTGACCTTGACGGCTGTCTTGCGCAACTGCATTCCATGATTGGTCTTGAGGCAGTTAAAGCCGAAATCGACAAGCTGATTCATGTGGCGAGGGCTAACCAACGCCGTCTTGCGGAAACTGGAAAACTCGCCGAAACTAGCCTGCATCTCGTGTTTACTGGCAATCCAGGGACAGGCAAAACCACGGTCGCCCGCCTTATCGGGAAGATTTACCGTGCGTTGGGCTTGCTCAAATCTGGGCATGTCGTTGAAGTTGACCGTGGTGGTCTTGTCGGTCAGTACATCGGCCATACCGCCCACCAGACTAAGGAAAAAATCAAGGATGCGCTCGACGGTGTTTTGTTCATTGATGAGGCGTATGCGCTTGCCCCCGAACAACCTTCCTTCCATGATTTCGGTAAGGAAGCTATCGACACCCTATTAAAGGAAATGGAAGACAAACGTGAACGATTGGCTGTCATTGTCGCTGGCTATGATGCCCCAATGCACCAATTCATTAAATCAAATCCAGGGCTTGAATCACGTTTCACCCGTTATATCCATTTTGATGATTACCAATCGGACGAATTGTTGCTAATCTTCAAAAAGCTGTGCAAAGAAAACTGCTTCATGTTGGAAGAGGGGGTAGAAGAACGTGTCAGTGATATATTGGAAAGCAAATATGCACAGCGGGACAGGCATTTTGGCAACGGGCGCGAAGTACGCAACCTTTTTCAGGCAATTATTGAGGTGCAGTCCAAGCGGCTGGCAAAAGAACCAGATGCTTCTCCTTTGACTATCACAACCAATGACATCAGTTTTAAATAGTTTTTGTCCAGTTTCACCACGTTATGGTTGCCTAACTTCATAAAAATAAAAGCGATAGACAAACAAACACCAAGTAAAATCTTTAAACCAAAAAAAGGATTTAAGGGATGTGTCAAGTCTATCACTCTCATGCCAAAACAAATCGGCATGTAATACCATTTAAAAAACAAACTAATATGCTAACACCTCTTTAATCTGCTCCTTAATCCAATCCCAACAACTGATATTCCTTACCCTATAATATTTAAAATTAACAGGCTAATCGGTTAGCTCCTCCTGTTACCAATCGTATCCATAAGTGATGTTTTTCTCTGAAAAACATCACTTATGGATACGATTGGTAACAGGAGGAGCTAACCGATTAGCCTGTTAATTTAAATGAATAAGAAATTATATATCGTTTCACTTTATATTATCATTAAATCCTTGACATAGAAAAATATAAATGTTATACTAATCATCTACTTAATATTTCTAAGTATATGGGGATGACTTGGTTTCGACTGGAGTAGTCGGGGTCATGTGCATGTCGGACTGAGCAACTCCGTTACACGGCTCAAACGCAATAAATGCAAACAATACAGATTATCGTCCAGCTTTCGCACGAGTAGCGTAAGTTTAACTAACCTTTTTGGACTGCCTCGCTAGTGAGTGTCATCTTAACTAGATTTTGGGGTATCATATCTGATGACTATATCTACGAGTTGCCTAGCTCTTAGACGAACCCTTAGGCTGGTTTAGTGTAGTTTTGGATTGGTTGTACGAAACTAAGCGAGAATAAACAACATCATCTAAGCATGTAGAGTCATGGTTCTAGCTATTTTAGGACAGGGGTTCGATCCCCCTCATCTCCACCAACCCACAATCTATCTCAACCTATAACCATCTAAAAATCACCATCAAACCACACAAAATAGGCACTTTTAAGCTTTTTGATATTCTATAACAATCTTTACAAATTCACCTCAATATGAATATCTCAAAAAAATTTATCAAATGTAGAGTCACTACGAATAGGAGTTGATGATATTTTAAGCAAGTCAAGGGTTTGTTTCGATAGGATAATTTTCTCAAAAAATAGTGGATTAACAAATAGCACAATATTGGGATTTGAGAAACCTAGAGGTACTCCTCCTCTAGGCGTATAAGCTCCTCAAAGCTCTCTCTGGCTCGAATAACTCTATCTTTGCCCTCTTCTAAGGCGACTTCGGCACTTTTGTTACGGGTGTTGTAGTTGCTAGACATCGTAAATCCGTAAGCCCCTGCGGAGTGAATAACCAATAGATCATTGGGAGCTAAAGGCGGTAAATAAACCCCTTTGCCAAAAAAATCACCGCTTTCGCATACGGGTCCTACGACGTTGGCGGGTGACTCCTCCCCCACAACCTCAACGGCTTCAATTTTGTGATAGGCTCCATAGAGACTAGGGCGTATAAGGTCATTCATAGCTCCATCGACAATCACAAAACGGTGCGTTGGATTTTGTTTTTCATACAACACTTTGGTCAAAAAATAGCCACTATTAGCCACAATGTAGCGTCCAGGTTCGCACATAATCGTGACATCTAGCCCTTTGGTGGCTTCTTTGATAGCATTGGCATAGGCTTTGGGGTCGATGGTAATCTCATCGGAGTATTGCACACCTAAGCCTCCGCCAATATCAAAAAACTTAATATCAATATCAATAGCACGCAAAGAGCGTGTCAAATCGGCGACAATGGCACACGCTTCACGAATAGGCTCAAGCTGAGTGAGCTGCGAACCAATATGAAAATGAATCCCGATAGGGTTGAGATGGGGGGAGTTTTTGGCGTAGATATACATCCGTTTTGCCATATCTATCTCTACACCAAACTTGCTCTCATGGAGTCCTGTGGCGATGTAGGGATGGGTTTTGGCATCGATATTGGGATTGACCCTGATAGAGATTCTAGCCTCTTTGTCCAATTGTTTGGCGATAAATTCTACCCGTTTCATCTCGGCTTCGCTTTCGAGATTGATAAAAAGGATTTCACTCTCCAACGCTTCTTGGATTTCGTGGTCTTGTTTGCCCACTCCTGAAAAGATAATCTTGTATCTATCCACACCTGCTTTTAAAGCCCGTCTTACTTCGCCGATACTCACACAATCCGCCCCTGCACCCAAAGAGGCTAGACGTTTGATAACGGAGAGATTGGAGTTGGCTTTGATAGCGTAAGCAATAATGGATTTTTGCCCCTCAAATGCCTCTTTGAGAGAGAGATAACGTGCTTGTAAAGAGTCAAAATCATAGATATAAAGAGGTGTGCCGTATTTGTTGGCTAGGGATTTAAACGCAATGTTCATAACATTTCCTCATTCAATTTTTGGAGCTATTTTATCCTAATATTGCATTGTATTTGATTAGTATGATTATAATACAGCTATAATCACAAAAAATCTAAACGGAGCATTATGAGTTTCAACAGACTAAATCAAGAACAAAAAGTGGCGATTGCCCAAGAATTAGAGCGTATCACTACAGGGATGGGTGGCAAAAATGCTTTTTTAACGATGATTGAAGCCATCAAGGAGTCCAATGAGTACCCTTTGACCAACAAAAATCAAAATTTTCACTATCTTGATGGTAAGATTGTATGGAATAAAGTCATCTACAAAGCCACCTTTGAAAGACTCTTGAAGCTTATTCGCAACGAAGAGAAAGAGGGCGAAATCTTCAAAGGACTCACTCCCAAAGCACACAAAGAGGCACTCAATACGCTCAAAACTCTTAAACCTATTGAGATTACCATCACACCCAAAGAGGGGCAAAAGATAAGTTGCAAAATTATTGAACGTGTGGATGAAAAAGGGGCTACTCTCTCAATCCTTTTTAAAATACTCTTTTTTTACAATATTGAATTTGTCAAAAAGATACTTAACGGCGAGTTTTAAATAATGGGTTTTAGTGGGTTATGGGTTTGGATTGGTTATTATTTTAAATTACAACTTTGAATTTGTAGCCTCAAATGTTACAGCCTTAGAAGTGGGACTTTAGTCCCACCAAAAGCCAAGATTTAGTTGTCATTACTAACCAAGCCAATAAGTGGGACTAAAGTCCCACTTCCAATGAACGTGCGTAATGTTAGTTAAAAAATAGAAGGAAATATGCAAGAGATAGAGTTTATAAAAGCCGTATTGGCTGAAGATATTGGCAGGGGCGATCTCTTTGCCCGTGTGGTAGAGCCAACTCCTGCTAAGGCTAGAGTGGTTGCCAAAAGCGATGGAGTATTGGCTGGGCAAAAGTATGTAGAGCCATTAACTAAGCTTTATGATGTCACGATAGATTGGTGCTTTCATGATGGGCAGAGTTTTGGCAAGGGTGAGGATTTGCTCACTATTCAAGGAGACAATACGACTTTGCTTATGCTTGAACGAACCCTTCTCAATATCCTACACCACGCCTCCTCCATTGCAACGCTCACAAAGCAATACGTTGAGGCTATTGGCGAATTTCCCGTTAGACTTCTTGATACCCGCAAAACACGACCGCTATTGAGAGATTTTGAAAAGTATGCGGTGCGTTTGGGCGGAGGGATTAATCACCGCTTTGGACTCGATGATTGTTTGATGCTCAAAGATACACACCTCAAAACCATTAAAGATTTGGGAGCGTTTATGGCACAAGCGCGTCAAAAGATACCTCTTACAAGCAAGATCGAGATAGAGTGTGAAACTCTTGAGATGTTTAAAGAGGCTTGCAGAGTAGGAGCAGATATTATTATGTGCGATAATATGAGTATTGAAGAGATGATTCGAGCAGTTGCCTACCGCAATGCTAACTTCCCACATATTTTGCTAGAAGCCAGTGGAAATATCACCCTAAAAAATATTCGCACGATAGCCTCTAGCGGAGTGGATGCTATTAGTACGGGGGCTACGATACATCAAGCCAATTGGATAGATCTCTCCATGAGGATGATGGATGTATAGATATCACGATGCCTTCAAATCCATTGTGCAACGCTACACACATATCTCTATCATTACCCATATCAATCCCGACCCCGATACTATCGGCACGGCGTTGGGATTGGCTCATATTCTCAAACGATACGGCAAAAGCGTCGAGGTGGTCAATGCCTCCAAAGATTTGCCCTACGGAGTCGATTTTTTGCAAGGCTATCACACTATCAAAAATCAAATGCACTACGACAACGCTTTGATTATCGCTTGTGATTGCGGCGATATTCAACAATTTGGCTTTGATGTGGCAGGGCGTGAGATGGTCAATATCGACCACCACTTTGTCAATAAAAACTTTGGAACACTCAACATTGTCAATCCCGATGCGGTGAGTGCTTCGCAAACGCTTTTTGAGCTTTTTGAGGGGAGTGAGGATTTTGTGATAGATAAAATTGCCGCTACGGCTTTTTATGCAGCTCTTTTGAGCGATACCAAAAATTTCACAACCAACAACGTCACATCGGCTACCTTTGCGTGGGTGCAAAAACTTTTGGATTATGGTGCAAACCACACAGAGGTCTCTTTCAATCTCAATCGTCGCAACTCTCTAGCCTCTATGCGTCTAATGGCTTTGGCTCTTAGCTCTTTGAGATTGCATTTGGATGCGACAGTAGCCACAATGGTGATTACTCAAGCCAATTGCGAAGCCACGGGTGCATCACTGCTTGATATCCATCCTATTTTGCATCTTAGCGATACCCTAGCAACCACTTTGATAGGTGTTACCATTATCGAACACAACAGCCTCTACAAAGTATCGCTTCGTAGCAAATTTGCTTATCACAATGTGGCACTTGTAGCGGCTGCATTTGGCGGAGGCGGTCACAAAAGTGCGGCAGCTTTTCGAGTCGATAAACAAAATATTACATTAGAACAACTTATTCAAGATATAATTGCAAAACTAAAGCAACTACTACAAGGAGAAGAAGCGTGAGTCAAGTCAATCGAAGCAAATCGCTCTATGGAAAAAAATCGGGAGGTGGATTGGTGAAATTTATCTTTTTCGTGCTTTTTGTCATGGGAATAGGAGGATTTATCACTACATCCGATAAATTTGAGAGAGTTGCCCCAAGGGTATCTATGGACAACTCTGTTTACTGGGACAAAAAAGAGCCATTCAAAATAAAGTTGAGCGATAACACTTTTCTTAAAAGCTATCAAGTCATTGTCGATGATGGCAAACATAAGTTTGAACTAGCCAAAGAGAACATTACGGAAAATCTCAATCAAAAAAGCATTGAGATACTCTTTCCTACCAATATACCACTCTCCAAAAAAGCAAAAACACTTGATATTGTTGTCAATGTAAGCGACAAGAGTTATTGGAACTTTCTCAAAGGAAACACCTTAACCCAAAAATTTACCTTTCAAATCGACAATACCAAACCCAAACTCAAAGTCATTACCCACTCCTACAGCATTGCCAAAGGGGGAAGTGCTTTGGTGGTTTTCAAAGCCACCGATGAGAATCTCAAAGAACTCTACATCGATACCCAAAAGCACAAATTCAAAGTCCAACCCTACAAAAAAGCGGGATATTTTGTCTCACTTATCGCATGGGAGTTTAATCAAGAGAACTTTGAAGCCAAAATCGTAGCCAAAGATAGAGCAGGTAATAGCCAAGAACTCACCATCCCTATCTATCTCAAAGAGAGAAAATACAGAGTCTCTTATATCGAAGCAACCGACAAGTTTATCGACGGCAAAATCTCCGAACTAGCCCAAAGTGATGAGAAATACGATGTCGCTGATCGTCTAGGTAAACTCAAAGCCATCAATGAAAATATGCGTATCGCCAACGAAGACCTTATCCATAAGCTCTCCAAAACACTCTCGCAAGAGCCTCTCAAAGAGTGGAAAATCAAACCCTTCCACCCTCTTAAAAAAGCTGCCGTTGTAGCCACTTTTGGCGATGAACGCCACTACTACTACAAAGAGAAATCCAACGAAGTCTCTATCTCCTACCATGTCGGTATGGATTTGGCTAGTACCCAACAAGCCCCCATCTTTAGCTCCAACAAAGGCAAGGTTGTCTTTGCCGCCTACAACGGAATCTACGGCGATATGCCCTTGATAGATCACGGTTTGGGGCTTTTTACGCTCTATGGTCACTGCTCTGCTATCACGGTCAAAGAGGGAGAAAACGTCGATGCAGAACAAAAAATAGCCAAAACAGGCAAGAGCGGACTAGCCCTTGGAGATCATCTACACTTTGGTATATTAGTACAAGGCGTAGAGGTGAGAATCGCCGAATGGATGGATAAGCAGTGGATCAAAACCAATATTGATGCCATCTTCAAAGAGGCCGATAGCATTATCAATCCATCATAAAATTAGGAGTTTAGATGAAAGTTGCCCTTATTCAACAAAAATACTATGAAACCAAAGCCGATACAATCGCTCTTACCAAAAGCAAAATTGTAGAAGCCGCACAAGAGGGAGCCAAACTTGTGGTGTTGCAAGAGTTGCATCAAAATGAGTACTTTTGCCAAAGCGAGGATACGAAGTTTTTTGATTATGCTTTGAGCTTTGATGAAGATGTCAAGTATTGGTCAAGTGTTGCCAAAGAGGCGGGTGTAGTACTGGTGGCTTCACTCTTTGAGGCTCGTGCCATGGGACTCTATCACAATACCGCTGTAGTCTTTGAAAACGATGGAAGCGTAGCAGGAAAGTATCGCAAAATGCACATTCCCGATGATCCCAACTTTTATGAAAAATTCTATTTTACTCCTGGGGATTTGGGATTTGAGCCTATTGATACAAGCGTGGGGCGTTTGGGCGTTTTGGTTTGTTGGGATCAATGGTATCCCGAAGCGGCTCGTTTGATGGCACTTAGAGGGGCACAAATGCTTATCTATCCTACGGCGATTGGTTGGTTTGATGGTGATAGCGAGGCGGAAAAAGAGCGTCAAAAAGAGAGCTGGATTACCATACAACGCTCTCATGCCATTGCCAACGGTATTCCCGTACTTAGTTGTAACCGTGTAGGATTTGAAAAAGATAGCAGTGGAGTGAGTGAGGGGATACGCTTTTGGGGCAATAGCTTTGTCTGCAATAGCGGTGGAGCAATGATAGCCCACGCAGCCCATCAAGAGGAGACGATACTTTACGCCGATATTGACCACGCCTACACCAAATCCGTACGAGACATTTGGCCCTTTTTGAGAGATAGACGCATCGATGCTTATGAGAATATTACTAAAAGGTATTGTGATTAAGACAATAGTGTGCAGCCTCGACTTTAACCCGAGTTGTTTGCTCCCAAAGGAGATAGTGCAACGATGATAAAATCGTTCGGAATAGATTATTAAACTAGCAAAATATGTTAAAATAAAGTGATAAAATAATGAGGAGATATATGTGCCAACAGTCTTAAAAAATTAATGGTTATCGTTTCTTTTTCTTTTCAAGAGAAGAATTATCATGTACAATGTCAAAACGGTGAGGCAAAATTTTGGCTTGACCCTCAAATTGAATTAGCAAAAAACTATAAACTATCAAGAAAAGAACTGGGTGAAGTTGAAAAAATAATTGAAGAACATTATGAAAAGTTTATTATAGCATGGGAGGAACATTTTGGAAACGGAAGTAACTAATATATCAAGTCATGGATTATGGATATTATCAGACAATCGAGAGTATTTTCTATCTTATGAAGATTTTCCATGGTTTAAAAATAAAACAATAAATGATATTACAAAAGTTGAGAGTTTTGGGCAAGGACATCTGTATTGGGAATATTTAGATATAGATTTAAGTTTGGAGATGATAGAACATCCAGAACGATTTCCACTTCAATCGAATACATAAAAAATTGGATATTTATTATGAACACAAAAGAGATACTTGCAAAACGGTTTGATAAATTAGAAAAACATTATATTGCATTTAAAGAGTATAAGCTATTAATAGATGATTTATTAATCCAAAGTAATATTTATGACCCATTTATTTTTAATGCTTTAAAACCTGAAAAAAGAGCTATTTTAGATGCTTATCTTAAGAGATTTGCATCTATTCAAGACTTTTTGGGTGCAAAAATATTTTCACTTCTTTTGGAATTGGCTGGTATCAACAATAGAAAAATGAGCGAAGTATTATCAAATATAGAAAAAGAAAATATTATTGATAGCCTTGAAAGCTGGATAGAATTAAGAGAGGTTAGGAATGAACTTGAACACGATTATCCAGAAGAACTTCAACAAGCTTTAAATGATTTGAAATATTGTATTGACAATTTTTATAAGCTTGAAAGTTATTATTTACATTCATTAAATTTCTATAAAAAGTATTTATAATGAGACTCTCACAAAAAGTAGTAAGTATTTTACAAGAGAATATAATCAAAAGTTTCGGGAATGTAAATATTTACCTTTTTGGAAGCAGAACAGACGATACTAAAAAAGGTGGCGATATTGATTTGGCTCTCGATGTTGAACTCTCAAAAGAAGAGTTTAGAAAAAAGAAATCTTTATTTTTAAGTTTGCTAACGAGGATTGATTTCGCTTACAAAATAGATATAGTGAGTTTTAATACAAAAGATGAATTGTTGCATAGTGAAATACAAAAGAATCATATTAAATTAAACTCGTAAAAATAAGAAAGTGTAGTATATATTTTCCATCCCACGATAGAGTCGATACCAAAAACTTATCACTACAATTCACTCACTTAAAGAAACAACACAGATTATTTTGCTAGAATAATCTATATTTTCAATATTGGAGTTTATTATGAGAGCTTTAAAGCAACAACAACTTTTTGATGAAATAGATATTTTACCAATAGACTTAAAAACTAAAATTATTGATAAAATTTTAACCAGTATTAGCCCTATAAATAAATCAATAGATGATTTATGGATACAAGAAGTTAATCAAAGAAAAAATGAAATTGAATCAGGTAATGTTAAATTAGTAAATAGGGATGATGTTTTTTTTAAAAATAGCTCAAAGACTAAAAAATTAAATGAAATACTCATTCCATTTGGATGCTGAAATAGAATTTCCCTCATTCCCATCGTCTGAACAAGAACGACTAAGCAAATAGATTTTTACACACAGGAGAGACCATGCCAAATGACCCTACGCCTTACGATAGAGAACCCTTGCCTATCTCTTCATTGGCAGTTGTTGAGATAGCTATTATGAGTATGGTACTCTTTGGGAGCTATTTTTATGTAGAGGCTTTATGCTTTTATATTATGATTGCCTTTGTGGCGTTGGCGATGGTATCGACGCCCTCCTCCAATCAACTCGCCTATAGCGTTTTTATGCGTGAGATTGTTATCGACAACGAAGCACCGCTTAAATCATTGGTGAGCTGGATTGTCTTGGTCTTGCTCACCGTAAGCATCTATTTTCTTATCGACTTCTCCTCGACATGGATTGGTACAAAAGAGAGTATTTTTCGAGATTTGCTTTATGGCTTCATCCTCTGTTTTGTCACTATCAACCTCTCCTATATGTTTAACCATCTTTTGAATCTATCTTTGGATATCTCCCTACCTGTGGGCATTGCTTTGAGTCTTCTCTTTGGTTTTGGGGTGGCTAGTATCGCTACGGGAATAGGCATGTTGATGGCTTTGGTGTTTATATTTTTTCTTTTTATGTCGATGAGTACCTATGTCATGGCATTTGCGGCTTCTATTATGAGCAATGCGGGAATGGTAGTGGGATTATGGCTTCGCAGTGTGGTGATTAAAATCGCAATCCATCTCTATACGCTATGCACTACCCACCCCATCAAGGTACTCGACGCTATTGCTACAAACTACTACAAACAAACACTCGTATGGGATAGCAAACGACTACCCAGACTTTTTGATGTCGATTTCGATGAGAAAATAACCCTTGAGTACCATATCAATCTCTACAAAGATTTGCGGTTTGCCCATCTAGGCATAGCACCCATTTGGAAACTGGGCTATCTCTATAGGGCGTGGATTAAATCGATGTTTGTTTTTTATCTTCCTTTGGTTTTGTGGTATTATTACTCTCAATCCCCAAATAAAAAAGGAAAAAAATGAATAGAGTCCAAAAAATAGAAAAGATTTTTGAGATAGCAAGATACAAACACAAGATAGATATTCAAAGAAAAGATAGCCAACGACTCAGCCCATATTATCATTTAAAAGAGATTGCTTTGGAGGTCGATGAGGCGTTGGAAGAACTTTCGCTCAATAATATCGCCCACCTAGAAGATGAGTTGGGGGATATTTTTTGGGATTTGATGATTGCGATTGAAAAACTTACCTCGCAAGGCTATATCGAGGGGTTTGATACGATTTTGGATCGCGTGATCAAAAAATATGAAGAGCGAATCTATCCACTCAAAGGTGACGACGAGGACCATGAAATATGGAACCATGTCAAACAACAACAAAAACTTGAACTCCAAAAAGAGAAAGAGAGAAGAAATGCAAAGATAGAGTAGTACTTTCTTCTCCTTTCACCTCTCAAATAATAATGTTCAAAATAAGTATAGGATGCATTTCAATGCACCCAAAAGCCAATTTTGCAAGAAATTTCTTTAAAATTGATAACGCAAAGGTGCAATACATTGACGCTCTACGGTTGCCTCACAAACTCTCCCGAGGTAGAAATCAAAACTTATACACAAACCCCAAACCAATAGAGTAGATACTCTCTTGAAGTGAGGCTTCCTCTAGGGTTTTGTTGAGTGCGTGCGATTGGACTTGAAGATTTCCAAAGTCGTAACGATACCAATTGGCTATTATTTTAAACTTCATATTATCGACACGATAGACAAAACCCAAAGAGGCTTTGATGCCTAGTGCATTTTGGCTATCATCAATATAGGCATCGTCCAACGCTGTGTTGATGGTTTCAAAAATCTTTACTTTAGCATGACTATAGAGCAAACCTGCTCCCCAAACGATTTGACTTCCCTCGTAGCCAATGGGTTGATTATAGAGATACGAAAGTGCCAATCCTTGCGTAGTATAGTCAAAGTGGGTATCGTAGGCGTTGAAATTGATGTAGCGGTGATTGGCTTTGAGATGGTAGTATTTATAGACCACATTAAGCATCGAATGTCCCGAAGCGTCTAAAAAATAGTTGCCATAGAGCGAAAACTCCTCACGCTCAATGTTGGCTTGGTCATTGAGAGGTCGTGAGGTATCGGCAAGGGAGAGATTGCTCTTTTTTTCTTGGATAAGGGCTTTGGTATTAAACCCTATATTGCCATTGCCTATGCTGTAACTTGCTCCAATGGTAGCCTCTAGGATACGATAATCAATCGCACGATTAATCTCTAGCGAAGTTACATCAATAAGATAGACTCCATATCCTATATCAACACTCATATTGAGACTATCTACAAAAGTAGCGTTGTTATCCTTTGGGTAGCGACTATCGCTACTAAAACCCATAAGTAAGAGTGGCACAACCCAAAAGATAATGGCTCGATACATCGTCAATTTCCCTATTGTAGCTCATCAATCATTACACTCAAATGCTTCTCTCATTCTTATCAAGAGGATAAGAACGAAAGAGATGCGTGGAAAAATTAATCTTGAATGGCTTTTTCGCACTCTTGAATCAACTCATCCAAAAGCTTAACCGATGTTTTTGCCTCTTTTTTGATTTCATACAAAAAATCCATTTCGCTTTTAGAGATTTTGTTATCTGCAAAAAAAGTCTCTCTTAAGAGTTTAACCTCTTGCTGACTGATATGTCCATCGCCCAAAGCAAATGCTTTGGCTACTTTACGCCAATCTGCCATATTTGTTTCCTTGTAAATTTAAATGTTACTCTGCAAAAGCTAGAGTATTGAAATTCTACATCGCTATCCATTCAATAAGGCTTAGCTTGGCTGATGGATTGAACACAATCTATCAAAAGCTATCCGTTTAGGCAATTTTGAGCTGCTTTAATAATCGGATAGGTGGTAGGTGCCGCCGTAAGAAGCGGTTGGGTGGCGACTTGAAGAGAGATGATGTTGTGAATCGTAAGTCCCGCTTCAATCGCCAATCCAATAATATTGATAATCTCCCCCGCCTCTTTGTCGCCGATTACTTGACCGCCGATAATTTGACCGCTGTTTCGCATGGCGATAAGTTTAACCGATTGTTTGGAGGCATCGCCAATCGTACTGGGGTGGCGATTCATCCCCTCAAAATAGCCCGTAACATAATCAATAGTTTCCTCTTTGGCTCTATCTTGCGTCACTCCTGCACTCGCAAAGGCTCTATCACCTATCATCGTCGAAAAGATAGCAATCGTACCGTTAAAGCCTTTGAGGTTTTTGAGTTCGTAGAGTGAACTTCCCGCCACTCTTGCTTCGGCCGCCGAGGTAGAAGCTAGCATGACTTTGGAGGGGTCACGGGTAATAAAGTCTCGTCTTCCACAACAATCACCTACGGCAAATATATCTTTGTTGCGTGTACGCATATACTCATCAACCCAAATACCTCCGTATCGAGCCAATTTCAGCCCTGCCTCTTGAGCCAACTGCGTATTGGGTTTGTAGCCTGTTGCCAAAATAATCACATCGGCTTCGATAGTATTGCCATCAAAAAGCTCAATGCCTCTCGCCCTATTGTCGTGACGTAGGATAGTTTTGGCATGTTGTCCAAGGGCAAGGCGGATACCTTTGCTACGCATAATCTCTTCGGCTTTGATAGCCATATCGGCATCAAAAGAGTTTGCCAAAATATGTCTTCCCCCTACGATAGTAACCTCTTTGCCCACGCTTTGGAGCTGTTCGGCCAACTCTACACCGATAAATCCTGTACCGATAATGACGATTTTTTGTTTGTCTTGAAGATACTCTTTGAGTCGTTTGACCTCATCGTATTTTTTTTCGATAGCAAAGACATTCTCTAGCATCACGGCATCTTCAAAGCTAGGATGCACAAAGGGAATAGAACCCGTCGCAAAGATAAGCTTATCAAAAGCAATAGCGTGTTGCGTTGCTGTAGCGATTTTGGCATCAATATCGACTTTTTGGATGGTATCGACAATTTTGGTAATATTGGGTACCTCTCCACCGCAAGGCATAGCGTTTTTCTCTACATCGTTTAAAATCTCTCCAAAAACATAGGGAATCCCGCACGGTACTTGCCCCTTTTCATCGCTTTTGACTACGACAATGGTTTTGTCTGGATAATTTTCATGTGCTGTAGCCGCCGCCACAAGCCCCGATGGTCCTGCACCAATAATCAATATATCTGTAGTTATGTTATTCATATCTTATCCTTATGTTAATACGCAATAGTAATCTTTTTTAGTTACAATTTAATTAATGAAAGAGTTGCTATGCGAGGTGATACCCTTTGAGATGGTTTTTAATCCACGGCTTACCATTTTTTAGCTAAAATCTTAGACAATGAATTTCTCAATTATAGATTAGGATACAACTTGATGCAAAAACCATTATTGATAGAGATTGGGGTTGAAGAGCTACCCGCCATACCGCTTCTCAAGACTCTTACATCCATTGAAAAAAGTTGGGCGGATATTTTAAAAGAGTATGCACTCGAAAGTGAATTTAAATTTCTCTATACCCCCAGACGGTTGGTTTTGCTCCATGCCAATATAGCCACCAAACAAGAAGAGAGCATCGTAGAGCTTTTTGGTCCTCCGCTTCCCATTGCTTTCAAAGAGGGTGAACCAACCCAAGCAACACTTAGTTTTGCCTCCAAATGCGGTGTCAAAGTCGAAGAGCTAGAGCATACGCTCAAAGGGGGCAAAGAGATACTCCACTACAAAAAAATCATTGAGGGTCGTTTGCTTGTCGATTTGCTTCAAGAGATGCTTAGCAAGTGGCTAGGGTCAATGAGCTTTGGCAAAATGATGCGATGGGGGAGTTCAAGTGAGGAGTTTATTCGTCCTTTGCGTTGGCTTCAAGTGCGATTGGGCGATGATGTCGTGCCTCTCTCACTCTATGGCGTAGAGAGTTCAAATCTTACCTATGTGCATCGCATGATTGACTTTGAACCTAGAGTGGTTATTTCTATCAATGACTATCACGATATTCTCAAAGAGGGAGCGGTCATACTCAACCCCAAAGATAGAAAAGCCTTGATAGAGCAACAATTTGATGCTATTGAAGCACAACACAATATCTTGATTGAACGAGATGAAGCGTTGCTTGATGAAGTTGTGGCGATTACAGAGTATCCAACGGCTTTGATGGGAAGCTTTGATGAACGCTTTTTGGAGTTGCCTCCTGAAGTTATTATTACCTCGATGAAAGAGCATCAACGCTACTTCGCTCTCTTTCAAGCAGGACACTTAAGCAACCAATTCATTGTCGTAAGCAACGCCAAAACCTCTGATTTCTCCAAAGTCATAGCAGGAAATGAGCGGGTACTCAAACCTCGTCTAGCCGATGGAATGTTTTTTTACTACAACGATTTACGCCGTGGTCTTAGCACCAATGGGCTAGAGAAGATTCAATTTATGGATGGATTGGGAAGCCTTAAAGACAAAATTGAGAGAGAAGCCAATATCGCTATACGATTGTTGCATATCTACGATGAGATGCTCCAAAAAGATACCCGCAAACAGAGCGTTGAACTTGCCAAACTCCTTAATCGTGCCGTTTTCCTCTCCAAAGCCGATTTGATGAGCGAAATGGTCTATGAGTTTACCGAACTGCAAGGGCTTATGGGCCACTACTACGCCAAAGCCATGGGCGAAGATAGTTTGGTGTGCGACGCTATCAAAGAGCAGTATATGCCCATAGGCGATGGAACGGCTTTGCCTAGCTCTATCTTTTGTGCTATTGTATCTATCTCTATCAAGCTCGATACCATTATAGGACTCTTTAGTGTGGGCAAAATTCCTACGGGTTCAAAAGACCCCTATGCGTTGCGTCGTGCCGTCAATGGTATTATTCGTATGGTAGTACATTTTGATTTGCCTTTTCATCTCAACGATATTATCGATATGCTCAAAGAGGGGTACGCCCCATTTGATACCCATGCACTCAAAACCTTTATTTTGGAGCGTGTCAATAAGCTAAGCCTTGTCAATCCCTCGCTTATCAATGCGGTATTGGCTTCGGGCGAGATGGATATCAATAAACTCTTCAAAAAAATCAACGCACTCGATACCATCGTAGCCCAAGAGGATTTTAATGAGCGTTTTTCAACCTTTAAGCGTGTCGCCAATATCTCCAAAGATATTCGTTTGGATAGTCCACTACCCATTGATACGACGCTTTTTGCCCATGAAGCCGAAGTGAAACTTTACAACCACTACATTCAAATCACAAGCAAAACATACTCTAGCTACCACGAAGAGTTAGAGGCTCTTTTTGGACTCAAAGAGACGTTGGATCGCTATTTTGATGAAGTAATGGTCAATGTCGAAGATGAAGCTATCAAAATCAACCGTCTCCATACGGTAGCCTCTGTCTATAAAAGCTTTAAAAATATCGCCGACATTAAAGAGATTTCGATTTAGCTCAATTTGTTTTAAAGCTATTTGGGTAAAATATTGTTTCCATTTCTGCTAATTTGGAAATTTTATAAAGGAGTCATTCATGCCTAAAATGAAGAGCAAAAAAGGCGCGGTTAAGCGATTTAAAATCAAAAAAAGCGGTTTGGTCAAACGAGGAACTGCTTTTAGAAGCCACATCTTAAGTAAAGTAGATGGTAAGCACCACCGACACATGAGATCAGCAAAATATCTCAACGCAACCGATGCAAACAATGTCAAAGAGATGATTGTCTAATCAATCCAACCTAGGTAGCACTCCCGCCAAACGGGGCAAGTTCAAATATGCAATTTGACACCTAATAGTACACAGATACATTACGGTAAAGGAAAAAAATGAGAGTAAAAACAGGCGTTGTAAGAAGACGACGACACAAAAGATTATTAAAACAAGCCAAAGGTTTCTATAGCGGTAGAAGAAAACACTTCAGAAAAGCCAAAGAGCAACTTGAAAGAAGCTTGGTCTATGCTTATCGAGATAGAAGAGCCAAAAAAAGAGACTTTAGAAGACTTTGGATTACACGTATCAATGCAGCGTGCAGACTCAACGATATTAACTATTCACGATTTATGCACGGATTGAAACTCGCTTCTATCGAACTTGATAGAAAAGTATTAGCAGATATGGCAATGAATGCTCCTCAAAGTTTTGCCAAAGTAGTAGAGGCTTCCAAAGCTGCTCTAGCAAAATAAAACAGACCAAAGAGTAGATTGCTTTGGCTTTTGCAAATCCTCATAAAGATGGCATTTGCCCTAAGCAACAAAACGAAGCAATCTCTGCTCTTTAGCCTATCAAAAATTCTCCTGATTTGCTTTTTATATCGCAACAACACACAATTTCACTACACCATCAAAGCGAGAATACAATGAACGATTCACAAGAGTATCTCAACAAAAAAAGCTTCTTTGACAAGATGCTTACACTCTACGGGCGTAATGCGGTGCTAGAGGCTTTGAGCGATGAGACGATTACGATTTACAAACTCCACCTTAGTCAATCCAATCAAGAAGCAGGAGTCATTGAGCAAATCAAAGCCCTTGCCCTCAAACGTCGTATCGAAATAGCCTATCACGATAAAACCGCTCTTTCAAGAATCTCCAAAAATGCCAAACAAGACCAAGGGGTGGCGTTGGATATTGTTTTGAATCACTCAACCAACGAAGATGATTTTATAGCCAAGAGCCAAAGCTATCGTATTTTAGCCCTTGATGGAGTCCAAAATCCGCAAAATTTGGGGATGATTATTCGCTCTGCGGCTGCGGGAAATATTGATGCTTTGCTCTTCCAAGAGGCTTTTGGTGCCAAAATTTCGCCTCTCGTCATCAAAGCGAGTGCAGGGACGCTCTTTAGGCTTCCTATCATCAAAAGCAAATCACTTCTTAAGACACTCACCAAATTTAAAACAAGCGGTGCTTCGCTCTATACGCTCTCCTCTCATGCGTTGGAGAGCTACAAAGCAATACACTACCCAAACAAAACCATCTTTGTACTGGGCAATGAGAGTGAGGGGGTTTCGCAAGAGATTGAGAGGCTCTCAAATGCCTCTATCGCTATTCCTATGCGTCGAGGCGTAGAGTCGCTCAATGTTGCCGTTACGGCTTCGTTGTTGGCATTTTTGGACTAGGCTTAAAAACAATAGAGAAGATATTGTTCCCCTCTTTGTAGGCATACTCTAGCTTGTAACCTAGCTTCAATACAATGCTATTGACGATGTAGAGTCCCAAACCAAATCCACTTTTGCGTTTTTGCTCTTGTGAAAAAGGCTCAACGTAGTACTCAAGAGGATGGATAAGCGGTTCACCTTTGGAGGCTACATCGAGACGATGAGGATTGGCATAAAAATAGGCTTTTTTGTCTTTAGAGTATTTTATGGCGTTGTCGACAAGATTTTTGAGTGCCAAGGAGAGCAATTTAATATCGCTATAGAGAGCAAAATCGTTGTAAGAAGCATCTATTTTGGAGTTTTCAAGCAGCATCTGTTGCGCTTGATGAAAGATTTCACTCATCTTTGTATGCTCATTGACAGGCTCAAAACTGCTTGTTGTAATGCGTTCGACTTGTGCTAGTTCGCTAATAAGCTCATTCATTCTATCAAAAGCACGGATTAAAATCGCTTTAAATTTATTCTCTTCGATGGTTTGAGCGATAATGCGTCCTTTGGTGATAGGCGTTTTGAGTTCGTGCATGATGTTACGCATAAAGAGATTTTTGGAAGCGGTGAGTTGATTGATGTGCTGTATCGCTTTATCAAAACTGCGTGCGATTTTACCAATCTCATCGTTATTGCCATGACATGGGATATCAATGTTGGTTTCACCGTTGGCAAATTTTTCGATCTCTTTGTGGAGTTTTTTAAGCGGATAGAGTTTGCGTAAAATAGCCAGATAGAGTACCAAAAGTAGCGAAATCAAGAGCAATCCAATCGAGACTACCATATGAATCGTGTAGTTTTGAGGACGGGCATCTTCTAGCATAATGTTATACCCCATACGCTCCACATAGATGTAGTGATTGATAGGGGTTTGAAAAACACGCACTTGACCGTAAACCGATTTGCCCGTAAAGATGGTTTTGCCACTTTGAGCTATCTGTTGAGCCGATTGCTCTTTGGGAATGGGGCGTACCGAAAAATCCTCATAGAGTTTTTCAAGCTTCTCTTTGGAGGGATTGAGCTGTACTTTGGACAAAAAGGCATCGGCGATAAGCTTGTAGTGGTTAATCTCTTTGATTTGATTGGAGTCTTTGTCCCATGAGATAAAGATAAAAAGCGTAGCAATCAAAATCGCAATCGCCAAAGAGAAGAGAATATGAATAAAGGTGGTTACGGAGAGATTGTTCATATTCTATTTGGTCGTCAAAAGGTAGCCTACCCCACGGATAGGTTTGATGTAGCTTTTGGAATCATCAATGTGTGCAATTTTTTGGCGAATACGGGAGATAATGACATCAATGTTTTTGATGGAGCTATCGTCATCGATGTGTTGGCTCTCGTAGAGGAGTTGTTCTCTTGAGACCGATCCGTTTTGGTGATGCACAAGCATCGAAAGAATATCGTACTCTGCAGCGGTGAGATCCATTAAATTACCTTTAAAAGTAATAATACGAGACTTCTCATCGACTACAAACAGCTCCTCTTTTTGCTCTTTGGGTTGGGCTACAATCATTCTTCGCAAAATCGTCTTGATGCGTGTGACAAGCTCACGGGGGTCGTAGGGCTTTGGCATATAGTCATCGGCTCCTCGTTCGAGTCCAATCACTTTGTCGGTAATATCGTCACGTGCTGATGAGATGATGATGGGAATATTGGAGTTTTCACGAATCTTTTGAATCACTTCAAGTCCATCGATACCAGGCAGTGTCAAATCCAAAATAATCAAGTCAAATTGATGCTGGGTGAGAAGCGATAGCCCAATGTAAGGCTCTTCGGCACAAATTACTTCCATATCGTATTGGGTAAGGTAGCTAGAGAGTACCAAAGAGAGTTCTGGGTCATCTTCTATAATGAGTATCTTTATAATGATAGACTCCTCAAAAATTTTTCAAAATAGTAGCATAAGTTTGTAAATAGTTGCCACGCATTAAGCATTGAGCTGATAGAGTACGCAAAAACAAAAGAGAGAGATTATGACCAATATCGTGATTACAGGTTGCAGCAGCGGAATAGGTTTGGCAACCGCTCATTATCTCAAAACCAAAGGTATCAAAGTCTATCCAACCGCACGCAAAAATGAAGATGTAGCGATGCTCAAAGCACTAGGATTTGATGAGGCGATGGGGCTTGATGTTACCCAAGCACACGATATTGCTAGAGTGATTGAGGAGGTGTTGGCAAAGGATGGTCGCATTGATGTGTGGTTTAACAACTCAGGATTTGGACAAGCAGGAATGCTCGAAGATATTTCAACCAACGCCCTTAGAGAGCAATTTGAGACCAATGTGTTGGGTTTGCATGAAGCCACAAGGCAAATTTTACCCATTATGTACGCCCAAGGATACGGCAAAATTATCCAACATAGCTCTGTTTTGGGGCTTGTAGCACTCACAGGACGAGGAGCATACAATGCTAGTAAATACGCTATAGAGGGATTGACCGATACGCTTCGTTTGGAACTAAAAGGGAGTAATGTTTACGCTGTACTGCTTAATACGGGTCCTATTACGAGTGATTTTAGAAAAAATGCTATAGCCAAACTTCAAGCCAATGTCGATATTGAGCATTCACGCTTCAAGGCTCAATACCTTGAAAATATAGAAGGTAACGCCAAAAAAGTGCCTTTTAACGAAGAAGCGATTGCCGTTGCCAAAGTGGTGCATTCCATCATCCAATCCAAACGCCCCAAACCTCGCTACTACATCACCAAAGCCACCTACATTTTGGGCTACCTCAAACGCTTTTTGAGTACATCTTTGCTTGATAGAGTTTTGATAAAGATTTAAAAAAACCACGGCTACCCAGCGTTTGTATTGCACAACATCAACGCATCATTCAAAGAAGACCTTAATGGCTTCATATCCCAATGATTGGGTGGTGTTGCAAATGGACTACTTATCTTCCAAACAAAACTCACCAAAAGCACTTTCGATAATAAGTATCGCAAACCCTTTATCGTCATACCCTATCTCTATAGATTCAAGAAATTCTATAAGGTTATCTTTGATATATTTTCTAATTAGCGAGTATTCATACTCTTTTCTTGATTCTTTGCAAAAATCCTCTATGCTTACCTTAAAGTATTCCAAACACTCTTCTAAGTTATTACCATTGAACACTTTATCAAAAGTCAAAAGATGTCTATTGAGTTTTGAGATAAAATCAGTAACAATTTCTTCACGCGAACCAACTAAGTTTTCTCTATTTAAGTCGCAGACTCGAATGGTATAAGCTACTCGTTCATTATCCGAACGCATTTTGCCTTCGGAATCAAACACAATATCCTTTTCAAATCTATCGTATTCAGGGTGTATAAGCTTTGGTTTTTCAACCTCATTGTACTTTTGTGTAACGAGGTGCAAATCTTCCAAACTTTCACCCTCATACTCTTTGTATTCCCCATCTATATCAAAACAGTTTGATTTTTTGCCATTGCATCGTTTGCACGCAGGTAGTAAATTATCCCAACCAAAAGCCAACCAGTAGTAAGATTTTCCCTTATCGCAATCTTTAGACTCTTTTTCACTTTTATTTTTAGGTCGATAGTGTTCTATATCGCCATAATCATTGGTTAATTTAGACTCACAAAAGGCACATTTTTGATGATATATCTCTTTTAAAGTCCACTTGATGCTATCTTTCTTATCGCTCTTATCATCGCTATAGACACTACCTGTAGAGTGTTTATTATCGGCTATATTTTTTATAAAAGCCTTACTTACTTTCTCACTATGGAGATGATTGTGTACTTTACCTCGTCTATGTGGGTCTATCTCTCTCATTTTTGTCTCAATTGAGCCATTCGTGCTTTGAGTTCATCTTTGACTTTTTGCTTCAACTCCTCACTCATGGCACTTGGATTGTTTTGCATATATTCTCGTACGGCTTGGTGTATCTCTCGATAGATATAATCATCACTGCTAAGACGCTCATTCTTATCAAATCCTCTTACTTTCATGCTATCCAAATCAAAGAGAGGAGAGGTCATCAAAATATTGGCTGTGTAGTGTGAAATATCATCTATCTGCTGACTTACTTGCGTTCGCCCCTCTTCGTCACGATAGAGTTTATAAAACACCGCATCTTCACTAGCTCCCAATACAGTCACAAGAGAGTGGGTTGTGACGATAAATTGAATCTTTGGGAAGATTGTGCGTAGTTTGTACATAAAGTTATATTTCCATTTGGGATGGAGATACAAATCGACTTCATCAATAAGTACAATAGCCTCATAATCTTTGAGTGCTTGAATATCGGGTTGTTTTTCCATCAGGCGTGAGAGCAAATCAGTGAGCCAAATAATAGTGGTTTTGTACCCCTCCGAGAGCATATTAAACCTATCTACACCTTTAAATCTTAACTCACCCTCACTGTTTCTATCGATTGTGAGCTTGTTGTCCATCAAATCCTCTAGCTTATCAATAAACTTATCAACTATTGGTGATTTTTTGCTTAATATCTTCTCGGGTTTTTTAAAAAATGTTGTATAAGCCAATTGCGGTGTATCAAAGAGTCCCGAATATCCACTCGTATCAAAGTTATCTTCATCGACCTTATTGCGATTGATACCGTACGCAAATATATTTTTGAGATTTTTGTATTGATGATACTTTGAGGGGTATTGTGTATCTTTTGTTTCAAGTATCATTTTATCTTTTATCTCTTTGATATAATCATAAGCCAATTTTGTATAATCTTTGTCTCTACCTTTCAAAGCCAAAACAATCGCTTGAAGCAAAATCGTTTTACCATCCCCATTCTCACCTACAAAATATATCTCTCTTTTATCACCCAAATTTTCTATCTCTACATCTATAAGTGAAAAATAGTTTTTGATTTTAATGGCATCAAGATAGCTCTTATCGATTTTTATGGGTTTGATGGATTGTTGAATGATAGATAAGTTTTCTTTGGCACTCATCAAATTGGGATGATTATCAGGCAAAACTTTCTCCCAAATATCCTTCGCTTTTTGCATATACTTAGCTGACTCTTCATATTTTTCCATTGCGTAGTACAAATGAGCGATATTATTGTAGCTTGTAGCAGTATCTGGGTGCTTTATGCCCAAAACTTCTTCTCGTATAGCAAGAGCCTTTTGATAAAACTCCAGTGCTTTATCGTACTCTCCTTTAGATTTATAAACCTCTCCGATATTATTGTAGCTTGTGGCGGTATCGGGGTGCTTTATGCCCAAAACTTCTTCTCTAATAGCAAGAGACTTTTGATAAAACTCCAGTGCTTTATCGTACTCTCCAATGGAGTCATAAACCAATCCGA
>JQIS01000030.1 GCA_000830175.1 Sulfurovum sp. FS08-3 | reverse complement strand
ACCTCTATTTATCTACTTCTTCCCATAGAGTTATTTTAGCAGTTGATAGCTGTTTGATGGATTAAGCTCTCGTATGCATTCCCACGCAGGAGCGATGGGAACGAGAGAAGTTATTGGAGAGTGGAGTGACACATTTTTAGAAGTTAAGCTAAATGAAGTCATTCAAAACTAATTATGCTTAAAAAGTAGAGTAGTAATTTTTGTCAAAAAATGTACAACAAAAGCAAATAGACATAAACTTGTCTTTATATTTTGCTATACTCATTTTGTTGTTTTATATTAAAGTAACTACAACTATGAATTGAAAAATTACGGGGAGAAAGAATGAGCATAAACAAACAACTAGAAAAATTATATATTGATCATTATGAAAAGGCATTGGCAATATATAAGTCGGTAGATTTTAAAATGGCTAACCCATTGCTCTTAAAAGTCGATGAGGAAGAGTATTCCAAATCAGATTTAAAAGTTATGATACTTGGGCAAGAAACATACGGTTGGTTTAATAAAACGACTTCTGATAAAGATATTAAAACACTCATTGATAACCATTGGAAGTTTATAGATGAATTTGAAAAATCTGAAAACACTAAGGAATTTGGCAGTGTCACAGTCGAGCAACTTATGTATGAGTATGATAAATATCTTAAACATGATATTAGAGGGAAAAAAGGTAGAACATTTTGGAACAATGGGTTTAATTGGTTTGCTAAAAAATTAGAGACTCACTATCAAGATAAAAAACTCTATTTTATTTGGAATAATGTTTCAAAACTTGGGGGAATTGATGAAACAGGTGTAGCTTCACAAATAAAAGATTTTGAGCACAAGCATTTTCACTTACTCAAAAACGAAGTTGAGATTTTAAAACCAGATATTGTTATATTTTTGACTGGAACTAATAGAGATGATGACATAAGAGCTAATTTTGAAAATGTAACTTTTGATTTGTGTGGTTGTTCACAATTTATTTTTAGTGGAAAAAACAAATATAAAATACCAAGTAAAATAATATCTACAGATTTACCAAATAGAACAATTAGATTGTATCATCCAAACTGTTATGATGGATATAGCCATACAAAGAAGATTGCTTTTGAGATGCTCATTGATGGCGAAAACCTGTCATTGCTTTGTGATAAAACAAATATTGAAAAGTTGTTTTGGGAAGAATTGACTTTAAAAATAGAGACAAACTTTCAGCAAAAGCCAACAATACAAAAGAACAATAATAAAGTTACTGTATCGTTTGAATTCCAAGGAAAAAAAATATCAATAGCAAGAGATTGTAATTTGTTTTTAAGAATTAATGATGATTGGAAATATATAACCCTTGATGGAATAAATCATCAAAATGAAAAGGCAAATGATTTAATTAATATGAAACAAGGGAATGAATCTTTTTATAAATTAAATGACCAAGCAACAAGAGATAAAATTATTGACGATATTATAAAATACATTGACAAATAGACACAAAATTGTCTATTTGTTACACTATCCTTATTTGCTATTTTAATTGGAGGATATATGAAAGAAAATGATAGCTCGTTCCCATCGCTCCTGCGTGGGAATGCATATTGCACTTATATCTACCAACATTTTTCCACTTTAATCAAACTCTCCATACCTCTTTTATCTACTTCTTCCCATAGAGTTTTTTAGCAGTTGATAGCTGTTTGATGGATTAAGTTCTCGTATGCATTCCCACCGAGGACGGAGTGGGAACGAGTAAAAAAATATCTTGTTGAATGCAGATTTTACTCTTCTATCTTATCAATAATCTTGACTTTTATCTTCTTTTTGAGGGGTTGTTTGGCGTACTCTTGTTGGATTTGGCGTGAGAGTTTTTGGAGTGATTTGGCGTAGAGTGTTTTGTAGTCTTGTCGCAAAATCTCTTTTTGTTCTTCAAGTGTCATGATAATCTCTTTGCGAAAGGTGTCACGATTGAGATACTCATCAGCCCCTACAAGCAATGCATCGCTACCAAACCACGCAACAGTAGCCAAAACGGGGGAACAAATCACGACGGCGGGCCCACACAACGCTCCCGTAGCCGCTGCGGCTCCTGTGGTTGCTCCTTTGGCGGCGAGTTTGCTAGAGGATTTGATGGCTACTTTGGTCGTGGCTTTGAGAGCGACTTTGGAGGCTACGACTTTGGCTACCATGGCGGCTATGCCGATACTTAGCACTGTGCCTATTTTGAGTTGTTGGGTGGCGATGTGGTGTTGGATATCTTCATGGAGTTTGTTGAGTATTTTGGCATTGAGTTGCATATCGACATTTTGGGTGAGCGTTGCCTTGACAAAATCCAAATGCTTTTGGGTATGGAGCTTGAACTCTCGCAAAAGGATGCGGTTAAGCCCCTTGAGTTGGGTTTCAAACTCAGTAGGAAAGAGGCGTTTTTGGATGCTTTGTTCTATCTTGCCCGTAGCCATTGCTCCTAGTTCGCTGTACTCTCCCATCACAGAGTAGTGAAAATCCAAAAAGTTATCAACATTTTGATAGACACTTCCAAAGGCGTGGTTGATGTAGGTATCGATGAGGGCGTTGAGGGAGTCTTGTTGGTTTTGCAAATCGTACGCCAATTTTCTAAGGGTTTGATTGTTTTCAAGAGCCTCTTTGATGCTTTTGTCTTCAACCTCTTTGATAATGGTAGTGTAGGTGACAACCTTTTGATAATCCTCTTTGAGTATCTCTTTGATGACCGTAGGCGTTTGGCTTGTGTTGTCGTCTATAAGCCTTTGATTGCGTTCGTAGGCGATGATATGGAGCGTCATATAGATGATTAAAAAGAGCAAAATAGTAGCCCAAAAAATCTTTTCAAATTTTGATAATGCAAACATCTCTCTACTTTTTACAAAATTATAACACTTTTTGATATAATTGCATCAACACCAAACAAAGGAAGCAACACTATGAGCATGAAAGAGGCATTGACCAACACACGAGCGACCAAACAAGGAGGAAGCGAAACCTCCTTTCGTTGGTGGGTTACAGCTATTATGGCACTTATTTTATCGCTAGGTACTTGGAATCCTACAGGTTTTCACTTTTTACACTATGTATCGGTGAGCAACCCACTATCGGGATTTACCCCTTTTGCTATTTTGATTATGATAGGACTTTGGTTGATGGCTATTCGCTCTATCTTCCAAAGCTTAGGACTCTACGGAGCGTTGTTTATTGTGATTATTATTTTGGCTTTTGTATGGGGGCTTAATCAATACGGCTTGATTGATCTCAAAAACTTTGATCAACTCGGATGGATTGCTACCATTGGTATGGCTATTATTATTTGGGCGGGACTCAATGCCTCTAAGATATGGAAACAAATCACAGGCGTTTACTCTACTGACCGTATCGATGATGAGTCATCCAAATAGTTAGTAGAGGAGTCAAAGATGAGTCTTGAAGAGCTACAAACCAAAATAGCCACCAGTGAGGGCGTACTGCTCTACTTTTGGGGAGACAACTGCAACGTCTGCGAAGCACTGCGTCCCAAAATCAAAGAGGCATTTGATAGCTACTTTCCCAAAATAGAGCAAATCTATCTCAACGCCAAAGAGAATATGGAAATTTCAGCCCATTACAGTGTCTTTTCTATTCCTACAATGATTGTTTTTTTGGATGGCAAAGAGTTTACCAAAGCCTCACGCAATATCTCTATCGAGCAACTCATAGCACAAGTCGATAGACCCTATTCGATGATGTTTGAAGAGGATATCTAAGCACCTTGTTTGAGATAGCCGAGTATGTTGGCATTATAGCCTTTGCCACGAGTGGCTTTTTTGTCGCTACACGCAACGGGCTTGATTTGTTGGGTATCTTGATTGCCACTTTTTTGACGGCTCTAGGCGGGGGCATTATGCGTGATGTGATGGTTGATAGAACGCCCTATACCTTTGTACACGACACTCCTGCTTTGGTGGTGGTTGCGGTTTTGGTAGTGCTTATTGTCTTTAGACTCCACACCAAAGCCTCTTTGGAAAATCGTTTTGTTTTTTTGTTAAGCGACTCAATAGGACTTGCCTCTTTTAGTATCACAGGCTCACTCATTGCCCTTGAGCATCATCTCAACTTTACAGGCGTTTTGGCTCTTGCTTTTGTGACGGCAGTGGGTGGGGGGATAGCGAGGGATGTGATTATCAACGAAGTACCTTTTGTTTTTACAACGGGCTTTTACGGTACTATCGCTTTGATAATGGGGGCTTTGATGTATCTTTTGGATGGGTTGGGATTGATAAATGGCTACACTTTAACCTTACTGTTGGTTGTGGGTACTACGCTTCGTATGGTGGCGTATTACAAAAAGTGGTCGATTCCCCTAAAGGGTCTCTAGGGGTTTTTGGCTTGATTTAAGCGTTCTTAGCTTTTTGTTGAGTCGCTTGATAATATCTTTGGTATCACCTTTTTCCATATCAAGGACAATATCAGCAACCCTACTGTACTCTTTTTTGCGTACTTTATAGAGCTTTTTGGCTTCGTGTTCACGCTTGAAAAGGGGACGTTTGGCAATCTTTTTTTTGGCATTAGGGGCATTTTTGAGACGTTTGTATATCCATCCAAACGAGGCATCTAGCCACACCACCGTACCGAGTTGCTTGATATTTTGGACTTTATAAAATCCTCCACCGCAAGAGATGATAGTATGGTCGATAGAGTTTTCTATCCAGTTGGCACACTCTTGTTCGAGTTTTCTAAAGTAGGGTTCGCCTTTTTTTTTGAAGATGGTTTTGATTCGCATATTGTGAGCCGATTCGATGAGGTCATCGGTATCAATATTGAAAATACCACTATGGGCTGCGTACTCCCTTGCAAACGTCCCTTTGCCAACTCCCATAAAACCAATAAATATAATATTATCTTTCACACAAACCTACTCTTAGACCATATTGTAACGATGCACTATCTTTTTGACTCGTTTTTTGAGATCTTTGAGTGCTTCGGTGGCACTTTCGCCCTCTGCTACAAGCGATTCAAACTCATCAAACTGTATCTTAGCAACCCAACCCATCTTGTCGTGCAACTTGATGCCCACAAAACGGACTTCACCAAAATGCTCTTTGGCCAATTTGTAAATGGCTTCAATTCTATCTTCGTTGGTTTTATGCGACTTGGTAGTCTCGTGCATAGGTTCTCCTTTTTGAATGTATTGCAAAATTATACACTAAATAGCAAACAGATGAGATTAAAAATCAGCCAATAAGCTCATTCCTATCAACTTCTAATCTTAAACAAACATCCTTAAAAACTTCTAAAGCAAACTCATAAAACTCCTTACTATCTTCTATGGTGGGTTTACCATGAAGACCGAGAATAGCCTCAATATTCATCAAATCCGACAAAGAAGCCTTTAGCCAATCTTTTGCTAGTTTTGTTGCCATAGAATTTGACCTTTTTCTATATCATTTCTATAGAAACTACCGTTTAACTCTTTGAATTTTCGATACATCTGCTTGGTGTGGACAATCAAATCGACAGGAGTTTTTGACATAATATCATCAAGTCTATTGGCAATTTTTAGATACACCCTGCTCTTTTCTCTCCAATTTTGCGGCATAAAGTCATCATTGGTCACCACATACAAATCAATATCACTATCTTGATGGGGCGTACCGTAGGCATAACTGCCAAATAGAACAATTTTATTTGGATTTAAGGGTTTTAATCTATCAATAATTTCTAGTTTTATTTTTTCTATATCCATGATAAAATCTCCTTATTGAGCAAAATTATACACTAATGGACAAACAGATAAGATTAAAAGGTGGTGACTTAAGAGGCAAAGCCTCTTATTTAGAAGAGTTTTTTCATTGCCTCAAAGAACATGGCAGCCATGCCTGTTGGTTTGGCTAACTCTTCGATAAATTGATGGTATCCCATGTTTTTCTCTTGCAAATATCCTGTAAGATACTCGAAGGAAGCCTCTATGTCGTGTTTATCTTCAATCTCTTTGAGTGTTTTGTAGAGAGGCTCTATCACTGCAACAACCTTTTTGGGTGCGGCTTGGCGATAGGCGATGTAGTTTTTAATCGCTCCCGTGTTGGGGTCTTTTTGGATATCAAAATCGGTAACAATCCAATAGTGGTCGCCGCTTTTTGCCAAATTTTTGACTACAGCGGTGATGTTTTGATTGGATTTGATACTGTCCCACATCAATTTAAAAATCGCTTTGGGCATATCGGGATGCCGTAAAATATTGTGAGGTGTGCCGATAAGTTCCGATTTGTTGTAGCCAGAAACTTCTGTGAAGTAGTCGTTGGCGTAGAGAATATTCCCTTTGGTATCGGTTTTGCTTACAATATGCTTTTTGGAATCGAGTCTAATCTCTTTTCCCGTAGGTGTTGGTCGTTGTGTCATTTTATTCTCCTCCTTTTTAAAAAATATTTTTTAGTTTGCTTAAAAATCCTTTCTCATTTGCACCATTTTCCATCTTTTCCATAAAATCATCGTACCCCAATCGCTTCTCATCCAAATAACCGTGCAAGAAGTTAATACCCGCCTCCAACGAGTGTTTCTCCTCCACCTCTTTGATTTGTCTATAGAGTGTTGCGATTGACTCTTTGACATGATTTGCGATAGGTGTGCGATAGGCAATAAAATTGCGTATCTCTTTGGTGTCTCTATCACGCTTGACCTCAATAGAGGTAAAAGCCCAATAGTGATTGCCGCATTTGGTTAAATTTTTGACGATGAGCTTAATAGGCAATCCTCTATTGAGTCTATCCCAAAGAATTTTGAAAATTGTTTTGGGCATATCGGGATGTTTTAAAAGCGAATGCGACGAAGTGATTAGCTCCCCCTCTTTGTATCCCGATAGCTCGACAAATGATTGACTTGCAGATACTATTCCTCCAGTAGCATCTGTCTTGCTCATCACAAGCCGTTCACTAGGCAATTTTATCTCCACGCCCGTAGGCACAGGTCTTAATATATTCAAATTATCCCCCTTTTTAATTTAATATAGCCTATAATTGCGATTGTGATTTGATAATAGCAAATTTAGCATTATATTACCAAATTCCTTAAGTTTACAATATTTTATAAAATTGTATTATATATGAAAAATATTAATCAAAGGTTTATTTATGAAACGAGTGGTTCTCAAAGTAGGCTCCCATGTTTTGACTCAAAACAATCGATTGGCAAAGGATCGAATCGAAAACTTGTGCAACTTTATCTATGATTTAAAGGCAAAAAAATATGAGATTATTTTAGTAAGCTCTGGAGCTGTCGCCTCGGGATACTCCAAGCTTAAACTTGATAAATCGGTTATTGCCAATCGTCAAGCCCTTTCGGCTATCGGGCAACCTCATCTTATGGGAGTCTATGAGAAAAAACTCTCCAAATACGATATTATTACCGCCCAAGTGTTACTTACCGCCGATGATTTTGACTCACGCAAAGCCACTTCTCACGCTAGAGGGGCTATTGAGGCTTTGCTTGAACACGGTGTATTGCCTATTATCAATGAAAACGACACCACCGCTACCCAAGAGTTGGTTTTTGGTGACAACGATCAGCTCTCCGCCCACGTTGCCTACTACTTCCGTGCCGATATGTTGGTTATTTTATCCGATATAGATGGCTACTACACCAAAGACCCACGCCAATACGAGGATGCTAAGGTGCGTAGCATTGTAAGTGCTATTGACCCACAAGAGCTTGAAACGCCCCACACCCCCAACCACGCCTTTGCCACGGGAGGCATTGTCACCAAACTCAAATCCGCCAATTTTTTGCTCAAACGCAACCGCAAAATGTTTTTGGCTAGTGGATTTGACCTTGCCGATATACGAAGCTTTTTGCTCGATGGAAAACACATCGGAGGAACACTTTTTAGCAATGAGTCTCTCTAGCCATTGGCATTTCACACTTGATTTGGAATCTTAGATTCCTATTGTGGCACCAAAAGCTTACTAGCAACCCTATTGGCTTAAAGCTCCACTTCATAGCAATTTCTTCCGTTGGCTTTGGCTTTGTAGAGTGCATCATCGGCTCGTTTTTGTATCGATGCGGCACTATCTCCTGCCCTATAAAGCGTCATACCAAAAGATACAGTAATATTGGGTACGGGCTCGAAGGAGCTTTTGGCAATGGCGTTTTGAATAGCAAAAATCAAAACCTTCATCTCTTTTATGGTTGAATGGGGCGTCATGATAATAAACTCTTCGCCTCCCCATCTTGCAAAGGCATCATGGACTCCTATCTGTTTGGAAACCGCCTCAGCAGCCTTTTTGAGTACGCTATCCCCAACGGCATGTCCGTAGGTATCATTGACACTTTTGAAGTGATCAATATCTAGCATAATAAAACCAAATGAGTGATTCTCACGCACCGCAACGTTTATCTTTTTGTTTAGGGCTTGTTGGAAATACTCTCTGTTGTGTACTCCCGTGAGTGTATCGTGGGTAGAGATGTACTCTAGCTCTTTTTTGTCGGTTATGTTCTCTCGATAAGAGCTGTAGCCCACTTTTAGCCCATTTTCTTGAAACATTGGGCTAATGGTAATCTTGAGCCACTGCTTTTTGCCCTCTTTGCTGTAGTTTTTGATTTCGCCTACAAAGGTCTTGTTCTCTAGCAATATCCTCCACATATTTCTATAAAATCCTTTCGGGGTAGCGGGGTCTTTGAAGATGGAGTGGTTTTTGCCAATGAGTTGAGCCTCAGGGTAGCCACAAAACTCCTCGAAGGCTTTGGATACGGAGGTGATACGACCGTTGAGATCGGAGGTGGTGTAGAGTACCGATTGACTAATAACATCTTGAAGCCGCTTAAGCTCATTGGTCTCTTTGGCTATCTTTTGCTCCATTGTGAGCCTATGGGTAATATCCCGTGTAACCGATATCATAGACTCATCGCCATTGTCGTCGATGTAGCTTAGATTTGCCTCTATGGGAAAGCTTGTGCCATCTTTGCGGATATCTATCCCTCGTGAAGCAAGAAACTTTTTGCGTTTGAGCCGTGTTGCATGCTCTTGCCAATCGAGAGACTCATCTTCGGGCATGGGTTGTCGAATCTCCATTATCTTTTTGCTCAAAAGTTCTTGTCTGCTAAATCCCAACATCAACGAGGCTCGTTCATTGACATCGACAATTGAACCATCTTCAAGACGCACCACATAGACCGCATCGGTCACATTATCCAATAAAAATTTTGCCCTATTGAGTCGCATAAAGATAATCGTGATGTATGTATTGAGTGCAAAATAGCTCAACAACAGTGCAATCAAAAAGAGAAGAGTCGATTTGACAATAAAATCTTTGATACGATGTTGAAACATCGAAATATCTTGGAAGAAGACAATGCTTCCTATGCGACTCCCTTTGGCATCATGAATATCTTTTTTGATTACGCTGTAGCTCTTTTTTTGAATTTCAAAAAAGTGATCGTTGTTGATATTGAGCTTTTGAATATTCTTCAAAAAGCGATGATCTGGGGTAGTGCAAAATTTACAGATACTGTATTTGGCATTGATGCGATAGAGATTGCCTTGAATCTCTTTGGGGATGTATTGATTTTCGAGATAGACATGTCCTTTGAGTCCAAAGACACTGTAGAGCCTCTCAAACAACATCAACGGCTTAATGCCCAATTCAATATACCCAATAAGCTCTTTTTTGTCATAAATAGGCGTTGTGTAGCGATAGGCGAGTCCATGAATACCTACCTCGAAAAAGGAGGTTGTTTTTTGGGTATCAACTATGGCACGAACACACTCTCGAAAACGTGTAAGATCATCTCCGTAGTGGGAGGGGTTGTGCATTCTGAAAATTGAGATACCGTTTGTGTCATAAAAGTGCATAATCTCAAAGCCTTTTATTTGATCTTTGAGATTTTTATAGTCTATTTTAAAAAGTTGGGCTATTTGGGTTTGGTTGTGTTCTTTGATTGCCTCTATTTTGGCTTTTGAATCGACTCCTTTGAGAATGATTTGGCTTCGATACTCCAATTGCTTGTGAAACATCTGTTTGGATATATCCTCATAGAGCTTCTCAACGCTTTGTTGCGTATTTACCTTAAAGAGCTTGATATCTTGATAGGTATGTCGGTAGTAGGTCAAAACAAATGCGATAAACATAACGGAGAAGATAAGCAATATCGTCGCTATGACACGATTTTTTTTAACGGGGTAATGTTTCACGATTGCTTCTCTTGATACAACGCTGTAATATCGCTACGCAAAGAGATATACTCCTCTATCTCCCCATCACTATTGATAATGGGCATAATGGAGGTCTTGACAATATAGGTTGAACCATCTTTGGCTCTATTTTTGACCACTCCACTCCAAATTTGTTGATTTTGAATCGTATCCCACATATCTTGGAAGATTTCTTTGGGGACATCGGGGTGGCGTACAATGTTGTGAGGTTTGCCTATCAACTCTTCGCTGGAGTATCGTGAGAGTTTGCAAAACATACTATTGACATAGGTTATAACCCCTTTGGGATTGGTCTTGGATACAATCACAGAGATATCAACAATGTTTTTGTACGATTCAAGCAGTTGGGTTTGGCGGGTAAGTTCTTGGATGGTTTTGTAATACTCCACTAGCTGATCAACCTTTAGGATAAACTCCTCGGCAAAGATGGGTTTACGCAAGGCATCACTTGCGCCGTTTTTGAATGAATCCCTTACGACATTGTAGCTTCGATTGGTATCGGTGAGTACAATAAATGGGATAGATTTATCAAGGGTTGATTTGACATCGGTCAAAAATCTAAAACTCTCTTTGTAGCTAATATCGAGGATAACGAGTGCGTACTTTTCTCGTTTGAGCAGTTCATAGGCTTGGATGAGGTCATTGACGAGATTGACTTGATAGTTTCTGGGTTTGAGAATATCTTTGATCTGTTCGCCTATCTTTTTGGATTTTTCAATGACCAAAATTTTATTAAACTCCGTATTGCTTTGGACTTTGAGAATGGTTTTGTAGATGGTGTAGGCTTGATAGGGAAGATTATCAATATCGACAATAAAATCAATAACACCTCGAAAATAGAGATACTCTTTGTAGTGAATATCGCTGTTGTTGGAGAGGACAATCACCTTGGTGGCATTGAGATCGTGAATGCTTTTGATAAAGTCTGCCCCGTCCCCATCGGGTAAGTTTAGCTCCGAAACAATATAATCAAATGAGCCATGAGCCATTGCCATCTTGGCATCTTCGATGGTATAGAGAGACTCACAATTAAACCCTAGACGTTCAAGTTGATAGCTTAGGGAGTCTGCTTTGTATTTATTGCCTATAAGAATTAAGAGATTAAGATTGAGTTTAAGAACCTCATCCATATCAAATTTTGTGTACACATCTATATCGCCTTGGACATTGATACGGTACCCTAAACCGCTTTGATTTTCGATAATCCCCGTGTAGCTCTTTTTGCGTATTTTGCGTACCACCGTACGAAGCGTATCGATAGAGGCTGTCTCATTTTTGGAAATGGCATTTTGGAGCCGTTCAAAAGCGACAAAACCTCCTTGGGCTTTGATGAGTTCATAGACCAAACTATCCTCTTGGGGAGTGAGCCAAATGATATGGCTATCTTTGATAATGCGTTTTTGTATCTTGTCGTAGAAGTAGGTATTGCCTAGATTAAAAAGCAGTGTCTCCTCTTGGATGGGAGTCTCTATCGGGGAGAGTAGGTCAATCTCTTTTTTGATACTGTAAAAAGAGTTCTCCTTAAAGAGCAGTCGATCAACTTTGAGGGGAATCATTTGACTAAAGAGTGCTTGATCAACGCTTTGGGTGAGTACAATGATACCCTCTTGGGAGTTTTGGTTTTTTATCTCTTTGATAAACTCCAACCCACTGCCATCTTTGAGATGGGTATCAATAAGAACGATATCGCATTTATTGAAAGAGTACTCTATAAATGCCTCTTTAATCCCCTCAATGTATTTGACATTGTAATGATTGTCGATTAAAAAGTGCAGTAACTTTTTGGAATAGTGTTTGTCCGAATCGATATACAAAATCTTCGTTTTGTTCATTTTTTGCCTCAAAATTATCTATCTAATGGAATGGTATAGAAATAAAATGAACAAAAAATGAAATTTACCTCAAGATATTGGAATTACTCTTAAAAAAAATATTAAAATTAATGGTATCGTGTTCATTTTATGTTCAAAACTAGCCAATACTACAGGCATGGCTAAGCTTGGAGATGTTGTCGATAAGGCATTGGGTGAGTTTGATAATATCGGCGATATAGGGAATAAGATGCTCCCAAAAAACCGCCAATATTGTCCACGAAAGTACTACGAGGGTATAGTTGATGCTGTAGCGATCTTCAATATCGACGTATTGTCGCAAATAGTACCAAAAACGAATCGAAAAGTAGAGAATAAATCCCCAAATAATAAAACTAATGTAGTGTTCCACATCCGATGTGTGTTCGTGCATGAGCATCATAATCACGCGTGAAAGGGCGTAGAGAAACATCACATAGACGGGGAGTATAAAGACTCGTTTGTTGTCTTGAGGATCGTTCTCCTCTTTGTAGTAGGAGATGCAAAGATTATCGAGTGGCTTTTTTTTGCTGTTGATGTTGCGTTTGATTTTGCGTGTTTGACTAAAGAGAAAAAGAAAAATAATCGCCGTATTAATAATAAAAAAGGCGGTTAGTAGATAGAGAAGGTTGTGCAACCACTCAACGTTTGCCGTGCAGTCGGGGTAGTTTTGCAAAACCGTCAAGAGAATGACCATCATCGTCCACACCACTCCAAAGAGCCAAATTTGATTGTAGAGCCATGAAGCGATAAATTTTGCAAAACCAATCATAGTAGCTACTTTTCGTTTTTGAGTGAATCGTGGGCTACCATGGGCTTACCTGTCCACTCTTTGAAGATTTGACACGCCACCTTAGCCCCCTCGCCATTGGCAATAGCAAACATCGTTTTAGCTCCACTTGCCAATCCAGCCACATAAAGCCCTTGACGGATAATATTATCAGTGTGTTTGAGGCAAATTTTATGGGGCTTAAGCACATCTTCATGAGACAAAATCTCGACACCCTCTACTGCAATATCAAAAGAGTGCATACCCGTAGCCAATACCACCCGTGCTGCTTCATAGAGGCTTCCATCCTCGCAATAGACCTTAAACCCCTCGCTACTATCTTCAATCTTAATGACTTTTAGAGGCAACTGCTGAACGCTTTGGTAATTAGCCAACTGTTTTTGCATCGTTTGGAGCAAGGCATCGCCCCCTATACCAAACTCCACCCCTGCAAGATTGTAAAATCGTGCCTTCAAAATATCCGATTGACCATCATCGAGCATCATATAGGTACGCCCTTTAGCCCACTCAAACTTATCCTCTACCGAAGCCAAAGTCAAAGCACACCCATACCCCGCAGCACCGCCACCGATTATCAAAACATCGTACATAAAAAACTCCTATTCATAAATGATTAAACCTGTATAATATAAAAAAAGATTATAATATTAAATATGTATTAGTAGGAAACGATTATAATCTTTTATAACTTAAAGAGAGCCTAGCAGACTCCCAATTAGCTATAGTTTTTCTCAAAATCGGCACACAATACCCCATCTTCTTTCCATTGAAGCGTATGTTTGGCGTAGCTCTCATGGCTTGTGGGATAATCCTCTCTATAATGAGCCCCTCGTGACTCTTTGCGACTAATCGCCCCCACGAGCAAGAGTTCACCCACCTCCAAAGCATTGCCAAACTCCAAAAACTCTACCAAATTGTAGTTGTTCTCTTTGGATTTGTCGCCTATGCCCATAAATCTAAACTCTTTTTGCATTTGACGCACAGCAGCTAAGACGGCTTTGAGTTTGGTCTCATCACGTTTGATTCCTGCGTTGTGATAAAAAATCTTGCCCATAAATTCACGCTTCTCATAAAAATTAATCTGATTGGTAAAGCCATAAACCCCATAGACAAACTGTTTGTCGTGGTTTAATTGAGGATTTGGCAAGGCATTATCCCCCTCAAAAGCCTCGATGTAATCTTCTAAACTTTGGGCTACCTTTCGCCCCATGGTGATGATTTCAAGCAACGAATTGCCACCTAGACGATTGGCTCCATGAATTTTGGCGTTACTGCACTCTCCAATCGCAAAACAGCCTCTAATGCCTCGTACTTCAAGGCTACGTTTAACCTCTATGCCCCCCATGGAGTAGTGGGCTACAGGTTTGATGGGGATAAGCTCATGGGCGGGGTCAATTCCCTCGTGGAGTTTGCACAAATGCACCTCTTGGGGGAGGAGTTCAAGGAGTTTCTCCTCTCCTAGATGACGAATATCCAAAAATACCTCTTGGTTTTGTTCGATTTGATCAATAATAGCACGGGCTACTTCGTCACGGGGTTTGAGTTCATCGACAAAACGCTCACCTTGGGCATTGAGCAGATACCCTCCCTCGCCTCTAGCACTCTCAGAGATTAAAATCCCGCTGTTTTTGAGGGCAGTGGGGTGAAACTGCACAAACTCAATATCGCTCACATATCCCCCCGCTCGTATCACCGCCCCTACGCCATCTCCGCTACTACCAAAGGCATTGGTAGTGAAGTTGTGATACAACGCACTGTATCCCCCCGTAGCCATAACGACCGCTTTGGCACGAATTTCGACTATCTCGCCTTTGGAAATATCCAAAAATGTCGCCCCCAAAACCCTATTAGACTCCTCTTTGGCGGTAATAAGGTTGATAAGGTAGTGTTCATTCAAAAACTCAATGGCTTCTTTGATAGCGTTATCGTAAAGCGTGTGCAAAATCTTAAGCCCTGTGTAATCTTGCGAATAACAAGCCCTTTTGTGCGAAGCTCCACCCAAACGACGCTGAGCAATACGACTGCTCTCATCTCTCGAAAAGGGTACACCTATAGACTCTAGCCACTCAATCGCCGCCACCGCATCGCCGCACATCGCCTCTATCATTGCCTTATTGCCCAACTCTTTGGCAGAGCTTAGAGTATCTTGGATATGCGAAGCGATACTATCTTCATCTTGATTGCCCAGTGGAGCGTTAATCCCCCCTTGTGCCATAGAGGTTTGGGCGTTGGTGGGATAGTTTTTGGTCGCCACTTGCACCTTCAACCCTTTGGCTTTGGCACTCAAAGCCGCACTAAGCCCCGCACCACCCGAACCGATAATTAAAACATCTAGCATTACACCTGCTCTCTTTTTTTGGGTCTATTATAGATTAAATGTTGTTAATCTTCACTGTGATTTTCTTCGTTTCAATCATTTTTGCACACACAAGAAGCCATCATAAGCTCAACCTATAATACCCCAAGAAAACCAAACAACAAATTAGAAAGCTTAATTCCAAAAGCGATAAAATTGTATCAATAATGAAGGGGGTAAAAGATGAGTACAAAACGAACGGTATATAGCACAGAATTAAAAACAAAAATAGTGTTAGAAATATTAAAAGGTGATAAGAGTTTAAATGAGATAGCCAGTGAGCATAATATCACACCCAAAAATATACAAAACAAGAAAGCAAAGTTTGTGGCTAATGCTGAAATGGCAATGGAACCAGCAAAAGCGATTAAAGAGTATAAAGATGAAATCATTGAACTTGAAAAAAAGTAGAAGAGTACGCCAAAGTAGTAGGTAAAATTACAGTAGAGAGGGATTGGGCAGTGGGAAAGCTCAAAAGCTTGGACTCATCAAATAAAAAAGCTCTTGTCGATTCCAAGCTACCAAAACTATCCATGACAAGACAATGCCAACTCATGGAATTGAACCGAAGCAGACTCTACCATAAACCAGTCGTTCATAAAAAGGAGATAGAGATAAAAGACCATATACAACGTATCTACGAAGAGATACCAAGCTATGGGTATCTTAAAGTACATCAGCAACTGCTTGAAGATGGATTTGATGTGTGTGCCAATACAGTAGAGAAGTATCGACAAGAACTGGGTTTAAAAGCTATACTAGCAG
This sequence comes from Sulfurovum sp. FS08-3, assembly GCA_000830175.1. Taxonomy (GTDB): domain Bacteria; phylum Campylobacterota; class Campylobacteria; order Campylobacterales; family Sulfurovaceae; genus FS08-3. The sequence continues at coordinate 2,685 of JQIS01000030.1, read as the reverse complement.
TAAAAGCACCCTATACTTCCAAAAAGGCAAAAGAACACGCAATCTATTCCCTATAAGCTTCAAGATGTAGAGGTAACCAAAGCCAACCAAGTGTGGTCTGCCGATATTGCCTATATCAAAGCAAAAGGTGGGTTTGTCTATCTAGCAGCCATTATTGATTGGTACTCCAAAGCTGTATTGTCGTACCCAATATCCAACACCATGGATAGTGATTTAGTGATGAGTACATTAAACGATGCACTCACGCTCTATGGGGAGATCAACGGATAACATCTGTATTGAGAGATTTTGGAGGAGTGCAAAGGTAGAGAAGATTTATCTCAATGAGTACAATAAAGTATCCAAACTCAAAGAGGATGTAAAGGAGTATATCAACTTTTACAATCACAAACGATTTCATGAAACGCTGGGTTATCAAAAACCTATGAAGGTCTATTATGAGAGTTTAAAAATTAACAACAAAGAGTACAGCAATTTAGCTAAAAGTGTAGCTTAGGGTAACAGGTTTGAAGAGAATAAGAGTTTTTGATTTGTTGTCTTGGGTTTTTTGGGGTGTTATACCAAATCATGATGGCTAAGATTTAAACGATAGGCTTCATTGGCTAAATAGATAATTTGCATACAATAATCCTTGAAATGGTTTGAGTTATTGTAGCAAATATCTACTGAAAATCTTATCTTAATTATTTGCATTAACCCTTCAATCATTGGAACACTAAATGCATTGTTAATTATTAAAAGTCATAAAAAGGAGAAAAAGATGGCGGTAATGATTACGCAAGAGTGTATCAATTGTGAGGCGTGTGCGAGTGAGTGTCCCGTAGCGGCGATTTTGGAAGATAGCAACGAGAAGAACCCCTACGACAATCGATTTTATGTCAAACCCGAAACCTGTGTAGAGTGTGTCGGTCATGCCGATGCTCCACGATGCGTCGAGGCGTGTCCTACAGAGGGGGCGATTGTATGGGATATGCCCTATACAGTGGAGTTTAATGAGTATTATCGAGAAGGAAACGAAAAAGGTATTTATGCCATTAGAGAACACAAGAAAAAAGGCATGATGTTGCCCGATGTCAAAGAGCAACCCTTTATCCAAACCATTGCTATGAGCGATAGAGAGTCCCATGCAACCATTGGTGAGTGGTAAAAAATGTCGGTTATGATTACGGATGTCTGCATCAATTGCGATGCCTGTATCGATGAGTGTCCTGCTACGGCGATAGTGAGTGCCGATGATTCCCCACTTCAAAATGGGGAATATACCTACGTCAAACCCGAAAAGTGTATCGAGTGTGTCGATACTACCGTGCCAAAGTGTGCCGATGTCTGCCCAACAGAGGGGGCGATTGTGTGGGATATGCCCTATACACCCGAGTACGATGCCTACTATCTTCAAGGGATTGAAGAGGGACGATATGTAATCCGTGTACACAAAACCAAAGGCATATTCTCCCCCGCCAACCAACCCAGACCCTACCGAGACTCTATCGCTCACGAAGCAAGAGTACACCATACAAACGTTGCAGTAAGCTAAAAAGATATTTCCCTCGTTCCCATTGTCTAAGAGTGTGAAATAACTGCCAAAAAGTGCTTCGACAAGCTGGATACGAATGGTTTTACACTATCCGTTCGCCCCAAGCCTAGTCGAAGGGTTTATTATTTCACACTCTCTGTGCTTGGGAATGCATACCTATATTTTAGCTTATTTGGAGTTAATAATTGGTTGGTTTATTATGGTTTAGCTATACACTCCCAAACGCAGTTTGGGAGCGAGTCAAGATATCGTTTGTAGCGGTCATATCTATGAGGTTGGCACTGATTTTACCTTTGATATTCTCAATAGAACCTGCATTTAGTATCATCTTATCTTTGGCTGAGATACTTCCCATATTGCTTAGTTTATTTTCGACTTTGATGTCGATGGTGTTGGCATTGATATTGGCACCTACTGGTTTATGGTACTCATTGGCTAGATAGAGTACAGGGGCTAATACGGTTTGCCCATTTACCACACGCTCCTCCATCACGACGATATTATCGGTGAGTTTGGCGAGTTGGGCTTTGGTGGGGGCTTAATAGGAAAAGTGGAGGTTCATGATGCGGTACTTATTTTTAGTAGTGGGTTGTCACCTTATTTTTATCATGAGCTGTCCTTTAGAACTATCATATTTTTTAGCTCCTGATAAGTAGGAAGTTGCATAATAATATTCTCTACAGTTCCCTTTGGCATTCTAACCTCTCTATATGTTTCTCCAAAATTATCACTATAAAATAATCTTTCTTCATTACCTGAATACCCCATACTTAAACGCAAACAATTACCATAACAGTCTTTTCCAAATTTTGATCCTAACTCTGAAGTTTCAATATCAAAAATATTGGGTTCCTCTCCATAATCCAATTTGTTGTAATCTACCTCTCTATCCCCAAGTTCACTGCCATCACTTCCTGCAGGATAGTACTTCTCTTTAAAACAATTTCTTAGGTTTGGCAAAACTACTTGTAATGTTAAATTATTAACAAATGTCCTAGGTAATATCTCTCCTTGAATAATAAAATTTACATTACCATATATCCATGTATCACTTACAATACATATATCCCAAATAATACCAAAATTATTTTTACAGGCTAATCGGTTAGCTCCTCCTGTTACCAATCGTATCCATAAGTGATGTTTTTCTC
>JQIS01000029.1:29638-30865 GCA_000830175.1 Sulfurovum sp. FS08-3 | reverse complement strand
TATCATGTATTACGCTTTGATTTTTCTGCGATTGATATTTCTAATGTAGAAGAGAGCTTTAGCCAACACTTAAGATTAAGAATGCAAAGCTTTGTTAAAAAATACGATTTAGCCATTGAATTTGCCAATGATAGACCCATCTCCATGCTCAACCATATATTTGACACCATCCAAAACAACAACCTCAAACTTTATTTATTAATCGACGAATACGACAACTTCGCCAACAAACTCCTCCTTAATAACCAAAACGAGTATTTAAATTTGGTATCTCAAAAGACTGCCTCCTTTAAACAACTCTTTACCGTACTCAAAGCTGGGGCGAGTGGTAATAATGCTCCGATTCGTAGGATGTTTATCACAGGTGTCACCCCTATGACGATGTATGATGTAACTAGTGGGTTTAACATAGGAGATAATATCTCTTTGCATAAAGATTTTAACAATATGATTGGATTGAATGATAGTGAGTTAAACGAGATTTTAAACCATTATGCAATTGATACCAAAGTGGAAACAGGGGTGCTTCAAGAGTGGTATAACAACTATATCTTTAGTGAAGATAGTGATGAGCGTATTTACAATACCGATATGATACTCTACTTTATCAATAAATTTAGAATAAGCGATAAGCTCCCCAAAGAGATGATAGATATCAATGTGCGAAGCGACTACTCCAAACTCAAAACCATCATCTACACCAACAAAAAACTCAATGGCAACTTTACTACGCTTCAAACGCTTATTGGTGGAGATTCTATCTCTATGAGTAATTTGGTACAAGACTTTAGTGCGTTGGATTTGAACAAGGAGAATAACTTTAAATCCTTTATGTTTTATTTGGGACTCATTACGATAGAGGATAGAAGACTCAAACTTACTCTCAAGATACCCAATGAAACGGTCAAAAGAATAGATATTGACTTCCTCAAAGATGCTCTTGAAATAGAGAAGATATTTGTACTCAATGTCGATAAGCTCTCCGATTATCTAGCAGAGTTTGCCCTTAAAGGAGATTTGGAGGTATTTAAATATCTTGCTTCCATGATAAAAGAGAGTACAGGCATACGAGACTATATCTACAACGAAGCCACTATCAAATCGATGTATTTGGCTTATCTCTCTTTAACTCCCTACTTTGTTATCAAAAGCGAAAGCGAAATGAACAAAGGGTTTTGTGATATATTCCTAAAGCCCCTTAATCCCTATGTTGAATACATTGGACTA
>JQIS01000029.1:0-29628 GCA_000830175.1 Sulfurovum sp. FS08-3 | reverse complement strand
ATCAAACGAGAAGAGAAGCCTACCCAAGAGAAAATCGACACACTGACAAAAGAAGCCACCCATCAACTCCTAAAGTATGAACAAGATGAGATAGTCACCGCTTACGTTAAGCAAGGATTAAAAGTTGTCAAAGTCGTGATTGTCTTTTGGGGGTGGGAGATGGTGGGGTGTGTGGGGGTAAGCCTTTGATAGCTCAAGATGCTGTTGCTATTATCTTTGCGGGAGGTCAAAGCTCTCGTATGGGAGTGGATAAATCTTTGCTTCCGTTTGGGGGGTTTGCGACGCTTAGTGCTTTTTTGTTTCACAAGCTTACTCCACTCTTTAGACGTGTCTATATAAGTGCCAAAATGCCTAAATTTGATTTTGAAGCCCCGTTGCTTCTTGATAGTTACCCCCAAAGCTCCCCGCTGGTTGGGATTGTCTCTATCTTTGAGCAACTTGATATCTATGAGGCGTTTATTCTCTCTGTTGATGCTCCTTTTGTTGATAGAGATGTGATCTCCACATTGTTTGCACAAGAGGGTGACTATGATGCCATTGTCGCCAAGAGTCCAAATGGAACACAACCTCTATGCGGTATCTATCGGCGAACCATTTTGCCCAAAGCCAAAGAGTTTTTGCATCACGATAATCACAAACTCAATTTTTTACTGCACAGTGTCAATACTCTATGGGTAGAGTTTGAAGAGGATGAAAAGTTTATGAATCTCAACCACCCTTATGAGTATCAACAAGCCTTAGGGTATATCACCCCAAAAAGTAATTTTTTGGAGGCTCCTTTAATAAACGTCTAAAAGTAAATCAAATATAATAGCACCACTTCAAATACAAAAGGAGCTACCATCAACAAGTTTGTCACCCCCTTTGGCTCTATTCAAAAAGATGAGATTGTGTTGCTTTTGATGCTTTTTGCACACTCTTTTTTAGGCGGTATGGCTCTTATCTTTTTTGAAATCACTGCCAATACGATGTTTTTAACCCATTTGGGTGTTTTGGAGCTTCCCTATATCTACATCGTAAGTGCTTTGATAATGGTTGCCTCGGGATACGGATACACGCATCTTGAAGCACGGCTTGAGAGTAAAAAGTTGCTCATCGTTGCGTTGGGATGTGTGCTTTTGATACTCATTGGTGTTGCTTTGCTTGTGGCTCTAAGCGATAGTGTTTATATCTCTATGGCGATGATGATTCTCAAAGGTAGCGTGTGGATGGTTGTGGGAATGGGGTTTGGAGCTTTGAGGGGTATCATCTCTACTACGACTCAGAGCAAACGACTCTTTGGTGTAGCGATGCTAGGAGAGATGGTAGCGGGAATTGTTGGGGGGTTATCGGTAGGATTTGTGCTTCATTTTATGGATATTGCAAACCTTTTGGTTATTTCTATCATTGCCTTGCTCCTCTCTATGGTTGTATTGTGGCAAACGATGCTCACATTTTCACACCGTTTTGAATCTCTACCCGCCCCCAAACCCCCTATCTCCATCCACAAAATTTTAAGCAACAACTACTATCTGCTCTTTTTGGCTCTATTTATGGTAGCATTTTGCCTCTTGTATGCAATCGATTACATCTTTTACTATTGGGTTGAGCAAACCTTTGGCAATCCACAAGAGTTGGCGAGTTTCTTTGGACTCTTTGTTGCTTTGCTTAGCACTCTCCATCTTATCGTTTCGCTTTTTGTTTCGAGCAAAATAGTGAGTCGTTTGGGGGTGCTTTTGGGGTTGCTTGTTGCTCCACTTGTTGCTTTGATAGGAGGTACATCGCTTGTTGCAATTGCTTTGACCTCTTTGGGGTTTGCTTTTTTTGTAGCGGTTACTTTGAAGCTTGTATATGGGGTTAGCCATCTTGCATTGCTTACACCTACTTTGAAAACCATCTCTCAATCTATCTCACTCCAAACCCAAATGATGGCTCTATCTCAAAGGGTTATTGAACCTTTGGCAATGGGAGTTGTTGGGGTAATCTTACTCGTCGTTACAAGGCTAGAGAGTATTACGATTGTATATGGTTTGCTTATCGTTGCAGCGTTTGTGTCGATTTTTGTATCCAAACGTCTCAAAGCACACTATGCTGCTTCAATCGAAGCGATGCTCCAAAAAAGAGAAGCGTTGAGAGAGGGTATCGTGCTTGAACGTGCAATGCAAAATCTCTTTGTGGAGAATCTTAAAAGCCCCGATGAACTAGAGGTTATCTACTCGCTTGATTCGCTTATAAAGATGCAATATCCCAATAGAGAGAAGATTGTCGTGGAGTTTATTCACCATCCTAGCAAACGGGTGCGTCTCTATCTGCTTGATTTGATTTGGGATACAAACATAGACCATTTGGCACAGATTGTAGAGGAGCGTATCGAGGTAGAAAAGGAGAGCGAAGTACTCTACAGACTCTTTGAACTCTATTGTAAAATCGCTTGTGCAGAGGCGATTGAGCTTGTATCAGAGTATCTTCACCATCGAGACCCTTTGCTTCAAGAGGGGGCTCTCATTGCCATGCTTCAATACGGTGGAGTCGATGGGATACTCAAAGCAGGGGGAGTACTCAATGAGCTTTTTGCTTCAACCAAAAAAGAGCACAATCTTTTGGCTCTCACGATTTTATCGAAAATGGCTACCCCAAGTTTTCATGCACCACTCGAAGAGGCACTCAATAGCCACGATGAGGATCTCAAACGTATTGCGATTATGGCTACAGGAAACCTTGCTATCAAAAAGTTTATTCCCTATTTGCTAAGCAATTTAGAGCTTCCTCCCTATCGCAGTCTCTCTACTATGGCACTTAGTAAATTTGGAGCCAATATTTTTGAACAACTTTCAAGTTATTTTGAAAGCTCAAAGGATATTGATGTGCGTTTGGCACTTGTGAGGGTTTTTGCTACGATGCGTACACGCCAAGCCCATCTCTTTTTGCTCTCTTATGCTTATGAGCCGTTGCTTTTTGATGAGATTATCCATCGTCTCTTTGATTGCGATTTTGTATGCAACGATGAAGCCAAAGTGATAGAGCTTTTGGGTATTAGCACCCAATACGCACTCTATTGTGCCACGATGCTTGAGCGTCTTGATAAGCAACGCTACCCCAACAGCTACAGAGTCGTAGAGGAGATTAAAAACCAAAAAATTGACTCCCTCTTTTTTCTATTGGGTTTTCTCTATTCCAAAGGATTGATAACCCAAGCAAGGATTGGTTACACCAAGGGCGATAGCGACAAACAAGCTTACGCTCTTGAAGTGATTGATAATGTTGCATCTGCTGCAATCCAAGAGATTGTCATCTCGCCTCTTAAGAGTCTCATGGTAAAACACCCCGATAGCAAGATGGATAAGCACGAGGAGCAAAAGGAGTTTATTGAGCGTGTGTTGAGCGATGAGACGCTTTTTGCGATTCTCAAACTCTCCATTATCTACGAGATAGGTGTCAATAGAGACAAAACCTACCTAGAGCCTCTTGAAAAGCTTCAAACCCACAGCAATAGCGATATTGCTCAAACGGCTCAATGGAGCATCAAACAACTGCACAAAGGTTAAAACTATGCTATTAATGATTGAAAAGGTAATTATATTAAAATCCATTGACCTCTTTTGCGAAATTTGCGAAAAAGATTTGCTCTCTTTGGCGACACAGCTTAGTGAGATAGAGTATGAAAAGGGCAAAGTCATCATACGACAAGGAGAGATTGGGACATCTATGTACATTATTGTGCGAGGTGAAGTGGAGGTGATTATTGATGATAAGGTGGTGACAAGATTGAGCGAAAAGAGTATTTTTGGCGAACTTGCCGCTCTTGACCCCGAACCTCGTAGTGCAGCTATCAAAACCACGCAAGATACACTGGTATTTAAAATCGAAAGCAATGTGCTATACAATCTCATCTCTCAATACACCGACGTAGCCAAAGGCATTATCAAAATATTATGCCAAAGAGTACGACAAAACAGCACTCTCTAGGAGAGTTGCCAAGTCTATTGCCAGAAAGAGACAAAGGGGTTTTATACTTTCTTTGAACCATTAAGATGTTACAATGGCAATAAAACTAACCTTACGCACTCAAAGTGTGTATAACTTTGTCGCTCTCCCGCTGTGCGGGTAGCTTTAGGGGGTTGCAAGGGACACTTGTGTCCCTGCCAACAATAGGGGCTTTGCTCCTATATGTTGCGTAACATTAGAATAAAAAAAGGAATGCAATGAGCAATGAGGAGTTGATGGCACAAGATTTAGCGATGATTTTTCACCCTTGTTCGCAGATGAAAGATTATGAGAAGTTGCCTCTTATTCCTATCAAAAGTGCCAAGGGTTCGTATATCGAAGATTTTGACGGCAATCGTTATCTTGATAGTATTAGTTCGTGGTGGGTCAATCTCTTTGGGCATTGCCACCCCTATATCAATCAACGCCTCCAAGAGCAAATGGGAGAGCTTGAACACGTCATTTTCGCAGGATTTAGCCACAAACCTGCGATTGATTTGGCTAGGCGACTCATTGCACTCACTCCCAAACCGCTCCAAAAGCTCTTTTTTGCCGATAACGGTTCAAGTGCCGTTGAGATTAGTCTCAAAATGGCGTTTCACTATTTCAAAAACAAAGGCGAGATTCGCCCCTTTTTCGTTTCGCTTCAAAACTCCTACCACGGAGAGACAATGGGGGCATTGGCGGTAAGTGATACGGGACTCTACAAAGATGTCTATAGCGATATACTCATCCAAACGCTTCAAGCCCTCTCTCCTGCATTGGTTGATGAAGAGGTGGCTTTGGAGGATATGGAGAGATTGCTCCAAACGCATCAAAACCAAATTAGCAGTGTCATTATAGAGCCTTTGGTGCAGTGTGCAGGAAGCATGAAGATGTACAATGCCTCCTATATCACGAAGCTAAGAGAGATGTGCGATAGGTACGGTGTTTTTTTGATAGCCGATGAGATAGCCGTAGGATTTGGACGCACGGGAAGTATGTTTGCGATTGAACAAGCGGGTATTAGTCCCGATTTTTTGTGCCTCTCCAAAGGGATTACGGGGGGATACATGCCCCTTTCGGTGGTGCTGCTTACCGATGAGATTTACGCTGCTTTTTATTGCGACTACAACGAAGGCAAATCGTTTTTGGATTCGCACTCCTATACGGGCAATGCTTTGGCGTGTAGTGTTGCCAATGCGGTATTGGATATTTTTGAAAATGAGCCAATACTCCAAAGCAACCAATACAAAATCCAACATATCCACAACCAAACCCAAAAGTTTACAAGCCTTGCCAATGTCAAAGAGGTACGCCAAAGAGGGATGATTTGTGCGATTGAGCTTCAAGGCTATGCTCCTAGCCAACGCATTGGATTGGAGATATTTCAAAAAGCATTGGCACAAGGGGTCTATATCCGACCTTTGGGCAGTGTGGTTTACTTCATGCCACCCTATTGCTTTAGCGTTGAAGAGCTTGATACGATGATAGATGTCACCTACAGCGTTGTCAAAAACCTATAAAAGGAGTCAATGGATGCAAACCGTTCATATTGCTATTTTGGATGTCGATAATTGTGCTTCGTATGATTTAAATCTCGTGGAAGCGTGGAGGCAAAACAGTGCTATCAAAGTGCATATCTACAGCGATTTTGATACACTAGAGGTACGAGGCAAACGCTTTTTTGCCAAAGACTCTACGCTTGTGGGGCATATTGCCAGTGCTATCAAATCCCTCAAAGATGCCAAAGCCAACGCTGTTAAGCTCCTTATTACCCCTCTCAAACCCACTATCAAAACCCTTTTGACACTGCTTATAGCCAAATGGTACGATGTGGAGTGTGCGGGGGTTGGGTTTGATACGGCGTTTGTGCATACCAAAAGAGACTTTTTCTATCGCTGGGCATACAACCATCTGCTTAGCCATTTTGTTGTGCACAGTCGCTTCGCCCATACGCAACTTCTACCCAAATACCCCAAAGCACGCTTCATCAAGCACGGATGCACTTTGGAAACCAACGCCCAACCACGCGAGATGTTACGCATGAAGCTCAAACTTGATAAAGCAATATATTACCTGCTCTTTAGTGTCGAAACCATCGAGTCGCACCATGGAGTTGATTTGCTCCTTGAGACACTTTGCAATCACTTTCACCTTATTATCGTTGGCACATTCGCAAACGATAGTCTCAAAAACAGCTTTGAGTTGCTCGTAAGAGAGCTTCACGTTGCCCAACACATTACACTTTGGAATGATGAGGCTACAAAGATGATGCTTTGGGGAGCGTGCGATGCGATTGTTTTTCCTTTTGTTCAAAGCTACCGCAATGAGTATATTTTGGAGGCAATGAGCCATGCACTACCCGTCATTGCTTCGGATATTCCCATTCACGAGGAGCTAATAACGCATCAATTTAATGGATTGCTCTTTGAAAAAGGTAACGTCCAAAGCCTCAAAGAGGTACTAAACTACTTTTGGGAGTACAAATATTTAGCCACCGATTTGCCCAAAGAGGCTCTTAAGGTGATTCGTGACCACTACAATTGGCAAGAGACAACCAAGGGGTATCTCAAACTCATAGCTTAAGGGAGAAAAAATGAAAATAGCGTTTATTGGAATGGGCAAGATAAGCAAAGAGAGTCGTGATGTACGCCAAAATCTTCTCTACGAAGTGACAAAAAAGCTCTATCATCAATACAATACGCCCATTGTCATCGTGTGCGACAAAGAGTATAAGCCTTTTGGGGAGATGGAGGGCATTGAGTTTGTGCCTTCACGTTACTCACAATCGCAAAATCCTTTGATGTTTTATTATGACTCACTCCAAAAAGCGATTAAATGTAGCGACATTATCTACTCCTTTGGTTTTTGGGGAGGAGTCTTTAGTTTCTTGATACCCTGCAATAAAAAACTTATTACCGCTATTGATAGGATTGCCTATCAAAGCGATAAAAATTCCAAGCTTATGCGTATCCTTCTAAAACTCTTCTACGCTAGGGCTTTTCAAAAGAGTGATGTTGTGGTGTGCAACTCCTATGCATTGGAGCGTTATCTTATCGCAAGCTACCAACTCAAAAATACCAAAGTCATTGAGTACGGTGTGCATATCAATCGCCATCTTGAACATCAAAATTATCAAAGCACCACTTTGCTTAAACACTACAACCTTATTCCCAAAAGCTACCATCTCATCATCGCACCGCTCAAACCCACCAACGCTATCGATACGATGATTCAAGGCTACCAACGCTCATCTCGTCACTATCCGCTTGTGATTGTAGGCAAATTGCACAAGAGTCTCTATTGTAAAAAGCTCAAAAATATTGCCAATTTGAGTGTCATTTTTATTGAAGATAGGGAGAAAAAAGAGGATTTGGATATCTTAAGAGCCAACGCTACAAGCTATTTTCATGGCGATAGTGTGGGCAATGACGCACATGCACTGCTCCAAGCCATGGCATCTAAACGCATTATTTTGGCTCACGACACTCTCTTCAATCGGGAGTTTTTAGGAGAGTATGGACTCTATTGGCGTAGCCCCAATGAGCTTAACGAACTCATCAAAAAGGTGGAATCTGACCCCGTACGTTATCACCACTACACCCAAAGCAACTACAAAAAAATCATCACCTACTACAACTGGCGTGAAATTGCCAAACGCTACTACAAGCTCTTCAAAGCTCTCTCACCGCTTTAAGCTTGTTATTTCTCATTCCACCTCTCCTAAGAGTGTGAAATAACTGCTAAAAAAGTGCTTCGACAAGCTGGGTACGAACGGTTTTACGCTATCCGTTCACCCTAAGCCTAGTCGAAGGGTTTATTGTTTCACAAACTCTCCCAAGGTGGAACGAGAAAAATATTAGGTATCTATTCGTGTTGGGAGAATGAGAGAGTCTCTAGTGTGCAATTATAATCAATATAAAGATATAATAATAGGCACAAAATCTATGGAAAGTTGAACAAATGGATAACACAAAAGTAGTAGGGATAGGAGCGAGTGCGGGGGGTTTTGAGGCGATTCAAAAGCTTCTTAGCAACCTTGAACCTCACGGTGATTTGGCATTTATTATCGCACAGCATCTTGACCCTTCGCAACCCTCATTGATTGTTAATTTGCTCTCAAAAAGTACGCAAATCCCTATCAAAGAGGCACAAGATGGGGAGTATATTGAGCCTAACACCATCTACATTTGCCCTCCCAATAAAAACATTACCGTTGTCAAAAATACCATTATGCTCACCCCTCCCGCATCCAAAATTTTTCCCAAACCCTCCATTGATACCTTTTTTGCTTCACTTGCTAGAGACAAAGAGGAGAATGCTATTGGCATTATTTTATCGGGTTCGGGAAGCGATGGGGCGTTGGGGATTAAGGCGATTAAAAACGCAGGAGGTATTACCATCGTCCAAGATGAAAAGAGTGCCAAATACGCCTCGATGCCTAGAGCCTCCATTCAGACGGGTTTGGTTGATGCTATCTTGCTCCCTGCTACGATTGGACGAGAGATTCAATCGATTATCTCTGCTCCCAATATCTTTTTTGTCAATGAAAATGCCCCCAAACAGCTCGATACCATTTACGATATACTTATTGAGCGTTTGGGTACCGATTTTACCGATTACAAAATCAACACTATCCAACGCCGTATTCATCGACGTATGGCGGTCAATAAGATAGGCAATCTCAACGAGTATGTGGAGTATCTCAAAAACTCCAACAAAGAGTCCAAACTCCTCTACAAAGATTTGCTTGTTATTGTCACCTCTTTTTTTAGAGACGAAGAGGCGTTTGAGTCGCTCAAAAGTGTGGTTGCCGATATTGTCACCTCAAAGCATGGCGGAGAGAGTATTCGCATTTGGATTCCAGGGTGTGCTACGGGTGAGGAGGTATTCTCTATTGCGATGTTGTTGCATCAAGAGTTGCTCAAACAAGAAAAAATCTCTATCATCAAAGTACAAATATTTGCTACGGATATATCCAAAGAGGCGATTACCCAAGCACGGTCGGCAAAATACTTCAAAGAAGAGGTGTTTCATATTCCCCACACACTTGTCGATAACTACCTTATAGCCAAAGATGACTACTACGAAATCTCCAAAAATATTCGTGATATGGTAGTCTTTTCGCAACACGACCTTATTAAAGACCCTCCCTTTATCAATCTCGATATGCTTTCGTGTCGTAATTTGCTTATCTACTTCAACTCTACGCTCCAAAAACGTCTCTTTGCCGTCTTCCACCACGCATTGCGTCCCAAAGGGTATCTCTTTTTGGGTAAGAGTGAGAGTACAAGTGGGCTTACCAACATCTTTGCCACAATCGATAGTAAGTGGAAGATTTTTCAACGCAAAGAGACCCTCTCGCCACCCAATTTGGACTATTTGCAGTACTATCCCAAACGTTACCCCTCAAGTGTGAAAGTCACCGAGCCCAAGCTCAAACCCGTTTTGGACAAAGAGCAAATTATGCTTGATGCTATTTCGGTAAGTATTACCCGTTTTTTTGCCAAAAACTATTTGATTATCGACAAAGATAACGCCATTATTTATACTCATGGAGAGATTAAGCAATATTTTGATATTCCACTGGGCAAAATGACCAACGATATTTTAGCCTTTGCCAACGAAGAGATTCGTATCGACCTTCGAGCTGCGATTTACAAAAGCCGACGAGAACAACAAGCCATAACCCACAAAATAGGCTCATCGGCTAACTCACATCAAAAATACTACATTACCGTATTGCCCATGCCTAGCAGTGACTACTTCTACGAGGCGTTGCTTATTATGTTTTCGGAGGTTCAAAACGATAACGTCTATTCCTCTTCCAATACCGTACTTAATGACGAGGATAGAGAGGCGTTGGAGCATGAGCTAATGGTGATAAAAGAGCGTTTGCAAACGACTATTGAGGAGCTTGAAACCACCAATGAGGAGCTTCAATCAACCAATGAAGAGCTTCAATCCTCCAACGAGGAGCTTCGCTCCACCAATGAAGAGCTTGAAACCTCCAACGAAGAGTTGCAATCTTCCAACGAAGAACTCTCTACGGTAAATGATGAATTGGAGCTTAAAACTCATGATTTAAGGCTTATCAATGATGACCTTACCAATGCTTTTAAGAGTATTGAGTATGGCGTGATGTTTGTCGATGAGGCGTTGCGTATTCGTCGCTATACGCCCTTTATGAAAAATATCTTTGCGTTGCGTGATGGGGATATTGGCAATTTGATTACCTCTATTGGGTGCAAAGTCAATCTCCCTCAACTGCGTAAACATTTGGAGTATGTCATTGCCAAAGGGGAGAGCAAACGCTTTGAACTCGATGAGCAAGGGATTCGATACTTTTGCAAAATCGAGCCTTTTTACAACGAACACGATAGAATTAGCGGTGCTTCGATTATTTGTCAAGACAAAACAGAGATTTACAAACGAGAAGAGGAGCTTAATCGCTACAAATATGAGCTTGAACGACTCGTAAACGAGAAGATAGATGAGATAAAACATTCCAATTTTGAACTCGATGAAGCCCAAAAGATGGCACTTATGGGGAGTTGGTCACTCGATATTGTGCATAATGAGCTACGATGGTCGGATGAGATTTTTGTTTTGTTTGAACTCGACAAAGAGCATTTCGAGCCCTCTTATGAGTTTTTTTTGAGCCTCATTCACCCCGATGATAGAGAGCTTGTCGATAGTGTCTATAAGCAATCGCTTGAAAACAAAACTCCCTACGAGGTAGAACATCGCATGGTATTGCCCAGTCAAGCTGTCAAATATGTGCGTGAAAAGGGTAGCACCGTTTATGATGATGAGGGCAAACCAATCTACTCACGAGGTATTGTGCAAGATATTACCAAAGAGGCACAGCTCAAAGAGAGTATCGCCAAACAAAAAGAGGAGTTTGGAACCATCTTCAAAATCTCCAAAGACCCTGTAGCTATCCTTGATTTGGAGTCCAATTTTTTGGATTTTAACGATGCCTACATAGAGGTTACGGGTTATTCTCGTGAGGAGCTACTCCAAACTTCGTGCATTGAGCTAAGTATCCCGCAAGATTGCGAACGAGCCAAGCAGGTGATTTCAAAGGTGGTACGAAAAGGATTTGTGAAAAACTTTGAAAAATCTTGCTTTGCCAAAGATGGTACGGTGATTACTATCAATATGACGCTTTCGTTGATGCCCGATAAAAAACGTATCATCGTGAGTGCCAAAGATATGACCGAAAACAAACAGCTACGAGACAATCTCAACCAACTCAATCTCAACCTCTCCAACAAAGTCAAAGAGAAGGTTGAGGAGCTAAGACAACAAGAACAACTCCTTATCCAACAATCCAAACTCGCCGCCATGGGAGAGATGATAAGCTCTATCGCTCACCAATGGAGACAACCGCTCAATTTGCTTTCGCTCAAAAAAGATTTGTTGATTTTGAGCTACGAAAACGATGAGCTTGATGAGTCGCTTTTGCTTGAATACAACAAAAGTGTTGATGATACGATACGCTATATGTCCAAAACCATTGATGATTTTAGAAACTTCTTTAAGCCCTCCAAACAAAAAGAGCTTTTTGATGTCGTCCAAAGCATCTACGATGTGGTCAATATGATACAATCTCAACTCAACCAACAAGCCATTAAGCTCACCATCCACCACGAGAGCCAAACCATAGAGTTTTTGGGCTACCCCAATGAGTTTAAGCAAGTCATTATCAATCTCATCAAAAACGCCCAAGATGCGATCAATGCCCAAAAGCTCAAAGGTGTGATTGATATCTATCTTACGGAGAACGAAGAGTGTGTCACCATCGAAGTCCAAGACAACGCAGGGGGTGTACCCGATACCATACGCTCAAAAATATTTGAACCCTACTTTACGACAAAGTTTCAAAAACAAGGCACAGGATTGGGCTTATATATGTCCAAAAGTATCATAGAACGCAATATGAACGGTCGATTAAGTGTCGAAAACCGCAACAACGGAGCACTTTTTACGATACTATTACAAAAAAGCAAGGCTTGATGGGTGAAGGACAATCTACTAAAACGGCTAACTATTTTAATTGTTGAAGATGATGAGCAGATTGGTTTGGCGTTGCAGGAGTTTTTGCAAAAAAAGTGTGCCGATGTCTATTTGGCACGGGATGGGCAAGAGGGGTATGAGGCATTTAAGCTTAAACCGATGGATGTCATTATTACCGATATTACCATGCCTCGCCTCAATGGTTTGGAGATGACAAAGCTTATACGCATTCACAGCCCTGATATTCCTATTATTATCTCTACGGCTTATGTGCATGAACACTTTATGCTTGAGGCTATTGAACTCAATATCACCCACTACCACCGCAAACCCCTCAATATGAAACTGCTGCTTGCGCAATTGACCACCATCGCCAAAAATCTCTACTACAAACAACTCCTTGATGAGAAAAACAGATTGGTTCAGCACGTCATTGACTTCCAAAGCAACATGATTGCGGTATTTAAAAATCAAAAGATACGTTTTTGCAATAAGAGTTTTTTGGAGTTTTTTAAGATTGAAAGCGTAGAGATGTCGCCAAAGTGCCACGAAGCCTTTCTCAATCTCCATATCGTAACCCAACAAAAATGCACAATACATACCTTGATAGAGCGTAGCAAAAAAAGCAATCTCAACGAAAAGGTACAAATCAAAGACTTTCAAGGCAAAAAGCGAACCTTTCAAATGTACAGTACCTATTTGCCCCTAGAAGATGAGATTATCTTATCGCTTAGTGATATTTCACAGCTTGAAGAGAAGCATCGCTTAATGGAGGAGATGGCAACGGTCGATTTTTTGACACAAGTCAATAATCGCATGAAGTTTCTCGCACTCCTAGAAGCCGCCTACGAATCCGCCAAACGCTACCATCAACCCCTCTCCATTGCGATGTTTGATATTGATTTTTTCAAACGTATCAATGATGAATATGGACACAATGTAGGCGATAAGGTGTTGCGAGAGTTTGCCCAAGAGATACTCCACAATATCCGCAAAAGCGACCAATTTGCAAGGTGGGGCGGGGAGGAGTTTATCCTCTTTTTGAGTCATACCGACAAACACAAGGCACTGCTAAGTGTCGAGAAGTTACGCAAAGCTATCGAATCCAAAAGCTTTTGTCACAATCTCCATATTACGTGCAGTGTAGGCATTAGCTATCTCAAAGAAGAAGATGGCTCTTATGAACACATCATCAACCGAGCCGACGAAGCCCTCTATGAAGCCAAAGCAGCGGGGAGAAATTGCGTCAAGATGATATAACGCAACAAGCTTAAAGGCTTGAAACGTATCGGCACTCTTGGGGGAAAGTATTGACGGTGAGTTTTGAAAATTTTTCGACATACTCCCAAAAGTTATCTTTGAGTTTTTGGTCTATATTGGTCTCTTCGAGAGTCTCTTGCATACAACCCAACCACTCTAGGCGTGATTTTTCGTTGATAGAGAAATCTTCATGGATTTTGATCATGTGTTCGTTGAGTCCCTTGTCGTGCAAATGTTCATCGTAAATCTTAGGGCCGCCGCACAACTGAATAAAAAAGAGGGTGTTTTTGCGTTTAACCGCCTCAAACTCTTGCTCATCTTGCGGGAAAAAAGTAGCGATTTCACTCTCAAAAACTTTGTCGTAAAAGCGATTCATCAAATCCATCATGCCCTCATATCCCAACGCTTCATAAAAGGCTTGGGCAGGATTGCTAAACTCTACCTTTTTGCCCTCAACGGTAGGGGTAACCTCATAGCTCATAAACTATCTCCTAAAATATAATGATTATAATTATATCAAATAAATTTGGGGCAAGAGGGGGAGGGTAGAGAAAATTCTCTACTTTGCTTTGGAGTGTGTGATTTTGTTTCGTTCGAGTTTGATCTCTTCGTAGATGTCACGCACTTTGTTGTGAATCTCTGAGGGGTTTTTCATGCGAGGAAAGCGTATTTTTGGAAATTTCTCATTGGTAGTATAAAAAGTAATAAAGCCTTTGTTGCCACGCTTCTCTTCAAGTGTGGTGTTTTTAATATCATAGAGTTCAATCTCATGCGTTACACGGCTAAAGATACCCTTTTTGATTCTAAGGCGTTTGTTGGTAATCTCGTAAATATTTGTTTTGATGCTCAATATTTTGAGAGTAGAAAGCACAATGGGGGCAATAAGCAACGCAAAGAAAAAAGCACTAAAGGTGATGCCCAAATAGACAAAAGCTACTGTCATCAAGAAAGAGAGAGCGTGGTATTTAAGCATTGAGGTGTGCAAAGGAGTGCCACGCCAAAGTATCTCTTCCCTTCGATTGAGTATCTTTCTTGCTCTTGCCTCTATAGCATCTTCAAGTTTCTCTTCATCTTTTTTGACCTTTTTTTCGGTACTCTTCTCTTGAGATTGTTGCTCATTGTCAAGAGTTTGAGGTGAGTCGTATTGCTCATTTATCTCTTGGTTCATAAAATTATCCTTTAAAACAATTGTATTGATGTTTGTTTATGTGTTTGGGTGAGTTATAATATGGAAGTAGAGATAGTTTAACTATCTAACTTTTGAATTATAACATCTTTAATATTAAAATTTAATAAAATCATGCCTTTAATCGCTGTGCATTGTGGGAACGATTGGGAACGATTAAAAAGTCAGTCTCAAACATAAAATCCAAATCGTTTGTGTTGTCCCCTGCACCGATACTCAATAACGGTTTGTATTTCTCTAGCAGATGCTTGACTGCCAAACTTTTATTTAAAAAGCGAGGCAATAGAGCAAAAGAGGGTCCATTGACGTAGAGATAGTACTCCTCACTCTCTTTTAGGTATTCTCGTAAAATCTGCTCAATGGTATGGTTGTATGCCGTATCGAGTTTATCTTTTTTGTTTAAAACATCGACATACAAACCATCTATGAGCCGAATCTTCAATCCATGCTCCATTGAGAATTTTTTTGACATTAATAATATAATATTATCATACATTATCTCAATTTTTGTAGAAAGATTGTTGTATTTTGTTATAATAAACTCCTGCCAATCCCTATCAACGACACCATTGTTGAGTATAACGCCTCCAAAATTGAGTATGGCATACTCTATATGTGCAGCATAAGAGGGGTCGGTATAGAAAGCTGTACGCCGATAGGATTCGAGGCTACGAGCCGTTGTGGGGATGATTACAATATCAGGATTTTGCATACCAAGACGCAAAAGCTTCTCGACGGAGCGGTAGATATGGGAGATGGGTTGCCCCTCGTTATCAACGACAAAAACAGTTGTATCTTTGTCAAAATTGGTTTTGCGTGTGGTTTGGATAAGGGTATCATCCATATCACTAAAGATAAATATCTTTGGGGTATGCGGCATAAATCTCTCCTTGTTTGTATCGAATCTATTCTATTTTTACGCTTTATCCTTGATAATACCTACACAACCGTAAGGAAGATTGGGATCACAAATAGTCTCTATCCCTTTTTCATCGGCAAGTTTAACAATATGCCTCACACGGTTCTCTTTGGGATTGCGTAACAAAATCTTATAAGGGTCTCTACGAAGCAATACTCGTGTGGTCTCTCCAATGCCAGGCTTGATATAGTTGATATTGCCAATATCAAATCGCTTTTGCAACGAGGTGATATAAGCTCTCATTTGGGTTGCTATTGCCGCATTGGCACGAAAAATAGGCAAAACATCCGTGCTATTGAGTGCAGTAATCTCTTGCATAATGGTATCAATGTAGAAATTACTCAAATCGCTCTTTTGAAACTCACGGTAGAACTTCACGCCGTGAAACTCTCCCTCGTGGGTATATTGAGGATTGAGTACGCTACGACTCACCAAGCCCGATACGGTTGAGTTGAGTGCTGAGGAGGGGATGAGATAATCCTCATGCCCGCCACTGTAATTAGCTACTCCTGCAATATCACTAAGGACATAGAGGGCATTGGAGAGATTTTGGTTGTAGGTTTGATTGTAATAAGCAATAAAACTATCAAGTTCTTGTTTGATAGCCCCTTTGCCCGTCCAGCCATCAATAAAAATGAGTTGGCTATGGGGATGACGAGCAACAATATGATGGAGTGCATGCGTATCAATGCCTTTGTCTCGAATAATAGAGATGGAGTAGTGGGGAGCATCTATGCCAAAGTGATAGGCAAGGGTTCGTTTGATAAGTACTCCAATGGGTGTACCTGCTCGTAAAAGTGAGACCAAAATCGGTTTGGATTGTGTTGCAATGGCTTTGCTTAGCCTTAAAACATCTTGAGCAACACGATGTTTGTTGAGTTCAAGAGCTTGATAGAAAATATCAAGATACTCTTTTGAGGGTTCGTATTCGTTAGAAATCATCTCGCTGTAGTGTCTGCCTAGGCGAATATGTGCCTCTTTGGTTTGAATATCGGTTGGCGTTGGCTCAATTAGGGTAACCAAAAAACGCACATCCTCTTGCTTGTAACTTCCGCTAAAATATTCCATCTTTTCTCGCAAAGTTTTTTAGATGTATTATACATTAAATACTCAAATTTTGCTCATAAAAAAGCTGAGTTGTTTGGAGGGGAAGCTACTCCACCTATCAAAGATGGAGTAAAAAGTTTTTAGAGATAGTTTGCCTGAACAGTATTGAGCGTTGTTTCAAGCTTCTCGTCACGAATAGGATCACCAATAGCGGCAAATTTCCACTCGTCGTTTCGCTTGTAGAGTTTGCCTAGTACCATGGCAACGTGTCCTGCGTATTTTGGGTCTGAAGCAATGTCGTATTTGGCTACTACATTATTGACTTTGCTAGGCGTACCCTCGTAGAGTCGAATAGAGGCAAAAGGAATGGTGGCAAAATCTTGTTTTTTGTATGAGTTTAATACAAAAACAATCTGCTCTACATTGGTAGGAAGTTTGGGTAAATCAACAACTACCACTTCATTGTCCAATCCATCGTCCCCATCAACATCTCCGCTCATATCATCGCCACTGTGACGAATACCTGAAGTTTCCAATTTGCCAAAGTAGATTACATCCACCATGTGTTTATTGGCATCGAAGAGTCCCAAAGAGAGATCCAAATCAACCGCCACTTTTTTATTTCCACCAAAAAAACCTTTGCCATCAATCGCACCCCAGTTGGCACCTACGCAAAATGAGTCGAGTTTGCTACCGTCGGCTTTTTCCAAAGAGATTTTTTGTCCCTTTACAAGATTAATCTGTGCCACGACTTATCCTAAGTATTTATCAACAAAGCCTTGAAGCCCTGCATTAAATCCAGCACCTACTGCTTGGAATCTCCATGTGCCATCTTTTCGATAGAGTTTACCAAACTCCATAGCCGTTTCGCTTGAGTAATCTTCATCAAGTTCATACTTAGCAATCTCTTCGACTTTGGACTCATCAATGATACGAATGAAAGCATTGCGTACTTGTCCAAAGTTTTGTTTGCGTGTATCGGCCTCGTGGATAGTCACTACGAAGATAATCTCTTGTACATCACTGGCTACTTTGGTAAGATCTACGATAATTTGCTCATCATCGCCATCACCTGCACCCGTTTTATTATCTCCTGTATGCTCTACTGAACCATCGGCGGATTTTAAATTATTATAAAATACAAAGTTTTTTTCGTTGGTTGTTTTGCCGTTTGCATCTATTAAAAATACTGAAGTATCAAGGTCAAAATCTGCCCCTGTATCACTAGCATTGGTATCCCATCCTAGACCTATAACCATTTTTGATAGCCCTGGAGCCTCTTTGCTTAAATCGACTCGCCCACCTTTTGCTAAGCTAATACCCATTGTTTCATCCTTTGTAATATGATTATGAATCGTTATCAGAATTTCTGATAAAATTATTCTATCGAACTTTAGTAAACGAACTACAAAATTTCTCGGTTGCCTTTGTGATTGGCAGCACTCAAAACGCCCATCAATTCAAGCTGTTCGACAATACGAGCCGAACGATTGTAGCCAATTTGCAATCGTCGTTGCAGATAGGATATGGAGCTTTTTTTCTCCTCTAAAACAATCTTTTTGGCATCTTCGTAGAGAGGATCGAGATCTTCAAGGGAGTTTCCACTCTCGCCACTCCCCTCGCCCCCATTCTCCATCTGGAGATATTTGGCTTCGTATTGAGGTGCTCTTTGGGCTTTGAGGTACTCCACTATCTCCTCTATCTCCTCTTCGCTATTCCATGGGGCATGGAGTCGTACAATTCCCGTCATTCCAGGAGGTGTAAAGAGTGCATCGCCACGTCCGAGCAAATACTCTGCCCCTTGCGTATCGAGAATGACTTTGCTATCGATTCGCTGACCCACTTTGTAGCTTAAGCGACTGGGCAAATTGGCTTTGATAAGTCCCGTGACGACATCAACCGAGGGGCGTTGGGTGGCTACAATAAGGTGAATACCACTTGCTCTTGCCATTTGAGCCAACCGAGCAATCGAAAACTCCACCTCCTTGCCTCCTGTCATCATCAAATCCGCCAACTCATCAATGACGATAACGATGTAGGGAAACTCATCTAAACCCTCTTTTTTTGCCTTTTCGTTGTAGTTTTCGATATTTTTGGTTTTGGAGTTTGCCATGATTTTGTAGCGTCGCTCCATCTCTATGACCATATTGGTAAGTACCGCTATCGCCTTTTTTGCCTCTGTAATGACGGGAGTAAGAAGATGCGGAATATCATTATAAATAGAAAATTCAAGCATTTTGGGGTCTATCAAAATCAGTTTGAGTCTATCGGGGTCGTTTTTAAAAAGCAAACTCAAAATCATCGCATTAATACCCACTGATTTACCGCTTCCTGTCGTACCTGCTATAAGCAAATGGGGCAATTTTTTGAGATCCGTCACAAAGGCTTTGCCTACAATATCTTTGCCCAAAGCCAACGTTAGGGGAGATTTGGATTGTTGAAATATTTCACTCTCAAAAATCTCTCGCAAATAGATGGTTTCAAAAGCTAGATTAGGTATCTCAATCCCAATCACATCACGCCCAGGAATAGGGGCTTGCATGCGTATCGTTTGGGCTTTGAGTGCCATAGCAAGGTCATCTTGAAGATTGAGTATTTTGGAGACTTTGACATTGGGAGCGGGACGAAACTCAAACGTCGTAACCACAGGACCTGTGTAGGTACGATAGACATCGCCTTCGATTTTGAACTCTTTGAGCTTGTTGAGCAACTCGGCGATTTTTTTATCGATTTGGGCTTCGCTCATGCGGTGAGCCGTCTTTTTGGGTTTTTGCAAAAAATCATAGGATGGAAGTTTGAAGTTTTTGGGCTTTTGGCTCTCACCCTTTTCTAAGGCTTCTAGGAGTTTGGTATTCTCTTCTAGCTCATCGACAATACCGCTTTGGAGTGAGTTTGATTGGCTTTGCGATGAGATATTTGATTCTAACACAACCTCTTCTTGCACAGGAGGGATTGTCTCTTCTGGAGTGGGCGTTGTATCGGGTTTGGGAATCTCAAGCTTTGTTGGCAAAGGTTTTTCAATGGAGCGCGTCTTTATCGTGCCAATAGCATGAATATCACGTCCTACAAGAGCCTCTTTGGTGATAGAGTCGTCGGGAGGAGTCTTTTTGATATGGGCGAAGCGTTTTTTGGATTTTTTGAGACGAGTGGCATCGTCGTAGGGGGATTTGAAGGGATTTTTCATGGTATTCAAAAGGTTGTTTTTGCTCTGCCATGCCTTAAATCTCTCTATCCAAACCTCTTTGTCAAACTCAAACTCATCGCCTAAAATCATCACATAAGCAATAAGTCCTAGCATCAAAAAGAAAAAGAAGAGTCCAATCTTGCCCACATAAGGCAAAAGTATCCCTGCAATTTCTCGTGACAAAAAGCCACTCTGTGAACCATTGAGCAGCAAAAATTGTGCCACCAATAGAGCAATAAGTAGCAATATCCACCCCAAATAGTACTCCAAAGCCCGTATTTTGTTTCTAAACGCAACCACACGATAGAGAGGCACAAAGAGGATAATAAACGAAAGGTAGGCAATATGCCCAAAGAGATAAAAATTGGCATCGCCTACGACTTGACCCACGCCCCCTACAAGTTTCATCTCATGAAAGAGAGTGGAGAGAGTACCGTACGCCACCAAAATAGTCATGATAATGAGCGAAATCTTCAAATCCTCTCCTGCTTTTTTCTATGAATTGATATTTTTTAATAGAGAGTATATTATACTATTAATTGTTTAAATACCCTAGAGTGTGGTCATATTGTTTGGTGTAGGGGCGCACTCTCGGGGTTTGCCCTTTGGTTTTCATGCGATACACTCACGCCTACGAGATAGATAGGGGTGCATTTCTTACCCCACTGCAAATCATACATCATAGAAAATTTATCATGAATTTTCAGGTAAAACCTCTCCAATTATTTCTATTTTAGTATGTGTGAGTGGTTGTAATTTTTTAAAGTCACTATCAAAAGTGATAAGTTTCGTACAGTATTTTTCAGCAGTTTTTAAATGCATAACATCGTTAATATGTTTGCAAATTTGATTTTTGATACATAGATTATAGGAGTCATAAACTAGTGATAAATCAATTTTGTCACATGAAAAATTTTTATAGAGTTCAATCTTATCTTGTTGTTCATCTATAATTTTTAATTTGGATAACACAAAAATAAACTCACTTAGCACAAGTGGTGAGATAAAGAAAATATTTTTATCTATCGCTCCTTCAATAAGTGTCGTTGTTTTTTGTTGTTTGTGTAAATCTTGATTGATAGCTTGATAGACTAAAATATTTGTATCAAAAAATATCACTGTTGATATCCTCTTCAAGCCCTATGATGTTAATATCCTTATCAACTTTTGATATGTTGCCAGAAAGCCTCCTGAACTCTTCGAGTTGCTTCATGGTTGATTTTTCTTTTTTGATAGGCTCGTCTATATCAAATATCAAAACTTCAATGTTTTTATTGATATACTCGTTTGGTATTGGAATATAAATAAAATTTTCACTCGGTCGTATTATCTCTCGTATCACTTTGGTACCTTTCTTAAAGCATTCTTCTTTAAAATATACATTTATTTATTGCAAAGCTACAACATAACATTATAACATAGGTTTATTGGTATTTTGTGCAGGGGCGTACCCTCGTGGTTATCCATTTGCGATTACCTCCTATTGAAATAGTATTTCAAAAGGGTAGTTGCATAATGGTATCAAAAGATTTTGATTAATGTGGCTATAAGTTGCTACTAGCGATAATAGCGTGAATTTTTAGGAAGGTTGTTTGCCATGGAGTATTTAGTATGGGATGTGGATCCTATTTTGATAAGTTTGGGTGGGCTTAATGTTCATTGGTATGGATTTTTATTTGCCATGGGATTTATTGTAGGGCTAAAAATCATGGAGGCTATTTTTAAAGCAGAAGATAAAAACATTGATGATATTGACAAGGGATTGATATATGTTATGATTGGTACGGTTGTGGGGGCGAGATTGGGGCATTGTCTCTTTTATGACCCAGCCTACTACCTCTCCCATCCGCTTGAAATTTTGATGATACACAAGGGGGGATTGGCATCGCACGGTGGGGCTATGGGAGTGCTTTTGGGACTCTATCTCTTTGCCAAAGCTCAAAAGTACAGCTATCTGTGGCTACTCGATAGAATCGTCATACCAACGGCTTTGGTAGGGGCTTTTATTCGCATTGGCAATCTTTTTAACTCCGAAATCATTGGAGATGAGACAACTCTGCCTTGGGCAATCATCTTTGCCCGTGTTGATATGCTCCCCCGTCACCCTACGCAACTCTATGAGGCATTGGCGTATGTTGTGATTTTTGCCATACTTTTTACGCTCTACAAAAAACAGGCTACGCAACTTAAAATTGGGGTAATGTTTGGACTCTATATGGTATTAACCTTTGGTGCACGTTTTATGATAGAGTTTGTCAAAACGCAACAAGCCAGTTATACGCTTGATTTGGCTCTTAATACAGGACAGCTTTTAAGTATTCCATTTATAATTTTGGGATTGTATATGATGTTTGTATATAAAAAGAGTAGCAGCACCGTTAAAGAGTAAAAATAGGACTATTTTTGCGGGAGTTTATTTTAAGGAGTTGACAAAAAACTCTTTAATGGGTGCTTGTATCTACGAAATCAGTTGTACCTACTTTCGATAGGTCAATTATATAGGATAAGAGTTAATCATTCGTTAATATAATTAAATATTTATCCTAGGTATCAAAAAACGCATCCATAATTTCAAATTTACTCTCAATATTTTCAAAAGAGTGATTGCCACCCTCTTCGAGAATGATACGATTGGGGTTGATGCCTTGATGCTCAAAAAAGTGCAAAGCTTCCCTATAATCAAGCGTCTCATCCCCTTTTTGTAGCAAGAGTAGATAGTTATCGGGGTTTGGGTGCGTTACATTGAAATTTTCAAGCATTTTGAGATGTTGTGTGTTCCATTCAAAGCTACTTAAATCGTAGTAGTTAAGCCCTCTAGCCTTTTGCAACGTAAGGGTGGGTTTGATAGAGGGATTAATCAATACGGCTTTGAGATTGTAGTGCGTAGCCAAAAAAATCGCCATATAGCCTCCAAGCGAAGAGCCGATAAGATGAACCTTTTCCCCTTTTGCGAGAGCATACTCAATGAATTGCTTTAAGGTATCGATAGCAAGGAGTGGAACGTAGCTCAACGAGGGTGCTATAAAAGTACCGTGGGCGTAATGCTCTTTGAATTTAAGAGCTTTAGAACCCACTCCTGAGCTTCCAAATCCATGAATGTAGAGGATCATGATCTATTGGCGTACATAAACAACGTTGGCGGAAGTTTTGAGTTTTTCAAAATAGTCTTGCGTAGCTTGTTTGCGTTGATTGTGTTTCCACGCTTGAATAACACCGTTACGAGCCTTTTCATAATTTAAAATTTGAGAACCGCTTTTGCTTTTGATTTTGTACATCACAAATTTATTCCCTGCGTTCATGGGTTGTAAAAAGGCATCATTAGGAGCTGAAATAGCCATTGAGAAGAGTTCGGGTGTTAAATCTTTCTCTTTTTTGGTTACAGTTTGACTTTTGATTCCTTGGGTAAGCTTTTTGGTTGATGCAAAGGCTTTTAGCTCTTCGATGGTTGGTGCTGAGTACTCTATCATGGTGATAGCCGTAGGCACTTTGAAGAGTTTTGTGTTCTTTTTGTAGAAAAGCTTAAGTTGGTCTTCGCCTGGAATAGGAATAAGGGGAGCAATATTGTCGGTATAGAACTTTTGCTTTTTGATTTCGGTTTGGACTCTTTGACGATAGTCGTACCACTTCATCCCCTGTTTTTGAAGAATCTCTTGCATTTTTTTGATAGAGATTTTATTCATCGCTGAGATTTGTTGAATTTGTGCATCAATCTCATCATCGCTTACGTGAATATCTTTTGAAACACTCTCTTGCAATGCTCTTTGTATCAAAAAATCTGTTGCCTCTTTTTTTGAGAGTCGCATAGCTCTTTGAACACCTGTAATCTCTGCACTCGTAATAGGTTGGTCTTCTACGATAATACTGATACCATTAACCACCTCTGCTTGAGCAACCGATAACGCTAATGCCAAAACAATGGTAACGCTTTTTAAACTAAACATCTTACCTCCAAAATAGTAACATAGTTTTAAGAATTTCACATTATAGCATAAGAATTAAAAAAGTAGCTTTTGATTGAAAGGGAGGGTAGGGTTAATGACCGTAAATTTTGAGTTTAAGTGTATTTACTGTACCGCTATCTCCCATGCTTTTATCGACAATCTCAACTTGCCACTCGCCTTTGCTGATTTCATCGACAAATGCAGCGGATGAGAGCCTAAAACCCCCATTCATCCAATCGGCTGTTGTCTCCAAGGTTGAGGCTTTGCTTGAGATGGTGTTTTGATCAAGCAATTGCGTTTTGGTGCCACTGGGCGAAACGAGATAGATAGCCAAATCTGATGCGTAGCGATGATCACTATCAATAGTGAGTTCTACCCACTCAATGGTGAGTGAACGAAGAACATCTATCGTCAAGAGGGTAGTCGAAAGATTATCGGCTATAGGCGTATTGGGGTAGATTGTTTTTTGAAAACTATCCTCGGCAGGAAGCAAATCGTAGTGCGTTTGGCACACCTCTATCATCTTGGCGGGGTTAATC
The DNA here is from genome assembly GCA_000830175.1 of Sulfurovum sp. FS08-3. Lineage (GTDB taxonomy): Bacteria > Campylobacterota > Campylobacteria > Campylobacterales > Sulfurovaceae > FS08-3. The sequence continues at coordinate 5,585 of JQIS01000029.1, read as the reverse complement.
AATCCAAATCCATAATCAATGCTATGGTAGAGACCTGCTCCGTTTTTTATCCAACTGCTGTTGGTGCTGTCGATTTGTTTGGAAGTGAGTGCCAAAAGATGACGAACATCTCTCCATGTAAGCGTGGGACACGCCTCAAGTACCAAACCAATTGATGCCGATACCATAGGAGTTGCTGCACTCGTACCGCTAAAATCAAAGGTGTAGTTGCGTTCATAATCATCGTGCCATGTGGTGGGGTTGCTAGAGGAGTTGTTGGAGCTTTGCGGAACGGTAGTTGTAGCAATCGTAGGCGTGGTGCCAATATCCTCGCCTGAGTAGGCAGCGATTAAGATATTGGAGCCTTTGGATGAGTAGGAGGAGTGTTTGTTGTTGTAATTGACCGATGCAACGGTAATAGCAAAGCGATTGTTGAGGATATATTGCAAATTGGCACTGCCTTTGATATTGCGTAGATTACCTGCAGGAAAAACAAAGAGTCGCCCTTTGCCCTCACGCAATTGACTCGATGCTCTTTGCATATACTCTTCGGGAATGGTTTGGGTGCTAAACTCAAATCCCCAGCTATTATTAGAAATAGCAATATCGTTGGCTTTGTAGCCTGTAAGCCACACCTCTTCGAGAATCTCCAACGAGCTATACATAAGCCAATCGCTTACAGCAATTTTGCCAAAAGGAATAATACCCCGAACCCCTTTGCCATTAAATCCACGTGCAGCAATGACTCCTGCTACTTTTGTGCCGTGAGGTTGAGAGGTCGAGGGAAGAGTAATACGTCCAAACTTCAATCCATTGTGCGAACGCTCGGTGTCAATATTGTCATACAAATCTTCATGCAGATAATAGACGCCCGTATCAACAATTTGTATCACAATGTTGTTTCCGCCATTGTAACCCATATATTTTTGATACACAGGCAAAAGATTGAGATTGTAGCCTAAAAGAGAGCTTACGCCACTCCCATTGGTAAGAGAGCCACTGGAGTAGATATACCACTGTTTGGAAAAATAGTTATCCCCAAACTCCCCTCGGGTCTCCAATCCATCCAAAATACCGTTGTGATTTGTATCTCCATTGTACATATCGCTACCGATATACTCTTCAATCGCATTGGGAATATAATCTTCATCGTTGTCACTGCTAGGAGTGAGTCGTGTATCGGATGTGGCTTGAAAGGTATTGGATGAGGTTTGAAGAGTGTTGGAGTCATACTCTTTGGCTAAAGAGCCACACCCCATTAAAAGTATATTGATGAGTACCACTAATAGATAGTTTTTCGTCATGACCCACTCCTTTTCATCCCAACAATGGTAATTTATAGCATACACAAAGGGTTTATGAACGCTTTGTGTATAATATAAAGTAAAAACTATCCACCCCTAAGGGCGGAGGTCTCAATCTCTATTTGATAAGTTCAAATGGATTCTCAACAACATTCTTTCTATCGACGATGTAGGGAATCAATGCTGTTTGTCTTGCTCTTTTGATTGAAATAGTGACAATGTCTTGGTGTCTTTTGCAGTTACCTGTCAATCTTCGTGGCATAATTTTGAATCTTTCGCTCAAACTGTGCTTAAGAAGATTAAGATCTTTGTAATCAATATAGTCTATTTTTGCTTCACAATATTTGCAAAATCTCTTTTTAAATTTTCGTTTCTCTGCCATGGTTTTTCCTTAAAATGGTATTTCATCTTCCGAAATGTCTATCTCGGGTATCTCTTGTTTATAGGGTTGTGTTGGAGCATTATGCTTAGGCTCGGCGTAGCTATTGCTAGAGTAGTTTTGCGATGGGACACTGGGTTGGCTGTACTCATCTGTACTTGCGTAGTTATGTGCTACGGATGCTTCATCACGACCACCCAACATCTGCAAATTTTCTACTGCGATGGTGTGTTTGCTTCGCTTTGAGCCATCTTGTGCTACCCATTGTTGAAACGTCAAACGCCCCTCTACCAATACTTTAGAGCCTTTTTTTAGATATTGGTTGGCAATCTCTGCGGTGCGTCCAAAGAATGTAATATCAATAAACATCACCTCCTCTTTTTGTTCACCCGTTTGAGATTTAAATTTGCGACTCGTTGCAATAGCCGTGTTGGCAATCGCCCCACCGCCTTGCGTGTATCGCACTTCAATATCTCTTGTTAGGTTTCCTGCCAATATCACTTTGTTGTACATAAAATATCCCTAAATATTACGCTTGTTCTTCTGGAGTTGAAGTATCTTCGACGTTCACAGTGGTCTCTGCAGGAGACTCTTCTTGTGCAACGGGTGTCTCTTTGGGAGTCTCTCTCTTTTTGCCTACTGATGCAACAAGATTATTAAAGTGTGCTACCTCTTTTTGGTTGGTATATTTGACGCTTAAAAACTTGATAATATTCTCATTGATTCTAAGATTTCTTTCGATTTCAGCAATCACTCCGCCTTGAGCTTTGTAATAGACTACGGTGTAATAGCCTCTTTTGTGTTTTCTAACTTCATAAGCAAGTTTGCGTGTTCCCATATCATCAACCACTAAAATCTCACCATTTTGAGCGACAATTACATCAAGAATCTTTTGAATTTGTGCCTTTGTCTCTTCTGGGGTTAAAGTGGGTTGTGTTACAAACAGTGTTTCATAACAGTTCATTTTGTTCCTTTTGGTTTAATAGCCCAAATTATAATCCTTATAAGGACTCCAAAATTTGAGCAAGAATTTTTTGGAACTCTTATTTTACTTAAAATATTTTTAAATTTAGCTTTGAAACAGGTTATTTTTCAACCAAATACGCTACAATAACTCAAAAAAGAGGGAAATAGTATGAAAATTCTATTGGCTCCTAGCGAAACCAAAGCGTTGGGCGGAGAGGGTCATTTTGATGTTGCCCATCTCTTTTTTCAAGCCCTCCACCCCAAACAACAAAGCGTTATTGAGCATTACAACAATACCCTACGACAAGCCTCCAATGAGACGCTATCGACAATGCTAGGGATTAAAAAGCTTGATGAGTTGGCTTTGTATCGTCACGATATTACCACTTTGCCCGTTATGAAAGCAATCCAAAGATACAGTGGCGTGGCGTTTGAGTATCTTGATTATGCTTCACTTGAACCCTTATCGCAAATGTATATCGATCAACACCTTGTGCTTTTTTCCAATCTTTTTGGCATTCTTAAGCCTGATGATTTGATACCCCACTACAAGCTCAAACAGGCTCAAAGCATCGGTGAGATGAAAACCGATAGATACTATCAAGAGGCTATTGCAGAAATTTTGGATAGCTATTTGGAGGGTGAAGAGTTGCTTGATATTCGTGCGGGATACTACGATAAGTTTTACAAGCCCAAAATCCCCTATGTGACGCTCAAATTTATCCAAAACGGCAAAGTCGTAAGCCACTGGGCAAAAGCCTATCGGGGGAAAGTATTGCGTTTGTTGGCACTTCATCAAATCAACACATTGGAAGATTTCATGCGTTTAGAGATCAAAAATCTCACAATCAAGGAGATTTGCACCCTCAAAAACCAAACCCAAATCGTTTATACTATCACAGGAGATTTAAGATGAAACCCAATCTTTTTGAGATGGGAGCTCAATGGAGTGAGGAGTGGGACAGTGACAACCAAACAAGCCAACCATCAAGTACCCATGAAATTAAACCTATCGACAAACACCGCTTGATTTTTGCCAAAGAGAGACGAAGAGGCAAAATTGTAACACTTGTACGAGAGTTTTATAGAGAGAAAAAAGAGCTTGAAGCGTTGCTTAAAGAGTTAAAAAGTTCACTAAGCGTAGGGGGTACGCTCAAGGATAACCAAATGGAATTTCAAGGAGAAGTAGAACCCAAACTACGCCAACTTCTTAATCAAAAAGGATTTAGATTTAAAAACTAATGCTATAATCAAAATAAAAAAAGAGCAATACCATGAAAAAAATCCCCTACGGTATCAGTGACTTTATCCGCATTAAAAGTGAAGATTTCTATTTTATCGATAAAACACCCTACATAGAAATGATAGAAAACTACCCCTCTAGCTTTTTGATGTTTTTACGCCCCCGCCGATTTGGTAAATCCTTGCTCATAGCGATACTTGAAGCCTATTACGATATACATTTCAAAGAGGATTTTGAGGCTATCTTCAAAGACACCTACATCATCAATCACAAAACAAAAGAAGCGAGTAGTTACTTGGTACTACGGTTTGATTTTAGTGCGATTGATGTATCGAATGTCGAGGAGAGTTTCAAGCAACATTTAGTCTTAAGAATGAAAAGCTTTGTTAAAAAGTACAATCTAGCCATTGAATTTGCCAATGATAGACCCATATCCATGCTCAACCATATATTTGACACCATCCAAAACAACAACCTCAAACTTTATTTATTAATCGACGAATACGACAACTTCGCCAACAAACTCCTCCTTAATAACCAAAACGAATATCTCAACCTTGTCTCCCAAAAGACCGCTTCATTCAAGCAACTCTTTACGGTTCTTAAAGCTGGGGCAAGTGGCAACAATGCTCCCATTCGTCGGATGTTTATCACAGGTGTCACCCCTATGACGATGTACGATGTCACGAGTGGCTTTAATATCGGGGATAATATCTCTTTGCATAAAGACTTTAACAATATGATTGGATTGAATGATGGTGAGCTAAATGAGATTTTAAAGCACTATGAGCTTGATACCAAAGTAGAAGTAAGTGTGCTTCAAGAGTGGTACAATAACTACAAATTCAATGTCAAAAGCGAAGCTGTCTATAATACCGATATGATACTCTACTTTATCAACAAATTTCGTGCCGAAAACGAAATGCCCAAAGAGATGATAGATATCAATGTACGAAGCGACTACTCCAAACTCAAAACCATCATCTACACCAACAAAAAACTCAACGGCAACTTCACCACCTTGCAAACCCTTATCGGTGGAGACTCTATCTCTATGAGCAATCTCGTACAAGACTTTAGTGCTTTGGATTTGAATAAAGAAAATAACTTTAAATCGTTTATGTTTTATTTGGGACTGGTGAGTATCAAAGATAGGCAATTTGATTTGAATGTGCATATACCCAACGAAACCGTCAAACGAATAGATATCGACTTCCTCAAAGATGCCCTTGAGATAGAGAATATCTTTGAGATAAATATCTCTCAACTCGAAAGAGAGTTTAAAAAATTCGCCCTTGATGGGGAGCTAGACATATTCAAATACCTAGCTTCCATGATAAAAGAGAGTACAGGCATACGAGACTACATCTACAGCGAAGCGACTATCAAATCGATGTATCTAGCCTATCTATCCCTCACCCCTTACTTTGTTATCAAAAGCGAAGCTGAAATGAACAAAGGCTTTTGCGATATATTCCTAAAGCCTCTTAATCCCTATGTTGAATACATTGGACTCGTAGAGTTTAAATACATCAAACGAGAAGAGAAGCCTACCCAAGAGAAAATCGACACACTGACAAAAGAAGCCACCCATCAATTGCTCAAATACGAACAAGATGAGATAGTCACCGCTTACGTTAAGCAAGGATTAAAAGTTGTCAAAGTCGTGATTGTCTTTTGGGGTTGGGAGATGGTGGGGTGTGTGGAGGTTTAG
>JQIS01000028.1 GCA_000830175.1 Sulfurovum sp. FS08-3 | reverse complement strand
TAGTACATAGGGAGAGAGCTTTTCATCTTCATTGAAGTTATAGACTCCGTTGATGGCTAGTTGAGTCATAGAGGTTACCGTCTCATCGCCTCCATCAGCAGGGTCTTCGCTATCAATCTTGACGTAGTTAAAATCAACTCTTGGTTTAACCTTGTAGTCATTGGATTGGATGGTTAATCCTAGGGTTGGGTTGTTGTATTTGTTTGTACCTTCATTGATGATTGAGGTCATACCGCCGTTGATACCAAATTCTAAGTTGGCACCATCATCTTTGCCCTCAGCCCCAATGAGTAAATTACTGGCTATTACGGAAAATAGTATTAATTTTTTCATCTCTCGCTCCTTGTTGGTTGATGAAATCTTAATGCAATCAAATAAGACTTTTTACAAAAGCACTTTGAATCACCTCCCAAACCCCCAACACTTTTGGCATCCAAAAGAAGTTAGGAGTGACGAAAGAGGGTTTAGGAGTTGTTTTTATCCAAACGTTGATTGAGTTATTCACCGCTCTATTCAACGGTGTGAATAACTCAAACCTACGCCTTACAAACCTTCAAAAGCAACCTTTGCAAAAAGTCTTTTTAATATGTTTAAGATTATCATTTCTCTTCATTTCATATCTTACAATATGAAAATAACTCACTTCACTAATCACTTGTTATATGTAATAATATGATAAGTTACTTTAATTTCACTTTAAATACTAAAAAATATTAATATTATTTTATATCAAAAATGAGAAATGACACAAGTTAATATTATTGAATAGTAGAGAGGTAAAAAAAGGGGGAGGTGCTTGGGGCGATAGGGAGGGATTAGATAATCCCAACGGCTTGGCGTACCTGCTCCATTTTGATTTTGGCAATCGTTCGAGCTTTGGCAGCGCCCATACTGAGTATATCCCTTACTTCATTGGGGTGTTTGAGGTAGTGTTCTCGTTGGTTTCGTGCAGTGGCAAAGGCATCCCAAATAAGCTCTTTGAGATATTTTTTGAAGTATCCAAAGCCCTCTTTGCCTGAAAGATAACGCTCTCGTAGCTCCTCTTGCTCTTGGGTATTTAAAAAAAGTGAAGCCAACGCAAAGACATTGCAATGTTCATAAAGCAAAGGTTCACCCATGGGCGTTGAGTCGGTAACGACTTTGTTGCAACGTTTTTGAAGAGATTTTTCATCCATAAATATCTCAATGGTATTGTCGTAGCTTTTGCTCATCTTTTCGCCATCAATGCCTGGTATGGTGGCTACCTCTTCATCCACATGATGTTTGGGGAGGGTAAAAATCTCACCGTATTCATTATTGAAGCGTATGGCAATATCGCGCGTCATTTCGAGGTGTTGGACTTGATCTTTGCCGACAGGGACAAGCTGGGTATCAAAGAGTAAAATATCCGCCGCCATCAATATAGGATAGGAGAAAAGCGCATGATTGGGGGCAATACCTTTGGCGACTTTGTCTTTGTAGCTGTGTGCTCTTTCAAGGAGTCCTAGAGGGGTAAATTTGGAGAGTATCCAGTAGAGTTCAAGTACCTCTTTGACATCGCTTTGTATCCAAAAGGTGGTTTTGGTGGGGTCAATGCCCAGTGATAGATAATCAATAGCAGCCTCATGCGTATAGTGGGCGAGGAGTTTGGAGTCTTTGGAGGATGTAAGGGCATGATAGGAGGCGATAAAGGTAAAAAGCTCTTCTTTCTCTTGTCGTTCAATCATGGGCTTCATCGCTCCAAAGTAGTTTCCGATATGGAGTTTGCCCGAGGGTTGTATTCCTGTGAGTACACGCATGGTAGTCCTTTGATAAATAGTGTCAAGATGATATAATAGTGTTTGTTAAATTACGCTAAAAAGTGGGAAATGATGGGATTTATGTTGAAAAAACTATTGGCAGCTCTTCTAATGCCTCTACCCTTTTTTGTGGCTGTGGGGCTATTGGGATTGTGGTTTTTGTATCGCAATAGCATCCCAAAAGCTAAGATATTTTTGACCCTTTCGTTTGTGGGTATTCTCTTTTTTAGTTACAATCCTGTAGCAAATGGACTCCTAGATGGCCTCGAATCCCAATACCAACCTCCCCAAGAGATCAACAATAGCATCAAGTATGCTTTGCTTTTGGGCGGTGATTTTGATTTGAGAGCCTATGGGGGGCTTAAGCTCTATCACCAAAACCCCAACCTTATCATCGTCACTTCGGGCTACGAGGGCAAAGAGGAGCTGCCCGAAGCACTTATCAATAGAGACAAACTCATCCAATTGGGCATCCCAAAAGCGCACATTATCGCACACACCAAACCCAAAGATACCCAAGAGGAGGCACAAGCAATGCAAAAACTTGTAGGCAAAACCCCTTTTTATCTCATCACATCGGCTTCTCATATGCCTAGGGCTATGAGACTCTTTGGCAAACAAGGACTCCACCCCATCGCCATACCCTCGGGATTTTTGCAACGCAAAACGGTATGGTTGGATTTTATAAATGCTAGTGATGCCCACAAATCCCAAATCGCATGGCATGAGTACATAGGACTCTTATGGAGTCGCCTTAGGGGGGATATTTAAGACCTAATAACTATTGAGTATCTCAATAGCTTTTTTGTAGAACTCGTCGTTAGGGGTGAGGAGTTGGCTTTTGGTGGGTTTGCCCAGGATTGTTTTGGCGTTTTGGATAGAGAGCTTTGTTTTGGAAAAGAGATGATAGCCTACCATTTTGCCATGAGATTTTTTGTAAAATTTATCAATGTAGGGAGCTACAAAAAACTCCTGTTCCAAATTGGCATTGCGTATAAAAATCATCCAACTCTCTTTGATAAGATTATCGACAAGATAAATAAGAGACTCCTCATCGCTAAGCGAAATAAGGATGCCTCTGTGGGTCAATTTCTCTTGTACAAAGCACTCAATTTGGTCATTTTGAATACGCAATACCTTCTCCCATAGGTGTCTCTCTTGCCCATTTGGAGTTAGTTCGCTTCCCCAACTATATACATAATAATCTCTTTGCATAGTCTCCAAAACAGTGTTTTGGATTTGAAAAATTTTACGATTGAGGTGACTTTGTTCGATATGAATCACGGATTGTTTGTAGCTTCCCAAGAGATACTCTATTTGGCTTTCATCAAGCTTGTTTTTGGAAAAGAGGATGGTTTTGACTACTCTATCGTTATTATCAATGAGGCGATAATTGACCAAAATGCCCACAAAGATTGCTTTAGTGCTTAGTTCTTTGGTGCGAAGGATTAGGTAGCAGTTTTGTTGAGTATTTTTTTCTATCAAATGATAAACCAAATCCTCCTCATTGTTAGAGATTTGATTTCCATAAAAACTTATGGTATCCTCAAAATGGCACTCGATGGTACGGTGATGGATAGTTACCGTGCGTTCCCAATAGCTCTTTTGACGCCCAAAATCCCCACTGGTGTAGTTGTAGGCGTAGTATTGCATGGAGGAGTGGTTGGTTTGCCCTAGCCAATAGACGCTATCAATAATGTTTTTATCAATGACAAGATTTCGACTCACAATAGTCTCAATGTGTTGCTCGTAGCCTGTGAGCGGCTCTTTTGAAAATATCACCACCTCGGCAATATCCAATCCCAGCGGAAAGGTTCTACCAACAAAAAGTGCTGGAAATCTATCGTTGATAGTGTCTATGCTTAGTTGCATATAGGCTCTATTTTCCGATTGTTTTTTATCTAGTGTAATTACAAACTTTCCATTTTTCTCCACCAAATTCCCTTCAAAAAGATAAACATTTGAGTGCAAATGGTAAAAACAAACGGTGCCATTGAGTGTAATGGTCATTTTGTATTCCCATATCGTAAAGTCGCTTTTGTTGTAAGCATTTTCATACACAAACCAATCTCCTGCAATCTTTTCAATATTTTTGCTCCATTGCGTTGGCTCTTGAGGTTTGGGTTGCGTTTTATATCTATCACGCTCTTTGATAATCTCTTCTATCTCCTGTTGGCTTTGCACTTCATCACTAAAAAGTTTGGCGGGGAGTTGGTAGGCTGCCATAAGGGCATAGATATGAAGCGGTTTGAGTCGTTTGGATTTTTCACTTCGTAGATGGTAAATATCTCCCACTCGTACGCCAAACTTTTGGGCTATATCTTTGGGTTGGAGATTTAAAATATCCATAATAGTAGATAGTTTTTGAGAATCACAAAACACCTTGTTGTCATTCATTTAGGACTCTTTTTTGATTTGTATTGTACTCCAAAATCTGTTTGTAAGAGCTTTCTTACAAACTCTATTCCCAACACTCTTGCAACTGTAACAACTTCGCCTCTCTTTGTAATAACAAAAACTTATAATACTTTTCATTTGGGTGTACAATTACACAACACACGAATAGGGCTTAGAGATGATTGGCAATGATGATGAAGTTTAAATGAGAAGCAAGGAGGAGAAGATGTCACATTTTACAATTGATTTGGAACCATCCGTTCAAAAGGAATTGTTGAGTTATTATGGTAAAGAACGCCCTATATGGAGCGGTCGATACCGTCATGCCACCAAGGCAATGCACTATGCTGTGGCGACAATGGTATTGATTTTGGCAATTTATGTAGCCACTTTGCGATATTACAAGCTCTCATTTTTACTTATTATTGTTGTAATAATAGTTGTATCGGTGGCACTATTAGGACTTTATAGTAATCAATTTGAAATCACTAGTAAACGTATCAAGATTAAACATATTCGATTTTTTACCACCTATGTTCATTGCATTGAATATTATGAGATTAGCAATATCAAACTCGAACTGCTCTTTGGTAGCAAAAAACAAGGGCATTTAATCTTCCAAACCAAAAACAGTGATTTTCCAATGGTTCGATTTCCTAGAATGGAGAATGCTCCAGAGAAATTGGATATTATCAAAGATATTATTGAATACAAGCGAGAATATATGGAACATATGGATAAGCAAGGGCATTTGAGAGGACTATAATATTTCTTTGCGTTAACAAGATTTCTCATCTTATACCTCTATCAAAATTAGCTATAATGGCATCAAAAATTTTTAAGGGTTGATATGGATATTTTTGATGCGATTATAATTGGTACGATAGAGGGGTTTACGGAGTTTTTACCTATCTCTTCGACGGGACACATGATTGTGGCGAGTGATTTTTTGGGGATAGAACAAAGCAAACTTATCAAAGCCTATGAGGTGATTATCCAACTTGCTGCCATACTTGCCGTCATGATACTCTACCGTGACAAGCTCAAACCCTCCCAAATCCTATTGTGGCAAAAGATAATGGTAGCTTTTTTGCCCTTAGCCATCATCGGTTATCTCTTCAAAGACCCCATTAAGGCACTCTTTTCTATCGAAATTGTGGCGTGGATGTTTATTGTGGGAGGGGTGATATTTTTGATTGTGGAGTATTTTTACAAAGAAGAGAAAGCACATATTACCAATGTGGATGAACTTAGCTACAAACAAGCTCTTTGGATTGGGATAGCACAGCTCTTCTCTTTCATTCCAGGCACTAGCAGAGCGGGGGCTACGATTATAGGCGGGATGCTACTCAAAATGGATCGCAAAAGTTCAGCGGAGTTTTCGTTTCTCCTTGCTATTCCCGTCATGGGAGCAGTGAGTGGGTACGATTTGCTCAAACACTATCAAGATTTTATAGGGATTGATTATACCCCTTTTGTAGTAGGTTTTGTCGTGGCTTTTGTGGTGGCATATATTACGATTAAGCTCTTTTTGGCGTTTTTGGCACGATTTAGCTTCGTGGCGTTTGGGATTTATCGTATCCTTTTTGGGATAGTGTTGTTGGCTTTTTATCTATGAATCATCGCCATCTCTTAAGCCTTACTTTTTTTGCTATTATTGTTTTTATCATCTATATGGCAAACACCGCACCTCGTAGTGAGTTTTTTGTTTTTCTCAAACATATTCCCTATTCAGACAAAATCGCCCACGGAGTGCTTTTTGGGGTCATGGCGATGTTGCTAAACTATTCGCTCAACTTTCGCTCCCTCAAAGTGTGGCGTTTGGATATGCAAATAGGGGCTATGATTGTATTGGCTTTTGCAGGATTGGAAGAACTCAGTCAAGCCTTTAACCCCAACCGAACGCTTGATTGGGGCGATTTGTTGGCGGATATTGTAGGCGTGGTGCTTTTTTCGTTGATACGAGTCTAGGTCAATCTTCAAAAACCAAACCAAAATCAACCGCTGCTTTGCATTGAAACATCTCAAAGGTGTAGCTATCTTCTTTGGTAGCCTTTTTTTGGAGTGTGTATCGCCCCTCGACCAATCTAAAAATATCGGCTATTTGGGTGTTGGGTTCGATAATGATGTAGTACTCTACCCCTTGGGCTTCGTAGAGTTGGTATTTGGTTGTGACATCTTTGAGAGCGGTTGAGCGTGAAAGTACCTCGACGATAAGGGGCGGTGCAAGGGTAAAATATTGCAAATCTCCCGCTTCGCAAAAGATGGCTACATCGGGCTGTACAACGGTGTTGGAGTTGATACGCCAATCAATAGGCGAGACAAACACCTTGCAATTTTTTGTGCCGCAATCTAAATTTTTTTTGAGTTCATAGACAATATTAACCACAACGTTTTGATGGCGTGGATAGGGAGCGGGTGCCATAGCGTAAGCAACTCCTCCTATTAGCTCCCATCTATCCTCCCACTGCACATAATCTTCAATCGTGTAGTAGGGAAAATTGTCGTATTGTATTGCTTCTTGCATGACCAACTCCTTTGTCTGCGTCAGGTTAGTTATTATAGCACAAATAGAAAAGATTAGGGTTCAATAACTTGCAAAAAAAGACGAAACTGCTTTTGGGTATCGCTATCGACCTTTTCGACAATTTTGCGGTATTTGTAACGCTCCAAATAGGGGAGGAGTTGGGAGTATATCTCTTTTTCTCTATCGCTTTGGGCTACTAAGCGTCCGTAGTGGGTAGCCTCATAGGCGGATTGTTTCGCCTCTTTGAAGTCAATGGCGTGAAGCTTTTGGATATAGATTTTTCGTTTGTTCTCTTTTCGTAAAGAAAGGAGTTTGCGTAGCACAAAAGAGAGCAAAAGCAATCCCAAAACAACGCCTACTCCTATCAAAGCCCAATAGATATAGATAGAGCTATCAGGAATATCGACGAGGGGTTTAATATCTCGCAACGTTTTAAGTTCTTCCATTTTATCTCCTAAACAGTCTGGCTAATCTCATCGCTACGGCATCATCGGTATAGATTTTGACAAAGCGGATGGAGTGTTTTTTGAAATGGGCATAGAGCTTTTCATCGTTGTCGTGTAGGGCTTTTTTGTAGCGTTTGATGGCGGCAAGGTCAATCATCCCCTCAAAGCTCTTTTGGGACTCCATATCGATCATATTGAGCAAACCCAACTCTTGTGGATTCTCTTCAAAGCGGTCTCGCACTATCAAAGCTACCACATCGTGCTTTTTGGCAAGTATCCTCAAATCTATCTCGCCTACAAAATCACTCACAAGAAAAAGTAAGGATTTTTTAGCGATTCTCCTATAGAGTGTATCCACCATACCTGCAAAATCGCCCTCTTTACCAAGGGGTTGGAACTCCACAACGCTCTCAACCGCCTGATGTACGCTAAAAAACTTTTTGGAAGACTTTGTCAATTCGTAGAGCTTATCGGCAAAGATAGCGTGGGTAAAGCGATCGGAGTTTTTGATTGCCAAAAAGCCCAAGAGTCCTACTAGCTGGGCAATAATCTCAATTTTTTGCTTGTGTGTCCCAAAATAGGTCGAACCATTAAGCATAGAGGCTACGACGATATTGAGTTCACGCTCTTCTTTATAGACTTTGACAAACGGTTTGCCAAGCTTTGCGGTGCTTTTCCAATCAATCTTTCGCACATCATCGCCGTAGAGATACTCTCGTAGCTCACTAAACTCATACCCCTCGCCGTGAAACATGGAGGGATTATTGCCCAACCTATCGCTATAGACTTGTTTTTTACTTTTGAGAATGATTTTTTTTGCTTTTTTATCCATGATGGGATTTTACTTTGGGTTGTTAAATAGAGAGTAAATGTTGATGGTTAAACAATCTTTTGAGTTTAGGATTATCGCTTCTTTACCCTAAATCGCTATAATAGTTAGATGATTTACAAACCAAAAGGAGTGAAAAATGGCATATTTTTCAAATGCAAAAGAGGGTGAAGAGGTTTACGGATTGATTTTTGGAAAAGGCAAAATTCTCCAAGTCTTTAGCGAGAGCTACTATTCCATTATGGTGAAATTCAACAATGGATACGAAGTGCCTTATACCGATGAGGGCATTCCTAGTTGGGGGAGCTTTGATACGCAAACGCTCTTCTATCGTCAAGATATAGACCTCTTCAATGAAGATTTTTCACCCGTAGAAGAGGTATTGGGACACAAACACATCATCAAGCTACGCCAAGAAAACGCCCTAGAGGTGCGATTGCCCTCGGGTGTATGGAAAGGTGTCGAAAAGGCTGATGAAGAGTATATTGAACGCATTGTGCAAAAAGAACTCTATCATCTCTTCCGCCAAAAAAAATAAGGAGTTTGTATGCGTTATCTATTTTTGTTCTTATTGAGTTTTTTGTTTCTTGCAGGGTGCGGTGGAGGAGGTACAACATCTCAAACTCCTCAATCCGATGCTACACAAGCAACCACGCCAAGCGATACCAATGCAACGCCAAACACACATCAAGCCAATACCCCTACGATACCCCAAACTCAAAGTTGTACGGTGAAACTTACAACGAATGATACCATTCAAGATGCCATCGACAATGCCCAAAGCGAAGCGGTAATCTGTCTGGAGGCTGGAGTCTATAATCAAGGAGCAGTTTTTATACGCAACAAAGAGGGCTTGACGCTCAAGGGGGTAGTCGCTCCAGACAAAACCAACGATGCAAACCCAAAAGGTGCCATTTTATCCGCCAAAGGTGCCAAAAACAACTACTACGGTTTCATTACCATCCAAAACTCAAGCCGTATTACGATTAGCAATCTGGTTGTAGAAGATGCAAAGGGAAGTGATAGTGTGGGCATATTGGTACAAGGAAGCGATAGCGTGACACTAAGCGACAATCTTATTCAACGCACCAACTCCTCGGCAATTTTGCTTCTAGGAGATACGGATCGCTCCACTTCACCTACTACTATTACTCGATTTAATACCAACATTACCATCCAAAACAACAAAATCGTTCACGCCAACGTAGCAGGTGACAACTCAGGCAATGAAGCCCTTAGTATCAGTGCAACCGATGGGTTTGAAATCAGTTACAACGAGGTAACCCACAAAGACCAAAACGGCGTACTAGATGGCTACAAAGAGGGTGTTGATATCAAAGACGGCTCACGCAATGGCTCATTGCACAACAACAATCTTCACGATATTTCCAAAAATTGCATCTATATTGACGGCTGGGAGCATCACACCTACAATATTGAGATTTACCAAAACCGTGTGGTTGATTGCGGTATTGGCGGGGTGCGTGGCTTTGGGATTAGTGTCGCTTCGGAGCGAAACGGAGAGGTGGAGAATATCTTTATTCACAACAACTTCATTGCAAATGTCAATACCACCTACTACAGTGGAATTGCAGTAACGACGGGTGCAGGGCAAAAGAGCTACGATAAAAACCCTATCCACAACATCGCAATTATCAATAATACCATCACCAACACCTACAGCGGTATCTTTATCTCTGAAAATTTTCAAGATTTCAAAAGCTTTGCCAATATAGTGGTAGCCAATAACCTTGTTGATGGCGTAGATACCAAAGGAGGCTATCTGTTGGGAGCTAAAAATATCGAATACACCACACGAAACGGTGGCGATATAGGCAATGCTTATCAAAATTCACTCTACAACTTTGAGGATTTTAGGATTTACAACAACGCTCTAAGAGTCTATAAAGATAAAGGATGGGATGAGTACAGCGACTTTCGAGAGAGTGCCAAAGACTCAGTTAAGCTAAGTGATAATACATCACTCATTAGCACATCTCCTACAAGCTCAATCGCACTACAAACCACTATGAGCCAACTCAAAGAGAGAGGATACAGTGATATTATGAGTTTGGTTGAGAGTTTTAATGATGTGGGAGAGTTCGCAATGTCTGCCGATGAAGTATCACGCTTTGTAAGCAATTTTCAAACGCACTTCAATCAAGACTACAACCACAATCCTAGATTTAATGGCACAATTGATATTGGAGCGCAAGAGGAGCAGTAAAATCAATGCAAAGCAAAATACCAATAGAGTATTAGCCTAGTTGTGGTATCATAATCGCATGATAAATTTACAGGGAGGATAGTATGGCAAGAGATTGGTATATTGAGTACGATGATGGACGCAAACAAGGACCTATTAGTAAGATTGAGGCAAAATTAGCAGCCAAAAGTGATAGCAGTGGGTATGCGTGGACGACGGGAATGAATGAGTGGCAACCCATGAACACCCTAGCTGATTTGGTAGGTGAGGAGAATGTACAACCCTACAATCCACCCTCCCCTCCTCCCCCTATACACAAACAAAACACCCCAACCGTCGAACCCGTGCAAACCTATACGCAAAAGGTAGCCGATGCGATTGATTATGAGATATTTGGAGAGGATATTCAATACGTTGAAATCGAACTTGACCCAGGAGAGAGTGCCGTAGCCGAAGCGGGATCGATGATGTACAAACACAGTGCTATTACGATGGATACACTCTTTGGCGATGGTTCGGGAACAAAAGAGGATAAAGGCGGAGTTTGGGATAAGCTTTTGGGAGCGGGTAAACGAATCATTACAGGTGAATCACTCTTTACTACTGTATTTACCCACTCAGGCAGTGGCAAAGCCAAAGTGGCTTTTGCAGCACCCTATCCAGGGCGTATCATTCCTATCAATCTCAAAGAGCATGGAGGCGTGCTTATTTGCCAAAAAGATTGTTTTTTGTGTGCTGCCAAAGGGGTATCTATTGGTATCTTCTTCCAAAAAAAGATCTTAACCGCACTCTTTGGAGGTGAGGGATTTATTATGCAAAAGCTTGAAGGCGACGGACAAGCCTTTATTCACGCAGGGGGAATGCTCAAAGAGATTAAGCTCCAACAAGGCGAAGTGATTCATCTCGATACAGGATGTCTTGTAGCCATGGAACCAACGGTTGATTTTGATATTATTCAAGCAGGAGGTATCAAAACGGGGCTTTTTGGTGGAGAGGGATTTTTCTTCGCACAGCTTAAGGGTCCTGGGCGTGTATGGGTACAATCGTTGCCCTTTTCAAGGTTGGCAGGTAGAATGTACGCCGCAGCTCCACAAGCAGGAGGTCGTGACGCAGGTGAAGGATCGGTTTTGGGCATAGTAGGCGATTTGGCCATGGGCAATCGAAACTTTTAAGGGTGGCTTCACCCTTACATAAAAGCAACACTAAATATCACCCGTAATTAACGGATATTACGCACTTTACCTATCCAATCATCTTCAAACTCGTCATTGTAAACAAAATGAAGCAATCTAGGTTTTGAGAGATTTCTCTACAAACTATGGGATTTTTAAAAGACTCAAAAGTTAGGCTTGGGTATTGGTTTGTTTTGTTGTTTTAGAGTATTTGTGGTATTGGTATCAAGAGTGGGCTTGGGGGGCAAAGTGGGCTTGAGGTATTTGAGCTTCACAAGTTGTTCGACAATCTTTTTAAAAGTCGGTGCTGCCGATTCGGAGGCGAAGTATTTGTAGGGTTTTTGAGCCTCTACGACAAGGACTCCGATGGTGTAGCGATGGTTAAAGTTGTCGTTGGCAAAGCCAAAAAAGCTACTGTTGTAGCGTTTGGTGTAGCTTCCTCCTGTAGCGATATGCGATGTACCCGTTTTGCCTCCGATGATAAGTCCCTCGCATTGAGCCTTTTTCCCTGTACCTCCTTGCACAATTTTTTGCAAGATGGTGTTCATTTTGCGGGCGGTATCTCTAGTCATCACTCTACGATTGGGTTTGGTGGGAGGAAGTGTGTAGTACTCCTCTTTTTGAGCATCCTTGAAGTAGTCTAAGATTTGGGGCGTTTGGGCAATGCCCTCGTTGTTAAAAGCACTATAAGCCTTAAAAAGCTGGATAAAGGTAGCTTGCATACCGTAGCCATAAGCACTGTTGGCACTGTGGAGTGGATGGCGAAGCATAAAGGCTTTTTTGATTTTTCCAGTAAGTTCTCGTGTCAAATCGATACCGCTAGACTCCCCCAAACCAAATCTTCTAAACCCATCATAAAGCTCACGCCCCGAAATACGCCATACCAGTTTGGATATACCCACATTGGAAGAGTGTACGAGTACGTCAGTAGCACTCAAAGCGGCAAATTTATCATCATCGGTGATAAGATAGCGACCAATACGCAACTTTCCATTATCGGTAGGGATGATTTCATCGGGTGTAACCTTGCCTCTATCCATGACGATAGCAAAAGAGAGAGGCTTAATAACCGATCCTGGTTCGTAGAGATACTCTGTAAATTTAGGATTGAGGGCTTCAATTTTATCTTGCGTGATACGGTTGGGATCGAAGCGTTCGCTACTAGCAAGAGCTAGGATTTTGCCGTTTGTGTTGTCCATGACTCCTGCGATAATCTCTTTGGCACCAACAAAGATTTTCATATAATCAAGTACCTTTTCGACACGTCTTTGGAGCCTAAGGGGGATAGCGAGGTGTAAATCCAATCCATCGATAAACTCAACATGGCGGGAGTTGTCACCGTAAACGATATTGCCCACAACGTCTCGTTTGCCCATATAGAAGCCGTCACGTTTGAATTGAATGTAGGTATTGTAGTATCGCTCCAAACCTTTAATGCCATAAGGTCTTGTGTAACCATCTTGAAGATTGTTGCGGGTATAGCCCAATACGGGTGTAAGGGTATCGCTAAGGGGATAGTAGCGACTCTCTCCCACTTCGACAATATCAAGCCCATAAAGGATTTCGACTCCATTGGCGTTTTTGATGGGTTTAAAAATCTTCATTTGGCGTAGTTTGTAGGCTAGAGATTTGAGATGATTAGCACTTTTGGCATCAAGGTAGCGACTAATGACGACACGTCCCTCTATCAATTCACCCCTATCATCAAGCAAGGAGCTTTTGACTATATCTCTATCCATACCGCTGTAGATGCTAAAAAGCTCAATAAACAAATCGAGTTTATCGGAGTCAATACCCAATGTATTGATGGTAGCTTCATAGATTTTTTTACTGTAGCTTACACGATAGTTATCGGCAGAGACAATGACACCTCTTTTTGAACGCTCTTTGAGCTTGGTCGTCGAAGAGGGCAAATCTCTAGGAGTTTTGATAACGGTATAGGTTCTGTATAAAAAAGTCGAAATAGCTGCAAAAATAATAAGGTAGAGAAGCAACAATTTACTGCTTCGCACATTGGTTGATTGATTTTTTCTATATTTATTCATATTAAATATAATTTTATACGAAATATTCTTTAAATCAAGCACATTTTTGGATAAAATAATAAATAAAGATAAATCCCATTACAAAAGGGATAGATGATTAATATTAAATAGTAGAAAGTGCATTCATTATGATTGATAGGTCGCTCCTTTTTGCCGTCATGGCACTGCTTGGATTTTCGATAATTTTGAGCTACTCACTCCCCATCTATACCGTTGTCTATTATGAGTACGACTCCAACCACTTTTTGATTCGTCAAGCTGTGGCTGTGGGGGTGGGATTTGTGATGATTATAACGCTTAGTTGGCTTAACCCCGATAGATGGTTTGATGGCATTGGGCTAGGTCTCTTTGGTATCTTCTTTTTTCTTCTTATTATGATGCAGTTTTTGCCCTCAAGCGTTGTCAATGCCGTAAGCGGGGCGAAACGCTGGATACAGTTGGGTTCTTTTTCGATTGCCCCTGTGGAGTTTTTCAAGATTGGATTTGTCTTTTTTTTGGCGTGGAGCTTTTCACGCAAACTTCTTGATAGAGAGAAGATGAGCTTTGCAGAGGAGATTAAGGTCTTTTTTCCTTACATTATTGTCTTTTTTGTAGCGGTATTACTTATTGCGATACTTCAAAAAGATTTGGGACAAGTGGTGGTGCTAGGGGGGACTTTGGCAGTACTTTTTTTGTTTGCAGGGAGCAGTTTCAAGTTTTTTCTCACGCTTTTAGGGAGTGCTTTGGTAGGAATGGGGGCGTTGATACTCTCTGCACCCCACCGAATCCAACGGGTAGCAAGTTGGTGGGGAGGCGTACAAGATACCGTATTGGCGATTTTTCCTTTTGAGGTAGTACAAGATCTCAAAGTCGAAGCCTATGAAGAACCCTACCAAATATCAAACTCCCTCAATGCCATACACAATGGCGGTTTTTGGGGCAAAGGATTGGGCGGTGGACAATTTGAACTGGGGTATCTAAGTGAAGTTCATACCGATTTTGTATTGGCGGGTATTGCCGAGGAGTTTGGCTTCGTGGGTATTTTGGTGGTGACGGGATTGACACTTTTTATCATCTATCGTATCTTCAAAATCGCCGCTATGGTACAAAATCCTACCCATTATCTCTTTTCGGTAGGGGTAGGACTTATTATTGCTCTTTCGTTTATCATCAATAGCTTTGGAATTACGGGACTCTTTCCTATCAAAGGTATTGCTTTGCCCTTTTTGAGCTACGGAGGGTCACACATTATGGCCTCTTCATTTGCTATCGGGTTGATTTTGATGATCTCCAAAGAGCGAGTCTCCAAAGAGGAGATAGACCAAAAGCTACTTGAAGATATGAAGAAGAGATTGTAGCTACACACCTCCTGCACTTAAAAAATTACCCCATTGCAACAGGGCATTGCGAATGCGAGTAATCTAAGATTTATTTCTACTTTTTTTAAAAAATAGGCAAAAAGCATCACCACTCGCCAATGCTTTTAAAGTCGTTTTGAATCTCTAAGTGCAAAATAGCTTCAATGCCGTCTGCTTTGCAATGAGCTACTCTATCAGTTTCTCTTTTTTCTATGCGTTTGAGTTCTTTGTATCGGTTACTTCAATTTCTAAGATTTTGGCTATATCTTGGGTGGTGATGTCTTTTTTCATGGGCTATTATAGCGTAAAAAGGATAGGTTTGACTAAAAAGCCAAACCTATTTTTGCCTACCTTGCAAGATGCTCAAGCGTAGCTACTATCAAGCGTACCCCCGCACCACTTGCACCTGCGGGATTTTCGCCCCATTCGTGTTCGACAAAAGAGGGGCCGGCTATATCAAGATGTACCCATTTGTTTTTGTGGTTCTCGTCGATAAACTCTGACAAAAAGAGTCCCGCCGTAATAGCTCCGCCGTAGCGTGTATTGGAGATGTTGCAAATATCGGCGATGTTGCTTTTGAGTGTGGCTTTGAGATAGCGGTTAAAATCAAGCTTGGTCACAAGCTCTCCTGAAACCTCATGCCCTACTTCCACAATCGTTTGTGAAGCTTTGGAGTCGTTGCTCATTATCCCTATCGTATATTCTCCAACACCCACCACGCACGCTCCTGTAAGCGTTGCCATATCGTAGAGATAGTCGGCTTTGACCTCTTGCTGGGCATAGGCTAAGACATCGGCAAGTACCAAACGCCCCTCGGCATCGGTATTGCGTACCTCTATGGTTTTGCCGTTTTTGGATACCAAAACATCATCGGGCTTATAGGCATCGCCTCCTATCATATTCTCCACCGCACCCACAAATCCATGCACTTCGATAGGGAGCTTGAGTATCGCTACAGCTCTCATAATCCCCAGCACGGCACTTCCGCCACTTTTGTCGGCTTTCATTGTGACCATGTGTTCGGAGGGTTTGAGTGAAAGTCCTCCGCTATCGTAGGTAAGCCCTTTGCCCACAAGAGAGACAACGGCTTTGGGATTTTTGGGTTTGTGCATGAGATGAATCACACGAGGCTTATGACGACTCGCTCTTGCTACGGCCAAAAGTGCCTCCATTTTTTGCTCTTTTATCTCATTGGGTTTTAAGACATTGCACTCCAATCCTTGTTCTTTGGCTAAATGCGTAGCAATATCGGCTAAGACTTCAGGGTAACAATCATCGGGAGTAGTATTGACAATGTCACGAGTAAAGTTGGTCGAGGTAGCCACGACATGGGCTTTGGCAATTGCCTCTTTGGCTTTTTGGATATCCAACGTTTGGGCGTTGAAGCTTTGGGTTGAAAAAGTAATCGATTCGATAACGTTTTTGGATTTTTCACTTTTGTATCTTTCAAAGCGGTAAGCACCCAGTATAAATCCCTCCACCATAGCCTCAATTGAGGTTTCATCTTCATTAATATACGAAGCGACTTTGAGAGTGCTATAGGTTGTCAATTGTATCGCTTTGATTGCTTTTGCGGCTGCGGTTCGTAGGTTGTAGCTTTTGAGATCATCAACGCCTACATAGATTCTATCGCTTCCTACTATCAAAGCGGTGCTGTCTTGTTCGGCTTTAAAATTGAGCTTTTTTAGCTCTTTGGCATCTCGCACAAAGAGATCTTCAAAGTCTCTATTGACCACAAAAACAATCTCTAGTTGCGCATCAATATCTTTGAGTTTTTTATCTTTGAGTTGAATTTTCATCTATTTTCCTAATACTATGAGTTGAATACTAATTATAGATAAATAAAATTAATGTAGGCTAAGCTTTTGAACTCTTTAATCTCATTGTCAAATTCTTTGAGATACAATGCCTTTCAAACTCCCTTAACGGGCATATTGACAAGGATGATAACATGCGTCTCGTTCAAAAATCAAAAATTCGCCTAGACAAACTTCTCTCATCTTTGGGCTATTGCAGTCGCAAAGATGTTCTATTTTTACTGCGAAACGGTATCGTAAAACATATCCAACATACTCCTCTCAAACCCGATACAAAAGTACTTCACGATGAGATATTGTTTGACAATGAGCCACTTGATTCGCCTTTTGGGATGGTGATTTTGATGCACAAACCCATAGGCTATATATGCACTCACGACGAGGGAGAGGGGCGATTGGTCTATGAGCTGCTTCCACAAAGATGGCGTAAAAGAGTTCCAAAAATCTCTACCGTTGGAAGATTGGATAAACAGACAAGCGGGTTACTCTTGCTTACCGATGATGGAGATTTGTTGCACCGCCTCATCTCCCCCAAACACAAAGTACCAAAAGTATATGAAGCTAGACTCGATAGGGCTTTGGAAGATGATAAGTTGGGTATTTTTGCTTTGGGGACACTGATGCTAAAGGGCGAAAAAATACCCTGCCTTCCTGCTCAATTGAGCGTTATAGACGATACCTATATGCAGCTAACCATCACCGAAGGACGCTACCATCAAGTACGACGAATGTTTGCAGCCCTTGGCAGCCACGTCACAGCGTTGCACCGCTCTAGCTTTGGTACATTAACACTAGAGGATTTACAAGCTGGGGAGTATAGAGTACTATCCCACTCCCAAATCGAAGCTGCTTTTGGGGCATATTGATGATTGTGATTTGATGTTACGCACTTCTATCGGAAGCGGGACTTTAGTCCCACAAAAGCCAAAATTTGGTTGTTATTACTATCGAAGCTAATAGGTGAGGGTGAAGTCCCACTTCCAAAAATACCATTATAGAGCAGCTGCGTAAGGTCAGCTAATAACCTCTAAATGTTCGGCTAAAAAAGTTTTGCAACCCACCCATCAACAGATACTCCCCCACACTAGCTCCTTAAAGGCTTTCATGGTGGATTTCTCCATATCTTGCATCATGGCAACTCTAAGGGCGTGGATAGCCTCTTTGTATTGGGCTTTGGGGATGATTGGGTCGTCGGTTCGAGCCAAAGCGATGATACGGTGTACTTTTTTGTTGAGTGGGGAGGCGGTTTTGTCGCAAATGCCATCATAAGCAGACATAAAGAGGTTGTAGTTGTCATAATCCATTTTGCACTGTCCATCAAGGATTTTGAGAGCCAAAATCGTAGCGTATTGCAACTCTATCTCATCAAAATCATAAGTTTTTGCCCACTCATAGACCGAGGCTAAATCATCCATTTTCACGCTCCGTTTGGCTGGTATATTCAAGTATCACATCGGCTTCTTGCTTGATAAAGGCTTTGGTAAGGATGCATCTATCGATATTGTCTTTGGCGGGGAGTTCGTATTGAAGCGGGAGCATGATTTTTTCAATGATTCCCCTTAGTCCCCTTGCTCCCACTCCCGTCTCCCACGCCATTTGAGCGATATAGTGCAACGCCTCATCTTCTACTTCAAGCTCCACCCCATCAAGCTCAAAGAGGGCTTTGTATTGTTTGATAATAGCATTTTTTGGCTCTTGCAAGATAGATACAAGATCCTCAATTGTGAGCGGATTGAGCGTAGCTACCACAGGGATACGTCCGATAAATTCGGGAATAAGTCCAAAACCTATCAAATCTTTGGGTGCTATCTCTTTTTGGGATTCGACGGCGTTGGCGTTTAAAAAGCCCATCGTTTTATCTTTGCGTTTGTGCTTATCATCCTCCACAAGCCCCACAAATGCACCACCGCAAATAAAAAGCACGTGCGTGGTATCAAACAAAATCGTCTCCGCAGAAGAGCTTTTGCGACTTCCTTTGATAGGCACATAGACCTCTCCGCCCTCCAAAATCTTAAGCAATCCTTGTTGAACCCCCTCACCGCTTACATCTCGCCCGCTTGAAGCACTCTCGCTTTTATTGGCTATTTTGTCGATTTCGTCGATGTAGATAATCCCCTTTTGAGCCTTAGCCACATCAAAATCCGCCGCAGCCAAAAGGCGTGAGAGGATCGATTCGACATCCTCACCCACATATCCAGCCTCTGTCAAAGCCGTAGCATCGGCTATCGCAAAGGGTACATTCATAATTTTAGCCAAAGATTTAGCAAGGAGTGTCTTACCGCTTCCCGTAGGACCTATAAGCATGATATTGGATTTTTCGATCTCTACATCATGGAGAATAGGCTTTTCGATGCGTTTGTAGTGTGAATAGAGTGCGACACTTAGTACTTTCTTTGCCTCATCTTGCCCTATCACGTAGCCATCCAAATGCTCTTTGATTTTGGTAGGGATGCTTAAACCCTTTTGAAACTCTTTTTTATTTTTTTTGATATGTTCTTTGTGGAGAATGGTTGAGCAAGTTTCGATACACTCGTTGCAAATATGGGCATTTTCAGCACTAAAGATTTTATCAACCTCCGCTACACCCTTACCGCAAAAATCACACATTAGTCTGCTTTGCTCCATTACAACTCCTTTAAAAAGCTATCAACCTCGTTTTGGACAACTTCAAGATTGTGGGTATCGATGAATTTTTGCTCTTTTTTGGTGAGTTCCTCCTTGTTTGTCACCACCACTCCGCCACTAAGCCCTAGTGTAATCTCATTGGCTACCATTCTAAAGGTATCACGACCAAAGTCCACACCCAAAAAGAGATAAGATTTATCGTTTTTGTAGCTTTTGAGAAAAGGCGGCAAGGCGTATCCCCCCATCGCCTCAGTAAGCCAATCGACAAAATCGGCATCGGAGACAATAAAATCCATCTTTGGAGTCATACATCCCATAGGCTTAAAGAGTATAGGCAATGAATCATCAAGCAACTCATTTTCTATCTTAATATACGCTTTGGTTTCAAGGTTGTAGCGATAGATAACAAAGCGTTCATACCCTCCCATCACGCGTGAAACACCTGTAATCATAAAGTGAGCCACATCTTCATAAACGGTAGTAGAGCTGTCGTCCATATTGGTATCGATTAGGTATTTGGGTTGAAGAGTTTTGAGGTATTGATAGACAAAAGGAGGAGCATACTCTTTGGAGGCGTAGATATGGTTGGTCATTTGGGTGATATACTCTCTACCTTTGCGTTGCTCTAAACTCATGGCGGCTCGACTGTACTCATACATCAATCTTGCACTCATCGCTCGACCATTATTAAGAGCTAGTATCATCGAATCGCTATCAAAGGGCAACTGTGTGCCATCACTGGCTTGGGTATTGGCAAAGACTCCCATACCTACAAAGGGTACAAGCTCTCCATTGATTAATTTTTCTTTTATATTTTCCATACTCTATCCCCATTTTTTATTTATAAAGATGCAATAAGTGTTCCTGCAATCCAAATGCAAAAACTATTGCACTCTATTTGTAAAATATGCAGACGAGTGACATTTCGGAAGTGGGACTTTACTCGTTACGAAGCTCCAGCTTAGTAATGCCCTATTGGTCTGATGCATCACCATAATCTTTCTACCTCCATTAAACCCTCGATACCCTCATAATCTCTAGCACTAGAGTATCGCCAATGTTGAGCCTCATCCACATACCGTAGAGGTCAAAAAGTGTGGATGTGTGGGGTATTATAGTTTTTTGAGGTTAATGGTTGGTTTTGTATATGTAGTTTTATTGAGGTTGTAGAGTCCAATAGGGCATTACGAAGCTGGAGCTTCGTAACGAGTAAAAGGCGTATCAATCCCGATGAGGAAACTATCAACTGGAGAGCCGTATGCGGGAGAACCGCACGCACGGTTCGGAGGGAGGGGAGTTTTCACTTCTCTACCCCTATAGGAAAGTATTATATTTTTTTTAGGTTAATGGTTGGTTTTGTATATGTAGTTTTATTGAGGTTTTAGAGTCCAATAGGGCATTGTCGAAGCTGGAGCTTCGCAACGAGCAAAAAAATTAAACAAAACCACTTTCTTTCATCACATAAGAAGGAGATAAAAGTTCAATAATTTTATTTTTTATTTCTTTCGTATCAAATGAATAAAAAACATCTAAAGAAAAATCTTGAAATCCATCAGTATGTGGCATTGCTTTAATAGCCGTAATAGCATATCCTTGACCAAGAGTTAGACTTTTGTCCAATAAAAATACACAATTTGAACCAAAGTTTCGTAGTTGTTTTGTAAAATCACGATTATCATGCTCTGCTAGTAGTTCTTCTTCCAAATTCAAGTCTTTTAAATCATCACCAATTATTTTATAAAAATACCTACTTATATTTCCATAATTAATGGCAAATAAGTTTTTGTTAGGGATTATCTTGCTTCGTACTCTTGTCATAATTAAAGAATATTTTTTTCTACTTTGACAATATTTCATAACACCTTCACCTATTAAATCAATTCCAAAGTTAGGAAGTAATTTAATCTCTTTGTTTTTTACTTTTCTCATTAATATATCTTTATCTTCAATTCTGAATTTTGTATTATGTTCATAATCAAAAGCAATTTGACGATTAGCTATAACTCTAAAATAATAACCTTCTTCATCGATGTTAAAAAATATTTCTTGTATTTCATTTATCAAATATTTTTGCATATAATCATCTTCTATTTTAAGTAAGACATAGTTCTCTTCTATCTCAATAGTTTGGTTTTTATTATTATATTTAGAAATCATTTTATACTCCTTATATTGAAGGTATATGTAACATAACCCACCAAGCCTTCTTATAGGCTTCATTAACATAACTTACACAATTTATTTTATCTGCTAAATACGGATGATGTCGTGTAGTATCCAATAAATAATCAGGATTAGATGTAACTCTATCGGGAAACATATCTCTATATATTGGATATTTTTCAAATATCATATAATCCCAAACTTCAAACTGAAATGAAGAAAGTTTAACAGGACTTGTGTAAAATGGGTTTCGTGAAGAATCAATAGTTCTCTTTCTAATCCAACCATCTACAGCAATACGCTTCTCCCACACATCCCAACTTATATCTGCTTCATCATAGGTATCATATTCCAAATCATAAATATATCCTCCTGATGTCTGAATATCAGTAGCATAAATAGTCGAATGAGTTTCTCCATGTCTAGGGTTTATTATATATTTTTTACTATCTCTAAGTTGTGACAATACAGAACTTGTCACTTTAACTGTAGCTCTTATGTTGGTATGTGAAAGTTGCCCTATTACTGCTATATTAAAACTTAGCTCTTGTTGCGTAGCAACCATGTTTCCCGATGGATCAATAAATATAGTTGGATTAGAGTGGGCATAAGCATAATGGTTAAGCGTTATCGGCTCTATAAGCGTCCCATCATAACTATCTCTACTCAAAAACCTAATAGAAGACGGTGAATAATACCTCGCCCTCAAATAATAATCATCGGTCTCAGGGTCCAACTGCTCCCCAGTAAACAAGAAGCTATTCTCACTCGTCCCGTTATGTTCGCTTAGCTCCCCATACGGAGTATAACTATAGCTATCAGTAAGCCTCTCACCACTATCTACCAATCCTCTCGTGCTTCCCAAAGCATCAGTGAGGTAGAAATGTGTGCCATTATGTAAAAGATCATTTCCGTAAGTATAGCCTATTTTTGTCCCATTTTCTTTGGATTCTGTGATGACTTGTGCATACGGTGTATTGGTATCCACTAGATAAGTAGTTGTTCCATTGCTTGTAGTTTTGGCGATGCGGTTATCGTTTGCGTCGTAATTGTACTCGACGGTTTCGGTCGGCGTTTCCTCGTTACGAAGCTGGAGAGACCGTGAAACAACCCCCTTACCCCAACCTTAAACGAGTTGGTTTAATTGAATATCTTACCCCAATAATACCACAAAAAAGCTATAATAATAGCAATCAAACGCCTGTATTTAGGGGCTTTGAAAGAGTTTTGGATGATAGATTTATCCACTTTGGGAGAGATTGATTATGGCACGATATAAGCAGGGAGATAATAGAAGACAACAACTACTCTTTCCACCAAGCTTTGATGAGTATGTGAGTGAAGATAATGCAGTAAGAGTCATTGATGAATATGTCGAGATACTCAATATTGCTACATTAAAACTAGATAAAAACCTCAAAAACTCCCTCGATGGTCAAAAAGCTTATAATCCTAAACTCTTCTTGAAAATCTATATCTATGGCTATATGAACCGTGTACGCTCTTCAAGACGATTGGAAACTGAAATCAAACGCAATATAGAGATGATGTGGCTGTGTGAGAATTTAACGCCAACTTATAAGAGTATTGCCAACTTTAGAAAAGATCACTCACAAGCACTTAAGCAAGTATTTAAAGCGTTTAGCTTGATACTAAAAAACATTGATTTAATCACAGGTGATGTAGTAGCAGTAGATGGAGCATTTCTAAGAGCCAATGCCTCCAAAAATTAACTCATCTCTAAAAAAACACTCCAACAAGATAGTAAAGAGATTGATGAAAAAATCAATGAATATCTCACACAACTTGAAACCAGTGATAACGATGATATAGGTGAAAACCTACTGGTTAAAGAGAGCAAGAAGCTTACCAATCTAAAAGCCAAAAAAGCACAACTTGATAAAAATCTAGCAATGCTTGAAGAGATGGGAGAAAATCAATACAACAAAACAGACCCTGATGCCAAATTGATGGTCAAACCTGCTCATAACCTTATGGCATACAATAGCCAAATAGCCGTAGATGCCAAACATAAGTTTATTGTAGCAACGGATGTAAGCAGTGAGGGCAATGATAATCAAAAACTTCATCAAATGGCACAAGAGACTAAAGCCATAACACACAATGAAAAGGGAATCTTTCTAGCTGATAGTGGATATTACAGTGCCAAAGAGATTGATGAGTGTGAAGCCAATGGTATTGAAACCGTTGTTGCAATACCCAATAAAACCAAACAACAAAAAGATAGAGGGTACTTTACTCCCAAAGAGTTTCAATACGATAAAGATAGCGATTGTTATATCTGTCCCAATAATCAAACACTCACCAAAAGTTCATCAACTATTATCAAAGAAAATGGTACGAAGTATTATGTTTATCGGGCAGAAAGTAAAACCTGCAAAGAGTGTCCCTTAAGAGAGAAGTGCATACCCCAAAAGACAGCTTATAAAAGAATTTCAAGGTCACAATATGCCAATACTATTGAAGCCTATACCCAAAAGATGCAAAGCCATAAAGCCAAAGAGCTTATCAAACAAAGAGGCTCAATCGTCGAACACCCCTTTGGAACTATTAAACGCAATCTTGGTTGGGAGCATTATTTGGTGAGAGGCAAAGAGAAGGTATCAGGAGAGAATGCTCTTATTATGTTTACCTACAACTTCAAGCGACTACTCAACCTTATAGGGATAGCTCTCTTTAGAGAACTCATAAGAGCCATAAAAGATAACAACTTAGAGCAAATAAGAACAAAAATTGCCCTACATATCGCCTATTTTTATACTCTTTGGCTCTATTGTTTTAAAATGATTGGATTTTATGAGTTGAGAGTTGAAAATGATAGATTTTAGCGTGAAATCCCTCCGAAATAGAGAGGGTTGTTTCACACTCTCTGGAGCTTCGTAACGAGTAAAATCAAAAACTACACCAAAGAGGGCAAAAAACAGTGGCTTAAGATTACCATTAGCCCAATGTTTGATGAAAATGGGTTAAAAGTGGGCTACAGCTCTTATCGAGAGAACATAACCGACAAAAAAGAGCTGGAGTATATCTCCACACACGATACGCTCACGGGGGTACACAACAGAGAGTATTTTCAACAAGCCCTCAACCAAAAGATAAACGTTGCGGTGCGTGAGAATCACTCATTTGGTTTTATTATGCTGGATATTGATCACTTCAAAAGTGTCAATGACACCTACGGACATGCCGTTGGGGATAGCGTACTCAAAAAAGCCACCGAGGCGGTTGCCAAACAGATAGGAGTCCACGATACCTTTGCGAGATGGGGAGGCGAGGAGTTTATTATCATCACACCCCAATCAACCCTTGAAGCGATGGAAGTTTTAATTTTTGCCATTCAAAACGCCATTGCCAAAAGCTCCTTTGATTCCGTACCCAATATTACCGTATCTTTTGGCGTGACGCTCTACAAGGCGGGAGATAGTGCCGCATCGATACAAAAACGAGCCGATGATGCACTCTACAAAGCCAAAGCAAACGGAAGAAATTGTTATAAGGTGGAGCTTTAAATATTAAGTTTTTAAGCGTTTGGCAGTGCCAAACCTATTTGAAATCAAAGGGTTTACATTTATGAAAGATAGGGCAAAGTGTAGAGTCGAAACCAAAATAGATAAAATTTTATTGATTATTTGCAATTATAAAGAATTTTTTCTACTCTTTTAGATAAAATATTCCCCATGAAAAAAGAGAAAAAAACGATTTTATATTTAGAAGACGACGTTAGCGTTCGCTCCCCTATCGCAGCATTTTTGAGACTTAGAGATTTTGAAGTCATAGAGGCCTCCAACGGGAAAGAGGGGCTAAAGATTTTTGAAGAGATGCATATTGATTTGCTCATTACAGATATTGATATGCCCTATATGGATGGTTTGAGCCTTGCCCAAAAGATTAGGCAAAATTCAAGCAACGTGCCAATCATCATCATTAGCGGTCACTCAGACAAAGAGAAGCTTTTAAAAGGTATTCGTGTAGGATTGATAGACTATATCTACAAACCCGTATCAAGAAGTGCCTTGAAGGATGCTATTGATGGAGCCTTTAGTGCAACGCAAACCAAAAGTATCATCGCAATTGATAGCGAGTACAGTTTTAATATTCAAACCAAAATACTCTTTAGAAATGACGAGCTTGTAGTTACTACCTATCAACAAACACGAGCTTTGGAGTATTTGTTGCGTTTCCCCAATCAAATCGTATCCTCCAAAGAGCTTTTTGCTTTTATTCGAGAGGATCACATGCTGGAGTACAACGGTGCAAATTTACGCAACACCATCAAACGCCTTCGAGAACTTTTGCCCCCAAACGCTATCGAAACGATTCACAAACAAGGCTACATCTTGCACGTTTTGTCATAGTAGATTGCTTCGTGCCTCGCAACGATTGTCCAAAGATTAAAGTGCGTAGTATCGGTTATATCTCTTTGGTGATAGAAATCTCTATGCAAAATCCATCGTCTTTATTGTAGGCTTTGATATTGCCTTTTATGCTCTCTTCTACAATGAGCTTGACGATATAGAGTCCCAAGCCTTGTCCTGATTGTTTTTGTTTGGTCGAAAAATAGGGATTAAATATTTTTTCTACGATAGATGCAGGTACTCCTTTGGCATTATCGCAAATGAGAAGCTTGATACTTTGGGGCAAAGTTTGCGTAGCAATAGTAATCTCTCTATCTTCAATCTTGTTGATTTCAAAAGCATCTTTTGCATTATTTAAAATCGACATCAATACTTGAATGAGTTCTGATGGGTATCCTAGCAGTGTCGCATCACTATCGAGTTTGAGTGTCACATTGATGCTCTGTTTTTCCAATTGCAGTATGGATAGTACTTTTAAAATCGTCTCTTTGAGATAAAAATGCTTTTTGATTTTGTTTTGACTTAAAAATCCCATAAAATCATCTATTGTTTGCGATAGGTATTGGGTGATATCTTCAATGTGCATCAAATCATGCTCTAAAAAATCGCCATTGATATTGTTTTTGGACAAGGCACTATCAATTGCAAATATTGTGCTGTTGATAGAGGCTAATGGTTGCCTCCACTGATGGGCGATATTGTGTATCATCTCACCCATAGAGACGAGTCTGTTTTGATGTGCGATGAGTTGTAGGTGTATCGTTTTGGCTTTTTGAAGATCATTGTGACGAATCGCCAAGATGAGTGCAAAAAGTAGTGTCTCTACCATATAGCTAAATTGACTCCAATAAGCATAATAATCCGTATCTTCAATCCACCCAATGGTTACGGATAAATCCACGACCGTACTAAGCGATACCAATGCCCACGTAATAACAAAATAGTTGGCGAGTTTGATTTTTTTGGATGCTAGATAGATACTTATTGTCAAAGCAACAGCAGGTAATATCGGATAGAGTATGTAGGTGAGCGAAAATCGATACTCCATAAGCAGTATGTTGTTTGTAACATATCCCACCAAAGAGAGAACCTCCAAAGCAATAAGCAAACCGATATAGATAGGCACAAAGTAGCGATTGAAGCGTGGCAGATGACTCTTTAGGTCAAGTATTGTGCTAAAGTAGAGCAACAAAAATATCCATGCGACACACCCAATCCACGACGTAAAAAGTTCGATATACTCCCCAAATCCAACCAAACCGTAAAGCATAAGGTAATAGAGTCCCAAAGTCGATACATACAGGGCATAATAGACAAAAAGAGACTCCCTCGAAAAGAGATAGTGCAATAAGGATGTGAGTATAATAATCGCAAAAACACCGATGAAAATCCCCTCAAAAAGCAAAAAATAGTGCCATTGGTGATCGTAGAGGCTCTTTTTGAGCATTTGATAGGGTGCTACGAGAGTCGTATTGTTGAGATATACCGCCATATAGACATCAAGTTTTTGATGCGCTTGAATGCGTACAAAAGTGACATTTGGCACATCCGCAAAAGTCCAACCCTTTTTGGCTTGTATTCCAGCACTATGGCTCTCTATCAAAGTGCTGTCCTCGTAGCTAAAAAGTGTGGCTTTGCTAAAATACAAAGAGTTGAGGCGTAGAGCAAACTCTTTGGCTTGTGGGGTTGTGTTGTGCAGTGAAAGCTTTATCCAGTAGGGATTGTATAGATGATTTGACCCCTCTACGACGGCACTATCCTCGCTCCATTGCGAAGCGTTGATCTCTAATGGGCTTAGAACAGGGGTTGGAGTTTTGGCATATTGAAGATATTGTTGCAAATCATACGAGTCGTTGGTATCAATTTTGAGCCATTTGGCATACCCAAAAGAGAATGCCAACATAAAAATGAATACTTTTTGCATTTTAAATTCCCTAAAAATAGTATAAATGCGATTATACATTATATTTAGGGCATATTAGGGGTATAGATAGTAAAATATTTTCTCGTTCAATGCTAAAATTGCCCAATAAATAATCTTTTAGATGAATAATTATTGAGCAAAAACCTCTAAACCCCCCTAATAATACTCGCCTTACCGCTCTCTATGCAAACGACTTTATTATTATCTTGATCATGAAAGATGCTAATGAGGGTGTTGTCTTCCTCTTTGGTGATAATATCGCCACTTTGGAGTGGGGTGTATTGACTCATGTCGTTATTGATATTGCAATGAGCATTGATGGCTAATACTTGCGTGGCAGCAGGACAACTTCCTCCGCCACAACTGTTAAACGTTAGGGTAGCGAGTATTAAAAGTGTTAATTGAGTGGTTGTTTTCATGGTTTTTCTCCTTTTTTGTGTAGGGGCGTACCCTTGTGGTCGCCCTTGATTGGCTATGCGTTTGTGATTGAGGGTAACCACAAGGGTTACCCCTACGATGATGGGTGTTTACTCTATTACCAAATCCCCACTCATAAGTGTTGTTGCTTTGATAAATACTGTGTAATTGACAATAAATATTTTAAACTTACTGCCTACATCAAACTGCATATCTTGACGAAGTGTATTGTCAAGCTCTATCTCTTCGCCTGTAGTAAGATTGATTTTGACAAACTTGGTTCTGCTTTTTGCGTTTTTGTCTGTGACCACTACGGCTTTGAAGATAAATCTATCGTTGCGTTTTACCAAAGTACTCTCTACTGTGCCGTTTTCATCCACACTTGTATTGGCATCTTCTTGAAACTCCGCTAAGCTTACTTGACCCTCAAAGGTTACTTTGTGGGTAAGTTTGCCCTCTTGGGTAATTCTAAGTTCAATAGAGCTTTGTGTATCGGTTGAAGCAGTGATGAGTATATTCCCCTCTTCATCCACATTGGTTTGACTCCCTCGAAGCTCAATCGCAAAAGTTTGCGTTTGGTTTGTGTTGGGATTGGTGATGCTTATCGTTGCTCTTTGGGTAGCGTTGTCGATGATGATTACTATCTCATTGCCATTGGGAGCGAGGATACGGGCTTGTTTTTGTTTGTCATCCTCTTGTATCTCTATATCAAGGTTGGGACTAAAAGAGGCTAATGTTTGAAGCACTTCTATCGCAAAGGCTTGTGGGTTGGTGGTGTTGTCTTCTGGTGTGGGTTCATCAACGGTGGGTTCTTCGATAGTAGCGTTGTCCTCAACAATTGGTTCATCTACTGTTGGTTCTTCAGTGGTAGCGTTGTCCTCAACAATTGGCTCTTCTACGGTTGGTTCTTCAGTGGTAGCGTTGTCCTCAACAATTGGTTCTTCTACTGTTGGTTCTTCAATAGTAGTGTTGTCCTCTGGTGTGGGTTCATCAACGGTTGGTTCTTCGATAGTAGCGTTATCCTCTGGTGTTGGCTCACTGCTGTTGTTTTCTGTTGTGCTGTTATCCTCCGTAGGAGTCTCTAGCAGTGTTTGGTTGTGGGCGTTAATGATGGCTTGTATCTCCTCACTGGTAGGATTGGCTTTGTCGCTGTATCTGCCGTTTGCTAGAGCATCGCTGTAATCGACTCCCTCTATAGCTCCTGTTACGTTGGCTAGGCTGTTGAGTTCGTGGGCGTTGATAGTGAGGCTCTCACCTGCGATAATGCGTACAATCTTATCCATCGTTTGCTCATTTTGAGTATTGAGGCTATTGATAACGGCTTGTATCTCGGCACTGGTGGGGTTGAGTCTATCTTTGTAGCTTCCCTCTGCAAGCGCTTGATTGTAGTTTACTCCTACTACCGCTCCCGATACATTGGCTAAATCGTTAAGCTCGTAGGCTTCGATGGTGATATTGCTCTCTCCACCAATGACACGCACGATTTTATCCATCGTTTGGTCGTTTTGGGTGTTGAGGGCATCGATGATGGCTTGTATCTCACTGGCTGTTGGGTTGGCGGGGTCTTGGTATGTGCCATTTGCCAAAGCTTTGCTGTACTCTACTCCCTCAACTGCACCCGATACACCGCCAATAGCATTGAGTTCTTGCGAAGTGATAAGGGTCGTGGCTTTGTCTTTGATGACTTGTTGCACTTTTTGCATTGCCAGTTCACTTGCTGTTGGGGGTGGTGGGGGAGCGTTTAGTGTGGTGACCTCAAAGGCTCTAGCTAATGTCCCTACGGTAAGGGTTGCAGATACTTTGGTGCTATAGCTACTTGAAGAGGTTAATCGTACTGTGACAGTATCTCCACTATCGACGGTAGAGCTTGTCGTTGTCCAGTTGCTATCTCCGTTGATTTCATACTCTCCACCGCTAATAGAGACCGAGGTATTAGCATCGATTCCATTGATTGTTACACTGTTGGATGTCAATAGCGTACTTCGGGCTTGATTGGTAAGGGCGGTGAAGCTAAAGCTATCGGGGGTTCTATCACGGCACACCTCCATATCAAACCCGCTGTTGCTTCCTGTAATGTAGAGCGTTGCGTTGGCATAGGTTTCATTTACATCCCATCCTCTGACAATAGCACACTCGTTGGCACTAGAGAGGGCGGTAGCACCGTTAAACATTTCGGTCATAGTTGTCACACTGCTTGTATTCCAATCGCCGATGGGTTGATTGAAAGCGGAGGCATTCCGGAACATACCATACATACTCGTCACTTTGCTTGTATCCCAATCGCCGATGGGTTTGTTAAAGGCAGAGACACCAGTAAACATATTACCCATATCCGTCACACTGCTTGTATTCCAATCGCCGATGGGTTGGTTAAAGGCGGAGGCATAGTTAAACATACCATGCATATCCGTCACACTGCTTGTATTCCAATCGCCGATGGGTTGATTAAAGGCGGAGGCATAGGAAAACATAACGGACATATTCGTCACACTGCTTGTATTCCAATCGCTGATGGGTTGGTTAAAGACGGAGGCTCCACGAAACATACTACTCATAGTCGTCACACTGCTTGTATCCCAATGCGAGATATCCTCATTGAAGGTAGATTTACTCTTAAACCACCTATTCATACTCGTAATCCCACTCGTACA
The DNA here is from genome assembly GCA_000830175.1 of Sulfurovum sp. FS08-3. Taxonomy (GTDB): domain Bacteria; phylum Campylobacterota; class Campylobacteria; order Campylobacterales; family Sulfurovaceae; genus FS08-3. Next base: position 3,138 of record JQIS01000028.1, on the reverse strand, counting down.
GGCATTGGCAGGGGCTACGTTTCCACCACTGGTATTGAGGTCGTTTACCGTTGTGATTTTGGTATAAGTTTTGCCGTTGTAATCGTTGGATGAGGCACTGGTGTTGTAGTCGCAATTGACTGTTACGCCGTTGGATTCTATCCAGAAGCCGTTGCCTATGTTTGTCCAATCGGAGGGTAATACACTCATACTGCTTGAAGCTACTGAAATGTTGTTGTAGCTATCGCTTTGGGTTGCACTCAGTGCTGTGCCACTGCTTACGGGAGTCGTAGGGGTAATGCTCCATGTGCCATTGCTATCTACGGTTGCTGTGCCGATAGTAGTATTGCTACCGTCTTTGAGCGTGATAGTCGCTCCTGCTTCGCCTGTACCTGTGATAGTTGTACCGTTGGTAGAGTGGATAGTAGGTTGCGATGGGGCTAGGGTATCGATACCGTTGAGGGTGATATTAACATCTACTTTTCCATTGTAGCTATCTGTAATGGTAATGATTATCTTATCGCTTCCGCTTTGGTTGGCATTGGGAGTATAGGTGATATGAGTACCTGTAATATTGGCATCTCCTTTGCTTCCTTGTGTTTTAACGGTAGCGGTATAGGGATCTCCCTCGGCATCACTCGCACCCGAAGAGGTATTCCAATCAAAGGTTTTGGCACTGCTACCGATAGCCGTAGCGTAGGTGAAGTGATTGGCGGTTGGGGCGGCATTACATGATGTGCCAATCGTTCCCCAAATGGGTTGCTTGGTGGTATCGTTTGCAAACCCCGAAGAGGTATCAAAATTGCCAGGCATTGAGGTAAAGTTATGAACATCCCACGATTTGAGGCATTGGTTAAAGGTGGTAGCACCATCAAACATAAAACTCATATACATCACACTGCTTGTATTCCAATCGCCGATGGATTGGTTAAAGGCATAGGCATTCTGAAACATACTACCCATATCCGTCACTTTGCTTGTATCCCAATTGCCGATGGGTTGGTCAAAGGCGGAGGCATTATAAAACATACCACTCATATTCGTCACTTTGCTTGTATTCCAATCGCCGATGTCTTGATTAAAGGCGGTGGCACTAGAAAACATATTACTCATATTCGTCACACTGCTTGTATTCCAATCGCCGATGTCTTGATTAAAGGCGGCGAGACTACGAAGCATACCACCCATATTCGTCACTTTGCTTGTATTCCAATTGCCAATGTCTTGATTAAAGGCGGTGGCACCCTGAAACATACTACTCATATTCGTCACACTGCTTGTATTCCAATTGCCAATGTCTTGATTAAAGGCGGTGGCACCCAGAAACATATTACTCATATCCGTCACTTTGCTTGTATCCCAATTGCTGATGAGTTTGTTAAAGGCAGAGACACTACTAAACATACTCCTCATATTGTTCACACTGCTTGTATCCCAATTGCCGATGGGTTGGTTAAAGGCGGAGGCACTAGAAAACATATAACCCATATCCGTCACACTGCTTGTATTCCAATTGCCGATGGGCTGGTTAAAGGCGGTGGCACCCTCAAACAAATAACTCATATTCGTCACACTGCTTGTATTCCAATCGCCGATGGGTTGATTGAAAGCGGAGGCTTTATAAAACACACCATACATATTCGTCACTTTGCTTGTATCCCAATCGCCGATGGGTTGGTTAAATGCGGTGGCACCCTCAAACATACTATACATATCCGTCACACTGCTTGTATCCCAATGCGAAATATCCTCATTGAAGGTAGGTTTACTCTTAAACCACCTATTCATATCCGTAATCCCACTCGTACAGGCATTGGCAGGGTTTGTTCCACCACCTTCAGTTGTGAGTTGGGCTTTTGCCGTGATTTTGGTGTAGATTTTGCCGTTGTTTGGCGTAGATGATGATGCTCCTGCTGTAGCATCGGTACAGTTGATAGTGACATTATTATCTTCCAAATAGAAGCCATTACCCAAATCTGTCCAACCAAGGGGAAGAGGATTGGCAATCGTGACGGTGACATCTATGGTCGCAGTAGCTGAACCATCACTTACCTCGATAGTAAAAGTATCGACTCCTGATACTCCCGTATCGGGGGTGTACTCTATAGAGTTAGGTTCATAGGGGCTACTCCCTGATGATGTTGCGCTATCAATATATAGAGTGCCTTTAGTAGGAGCAGTCTTCTCGCTCCATGTGAGCGTACCTACACCTGAGTAGTTTACCCTGAAATGGGAGAGAAGTTGTGTAGGTTGGTCTTTGGGAACTGTGATAGAGACTGAAGGTGCATTCTCAAAAGTAGGGGCAACGCCTATACCACCTCCTACAGTAACCGCATTACAGTCTGCATCTATGCTACAGTTAGATAGATCATTTGAACATAAACCACCATCGCAAGTATTTGTAGCTACAGCGGACGAAGAGAAGAGCATTGCCAAAAATAGTGCTTTCAAAAAGCGATATTTTTTCATTTTTTATTCCTTTAAAATTTTGTTGTAAAAAAGTGTAACACAAAACTATACTTTTAGTGTACTATATAACTAAAATATAGCTTAAACTGCAATTTTTTTTACATTTTTTTGATTTTTGGATGATTTTGTCATCAAAAGAGACCCAAAATGACGAAGCAATCTATAATATTTGAGATTACTTCACCCCAAAGGGTTCGCAATGACGAAAAAAATTTAAAATTAAGCTAAATTTTAGTTATACAGTACGCTAAAAGTATAGTTTTATGATATACTTTTTTACTCGTTACGAAGCTCCAGCTTCGTAATGCCCTATTGGTCTGATGCATCACCATAATCTCTCTACTTTCAATAAACCCTCGCTACCCTCATAATCTCTAGCACTAGAGTATCGCCAATGTTGAGCCTCGTCCACATACCGTAGAGGTCAAAAAGTGTGGATGTGTGGGGTATTATAGTTTTTTTTAGGTTAATGGTTGGTTTTGTGTATGTAGTTTTACTCGTTACGAAGCTCCAGCTTCGTAATGCCCTATTGGTCTATTGCATCACCATAACCTCTCTACTTTCAATAAACCCTCGATACCCTCATAATCTCTAGCACTAGAGTATCGCCAATGTTGAGCTTCGTCCACATACCGTAGAGGTCAAAAAGTGTGGATGTGTGGGGTATTATAGTTTTTTGAGGTTAATGGT
>JQIS01000027.1 GCA_000830175.1 Sulfurovum sp. FS08-3 | reverse complement strand
ACCCTCAATACCCTCACGGTCTCTAGCACTAGAGTATCGCCGTTGGTTCGTATATTTTATATCTGCAACTTCGCATGGGGTATTATAGTTTTTTGAGGTTAATGGTTGGTTTTGTGTATGTAGTTTTGTTGAGGTTTTGAAGTCCAATAGAGCATTACGAAGCTGGAGCTTCGTAACGAGAAAACGAGTAATATGGAATTTATTGGCGTTTAGCAGTCTTTATTAATCCTATCATAGCTCTTATGATTAAGGATAGTATTAAAATAGGCTTCACTACCTATCACGGTTATTAATATGCGGTATTGCGTATTGGGTACGGTTATGGAGTATCTATTTTTATCTTTTTTGCATTTGATTTGATGATAACGCAATGATGGTGATAAGGGGTCTTTGATAAAAAGTTGCTCGGTTGCTTCTATGGCTTCACGGCTTAGGGTGTGAGATTTGATAAGCTTTTTTATATCTCGTTCATAGCGTGAGCTTTTATCTATTGTCATTTTGAGGCGTGTTTGATGTGGGCTTGTTTGGAGAGCAAAAGCCCTTGTAATGCTATGTTTCTATCTTCTAATTTGTTAAGAGCGTGAGATAGTGGAGCGTTGTACCATCGTTTAAGCTCTTGATTGTCTAGTATCTCGTTGGCAAATTCGCTCAAATCCTCTAAGTTAATTAACACTTCATCAATTTTATCTACACTATTAAGCTTATTGATAAGCAAATAGTTATCAATGTTATCAAAGTAGCTTTTTAGGGTATTTTTGAGGGCGTTTATCTCTTTGTAGAGTGTAACATACTTTTGGACTCTATCCAATAGGGATTTATGGTTAAATGTGGGTAGGATATAATCAAAGTTGATATTAAAATAGTTTTGATTTACAGTTACCATTTGTTAGCCCTTTTTGATGATATTATAGCATAACAAAGCCACCATTTACAAAAAAAAAGGGGTCGTTATTCTGATGTGTAATCCACAAAAGATTTCAGTCCAACGATAGTTGGAAGTGAACATTGATGTATGTCGGTAAAGTTTATAGCTAACTGCATATCTCGTATGCGTTTCCATCGGGGACGATGAGAACGGGGTGACTACCTTGAAGTAGCCATATCTATGTTATACTACACTCAAAAAAAGGTCAAATCATGGATGGTGTGTGGTGTGTGAAGGCTAAAGAGGGTGTGTTTGTCCAGCAGATAGACCATCAGCTTGTCCTCTTTGATATCGATTCTGGGGAGTATTTCGGACTTGATGAGGTGGGGAGGGAGATTTGGGAGGGGATGGATATGATGCTCCGTTTGAGGAGATTTACTCGTTACGAAGCTCCAGCTTCGTAACGCCCTATTAGTCTGACGCATCACCATAATCTCTCTACCTTCAATAAATCCTCGATACCCTCATAATCTCTAGCACTAGAGTATCGCCGTTGGTTCGTATATTTTATATCTGCTTCTTCGCATGGGGTATTATATTTTTTTGAGGTTATGGTTGGTTTTGTGTATGTAGTTTTGTTGAGGTTTTAGAGTCCAATAGGGCATTGCGAAGCTGGAGCTTCGTAACGAGGAAAGATATGGAAGCCCACGCCAAAAAAAATGATACTTTGTTATTGGTTGAAGATAATTTGAAACTTTTGGAAAGAAAATGAGTGGAATTTTTTTAAAATTAGTCATTTTTTTAGTGGGGAGGTGTTTTGGACAGTTCGGGCAGGACAATAATATTAACTCTCAATACAAATAACCATACGATACCAATTTCTAAATTCGCCATCTTTAGCAGGTATATTAGATTTAGCAATCCATTCTAAGATAACTTCTAAAAATTTTCTAGTATCAGATGGTAGTCGTTTAAGTAATATATTGAAGTTTTGAAAGATTAATTTCATATCATCTTTTTCACCATCACTGTTTTTAGGTCCCAAATCACCATACATTCTTATACACTCTTGATAATCAAAATAATCTTTCCATCCCCATTTATCATTCTCTTGATAGATGTAATCTTTTGGTGGAAGCTTTTGAATAATTAAATCGGAAAAATCATCTCTGAATGCATCCCATCTACCTTGACGATTATCATAGGGTAGATTCAATTGTTTTCTAACATAAAGAACTAGCTCTTCAGCAGACTCTATATTTTTAAAATCTAATTCTATTTCTATCATAGATTCTCTGTTGGTATAAGATGTACCTAATTGTCGATTGACTTTGTCAAAAAATTCCTTCTCATCAAACAACCACATTCTAGCAAGTTGTTTGAGGATAATGGGCATAAGTCTATCAAGGTTAGGTTCTTCCTTTTTAAACTTTGCTATCACTTCAGGTTGAAAAAATTCAACTTCATCATCTGAACCATTTTCACCCTCCCATCGCATCCATCGATAAAATATCCTTGACCAATAGGATGCTTTTTGTTCATCATTATAAGTCAAATATGCTTTGTTGCTCTCTTGATTATCATAGGCTTCTTTGGCTTTATCTTTAAAACTACGCTTCATTGAGAAATAGTTTTGTTGAGACTCTTCAATTTTTTCAAGTGTTTCAAGAGAGAAGATTTGATAGGCTTCTATTAAGATATCTGTCTTTTCTTCCAAATAGTATTGCACTAAGATTTTTATACCGTATTCTAAAAATATTAATTCTCGATCACTAGGTACTTTGAGTTTCCGTTCATCTCTTGCTAGGAATTTATCTTTTTCAATATCATATTCAACTTCTATAGTAGTATCTTTAGTTTTATTCATGATATGCAATATATAATTATTTTTACCTAAATATACCGAGAAAAACTCTTCAAATGCAATTTTATTTTTGATATTGTCAGGCAGTTGAGAGTATCCAATTTCTTTGTAATCTATTTTTGTATATCTCATTTTTTAATTTCCTTTAAAGTTGTCCACCCATCTTTTGTTTCTCCTACTCTAAATGGTATACCCGATGGCACTAAAGTTTCTGATTCATATTTTACTCGTTACGAAGCTGGAGCTTCGTAACGAGAAAAGTTTTTTCAAAACGAACAATCGCATGGAATACCTGCATCGCAAGTGCAACTATCGCCAATAGCATCACAAGCACATTGGGTTCCGTTTTCTACTGCTTGATTTTGGGCTTCCTCTTTGGTTTTTTTCCAACAACTATTAGAATCACTCTCCTCTTGAGCGTTTGCTAGAAGAGCAGCATAGGCTATTTTACAAGCATCAAATTGTCTTCGTATCATGGGATAAGCCTTGATAACCCCATGTTGTTGAATATGCGATTTGATGATGCTAGAACAAGTCCCATTGTTATGATAAACCCCATAAGCACAACGAAAACCCTTGCGAGGCGAAATGTGCTTTTGGTAGAGATTAATACTCCAAATTGCAAACGATTTCATCAGCGTAACCCTCTAGTAAAATAGGAAGATTATACACTACTTTAGATTATATTTGATTTTCTCTCTTCTGTAGGGATAGAGAAATGACTACTCGTTCCACTCAATGCACCAAAAAGCCAATTTTGCAAGAAATTCCTTTAAAATTGATACCCTACGGTTATTTTACACTCTCGGAAAGGTGGAACAAGAGAGGGAAGGTCAGTCGATATTTTCTAAGATTGTGTGAGGGGTTGAGTGATTTTGTGTTATACTTTTATACTTGACGGGTTTTAAAAGAAGTCAAATTTTAAATTGTAAGGATTATGATAAATGATAGGATTCATCAAAAAAATATTCAATGAAACAGAGAAAACACAAACCGAAGATAGCACACTTGATATCTATGATATCGCCAAACATTTTCAAGCAGACAACCGCATCATCTATCAAGCCCTCTATGAACTTGACTGGATACTCAAACACAAAGACTCCATCATTGCCACACCATCAGGGACAGATAACGGTGCGGTAGTCGTCAAGACCGATGAAGAGAGATACATTGCATGGGAGAAATCGGTACTTACCAACAGTGCATTGATAAACAAAGTTCGTAAAATAAAAAATGAAGAGACGACAACGCCACCCACTCCCCAACCAGCCAAACCTGCTCCAGTAGCTAATGTACCCACAGCAGATAAAAAAACTCTCACCCTCAAAGAGATAGCTACTATCAAAAAGATAGACACCAACCTTCTCACCAATGCCCTTTTTCAATTGGGATGGGTTGAGAAGCATAACACATGGACAGTCGCCACTGAAGAGGGGAAAGCAAACGGTGCTATCGAAAGATACAATCCGCAAACAAAAACAAAATTTGTTGTTTGGGAGGCTTCACTTTTGGAGAATCAGAAATTTTCTAATGCCCTCAAACCCAACAAAGAGACCGCAAAACCAACCCTTCAAGCACTCAAACAAAAAGGTCAAGATTACGAAGATTATATTGCCAAAGTTTTTCAAGAGAGGGGCTACAAGGTCATCGAAAATGGTAAAATTTCAGGAAAAAAAGATGGTGGCATAGACCTCATCGTCAAAAATGAACGGGAGATTATCTTCATCCAATGCAAAAATTGGAATGAAAATGGGAAATACAAAATCACCCATACACATATCAAAGAATTTAGAACAAACGCAACCGATTATTATGAAAAAACACCTCTGTTTCGGTCGTATGATATGAAAGCACTCTTTGTATTATCGGGGAATTTTATTGATATCTCTGCCATCAAGCACATCGAAGAGATTCAAAACAAAGGAAAAAAAATAGATTACGAGATAATCAAAATCGATAGAACAAGGTGAAACTGTTTAAACTTGATATGGCATCTAGTGAGATTGGCTTATGTATGCGTTCCGCCTCGGGAGAGACCGTGAAATAACTGCCAAAAAAGTGCTTCGACAAGCTGGGTGCGAATGGTTTTACGCTATCCGTTCACCCTTAGCCTAGTCGAAGGGTTTATTGTTTCACACTCTTAGGAGAGGTGGAATGAGGGAGCGGAGATTTTCAACGCCTACAAAACATCCCTTTGGCGAAGTGTGTAGTTTTCTCTTCTGATAATCTGGGCTCCGAGGGTTGGTTGGGGAAGCTCTATGGACTCTCCCAAAGCCTCTGCAATGGCGGCTACGGGGAAGTTGAAACCTGCAAATCGTGTCATGGCGATACCGCCCGACATTCGAGGATTGATTTCGATGGTTCGGGTGATACCCTCTTGGTGTTTGAGCTGTACGTTAAATAGCCCTTTCATGCCAAAGTGATGTGCCAATGTTCTCACCCCATCAAGCACCTCTTGGGGAGCGTTTAAGGATTGACCGCCGTATCGTTTGCAGCGAGGAGTCATAAAAAGCTCTCCCGTTTGCGTACCAAAACAATCCACACTGTACTCATCACCCTCCAAAAACTCCATCAAAAGCATGGTCGCAAAGCTCTCTTGATGAGCCAAAATCGATCGCAAATCATTCCTTTCGATCCAAAAGGGATGAGGCTCGAAAAAATTTTCAAAAGGGTTAATGCTCTCTTTGATGACTCTAAATCCAGCCGCATAGATACCCACGGCGGGTTTGACACACAGTTTGGCAAAACGGCTCTCCATCGCCTCAAAACACCTATCTAGCTCCTCCACACTCCCAAACTCTTCAAAAGCGGGACCTCTCAAGGGTAAATCTTCTATTTGGCGATAAAAGAGATTTTTGTTTTGGATGGTTATGAGTGTTTGCGTGGAAGCGGGGAGGAGTATCTTGACACCTATAGCCTCAAACTCTTGCACTCTTTGGGAGAGAGCGATAAATTCTCGCCCTGGAATAAAGACCAAAACTTCATGCTCTTTGCAACTGTGGAGTGCATAATCGACATAATCATCACCGTAGAGTTCTTTTTCTTCAAGCCAACACTCATCGCCCTCATCAAGGCAAGGAGCGTAGCGGTCAAAATGGCTCACCAAAAGCCTCCAATTTCTACTGGCTTCGTGTGAGCGAATCCATGGAAGCAATTGTGCATGATTGCTTACCCCTCGACCAAACCATATACGACTCATAGTGTACTCCCTTTATCTGTTTCACCGTAAATTTTATATCTTTGCATAATGCTTTTAGCCCAATTGGAGTGCGTTGCTTTTTCGTACATTCGGCTATTGTAACTAAAAATCGCCTCTTCTTCTTCCAAAAGTCTTTGGGCGATGACCAACTCATCGTGGGTGACTTGGTAGCTGCGCTCAATGATGGGTACTTGTCTGGGGTGAATGCAGGTTTTGTTGAAGAGTTGATGCTCTTTGTCGCCTAGTAGCTCTTCTTCAAGTCTGTTGCCCTCACCATAACAGGCATAGACCGTAGAGGAGATATAAAAGCCATTGGGTCTAAAGATGTTGATGATGGATGAGAGTATCAAATAGAGAGGCATTATTTCATAAAGGGTTTTGTGACAATCTCGCAACGTATGCAATAGGCTCAAAATATCCTCACCTCCCACACGAATAACCAAAACTTTTTCCCTAAAGGGTTGCAACTCTTTCAAAATATCGTGCAACTTCGCACTGCTAAAGAGATCTTTGGTCTCCAAAATAGGCATAATGTAAAAACGATTCTCTTCTATGAAAATAGCCAAATACTCTTCTATATTGGTTGTATCAAATTTGGGCAAAGCAAATCCATCAACTCTATCAATGTTTTTGAGTTTCAAAATATCTTTGAGATTTTCGATGTTGCGTGGGCGAATGAAAACCTTCAAATCGCAGATACAAAACTCTTCCAAAATCTTACCTAGTCGCCTCATGCCTTCTTGCATATCCGATAACGCCGTAGAGTCTTCTAGGCAAATCACGATAGATTTGAGGTAGGAATATTTTTTTCTTTGGACAATGGACTCCAAATTTTTGTGCATAATAGGAACATAAAGCGTTGCTCCCAATTCAAAATAGTCTATTTTTCTCAATCCGCCCTATCCTTCGTCATTGCTTTGGAGATTTTTCGTATTATATCCAAAATAGAAATTGAGAAGTTGTTTTTTTGGGTACAAACCCAAAGGTATCTTTGTGAAGTCTAAAATTTATACTTCACATTGACATACCCGTAGCGTCCTTGTTCGTTGAGTAGCATCGCATCGCCTCCGCCTGTGATAAGGGTAAGGTCTTTGTAGGTATTAGACACGGCATAAGCTTTGTCTAGCACATTATCAACCCCTAGCGTAACTTCTAGTCCATTATCGAAGCGTTTGGTAGCTTTGAGATTGATGATGCCATACTCTGGGATATATTGCTCACCGTTATCGCTATCGAAATCTTCCCACGCCGAGGCGGCAATCAATTGAGCCTTGAAAGTCAAGCTTTGGCTTGGAGCGTAGTTGATGGTGGCATTCAATTTCAACGGCACAATCTCTGGCAAATCGACATCGGTTTGTCCTATCAAAGGAGTATCTTTTTCTCCTTTTTGATAAGCCAATCCAAAATCAACAAAGAGACTTTCGCTCAAAAAATAGCTTCCGCTAAGTTCTATACCATAAAGAGAGGCATCGACATTTTCAAACGTTGTCGAAGTGGCATTGTAGGCGATAAAGTTCTCTAGCTGTGAGTAGAAGAGTTTGGCTTGTAAAAATCCATCCTCAAAGCTACTCTTAAATCCTAAATCTATTTCGTAGTTGATGGTCTCTTCTAGGTTGGGATTGCCATTGAGTACGCCCTCTTTGGCATAAAAATAGAGTTCTCTTCCATCGGGTACACGAGCCGATTTGCCCACTCCTGCAAAGATTTTGCTATTATCCGTAAGGTTGTAAGTAGCCATCAAAGAAGCCAAAATGGTATCGTACTCTCTATCTATCTCAACACCCCCATGGGTAATCTCTGTGCTATCGTAGCGAATACCCCCATCAAGTACCCAATCGCCTATTGTTTTGTTGGCTTGAAGAAATACGCCGTAGTTTTGGGTATCGACATCGTTGATGCTTTTGAGCTGTTTGGCAAAGGGCATATTGTTCATGTAGTAGCTTCCATCCCAATTGCGTTTGGAGTAGTCAAGCCCGATAGTAAACGTCGTATTGGCAACTTCAAACGAGTTTTTAATCTTAACGCCCGTCATTTCAGTGGTGAGCCAATGCTTCATAACCCCCATTTTGAGTGCACCTTGTCGGTATTGATTGCTCATGGGATGATCGACTTGGCTTTTGTATATCTGCAAGGTAAGTTTTTGGGAAAAATCGCCTAAATTTTTGATTGCATACTCCATATTGTAAATATCGCTATCATCGTAGTCGGCATCCATAGGAGAGGAGGGATAGAGAATATTGGTGCTTCGATTGGCGGTGTAGCTCAATTTTAGCTCTTGATTTTGGCTAGGAGTAATCAACACTTTGAGCATCAAAGTATCTTTTTCAAAGGCATCCATATCGGCATATTTAGGCTGATAGATAGTACCCGCAGAAGGTGTGCCTGTAACAATATTGGCAAGTTGTTGGGCTAAGGTGTCGCCATTGCCATCTTTGTACTGCTCACCTTTTTCTTTGGAGGCACTTAGGAGTACTTTGATAAAGTCATTGCCACCGTAGAGGCTCAAAGCCCCCTTTTGGAAATTAAAACTACCATAATTTACATCAATCTCTCCTCCAAACCCTTTTTGGGGTTCTTTGGTATAGATAGTGACTCCCGCACTCAAAGCCCCAAACTCGCTCATATCAAAAGGTCCCTCTTTGATATCGATGCTCTCAACATTGTTGGTCAAAATATGCGAAATAGGGGGATCCATTCGATTGGGACACGCCCCACACACTTTGGCTCCATCGATGGTGACATTGATATTGTCTTTTTTTTGACCTCGTACGATAATATCATTGGAGATAGCACTACGTCGCACAATGGCTACACTTGCGGAGTTTTTCATCAACGCCTCACCCAAATCGGCGGATTTAATATCCTCTGAAGCGACATCTTTAATGGTCTCTTTTGTGTGACTATCCTCGACACTGATTTGCCCCAAATCAACACCCGAAGCGTTTAAGGCGTGGACAACAAAAAGAGATAAAACAAGCGATTTTTTCATTTTCTTTCCTGCAACTTTTTTGTGTTATTGTTGCGAAGTAGTGTTAATTTTTTGTTAATTTTTATGATTGACAAAAAAATGTTTATGGACTATAATTAAAATATATGACAATAAGGATAATGCATGACAATTGATACTGTCTCTTTTCGTGACTTTACACGGGGGTATATCCCTGCTGATGTACTGATGTTGCTTGATAAAAAAACCAAACTCTCCAAGGGTCTCTATATCAAACCTGAGTATGCCCACGAGGTGCTAGAGCTGATACAACAAAAAGAGCAGACACAAAAGCAAAAAAGAAAAAAGGCTCTGCTTGATTTTGTAGGAGCATTTGGAGAGAATGAGGGACGTAACGACACGCATCAAGACAAACATCTGCTTAAACAAAAATATCCCATAGCAATTTGCTCTTTAGACTCTTTTGCAATCCCTCATTAAAGCGTAATATTCTCAATAAGCTCCATATTATTAGGCGTTACCACCATCGCATCGATGCAAAATGCCTTGTTGAGTTTTTTGGATTTGAGGTAGTAGTGGGCGGAGTTGATGATGCGTCGTAGTTTGGTGGGGGTGATATTGTAGATGGGTTCGTAGCTCTCACTTGCCGAGCTTTTGACCTCAATGAAGTGCAAAACTCCCTCTTTTTGGGCGATAATGTCGATTTCTCCAAGCTTTTTGGCATAAAAATTACGCTCCACAATCGCAAATCCACTCTCCTCCAAAAATCCAATAGCTCTCTCTTCGCTCTCGTTTCCAAATTGCTTAAAGCGGTTGTTGTACATTGCGTTACGCCTTTGTGGGTTTTTGGTATTATAGCCAACTCTTGCCCAAAATTCACGAATGAGCTTTAAACCTCTCCACCGCCCCTAAAGTGTGCCAAAAAGGACTCTTTTAGGCTAAAGTCTTGATTGCTTTTGTAATTGGGATACAATACTGAAAACTTCGCAAAATGCAACTTGCATTCAATAACTGATGTTGCACACTTTTATCGGAAGTGGCACTTTAGTCCCACAAAAGCCAAGATTTGCTTCTCATTACTATTCAATCCAATAGGTGGGACTAAAGTCCCACTTCCAAAATGTCAAACCTAATGCGATTTAAAAACCCCCACCGCCTCTATCAACTTCGCTTTTGTATCACTCTCACTCATACTCTCTATCCATTCATCTATTTCATTCCAACCCCAATCAAGCACCACTCCATGATACTTCGCTCTCCACTGCTCTAGCGTGAGTGCAAAATCCCTATGGGTAGCGATAGAGCGTAAGATTACAAGCATCTCATACTTCATCATCGCCTCTTGATGCTCTCTCAAATGTGCCAAAAAGGACTCTTCTAGGCTAAAGTCTTGATTGCGTATCAGTTGCATCTCAAACATATTGGTATAGGCATAATCATATTTAGGATTTATTTCAATAGCTTTTTGAAAGGCGGTGAGTGCTTTGTCGTACTCTTTTAA
>JQIS01000026.1 GCA_000830175.1 Sulfurovum sp. FS08-3 | reverse complement strand
ACCCTCAATACCCTCACGGTCTCTAGCACTAGAGTATCGCCGTTGGTTCGTATATTTTATATCTGCTTCTTCGCATGGGGTATTATAGTTTTTTGAGATTAATGGTTGGTTTTGTGTATGTAGTTGTGTTGAGGTTTTAGAGTCCAATAGGGCATTACGAAGCTGGAGCTTCGTAACGAGTAAAATGCGTAATATCAGTTAGAAAGATAGAGGCTATAATAAAGATTTGAGTATAATCATGTTTTAATTTCTGATGCCAAAGGATAGCAATGCCTTATCAAAAGTTGCTTTTGTATAGCCTATTTATCGTAGCACCGCTTATCGTTGTATCGTTGCTAAGTCTTGATAGAACCATAAGCGACTACTTTTTTGCCCAAAGAGGCGATGCTTTGTGGCACTTTGGCAATTTTATTACCTACTTTGGCAAAAGCGACATCTATTTTATCATCGCCATAGGACTCTACTTTGGCTATCGCAAAAGCAATGCAACGCTCTCCAAAGCGGGTATCTATCTGCTGTTGCTCAATCTTGTTTCGGGTATTGTGGTCACTGTTTTAAAATTTATTTTTGCCAAAACCCGTCCTTTGCTCTACCATAGCGATGGAGTTTTTGCGTTTGATTGGTTTCGGTATGAATACGCCTACAATGCCTTTCCCTCGGGGCATAGTGCTACGGCACTGGCGGTTTGGTTTGGTTTGGCATTGCTCTTTCCACGCTACAAAATCGCCCTTACGCTTGTGGGAGTGATGATAGCTTTTAGCCGTATGGTCATTGATGCCCACTATCTAAGTGATGTGCTTTTTGGTAGTGCGATAGGTGTTGCAACGGTGATGTTGGTTTATGCCAAAATGCAACTCAAACCCTTTGAGTCTGTGCAACTCAAACCCTATCTTATTTTGGGATTTAGCGCACTCTTTGCACTCTTTTCGACGTTGGGATATTTGCCTCTTTTTGATTTGGACGAGGGGGCGTTTAGCGAAGCGATGCGTGAGATGATGGTGGGCAAGGATTACATTACCACCTATCTTAATGGAGAGCTACGGTTTGATAAGCCCATTTTGTTCTATTGGTTTGGACTTTTGGGAATAGGAAGCTTTGGGGTCAATGAGTTTGGGGCTAGGATCGCTTCGGCGTGGTTTGCACTGCTTTGGATTGGGGCTACTTATCTCTTTGTTAGGCGTTTGATAGATACCCAAAGTGCCTTTTGGAGTGCTTTTTTGATGCTCACCACCTTGCAAATCTCCATCATCTCCAAAGCCGCTATTGCCGATGCGTTGCTCAATTTGACTATTGCCCTCTCGATGTTTAGCATCTATTGCTACTATCTCAAACGTGCATCAAAATATATCTATCTTACGTTTGCCTTTATGGCGTTAGGGGTTTTGACCAAAGGTCCTGTGGCGATATTGATTCCTCTAGCGGTCTCATCTATCTTTTTTGTATGGCTTGGGGAGTGGAGGGCTTATCTTAAGGCTCTTTTTCATATCCCTGCCATTTTGCTATTTTTGCTCATCGCCCTACCGTGGTATTACCTAGAGTATCAAGCACAAGGTCAAGCCTTTATTGAGGGCTTTTTTCTCAAACACAACGTTGAACGCTTTGGTAACTCAATGGAGCAACACTGGGGACCTTGGTTTTATTATGTTGGTGTAATTTTAGTAGGAATGCTTCCTTTTACGGCACTGCTTTGGGGTGCTTTTAAAAATATCAAAGCCAAACTTCAAGAGCCTCTCACGCTCTTTTTAGTGATTTGGTTTGCTTTTGTATTTATCTTTTTCTCTTTTTCGGGTACTAAACTACCCCACTACGTTATTTACGGCTACACACCGCTTATTATCTTGATGGCGATGGGTGTGGAGCGTGTTAAAAACGATTTTCTTTTGATGGTGCCACTTTTTATCTTTTTGCTGTTGATGATTGCTTTTCCCAATCTGCTTGTTTTGTTTCAAGATAAGATTAAAGATGCCTATGTTTTGATACTTATTGAAAATATCCATAAGGAGTTTGGTTTAGAGTATAAATCACTTCTTTTTGCACTCACACTCATCTTGATTGCCGTTACTTTTAGCAAGGTGGCAAGGGAGTATAAGATGATTGCAATGGGTATTATTTTTATCACCGCTTTAAATTTTGGAGTACTCAAATCCTACGGTGCTTTGGTACAACAACCCATCAAAGAGGCTGCTTTGTTTGCCAAACACAACGCCCTAGAGGTAGTCATGTGGAAGCTCAACACCCCCTCCTTTAGCTTCTACTCCCAGCGTATTGTCAAACGAAGAGAGCCTAACGAAGGGGAGACAGTAGTAGCCAAACTCCCCAAACTCAAAGCATTCAAGCATTATGAAGTGTTGTATCAAAAATACGGAGTAGTATTGGCAAAAGTAATTGCAAAATAGTCTATCGGCAGAGGATTCTCAAGATGTTATTGTTGCGTTTTGCATGTTTTATTTAATGTTGGAATATCCATCTCCAAAAAGCCAATCTCTTCGACAATGGATTGGCGGAATCTATCAAGGGGGGAGCGGATAGAGTAGTATGCCCATCTTCCTCGTCGTTCGACTTTCAAAAATCTAGCCTCTTTAAGGATTTTAAGATGTCTTGAGACTCTTGATTGAATCATGTCAAAAGCATCTTCTATATCGCAGACACAAACCTCACCGTTGAGTGCGATGAAATTAAGAATCTTCACTCTTGTTGTGTCGTTGATAGCACCTATTGTTTGTAAAAATATCTCCATCTGTTTGCTCTTTTTTGGTTTTAGGTAATACGCATGACCTCTTCAAGCGATGTTTTGCCCTCCAAAAATTTCAAAAGCCCATCTTGTTGCAAATCTCGGTAGCCCAAAGAGCGAATATCTTTGAAATCTTTGTTCTCATCAAAACACTTCATAAGCCTATCATCAAAAGGGACAATCTCCATAATAGGCACTCTCCCTTTGTATCCTCGATATTGACACACTTCGCATCCTACGGCTTTGCAAGGATTTAAGGGGGAGCTAATTTTATCCATAAGGGGTTTTAAATCGTAGGCTTCTATTGTCTCATCGCTTAATTCTATGGGTTCTTTGCAATGATTGCAGAGTTGTCTTACCAGTCGTTGTGCCATCAATCCAATAATCGAAGATTTAAGCAAATAGTACTCTACCCCAATATCCATAAGACGACTAATCGCCCCCAAAGCGGAGTTGGTGTGGAGCGTAGAGAGTACAAGGTGACCCGTAAGGGCGGCTTGAATGGCAATTTGAGCCGTCTCGCCGTCTCGAATTTCACCTATCATAATAATATCGGGGTCTTGTCGCAAAATAGAGCGAAGGGCTTTGGCAAAGGTGTAGTCGATAGAGGCTTTGACTTGAATTTGGCTCACCCCCTCAAGCTGATACTCCACGGGGTCTTCGACGGTGATGATTTTGGTGGCATCATCGTGAATGTAGTTGAGACACGCATAGAGCGTAGAGGTCTTACCGCTACCCGTGGGACCTGTGGTAAGCAATACACCGTTGGGGCGTTGAAGCAACGATTTAAGCCGTGTAATATTCTCGTCGTGAAGTCCTAGTTTGTCAATCTCTAGTGAAATGGACTCTTTGGAGAGAAGCCTAAGCACAAAACTCTCCCCAAAGGCTGTAGGCACACTAGAGGAGCGAATATCAATCTCTTCTCCTGCGATTTTAACGGTGATACGTCCATCTTGTGGCAATCTGTTTTCGGCAATATTCATTTTGGAGATAAGCTTTAATCGTGCTGTAACGGCTTGTTTGAGGTGCATAGGAATCGTATCGACGGTTTTAAGCATCCCATCGAGTCGATATCGCACCTTCATCCCTTTGGCAAAGGATTCAAAGTGAATATCGGAGACAAATCGTTGCGAGGCTTTGGTAAAGATATTGTTGATAAGCTTTATTACAGGTGCTTCGGAGGCTAGTTCTTTGAGTTTATCGACCTCGTCTTCAAATATCTCTTGCGTCTCCTCCTCGTCATTCTCTTCGTAGAGGGCTTTGATCTCTCGTAGTTCTTCGTGGGTAGCAAGAAGGAGTTTGGGTTTTTTTTGGGTGAGTTGATGAATAGTGGCAATAGCTTTGGACTGCAAAGGGTTGTGAAGCGCTAAAAAAATCTCCTCTCCCTCTTCGCAAATGGGATAGATCTCATGCTCTACAAAAAAAGCGTGATTGATGGTATGGTTGATGGTGAATTTATCGCTTTCAAAATCGCTGTAGAGTTGCAAATCGTACTGCTTTGCCAACGCCCAAAGAAGCGTCTCTTGTGAGATAACGCCAAGATTGAGCAACACATTGCCCAAATTGCCACCGTAATCGGTGATAATGGATTTGGCTTGAGCAATATCTTCAAGCGAACAACGCTTATCTTCTAAAAGGATGGTTTCAAGAGAGGGTTTTACTCCCATATGGAGATATCAGCCTTGTCGTCTTCGCCTCCCACTTCGCCATCGGCTCCCAAAGAAACCAAATCGTAGGGATTACCCTCACTTCCAGGAAACTTATAGACATAGGGCTTGTTCCACGCATCGCCCTTGATGGGTTTTTTGAGGTAGGGACCATTCCAGCCCTCTATCTCGCTGCTTTTTGCCCAAAGGACGGCTAAACCCTCTTGCGTCGTAGGGTATCGACCAACATCAAGATTAAAAGAATCAAGTTGAGTAGAGATAATCTCCATTTGGGCTTGTGTCGTTTTGACTTTGGCATTATCAACCTTACCAAAGAGTCTGGGTGCTACGATAGAAGAGAGCAGAGCAATAATGACAATAACGACTAAAAGTTCAATCAATGTAAAGGCTTTTTTGTTTTTTTTCATCAAATCTATTCCTTGTTTAGTAAAGCGAAATTATACACTAAGTTTTTAAATAAGTTTATTTGTGTGTTACGATATTCATCGCAAACACAGTTCATTTCTAAACCTCCACACACCCCACCATCTCCCAACCCCAAAAGACAATCACGACTTTGACAACTTTTAA
>JQIS01000025.1 GCA_000830175.1 Sulfurovum sp. FS08-3 | reverse complement strand
CTGATATAGGTGGTGCTAGGTTCCATTTAAGTTACAACACTGACCCGATTTTAAGGGGATTGAAACTTAATACGATTATTGGGCTGACGCCACCTAAACGTTACAACACTGACCCGATTTTAAGGGGATTGAAACGTATGTTATTATGCCCTTCTTTATTTACCATACTTGTTACAACACTGACCCGATTTTAAGGGGATTGAAACTCAGCATCACCCCATTCAAAATCAGGGTATTTTCGTTACAACACTGACCCGATTTTAAGGGGATTGAAACATGTAACATCCAAAGCTTTTAAGTGTCTTTTCTTGTTACAACACTGACCCGATTTTAAGGGGATTTTGAAATAGGTTTTATTGTCTATTTGGTGGGCTAAATACGGGGATTTTGGATTGAAATGGTTAATAGTGGATTTTGTTTGTGGGGTGCAATGTATTGCACCGTTTTTGATTATGCGGTTTGAGTGTTTGGTGGATTGAAATGCGATTTGGGATTTGAAAGGGTGTTGGTTGTCGAGAGAAATATCAAAATGGGGATTATTGGGGTGTAGAGAGATACTCACCTACAAATTGGGAGCTACCGTGAGCAAGATAGGCTCTTAGTTCCAAAGCTTGTGTCAAAAAGATTTCACGGTTGGTATGATGATAGGCATCCACAAGATTGGCAAGGGTTACATCGCCTTGGATGAGTTCTTTGTGAAGCGTGGTGTTGGTGTGGTGTCTTAGGATAATATTGGCTAGTCCAATCTCTTTGACTCCCAAAATATATTTGCCTATGAAGTAATCCAAAGGCTTAGCGATATAGTTGAGACAAAAAGGCGTACCGATAAGAGCCGCTTCAAGCGTGGCACTACCCGAGCAAATAAAGGCAAAATCGGATTGATAGAGGGCTTGATGGGCATCGTGGGTAATCTCAAATCCCGCACACTCTCCGTAGAGTTCATCGATTTGTTGTGGGCTAAAGATGGGTGGAATGACAAGTAGAGCTTTGATGCCCTCAAGCTTTTGGCGAAGTTGGCGATAGATAGGAAAGAGGCGTTTGATTTCGCTAGGACGACTCCCTGGCATAAAAGAGACAATGCCGTTGTGCGTGAGAGAGCTTTTTTTGAGCTTGATTTCATCAAGGAGCGGATGTCCTACATAGTGGGCTTTTGAGCTATATTGTGCAATCTCAAAGGGCAATATCCCAAAGAGCGTGTCGCAATACTCTTCCAATAGCTTGATACGATAGGAGCGTGTCGCCCATGTTTGGGGCAAGATGTAGTAAATAATCTCTTTGTTAGGGTACGCCTCTTTGATTTTTTGGGCTAGGGGTAGATTGAAACCCGAAGAGTCCATCAATAGTACCCTATCCACATCTCTTGCCAACTCCACCATCTCAAGGGCTATACGCTTAAACCATCGGTATTTTTTGAAAGCATCCACAAAACCCATAATGGCTACATCGCTTACATCATAGAGAGGTGTGCCAAGCTCTTTGGAAAATATCCCTACCATCTCTATATCGTGAGTATATTTGAGCAACTCTTTGAGATGAAGATTGGATGAGGGTTCAAGTGCCAAAACCAACAGTTTCATAGCTCTCTCCTATTTTTTGGGTGGTGGTGGCGGTGGAGGAGCGAAATATTTGCCCAGCACCACAAAGCCAACTGCAAAACCTACAAGTCCTATAAGGGGCTTATAAGTAGCACTCCAATTAATCGCTGCTATGGGCGTATGGATAATAACACTCCACAACTCTTTGGGTTTGTCTTTCCAACTGTAATAGAATTTATCCAAAATACGTTGCGTCACTTCGGGGTCGAGATAGATGTAGGGATTTTGCGATACGATAATAAAAAGCACCGTCGCCACACCTATCGCGATAAAACCACCGATAATAATTTTGAGATTGTGCTTTACCATAAGCCCTGCAAATAGGGCAACAAAAAAGATAATGGAAGCCATTTTGGGATTGAGGGGTGCATTAAAGTCCATAGTTTCTCCTACAAGAGTGCATCATCCGCCACCCACAAAATCGAGCAAATCAACCCTATCGCCCTCGTTAAGTGTGAAATTGCCCCAATCTTGCTTTGTGACAATCTCCATATTGACGGCACAAGCCATAATGTTGATACCCAAATGGAGCGATTGTATCAACTCTTCAATCGTGAGATGGGGTGCTACCTCTTTGGTTTGACCGTTTACGACTATCTCCATGCCTTACTCCTTTGTGGTGTTGGTATCGTAGATTTTATCGGGAACTTTGAGGCACTCTTTTTTTGTCAATGCCATCAAAAAACTTACTACTTTCATATTGTTTCGTGCCAATGCCATTTGGCAAGGTGTTGTTCCTTGCTCATTGAGACTATCAACTTTGGCTCCGCTATCGACCAAAAAAGTGACCATCTCACTATCACCTGTGTAGGCGGCTTGATGAAGCGGGGTGATACCCTCAAAGTTGCCAATCTCTATATCCGCCTCTTTGGCAATAAGGAGTTGTGCAATATCCAATCGCTTTGTGGCAATAGCGTAGTGGAGTGGAGTGTTGCCGTGCTTGTCTTGAATATCTATATCAATCGCTTGGGTGAGCAAAAGTTTGACAATATCGATGCGTCCCAATTTGATAGCCATGTGCAAGGCGGAGACTCCCGCATCGGTTTGCTCATTGAGTTTATCTACGGAGCTTGAAGATACAAGCTTTGAGATAGTATCCATATCTCCTTGATAGATGGCGGTGTGAATAGCGGTGTAGTGGTTGTTGGCTAGTAGCGGTAAAGCAACAAGTATCAACAAAAAAAGTTTTTTCATCTATCTCTCCTATTTTTGGATTATTTTAGCATAATTGTCTTACATTTACGTTTGAGTCGTGAGAGATTTTTGAGACTCATAAATGTAGGTATCCATTGCCTTAAGCGTTTGCGGTTCAATGTCAAGTTTGAGTTTCATAAGCGAAAGAGGCAAATCGCACTTTTTGAGCTTGACGTAATCTTTGGCGGTGACTAGAAGGCTTGAAGCACCCAGTTCTTGCATTTTTGCTTTGATTTTCGCTTCATCGAAATAGGCATGATCGGCAAAAATCATCTCACCTATGACACCACTAGGCAAATAGGGTTTGAGGCGTGAGGGGTTGGATATGGCTGTGACAAGCAACATTTTGGGGCTTGGATTTTCAAAATCGACGTATCGCCAAAAGGATTTGCCCTCACGAAGGACTTTATCGGCAAAGAGACGAGTAAAAGCAAACTCCCTAAAACCCCCCGCAGGGAGAGGCAGGATATTTTTAAGAGAGGGAGGCTCTAACAAAATCTCAAACTTTTTGATTTCAACTCGATTGAAACCATCATCCAAAAAGATAATTTTTGCACCCTTTTGTTTGGCTTTTTGGATCGCTTCTATCCTATTTTCACTCACTATCACCGAGGCATTGGGCAAAGATTGGGCAAGTAGCATCGCCTCATCGCCGCTTTGGGTGACATCGGTGAGCAGTGTGCCTTGAACACTTACCTCTATCAAACCTTTGCTTTGGCGACCATACCCCCTTGAAATGATACAAACCTCGCTGTACTTAGAGGCAACGGCGATGATAAAGGGGGTTTTGCCACTTCCTCCTACGATCAAATTGCCCACACTGATAATAGGCAAACCAAAATCTTTTTTGGGCGTGAGAAGACGGCGTAAGAGCATCAATGTGCCATAAAGAAGCGAAAGGGGCAAAAGAGCAACAATAAGAGGATAGTGATATCCTTTGGGAGCAAACAAAAGCTCCTCAAAAAATCGCAATGCCATTAGATATGCTTACTAGCAACCTCTTTGATGGCATTGCATACCTGCATTACATCGTGATCGCTCATGGATGGGTAGATGGGTAGCGACATCACTTTTTGATAGACACTTAAAGCTGTTGGATAGTCAAATACTCTCAATGCGTACTTCTTTTTGTAATAATCAAGCAGATGCAAAGGGATGTAGTGGAGGGCTACATTCACCCCTCTGGCTTTTAGCTCTTTGGCAAAATGGTCTCTGTTTTTGGCAATTTTGATAATGTATTGCGAAAAGAGTTGATTGGAGTCAAAATTGGGAATAGAGACATGTTTGACATGGGCAAGTTCACGGTTGTAGATAGTAGCAATTTCGACCCTTCTTTGGATGTTTTTGTGAAGATTTTTGAAGAGTGCAAGTGCCATAAAGGCTTCCATTTCACCCAAACGATAATCCCAACCTATATCAATAATATCGTAAAGGTAATCAACATTGCCGTAGCTGTTCCATTCATCTTTTAAGATACCGTGGTTGGCAATCAATTTGGCACGCTCAAAGAGCATCTCGTCGTTGGTGACAAGCATAGCGGCTTTGATAGTCGAATGTGAGAGATTGGGAGCAAAGCTAAAGAGCGTAATATCGGCTCCACTGTTGCCTATGGGGCGGTTGTTGTGTCTAGCACCCATAGCATCGGTAGCATCTTCGATGACTTTGAGTTCATTGGCTTTTGCAATGGCATAGAGTCTATCGAGGTCGGTTGTTTCACCTGAGAGGTGATTGACGACAATGGCTTTGAGTTTTTTGCTTTTGTTGAGAGAGATAGCAATCTCAAGCTTATCCAAATCAATAGCGTAATTGCTCTCAAGACAATCGACAAAGATAGGCTCGGAGTCAAAGTGGCGTACGGCTTCGGGAATTGAAACAAAAGAGTTTACACTGCAAAGGATTTTATCGCCTCGTTTGAGATCCAAAGCACACATCGCCAAATGAATCGCCGAAGAGCCATTGACTACACCCATGGCATACTCTACGCCTAGATACTCTTTAAACTCTTGTTCGAGTCGTTGCAGACTTGACTCCTCTTGAGTTAGGATATTTGCTATGTTTGCAAAATGACTCTCTTCTATAGATTGAATGAAAAATGGTATCTCTTTTATCATAATTCCTTTTTACCTTCCATGGTTTGTTGCTCTAAATATTCTTAAAGTATTATTATACTTATTTTGTAATAAAAAAAGGATAAAAGTTATCCTTAAAATCCTACTATTTACAATTTTTTGCACCCAATTGGATAATCTCTTCGCAACTAAACCCCGCCTCTTTACGAGCTTGTACATTAAGATGGGGGCGATGCTTCCCTAAAAAATCGTATTTACGCAGTATCTCAAGATAGGTTTGCGTAGCATCAACCTCTTTTTGGAGACACATATACTTAAACCATCTATCGCCTTTGAGGACATGGTCAATCTCTTCGTGATAGATAGTCGTTAAAGCCTCAATGATTTGAGCTACAAAAGGCTCTTTGCGTTGGTTTTGAAGTTTTTTGATAATCTGCGGATTGACATCAAGACCACTGGCTTCAAAGTATCGAGGCACCAAAGCCATACGCTCCATTATGTCTCCCTGGGTAGCGTTGGCAATATCAAAGAGTCCTGAGTGTACATCAAAATCCCCATAAACATAACCCAATTCATGCAAAAGCTTTTCAAGCATAAGGTAGTGGCGTATCTCATCTTGGGCGACAACTATCCAATCGATTTTATACTCAAAAGGCATCGTACCAAATCGATACACCGCATCAAGTGCCAAATCAATAGCACTGTATTCGATGTGAAGAATGGAGTGGAGCAAAATCGCCAACCCTTGAGGCGTATCGAGGTGTTTGCGTGGAGACAATTGGTTAGGTTCAACAATACGGCATTTGGAGGCATAGGAGGGTTGTGTCAATACCTTTGGGGTGTAGTCAATCTCTACTCCGCTTCTTAGAAGAGCTAAATACTCCTCAACAAACTCACTTTTGATAGCAACACTATCGCTCATTAATGCAGCATCAAATGCAATCATATCACCACCACCTTGTCTCTACCGCTATTTTTGGCTTGATAGAGTGCATTATCGGCTATTTTTATCATATCTTCAATCTCGTTGCCTTTGTGGCACACGGTAAGACCAATGCTAAGCGTTACTTTGATGCAAAGCAGTGCATTGCTCCCCAAGTAGGGTGTTTGTGCCACTTTTTGATTGATGGTTTGAGCCAAATGGTAGGCGGTTTGTATGTCACGATTGGGCATCAAAACAATAAACTCTTCGCCCCCGTAACGTGCAAAAATATCACTTTGATCCAAACAACTCTTGACATTTTCGACCACATGAGAGAGTATTTTATCGCCCATAATGTGTCCGTAGGTGTCGTTGATGTTTTTAAAATAGTCAATATCCAATATCATCAACGAACAGGGCGTATTGACCCTTTGTGTATGGGCAATTGAGTGTTGAGCCTCTTTAAAAAAGGTACGACGATTGTAGATACCCGTCAAGGAGTCTTTTTCTGCCAACTCTCTAATTCTTTTGAGGTCATCATCTAGGGTATCTTTGAGTTTGAAAAATTCGCTGCTCATCTGACCAATCTCGTCATGATAGAAGCGTTTTGTCTGCTGGAGTCTCCCTCCTTTGATAAAGGTTTGGATAACTTCCAAGAGATACTCTGTTGGCAAGAGAACTTTTTGACGCACGATATAGATAATGAAAAAAAAGGATAGTACCATAATCACAAGCAAGTTGTAGATGCGATTAAAGTGTTTGTCAATTTTTTGTTCATAAGTATTGAGATTGTTTTGACTAGTGGTTGCACTTAGGGTTTCTTGACAAAGCACATTGCGACTCAAAACATCCTTGTGGAGTTCAAGCGTATTGTGAGCAATCAAGGCTATAATTGAGACACTCAAAATTGCAATCAATGCAAAAAGTGTCTTAATTTTAATATTGAGTAAACTATCAATCATGCAAATCAATCATACCATCAAAACATATCCATCCCGCCCTGAGGCAGTTTGGGTTTTGAAGATACATTGTTATTTATTCTAGGTTTGGGTTTTTCCTCTTTGGGCTTAGTATTCTCTTCGGTAGGTATCTCATGCTCTGTTGCATTGACTTCGGGGACGGTTGTTTGTACCATGTCGCCATTAGTAGTCTGGTTTTTGTCCTCTTCGCTCTTAACGGAAGTGCCAAAATGGGTTGCATTATAGGGGTAGAGCTTCGTGTTGTTGGCATCATAGTGCGACATAAGGGTAGGGGTAGAGTCATGTATCAAAAAGAGATAATCGATATCTAAATAGTTGGCAAAAGGCTCAACAATAGCGGTCTTGTAAGAGCTTTTGACCTTGATGCTTTTGACTTTCCCAACGGGAACGTGAGCGAAGAATATCTTATCAGCACCGCTTGTTTCTACAACATCCCCCTCTTGAATCTTCGACCATTTGGGAATATACTCTATCTTTAAGACTCCCTCTTTTTTACCAATGGCAACTCCTGGTGCTTTGGATTTGCCAATATGTACCGAAAATCTACAATTTGTACTTGCCAATAGATGACCGTACAATATGCCGTTGCTTAGTTGTGCTGTTCCCACAACGGAGCTGTTTTTCATCAAGCCATAGACTCTATCTTGGGTGATAGCTTGAGGGCGGTTGAGCAAAATGGTAGAGTAGGAGTTGAGTTTGGCATAACCAATAGGCTGTACAAGCGTGATACTTTTGTGAGGCAAACGCTCAAGCGAGGGTATAATATCAAAAAGTTTATCGATTTGATTGAGATAGTTTGTCTGCTCAATCAAATAGGCTTTAAGTTGTTGATTTTCACTGCTTAAACGTTGAATATTGAGTTTTTGATGGAGATGTTGCTCTTTGAGTTTACGCATCTCATCAATGGATTGAGTATAAAACTCTTTAATGGGTGTAGTAAGTAATAACATCTTATCTTTGAGATAGCTGTTTCCTTTTGAAGCAAACAGCACAACCAAAAATAAAACGATAAAAAAAAATACTACTCTAGTCTTCATAGGCCAACTGTTGCCACATATCAATATTGTCTAAGGCTTTACCTGTACCCAATGCAACAGCAAGGAGTGGATTTTCGGCGACATAGACGGGAAGCTTAATAGCATCAGAGAGATACTTATCGAGTCCTCGAATCAACGCTCCGCCTCCCGTAAGGACTACGCCGTTTTCAACAATATCTCCTGCTAGGTCGGGTGGGGTTTGTTCTAAAATGAGCTTAAGGGCTTCAAGTATCTCTTCGAGAGGATCTTGCATGGCGATTTTCATATCTTTGGAGCTTACTTCAATAGATTTGAGTGAGCCTTCTACTTTGTCTCTCCCTTTGATAACCATCTTAAGCTCCTCTTTCAAATCAATCGCTGTTCCGATATTGATTTTAAGCTCTTCGGCTACCCTATCACCGATAAGCAAATTAAACTTTTTGTTGATATAATCGACAATTTGTGCATCAATCTTATCTCCCGCCGTTCGCAAAGAGGTACTAATAACCAAACCGCTTAGAGAGATAACACCAATCTCCGTCGTCCCTCCGCCAATATCGACAACCAAACTTCCTCTTGGGTCATGGACGGGCAAATCAGCACCAATCGCCGCTGCCATAGGCTCTTCGATGAGATAGACGTATCTAGCCCCTGCGTTTTGAGCCGATTCTCGCACCGCTTTTCGCTCCACTTGTGTCAAGCCGTAAGGCACACAAATGATGATACGAGGACTGTAGAACTTTTTGCGTTTGTGTACCTTTTGAATAAAATATTTAATCATCAGCTCGGTAATATGAAAATCAGCAATGACTCCATCACGCATAGGACGAATCGCTTTGATGTTACGATGGGTTTTGCCAATCATCTCTTTGGCTTCACTTCCTACGGCTAAGACGTGTTCTTGACCAAATTTATCAATTTGCACCGCTACGACGGAGGGTTCGTTGATAACAATCCCTTCGCCTTTGACCAAAACCAAAATATTTGCTGTCCCCAAATCAATAGCTAAATCGCTTGAAAAAATACCTTTAATTCTTTTTAACATAATACTCTCTTCCTTTTACGCACTAATTTTTTTACTCTTTTTGTTGTTTTTGATATAGATAGGCTCATTAAGCTTATTGACCACATCATCGGTGATAACAATCTCGTACCCCTCAAGTGTGGGAGCATCGTACATAATATCAATAAGCGACTCTTCCATAATAGACCGAAGTCCCCTTGCTCCTGTTTTTCTATCGATTGCCTTTTGCGCTATGGCTTCAAGGGCATTGGCTTCAAATGAGAGCTTGACATTATCAATCTCAAAGAGCTTTTGGTACTGTTTGACCAATGAGTTTTTGGGTTCAATCAAAATACGCACCATATCATCACGACTAATTTCATTAAGTGTCGAAAGCACATGGAGTCTTCCAATAAGTTCTGGAATCAATCCAAAGGAGACCAAATCGCTTGAATCGATATGCTCCAAAAGTTTTGATTCATCGCTTTTGCCTTTTTTATCTTGCATAAATCCTAATGTATTACCACCCAAACGCTTTTTGATAATATCACCAATCCCATCAAACGCCCCACCGCAAATAAACAAAATATTACTGGTATCGATTTGAATAAAATCTTGATTGGGGTGTTTTCTGCCACCTTTGGGCGGAATATTGACCACCGAACCCTCAATGATTTTGAGCAGTGCTTGTTGTACGCCTTCGCCTGATACGTCACGGGTAATGGAGCGGTTCTCTCCCATACGTGCGATTTTATCAACTTCATCAATGAAGATAATGCCGTGTTGGGCTCTTTTGACATCTCCATCGGCTACTTGCAACAATTTGGTGAGAATATTTTCAACATCCTCGCCCACATACCCTGCTTCGGTGAGATTGGTAGCATCGGCAATAGCAATAGGAACATTTAAAAACCGTGCAATGGTTTGTGCCAAGAGTGTCTTACCGCTTCCTGTGGGTCCAATAAGGAGGATATTGGATTTGTCAATATTGGTATCATCATCTTTTTGTGAACGGTTAAAAATTCGTTTGTAGTGGTTGTAAACAGCGACAGCAAGTGTTTTTTTGGCTCTGTTTTGTCCAATGACATAATCATCAAGCATCTGCTTAATCTCTGATGGAATAAAGAGTTGTGTATCATCATGAATAATGCTCTCCTCTTCATCGTGTTCATCAATTTCACCAAAAAATATCTTATACGCCGAAACCACACAATTGGAGCAGATATAAGCATTTTTACCTGCAAGAAGGGGGTTATTTTGGCTCTCTACACTATCACAAAAACTGCATCTTTTAGGCATTTATACTATTCCTTTTCATTTAAACCTTATCTTTTTCATGTAAATCTTTTTTTATTTGATGTAAATCTTTTTTTGTTTCATCTAAATATTTTCTTTTGTAGGGTATCCCTCTTTGTGTATTCATAATAAAATGGCACAAATTTTTGACTTTTTCTATCGGGTTTTTCTCAAGTAGAGCGATTGCACTCTCTTTGAGGGCTTGATTGTTTTCAAATAGCTCTTTGTAGGCTTTTTTGATAGGGTCAATTTCATTTTTGTCAATATGTCTTCTGAGTCCTACTAGATTCAGTCCTCTTACAATGGCTCGATTTCCCTCAGCTATGCAATAGGGGGGCAAATCTTGTGTCAAAGCACTCGCTCCGCCTAACATGGCATAATCTCCAATTTTGACAAATTGATGAATGGCACTGGTTGCGCCCACAACCACATAAGAGCCAAATTCAACATGACCTCCTACATTGGTGGCATTGGAGATAATGCAGTGGTCGCCCATAATGACATCATGACCCAAATGGACATAGCCCATAATCAAATTGTTGTTGCCTACACGTGTAACCAAGCCCCCGTGTTGCGTACCTGGTGTAATGAAGCAAAACTCTCTAATGGTGTTGTTGTCACCAAAGATAAGCTCCACCTCTTCGCCTTGAAATTTGAGATCTTGCGGGATAGAACCCAGTACCGTATGCGAAAAGATACGGTTGTTTTTCCCCAAAGTTGTTTTGCCCTCTATAGCCACATGAGAGGCTATGGTTGTACCCTCTCCAATGGTGACATGAGAACCTATATGGCAAAAGGGACCAATGGTAACATCTTTGCCAATTTTGGCTCCCTCTTCGATGATTGTGCTATTGTGAATCATGTGCATTGGAGGTTTTACTTATCCACTATCATGGCTTTAAGCTCAGCTTGAGCGACGAGCTTATCATCAACATAGGCTTTGGCATCAAATTGCCAAACCGAACCTTTTTGTTTGCTTACGGAAATCTCATACACAAGTCTATCGCCTGGGCGTACGGGTGAGCGAAATTTTGCTTTGTCGATGCTCATAAAATAGACCACCTTCTCTTTGACATCAATATCAGCGTTCAAGCTTTTGAAAGCAAGTACACCTCCTGCTTGTGCCATTCCTTCGAGTATCATCACGCCTGGATAGATGGGGTGACCTGGGAAGTGTCCCTCAAATATAGGCTCGGATATGGAGACATTTTTGTAGGCTCTAATCCTGTCATTGGGGTGAAGTTCACTCACACGATCAACAAGCAAGAAGGGGTATCGGTGGGGTAGAATTTTTTGAATCTCTGTTACATCATAAAGCACTAATTTAAACCTTTTTTAACCTTTCTTTGGGTAGTTTGAGCTACCTCGTCTATCACTCTAAAAAATATTGGAATTTTATCGAAAATTTAGTAAATTATGTATTATACTACTATTTTATTTATATTTTTTAGTTAAATGGATATTTTTTTCAAATCACTACAAAATTGAATTTTAGATTTTCATAATCTTCGGCAAACTCCTCGCCATATTCCAAGATAGCATCGTTGTCTTCATTGTAAATCCAATTGACTGCAATGCTTTTGCCCTCTTCGCACGCATCATCAAAAATATCAAAAAGATCCATCAAGACTTTTGAACTGCTGCTGTTAAAGTAGATGAGTTCGATATTGAAAATCACCTCTTGTGTATCTTCGAGCGTATCAATATAAGCATCAATCCAATCAAAAAACTCTCGATAGAACTCCAAAGAGTTTTCAGGATAGGATTCACCTTTGAGTGTGTGTTGGTGTGTGGTAGGATCCAATAGAATCTCGGGAGAACTTTTGGTTGCTTTAATGTGTAATTTTGTCATATTCTAACTCCTTAGACTACTGTTTCGATAGTAAAATAGTAACTCTCGTTATCTATTTTTTCAAAATTATACTTGATAGGTTCGCTTGATTTTCTAGCCATTTCAATAAATCCTAATCCTGCCCCTTTGCTGTGTTCGTCGGGTTGGGCTTTGCGTCGCTCTTTGTAAAATTGCTTAAGCTCATCTTTATTCATCGTTGCAAGTTTATCCAAAAAATCGTTTAAACGCTCTTTTTGCTCACTTGTGACACGATTGCCACCAATTAAAAAATATTGTTTGTTTTTTTCACCCACGATAAGCATACCAAAGCTAATATCACTCTCAAAGTTATCTTGCGGGATTCTATCGGCTGAGTAACGTATGACATTTTGTATCTGCTCAATAAATATCGAAAAGACCTTCAAAGAGACATTCATGCTTACCTCTTCAAGCTCCATTTTGTTACGCAAAACCGTTCCAACACCCTCCACAACATTGTGCGATACGGGTCCGACGAAACTAAACATAATACCCTCACGCTCTAAATGTTGCTGAAATTTGTAATAGCTATCAATCATAGGCAACCTCCTTATTATCATAATATTTTTAATCCTACTACGGTTAAATCATCTTTACGCTCTTCGTCTTGTTTGTATTGGTAGAAAGTATCTATTAAAATATTTTTTTGAATCTCTAATGGCTCTTGCCAATGCTTCTCTAAAACTCTTTGAAATCTACCACGACCAAACATAAAACGTTTTTCGCCCCCAATTTGATCCAAATACCCATCGCTACTTAGATAGATAGTAGCACCCTTTGAGACATCGCAAGAGTACTCTTTGAAGCGATAGTGTGCATCGGATTTGAGATACCCTATGGAGTGCTTGTCCCCTTTGAGTATGGTACACTTCCCCTCTTGAACAATAAAAAGAGGAATTTGGGCTCCTGAGTATTTAATAATTTTATCTTTCGTATTATAGTATAAAATTCCTCCATCAAACCCTGCATGTGAAGATGTTTTGTCAGAATTTTCATGATTGAGCAACATTTTCATGCGTTTATTGAATTTTTGCAAGATGTGAGCGGTACTTACGCTCTCTTTTTTGTAGAGAATTTCCGCCATGATGTGTCGCTCTATTCCCTTGACAAACATTGTTACAAAAGCACCGTGAACGCCATGCCCTGTACAATCAATCACCATCACAACAATCTCCTCTTTGTTGAGGGCTTGGATAAATACAATATCTCCACCTACAATATCTTTGGGTTTCCATATCATAAAAGAGTCTTCAAAATGCTCTTGAAGCTCATTTGGATTGGAGAGAATGGAGTGTTGTATCATAGAAGCGTATTCGATGGAGTCTTTGGTGTATTGATGCATTTGTGCCATTTGATGTTCGTGTTCTTTTTGGATTGTAATATCTTTGGCACTAATAAGTAAGCGTTCATTGTCATTCATCAAGGCAATAGACATATTGACAATGACGTTATTGCCCCCTTTGGCTTTGCAGGTTTTGATGTAGTTGGTTACAAAGCCTTTGTGTGCAATCTCCTTTAATATCTCATTGCTCTCCCCATCTTCTAGCATTAAACCGCTACAACTTCTCTCCAAAAGCTCCTCTTTGGTATAGCCTATCATCTCAATATAGGCCTCGTTGGCATCCAAAAACATATGGGTATGGCGATGGATAATGGCAATGCCATCTTTTGAGGTCTTATAGATCGCTTCAAAGCTCTCTTTTTGGCGTTTTATCTCTCGTGTGCGACTCTCCACCCTCTCTTGAAGTAACTCTTTCTCTTCTATAAGGGCTTGATAGTAGATGATATTATCGACGGTATTGGAGAGCTGTACGGTAAAGTTCCCCAAAGCCAAAAGAGCCATCTCATCAACTTCGATTTGAGTATATTGGTGAGAATTTTCAACCCTATTGCCTACAACAATGACCCCGTGGGGTACATTTTCAATATCGCCTCCAAAAAGCTCCATATAGACCTCGTCCAAAAACAAAGAGCGTACGAGCGAGGCAACATCATCGCATGGGCTATTGGGAGTGTGAATGATAGGTTTTTTGTGAATACGAAGCGTTTCAATGACTCTACCTAGAAGCAAAAGCTTAATATCATCTACAATCAACCTTTGGGTGCGATTGTTTTCGTAGCCACTAGAGCGTACGGCTTTGAACCATTGGTTGATAGGGTCGTAGGTAAAAATAATGCACTTTTCAAATTTAAGTTCATCGGTAGCAAATTCACACGCCATATCGTAGAGTAGTGAAATATCGGTTGTAGCATTGAGGCGTTTGCCAATCGTGTGTAAACGGCTATAGATTTGGGTTTGGCGGTCGTTTTTGTATTGAGTATCGGCTGAAGTGACTTTGGCAATATGCGTAAGGGCTTTGATTTTTTCATCTTGAATGGAGTACTCAAACCAATCGTCATGTTTGTAAAAGGTTCTTAGACTATCGCTTTCACTAAGAGCTAAAATGGTGAGCGTGGAGTTGAGTAGCTCAGGGGTAGCAAAAGAGAAAAACTCACCGTTGCCAAAAAAGCCACAAGTGGGAGCGATAGAGCCAAACGGAAGCGTTTCGTGTTCAATTTTTTCATCCAAAAACGCTTTTCGAGATTGTGAAGAGTAGAGGAAGATAGTCTCAATGGGTCTATTGTTGAGGGTATCAATGAGGCGATTGGAGGCACTAATCATCGAGTGGCTATCGCCGTATCCAAACTGTATCTTATCCCCCTTTTGCACATTACCTGCAAAGCTAAGTGAGCCATCTTTGTGTTTGGCAATGACGTTTCGGACAATATGCAAACCCTCTCGCTTGATAATAATAGGAAAAGCAATGCCAAAAGCAGGTAGCCCAGTGGCAATAGTGTTGCCAAGATAGTAGTGGTAGGTCTCTAAGGCACTACGGTTATCAATTTGATAGAGTCTATTGTCTTGAGCTTTGGTGATAGTCATCTCCAATCCGATAGGAATCCAATGGTGTGCATAGTTTTTGTAGAGATGAAGTCTGGTATTGTCAAGTGCTACTCCAACAGCTCCATGAAAGATGATTTGCTTTTGAGCCAATACAAAACTCTTGTTGTATCGACTTGCCAATCCACCCGCTACGACAACATCGCTAGGGATTGAGGTGATACCTTTGAGGTAGCTATCCCCACATCCCTCTTGTCCGTTCACAAAGGTAATGACGACTTTGGTGGTTGCATGGATAAGCTTTTGAGCCATCTCTACACCCGCTTCATGGTAGTCTTGAATGTGATCAATAGCATGTAATCTCAAAGCAGTTGCCTCAAATTGTGTAAAACTTAAAACAATGCTCTCTTTGCCAACCAAGCCATCTTTGATCGTTCCATCGCTTGTTGTGCCAATGATAATGGCATGAGGCAAGAGTTTGGTCAGTATGCCAATGACGTAAGCGATATACTCCTCTTCATAAACACAAGAGAAAATTTGAATCAACAGCGATGAGGAGTCCACGATAGAGTTGATAGCTATATACTCTTGAAGATTCTCTTGATTGGTAAAGTAAGTGTTAAAGGTTCTCATCGCTCTCATTCATGGTTGAACTAAATAGTAGTATAATATTCTAGCATTTTTACCTTTAAACTCATTGCAACAAAGAGTGCAGGATAAATTTATTTTGAATGATGTATAATTAAATTTTAGGATGAAATTACCAATTTATACTTTCAATATACAGACAAAAGAGTACTATGCAAGAGTTATCAAAAGAAGAGCAACTTATCCATAATATAGAGTCGATATTAGACTCCAATGATAATCTCACCATTGAACGCAATAATGTCGAGCAGTTGCTCAAAGCATACAAAAAAAATCTTCGACAATTAAGCAAGATTGTCAAAATCAGCGACCGTCAGCAAAATGAGGTCAATAAACAAAACCAAATTCTTCATGAGCTATCGCAAAAACTCTCATTGTACCTCTCTCCCCAAATTGTTCAATCAATATTTGTGGGAAAACAAGATGCAGCTCTTACGACAAGTAGAAAAAAACTTACTATCTTTTTCTCGGATTTGGTCAATTTCACCCAAACAACCGAAAATCTTGAGCCTGAGTTGCTAAGCTCCATTCTCAATGACTATCTTGATGAGATGGTGACCATTGCCCTCAAATACGGGGCAACAATTGATAAATTTATCGGGGATGGCATTATGCTCTTTTTTGGCGACCCCGATTCGCTAGGCGAAAAAGAGGATGCAATGAATTGTATCTCCATGGCAATAGAGATGCGTGAACGTGTTGGGCAATTTGGTATGAAATGGGCCGATAAGGGGTTGCATGAGCCTCTGCAAGTACGCATGGGGGTTGCTACGGGATTTGTGACGGTAGGAAATTTTGGCAGTACCCATCGTATGGATTATACGATTATAGGGAGCCATGTCAATATCGCTAGTCGCTTAGAACAAACCGCCAACCCCAACAGTATCCTTATCTCACACGAGACCTATTCGCTTATCAAAGATGCTATCTATTGTGAAAAACGTGACACAATCTTTCTCAAAGGGATTCTCTACTCTATTGCCACCTATGAGGTGATTGACTTTTTTGAAAACATCAAAGAACTCAAAGAGATCAATATCGTCAATGAGCAACTTTCACTCTATCTCAACAAAGAGTCCATCAAGTCCGAGGACAAAGAACGCATCATCGCAACGCTCCAAAAAGTAATCGACGAAGTGCAGTCCATTCGATAGATTGAGTCCTTAGTTGGGTTGTGCTTGAGTCGCATTGGGTTTACTTTTTTCAACCGCCCCTTTCATCCCTTGTACCATAAAAAAAACCCCAATAGCAAAGAGCATGAGAATAATAATCGGAGTAGCTTTTTTCATCTATAATCCTTATTTGATTTTGATTTGGGGTAATCTTATCATAAATTCTATTTTTTTATACTTTTTGCTAGATTTTAAGCCACAATTCATTTTTGATTGTGTATAATCTCAATCCACAAAAGGACAGTTGGGTGAGTTGGCTGAAACCACATCCCTGCTAAGGATGCGTACTCGTAAGGGTACCGAGGGTTCGAATCCCTCACTGTCCGCCACTATCAAACCTCGTATTTACGTACTTCAAAGCACATTTTGCAAACTTGTTACAACAAAATTTTACAACAAATGCACTTTTTTGAATCAAAAATAAGAACTTGCTTCTTTAATATAGGCTTCGGCATTTTCCAATGCATCATTTTTGCTTTTGCACATTGCTATTTTATCTCTGCCACAATATAGAAAAAATTGACCTACTAACTCTTTGGCTTCAAAAGATATATCGTCAATTTTAAAATAGACATAGTCACTTCTCTCTTCTATAACTGATACTGTTTCAAATCTTTCTTCATCAATTGAACTATGCAGTAAGTTATATTTATCTTGATAATTTTCATCAGCGTATTTATTCTCTTCTTCAAAAATACTATAATCAGTTTTCGTAGAGTGTGCAGTCAATTTGGCAGTGACACCAATATAACTATCAATCACTCCTCCTCTGTGTTCCTCTGAAATATCACTTAGAGTCACTTTGATAGGATATTTACTACACAGCTCACGCAACCTTGCTCTATCTTACCAACCATTATCATCTATATAAAAACATTCATATATTTCATTTGCTATCGAGATATAGAGTTTATTGTTTTCCGATTGTATATAGATCGTATCTTTAGTTTGCTCTATCAAATTTTGCCACTCTTTTAATGTACTCTCCTGATCTTCTTCAAGTTCAGAGTCATCTTCATTATCCATTATCATCAAATCTGCCATATCATAATGAACAGTTATAGCACATTTAGTTTTTGCCAGTAGCTTATTTATCTCATCGATCATTATAAAACCCTCTCTCGAAGCATATATCCCATTGCTAAACCTTTCTCAATCAAAAAGTTTAATATCTCTATAACATCCTCTTTGGCTTTTTGTTCTTTTTTGATTTTTTGACTGTTTTCAAATATATACTTTCGCATCAAAGTCTCTATATAATAAACCGTATCGTATTCTAAGGGGTCACTCCATAAGTTTCGATTTTTGCGTAGCATATTGGCAATCCAACCAATTCCATCACTAAGATAGGATGAACCAACACTTGTTAAAAGTTTTGCTATAGAATAGAGTGTTGATGGACAATGACCGATTTCTTTTGCCATTCGTTTGAAAAATCTTTGATTTTGAGGTTTTAATGTATGCCAATCTTTAGAACCTTTTTCCCATATTATGTTGTGAGGGTTTAATGCAAATAAATAAGCTTGGACTACCTGATTTGTATTATAGTTATTCCTACTTTGACATATTTCAACAATCTTATCTTCAAAAAGTTCCCATATGTACCAAAAATTGTTATATTTATCTAGTTCATTTTGAACCAAAGTAAATTCTGTAAATAACTCATCTACATGATTTATACCGCCCCCCTCCATCAAGACCACTTTTAACAATTTTCTTATTCCACCTCACTATGCTACATTTTGTAGCAAATCTTTCTCTTGATAGGTTCTATTATTGACTCCTTTGTAATAGACTTCATCGGGTGTTGCATAGTTGAGAGATTGGTGGAGTCTCTCTTTGTTGTATAGGTTGATATACTCTCCTATTCCTACTCTAGCCTCTTTGAGGGTGGAGTAGCTTCGAGG
>JQIS01000024.1 GCA_000830175.1 Sulfurovum sp. FS08-3 | reverse complement strand
TTCGGAGGCTATCTCTATCAAAACAAGAGCTTGGAGTATCATCTAATCTTGATGATACTCCTCTTTTATCTCTTGGGGGATGAGTTGTCGAATCACTCGCTCCTCTTTGGCAAAGAGTCGTAGCAAATCGGCAATCGTATGACGCATCTCTGTGCGATTGACAATCATATCAATAAGTCCATGATCCAACAAAAACTCCGAACGTTGAAACCCTTCGGGCAAATCCACACCCACGGTTTGTTTGATAACCCTTTGTCCCGCAAATCCAATCAAAGCCCCTGGTTCTGCCATAATAATATCACCCAGCATTGCAAAAGAGGCACTTACACCCCCCATAGTAGGATCGGTGAGTATCGAGATGTAGGGCAATCCCTCTTTGTGCAGCTTGTTAAGTGCAGCGGATGTTTTGCTCATTTGAAGCAACGAATAGGTACTCTCTTGCATTCTAGCACCCCCACTGGCACTGATAATAATCACACCGCAACGTTTTTTGATGGCTCGATTGATAGCACGTACAATCTTTTCACCCTCCACCGAACCCAAACTGCCACCCATAAAGCTAAAATCAAAAACCGCAATTTCAACGGGAATATTCTCAATGGTACAGCTTCCGCTCATTACGGCTGAGTTTTTGCCCCCACTGCTGCTTTTGGCTTCCTCGATACGTTTTTTGTAGCTCTTTTTATCGCTAAATTTAAGCGGATCTATAGGGGTCAAAGAGGCATCTTGTTCAAGAAAACTTCCCTCGTCAACTAAAAAAGCGATACGTTTAGAGGCATTGATTCTAAAGTGGTGATTGCACTTTGGACACACCTCTTGCTTGGCTTCAACTTCTTTGAAATACATCAAAGAGAGACACTTTGGACACTTAATCCATTTGTTTTCACTCTCTTGCGCTGTTTTTTTCTTTCCACCAAATAGATTGCCAAAATTCATCTAATATTCCTTTATGCTTTAAGTGATTGGGCGATAGCTTTTGCAGCTTCTCTGCCATCATAAACCGCCGTCACGACCAAATGCGCCCCACGGTGACAATCGCCACCCGCATAGACACCTTTTTTTGTCGTTTGATAATGCTCATCGACAACAATACCACCCCAACGATCAAGTTCAATGCCGTTGTCTTTCAAAAAAGGGTATTGTACCGTATCAAAGCCTAAAGCAAAGATAACTATATCGGCCTCAATCTCATACTCGCTTCCCTCTATCTCTTGTACATTTTGTCGTCCTGAATTTTCCAGCTCTTCCAATTGAGTTTTGATCATGGTGACGGCAACAACTTCACCGTTTTCGATTTTTAACGCTTTGGGAGAGGTATAAAATTCAAATTCAACTCCTTCTTCTTTGGCGTTGATGTACTCTTTTTGACTCCCTGGCATATTTTGAGCATCTCTTCGATAGAGGCAGGTAACGCTTTTGGCTTTTTGTCGCAATGAAGTTCGTACACAATCCATTGCAGTATCTCCACCGCCAATCACCACAACACGCTTATCAGCTACCTCAATCTCTCTTTCGCACGGTTCGTTGAAGAGCTTTTTTTGCATATAAGTAAGAAACTCCATTGCCATATAAGCATTGGGGGCATCTTCGCCCTCAAGCCCTGCTCTTCGTCCTGCCGTTGCCCCTACTGCGACAAAAACCGCATCAAAATCTTCGAGTAGTTTTTCAAAGGCAACATCTTTGCCTACTTCACAATTTTGATTAAAAATCGCTCCCGCTTCTTTGAGAAACTCTATGCGTCGAGCTACGATGGATTTATCAAGTTTAAATCCAGGAATACCATAGCTCATAAGTCCCCCAGCACGATTGTGTTTATCAAAAAGCTCTACATCAATACCCTCTCGCAAAAGAAAAGTTGCCGCCGAAAGTCCAGCAGGTCCCGCACCGATGATAGCAACACGCTTACCAATCTTTTGGGTGGTAAATTTGGGCTTAAGTCCTTGTGCAAACCCCTCTTCATTGATAAAAGTTTCAATTGAACCAATCGTGATAGCACCGTGTCCATCATTGAGCGTACAATCCCCCTCACACAATCTATCGTGAGGACAAATGCGTCCCATCACTTCAGGAAAGGGAGAAGGCTCATTGGAGAGATTAAACGCCATCTCCAAATCTTTGGAAGCTACCGATTTGAGCCATTGAGGAATAAAATTGTGAAGCGGACATTTGTTGTGACAATAGGGATCACCACACTGAACGCATCTATCGGCTTGTTCTTGGGCTTTGAGCGGTTGAAAAAGATTGTATATCTCATCAAAATCCTTTAATCGCTCTACCACATCTCGCTTGGTTGCATCTATTCTATCAAGTTCAAAAAACTTCTGCATCTTACTCTCCATCCTCAAAATTCAAGGGTACTTTCATATCTTTTGGGCGTACCAACCAAAAATCTCTTATGCCTACTCTAAAGTTATCCAACAACTCTTTGGCTTTGGTAGAGTTGGTCTCTTTGTAGTAGTCTTTGAGCAACTTTTTAAGATAATAACGCTCATTGTCCATATCATCGGTATCGATTCGTCTTGCTTCAATAAGTTCGGGGTTAATATCTTCAATAAAACCGTGGTCTTCATCAAGTACAAAAGCTACACCGCCTGTCATACCCGCTCCAAAGTTTACACCTGTTTTGCCCAATATCACAACCACACCGCCCGTCATATATTCACATGGATGATCACCCGTACCTTCTACGACTGCTATAGCACCTGAGTTGCGTACGCCAAAACGCTCACCCACTTGCCCATTGATGTAGAGTTTTCCACCCGTTGCACCGTACAAGCAGGTATTTCCGCCTAGCGAAAATCTCTCTCCGCCTCGTGTATCAGAGGTAATCACAATGCGTCCACCGCTCATGCCTTTGCCAATATAGTCATTTCCTGCTCCTTTGACATGGAGTGAAACACCATTAATCAAAAAAGCACCAAACGATTGACCCGTGATACCTGTTAGTTGAATATCAATCGTACCATCGGGTAAACCTTTATCACCGTAATATTTGGCAATTTCACCCGATATTCTTGCTCCAAAGCTTCGGTTGAGATTGGAAATATCTCGTCGAATGACAATAGGATCGGTAGGGTGTTTGATAGCACTCATGGCTTCATTGAGTACATCTTTCTCAAACTCATTTTTGTCATAAGGCTCATTGGAGGCTACTTGTTGCGTATCAACACCCTCCAATCGATAGAGGAGATTTTCAAATTCAAACTTCTTAGCAAATTCATCATCAATGACTTCAAGCAAATCGCTTCGTCCTACAATATCTTCAATTTTAGAGTATCCAAGATGAGCCAAAATTGCCCTTACATCCTCAGCCAAAAGTGTAAAGTAGTTCATGACACGCTCTACGCTTCCCTCGTAGTGATTCTCTCGCAATCTCTCCTCTTGCGTAGCAATACCTACCGTACAACGATTGAGATGGCAAATTCTTAAAATTTTACACCCAAGCACCGTCAAAGCAGCTGTACCAAAGCCGTAGCTCTCTGCTCCTAGAAGTGCGGCTTTAATTACATCAAGCCCTGTTTTGAGTCCTCCATCGGTTTGGAGATGGACTTGTCCTCGAAGATTGTTGGCTTTTAGGGCGTTGTGGGCTTCGATAAGTCCTAGCTCCCATGGGTTACCTGCAAACTTAATCGAGCCTACAGGTGCTGCACCCGTACCGCCGTCTGCTCCTGAAATGATGATTTTATCGGCGTAAGCTTTGGCTACTCCCGCAGCAATGGTGCCTACACCCGCTGTCGAAACGAGTTTAACGGCAATAGCAGCATCGGGATTGACTTGTTTGAGATCAAAGATAAGTTGAGCCAAATCCTCAATGGAGTAGATATCATGGTGAGGAGGCGGTGAGATGAGTGTAACGCCTGGAATGGTATGGCGTAATCGTCCGATAAGTTGGGTGACTTTGTGTCCAGGAAGCTGACCTCCCTCGCCTGGTTTTGCTCCTTGAGCTACTTTGATTTGCAACTCTTCGGCATTACGCAAGTAGGCAGGAGTAACACCAAATCGTCCTGAGGCAACTTGTTTGATTTTGGAGTTTTTGATGGTTTTGAAACGTGCTTCATCCTCTCCACCTTCACCTGAGTTGCTCATTCCTCCTAGACGATTCATCGCTTCGGCTAGACACTCATGAGCCTCGGGTGAAATAGAACCCAAACTCATCGCCGCTGTAACAAATCGCTTAAAGATAGCCTCAATAGGTTCAACCTGTTCGATATCAATAGAGCTTCTATCGCTTTTGAGGTTAAAAAAGTCTCGAATAAACTTCTTATCACGTTGATTGATAAGGGATTTGAGTCTATCAAAATCCTCTTGTTTACCGCTCTTTGCTACTGCATGGATAGCGTGAACCGTAGCGGGAGCGTAATCGTGATACTCGCCCCCCTCAAGATATTTGTAGTAGCCTCCGATATTGAGCGGATAGATTCTTTGGGCGTTGTCTTTGCTGTAGGCTTGTGCATGAATGGCGTTGATACGCTCTTCAATATCTTCATATCCCAAGCCACTAAGCAAGACTCTTGCACCCTTGAAACACTCCTTGACAAGCTCTTTGTCCAAACCGATAATATCAAAAAGTTTCGAGTTTCGATAAGATGAGATAGTCGATATTCCCATCTTCGACATTACTTTAAGCAATCCTGACCCAAGGGCTTTACGCACCTTTTTGAGTACGACCGAGAGTTCACCTGCTTTGTTTTGTTTGCGTAAAATGGAAGCAACGCTTTTGTAGAGCATATAGGGATAGATAGCCGCCGTTCCAAAGGCAATAAGTGAGGCAGCCGAATGCGAATCATAAACCTCACCCGAAATAGCCACAATAGTTGCAAGATGGCGTACTTTGTGTTCTAGGAGTTGTTGATTGACATACCCTACTACCATGAGCATAGGCATAATTTTCTCTTCATTGAGTGTTCTATCATCCAAAATAATGGTTCGCACACCGCCCTCTTGTACATCTTTGATAATCTCTTGAGCCAAAGCATAGAGCGAGGCTTTGAGGTTGGAGGCAAAGATGGTAGAGTAGGTTTTGGCTTTGTAGTATTTTTCATATTTGGGATTGTTAATATCTCCAAAATCTTTGATAATCTCTAAATTTTCAGCTGAGAGAATAGGTGTAGTCGTTTTGAGTCGTTTGGCGTGTTGGGCATCATCATTGAGAATGTTGCGTGTTTCACCAAAACCACTGTTGAGACTCATTACCACCTTTTCACGAATAGGGTCAATAGGAGGATTGGTGACTTGTGCGAACTTTTGTTTGAAAAAATCGCTAAAGTTGCGTTGTTTGGTCGAAAAGGCTGCCAAAGGAGTATCATCCCCCATCGAACCCGTTGCCTCTTTGCCCTCTTTCATCATCGGCTCAATGACTTGATCGAGTACTTCATGGGTGATATTAAAATAGCGTTGTTTCGCCTCCAATATCTTCTCATCCAAATCGTAAACCGAGTTAAATGGGGTGTCAAGATGCTCTTGAAGATAGCTCATATTTTCATTGAGCCACTGCCCGTAGGGTTCACGATTTTTGAGATAGTTGTCTATATCTTTGCTTTTGAGTACTTTGCCGTATTTGAGGTCTAGCCCTATCATCTCACCCGATTGCAATCTGCCTCGTTCAATGATATTTTCATCGGGAATATCAAGCACTCCGTATTCACTCGTAATGAGGATTCGATTGTCGCTTGTGATGATGTATTTGGCAGGTCGAAGCCCGTTTCTATCAAGCACGCAACCAATATAACGCCCATCGGTCATACTTACCGCTGCGGGCCCATCCCATGGCTCAAAACAGGTTGATGTGTATTCATAAAAGGCTCTTAAATCAGCATCCATATGAGGGGCATTTTGCCAAGGAGCAGGAAACATAGAGCGTGCGGCTTTGAAAAAATCAACCCCATTGACATTGAGAAACTCAAAGAAGTTATCCACACTCGCACTATCGCTCATTCCCCCTTGAATGATATTCTCTAAGCGACTAAGCTCCTCATCACTAAAGATGTCACTTTTCATATCTTCCGATTTTGCCTTGACATTGAAGCGGTTGGCTGTGACGGAGTTGATTTCACCATTGTGGGCTATCATACGAAAGGGTTGAGCCAATTTCCATTTAGGTAAGGTATTGGTTGAAAATCTCTGATGAAAGAGACAAAAAGAGATTTCAAAATGAGGATTTGCCAAATCTTGATAAAACTCTTTGATATGCGTAGGCATCACAAGTCCCTTGTAAGAGACGACAGAGGTTGAAAAAGATGGGATATAAAAATCCTTATCCTCTTGCAACGCATGTTCCACCTCTTTGCGTGAGAGATAGACCAAGGCTTCAAAACGTCTAGTGCCAATCAAAGAGTTTGGCATGACAAAGAGTTGAGCAATCTTAGGCAATGTTTCAAGGGCTTGAACGCCTAACGCTTCGGTATTGATAGGTACTTCTCGTTTGTAAAAGACCCTCAAATCATTATTGAGACAAATCTCTTTGATAGTATCAAGTTGCTTTTCGTTTTGATAAAAAAGCATCGCTACGGCATACATATTGGGTAGTACAATCCCATCTTTTTTTGCCTCTTTTGTAAAAAACTTCTTAGGTAAAGATAAAAGCAGTCCACTCCCATCTCCACTTTTGCCATCAGCTGCAATGGCTCCTCGATGCATCATGCGTGAAAGAGAGGTAATTGCATCCTCTAGGTTTTTGTGCGAGGGTGTGTTGTTGATTGAAGCTAAAAGCCCAAATCCACAGTTATCTTTAAATGAGGTAAAGAGATCTCTCATAAGCCAACCTTTAATTTATTTTTGCTAATGTTTTTATTTAAGAGAGTAGTGATAAACTCAGCGTTTGCTAATCTCATAATTTTGGCTAGATTATACATAATCGTGAGTTAAAGATAGATGAAGACTCGATGCAACCATACAATATTTACACTATTAATTTAAAAAAACATTATGAATTGAGAGTATGAATTTGTACTCTAGCACACAAAAAACTTTTGGGTGATTTAAAATTGCTTTTGACTTGAGGCGTACATGAAAGGCTTTATTCTCCATATTCAACCCGTTCGAGATGAGGATTGCATTGTCACTATTCTTTCTCCCCATCAAATAGGCACCTACTATCGCTTTTACGGGGCGAGGCATTCGGTGATTGCTTTGGGATTTTTGATTGATTTTGAGATAGAGGGAGAGGATGGGAGATTTATGCCTAGACTTCGTGGCGTCTCTCATATCTCTTTTGATTGGCTAGGGAATAATGCCAAATGGCTTTTGTGGCATCAGTGGATTCAAGCTCTATCCAAGCATCTCAAAGAGGTTGAAGAGGTTGATAGCTTTTACTACAATCTACTGCTCAAATCAGCTCAAAGAATGACCAAACAAAACACCAAACGGGTAGTTGTCGAGAGCTATTTGGAACTACTTGCATTTGAGGGGCGTATCTATCGCCAAGAGCGTTGCTATATCTGCCAAACCCCTTTGGATACCCGTGTCTCTTTGATGCAAAGTTTCAAACTCGTCCACCCCCAGTGTATCCACGCTCCCTCTTTGGATAAAAAGAGTATGATGAGGGCTTTTGAGACTCACAGTACCATTTATTTAGACGATAGCGATGTCGATTACCTTATGGGTGTCGTACAAAGAGGATTGTAAACCAATG
Organism: Sulfurovum sp. FS08-3; assembly: GCA_000830175.1. Classification (GTDB taxonomy): domain Bacteria; phylum Campylobacterota; class Campylobacteria; order Campylobacterales; family Sulfurovaceae; genus FS08-3. The sequence goes on along the minus strand of JQIS01000024.1, from coordinate 5,217 downwards.
GATTTGTTTGATACAATACCAAACAAACATTGACAACAAGAAGCATAGATAAAGGAAAGCAATGACAACAGCGATAGTGGGTGTAGGGACGATTATCTTTCAAGATGAGGGAGTGGGGGTTTATGCTCAAAAGTATATTGAACAAAACTACACCTTTGAGAGCGATGTGACGCTTGTGGATGGGGGTGTGTTGGGTTTTGGACTCATGCGCTACTATCAAGATTACGATAGGGTTTTGATTCTTGATACCCTAACAATTGACGATGAAGTGGGGGCTATCTACAATCTTCCCTCAGAGGAGCTTTTGGGTTTGGGGAGCTACAAACAAACCGCCCACGAAGTCGAAGTAGCCGAGATGCTTGAAATCTGCTCACTGCTTGAAAAGATGGCACAGGTGAGTATCATAGGCATTGTACCCAAAGATATACAAAGCGTAAACGTAGGATTGAGCGACGAACTTAAGGCTAAATTTCATGACTTTATCGAAGCTACCATGACGGAGCTTTCACACTCCAATGTAAGTTTTTGCAAAAATCAACACGAGGTTACGCTTGAAGAGGTCATTGCACGTTATAATAATCCACAAAGCCAATGCAAGGAGTATCACCGTGACCGTTAGACAACGCATAGCCTACAAAGCCCCCCATCGATACTTTGGAGGATTTTTACAGTGGCTTATTGATACAAGCGGAGTTTTGGCAAATGTTGAACAAAACAAAGAAGAGATAGTTTTAACCATCGATGCAAAGAACAGTAACCTAGCCCATTTTAATACCTTGCTCAATCGCTTTTTGCCCCATTCGCTCTTTTTGGGAGAGATTACTACCGAACAAACCAACGAACCTATCGTCACACAACGCTTTGAGTCATTCGATTATCCTATTGCTCCGTGTGCAAAATGTATTGAGAGCCTAAGCGATCCTAGTAGTGAGCATTATCTTGATGAGCGTTTGGTATGCAATCACTACAGCAACCCCGCTCTCATAAACTACGAAGATTGTACGATTTTCTCCCCTCATTACAGCCCAGATGCGACGCTACTCCTCACCCATGCCGCTAAGGTTCGTGAGCTTTTTAACGTGACGACAGAGGAGATTAACGCCCTCTTTTCGATTGAAAAACCTACCCTCAAAGTGACTCTTGCCGATAGGACTTTGCAAGAGATGAGCGGCAAGAAGTTTATCAAAATCAAAGCCCCTTACAACAATAAAAGCCTCCTAGCCTCTATCAATGCTAAAGAGAGCGGGATGGATTATCTCTTTTTTCATCCCACCCAAGATAGAGAAGCGGTGGTGGTGCAAAAAAATATCTCACTTATTACCAATCCTTATGAGACTTTGGAGCTTTTGGATGAGGATAGGATTATCAATCGCTTTGTCGCTATCCAAAAAGAGGCGCAGTTTCAAAACGCTATCGGGTGCTACCTCTCTACCCAAGGCGTATGTTTCCTAGTAGCCAACGAGATGGCGACCAAACGGGTTATCACTTTTGCTCCTTTTAGCATGGCAAAAGTATGGGAGAGGTTTCAAAGCGATGCAAAACGTAGCACATTACTTGCAAACTACACCCAAAAATACCCACACACTATTGATATATTGCGAAGTTCTATTGAGGATGATTTATTTGAAGCCGTGGCGGTGCTTCTTGAACTTAACCCTGCTAATTTTGAAGCTTTATGCGATAGTTCCTACCAATTTAGAGGAAATGGGGGATTGAAAATCGATACCTACTTTGATGATGAGGGCGATTTTGATTATGCCAATTTTTTGGGTTCTATTATGAGCTTTAGACTTGCAGGTGCCCAGAAACACTACCTTGCCTACTCTATCTTTGAGGCGTTGGGAGATATGGCAATAGGTATCTGCAATCAACTCAAAACCAAATTCACCATCCATCACTTTATCATGATGGGCAATCTCTTTGGCAACAGCGTACTCTACAGTCGAATACTAAGCAAATTTCAACTAAGCAACCCCTACTTTAGCCCCGCCATTGCTTTGGATGATTGCTAGAAATGGGCTACAATACCACAAAGGAGAAAACAATGCAAACGATAAATTTACGAATCGAAGATAGCTTTTTCGCTCAATTCCAAGCCATCATAACGCACCTGCACTCTATTTGTAAAATATGCAGATGCAATGGCATTTCGGAGGTGGGACTTCAGTCCCACTTATTGGCTTTGTATAGTAATGACAACCAAATCTTAGCTTTTGGTGGGACTAAAGTCCCACTTCCGATAAAAAGTGCGTAACATCAGATATTCAAATGGCAAGAGCGATAGAGAGGAGAAGCGGTAGTGTTGGCTCATAGTAGTGGCGTTGTGACCATTTCGCATCTTATTGAGATGTCGGTTGCGCCTGTCTTTTTGATAGCAGGGGTGGCGGGGCTACTCAATGTCTTTGTGACACGTTTGGCACGTGCTATTGATAGACTCGAAGCACTTGATGAATACAACAGCAAACAACATCGCCAAAACAGTGCCTACAAAGAACCCGATTACATACATGAGATGCGTGAAATTTTGCTTAGACGTATGCGAAACTCCAATCGTGCTATCTTTTTTGCTACTATTACAGGACTTATGGTGGCAATTGTGATTATCTGTGTCTTTACGAGTGCATTGCTGGGTGTACACACTGAGTGGCTTATTGCTGTGCTATTTATTTTGGCAATGGTATCGCTTATTGTAGCGTTGATTTTGTTTGTACGAGAGATATATTTTACAGGTTTTTATATCGATATGAAGAAAAAACATCACTATACAGAGGAGTAGAATTGAGACTATGTTACAATAACATCAATGAAAACAAAAGGTTATGAGATGATAAACGCACTACGAGGGATGAAAGATATTGCTTTTGAGGAGGCTGATAAATTTATCTATACGATTGAAACCGCTACCCAAATTGCCAAACGATACGGATACCAATACATCGAAACACCGCTACTAGAAGAGACCAAACTCTTCAAGCGAAGCGTGGGTGAGAGCAGTGATATTGTGGGCAAAGAGATGTACCAATTTATCGACAAAGGGCAAAACGATGTCTGTTTGCGTCCAGAGGGTACGGCAGGAGTGGTTCGAGCTTACGTCCAAGCCAAACTCGACCGTCGTCCTCGCAAAGATAAATTTTACTACTACGGGGCGATGTTTCGCTACGAAAAACCCCAAAAAGGGCGATTGAGGGAGTTTCATCAGTTTGGTTGTGAGAGCTTTGGAGAGGCAAGTGTCTATGAGGATTTTAATATTATCTTAATGATACGAGATATTTTTGATGCTTTGGGCATTGGCTACACGCTCAAAATTAACTCACTAGGATGCAGTGAATGTATGCCCCCTTATCGTCAAAACCTTATCGCTTTTTTGACCCCCAAAGAGGCTTTGCTTTGCGAAGATTGCAGCCGCCGCATCGCTACCAATCCTATCCGAGTACTTGATTGCAAAAATAACCAGTGTCAAACCCTGCTCCACGATGCACCCAAACTCACCCAAAACCTCTGCCCAACGTGCCAAAGCGATTTTCAAACGCTCCAAAAACTCCTAGATAGTAGCTCTATCGCCTATGAAGTCGATACCCATTTGGTACGAGGGTTGGATTACTACAACAAGAGTGCTTTTGAGTTTGTCAGCTCCCAAATCGGCTCTCAATCGGCTATCGCAGGGGGTGGGCGATACGATAGATTGGTAGAGTTTTTGGATGGCAAAAGCGTCCCTGCCGTTGGTTTTGCATTGGGGATTGAGCGGATTTTGGATTTGGTGACGTTGCCTACAAGCAAACGAGAGGGTATCTATCTAGGAAGTATGCTAACGCAAGAGGGCATTATGGAGACTCTTTTTGCATTGGCTTCACGCAAACGCCAACAAACCAAAGTCGAAATAGAGTACGAACCCAAATCGCTCAAATCCCACCTCAAAGGTGCTGATAAAATCAACGCTAGATATTGTGCCGTCATAGGCGAAGATGAATGGAGTCAAGGCGAAATTTGGATCAAAGATTTGGAGACCAAAGAGGAGTATAGAGCTAAGATTGAGGAGTGGTAGGATTATTTCTAGCATTGGTATCTATCAATAAACACAAGGATAAATCATGGCAGACTATCAATGGCAACCGCTTAAAGATGACAAAAAATTTGAAGAGCTTATTAATGCATTATGTATCCAAGAGTACAAGAGAGAGTTTCAGCTTTACGGTCGCAACGGTCAAAAACAAAATGGCATAGATGGAAAATGTAGCAAAGGCGAAATTTGTTTTCAATGCAAAAATAAAAAAGATTTAAAGCAGTTATTAAGGGATTTGGAATCAGATACGCAATCAATGATGGCTAATTTTACTCCAGTAAAATCTATCTTTGCTTGTGCGGCTCCACGAGATACAAAGTTGCAAGATAAAGCACAAGAGTTGTCCAAAAAACACTCAATTGAGATAATTGTTTGGAGTTGGAATGAGATTGAGGATATAGTAGAGAAGTATGAAGATGTAGCTAAAAAGTTTTATCCACATATATATAAAATTAAAATCATTATCCAAAATCTTGATACAAAAGCATCCGATGGGCTTATCCAAAATATAGCTATTGAGACAGAAAAACACTATGCTTCGCACAATGAAACACTCGATAAACTCCTCGAAAATGAAGGTTTTGTCGATTACTTGAAGAAACAAATTGATTATCATCTAAAAACACATACTCCACTTACCGAGCAACTTGAAAAATTGTCCAAACAAAGAGAAGAAGACAAACAAGAGTTTGCAAAAACACTTCAAGAGGCAAAAGGTACAGACTACGAAGCCCTACTCCTAGAGGCACAAGTAGCATTTGATAACTATAATGAAAAATTATACAGAGAGATACTCGATAGATACAAAGCCGACAAAGCAGGACAACAATACATCAAAAACTTAGCCAACAGCTACTATCTCAAAGCAAAGAGTTACCACAGAGAGCTAAACTACCCCAAAGCCCTCTTTGAAATATCCGAAGCAACACGATTTGATAACAAAAATGGCGAATATCTCCACTGGTACGGATACATCGCCAACGATATGGGCGACTACGATACGTCACTCAAATACTATCAAAAGTCTCTTGCTATACACGAAGAAGTTTTGGGCATAAAGCACCCCGATACCGCTACAAGTTACAATAATATCGGATTGGTTTATGACTCCATTGGAGAGTACGATAAAGCACTGGAGTTTTATCAAAAGTCTCTTG
>JQIS01000023.1 GCA_000830175.1 Sulfurovum sp. FS08-3 | reverse complement strand
TGACACGCTACACCGTTTTGATGAATTTTAAGCACAATCGTATCCCCATCGCAATCAATTAAAACATCTTTTACCTCTTGCGTATGGTTGGAGCTTTCGCCTTTCTTCCAAATACGCTGTTTGCTTCGGCTAAAGTAGTGAGCAAAGCCTGTTGAGAGTGTTAAGTTGTACGCCTCTTGATTCATATACGCCAACATTAGCACCTCATTGCTCTCATGGTCTTGTGCAATGGCTGGGATAAGGGGGTGCTTATCCCAATCAAGTACTACTTTGGCGTTCATGGGTTCTCTACTGTGGTTCGTGTCTGCTCAACACTTCGACCATTGATTTTTGAATCGACCCAAATATTAGGCACAGACCCACCAGGTGTTAAGAAGATTTGAGCGTTTGTATTGACTTGAAGTGCTTCATTGAACTTCATTTGCGTCTCAATTTGCTTAAGTTGTAATAGTTCAGGTGTCAAAGATTTGGCAATCAAAATATTGGCCTTGGCTTGTTCTTCAGCTTCAATGCGTATCTTATCGGCTTCACCTTGTGCTTCGATTCTGTTTCGCTCTGCCTCACCCTTTGCAATCTCTGCTTTTCGTTGAGCATCTTGTTTGGCTTTCTCTTTTTGTTGTTCGGCTACAGTAACCTCTTGTTTGGCGATTTGAACTTTTTCGATTTGCTCTTTGATTTTTGGAGGCAATTCAATATTTCTAAGTTCTACCGATGAGAGAAGAACAGGCGTATTTTCGATTGATTGAATAGCCGTTTTGATTTTGGTCTGAATGGCGGTAGCTATCTCATTACGCATTTCAGGTAACATCTCGGCGGTATATTGACCAATCACGTCACGCACGACTTCACGCACTTTGGAGTTGATAATCTTCTCTTCCCAACTCTCCCCCCATTTTTCAATGGTTGCAGGAGCAGACTCGGCTTTGAGTCGATACTGGACAGCTAGTTCGATATCGACGGTTAAACCTCGTTTATCAAGTACTGAAATGGCATCGTTTTGCTTAAGTCCACCCTCGTATTTGGTACCATCACCCAAAGTAGCACTTGCATCATTGGTGTAGGTAATCATTCTAATTCGAGTATTAACAATATGAATCCGTTGAAAAATAGGAACATAGAGGTGAAGACCTGGGTCAAGTGGTACTTGTTGGAATTTACCCGTAGTCACTTTGATACCTATCTCACCTGAATTGACAATGGCAAAAGGTTTGAGTGCAATGGCTGCAAAGATAACAAACACAATAACAATGCCACTTGAAGCAAGTTTGCCCAATCCTCCACCGTTGAAGTTTGGCATTTGAGGCATATTGCCTCCACCATTACCCCCGCTACCGTCGTTGTTGGTTGGTTTTTTCTTTTTAAAATAGTCGTTCATGTCAGCTGGCATAGACTCTCTCTCTTTCAATGTAGGTTAAAGTGTGCCTATAGTCCTTGTCTCTTCCGTGTACCACATCAAAATAGGCACTTTGAAGTTTTTTGGTCATATCGCCTCGTCCACCATTTCCAATGATCCGATGATCAAGCGATTTGATAGGTGTAATCTCAGCGGCGGTACCTGTAAAAAAGGCTTCATCGGCGATATAAATCTCATCTCGGGTAATGTTTCTTCGTACGACAGGGATTTTAAAATCTCGTGCCAAATCAAAAACCGTTGCTTGTGTAATGGACTCAAGTGAGTTATCATTAGGAGGCGAAATCAGTACGCCGTTTCGCACGATAAAGAGGCACTCTCCCGTTCCTTCCGCTGCAAAACCGTTTTCATCAAGCATCAACGCCTCTTGAAATCCAGACTCAATGGCTTCGTATTTGGCCATTTGTGAATTGAGATAATTAGCCGATGCTTTGGCTTTACCAAAAGTAGAGCGGTTGGGGCTACGAGTGATAGAGGAGGTACACACTTTGATGCCATTTTCCAATCCATCATCACCCAAATAAGCCCCCCACTCCCAAGCAGCTATCATCGTATGGACGGGGGCTTTGATATGATGTACCCCCATTTGACCGTAACCCAAATAGATAAGAGGACGAATATAGACATTTTTTGTAAAATGATTGGCACGCAACAACTCAATATGTGCCTCTTTGATGGTATCTATATCAAAATTGGGTTTAATAGCTGTAATTTTGGCTGAGTCGTAGAGACGTTTGCAGTGTTCATCAAGCTTGAAGATGGCTAGACCCTCTTGTGTTTGATAGGCTCGTGTACCTTCAAATACTGCGTTTCCATAGTGAAGTGTATGAGTTAGAACATGAACTTTGGCATCATGCCAATCTACCAACTCTCCATCCATCCATATCTTTTGTGCTTCATTCATTGTGTTAGCTCCCTGCTAAAAATACCCCTAAGGGCTTTATAAAAGTAAATATTATCCAAAAATCAATTAAATTAAGAAGAAATTGTCTTGAAACTCAATCACCTATTTATTTTGGTTTATCAAAAAGTGAAGAGGAGGTTGCATTGATTTTTCGTTCACAACTTTCGATGGTTGATTTGATTTGGTTTGATATTTTTTCCAAATCACTTAAAAGTGTCTTGATTTTCTCCTCATCCAAAGGTGTGAGTTTAAATTTAATTTTACTCATTTTTTCAGTAAGCTTTTCTATCTCTTTCTCTTTTTCGCTTTGATCAATTTTTTCCAACAGTTCGGTGAGTTTTTGATTCTCAAAAAAAGAGTAGTAGATATTGAGATAAACATTGTGCCATTTATTGTGTAGAGTAAGAAGGTCACCGTAAAAGATAGAACCCACAACTTTTTCAATTATTGAATCACTACGCAACCATTTATCAAATTGACACTGCGATACATCAGCGACGGGGGGTCTATGGATGAAGGCACGATTTCTAACAATACTATGTATTCTGCGATTATTGGCAAAATGCAAATCTTTTGCATCCGAAAGACTCTTTAGAAGCTCTTCTCTTGTCATTTGCGACTCCTAGGTGTTGTTGATTTTACTTTAGTCTTATATATTATCCTAATAAAATTTAAATCTTATTAATAAAAACTATATTTTGCCATAATTGTAATCATGTTTTGGCTATAATACTTACAAAATTATACAAACAAAGCAAGCTTAAAGCCCTAAGTTCATCTGTTTTTAGTATAAAATTTAAATTGGAGATAAGTGTTATGAGCGTACAAGTTGTAGATGAAAAAATAGTTTTAGATCCCAAAAAGTATCTTGTGAGCAAAACCGATACGCATGGCATTATTGAGTATGCAAATGACTACTTTATTGAAGTTTCGGGATACAGCGAAACCGAACTTATCGGGAAATCGCACAGCATCGTAAGACACCCCGATACACCAAAAGTTATTTTCAAAATTATGTGGGAACGCATTCAAGAGGGTGAAAACTTTTTGGCAATTATCAAAAACAGAGCCAAAGATGGACGATACTACTGGATATTTACTGACTTTGAAATCAATTTGGACAAAGTAACCAACAAACCCATCTCATACGTCGCCTATCGTCAAGCTGCATCGGATAAAATTATAACTCAAATCGAACCTCTCTATAAAAAACTTGTAGAACTTGAGAAGTCAGGAGATATTGATATGTCCCAAAAATACCTTATTGGTTATCTTGAAGAGAAAGGCAAAAGCTACGATGAGTATATGGAGCAACTTATCGGCAACAACAAAGGTATGGCCAAAAAATTCTTTTCAGGTGTAAAAGGTATCTTTACACGGAAGAAAAAAGATTAATACTTTTTTATCAGGTATTATCATTTGATACACAATAGATACCTACTGGATACTGCGATATTTTTGTTATGGCTAGAGCATAAAGAACAACTTCATGACTCTATTTATGAAATCCTTAGCAATAAAGACAACACTATCTATGTGAGTGATGCTTCTATTTGGGAGATTGATATCAAAAAAGGCTTGGGGGAGATTAAGCTTGACAATATTGATATTGACACCATTCTTGAGGTAAGTGAGTTTGAAAAATTAGAACTCTCTTCACATACTCTTGAGATAGCCAAAAGAGTACCTTCGCAATACAACAATCCTTTTAATCGCACTATTATTGCACAAGCCATTGAACAACAATTAACCCTTATTACGCTTGATAACACAATCCTAGAACATCCGCAAATCAAAACATTGGTCTATCTCAAACAATA
>JQIS01000022.1 GCA_000830175.1 Sulfurovum sp. FS08-3 | reverse complement strand
AAATCCTATTGGCTTATGATTCACGTTGCCGTCATTACGGCAAGTTACGGCTTTTTGGGACTTGGGGCATTGTTGGCGTTTATTACCTTCATTCTTTATCTATTGATCAACGATAGTAACGTAGAGAGTATCAAACGCTCCATCAAAGAACTCACCAAAATCAATGAAATGTCGCTTATTATTGGTTTGATTATGCTTACGATTGGCAACTTTTTGGGAGGCGTTTGGGCCAATGAGAGTTGGGGACGCTATTGGGGATGGGACCCCAAAGAGACATGGGCAGCGGTGACGATTTTGGTTTACGCTGTGGTACTCCATTTGCGTTTTGTTCCCAAAATGAACTCTATTTTTGTCTATAATGTTGCTTCGCTTTTGGCATACAGCAGTGTCATTATGACCTATTTTGGAGTCAATTTTTACCTTTCGGGTCTGCACTCCTACGCTGCGGGCGATCCTTTGCCTATACCTGCGTGGGTAATGCCCTCCATTGTCATAATATTTGCTATTATCGTGACGACTTTGTTTAAACGCAAAAGGATTGAATAGGTTTTAGACCTCTTTGATCCAACAACATTTCGTCTCTTCTTGCGACGCAAGGGATTTTTCGATAGGTTGGTATCTGCTATCAAGCCAAAATGGACGGTTGCTTGTTTCTAGGGTTCGCAAAGCAAAGTGGGTGTAGATTTTGAAATTGGCAATCCAGTCGTGGGCGGTAGTGAGCAGCTCTTTAGCAAAGGCATTGCTTTGGTATTGAGGCTTAAGAAGAATATCATCCAAACAGTAGAGCTTTTGAATATCAAAACCCTGTTGTTGCCAAATTTTGATCAAATCTTCATCTTCATAGCGTAAAGGTAACCCCATAAGCACCCCGATTGCTACTAGGGTTATAGCAGTAAGCAATATTTTTATTTTATTCATAATAAGCCTTGATAAATAGTATAAGTGTGCAGGATTACACTTATTTTAGCATTAAATGAATTGACCTATATCAATTAAACTTAGAATTTTATAGTGCGTAAGGATAGATATTCCCATGAAACAATCGTCCACTTAAGAACTATTGTGCTATATTAATAAAAATTTTTAGGATACCCACAACCTTATGAGACTCTTTATTCTCTTTGCTCTATTTTTTTTATACCCCATTAACGCTTCAATAACTGAGCGTTTCCCAAGCTATAGCTATGTATTGAGCGAATTGGATATTGATGAGGGGTATATCTATGATAGTGATTTCGAGACATTTGCAAACGCTCACGCAAACTCTCTTAAGAAATTCTACAAAAACTCACTCAAAAGAGGTTCGCACTACTTGCCTACTTTTAAATACCTCTTGCTAGATGATGGAATGAGCGATCTTTTTATCTATCTCTCCATGATAGAGTCAGGACTTAGTCCCAACGCCCTCTCGCCCAAAAAAGCTGCTGGATTGTGGCAATTTATGCCCTCAACCGCACGCCACTATTCGCTTATTATCAACGGCTACATTGATGAGCGTTACGACCCTATCTCATCAACCCAAGCCGCTATGACCTACCTCAAAAAACTCCACAAAGATTTTGGCAAATGGTATCTGGCTATTATGGCGTACAACTGCGGTGAGGGAAGAGTAGCCAAAGCAATCAAACTTTCGGGTAGTAAAGAGCTTTCGGTGTTGATTGATGATGACAAAAAGTATCTACCCAAAGAGACAAGAGAGTATATCAAAAAAATTATCCTACTTTCGATGATAGGTGAGAATGTCACGCTAGGATTTGATAGTGCAAACGAAGAGTTTAAAGCTACCTACAAAGACATACATGAGCTTACCTTGCCAAAAGGTACCAATCTTAGACTCCTTTCACAAAAACTCGATATGAAGCACAAAGCCTTTATGACCATGAATCCCCATATCACCAACCAAACGACCCTGCAAAGCTCGTGTAGTATTATCATCCCGCAAGACAAATTGGCAAACTACTATCTGTGCTACGAGACGGCTATTGCACCCAAAACCAAACCTCTCGATCATCTCATCTCTTACGTTGCCCAAGAGAATGTCTCGCTTGAAACTATCGCCCAAGAATACAACAGCTCCCTTGAAGCGATATTAGTGACCAACAACTTCTCCAAACTTCAATTAACGCAAGGTGAAATTATCGCTATTCCTGTGACAAAAAAAGTTTTTAGGCATTATACTCACTAAAGATACTCTATCGCATCCCGCACGTTTGCCTCCTCAAAGCCTTTGAGTCGCAATCGGCAACTATCGCACACCCCACACGCTTTGTCTTGATTTTGATAGCAACTCCATGTGTAGTGCAGTGGGACATTAAGCCTAAGTGCCTCTTGTACGATTTGGGATTTTTTGAGATGCACCAGAGGCATACAAATCTCTATCTTCGTTTCCTCTTTGGTACCACTATTGATGGCTTGTTGCATATTTTGTATGTAATGCTCATGACAATCGGGATAACCGCTGCTATCTTCTTGAACCACACCGATAAAGATAGCCGTTGCTGCGTGTTTTTCGGTGATAGCCGTTGCGATAGAGAGGAAGATGCCGTTGCGAAAAGGGACATAGGTCACGGGTACTCCCTCTCCAATACCCCCCATAGGCACGGCAATAGAGCTATCAATCAAAGCACTCGCTCCAACTTGAGCAAAAAAATCCAAATCAATGACATAGGTTTCGATGGGTTTAAGCTCACCGCAAATCGCTTCAAAGGCTTCAAGCTCTTTGGCTTGGGTGCGTTGATGGTAATTAAAATGCAAAGCGATAATATCGTAGCCCATCTCTTTAGCAAGGTAACCGCACAAAGTGCTATCCATCCCTCCGCTTAAAATCACTACAGCTTTTTGTGACACATAGACTCCTTTTTTGCCACTATTATACATTGAGATTTCTTTTAAAAAAGTTTGTTTCTTGCATAGGAATTGGATAAACTTACGTACCAGATTATTTTTAAGGATTTCTCCATGTACCCTCTTCGCGGCTCTTTTGCTCCTCATTGCCACTACCATGTCACTACCAAAGAGTATGCCAAAGCCTATCAGAACTCTCTAGCCCTCCATACCCAACAAAACCCCAAAGATATTCTAATCAATCGCAAAAGCCTCACACTCTCATTGGCTCCATTGGAGTTTGTCGTCGCTCATCAAATCCACTCCGATAGGGTTGAAGTGGTCAATCGTAGCATCGGGTGGTATGAGGAGTCCGCTCTTGAGTGCGATGGGCTTATTACCAACCAAAAAAATTTAGTACTTACTATCCTCACCGCCGATTGCGTTCCTATTTTGTTGCATGACCCTATCCAACAAGCTATAGGGGCGGTACATGCGGGATGGAGAGGCACAAAAGCACACATCGTAGCCAAAACCATCGAAGCAATGCAAAGAGAGTTTGGCACAAATCCTAAAGATACTCTTGCCTATATCGCCCCCTCTATTGGTAAGTGTTGCTATGAGGTAGGTGAGGATGTCGCAAAGTATTTTGAGGAGGATAGTTACACTCAAAAAGGGGATAAATTTAGGCTCGATTTGCCCTATCTCAATGCACAACAGCTTCTAGCTATGGGCGTAGCGCAAGAGAATATCACCCATTCGCATATCTGTACAGCGTGTGAAGTGGAACGTTTCTTTAGCTACCGTCAAGAGTGCGGGTGCGATGGACGCTTCATGAGTATGGTATGGATGGAGTCCTAATTGACTCCTACACCGCATAATAGGTCGCATTTTTGTGATGCACTACCAATGCACTCGTACTCTGCTCAGGTACTATCTGAAAAGTCTCACTTAGTTCTATGCCAAACTCTTCGGGTTTGAGGATATTAAAAAGCTCACGGCTTTGTGCTAGGTCTGGACAAGCAGGATAGCCAAAGGAGTATCTAGCCCCTTGATAGCGGTTCATTTGTACATCTCTTAAGGAGTTGCCCTCACGGTGAGCAATATCTAAATCAAGGCGGATTTGTTTGTGGGCGACTTCGGCTAGAGCTTCGGCGAGTTCGACACTAAATCCATGCACAAGATTGTACTCTAAATATTTGCCCTTATCATAAAGTTTTTTCTCATACTCACTAAATTTGCTCCCCACACTTACGCAACTAAGAGCTATCACATCGTCTCGGTCACTTCTAAAAAAGTCACTCAAAGCACGGTGAGGTTTACGCCCTTGACGAGGGAAGCTAAATTTTTCTATGGCTAAATCTTTAATGGTTTCAAAATCCTCCCGTGAGGCGTTGGCATCAATATTCCATCCTCTGCTCTCATCAAATAGATAAAGCTCTCTATCATCGCTACGGCAAGGATAATAACCGTATATAATGGTAGGCTCGAAGAGATTTTGCTCTCTAAACTCTCGTTTGAGTCGCTCAAAAGCAGGATAGATGGTGTTGTCTTGCAGCTTTTGATACGCCTCTTTGCTCATACCTTTGGATTTGTAGCCCCAGTGCATCTTAAAGAGTGTGCGTTTATTGACCCATTCTACTATCATATCAAAATCAAGTTGCTCTTTTTGGAGTACTCGTCTTCCCCAAAAGGGTGGCGTTGGAATATCTACGGGTGGGGGCATCTCTATCTGCTCAAATGGGGGGATAATCACCTCTTTTTGCTCTTTTTTCTCTACGCTTATCAAATCTCCTGCCAAGCGAGTATCAAGCGGTTGTGAGGGGTCTTTTTTGTGTTTTTCAATCCTGCCCATGGCAATGACTCCATCAAAGGCATCTCGACAATAGAAAATATCACCGCTGTATATCGGGCGACAAAAATCATCCACAAAGCTTTTGGTAAGTGCCGCACCACCGAGTAAAACAGGGATTTTAAACCCTTGCTTTTCGAGTTCTTCGAGGTTCTCTTTCATCACTTGTGTCGATTTGACAAGCAATCCGCTCATGCCCAAAGCATCGACTTCCCCCTCATGAAATTTGGCTATAAAATCTTCGATATGGACTTTGATACCAATATTTATCACTTTAAATCCGTTGTTGGAGAGAATAATATCGACAAGGTTTTTGCCCACATCATGCACATCGCCCTTGACCGTACCAATCACCAACGTGGTATCGCTTTGGGTCTGCTTTTTGGGTAGATAGGGGTTTAGATAATCAACTGTGGCTTTCATGGTTTCGGCTGATTGGAGTACGAAGGGAAGTTGCATCTCGCCTTTACCAAAGAGTTCGCCGATATGTTTCATGGTATCAAGCAGTATTTCATTGACGATTCTATCGGGTTCAATACTTTTTCTAGCCTCTTCAACAAGCCCAATCATTCGCTCTTTGTCTCCATCGATCAGAAGTTTTGAGATTTTGGCTTCATCGCTAAGGGCATGAAAGGCTTCATCATTTTGCGAGGTATCGACAACTTTATCACTAAAATGGTCAATAAATCTAAATAGAGTGGTATCGTTGGCATTAAATAACAACTCCTCACAAATAGCTCTATCTTCGTCGGATATTTTTGCCATAGGGAGAATATGTTTGACATTGATAATCACGCTTGTCATTCCCGCTTCAAGACAGTGGTGCAAAAATACTGAATTGAGAAAAACCCTTGCATTGGTACTAAGCCCAAAAGAGATATTGGAGAGTCCCAAAGTCGAACCCACATTGGGATAGACTCTATGAAGCTCTCGTATGGCTTCGATAGTTTGCACAGCGGCATCACGGTACTCGACATCCCCGCTCCCTACGGTGAAGGTGAGCATATCAAAGATTAAGTTTGTGGGGTCTATGCCGTGACGATTGACGCACAAATCATACAATCGGTGGGCAATTCTAAGCTTATCCTCTTTGGTTTTTGCCATACCTTTTTCATCGATAGTCAAAGCGACCAAAGCACACCCGTAGCGTTTGGCAAGGGTACAAATAGCATCAAGCTTATCTTCTCCATCTTCAAGATTGACAGAGTTTAATATAGCTTTTCCACCGATGGATTTGAGTGCAACCTCCATCGTATCAAGACGCGTTGCATCGGGCATAAGGGGGATGGAGACTTTTTGATTGTAGAGATTCATAACGGCTCTCATGTCCTTTGCCCCATCTCTTCCTGCAAACTCCACATTGACATCGAGCAGATGAGCCCCTGAGCGTACTTGTTCTTGGGCTACTACCAAAGTACCTTCATAGTCTTGAACGAGCAACAAATCTCTAAAAGCTTTTGAACCTGTAGCGTTACTGCGTTCACCAATAAGCAGTGGAGCGGGTTTTTGGAAAAGTTCGACACTGTTAAAGAGTGAAGCGATAGAGGGAGCAATACGACCTGTAGCTTTTTTGGGTTTTGTATCTTTGAGTATATTTTTGAGAGCCAAAATGTGTTGAGGCGTTGTACCGCAACATCCACCCAAAAAACTTACCCCATCGTATTGACAAAATTCGAGTTGTTTGTGTGCAAACTCATCGGGTCCCATAGGATAGTAGGTGTATCCTCCTCTATTTTGCGGTAATCCTGCATTGGCATGAATAGAGATAGGACGATTCCACAGTTTGCTCAACGTGACAAGATGTTTTTTGACTTGATCGGGACCCGTACCGCAATTAAAACCCAACGATAAAATATCAAAAGGCTCTAAGATGGTAGCAATAGTCGTGGCATCCGTACCAATAAGCATCGCTCCACTAAGCTCCATGGTGACTGAAACCATGATGGGCAACTCTACCTTTCGCTCTTTGTTGGCATCGATGAGTGCATTGATGGCGGCTTTGAGTTGAAGTGGGTCTTGCGATGTTTCGAGCAAAAAAATATCACACCCACCATCAATAAGCCCAAATGCCATCTCTTTGTAGCCTTTGTGCATAGTATCGTAATCAATATGCCCCAATGAGGGTAGCTTCGTCCCTGGCCCAATAGAACCCAAAACAAATCGTTTTCGATTGGGAGTACTAAACTCAGTACAAATATCTTTGACAAGCTTCGCCCCTTTGAAGCTAAGCTCATAGGCACGATACCCCATATCGTACTCATCAAGCACCCAATCCATCGCCCCAAACGTATTGGTTTTGATCAAATCCGCCCCTGCTTTGGCATAACGGCGGTGAATGGTACTAATAAGCTCTGGTGCGGTGTCGTTTAACAATTCATTACATCCCTCTTGAGAGATACCTTTATCGTCTATCCATTGATGAGGCTCTATTTTGAGGTCTTGAATTTGCGTACCCATCGCCCCGTCAATGACTAAGATATTGTTTTCTAATGCTTTTAAAATTTCTTGTTTGATGTTCAAATTATTACCTTTTGGCACAATAGATTGCACCCTATAAAAATTGGTACTATTTTATCCTAAGTAAGATAAAAGGCATACATAGGGGTATGTTTTTTGCATACTATAGTTTAAGGAGAATTGTATGAAATTGACTGTTACCCAAGCGACATTAAACGATATATTTGATTTGAATCAACTGCTCACTATGCTTTTTGACTTTGAAGAAGAGTTTACACCCGATAGCCAAAAGCAATCCATTGCTCTTGAAACCATTATCCAAAATCAACAAATAGGTACAATTTTTGTAGCCAAAATAGACAACAAGAGTGTTGGTATGGTGAGTTTGCTCTATACCGTCTCGACGGCTTTGGGTGGCAAAGTGGCACTGCTGGAGGATATGATAGTCGCTTCACCCTATCAAAATCAAGGAGTAGGCAAAGCACTTTTGAGTCATGCTCTTGCGTTCGCCCAAAACCAAAAGATTAAACGTGTCACACTTCTAACAGACAAAACCAACACCAAAGCCCAAAGATTGTATCAAGCTTTTGGGTTTGAAGAGTCGATAATGCTACCCATGCGAATCGTTTTTTAAATAACCGACGCTAAATTTTTAGTTTTTAATCTCTTGCTCATCTTTTTTAAATTATATTGTTTCGTATAAAAATAGATTACTTAACTTTGTCGTTTGGCGATGCCCAACCTACGCAAACTATTCATAATGAAAACGACACGAAGCCAAAGGCTCAAACGCTAACACCGTACCAACCTAAATCTTCAATACTTTTATGTATCAACTTCTCTTTAGTGTTTTCAATATTATTGATAGAGTTCAAAAGTCGTTTTGCATTGGCTTGATTAGAGAGGAGGTACTCTGTATCATCTTGATACTCATCACTAATATTAATATAAATCTCTTTGGCTTTAAAAAGTTGCTTAATGGATTTCAAAAAATTACTATCAAGTTCATCGCTACTGATTTTATAAGCTACTTGCATATTAATCCTTTTTTTGTTTTGATTATAGCATAAAGAGTTAAAGTTCCGTAGAGTGCATTTCAATGCACCAAAAAGCCAATTTTAAAAAAAAGTCTATTTTAAAGGTGCAATAAATTGCACCCTGCCAATCCATACCATTTTTATAATTTATGGCATCAATTAGACTTCTCCTTATCCTCTTTCACAAATTTACTTCCGCCAACGACGATATTGATATCGCCCTCTTGCCAAAAGAGGGTTCGCCATACTTGATAATAGATATGAAACATCACCCAAGCAATAATCCAATACATCGTGTTGTGGTGCGAAATGCGTACATCCATATAAGTTCCACCCGTAATCCACACCGTCCAATCGGTTGCTAGGTGAAGCATTGTGGGCCACCACGCTCCAATGGAACTCTCGCCATGAGGAAAGGCGTGAACATAAAGCTGTAATCCCGTCAAAAGCATCCACAAAAGCATAAGATGGAAGATGAAGAAAAAGACTGCATTAAAGCTATCGGCATGGGTAGAGTCAAACTTTTTGACACGATTGAGCGTCATAAGATTGACCAAAACATCGCCAAACTCTTTGATATTTTCGCCATTTGGAATAAGCTTTTTGTAGGCTTTTTCAAAACGAGAGAAGAAGTAGAGATAGGCTACCACAATCGAACTCACATCAAAAATAATCGCCGCCATAAAGTGTATCCATCGATTCCACGCCATTACATACTTATCCACCGCCAGATCGGCAATAAGCGTTTGGTAATAGGGGTGACCGATATAGAGACCCGTTGCAATTGCTGCTACCATGCAAATCGCCACAACCCAGTGGTTGATTCGCATAAATAGACTCATTCGCTTTACTTTTTTATACGCCATGGTCACTCCTTTAGAGGGTACAACTTGTATTGACCTTGAATTGGCTCAGCTGCTTTCCTTTGGTATCAATAATATGCACCGCACACGCAATACAGGGATCAAAACTGTGAATGGTACGCAAAATCTCCAATGGCTTGTGGGGGTCGGCTACTTTGGTACCAATCAATGCCGACTCGTAAGCCCCCATTCGGTTTTTGTAGTCACGAGGAGCGGCGTTCCATGTAGAGGGTACAACGGCTTGATAGTTTTCGATTTTACCCTCTTTGATGCTTACCCAGTGTCCCAAACCTCCTCGTGGAGCTTCAGCTAGACCGTGTCCTTTGGCATCTTTGGAGACTTCATCAAAATTAAACTCTCTCCATGTTGAAAGATCACCACTAGCTACATTAGCAGCCAATTCATCAACCCACTCCATCATCACATCTGCCATAAGTTCCGTCTCAATCGCACGTGCAGCGGTTCGCCCTACCGTCGAGAAGAGTGCTTTGGCGGGTGCAGGTTTGCCTAGTCCCAACTTATCACCCAAAAGCGTCAAGAAGTTGGCGACATATTTGCCGATACGCTCATCTTTTGCCGCAATACCCACTACCATCCGTGCCAATGGTCCTACCTCTACACGGTTATCATCGTAGATAGGCGATTTGATCCACGAGTACTTCTCCTCGGTTTTGAGATACGCCATGCCGTCGGCTTTTTTCTCCAATCCCGTGTAGTTGGGTTTGGTCTCGCCCTCATAAGGGTGCAAAGGTTTATCGCCTTGATACCATGCATGGGTGACATCTTCAACGACCTTGTTTTGATCAAAAGGGATGAGATTGTCAATATCGCCATTAAGCACCACACCGCTAGGAAAGAGAAGAGCCGATTTGTAAAAGCCTGTATCGTCTAATCTAAAATCTCCGTAGCTCATAAAGTTTTTCAATCCTCCGCCAATTCCTTCAAGGGCTTCATCGACATACTTGACTCCCGCCATTGCCAAATCAGGCAAGTAAGCCGTCTTGATAAAGTGGCTAAATTTTTTGAGCAGTGTTTTAAACAAAGCAATACGAGCAGGATTTTGAATATCTTGTACGCACGTCACGCCTCCCACAACCAAAGATTGCGGATGGGGCATCTTGCCTCCAAAGATAGCCATAAGTTTGGCAGCGTCTCGTTGAAGGTCTAGTGCTTGAAGATAGTGAGCCGTAGCAATGAGGTTTTGTTCGGGCGTGAGTTTGTAGGATGGGCTTCCCCAATAGGCATTGGAAAAAATCCCCAATCTTCCTTGTTCTACAAACTTTTTAAGCCTTGTTTGGATTTGCATAAGCTCCGATTTGCTCGTGCCATAGGGGGTATCGTGCCAATTAAACGACTCAGCCTCAGCTACTGCTGGGTCGGCTTGAAGTGCGGAGGTAATATCAACCCAATCAAGCCCATGCAGATGGTAAAAATGCACCACGTGGTCATGGATATACAACGCTCCTTGTATGAGGTTTCGCACCAATCTTGCATTTTTGGGGATGGTAATATCAAAAGCATTTTCAACCGCTTCGATACTTCTTTGGTAGTGTGTTCCTGTACACACTCCGCAAATTCGCATCGCCAAAAGCCCCGCATCGCGTGGGTCACGCCCCTTTAAAATCTCTTCAATGCCTCTAAACATCGTCGAAGAGGCGTAAGCGTTGCTTACCATATTGTTGCTATCAACCTCTACTTCGATACGTAAATGACCCTCAATACGAGTGATAGGGTCTATTATTATGCGTTCTTGACTCATTATGCTTCCTCACTTTCTACTTTTGCTGCACTTGCACTGGCTACGGCATGGATAGCAATACCTATACCCGCAGCGGTAAGCAATCCCAATCCAAACTCATCGACACTCTTCTCTACTCCACCCGTAGGGGCTTTGATGCGACTATCGGCAAGGGGTCGTTCGGTGGCGTATTTGTCCCAAAATTGCGGTTCACTGCATCCAATACACCCATGCCCCGAACCAATTGGCCAATTGACGGCTTCATTGTAGCGTACAATTGAGCAGTTGTTAAAGGTCATGGGTCCCTTGCATCCCATTTTGTAGAGACAAAAGTTGTTTTTAGCTCCCTCATCGCCCCACTCTTCGACAAACTCACCCGCATCAAAATGGGCTCTTCGTTCGCAATTATCATGGATTCGATACCCAAAAGCAAATTTAGGACGATTGAGATGGTCAAGTTCTGGGATTTGCCCTGTAAGCACAAAGTGCAAAATCGTTCCTGTAATGTTAGCAGGATTGGCAGGACAAGCAGGAATATTGATAATAGGTTTGCCCCTCACCACATCTTGTACCCCTACCGCTCCCGTAGGATTGGGAGAAGCAGCGGGAACACCGCCAAATGTAGCACACGTCCCTACAGCAACCACCGCAGCTGAGTCTTTGGCTACTCGCTTAAGATGCTCTTCAAAGGTCTCACCCTTAGCACCAATAGTACACCACTCTCTTCCCGCCCCTATAGGTACAGCACCCTCGACAACGCAAAGGTATTTTCCTTTAAAGGTCTTCATCGCCTCTTCTAAATGCTCTTCGGCTTGATGACCCGCTGCTGCCATAATGGTTTCATTAAATTCAAGGGAAAGTACATCCAAAATAAGTTCATCTATCGTAGGAGCATCGCTTCGCAAAATCGCTTCGGAGTTTCCTGCACAATCTTGAAGTTCAATCCAAATAACAGGAACTCGATTCATGAGTGTAGCTGCTTGGGCTACTAGGGGGGTAAATTGCGAGGGAAGCATAAGCATTGCACACATAGCACTTGCCCACTTCATAAAATCTCGCCTTGTTAGACCCTGAGCATCCAAAGCTCTCTCAATTGAACTCTTCATTGCTAAATTGCTTGTTTCAAGACTCTGCAATCTAGCACTCATTCTATTCATCAAAGCCTCATAATAGGCTTCTCCACGGTTAGTATCGACTTTAGCCCCTTTGGCACTAAAAAGCTTTGTTAAAGCATCTCGTCTATCGCTCATATCCGCCTCCTTTAGAGTGATATACTCATATTATATTCTATTTTATTTTAACTTCCAAAAAACTTATAGCAACTCTTTTTTATGTTTTAATTTCTATATTATAGGATTGTTTTTTGTATAAATTTTAGACAATGAGAGAGTGAGCGTCGTAGAATATGACTTAAGATAGGGCAGGTAGTGAGAGTTTTAAAAATTATGAGTTGGCATTGTTGAGTTTTCTCATTTTGTCTCTATGGAGAGTGTAACGCATAACGATATAAATAATAAGCAAAAATATAAAAGCCAGTGACAAATAGGCGATGATTTTATCGGCTTGTGCATTGGAGTCGGCTCCAAAAACATATCCAATTCCAATCATTAAAATATTCCAACACAAATTAGAGATATAGGTTATAGGCAAAAACCATACCAAAGGCATCCGTGATAGACCCGCAGGAAGTGAGATGTATTGTCCCATACTAGGAATAAGAGGAGCTAAAAGAACAGCTGCTTTTCCGTAACGCTTGAAAAAATCCTCTATCGAATGGAAAAGATGCTCTTTTTTCTTTTCAAATACATTGGCAATGATTTTTTTGGCAAAGATATAGTTGAGAAAAGCCCCCGTTGTCGTACCCGCTGCAGTAATAATAGCTACCATCGTAAAGTCTAATTTACCTATCGAGATAAGATATCCTGCTGGAAGCAATAAGAGTTGAGTAGGGAGCGGGATAAACGTCCCAACAATTACCATATAAAAGAAAAATCCTATATAACCAATTTCAAGTACACTTTGGACTAATGTTTCGAGCATCTTTAATTCCTAACCTTATATTAATATTTTGATGGTGGGATTTTATTTACGTTAAAGCCAACTTAGTACACTATTTCGTTCGATGTTGCAACGCTATTGTGAACGCGTTGCTTTTTCAGAGATTCCGCTTGTGCCAAATCTTCGAGCGAGTTCTTGCTTGATACGATCAGGCGATACATCTCTATAAGCCAATCCAACCAAAGCATGATAGAGCAAATCACTCGCTTCGTAAATGACTTGCTTGTCCTCTTCTTTATCGATAGCAACGGCTAATTCATCCGCCTCTTCACGAATTTTAGATAAGAGTAGTGATTTGTCATTGAGAAGCTTTTTTGTCCATGAGTTTGAACTGTTGTCGCTTTTTCTTGAAAGGATGGTATGATAGAGTGTATCAACAATACCGTAGATGGCTATTGTATCTAAAGTGTTATTATACAAAATATTTTCTTTATTGACGCTTGTAAAAAAACAACTTTTGGCTCC
>JQIS01000021.1 GCA_000830175.1 Sulfurovum sp. FS08-3 | reverse complement strand
TCCTTTTTTCTTATTTTATCCTATTTTTTATTTGGAGATTGGAGGTTGGGTTAGAATTGCTGATCGGCGACCCTATCACACTCGTAGCGGGAGTTTTACGCTATAATTTTATCTATTTTGCTATTTTGGTAACCATCTCTAAGCTTTTGCGTTACCTATTTTTGGCATACTTTGCTATTTAGATTCCACAGGAGAGATTATGAACGAACACTTTATCACCGAAATTGAGATTAAAAATTTTAAACTTTTTAAAGATTTCAAAGCCGAAGGATTTGGTAGAGTCAATCTTATCGGTGGCAAGAATAATGTGGGGAAGACGGCGTTTATGGAGGCTGTTTTTGTGAATGTTTGTGCACAAAATTTAGAGAGTTTTATTGGATCACTCCAGAATATTAAATATATGCGAGAAGAATTAAATATTCTCAGCAATATATTAATTGAAAGATCAAAACCAGATGTTACAATCTATATGGAACAAAGTAGCGGAATTAACATACAATCAAATAAAAATGACATATGTTTTATGGTCAATAAAAATAATGGCATAAAAAGCTATCACTTTAAATTTAACGGGAAAACGATAGATGTCAGTGCCAATGAATTTTCATTCGAGGTGGATGTCATACCTAATATTGGGTTTATTGATAATTTTGGATTACCTAACTTTAGGATTAAACTTGCTTATGCATCTGTTCTTAAAAAAGATAAAGAACAGTTTCTTAATGATATTTTATATAAATTTGATAATCGTATAGGAAAATTTATCAGTGTTGACACACCTCAATGTAGGCTAAATGGAGAATGGTTTGATCTTACAGAGCTAGGAGATGGAACAAAACATCTCGTCTCAATAGTTACTTCACTTTTTAAATCTGAAAATGGCTATTTGTTCATTGATGAGCTAGACAATGGGATACACTATACTCAATTGGATGAGCTTTGGGAAATTATCCTAACCATATCCAAAGAACAAAATGTCCAAGTCTTTGCTACGACCCATTCCAAAGAGTGTATTGAGTCGTATGCGAGAGTGGCGAAGAGGTTGGGGGATGAGGAGATAACTTTTATAGAGTTGTGTCGTAGAGAAAACGAGATAAAATCATTTGTTTATCCCTATAGTTGGTTTTTGGATGAAATAGCACAAGAGCATGAGGTGCGTGGATGTCTTTAAGAATTTTCGTAGAAGGCAATGATGATAAAAACTTTATTGTTTCAATATTAAATGATTTAAAATCAAAGCAAATGATAATAGTTGCTGAAAATACTAATTTTAATAACTATATTGAGGTGATGGGTTCAAAAAAAAATCTCCTTGACTCTGCCCACGATAAATATAAAAAAATCTCTTCAAAAATTAATTTTGAGATAAAAAGATCTCTTTTTATCTTTGATTGCGATTTTGTAAAAGATGATAATGATTGTAATGGTATGGAAAAATCAAAAGAGTGTTTTGATACTCTAATCGAAAATTTAAAATGGAAAATTGATATTGATGTCCACATTTTCAATAGAAACTTAGACTATTTTTTGATTGAAACCATCAAAGACAAAGAGTGTTATGAGCATTTTGATAATTTAGTAACTTGTTTAGAAGTAGAAAGTGTCAAGCCAAATAAAAAACCTATTGCCAATCTATACAGAGATTTATACCCCTATCCAAAATTTGATTTTAATCATCCTCATTTCGATGAATTTAAAACCAAGCTACAAAATTTATTTGAGGAGACCCCATGAGCGAACACTTTATAAGAGAGATTGAGATTAAAAATTATAAGCTTTTTCAAGATTTCAAAGCCGAGGGATTTGGTAGAGTCAATCTTATCGGTGGGAAGAATAATGTGGGGAAGACGGCTTTTATGGAGGCGTGTGTTCTTGCTGTGGCGAAAAATACCAAACAGTTATATTATAATATTCTTGTAATAGATACGATTAGAAATACTCCAAACATTTTTATTAAAAAAAGTACTCCTGATGAAGGTTTAAATGATTTATTGGACAATAAGAATGATTTTGAATTAATGTCTAATTTAGGAAAGTCTTTTATCTCTAAAGGAAATACATTTGCAATTTGTACTCAAAATGTTGAAGTGGAGATGAATATTGATGCACTTTCAAACTTTATAAAAAGCAATATAGGATTACAGCTTAAGTATGCTTTTAGCAATGTGCTTCTTTCTAGCCATATGATTGCTGATGATTTTTTGAAAGTAATCATAGGTGAATTAAAGTTAAGAAAAAAATACAGCTTACTAAATCAATATTTAAGTGAAATTTTTGCGATTGATTTGGTAGATATTATCAACGACAAGGTTTATATTCAAGTAGATGATGAATTTAAACCGCTTTCAAATTATGGAATGGGAGTAAAATCTTTTATCAATATTATTGCTGCTCTTTTATTTCCTAAGGAAAATGCTAATATTTTTATCGACGAAATCGAAAACGGTATCCACTACACAAACCTCGATAAACTTTGGGAAATCATTTTAACAGTCTCCAAAGACCAAAATGTTCAAGTCTTTGCTACGACACATTCCAAAGAGTGTATTGAGTCGTACAATCGTGTTCAAAGAAAACTAGATGAGAGTGATACTTACTACTTTGAAATGATAAAAAATATAAAAACAGAAAAAGTTTTTATGAGAAAATTAGATAGTCATCAGTTAGAGTATGAGCTAACCCACAAGGGAGAGTTTAGAGGATGAGTAATGTTTTAATTGTTGAGAGTGAAAATGATAAATATTTTATTGAAGCAGTAATCAATCACATATCTGCAAATATTGAAATTGGTCAACCCATTTGTGCCATTGATGAGTATGAATGCCTAGGTGGTATCAGTAAGCTTGAAGAGAGATTACGAGCTTTGACACATCGGATAATTAAAGGTGAGATAGATAAGGTAGGTATTATATTTGATGCTGATGCTATTGGCGTAGAAAGAAGAACTGAGCAGATTCAAGAAAAGATAGATTTAATAGTAGCTGAGCTACCAGATGAATCATTTGAAGTGAAGTTTTTTATTTATATTCAAAACAGTAAGGGTAATGGAGAGTTAGAAACAGTTTTAAGAGCCATTAAGTCTCAAGATGCAACAGTGGCTGATTGTCTGGAATCTTGGCAAGAGTGCTTACCTAGCGATAAAAAGTTAAGTAAAAAAGATTTTGATAAAATTTGGATACAAATATATCAAAGATATGATTGCTGTACAAAAAAAGAATCAAAAAGAGCAGGAGAGAAGTGCAACAATGAAGCTTCTTTTAAAAAAGATATATACAATCTCAATGATGACATATTATATGATTTAAAAACATTTTTAACACAATTAGGAGAACAAAAATGACAATACTACCCGCAATTGACCTAAAAGATGGCAAAGCTGTACGCCTTAGTAAGGGGCTTATGGAGAGTGCGAAGATTTACAGTGATGAGCCGTGGCAAGTGGCTTTGAGATTTGAAGAGTTGGGAAGTGAGTGGGTGCATTTGGTGGATCTCAATGGTGCATTTACAGGAACACCGCAAAATCTTGAACAAATCAAAAAGATACGAGCCAATTGCAATCTCAAACTAGAACTTGGTGGTGGGATTCGTGATGAAGAGACTATCAAGATGTACAGTGATTTGGGTGTTGATAGGGTGATACTGGGTTCAATTGCTCTTAGAAATCCACAGTTTGTCAAAGATATGGCAAAAAAATATCGAATTGTTGTGGGCATTGATGCGATTGATGGCATGGTGGCGGTCGAGGGCTGGGCGGAGGTTAGCGATATGAGGGCTACCGATTTGGCTAAAGAGTTTGCAAATGCTGGAGTTGAGGCTATCATTTGCACCGATGTGAGTAGAGATGGGATGATGAGTGGCGTGAATGTGGAGTTTACACAGTCGATTCAAGAGGCGTGTGGATTGGAGACTATTGCAAGTGGAGGGCTTAGAGATATGCGTGATATTTATGCCTTGATGGAAGCGGGGATTGATGGTACAATAGTAGGTAAGGCCTTTTATGAAGGCACACTTGACCTTGAAAGGGCATTTAGGATAGCAAATGGAAAATAGTACTTACAATGAATTAACGATTACTTTGCCCTCTAGTATGGTAGAGTTTGTTGCCGATTATGTGGTCAATATCTTTGATGATGCTATCGAGATGGGAGAGGGCGAGATTATCGTACGCTCTCAAAACGATATAAGCTATGTCCAAGAGAGTGTAGAGGCATTGATGATGCAACTTGACAACACAATGAAAGTAGAGTATAAGATGCAAACCAAAGCCAATGAGGATTGGATTGGGGCTTATCAAAACTCTATCGAACCTATTGAAGTGGGGAGTTTTTATATCTATCCTAGCTGGTATGAGGGCAAAGAGGATAAGATTAATATTAAAATTGACCCCGCTTTGGCATTTGGTTCGGGGCATCATGCAACGACGGCAAGTTGTCTTTCTTTTATCGAAAAGTATGTCAAGCCGCAAGATAGTGTACTGGATGTGGGTTGCGGAAGTGGCATTTTGGCTTTGGCGGCCAATAAATTGGGTGCAATAGTAGATTTATGTGATACCGACCCACTTTCAGTCACGAGTGCTAAAGAGAATTTTGAACTTAATAATGGCGAGTTTAATAGTATCTGGGAGGGTTCGGTCAATAAAGCTCAAAAGGAGTACGATAAGGTTATTGCCAATATTATCGCCGATGTTTTGAAGCTAATTTCATCCGATATAAAAAAAGCTACAAGAAAAGGTGGTATAATTCTACTCTCAGGCATTTTGGACAAAAAAGAGTCCATCGTATCCAAAGCATTTGAGGATATGAAACTGATAGACAAAAAACTTCAAGATGAGTGGGTCACACTTGTCTATGAAAAAATTTAAGAGGAAATAATGGATAAAAAAGATAACAATAACAATAACTTTTTTAATGACAATCCTATTTTAGCATTTATGCTCTTTTCTATTGTCGTTATTGTAATTTTTAAAGTTTTTGTAGGCGATGGTGGTAATGCTATGGGTACAACAACCAACAACCAACAGATGGCAGTTACTAAACATGTCAAATATTCGGAAATCAAAGAGAAAATCAAAGCAGGAGAGATTAGTGCCGTCAAGATTACACCCAGTCGTCTTGAGGCATTAGGGGGCGGTGTTCGCTATATGGCAAGTAACGTACCTGCTAATGATACAACATTGATTACCTTGCTTGAAGAGAAAAATGTCCCTTATGAGGGTGTTATGGGTGAGGGCTTTATCGCTGAACTTATCTCTATGTTGTTGCCCATCTTCATCTTTTTTGCGATTTGGATATTTTTGGCCAAACGAATGCAAAAAGGAATGGGCGGAGGCTTCTTGGGGGTTGGCAAAAGCAATGGGCTTATCAATTCTGAAAAACCGCAAACCAAATTTGATGATGTTGCGGGTGTAGAAGAGGCAAAAGATGAGGTCAAAGAGATTGTGGATTTCCTCAAATACCCTGAACGCTACATCGAATTGGGTGCGAAAATCCCCAAAGGATTGCTCCTAGTAGGTCCTCCAGGGACAGGAAAAACACTACTTGCCAAAGCCGTTGCAGGTGAAGCCAATGTACCGTTTTTTTCAGTAAGCGGTTCGGGTTTTATTGAGATGTTTGTAGGGGTTGGGGCGAGTCGTGTTCGAGATTTGTTTGAACAAGCCAAAAAGGTAGCTCCAGCCATTATCTTTATCGATGAGATTGATGCTATCGGAAAAAGTCGTGCAAGTGGCGGTAACTTTGGGGGCAATGATGAGCGTGAACAGACGCTCAATCAGCTTTTGTCAGAGATGGATGGATTTGGAACCGATACGCCCATTATTGTACTAGCCGCTACCAACCGTCCCGAAACGCTTGATGCCGCACTCCTAAGAGCGGGACGATTTGATAGACAAGTTTTGGTGGACAAGCCCGATTTTGATGGAAGATTGCAAATACTCAAAGTCCATAGCAAAGATGTGAAACTTGGTAACGATGTCGATATGGAAACCATTGCGAAACAAACGGCAGGTTTGGCGGGTGCAGACCTTGCCAATATCATCAACGAAGCGGCTCTTTTGGCAGGACGACGCAACAAAAAAGAGATCAATCAATCGGAGCTTTTGGAGTCCATTGAGCGTACTTTTGTGGGACTTGAAAAGAAAAACAGAAAAATTAGCGAAGTAGAGAAGAGGATTGTGGCCTATCATGAGAGCGGTCATGCTTTGATGGCAGAACTCACAAAAGGCTCTAGTCGTGTGACCAAAGTCTCCATTATCCCTAGAGGATTGGGAGCGTTGGGCTATACGCTTCATTTGCCCGACGAAGAGGATCGTTTCCTTAAACAAAAACATGAATTATTAGCCGAAATTGATGTACTCCTTGGCGGACGAGCTGCCGAAGAGGTGTTTTTGGGGGAAATCTCTACGGGTGCTAGTAACGATTTGGATCGTGCTACTATGATACTCAAAGATATGATTACGGTTTATGGAATGAGCGATGTTTCGGGTCTTATGGTGCTTGAACGGCGACAACACAGCTTTTTGGGTCAAGGTATGACGCAAAAAGATTACAGTGAAAAGATGGCGGAGGGGATTGATGATTTTATCAAAAAAACACTCCATGAACATTACGATTATGTCAAAAAGACACTTAGTGAGTATGGCGGAGCTATCGAAGAGATGACCAAAGTGTTGCTTGATGTTGAGGTGATTGAGGGATCAAAAGTGGTTGAGATTATCGATACTTTTGAGAAACAAAACGGCATGGAGAGTCGATTGATGCACCAAAAATCAAGAGATTCACTCAAAAAATAGCGTGACAATCACCATCGAAGATAGAGTCATAGAGCTGCATCAAATCAAGCAGCTCTATCCCGCTGCTATCGTCAAAACAGGCTTCAAGGAAGAGACTACTCAAGTAAGTCTTGAGTGGTTTGAAATCGAAAGCAAAGGAGCGGTTGAACTCGTTGAGTTTGCTCTCTTTTTAGAACTCAAAGATGGCAGACGTGATACTTTTGCTTATCCCGACAAAGAGAGACTTTTTGATGCGATTAAAGCTATCTCTAATCAAATAAATGCTACAATCTAAATTATTATTCACCTAAAAATATACCTACTGCCTTAAACCCAATCTTCCAAAATAAAAAGTCTATTAATTATGAAAAATTTTAATGATAATCACGATACCCAAAAGTACTGTTTTGCTATAGAAGCCAATGGAGACTCGTATTGGGAATACAACGTCTCCAATGACTCTTTTTGTTTCTCTTGCGCACTCAATAGAATTTTGGGCTATGCTGGGGATACTAACATCACTACCAAAGAGTGGAACAACCTCATTCATCCCGACGACAAAGCCCAAAATCAAGAATTTTTGACGAAGCTTAAGGGAGGTGAAATCGATAACTTTTCACGCGAGTTTAGGGTTCAAAAAGAGGATGGTAGCTATATTTGGTTGCGAGAACGAGGCTCTATCTATCTCTATGACAATGAGAAGAGACCCCTTTTGGTCGTGGGAACACACGCCGATATGACCGATGCCAAGATGCTCCTTGAGAGTCGTCATGACTACAAAGAACTCTACGCTTTGGCGTTTGAGAAGTCTCCGTATGGAGTATTGTTGCTTGATACTTCAAATTACACATTTATAGATGCCAATCGCAAGGCTTTGGAGATGATGGGAGCAAAAGAGAAAGGGCAGTTGCACAAACATCCCGCACGACTATCACCCCTATTGCAACCCGATGGGCAGAATAGTTTTGATAAGATGAATGCCATAATAAACCGTGCGTTAGACAAAGGCGAAGAGAGTTTTGAGTGGGTTGTTAAACCTCTTCATGCCAAAGAGTTTTGGATTGAGACAACCTTTACATTGGTTACGCTTGAGGGTCAAAGTCTGCTCTATACAACATGGAAAGATATTGATGAGAACAAAAAAGTGCAAAAACAGCTCGAAACTCAAAACCTTTTTTTGGGCAAACAGATTCTTGATTGGCGTGATGATTGCATCCAAAACTCTCCCAGTCGCTTCGAGCAACTTCTCCAAAACAGTGATTTTTGGGTATGGGAGATTGACATCAAAGGCTATTTTACCTATGCCAATACCCGTGTCGAGACACTTTTGGGATACAAAGCCCAAGAACTTGTAGGCAAAACCATGTTTGATATTATGCCCAAGCTTGAAGCCAAACGTATCACTCCGCTCTATAGAAACAGTGTCAAAAATCATCAAAAAATTGTCGATATGCTCAATATCAAATCGCATCAAAAGGGACACAATGTCTATCTTATGACGCATGCTGTCCCCTTTTTTGATGACAAGGGTGAACTTTTGGGCTATAGGGGGGTCGATAAGGATATTACCAAAGATATTAAGGCGGAACAAGAGCTTAAAAAACAGAAAATTTTGCTAGAACAAAGAGAAAAAGAGCTAAAATTAGCTAATATTAAATTGATGGAACAGACTCAAGAGCTTAGAAGTGCCAACCAATACGCTCAAAAGGCTTTGAAGATCAAATCTGAGTTTTTGGCCAATATAAGCCATGATATTCGCACCCCCTTGAATGGAGTATTAGGAATGACGCATTTGGTACTTGAAACCCATCTTGATGAGCAACAAAAAAGCTATCTCGAAAAAATCCAAAACAGTGCCAAAGGATTGTTGGAGATTATCAATAATATGCTTGACCTTAGTAAAATTGAAGCGGGTAAACTTTCAATCCAAAAGAGCAATTTCTCTTTGCATCAAACCATTGAGCAAGTTTTTAGCAGTGTTGAGATATTGGCCAAAGAAAAAGAGCTAGAGATAACTCTCCAATACGACACAAATATTCAAGAGTTTTATCTCGGAGATGCTTTAAGACTTTCACAAATTTTAATCAATCTTATAGATAATGCTATTAAGTTTACTCCCAAAGGCTATGTCAAGCTTGCGGTTTCACAAAGCAATAGAGATACCCTGCGTTTTGAGGTGGTGGATACAGGTGTAGGACTTACGCAAGAGCAGCAAAGTACCCTATTTGAAGCCTTTTTACAAGCCGATGGAGCGAGAGAATATGGCGGTAGCGGATTGGGACTCACTCTCTCTAAGTATCTTGTAGAGCTTATGAACGGTACAATGTGGTGCGAGAGCGAGGTTGGAAAAGGGAGTCGTTTTGTTTTTGAAGTTGAGCTTGAGAAGGGTTATGAGGTTGAGCAAACCAGTAACAATAAGGCATACGTTGCGAAGCTTAAACAACAAATGACCACACTCTTAGGTAGTCACATTTTGCTTGTTGAAGATAACGTAATCAATCAAGAGATTGTCGTAGGATTGCTCAAAGAAAGTGGTATTGTTATCGATAGAGCCAACAATGGATTGGAATCGGTGAAGATGTACCAAGCTGCTCCCGACAAATATGAACTTATATTGATGGATATGCAAATGCCTATCATGGATGGCGTAGCGGCTACCAAAAAACTTCGTCAAATGGGTGCTACTTTGCCCATAGTGGCTTTGAGTGCCAATGTCATGCAAGAAGATGTAAACACGACACAACAAGCAGGAATGAATGATCATCTTAAAAAGCCTATTGAGATTGAACGTCTCTATGAGACACTGCTACAATATCTCTCTATCAAAAATCCAACACAAGAAGCCTCTACGATACCTCTCAAAATACCCGTGGAGACTCCCAAGCAAAACGATAAACTCCCCACATTTAAAACCTTTAGCAAAGCCATTGGACTAAGCTATTGCGGGGGAGATGAAGCACTTTATCGTGAGATATTGCACAACTTTCGATCGCAATACTACGGTATCCATTTTGAAACCATGCACGAAGAGGAGCTTAAACGAACCGTTCATACGCTCAAAGGTCATGCCAATACGATAGGAGCAAACCGACTTCATAGTGCAACGGTTGCATTTGAGAAAAGTTTAGAACCTAGTAAGCTCCATCTTCTCTATTTGGAGCTTCACAGTGTCATCGAAGAGATAGAAGAGAAGCTTGTAGAGGTTCTCTTTTAGGCTCTAGTGATGTAACAATTTGCTACACTTATTTTTGTGATGTAACTATACGCTACAAATTATAATAACCATATTCAATCATTATATCTTTAAGCTCTTTTTTGAAACTCTTTTTATACTATACTGGTAACAAAAATTCTAATAGATAGGAGACTCAATGTCATTGATTGAAGATTATAAAGCCCATACACAAGAACGAGCCGCCCTAGGTGTTCCTCCACTTCCGCTCACTCCAGAACAAGTAGCACAATTGGTAGAGTTACTCAAAGCCTCCCCTATTGTGGATGTTGATTATGCTTTGGATATGTTTGAGAACAAAGTACCCGCAGGTGTCGATGATGCTGCTTATGTCAAAGCCGCATTTTTAAATGATATTGTGCAAGGTAATGCACAATGCGATGCCATTGACGGCGTTAAGGCGTGTCAAATTTTAGGTAAGATGTTGGGTGGATTTAACGTAGCTCCCCTTGTAGAAGCCTTGAAATTGGACGGTGAAGTAGCCGATGCAGCGGCGAGTGAGCTAAAAAACACACTACTCGTTTACAGCAGCTTCAACGATGTCAAAACCATGATGGATGAGGGTGATGCTAGAGCAAAAGAGATTATCGAATCATGGGCTAATGCGGAGTGGTTTACCAACAAACCTGCACTTCCAGAGCAAATGACTTTGACTGTTTACAAAATTCCAGGCGAAACCAATACCGATGACCTCTCTCCAGCCTCCGAAGCCTTCACAAGAGCCGATATACCGCTTCATGCCAACTCAATGCTAGGTACTAAAATGCCACAGCCCCTTGAAACTATGGCATCGCTCAAAGAGAAAGGTTACCCATTGGTCTATGTAGGCGATGTAGTAGGTACGGGTTCAAGTAGAAAATCAGGTATCAACTCCGTTCAATGGCATATGGGCGAAGATATTGCAGGTATTCCCAATAAACGAACAGGCGGTGTAGTTATTGGTAGTATTATTGCTCCTATCTTCTTCAATACAGCCGAAGATAGCGGATGTTTGCCCATTCAAGCTCCCGTAGAAAACCTTGAAACAGGTGACGTAATCGTAGTCAAACCTTACGCTGGTGTAATTGAAAAAGATGGCGTAGTGGTATCGGAGTTTACACTTAGCCCCAATACTATCACCGATGAGATGAGAGCAGGGGGGCGTATTCCGCTTATTATTGGCAAAGGCTTGACCGCAAAAGCCAGAGAAGCGTTAGGTTTGGGCGCTAGTGATATGTTCCTTACGCCCGATCAACCAGCCGACGATGGCAAAGGCTTTACGTTGGCTCAAAAAATGGTAGGAAAAGCGTGTGGACTAGAGGGTGTCAAACCAGGAGTCTATTGTGAGCCAATCGCTACAACCGTAGGAAGCCAAGATACCACAGGACCCATGACACGAGATGAGATCAAAGAACTAGCAGCACTTAGTTTTGGTGCGGATTTTGTACTTCAATCCTTTTGCCATACCGCAGCCTATCCAAAACCCGCTGATATTAAGCTCCAACACACACTGCCTGATTTTTGGACAAGCAGAAAAGGATTTATTCTACGCCCAGGTGATGGAGTTATCCACAGTTGGCTCAATAGAATGTGTTTGCCCGATACGGTAGGGACAGGAGGAGATAGCCATACAAGATTCCCAATTGGTATCTCTTTCCCTGCAGGTTCAGGACTTGTAGCCTTTGCAGCCGTTACAGGTATGATGCCGCTTACTATGCCCGAATCGGTATTGGTACGATTTAAAGGTGAGATGCAACCAGGAATTACGCTTAGAGATTTGGTTAATGCCATTCCTCATCAAGCTATCAAAGAGGGTCTTTTAACTGTAGAGAAAAAAGGCAAGAAAAACATCTTCGCAGGGCGTGTATTAGAGATTGAAGGGCTTGAAGATATGAAGTGCGAACAAGCCTTTGAGCTAAGCGATGCTTCAGCCGAGCGAAGTGCCGCAGCGTGTACCGTCAAGCTCAACAAAGAGCCAATCATAGAGTATCTCCAATCCAATATCGCATTGATTGATGAACTCATCGCTCAAGGCTACGAAGATGCCGCTACATTGGCAAGAAGACGAGACAAAATGAAAGCATGGATTGCCAATCCACAACTGATGGAAGCCGATAGCGACGCACAATACGCAGCGGTTATTGAGATTGATCTTAATGAAATTACAGAACCCATTTTGGCATGTCCAAACGATCCTGATGATGTCAAAACATTGAGTGAAATCCATGCAGCGGGACTCAAAACGCAAATTGATGAAGTTTTTGTCGGTTCATGTATGACCAATATCGGACTTTTCCGTGCGTTGGGTGAAGTACTACGAGGCGAAGGGCAAGTCAAATCCAAACTATGGGTATGTCCTCCAACCAAAATGGATGAAAAACAACTCGTAGAAGAGGGATATTACGCAATCTTTGGAATGTCAGGTGCAAGAACTGAGATGCCAGGATGTAGCCTCTGTATGGGTAACCAAGCCACCGTGGCACAAGATGCGTGGGTATTCTCTACCTCAACACGAAACTTTGATAACCGTTTAGGAAAAGGTAGCCAAGTCTATCTAGGCTCAGCAGAACTTGCCGCCGTAGTAGCCCTCAAAGGCAAAATTCCTACCAAAGAGGAGTATTTAGCTATCGTATCAAGCAAAATCACACCCAACATGAACGAAAGCGTTTACAAATACCTCAACTTCGACCAAGTAACCAAAGAAGAACTTTCGGCGATGGTTGGGTAATTTTTAGCCTACCTCTCGTTCCCAAATTGGTATTTGGGGGCATTATAAAACGATACAGTGATGATACGGTTAAGCTTGTGAAATGAAAAGATGTTGTCACTAAAGACAATGTTTAAAAAAGATTAAGCCCAACAGACCAAAAACTGTTGGAAGTATGATAGCTGTGGTTTGATGCCTTGCAAACAATCCCCAAACTTACACCCAAGACGGACTACTATTTGGTTTTATGTGACTATTTCACCATAGTATGTTTATAGTTGTCAAGATTTTTGTTTAAAAAATTCGCAAATATTGATTTCAAGAATTTGAGATATTTTGAGCATCGGACAATATCCAGTAGTTTCTTTTGAGGTTTCATAATTACACCTTTACTTTAAGGGACATAATGTCCTTTTGATGGAATATCTTCAAAATAACGGAACATTCGCATCCTATTATTAAGATATAGAGTATAAAAAGGACATTTATTATTTAAGTATTTTAATATAAAGTGTTTAAATTTATCAAAAATATTTCAAATTGACATATTTATAAATAACGGACATTTCAAGTGTCTGTTATTTGGTGATATTAAGAGTGTTGGCGTTATAATGTTCCTTGAATAAATAGTTAGATAAAAAATAAACATTTGTAACAAAAGGATTCATTGTGGATAAATTAAAGATTGACCTTAAAAATTGCTACGGAATTCAAAGCTTAGAGCATGAATTCGATTTTACCGCATCCAAAAGTAAGACCTACGCAATTTATGCACCTAATGGACTAATGAAAACTTCTTTTTCAAAAACTTTTGAAAAACTTGCTAGTAATCAACAGCCAACAGAAGAACGCTACAATCGCCCATCAACATATGAGGTAAAAGTTGATGGTGCTGAAATTGCAAAAGAAATGATTTATGTTCTTAAATCAGAAATTGATATTAGTTCTGACAGTTCAGCGATTACAAATATACTTGTTGATCCCGTAAATAAAAGCCGTTACGATGCACTTCTTATAGATATAGACAAACAAAAAAACAAACTTATCAGTTCTCTTCAAAAGTCATCAAAAGTACCAAAACAAGAGATTGAAAAGACTATTCTTGTAGATTGGAATGAATTGGATTTTCCTACATGTATTAACAAAATCCTAGAAACAACGATTGATGATGATTTAAGCCCTTTTGAATATAAAGCTATTTTTGATCCCAAAGCTATAGAAGTTCTAAAAAGTCAAGAATTTATATCTAAAGCAAAAGAATTCACAGACAAATATGAAGAACTTTTTAATCAAGCAGGAACAATTTATCAAAAGGGTATATTCAATCCCATCAAGGCAGAAACATCTTTTTCAACATTGGAAAAACAAGGTTTTTTTGCTGGTGGGCATCGTGTGCATCTGCGAGGTGAATCAGATTCCATTGACCAGGCAACACTAAAAGAAAAATTGCAAACGATACATGCTGACATTGATGGTAATGAAGAACTAAAAAAAATACGTGCAAGTCTCGCAAAAAATGCTCAAACACAGGCATTAATTGATTTAATTGAGAGCCTTACAGCAACTCAAGTTGAATTTCTTCTAGAAAACATAAAGCCAGAAAATCAAATTCAATTTCGTAAAAATCTTTGGACATACTATATTAAAACCAATACCGAAGCAACAACATATATTACAACATACAACGAGAGCAAAGACGAAATAGAGAGTATAGAAGCCACAGCAGCACAAGCAGCTCCGAGATGGACTAAAGCTGTTGAGCTTTTTAATGATCGTTTCGTTGATATGCCCTTTACACTTTCTGTATCTAATCAAACTCAGGCAGCTCTTGGAAAAGAAAATGCCAAGCTCAAGTTTACTTTCCAAGATGGTACGGATACAGTAGAATGGTCTCGATCTGAAATTAAAACATTAAGCCAAGGTGAAAAGCGAGCCTTATATCTTTTGAACTTTATTTTTGAAGTAGAAGCCCGAAAACTTGCTAATCAAGAAACATTGTTTATTATTGATGATATCGCCGACTCTTTCGATTACAAAAACAAACATGCTATCGTCCAATACTTAGAAGACCTTAGCAAAACAGATCATTTTCATCAGATCATTTTGACCCATAATTTTGACTTTTTCAGGACGCTTACCAAATTTGTCCATCGTACTAGATGCTTGATGTCTAATCGAAGTAACTCTGGTATTACTCTCACAAAAGCAGACGGGATAAATAATATTTTTATCAATATATGGAAAAATAAGGTCGATAGTAATGATTACATTCTCTGTGCCACAATTCCATTTACTCGAAATCTCATTGAATACACCAAGGGTGATGAAGATGATGATTATAAAATACTAACTAAATTGCTTCATTGGAAAAGTGATACACATGAAATTTCAGTTGGGAACTATCTAGATATTTACAATCGACTCTTTGGCACTAGTTATGATACTTCCAATACTCTACCAATAAAAGATTTACTTTTTACAAAAGCTACTGAAATTTGTGCAAGTACTACACATGATGGTTTAAATCTTGAAGATAAAGTTCTTTTGTCTATGGCAATACGCATGCAGGCAGAAATATTTTTGATCAATGAGCTACGCATACTAAAAAGTGACCCAAACTATTGGTGTAATTCAATGAACCAATTTGGTAACCTTATTAAAGAATATTCATCGTTAGCATCATCATCACCTTCATTGCGCACATTAGAAAAAATCAGTATCACAGTTAGTTCAAATATTCATCTTAATTCGTTTATGTATGAGCCTATTTTAGACTTGACAATCGAACATCTAGTGAAATTGTATAATGAGGTTTGCAATCTGCATGTGAGCGCTATTAGTGCAAACACAAATGCATAACAAAACCTTGGATGATGAATAAGATTCCCTAGCGGGAACTTATCCATCAAATCAACCGTTATCCAAAAATATCAATAAAGTATTTACTGAACCTAAATCTGATATAATTTATAAAAAATTAAAGAATTACAAAAAATATTTTATACCATTTGAAGAAGATGAGGAGATAGAATAATGAAAAAACTGGATATTTTAAACTATTTAAAATCAAATCAAGAATATTATTATGATCAATTTGGAGTACAGTTTATTGGATTATTTGGCTCTTTTGCAAGAGATGAAGCAAATGATGATAGTGATATAGATATTTTATATAAAATTGAAAAAGATAAAAAACTATCAATGTTTAAGTATCTTAAACTAACTAAACAACTTGAAGATTTTTTTCACAAAAAAATTGACTTAGTAAGAGATGAAACATTAAAACCACAAGTAAAAAGTTATATTCAAAAGGATATTAGCTATGTTTAAAAGCGATAGAGACTATAAACTATATATTGAAGATATAGCTTTTGAGTGTAAAAATATTAAAAAATTTGTTGAAAATATAACTTACGATGAATTTACCCAAAATCTTGAAAAAGTTTACGCAGTTGCAAAAGCATTCGAAAATATCGGCGAAGCTGTAAAAAATATACCAAAAGAACTTACAGAAAATTATCCTGAAATCCCTTGGAGTGAAATAGCAAAAATGAGAGATGTTTTAACTCATCATTATTTTGGAGTTGATGATAAAGTTTTGTGGGATACTTTAGGAGAAGATTTTGATGAATTTGAAAAAGCTATCAATGATATGCAAACTAAATTGGATAACAAATCCTAGCACCGAACAGATAAACTGTCGGTAAAGTCAACCGTTATATACACAAAGGAGCATTACTTGAATATCGAATATAAAATAAATCCCTATATCACATCATCAGAATTTGTACAAGTTTTAAAAAACTCTACATTAGGTGAAAGAAGACCAATAGATGATTTAAAAACAATCAAAGGCATGATTGAAAATGCAGATATAATTGTAACTGCTACAATAGAAGATAAAATCATTGGAGTCGCAAGAGCTGTATCAGATTTTAATTATTGTTGTTATCTATCAGACTTAGCAGTAGATGAGCAATATCAAAAAAATGGTATTGGTAAAAAACTTATTTCAAAAGTTCAAGAACAATTAAATGATAAATGTAAAATCATATTACTATCAGCTCCTGATGCAATTGAGTACTATCCAAAAATTGGATTCACTCAACACAATTCAGCTTGGACACTTGGAAGACAAGATAAATTAAACTGAAAAATATATAACAAAACCTTGGAGAGAAATATTTGACCCTGTGGCTAATTTATTTCTCAACTCAACCGTTAGAATACAAAAGCACAATGACTTAAATTAGGTTAAGCAAATCTATTCTATGGTAAAATGAAAATCTAAAAATCTATATTAATTTATAAAGTCAAATCCGAGGATATTTTATGAACAAAGAGTTATTTATTAATGGTTATATTGAAAGAATAGAAAAAAAATTCTCGCTTCGTAAAGATTTTGCTTTTGAAATTTTAGCTATTACTACACTCCTTGATCAAAGCTTTGATGAAGTTTTCCAAAATATCAGCACAATTGTTAATGGAAATGGTGAACATGACGGCGGTATGGATGGAATATATATAAATGAAGATGAAAATGAATGTACAATGCATGTGTTTCAAATCAAAAACTCAAAAGGTCTAGGTGATAATGCACTCTCAAAATTTATCAATGATTATAGAAATATTTTTGCTTATGGCAATAGCTTAAACATCCCGCTAAATTCAAAAGTTCAATCATCTTTAGAAAGATATACGAGTACTGTCTCATCAGGTAAAATTGTGGATGTGAAGCTGTACTTTATATTTTCAGGGGAAAAAGAAAAAAATGACCAAGCAATAATCCAAAGACATCTTGATGACAATAATGAGCTTTCAATCTATGATATAAATGATCTATATGACAGAATTGATACTCTAACTTCTGAACATAAAAAACGAAAAGACATTAAATTTAGTTTTATGGCTGAAAAATCAAATATCTCGTTAAGAAGAGACCCACAAGCACTCATTTCATTTCAAATTCAAAATGTTAAAGCAATTAATTTTAGACTAAAAGCACTTGATTTATGTGCTTTATTGGATGAAGAAAAAAAAATAAATCATAGAATAGATACAGTTTTTAGCGATAATATTAGAGGTTTTTTGAGATATAACAAAACAAATAAAAAAATCAAAGAGACATTAGAAAGTGACTATTCTGAATACTTCCCTTTTTTAAATAACGGAATTACAATAATAGCCGAACAACTAAAAATACCAAATGATATACAAGCTGGATATTATCCGATTGAAACAAAAAATCCTGTTATTGTAAACGGACTGCAAACTACAAGTGTAATTTATGATATATATCAAAGTGATCGTGACAAATTAGACGGTGTTTATGTATTAATAAGATTATACGAAACTAATGACCCTGACATAGTAGATAAAATCACAGATGCTACAAACACTCAATCTCCAATTAATTATAGAGATAAAATTAGTAACAAAAATTTTATCAAATATACAAAAGCTATTTTTGAATCAAATAATATTGGTTTTCTCGCAAAAAGAGGGGATACTTTTGAAAATAGTTTAAGTAAACAGTTAGAAGAATCAATACATAGTGATACAGTTTTTAAATTCTGGTACGCTACATACCAAGAACTACCTGAGTTTGCAAAAAATTCAAAATCAAAACTTTTAGAAGAGATATTTGAAGCAAGCAGTGACAATACAAATAAATTAAATACTCTGTTTAACGGTTCAAAAGATTCACCAATTTATGAGCAATTGTTGAAAGCTTATCAAATATATAAATTTGTAGTAAATAAACGTAATGAAAATATAGAAACTGATTTTATAAAATATTCTGACGAGCTTATAGCTTATGGAATATATAAGCAGGATGAAGAATTTGAAATCTCTTATCCAAAAGTTTGTGATGCGATACGAAATATTATTCAAAATGAAAAGAAATTTTTGGAAGAAAAAAACTTAACCTATTCTCATAATGGATATTTTAAATCTGCAAAGTCTCGATATGATCTTAATAAAGAAATGGGATTTGTAGAAAAAAATGAATCTATAAATTAGTATTCTAACAAATCTTTGCACCGAACAGATAAACCTGTCGGTGAACTCAAACGTTATAGATTGACAGCCAATAAAATATATGATATACTTTGGATATACAAATTATAGGAGGGTATATTATGACTGCAACAATTTCTAGCTGGGGAAATTCACAAGGTTTAAGATTCCCAAAAGATGTCATGAAAGAGTTACATTTATCAATTGGTGACAAAATGAATATTTTAATTGAGAATCAAAAAATTGTATTAGAACCAATTAAACAATCAAGAGAAAAATATGATATTACTGAACTAGTTAAAAAATTACCAAAAAATTATAAAGCTTATGAAGAATTTGATAATAAAACTGGATTAGAAGAATGGTAAAATATATTCCTGAACAAGGAGATATTGTAGCTTTAAATTTTGACCCACAAAGTGGTCATGAACAAAAAGGTCGAAGACCTGCTATTATAATTAGTAACAAAATATTTAATCAACATCTTGGGCTTGCTTTTGCATGTCCTATTACAAATACAAAAAGAGATTTTCCATTTCATATTGAAGTAAAAAGTGAAAATATCACTGGTTTTATTATGGCAGAACAAATGAAGTCAATAGATTATAATGCAAGAAATATAAAATTTATTGAAAAAGCAAACCAAAAAACTATAAACCAGATATTAGGTATAATTGATAGTATCATACAATAATATGTATAACAAAACTTTGGAGAGAAATATTTGACCCTGCGGCTAATTTATTTCTCAACTCAACCGTTATATGCAATTGAATTATCCGTGAAATTTTCACATTAAGTTAATATTTCCCTCCTTGCAAAACTCCAGCTTCGACAATGCTCCATAGGTGGTTGAATTTTTTACTCCCTTTTGTAGGTTGGGCATCGTCAAACGCCTAAGTGATATTTTGGATTGTATCAAGGTTATGATTATTCAAATAGTTTGAGTTTTATTTTGATGTTTGGCAGTGCCAAACCTACGAAGTGCTTAATATCAGTAATCCTATCAAGATAGCTCTTTGGCTCTTTTGTATGCACAGCTAACAGCGTCCATAAAAGCTGCTTTGATTCCTGCTTTTTCAAGAGCGTAGCAACCATAAGCCGTCGTACCCGCAGGACTCATGACAGAATTTTTGATATGAGGGGCTTCTTCGTGTCGAATAAGTTCTCCAAAGCCCTTAAAGAGTCCTTGCATTAATCTATCGGCATCTTCACGTTTGAGTCCCTCTTTGACTCCTCCATCACTAAGAGCTTGGGCTACCATTGCCAAATAGGCTGGCCCGCTTCCTGCTAATGCTGTTGCGATATCAATCTCTTGTTCGGAGTTGAGCCAAAGTGTCTCGCCAATAGCGTCAAAAAGATGGAGTGCCTCCTCTTTGTGTTCCACATTGCCCGTAACTGTCGTCATGGATGCTCCCACGCTTGCTCCTAGATTGGGCATGGCACGGATATAAAATGCTGCTTTGATGTGCTGTGCAATGGTCTCTAGCTTGGTTCCTGCCAAAATAGAGGTCAAAAGTCTTGCTTTTCCTTTGAGTTTGTTGCCTATCTCTTCGACATTGTAGGGTTTGAAGCACAAAATAATATTTTTATCATCCATATTAAAACCATCAAGCAGGTGTTTTTCAATGGGGGTTTCAAGTTTTGTTTCAAATGTATTGAGTCTATCCATATTGCGACCCACAACTTCTATTGTGTAGTGTTTTTGCAATCCTTTGGCGATTGAAAGTGCCATATTTCCATTACCGATAAGTGTAATACTCTTTTTCATAAATCGTTTTCCTATAGTGTGCTGATGGTAGGATTTAATTATAGCATAATAATCTAAGGCTTGTATAAACCTTACATCCACTCTACTACTTTTGCGACTTCATTAGCTACAAAACAGCGAATCGATGTTGCTTCAAGTGCTTTGGCGGGGACAATGGCTTTGGTAAATCCTTGCGTTTCGAGTTCTTTGAGGCGTAGCATCATATTGGATACTTCGATAATTTCACCCGTGAGGCTCACTTCGCCCATAAAGATCGATTTGGAATCAATAGCTCTATCTCGGTAGCTACTCAAAATGGCAGCAATCACCGCCAAATCGGCAGAGGGTTCGGCGATTTTGATACCTCCCGACACATTGATAAAGACATCAAGAGTACTAAAAGGTAATCCTAGCTTTTTTTCAAGCAGAGCCAAAAGCATGACCAAACGATTGTTATCAAAGCCTGTTGAACTGCGTTTGGCATACCCTTGAGCGTCGCTTACGAGGGCTTGAATCTCGATAATAATGGGGCGACTCCCCTCCAATATCACCGCAAGGGCTGAACCTGCAAGGAGTTTGTCTTTGTTGAAAAATCTCCCCGCCATGCTTTTGGCATCGTGTAATCCGCTTTTGTTCATCTCGAAGATACCCACTTCGTTGGTGCTTCCAAAACGATTTTTGATACCCCTTAGGAGTCTTAGTTCAGAGTTGCTATCTCCCTCAAAATAGAGTACGACATCCACCATGTGTTCAAGCACCCGAGGTCCAGCGATAGAGCCATCTTTGGTGATATGACCGATGATAAAAATCGCTATCCCCATTGATTTGGCGATACGCATAAGTTCAAATGTGATAGAGCGTACTTGTGTGACCGAGCCTGGGGCGGAGGGAATATCGTCGCTATAAAGTGTTTGAATCGAATCAATAACCACAAAATCGTAGCGGTTGGTGTTAATCTCTTGCACAACTGAGCCTAGATTGATTTCGGAGAGCAAATAGAGTTGTTTTTCATTTGCCCCCAATCTATCGGCTCGTATTTTGATTTGTCCTGCCGACTCTTCGCCCGATACATAGAGGACTCTTTGGTTGTTTTTGGCTAAGTTACCTGCGATTTTAAGCAAAAGGGTTGATTTGCCAATCCCTGGACTGCCTCCAATAAGCGTCAAAGAACCCGTCACTATCCCTCCGCCCAATACCAAATCAAGCTCTTTGGAGTGCGAAGTGAAACGTATAAGATTATCGTGCTTGATATCCACGATGGATTGGGCTTTTGAAGTGTGAGCGGTAAGCGTTTTGGTCGCTTCAAGG
Organism: Sulfurovum sp. FS08-3; assembly: GCA_000830175.1. Classification (GTDB taxonomy): domain Bacteria; phylum Campylobacterota; class Campylobacteria; order Campylobacterales; family Sulfurovaceae; genus FS08-3. The sequence goes on along the minus strand of JQIS01000021.1, from coordinate 4,386 downwards.
AACTTGATTTGCTCACCGTTAAGCTCTATCATACTATCCCACGCCCCGCAATTGGTACACTTACCCAACCAATGCGACGATTGCGAACCGCAACTTTGACACTCAAAGAGTTTTTTATTTTTTGCCATTGGGAACTCTTTTATAATATTTTCATAAAATTTGATGATGGGTGCGTTTATCGTCAAAAATATCATTAAAGATATTGGCATCAAAGAAAATTTTTTTAATTAGCACTGTTTGCCTTGATGGATTGCACGGTTGTGTCCTCTGGAATTAATCCTGAAAAGATTCCTGACATTTTTTCGAGAGAAGAAAGTTTTTGTTTTTGACGAATTTCTTGCATTTTTTGTGCAATAAGTTCTTGAACGATTTGATTTTGTTTTTTGTTCATGATACGAGCCAACTCCTCCAAATCGAGTAAAGTTGATTCTAATAGAGTAAATTTTTTTTGCACACTCATTTGACGCTCCTTATTACCAAAATATTTTACCGTATCAATTATAGCGTAAGTTCATTGATTTGCAACGCTCTATACCTTAAACCGCTCTTTGCTTTTGCAGTAGCTCTCCAAAAGGCACTCGTGACACAACGGCTTAATGGCTTTGCAGCGGTATCTTCCAAATAGCACCATGGCTTGATGCAAGATATGCAAATGGGTTTTGAATTTTTTGCTCAATTGGGCTTCGGTAGCTAGGGGTGTCGTGGCGTTGGAGAGTCCTAGGCGGTGCGCTACTCGAAAGACGTGCGTATCAACAGCCATGAGATTGGCTCCACTGTATTCAATCAACACCACATTGGCGGTTTTTTGTCCTACACCTGCGAGTTTAACCAGCTCTTTTTGCTCCAAAGGTATCTCACCACCGTAATTTTCTACCACGCTTTGTGCCATTTTGAGTAAATTGGAGGCTTTGTTGTTGAAAAATGAGCAACTTTTAATAAGCTCTTTGATATCTTCAAGCTTTGCATGGGCTAAAGCACTGGGGGTAGGGTAGGTAGCAAAGAGCGTGGGGGTAATAATATTGACCCGTTTATCGGTACATTGAGCCGAGAGCATCACAGAGATAAGCAATTCATAAAGATTGGAGTAGCGCAGTTCGGTAATCGCACCTTGATATTCACGCATAAATATCTCCTTGATTGCCTCTATCTCCACTTTGGTCGCCATTTTCACTTTTGCCATTTTGCCTCTTAGAATTTTACGGTTATCAATTTTGGTGAATAATAACAAAAATTAATTAATAGAGCTTGTAACCTAGCGACACGACACCCATTTGCTTACTTTCTATGCGTTTGTTTGGTGGGAAACTTAAATCTATTTATGGTACTATCATAAAAACTACTCAAAGGGGTAAGAGTGCGTGATATTGGGATAGCTATGCTTGTAGGTGTTGTGTTTTTTGCTACAGCCCTTATTGGGTTTTTGATGCAACACGCTTTGCTTTTGGGCATTGTAGCCTTTTTGGTGGTGCTTTGGAGCAATGAAGCTTTGCCTTTGGGAGTTGTATCGCTTTTGCCCATTGTGCTTTTTCCACTCTTTGGAATACTCGATACCGAGGCGGTAGCCCAAAACTACTCCACATCGATTATCTTTTTGTTTTTGGGTGGTTTTATGTTAGCCATTGCTATCGAAAAGACAGGATTGCACCACTACTTCTCTACCAAACTTCTCAATCTCTTTCCCAAAAGTGCGACGGGGATTATCTATGCTTTGGCTTTTAGTGCTGCTTTGCTCAGTAGTATCCTCAACAACACCACCGTTACCCTTATGCTTATGCCCATTGCCCTCTATCTAAGTTCTAATGCCCAACTCACCATCCGATTTTTGTTGGCTACGGCTTATGGGGCAAGTTTGGGCGGTATATTAACCCCTATTGGCACCGCTCCCAATCTTTTTTTGCTAGGCTTTTTGAAAGGAAAAGGGATGGAGATGCTATCGTTTGGAGAGTGGGTACTTCTTATGGCTCCTGTGGTGGGTTTGATGCTTTTGATTGTGCCTTATATACTCTCACTAGGAGTTGAAAGGGAGTGTGTCAAAGAGGTCTCTACCTCTATCCCCATACTCAACACCCAACAAAAACGACTCTATGCGATTATTATCGTTTTGGCTTTGTTGCTCATTATCAATACGCTCCTTAAGCAACTCTACGATTTCGCACTCGATGAGAAGCTTATTTTACTTAGTTTTGGACTCTTAATGTTTGTGCCTCGTGTGGGTTTTTTGACATGGGAAGATACACGCAATTTGCCCTACGAGATAGTTTTTTTATTTGGAGCGGGATTTAGTATCGCAGCGGCTTTTGGAAGTACGGGACTTGCTAGTGATATTGCAGGAAAATTAAGCTTTATTGCCGATATGCCACTCTTTTGGATGTTTCTTTTTGCAGCCTTTTTTGTAAGCTTTTCAACCGAAGTGACGAGTAACACCGCACTCACCTCCATCGTCGTCCCTATCTTTTATGAGATTGGCAAAGGTATGGGAAGTGATGGCGTAGTGTTGCTGCTTATAGCTACCGTAACGGCAAGTTACGCCTTTATGCTTCCTATTGCTACGCCACCCAATGCTATCATTATGAGTTCACGCCTTATTCCTATCAAAACCATGATGTACATAGGATTTAAACTCAATCTTATAGGGATTGTTATTGTTGCTACGGTAGGATTTTTGTTTTGGAGGGTGATTATCTAATGCCACTGATTGATTGTGAAATTCCTGCTTTGGGGGCGATGAAAAAGTATCCCCAAAGACTCTACTACAAAGGCGATTTGGAGCTACTCAAACGTCCCAAAGTCTCTATTGTAGGTACTCGCCGACCTATTAATTATACCAAAACCCAAACCGCTCAACTCGTTCAAGCTCTCATTGCACGAGGCGTGGTGATAGTAAGTGGGGGTGCGATGGGGGTTGATGCGATAGCTCACAGTTGTGCGGGGGCTTCCAATACCATTGCCGTTTATGCTTCGGGTATTGATATTCGCTATCCCGCCGTCAATCGAGAGTTGCTTAAAACTATCGAAGAGCAAGGATTGGCTTTGAGTCAATTTGAACCCGATTTTCAAGCTACAGGGTGGAGTTTCGTGGTACGCAACGAGCTTGTGGTGGCTTTGGGCGATATTTTGATAGTCGCTGAGGGGGATTTAAACAGCGGTTCGTTGCGTAGCGTTGAGTATGCTTTGAAGATGGGCAAAAGCGTTTATGTTCTCCCCCATCGTATCGGAGAGAGCAAGGGTACAAACAAACTTCTTATAGATGGTTACGCACACCCTATCTACTCTATTGAAAAGTTTGCTTCGCAATTTGGAGTGGCGGTCAATAGCCCCGTTGTCAAAGATGACTTTTTCTATTTTTGCCAAAGCTTTCCTACGATTGAAGAGGCGGTATCACGATTTGGCGATAGAGTCTATGAGGCGGAGTTTGATGGGATTATTCTCATCGAAAACGGCATGGTCTATTTGCAAAATTAATCTCTGCTGAAAACTTCGCAAAACGCTCTTAAGTTCATTGTTTGAGATTGCTTCGCCTATTGTTGATGGGGTTCCAAAAAATCAAGCAACACAAACTCTCCCTCAAGAGTCTCAGCAATAGCACTGTTGCTCTCAACCCAATCGCCTGTGTTGATATACTCAATCCCATCAATCTCTTTGATTTCGGGGTGGTGAATGTGTCCGCAAATGACTCCGTCGTACTTATTTTTTTTGGCATGGAGGGCTAGGATATTTTCATAATCATCAATAAACATTACCGCTTTTTTGACGTTTTGTTTCAAAAACTTTGAGAGCGACCAAAAACGCTTGTATCCTAAGCGTTGGCGAATGTAGTTGATGGGACGATTGGTTTTGAGAAAAAAGGCATAGGCTCTATCCCCTGCAATAGCCAACCACTTTTTGGTGAGTGTGATAGAGTCAAAAAAGTCTCCGTGTGTCACAAGGTAGCGTTTGTTTTTGAGAGAGATATACTCAAAAGTGTTGTCAATTTTGACGGAGTGTCCCAACTGCAAAGGCAAAAAGCCCCGTACAAACTCATCGTGGTTGCCAATGACGTAATAGACATTGGTCCCTTTTCGGGCTTTTCTTAGTATCTTTTGTATCACATCGGAGTGCGATTGTTCCCATATGAATTTACGTCTAATCGCCCAACCATCAATAATATCACCCACTAAATAGAGATTTTCGCACTCATAATCACGTAAAAAATCAAGAAGAGCGGGCGCTTGAGACTCTTTAGTGCCAAGATGCACATCGGAAATAAATATCGATCTAAAATGCGTCACGATAAATCCCTTGTTTTTGTAAGAATAGTAGCTTTTTTTGGTTACGAATGAGTTACAGCAATTCTAACCCAACCTCCAATCTCCAAATAAAAAATAGGATAAAATAAGAAAAAAGGAG
>JQIS01000020.1 GCA_000830175.1 Sulfurovum sp. FS08-3 | reverse complement strand
AGGCGACCTTACCACCGCCCTAGAGTACCTCCAAAAATCCCTTGCCATCTATCAAGCTATCGGAGACCGCTCAGGTGAGGGGGGAACGCTTAATAATATCTCTCAGATTTACAAAGCACGAGGCGACCTCACCACCGCCCTAGAGTACCTCCAAAAATCCCTTGCCATCCGTCAAGCCATCGGAGATAAATCGGGGATGTGTGCGACGCTTTTTAATATCGGGCATATTCATTTGGCTCACAAAGAGATAGAAGAAGCGATAAAAAGCTGGGTGACAGTTTACAAAATAGCCAAAGAGATAGAGAATGCACAGGCTTTGGAGGCGTTGGAGGGTTTGGCAGGGCAATTGAATGAGGGGAGCGGGTTGGAGCTATGGGAGGCATTGAGCCTAGATTGATTTTTATAAAACAACAAGCATAAAATCGTTAAAATAGCCCCAGGGTAAAAGTATAGAAGATAAATAAAGTTTTCAAGGGGTTTTTGTGCGATTAAAAAAAGTAGAAATTATTGAGTATCGAAATTTTAAAAATAGTGTGATTGATTTTGAAAAGTCTAATAATTTTCCAAATGTTTTTGCCATTGCGAGTAAAAATGGGGGTGGCAAAAGTACACTATTGCAATTTGTATTTACATTTCTGCACTGTTTTATGGACAAAGAACGAAAGCAATATCTTCAAAATATCTTAGAGTATTTGCCTGAAATGACGCAAAAAACCGATTTGGTTACGTTTGTGATTGAAGAGAATCATCAAGAGTATAACTTAGATTTTTCTATTTTGCCAACCGTAACAGAGACAATGGATTTTAATCTCTATTTAGATAGCCAAGAGATACAAGAACAAATTTTAGATTATCAAAAAAATGATCAAAAATATCAACGCATACTGCAACTCAAAAAAGACCTTGAATCCAATGATAGAATTACTCCCATCATGGAAAATAATCTAAATTACATCAAAAACCATGTCAAAAGCATGGGGGATATGGAGTTGGATTTTTTGTACGACAAAGCAAAAGCAACAAAAGATTTGCAAATATATAAAAATCTTATAGAGATTATTATCAATAAAAATGCTATTTCGGAGGATACTCTCAATGAGCTAAAAGAGTTGAATATCAAAGTCAATCATCAAGTGAAAAATTTGGAGGATGTATTAAATCAAAACAATATACTCTACATTACCCATCTTTTAAATACCAAAAACGTCCTTTTGCTCCAAACCAATATGCCCAAAGAGCTTTTAGTTACATTAACAAATAAAGTTTTTTTAACTGCTCCATCGTCGCAAGTATTTTTATTTTTATCGAGCCAAGAGAAACATACAATATTTAATGAGTTTTCCAACACAAATAGCTATTACGAATCCTATTATGAAAAAGTCAAAAAAGCAAAAAAAGAGTTAAAAAACTTTTTTACTTACGATTTTGCCTCAACCGATTTGATTTTGGAAGCTTTTAAAAAAGCCTCTGTTGAGGATTTGAAAATCAAAAGAGAGACTGGGCATTATGGCAATAGGTACGATGAATTAACCAATGAACTCAAAAATTTTTTAGATGGCAAAGAGATTGGCGAGAATAGAGAGGGTAATGGTGTTATTTTTACTTTAAAAAAGAGCGATTACCCTTTGTCTCCCGAAGACTTAAGTCACGGAGAGCTTAAAAAACTGGGTATTTATATATGGTTAAAACATATTGTCGAAAAAGATTCAATTATTTTGATGGATGAACTCGATATTGCCCTACACCCGCAATGGCAATATGAATTGGTCAAAGATTTAACAAAATGGTCACAAGGGAGTCAATTTTTATTGGCAACGCACTCACCGCAAATATTGAGTTCTACTTACTATAAAAATATTATTAAATTAGACAAGGGAAAAGTTGAGCGATATACCAAACCTCCCATTGATAGAGATATAAACTCTATCATTACACAAGTGATGGATGCACCTGATTTTCCTATGGATTTGTTGCTTTTGCATAAAGCGTATCGAACACTTATCAATGACGGAAAAATAGAGAGCGATGAGGCAAAAAAATTAAAGGAAGAGATTTTGGAACATGAGAGTGAAAGCTCATCATTTTTTCAAGATATTAATTTTGATTTAGAGTTGATGTAATGCGGTACATTCAAAAAGTACAACCGCCTCAATTTTTTATAGAGGATACGCTCAATTTAGAATCATGGAGTAGTTATTTTTCTCATAAAAAGCATAAATTAAAAGAACATCTTTTGGAACACGAGCAAAATTATCTATGCTGTTATTGCGAAAGCAAAATATCATCGGATACAAACTCTTCTCATGTCGAGCATATTCGACCAAAAGGACACGATAAATATCCTCATCTTACTTTTGAGTATCATAATTTAGCCGTTTCATGCAATGGAACGTGTCAAAATTTGCCCAATGATTCAACAATACACAATTGTGGTCATATCAAAAGCAATGAGTATGATGAAAATCTTTTTTTGAATCCTGTAGAGTTAGAAGATATTAGAGATTATTTTGAATATGATATAGATGAGGGAAAGATAGAAGCATCAGCAAAAAATGAACAAAAAGCTTCTTATATGATTGATACTTTGCGTTTAAACGATGGAGGATTAACCAAAGCAAGAGAAAAAGCTTTGGAAAATTTTATTGAGAAAATGAAGAAAATAGAAGCTAATTTACGAAGAGAAGAAATTAAAAAGATACTTAAAGAAGAAAAACTTGAACAAATCTCTTTTTTTGAGATTTAGATTTAAGAGACTATTGCACTCTTGATGTGGAATGACGACAGAACATTGCGAAGCACGAAGCAATCTATTTTAATTTTGCCCATAAATGTGTAGCCTCGGCTTTAGCCGAGTTTGAAACACCTAATAGCCTCAAATGTTTGGCTAAAAAACTTTAGAGTGCTTCACCCCAAAGGGTTCGTAATGACGGATGTGTATGGAATGATACTTGCATTGCAAGATTAAAATTTCTTTCAAGGATAAAAGATGTCAAAAGCACTAGAGTATATCAAAAGTCATGAGTTAGCATGGCAACCCTCATTTAATGGAGAGCTTGGCGGTGGCTTAAGTGGCTATAGGGGAGCGTTGATTGTCGAAGAGGGCAAAGCACTCTCACCTGACCGTAAACTCCCTCCCAAAATTCAAGCCAAACAGGTGATACTAATATCCGATGAGGAGAGTATTAAATTTTTTGCGTGTGAATTGGAGAGTTTTCATCACTTTGCACCGATGTTTGAGAAGTACAAATCCTTTTTGTCGCAAGATGGACTCTATTTGCTTTTTGTGACCGACTTAGAGGGCAATGGGACGTTTGAGTATGAGGGTATCGGCTTTAGTGCCTATATGCTTGATGAGAGTTCGGTTTGGAATGAGCTAATCGAACTAGCAGACCTTGATAAGGGCGATATGAAAAAGCTCTCCGCCGATGAGAAGATTGCAACGCTTTACGAAGAGCTACTAGGGTGCGACCTCAAAGAGGAGTCCAAAACCTACGATGAGATGTGCGCTATGATTGGCGAAAGCTCCAAACAGATTATGGGTGCGGTTTAGCTCCTTTGGCTTTATGTGCGACTTTGTTGCACATAATAGAGTTGCGTTTGTTGCTCTTTGGATACCTGCTTTTGACTTGTTTCTAGTTTTTGCCTCTCAGTTGTCTGTATTATCGATTTGGCTATAATGTCAAAATTTATCAATTACCAAACCATTAGGAGAGATTAGAATATGAGAATCAAGAAAAAAGCTTTAACCTTTGAAGATGTACTACTTGTCCCCCAGCACTCTACTGTACTACCCAAAGAGGTATCCGTCAAAAGTCACCTAACCAAACGTGTCACACTTAACATCCCTATCGTATCAGCAGCGATGGATACCGTCACAGAGTACAAAGCCGCTATTGCTTTGGCACGATTGGGGGGAATTGGAATTATTCACAAAAACATGGATATTGAGTCGCAAGTCAATCAAATCAAAAAAGTCAAAAAGTCCGAAAGCGGTATCATCATTGACCCTATCTACATCTCTCCCGATGCTACCATCGCAACCGCAGACGCTTTGATGGGTGAGTATAAGATTTCAGGTGTGCCCGTCGTAGATGAAAATCGCAAACTTATAGGTATCATTACCAACCGTGATATGAAATTTATCACCAATACCTCTATGCGTGTCGAAGAGGTGATGACCAAAATGCCCCTTGTGACAAGCAAACCTGGTATTACACTCGAAGATGCAGCCAAAATTTTGCACCGACACAAAATTGAAAAACTTCCCATCGTCGATGAAAACGATATTTTGCAAGGACTTATTACTATCAAAGATATTGAACGCAAAATCCAATTTCCCGATGCCAACAAAGATAGCTTTGGAAGGTTGCGTGTAGGAGCAGCTATTGGTGTGGGACAGTTTGAACGTGCTAGAGCGTTGGTAGAGGCAGGAGTCGATGTATTGGTACTAGATTCTGCTCATGGACACTCACAAGGCATTATCGATACTCTTCGAGAGATTAAAGAGAGCCTTGATATTGATGTCATTGCAGGAAATATCGCTACAGGAGCAGCCGCAAAAGATTTAATCGCCGCAGGAGCCGATGCGCTCAAAGTTGGCATTGGACCTGGAAGCATCTGTACTACACGCATTGTAGCAGGTGTGGGTGTACCTCAAATTTCCGCTATTGATGAGGTGGCACAAGTGGCAAATCTCGAAAATGTACCCGTAATAGCCGATGGGGGGATTAAATATTCAGGCGATATTGCCAAGGCTCTTGCCGTAGGTGCTAGTAGTGTGATGTTGGGTTCAGCGTTGGCGGGGACCTATGAAGCACCAGGTGAAACCATTATCTTTAACGGTAGAAAGTTTAAAAGCTATCGTGGAATGGGAAGCATTGGGGCTATGACCAAAGGGAGCAATGACCGCTATTTCCAAGAGGGAACGGCAGCCGATAAGCTTGTACCCGAGGGCATTGAGGGGCGTGTCCCTTATCGAGGTAAAATCGAAGAGATAGTGCATCAAATGATAGGAGGGCTACGAAGCTCTATGGGGTATTGCGGTAGCAAAGATATTGCTACGCTGTGGGAAAGAGCCGAGTTTGTAGAGATTACCGCAGCGGGTCTTAAGGAGTCGCACGTTCACGATGTCACGATTACCAAAGAGTCGCCCAACTACCACGCATAATAGGTGAGGTTAAACCTCACTTCCTCATTATTTCACACTCTTCTCTTTTGTGGGTTGCTAAAATTTGATTCTTTTGATTCTAAAAGAGTTCAAAACCACTATCAACGAACTCAAACTCATCGAAAAAGCAGCAACAAGAGGGGTAACGTATCCTGTAATGGCGATAGGAATGGTGATAATGTTGTAAACAATTGAGAGGGCTAAGTTCTCTTTGACTCCTCTAAAGGTACGATGGGATATCAAAAAGGCTTCGTAGAGACTTTTGGGGCTATCCTCTAGGAGAATGACATCGCTTATCTCGATAGATATATCTGCCCCACTTCCCATAGCAATCGCCATATCGCTACGAGCCAAAGCAATGGTGTCGTTAATCCCATCTCCTGCCATTACAACACTATGCCCCTCTTGATGAAATCTATCAATCATAGCGGCTTTATCTTGCGGTAAGAGTCTGGAGTAGTACTCCTCAATGCCCACTTGATGGGCTATGGCTTTGGCACTTTGTTCATGGTCACCTGTGAGCATGATGACTTTGAGTCCAAGTTTTTTGATTTTGGCTATTGACTCAAGAGCCTCGGGGCGAATGTTGTCTTGAAGTTCATAGTAGGCAACCACCTCGCCATTGAGAGCAAACGCAAAGAGAGAGTAGGGAGTATCAATGGCAAACTCAATACCCTTTTCAACCAAAAATTGAGGATTTCCGCCTATGAGTGTTTGCCCCAAATAGGTAGCTTGAAGTCCTTTGGCCTCGATACTTTTTATATCGTCAAGAGGTGGCTCTTCCATCGTGCCAATAAAAGCCGCTACCCCTTTGCTAATGGGGTGTAGTGAACTCTTTACAAGTGCGTAGAGAAGTCGTTTATCAAAATCTTTGATAAGTGTTTCACGCACCACAGAGGGTTTGCCTTGTGTAATCGTCCCTGTCTTGTCGAGTGCCAAAAGGGTGGTTTTTGCCATCGTTTCGAGATAGGAAGCCTCTTTGAAAAGCACTCCTCGTTTGGCACTTACACCTATGCCAATAAGCGTGGACATGGGAGTAGCCAAACCCAAAGCACACGGACAAGCAATCACAATCACCGAAATAGCCACGATCAAAGCCTCTTCAAAACCGCTCAACCACCCATACCATACCCCAAAAGTCACCGCAGCGATAAGCAAAATAATGGTCGAAAAGTAGCCTGAAATCTCATTGGCGAGTTGTTCGATTTTGGGTTTTTTGGTGATAGACTCTTCAAGCAAAGTGATAATAGAGTGGAGCAATGAGTCCGAAGCCTTTTTGGTAGCCTCGTAGCGAATGACGCAATCTAGGCAGATAGAACCGCTCAAAATGGTATCGCCTTGTTTTTTGAAAACAGGTTCGCTCTCTCCACTCAATGAACTCTCATCAAAAGAGCCTTGACCGTGGATAAGTTTGCCATCTATCACCACCTTTTCACCCGATTTGACTTCGATAATATCGCCAATCTCTATCGATTCAACGCTTACCAATGATTTTTCATTGCCGTAAATGAGTGTCACCTCGGTGGGTGTTGAACCCATAAGGGTATCGAGGGTATCGACGGCTTGTTTTTTGCTAAGAACCTCAAGGTATTTGCCTACCAATACAAAGGTGATAATCATCACAACCGATTCAAAATAGGTCTCTCCCGTGCGGGTAACCATCGCATAAATCGAATAGAGATAGGCAAGAAGCGCACCCGAAGCGACAAGCAAATCCATATTGACGTGTCTGTTTTTGATACCGTAGTAGGCTCCACGAAAAAATATCCATCCGCTGTAAAAAAGCACAGGAGTAGCCAAAATAAACTCAGCTACGTTTAAAATATCTTTAAATCGTTGCTCTATTCCTGTAAAATATCCCGCATATTGAGCGATGGCTATCCACATAATGTTCATTGAGCCAAAGACTGCCATAAGGATACGACTGTAGTAGTCTCGTTTGGTTTGGTTGGCTCTCTCTTCTTGAAGTGCTGGATCGTAGGGGTAGGCATTGTAGCCAATGGAGCGGATGATTTCGATGATGTGTGAGAGTTTGATGGTGCTAGGGTCCCACACCACTTTGGCTTTGTTGTTGCTGTAGTTGATAGTAGCTTCTATAATCCCCTCTTGCTTGTGCAATACCTTTTCATTGAGCCAAACACAAGCAGCACAGTGAATCCCCTCGATGATGAGATGGATTTGTTTATCTCCCTCACTCGTGCTTTTGACATATTTGCGTTCAAAGCCCTCCAAATCAAACTTTTCAAGCTCATGGTCGATAGAGGATACGGGTGCTAAAGCGTTGTCGCCTAATTTGGTATAAAAACTTCCTAAACCCTCGTTTTGCAAAAGATGATAGACTCCTTGACACCCTTTGCAACAAAAATGGAGAGGATTGTTTGCATCCCCATCTTCAATCATGACGCTCTCATCAAACTCCAAATTGCAGTGCGAACATTTAAACCGTGCCATTTATCTCCTAAAGTTTAACAATTTTTAGCGTTTTTAAACTCCGCTATTTCGCTCTCTACCATAGCATCAATCATACGAATGTAGAGATCGTTGATAAGGTTGGGAGAGAGGTCAAGCGTAATGGCTTGTTGTCGTACTTTGGAGATAATATAATCAATACGTTCATCGGATTTAATCTCATCAACAGAGGTTTTGAAGTGGGCAATCTGCTTGATGTAGGCGTTTCGCTGCGCAATGAGTCGAACAATCTCTTCATCAAGCTTATCAATCTCGCCTCTTGCCTCTTCTAAACTTTGACACTTTTTCATGGAGAATCCTTTAAAATGTTTTTACCATTATATCAGATTTTTAGAGTTTCCTCATGAGACTTCTCATAAAACTCTATTTTAGTTTCCCTAGTAACTACTTCTCATAATCAACCACTTTGGAGTACTCCGTGGTGGCTTTGATAAACTCTACGACTTTGAGATGTGCTGGGTGTATGGCGTAGGCGTTTAGAGCCTCTTGGGTATCAAAAGTAGTCGTAATGACAAGATCCATAGAACGCTCTTGGTTGGAGAAATCTTTGCCTATCTCTATGGAGTTGAGCGTTGGTACGCTGTGAGCCAAATCGCTAAGCATTTGAGTTGCTTTATCAATGTGTGCTTCTTTGTTGGTTTCGTTAAATTTAAACATTACAATGTGAACAATCACGGTTTTTCCTTTTCGTAGAGTGCTGGTGTACTAAAATCAAAGCCAAATTTTGATCCTCTATCCTCTTGACTTTGGATTTGGAGCTTCCATCCGTGCATTTTGAGGATATTTTTAACAATCGAGAGTCCCAACCCCATGGAGTTGTCCCAATCGTGGTCGCCTGTACGGTAAAACTTCTTGGTTACCTTTTTGATTTTGGTAGGAGAGATACCTATTCCTTGATCGATAACAAAAATAGAAGCATTGTCGATACGAACCCATACTTTGTCTTTGGAGTATTTTAGTGCATTTTCGATTAAATTTTTCAATACAATCTCTATCATGGTACGATCAGCCCTCATCTTGATGCTTTGAGACGCCTCAATGGCAACCTCACGCTCTTTGTATTTCTCTTGAAGTTGCGTAATGGCATCTTGGGTAAGTTTGAGCAAATCAAAGTGGGAGATTTGCAACTGCAAATGTCCGCTCTCGAAGTGGTTCCACAGCAACAAACGACTCAAAATCTCTTCAATTTTGGTTGAATTGTTGTAGATTTTTTGCAAAAACTTCTTTTTGAGTGGAGGGGCTATCATCTCATCTTCGATAAGTGTTTGCGAGTATCCCATAATCGAGGAGATAGGATTGCGAAACTCATGTGCAATGGCGGCCAAAATGTCGCTACGTTGTTGATTTTTGAGCTTGAGCTTGAGGTTGTATTTTTGTTTGTCGCTGTAGCGTTTACGGGCTTGTTTGAGTATCTCAATGAGGTTTTGGTTGATATTTTCAAACTCACGCGTGAAAAAGAAGGTATGGTTATCGGGGTCACTGTTGTCTGTTAGTTCGACAAGGTGGCGATTGATACGATTGAGCTTAAACTCTAGTCGTTCAATCATAAGATAAACGGCATAAATGAGAATGCTAAGGGCAACCGTCAAAAGCAACAAATCAAGCACAATGTAACGCTCTGGGAAAACAATAGAGGCAAATATCCCTGCAATAATGATGATAAAAATAGCAATGCTAATAACTCTTGCCAATACATATTCAGTTAATTTGGGTTTTTCAAACATTCCACCCTCCTTAAAGAGCTTTGGCAACTCCGATAATTATCAAAGCACTCATCACTCCCGCAGCAATTCCCGCCAAAATATCATCACCCATTACCCCAAAACCCCCTTTGGCTTCTCTATCTATCTTGCCTATCGTGGAGGGTTTCCATATATCAAAGAGCCGAAAAAGAGCAAAACTTAGCACAATAGCAAGGGGCGTGGCATAGGCAAAGGAGTGTTGTTCAAGCGTTGCATAGGCTATCATAAGCGTTATCCATATCCCTACGGCTTCATCGATAACAATCTCTTTTTGATCGTGTTCACCTGTCAATTTTTCGTATTTATTGATTTCAAATACCGCAATAATCGTCACAGCAAAGGTGAGCATAAAAAGCGAATCAATTCCCAAAAAGTGCAGTACCGCCACCCCCCAAGGCAAGGCAGCCAATGTACCAAAAGTACCAGGTGCTTTGGGTGCTAACCCCGAGCCAAAAAAGGTAAGAAATAGTTTTTGTACGTTCAATCAAGACTCCTTTAACTTAGCGATGTTGTTTTATACAGTTCCATTAGCTTGATATAAAACTCCTCTTCGTTTTTCTCTTCGATGAGTCCATTATCGGGCATAAGTGAGTAGTAGAGATCGAGTAGATTATCAAAGCGATTGGGGAAAAGTGCCGATAGGATACTTGCACTCACCTCTTTGCGTACCAAGATGGTAGGAGGAATGATACCGCTTTGGATAAGCTTCATAATCGAATCGGAGTGGTAGTGGACATGGTGGTGTTGCCCGTGGGGGCAGGTTTGGAGACTCACCAAAGTGTTGCAAATATTGCAATAGACATACTCATCGACCATCTCAATCTCTACATCAATGGTTTTGAAGGTATCAAAGATGCTATTGAGTCCATCTTTATCAAAGTGCAATCCCAATCCTGCGTGATTTCTTCCTACTACGAGCTTATCGCATCCGTAGTTTTTGGCAAGTAGGGCATCCAAAATCAGCTCATTGTATCCTGCAAAGATATAGGTATTTTCAAAAGGTATCACAATGACTTTGTCACGAGGCAAATAGTTGTCGATAAAGGCATTGAGGGCATTTTCACGAATAGCATAATCAAGCCCCTCTTTGGTGAAGGGTTTACGCAAAAAGATAATGAGCAAATCGCAACTGTTGAGCGTTTGGCGTATCATGCGTTCATGTGCACGATTGAGGGGATTGGCAGCGAGCATCATGGCGGATATTTTTTTAGCCCCTGTTCGTTCTATCACTTGCGTGACTTTGTGTTTGGTATCGCTTATCATAGGATACTCCACTTTGTATTTGCCACACAATGCCCGTTCGCCTAGTCTAGCCATGGTATTTTTGACTCCAGGATGCGAGGGGTCACTTGTGCCGTAAATGCGTTGGAGGCGTTGAGTAGGGTCGATAGCAAAGGTCTCTTGTACGTGAAGCTCTCCGACTTTTTGCTTATTGGAAATCAAATCGATGGTTTGACCCTTTTTGAGTTTTTCCAATGTTTTTTTGTTTTGAGTTCCACTAGGAGCCAAAATAAACGAAAAAGGAAACGGAACGCCTTTGAACATTTTGGTCTCATTGACCTTATCGGCTTGGGCTTTGCTCATAAGCCCCTCTACGGGAGCAATAAGCCCCTCTTGAACGAGTGCCAAAGTCGATAGGGCTTCGGTATCAATATATATTGAACTATTTTTTCTTGAAGATTCCATACTTCTTTCTCTTTTCCCATAAACTTTTGCGTGATATGCCTAATTTTTTGGATAGCTCTGTATCGGGAAATTGATATTGAAAATTGGTAACGATGAATTTAACATAGTCGTCAATGGTTAATATCTCATTTTGATCATAGAGCTTTGAATCACTGATAATAGAGACACAACGATAGGGTGTCTCCACGCCTGATGTAGTTGATATAATAAAATTATACCCATCTAATGTTTTAAAGAGTTGGGTTTTTTCAACTTTTTTGAGAATTTCTATATCGCAAAGATAGAGCAGGTGCTGAGGGTTGCTTTTTTCTATCATTTTGACCCAA
Organism: Sulfurovum sp. FS08-3; assembly: GCA_000830175.1. GTDB lineage: Bacteria > Campylobacterota > Campylobacteria > Campylobacterales > Sulfurovaceae > FS08-3. The sequence goes on along the minus strand of JQIS01000020.1, from coordinate 12,882 downwards.
TTGGGGTGAGTGAGTGAGATATAGACTAGGGTATAGTTATTGGCTTTGACGTAGTCAAAAACCATCTTATCGGCAAGGCGTTGGTAGTTGGTCTCAATGACAAGCGGTAGTCCAACGCTCTCAATATCAAAATCATACGTCAATTCTTTGAGCAAATTATCGGTATAAGCCCCAAAGAGTTCTCCTTTGATTTTGTACTCTTGATACTCTTGATAGTGGTTGATTTTGCGTAACAACTCTTCGATTTTAAAGGGTTTGACGATATAATCTTTGGCTCCCAATCCCAAAGGTTCGCTTACGGTGTTGTTGTTGATATAATTGACCATCAAGATGATGATTTTGTTTTTAAATTTGGTAATAAGCGGAAAGAAGTTTTGCCCAGGGAGATTGGTAGAGAGCAAATAAACATCCCCGCTAGACTCCAACGCCTCTTTGACGGTAGTAAAAATCTCGGTATCAAATCCATTATCAAGAAGCTTTGAAGCGATACTTTGAGCAAGATAAAGCTCATTTTCTACAATGATTATTTTCATACCTTACTCCAATCAAAATAGTGTAGATTGGCAACTGCTTGTACCATTACTCCCTCTTTTCGTCCTACAAAGCCCAGTTTTTCAGCTGTGGTAGCTTTGATATTGACGTAGCGTTTTTCAATCTCTAGGAGTTGCGAAAGCCTCTGCTTCATCGCCTCTTTGTAGGATAGAAGTCTGGGTGTTTGTGCCATAATCGTCATATCGACATTGATAATCGCAAAGCCAACGGAGCGTATTTTAGCCACCGTATCGACAAGCAAAATCGTTGAATCGATATTGGCGTATTGATTATCGCTATCGGGATAGAGCATTCCTATATCACCCATCCCACAAGCCCCCAAAAGTGCATCGATAAGTGCATGAATCGCCACATCGCCATCGCTGTGGGCTTGGAAGCCAAAATCGACGCTATCAATGGTAACACCGCACAATTTCATCGTTTTACCCGCTTCAAAGGGGTGAATATCGACTCCAAAACCTACAAATTGTGTAGGAGTTGGTACGCTAAGACAGGGAAGTTGGCTTAAATCACTGATGCGAGTGAGTTTATGGGCAAGGGGTGAGCCTTCCACGAAAACAACCTCTCCGCCCATAGAGGCAATAGCCGAACTCTCATCGCTAAAGTCTCTCCCTTGTGCCAATGCCTCTTTGAGTCGTTGGGTGTTGCTTTTTTGAGGAGTTTGTATCATTTTTACACGCTCACGATCCAGTGGCTTTGCATCGTAGTAGAGTGTATCGACAGCGTTGAGTACAGGCACAACGCAATCGCCTTTGGCATACATAATACGCTCTATCATTGCTCTATCAATGCAACATCTTGCTGTATCGCTCACTAGCACATAGTCACTCTCAATGTTTTTGAGAGCATGGGTAAGCGAAGCTTGACGAGTAGCTCCTCCCTCTACGAAGCGATAAGTTGCAAAACTTTGCATATACTCAAGCTCCTCTTGTGCTGCAACGACCACAATATCATCAAATCCTAATGCCTCAAACTCTTTGGCAACGTGTAGCCATAAGGGTTGATTGCCACTGTAGAGCCACTGCTTTTTGGGATAGTGTGTCGTTTTATCGCTACGGAAGCGTGTTGCACTCCCAGCACCCAGCAGTATCACGGTTATATCAGACAAATATACTCCTATTTTCCCATAAATTGTAACGAAATTATACATTTTGCTACCTTGATACTCACTTGAAAGTGAGAAAAAAATATCAAATCACAATCCCCAAAAAACAAAGCATAAAGCAAAAAGCTTTTGGATAAAATAGCGTATATCTACACTTAAGAGGGTTAAATATGTATTCCGTAATTGAACAAATGAAAAAAGAGATAGCCAAAGTCATTGTTGCTCAAGAGGAGATGATTGAGGCTTTGCTTATCGCTTTGTTGTGTGAGGGACATATTTTGGTAGAGGGTGTCCCTGGACTTGCCAAAACTTCAACCATCAAAGCCTTAGCCGCTACGATGAAGCTTGATTTTAAACGCATTCAATTTACTCCCGATTTGCTCCCTAGCGATATTATCGGAGCGATGATTTATGACCCCAAAAGCAACGATTTCAAGATTAAAAAAGGTCCTATATTTACCCATTTGCTCCTAGCCGATGAGATCAATCGAAGCCCCTCCAAGGTTCAATCGGCTTTGCTAGAAGTGATGCAAGAGCGACAAGTCACGATTGGAGATACAACCTTTGGGCTACAAGCCCCCTTTTTGGTGATGGCGACGCAAAATCCACTGGAACAAGAGGGGGTCTATAGGCTACCCGAAGCTCAATTGGATAGGTTTATGTTCAAAGTCATAGTCCAACACAACCGCTTCGAGGATGAACTCACAATCATGAAACAAGTAGCTGCAAAAAGCTCCAAAGAGATTGAGAGTATCGACATTATGCAAAGCTTAACGCCGCTCAAAACAGCCATAGAGGCAATCCATATCGACCCAGAGATAGAAAAGTATATTTTGCATTTGGTTCGAGCTACGAGAGAACCCCATGAGAATATGAGTTACGGAGCTTCGCCTAGAGCCTCAATTGACCTCTACAAAGCCTCCAAAGCCAGAGCCTTTTTAAACCGTCGAGATTTCGTCTCTCCTCAAGAGGTAGCTCAAATGGCATACCCTGTATTGCGTCACCGTATTGGGCTAAGCTACCATGCATTAGCCAATAAAATCACAACCGATATGCTTATCAAAGAGATTATTAAAGCAACGGTAATACCTTAATGAATGAACTTGCACATATTCTTATTCGTGCCAAAAAAGATATTTATCGCTACCTTAGTGGCTCAAATCTCTCCCGTTTTTTGGGTCATGGGTACGATTTTGCGGAGCTAGTGGAGTACCGTATCGGCGATGATATTCGAGATATTTCATGGATAAGCTCCGCTAAACGAGGTGAAATTTACGTCAAAAAGATGCACGAAGAGAAAGATTTAAGCATTGTTTGCGTAGCCATGGTAGAGGGGCGTATGGCGGTAGGAAACAAGTATGAGACTTTGTTGCAAACCGTAGCGTCGATGGGTTATATAGCTCACTATCAACACAATCTTTTTGGTGGCTACTATACCATCAAGGGAGCTTTGCAAAGGGTAGAGCCTAGCAAATCGCATCAAACCGTTGAGTACTTTGTGGAGCAACTCTATTCTCAAAATCCATTGGGACAAAGCCTAGAGTATCAAAGCGTCTTAGAGTATCTCATGGAGCATCTCCACTCCAAAGCTCTTGTGGTGGTGGTAGGAGATTTTTTGGATGATGTGGATCTTGCACGGTTGGCTTATAAGCATGAGGTAATTGCTATCGTGGTTCGCTCTATCGATGAAGAGATACCACCTTATCAAAGCGACGTAGAGCTTATCGACCCTACAACCAATCAAGCTTCATCCAAAATACTGACGCCAAATGCTATCAAATACTACCAAAAAAAGCTCCAACAACACGATGCAAAGCTTACCCAACACTTCAATGGACACGGCATACGCTTCATCAAAATCTATCACCCCGATGAGATTGTGGAGAGATTAGGCAAGGTATTGGCATGAGTTTTTCGCTTCTCTACCCTTTGGCTTTGGTATTGTTACCTTTTGTGGGGTGTTTTGTCTATTGCAAAAGCAGACCCAAACCGATCTATTTTTCCAAACTAGAGTGGCTACCCAAAAGTTATCTTCGATTAGATAGCGATAGATGGATAGTTATGGGCGTTTTTGGACTGCTTGTGGTTACATTGGCTACTCCTTATCTCTACAAACCCGATGCCAATTATCACAAAAAGGGACGGGATTTGGTATTGGCAATCGACACCAGTGGTTCTATGGCACAAAGCGGTTTTGACTCTTTGGAGCGTTTCAAGAGCAAATACGATAGTGCTATCGAACTCACCCACCGCTTTATTCAAAATCGGCACGATGACAATTTGGGGTTGGTTGTCTTTGGAAGCTTTGCTTATATCGCATCGCCTTTGACCTATGACCTTGAGGGACTAAGTCAAATGCTTCATCTTATGAGCGACGTGGGAATTGCGGGAGATAGTACCGCCATTGGAGAGGCGATTGTGCAATCCATTGAGGCGTTGAAACACTCCCGAACCCAAAACAAAGTCATTGTTTTGCTTAGCGATGGGGTGCATAATGCGGGCTCTATTTCACCCAAAGATGCCGTTGATAGAGCAAAAAAGAGCGGTATTGTCATCTATACCATTGGCATTGGAAAAGAGTACGATAGGGAGTTGATGCGTCTCATCGCTCAAAAGAGTGGAGGCAAAAGCTTTGAAGCCAAAAGTGCCAAAGATTTAGAGGTTGTATTTGAGAAGATAGAGAGTCTTGAACCTAGCCCTTTGCGTTCAAGCGATACGCTCAATATCCAAAAATTGCACCTCTATCCGCTCTTTTTGGCTGTTGTATTGATGGGTTTTTTGGTTTTGAGAAGAGTGTTTTAGAGAGACTTCCAAAGCTCTATTGGACTATATCCAAAAGAGAGCCTATTGTGTAGAGCTTTGATTGAAACAAAATATTGGCTTTTTCTATCCCTTGGGGTTCGTTTTTGTTTCCGTGGAGCAAAATAATGCTACCTTTTTGAATTTTTTCACCTTTTGCCAACCATGCATTAGAACCTACCGCAATCAATCCCAATCGTTTGAGTGTTTTTATCGCTTTTTCATTTTGGACAAGCCCTGGAAAACGAAAAAAGATAGAGGGAGTAACGCCTTGTTCGATGAGTTTTTTCTCTACACCCAAAAGTTCTTTTTCAATATCGACACCTTTGGATAGCAGAAAGTTGTTTGCAAGAGGGGCTTTGGGGTGGTAGGGGTGTGTATGGGTGTGGTTGCCCCATGTGATGCTTAATCGCTTCTGGTCTTCCCACTTTTTGAGTTCTTGAAACGCTTGGGGATGTTTGTCAATCCACTTACCGCTAATAAAAAGGGTAATCTCTACAGGGTTTGGATAGTGTTTGATAAGCTTTTGATAAAACTCTCGTTCGTAGCCTTTTTGGGAAGATGGGCATAAATCGGTCGTAATGTATATTTTGTCACTCTCGATAGAGACCACACCGTAATTTTGCAAGAGGTAGGGGGGTTGTGTGTATTTATCGAGTAGCTTTTGATAGGGTGTTGCAGGATTTGAGTCAATTTTTTGAATGCGTTGCTGTATGATGTGCGTTTCCAAAGTCATTTCATTGACAATAAGATGGTGGAGTATCTTCTCTTTTTCAAAACTTCGTATGGCTCTGTAGGGTTTGTTTTGGTAGGTTATTGCCTCATCCACAACGTGATAATGGCTCAAACTCCACAAAGGTATCGTCAAAAAGAGCAGGGTATAAAAAAATTTCATCAACAAATGCCTCTTGGGGTGTGTTATTTTTTATGTAGGGGCAAATCCGTTGCGGTTGCCCCTACTATACTGTTTGAGATTGCTTCGCAATGTTGCCAATGACACACTCTCATGGCAAGGTTTACTCAATACGAATAAACACAGCCGCTTGGGGTGTAATGGCTCTAAAGGCAAAGGTTTGTATCAAAAAAAGCTCCACACCCTCATCGGTCTCTTTTTCAAATCCCAATGCAACATCCAAACCGCTGTAGAGTTCAAAATCGCCCCCTCTTTGGGAGACTACAAGCGCTCTATCGTTGCCCATCTCTTGATTGACGACGATTGCCCCAACGCCCAATATCTCATCGAGTTTGCTTTTGAGGCTCATGCCGTCGTAGGATTGGGTTTGAAGCGACGCCATAGTGCCACTTGAAATGACAAGCTTAAAGGGTCCATCGATAAAGTTGGTATTAAAGAGTCCTAGCGACGCTGCAACCGCACCCAAAATCCCTCTGCCATCTTTTGCTTCAAGAGTATCACGAATATCGCTCAAAATTCCTGTAATGTTTGCTTCGCTTTGACCGTGCAAAATGATTTGATTTTCGATTTTGGCGAAGCTATTGGCGGCATCCATCAATGCTTTGTTGTCAAAATCGGGCTTGTTGCGTTTGATATCCTCAATGACGCTATGGGGGAGAGTAAAGGTTTTTTTGATTTCCATCATCCTAATAGGCTCTCTCACGGCAATCTTCAATCCCTCTTCAGAACGCAATGAAGTGAGATTTTTCGTAGCAATCGCATCGGTTTCAAAGGTGTATTCACCTCTAAAATCAACGATACTTCGCAACGTTAATCGTTTGGTTAAGTAGTTTGAAAGCTCACTCTCAATAGTACTCCATACTGCCATACCAAAAGGTATCGTGCTGTGATTTAATATTTCCATCTTTTGCTCCTTATTTGTTGTTGCCTATCTTTAAACCGCTACTTTGTTGAGCGGTAGGTGTTGTTTGCGACTCTTTGGTGCTCATTTGAGCCTCGTGGGTGACAATATCGCCATCTTTGAAGAGAAACTCACGCAACATCGCATCCCATACGGGTGAGTTTTGACGCAACCACTCAATCCCCATACAGGCGTGTTCGATCTCTTCATCACGGTTGTGTTCCATAATCGCTTTGGCTTGTGGATTGGTCGCACACTCGGCTCTTTGATTATACCAATCGACTGCCTCTAGCTCTTCCATGGTGCTTTGTATGATTCTATGATAATCTTTTGCAAAATCCGATAGTTGGTTGGGATCTTCGTGAAAACCTTCGTGTGCCATATAGTCTCCTTATGAATGAGTATTTATCAAACTATAACCTAATTATCATAACAGATACTTTAATAATAATTTTTTTCGTTTGACAAAAAATATTTTATAGACTATTTAGTTTACGGTAAGAATAAAAAGATAAAATTAAACATCTAAAAACAAAGGATAGCCCATGCAAAGAGTGAAATGGATAGTGGCAATGATGCTTTTGGTTGGCAACTTGCTCTATGCCGATAGTGCCAAAGAGATTGATAGGGGTGCAAATGAGGCACTCAAGCAGTTTAATAGAGAGGTAAAAGGAGCGATGGCGTTTGTGCAAAATGATGTCAAAGCCCTTTTGATTTTTCCTAGTATCGTCAAAGCAGGTATTGGAATAGGAGGCGAATACGGCGAGGGTGTTTTGCGTATCAACGGCAAAAGCAAATACTACTACAGCACCGCTTCGGCTTCGGTGGGGTTGCAGTTTGGTGTGCAAGAGAAATCGATGATTATTGCTTTTATGACCCAAAGGGCTTTGGAGCAATTTTTGGATTCAGATGGTTGGGAGATAGGCGTGGACGGTTCGGTAGCGTTGGTGGATTTGGGCGGAGGCAAAAGTATCACCTCCAAAACCATCAACGAACCCATCGTTGCCTTTGTCTTTGGCAATAAGGGTTTGATGTACAATCTCACCATTGAGGGTAGTAAGTTTAGCAAGATTGCACGATAAGCAAAAAACAAGAGCTTCAAAATCTCTCTTGAGGCTCTTTGAGATTAGGAGTCTATATGTCAAAAGAATCAACCATCAAATGTCCCAATTGCAATGCCCAAATAGATGTCAATGAAGTTTTGTATCATCAACTTGAAAACAAATACAAGCATGAACATTTAGCCCAGCAAAAGAAGCTAGAGGCTGAAATAGAAGCCAAAAGAAAAGAGTACAAAACCCATCTCGATGCCCTCAAAGTACAAGAAGAAGCACTCAAAGAGCAAAAAGAGAAGTTTGATGAAGAGCTTCAAAAAGCTACCAAAGAACTCTTAAAACAAGAGAAATCAAAACTTCACGAACAACTCAAAAAAGAGATACTAGAAGAGCAAAGCGAATCGATGGCAGCACTCAAAAAAGAGCTTGAAGTCAAATCCCATCAAGTCAAAGAACTCAACAATGCAAAAGTCCAAATAGGAAAGCTTCAAAGGGAAAAAGAGGAGATGGAATCGGCTATTATGGCAAAAGCTGAATTGACCCTAAATGAAAAACTAAAGCTTGAAAAAGCCAAAATCCAAAAAACTCTCGATGAACAAAACGAACTTAAATTTAAACAAAAAGAGCAACAACTCGAACAGCTCAAAAAACAACTCCAAGAGGCACAACGAAAAGCCGAACAAGGCTCTCAGCAACTCCAAGGCGAAACGCAAGAGTTGGCGATAGAAGAGTACTTGCAAGATAAATACCCTTTTGATGCGATAGAAGAGATAAAAAAGGGTGCAAGAGGGGGCGACTGTATCCAAATAGTACACACTAGAGAGATACAAAACTGTGGAAAAATCTACTATGAAAGCAAGAGAACAAAAGATTTTCAAAAAAGTTGGATAGAAAAGCTTAAAGCCGATATGAGAGATAAGGGTGCAGATATTGGTGTGCTTGTAACCGAAGTGTTGCCCAAAGAGTTTGATAGGATGGGTCTCATTGATGGTGTGTGGATATGTACTTTTGAAGAGTTTAAGGGTCTATCATCGGTTCTTAGAGAGAGCATTGTCACAATCCATCAAGCCAAAAAATCCCAAGAGAACAAAACCGATAAGATGAGCCTATTGTATAGCTACCTTACAAGTACAGAATTTAAAATGCAAATAGAAGCCATTGTGGAGGGATTTACCCAAATGCAAAGTGACCTCGATAGCGAAAAACGCTCCATGCAAAGAATCTGGAAACAAAGAGAAAAACAGATAGAAAAAGTGCTTGAAAATACCATAGGAATGTACGGCTCTATCAAAGGAGTGGCAGGAAATAGCATAGGAAACATTAAGGCTTTGGAGTTGCCTTATAGCGAAGGGGAGGGTGAGTAATGGTGGTTTGAGGCATCTCACCACACTCTAATAATGATGTGCATTATGAGTTATTAACTGACCTTACGCATTTAAAAAATTACCCCATTGCAATACGTCATTGCGAACGCAAGTAATCTAAGATTTATTTCTACTTTTTTTAGAAAAAAGTAGGCAAAAAAGCGTCACCACTCGCTTCGCTTTCAAGGTCGTTGCTTGTGACACTATTTAAAATAGATTGCTTCGTGCCTCGCAATGACCAACTCAAAGATGATTTGATAGGCAAAGTGCGTAAGGTCAGGAGATAACATTTTTACTTGTACTTGTTTTGTACATAGGAGTGTTAAGTTTAGTATTAATAATAATGGTAACTAGAGGTGCGAAATTTACATTTCGCACACTCCAATCTCCATGGACTCATAAGGTACACCCAATAGTTGGCATGAGCGTTTCATAATGTTTTCAATCGTAAATCCAAATCTTTCAAAGAGCTTTTCAGCAGGAGCCGAAGCACCAAAGCCCTCCATTGCCAAAATATCATCGGCGTATCGGTAGTATTCGGTTGCTGTTGCTGCTTCTATGGCTAAGATTTTGGTACGGGGATCAATGACACGCATTTGATAGGCTTCATCTTGTTCATTGAAGAGATCCAAACAAGGCACAGAGACCACATTGGTCATAATGCCCATCTTTTCAAGATGACACGCTGCTCTTAGGCTAGGCATCACTTCCGAGCCACTTGCCATAAGCGTAAGCGTAGCATTTGGACGTGCTTTGAGGAGATAAGCTCCGTGTGATACATCGCCAAAATCTCGCACAGGTTTGAGCGTTTTGAGCTTTTGACGGCTCAGTACAAATCCATGAGGAGCTTTGATTTTGAGAGCAGTTTTCCACGCCTCTACGTTTTCGGTAGCATCAGCAGGTCGCCATACATAGAAGTTTGGCAAAGCTCTAAATTGGCTTAGTTGCTCAATAGGCTCATGGGTAGGTCCATCTTCACCTACGCCAATGCTATCGTGTGTCCATACAAAGAAGTTTTGGATACCCGCAAGTGCTGCAATTCTTGCACTGGGTTTGAGGTAGTCAGAAAATACAAAAAAGGTTGCATTAAAAGGTACGATTGTGCCGTAGAGTGCCATGGCGTTGGTGATAGCAGCCATAGAGTGTTCACGAATACCAAAAAAGATATTTCGCCCCTTTGGAAAAGTTCCCATGTTATCCAAAAAGCTCTTGTTTGAAGGCGAAAGATCGGCACTTCCTCCGATAAAGCAAGGCGTGGCTTGTGCAATGGCGTTGAGGATTTTGCCGTTGCTATCACGCGTGGCTACCTCTGCATCGTTTGAAAAATCGGGATACTTGACCGATGAGAAATCGGGATTGAGGAGTCGTTCGAGCATATAGTTTTGCTCTATCAGTGGGGCTTCTTTGAGCGAGTGAATCCACGCCTTTTGTGCCTCTTCGCCTTTGATTAGAGCAACTCTAAAGTCATTGAGTACATCGACGGGAATATAGAACTTCTCGTTGGGAAAACCTGCTTTTTCTTTGGAAGATGCGATTTCATTCTCTCCCAATGGAGCACCGTGTGTATGGTGTGAGCCTTCCAAAGTAGCCGCACCTTTGCCAATAGAGGTATGAGCGATAATAAGTACGGGTTTGGTAGAGCGTTTGGCACCCGTAAGGGCGGTATCGATTTGATCAAAATTGTGACCATCGATATCAAGTACCTCCCAACCTTGTGCTTCAAAACGTGCTTGTACATTTTCGCTCCACGCCAAGCTTGTATCGCCCTCAATAGTGATACGGTTGCTATCATAAATAAGGATAAGATTATTGAGTCCCAAATGCCCTGCCAAAGCACACGCTTCGTAGCTAATGCCCTCTTGCAAATCCCCATCGCCGCAAAGACAATAGACCTTGTGGTTGATAAGTTCGCACGTTTGTGAATTGACTTGATGTGCGGTATATTGAGCCGCCATTGCAAAACCTACGGTATTGGCTACGCCTTGCCCAAGAGGTCCTGTGGTGATCTCTACACCATCGGTATGCCCATATTCAGGATGCCCAGGGGTGCGAGAGTCAAGTTGTCGAAAGGCTTTGAGGTCGCTCATATTCACATCGTATCCCCAAAGGTGCAAAAGTGAATAGATAAGCCCCGTAGCGTGTCCTCCTGAGAAGACCAATCGATCACGATTGATCCATTTGGGATCTTTGGGGTTGTGATTGAGATGCTCACTTAGCACTGTAGCAATATCGGCTAAACCCATAGGAGCCCCTGGATGACCCGAGGCGGCTTTTTGAATCATATCAGCAGCCAAAAACCGAAGAGTATCTGCCTTTTTTTGTCTTAAAATATTCATAATCTACCTTTAAAATGTATCATTATAACGTGATAAAAATTTGTGCCATTATAGCAGATTACTATTAAAGCTTATTTCAAAACATCAAGTAGTTTGATGGCGAAAGAGATAAGGGACAAGTAGGGTTTCTAGGCTTTTTTGGAGGGGAGTGGCAAAGGTTTTTAGCTCTTGCTGGAGTCTAGTAGCCAAACTATCCGCCTCACTCATCGAGGCTTCTAGCCCCAAGAGATTGACAAAACTGTTTTTGTTGCCATCGTTGCCTGTGGTTTTACCTGCTTCTTGTTCGCTTTGGGTAGCATCGATAATATCATCTTGAATCTGAAACAGTAGCCCCATATCAAGTCCAAATTGATAAAGCCTATCTTGGGTCTTTTTGTCCAAATCAACAATCACTGCCCCCATAAGCAAAGAAGCGGCAATGAGTTTGGCGGTTTTGTTGATATGAAGCGTTTTGAGTTGCTCGATGGTTAGAGGGGTGTTTTCAAAATAGCAATCAATGGCTTGACCCAGTACCATCCCACTGCTTCCGCCGTTTTGCCCTAGTATTTTAATGAGTTTGATTTTGACATCGTCACGCAAAGAGGCTGTAGCAATAGAGTAAAAAGCATCACTGTTGAGTGCATCTCCTATAAGTATAGCCGTCGTCTCATCGTATTTTTTGTGTATTGTCTCAAAACCTCGACGCAACGGAGCATCATCCATGGAGGGTAAATCATCGTGTATGAGTGAGTAGGTATGAAACATCTCAACTCCCAAAGCAACACGCATTGAGGCATCATAAAGAAGCGGCTCATAAGCATCCACGACACTTAGCAAAAGCATGGGGCGAAAGCGTTTACCACCTGCAATGAGCATCATGCCCAAAGCATCTTCATAGATGGGATGAAAGGTTTGGATTTTGGGTAAGTTTTCATGTAGATATTTTTCAAATTTTTGCATTTATAAAGCCTATATGTGATAAATTTAGATGATTATACCAAAATAGGATAAAATGAAAAGATGGATACCCAAACCAAAAAAAATCTCATTCAATGGATAAAACGAATTGTAACAACTCTATTGGTAGCTCTTTGGATAGCTATTATTATCAAAATCGCCTCCCTTGAAGTCGATTTCAACCAACAAGCTACTTATTGTATCTTCTCAACCATGATAATTTTTGGAGTGCTTATAGGTATCTATCAACTTATCGAAAGGTATGAGGGAGATTTGAAAGGGTAGGGTTTTGAGCCTAATGAGTTAAATTGAGATTTTGGGCAATCAACATTTTGATAAATGCTTCTCGATTAACACCAATCTCTTTGACTTTTTCGTCAATGAGATGCATGAAGTTTTTTGGAAAAAATATTTTGACCTCTTCGTATTCATTATTTGACTGATTCAATAGTGTGCTAAGCTTTTGGGCTTTAGAAAAGTCCATATACTCCGATACATCTTCACCGTTATCAAACTTTTTTTCTACTTCACTTGCTTGTATCGTTTGCATCTTTGTGTTTGGCTTTATTGGATTGACTTTTGTTCTTATCGTATTCAAAGTTCATAGGATGATTATAGCATTATAGTTCATTCAATAGCTCTTTGAGAGGTCGGATTTTATGGGTTTTAATATCCTCGAATCCTTTGTGAATCTCTTGAGCTATTTGATACTCTTTTTTATAAATGGTTCGTTTGATGATTTTTTTAAGCTCCTCTTCGAGATTGACACCTCGTTTGAGCATATCATCATAAAAGCTATCTTCTAATTGCAGTTCAATAGTATGCACAATAAATCCTCCTTGAAATTAAATATAAATAATACAGGCTAATCGGTTAGCTCCTCCTGTTACCAATCGTATCCATAAGTGATGTTTTTCTCTA
>JQIS01000019.1 GCA_000830175.1 Sulfurovum sp. FS08-3 | reverse complement strand
ATTTACTGGTTCCATGGGTTACATTATAGCATATTTAGGAGGAGCTAACCGACTAGCCTGTTTTATAATTTTTGACATAATCTTTTTTATAAACCGATGGTCTAATTATAATATATTTTTCTTTTATTTAAATAAATCTTTCTCATTCCACCTCTCCCGAGTTTGTGAAATAATGGTATGGTGTCAATGTATTGCATCTTTATAGTATCAATTTTAAAGAAATTTCTTGCGAAATTGGCTTTTGGATGACATCGTTACGCCCAAGAACTAGCTCGTTGGCAAAGTTATAGAGCGAATAGAATATTAAAATCAATGCAAAGAGTGCCAAAGCATAACCAATCAACCCATAAACAATCTTCATCGATTTGGCAAAGATGTCCACATTGCCCAAATAGTTCATCTCGTCAAGAAGTTTGTAGAGATTAAACTTCATGGTGATAATCTCATCGTCGTTAATCTGCTTAGATATGCTCACGGTTGGTTTGCCATCTTTGGAGGAGAGGTAGCTATCACTGATATACTCTCCATTTTTATCGAGTAGTAGATTTTCTTTGAGAGTTGTATCTATTTCGTTGAGATGCTCATTATCCTCAGAGTGTTTAGAAAATATGGGAGTAATCTGTTTAAAATCCTTATCGACAATATAGACACTTTTGAGCGATTTAAAAATAGGAAAAAACTCTTTGATGTTGGAATTGTTGATATCCTCTTGATTTAGCTTGGTAATGGCATCAAAGATGTAGCGTTTAATCTCTTTTTCGTGTTTGTTAAATACTTTGATTATATTATTCATTCCTATCCTTTTGGGATACCCACTAAGGGGTATCTACACATAAAAAGATATTATTTTTTGATATGGTAATAGCTAGAACACCATTATTAAAATGACCAAAATTAAAACAGCTCCGATAAGATAGAGCATTTTATTTTCTATGTAAATCTCCTTATAGCTAAATCCACAATCTTAACGTTGTGGATTTATTTAATCTCAATCTTTTTGCTAATCTTAGCATCCTCAATTTTGGGAATGACCACCTCCAAAACTCCATCTTGACACGATGCACTGATGTTCTCAATATCTACCGAGTCAGGAAGTGTAAAGGAGCGGGTAAACTTACCAAAGCTCGTTTCAATTTTGTAGTAATCCTCCTCTTTGACTTCATTCTTGAAGTTTCGCTCACCGCTAATAACTAAAATATTATCCTTGATATCAATATTGATATTCTCCTTTTTTACCCCTGGCAAATCCACATCAACATGGTAGGCATACTCACCCTCTCGTGTATTGACTCTAGGTGTAAAATCACTGATACTTGATTCTCCTTTTTTGCTCATATTAGCCAAAAAACGGTTCTCAAAATCTCTAAATTCTCTAAATGGATCAAATTTGACAAGTGCCATAATGGTTCTCCTTTTTTTCAAAAATTATTGAGTCATCAACGCTAAACTTTGCCTAACTCTTGATGCAAGTATAAATAATTTTGAGATTTGTTTGTGCTACTTAAGTGGCACAAGGAGAAATTTTTTGATTTAACATAAGATTTTTCATATTGATAAGCTTTGAAGTCATTGATTACTATGAGGGCTTCACAAAACCTAACTATTGACAAACAAGGCTATAGTACCTAGCAACCAAAATATGCTACAATTTTTTATCCTAAAAAGAGAAAAAGTATGGAAATTATTACCAATCAAAAATCCAATAGTCAAGTTTTGCTTCATGAACTTCACAATCACAACATCATCACGCAACCCACCCAGCAACGTCGAATCGTGGAAAAAGGAAGCAGTGATTTTGATACCCAAAACTACTTCTATTTTATCATAAGGGGCAAGATTAAAATCTCTCAGATCAACTTTGAAAACGGTAAAGAGCAGATACTTTATATGCTAAGTAGTGATGATATGTTTGATGTAGCATCGTTGCTTGATGGCAAAGAGAGAGAGGCGATGATAGAGGTCATTGAAGAGAGTGAGGTTTTGGAGATTTCATTACAGAGTGTACAGGAGCTTCTAGCCCAAGAACCTGCCTTTCAAAAGCTCTTTTTTCCCTATATCGCCAAGCAACTTAGAAGCATGGAGGATTTGGCAGTTGATCTATCGCTCTACAGTGTCTATCAACGCCTTATTCATCTCTTTATTCGCAACCTTGAGCAAAGTGCTATCAAGCCCCACCTTAAAATTATCAATAACCTCTCGCACGAAGAGATCGCTTCGATGGTGGGCAGTGTACGAAAGGTAGTCAATCGTGCCTTGCAAAGCCTCAAAAATGAGGGAGTCATTAACCTCTCTCGCAAGAAAATAGAATTGCACAGCATCCAAAAATTGCTAAATAAACTCGATTTTAAAGAGTAAATTGTGGTACAAGAAAAATAGATTGCTTCGCACACCTCGCAATGATTCGCTCAAACATTGCCTATGTTTTTTTGACTTTTTACTATTTTTTGCTATACCTATTTATATAAAGAGATGAAAAATCCTGAGTTTGTCTATCACAAAATTTGAACGCAAAATGATTGAAAATCTCAATTGATTCCATTATTAATATGATTGATACTTTTAAGTTCAATGTTGCACAATCGAACTATTAGGAACTCTCACGGGGTGGAATAAGTAAGATTTCCCGTATTAGTTTTTACTTAGAAACTCTTTGGGCGAAATAACCCCATGTGAAACTTGATAAAAAAAGTGGTGCAGTGTATCTTTGATATTAAGTCCACTCTCAGTTACTATTTTAGCAAAGGATTCAAACTCCTTATCCTGCATAATCTCATTAATGAGAGACTTGTTTTTGATAGAGTTTTGAGCTATCTGTTGATATTTTTGACGCATTTTTGGTGTATCAATGGATTGATAAATAGAGTTTTCATCCATGAGTTCCATTTCAAGTTCGTCAAGCGGTTGGGTATTGTATAAATCCATCTACTCTTCCTCCTTATCATAAATTTTTTTAAGTTTTCTATCTGGAAATATTGTTTTTAAAAATATCTCTTTTCTCATTCCACCTCTCCCGAGAGTGTGAAATAACGGTAGGGTATCAATTTATTGCACCTTTATAGTATCAATTTTAAAGAAATTTCTTGCAAAATTGGCTTTTTGGTGCATTAAAATGCATCCTACACTATTTTAATCATTATTATTTCACGCTCTTAGGAGAGGTGGAACGAGTAGGCGTAGCGGAATTGCCGTTCGGTGCAGTGCCTTGTTATGCCTTTTTGTCATCAGAAGAGAAAAAATCTTGAGCCTTACTACCAACATACCTAGTAAGTACTTTATTGGCTGAAAATCCAATGATCGCACCGATTCCAAACGGGATTGCTTTTACTACCGCTTTTTGCGTGAATACAATACCGACCTTTTTAAAGATTTCCTTAATAGCATGCAACGTTGCACCTTTTAAGTATTGCTGTGTCATTTTTATGAAGGCTTTAGTGCCAATCTGCTTTCCACCTTCTTTGACAGCTTCATTGATTGCTCCTAAACCAGCAACGATTAAGCACAATCTTTTTTCTTCTTCAATTTCAATGTTGTGTCCATAAACCGTTGCGATAGCCATAGTCATTTCGATTTGGTATTTCATGGATAGAGCCACATCAGCAGTTGTACCGCCAAATGTTGTGATGATAGTTCCCAATCCTGGAATGACACCAGTTAATGCTGTCGCCCCGCCCACAAACGCAGCATAATAGGAATAGTTTGAAATGATTTTGTCTGCTATTAGAGCATTGATTTCATCTTCTGATTTAGAGTCAGAATACTGTTTTTGGAATTTATTTTGCAAACTGATAGTTTCCTTTTTGATATCAGCAGGGTCAGCCAACACAAGCTCAATTGCTTTCAGCAAGACGGGCTTGTCATTTCCATTTTCTTGTTCAGACATTTAAGTCTCCTTTTTATAGTACTTAATAGTGCAATTTGGGAACAAGAAAAACTCTCACACCATTCCACTCTCTTCTTGAGTATCTTGAGTTATTTCTTCTCTATTTTCAACAACCTCTTGCACCTCTACGCTCTCTTCCCTCTCTTTTTGGGTGGGCAAAAGCAGTGCGATGGTTCTATCGTCGTGGTTGCCTACTGACCAAAAGTCTAGCCATGCTAAGAGGTTGGCGGTGGTGAGTCCTAGTTCGTTTTGATTGATTTTATCGCTTATCTCGTTGTCCCAAAAGCTATCCCAATGGGCGAGATTTTCGAGTGCATCATCGCTTGTAAAAAAGGGATCGCTTACCCCATCGGTAGCTATGAGCAAAGCATCAAGATTGTCGATTAGCTCCATGCGAATACGGCTTGAGAGTTTGGCGGTATCTTGGAAGATAGAACCGTCCAAAAATTGCGTCTGTCCTGCAAACTCTCCCCCATCGGGTGAGCCTAAAAGTTTGATGTATTTGCCTTTGGTATAGAGTGCCATTGCCCCATCGCCTACCCAAAAGGAGACGATCAAATGCCCCATGGGTGTCTTTTTGTGAGCAGCTAGTAGCAAGGTGGTGGAGTACTCTTTGGTGGCGTTGCCGTTGGCTTTTGCTTCGTGGTGCAAGGCGACTACGGCGGTATGAACGGCGTGGATAATGCTCTTTTGGATATGTTCGTTGATGGTGGCACTTAGCGTCGCTGATGGGTTTTCTCTATTGGCTAAAAACGCCTCTTCGAGGGCTATTGCACTGCCGCTTCTCAAAGCCTCTTGTAGAAGTTTGGTGCTTTGTTCTACGGCTATCTTGGAGCCTTGACGGGAAAATTTGCACGAGCCTGCTCCATCGGCTAGAGCGACAATTGACCACTGCGTCTCTTCATCGTATAGGATCACGCCATCATCGTCTCGAAACGATCCCACATGGGCGTGTGAACGTCCTCTTTTGGAGACATAGAGCATCTTGGTATCGGGTGTTTGGATGTAGTGACTCGCTTCGTTGGCTTTGGGGTAGGATTGGGTAGTATCGGGTTCAATGTTTTTCCACAACGAACGAGGGTCGGGAATGATACTCCATCGCAAAAAGCTCTCAAAGGCTTGGGAATACCCCACTTCAAAATGAATAAATCCTTTGATACTGAGAGTAAAATCTCCTGCATTGTGGGGTGTGCCTTCTAGCTTTTGTGACTCACTATTCCATAGCACATCGCCTACGCCCTCCAATCCTTCGACGCTAGTAATAAGCAGTTCATCCTCTTTGCCCAAATCGTAATTGACAATCTCGATACCGCCTACAAAGACCTCTTTGGCGGGGGCATTGGAGAGGCGAGATTGGAGTTTGAGAGGCGGCAGTATCGCTTTGGTGTTGTTTTTAAATTGATCCATAATGTCTCCTAATGCTTCTTGGATACGCTTATCTTGGGCAAGGTGTTGTATCGCTTCGTGATTGAGCGGTGCAAACTCTCTAAAGCTCCTCTCCTGCATAAAGGTTTTGATAAAGGCGACTAAATAGTTGTAATGGTTCATCGCTTATCCCTCGCCTCTTTGGATAGTAAAATCCCCTTCGCCGTATTCAAAGGAGAGAACTCTATCACACCATGGGCATTTGGCCTCGCCCTCGCCTTTGATACACATAATCTTACCGCATTGACACGAAGCTACTGCCGTCGTAGCACCGCAATGGGGACAGCTGGGTATTCCTTGCAACGCACTAGCCTTAACCTCTTTGGAGGCGTTGGGTTTGCTCCAATTAAAATAGTCTTCACTAATAGGAAAAATCCCATCGAGATAAAAGCGTTCATCTTTGTCGTATTTTTGCAACAACGTTACCGTAACGGCTCTAAGATATTTGATAAGATAGGGACGTTTGGTGGTTTGGCATCGACCCGTGAGCGTAATGGTATTGGGTTCGACGAAGCGTTGAGGTTGCTCTACTTTTTTGAGCGTGTCGTGCTTGGATAGGTTGATAAGCTCCATGACACTGTGCGTATGCTCCACCTTTTGGCTCTCGCTTTTGACCGAAGCACTAATCCAATCCACAAACTTTCTAAAATCCTCATCGCTGCTCCCCTCATACGCCAAAACGTGCGGTGTGAGTTGTTCAAGTACGGCGTAATTGGTACCGTGTCCCAATCCTATAGCCACAAGGGTGGCACGTTTGGCATAATGCTCTTGCCATTGCTTGATGGAGAGTTCAAGAGGCGAAGTTGGCTCTCCATCGGTAATCAAAAAGACAATAGGTCTCCAATCCCCCTTTTGACTCTTGGTTTGGGGGACTATTTTGGTATCTATTTCATGCATCAGCACCTCCAAAGCCGCTCCTAGTTCTGTGCCTCCGCCAATAGGAAGTCGTGGCGTATAAAAGGTAGCTATCTCAGTAAGGGGCGAAATCACCGAAGCTTTTCCTGCAAAGGCAATGACGCTAATGTAAACACTCTCCAAAGCACTGGGATCTTTTTGCAACGATGCAACGATACGCCCCACTCCCTCTTCGAGTGCATTAAGGGGTTGCCCCACCATCGATTCGGATACATCAAGTAAGAAAAATATAGGCAATCGTCTCATGTCAAATCACTATATTGATCTCTTTGGGCGGTGGCGGAAGCGTGTTGCTCCCCTCCAATCCACTACTCTTGTTGCCCGCACTAATGGAGTCGCTCACCCACTTGAAAAAAGCACCAAAGGCACTTGAATCGGTGGTTTCAAGCTTGACTACAGGATGGGCAAACATCTCTAGGTACTCCTTTTTGGCCTTGGGCCCTGCTACGCACCCTACAATCGCTCCAAATTTGAGTGTTTTAATCTTTTGGCTCATTTGGTTGAAGAGTTGCAAATCGGAGGGTTTGCCATCGGTCATAACAAAGAGCATAGGAGAGAAGTTGTTTTTGCCTTGATGCTCTTGTGTATCTTTTTGGTAGCGTTCAACAAGGTATTTCAAGGCTTCTCCTAGATGTGTAGGTCCAGACTTAGGCGGCACAATCTCTTCTAGCACAATCTCCTCAATAGACGTAAGAGGAAAAATCTCTTTGACTTGGAGATCAAAGGTAATAAGCGAAAGTTTAACCGTCTCAAGGGCATAAGGGTCGTGGCGAAGCGCACTAAGCATCATACGCAAACCCTCATTGACCGAATGAATGGGTTCACCGTTCATCGAACCGCTTGAATCAATCAAGAGATAGACGGGGAGGTATCGTGTCATGTCTATTCCCTATTTCTTGCTAAGGTCTATGATATTAATCTCTGGCGGTGGAGGCGGGAGGTCGTCGAGTCCGTTACTTTCATTGCCTTGCTCTACTTTTTGAGAACTCACTGAAATACTTGAACTTACCCATTTAAAAAACGCCGCAATAGAAGCCGAATCGGTCTCATCAAGCTTGACAACGGCTTCGGTAATCTTAAGCAACTCTTTGGTATCGGCACTAGGACCCGCCGCACACGCTACAAAAGTACCCGTTTTGATGGTTTTGAGCTTATCAATGCCTTGTTGCAAATTGTCATTGGCCATTCCATCGGTAAAGAGAAACACCATCGGTCGCCAATCTCTTCTATTGGAAGCCAAAACCTCTTTTTGAATGCAATCAACCAGCAACGAAAGAGCCGCACCCATTGAGGTCATTCCATTGACTTGCAAAATAGGCGTTTGAAACTCGCTTAATTCTTTGAGAGGTTCGAGCTGTTTGGCATCGTTGTTAAATTCAATAATCGACAAATAGGCTGTTTCGAGTGCTTGAGGGTCTCTATGCAAAGCACTCACAAGCGAATCGAGTCCATTTTGAACCGCCTCAATAGGCTCTCCCATCATCGAATACGAGGTATCAATCAACAAATATATAGGCAATCGTCGGTGCATCTGTTTCTCCTTATGAAATAGTAAGAAGATAATAGCATAGTTTAAGTTAGAGATTTAAGAGAAAAATTAAGAATAGGGGCATGAAAAGAGCAGTAGGGCAGAAACCCTACGTGTTGTTTTGATTATTTGGAGATAGCGACTAAAATTTTCTTTTGCATCTGTGCTTCGGTTTCGTCCAAATGTCCATCGACGTTGGCGATATGATTGACAAGTGCTTCAATCATCGGAGGATACTCTGGATAGGCTTGCATTTTGGAGAGTTCGGAGAGAAGTTTGGCTTCGGTTAAAATCCATTTGGTAGGATTGTCAATGACTTTTGAAAGCTCTTCGATGTGAAGTTCGTAGAGTTCGATAGCATCGGTGGTCATGTTGAGGTCTTTGATTTCATCAATATCTTTTATCAAATCAATCGCAGCAACAACCTCTTCTGTAGAGGCTTTTTTATCCGCCATAGTCATAAGTGCCATACTAATAACGAGTGAATTGACAAATTTTTTCTCTTTTGAGAAGCTTTCGGGGGTATATTGTCGAATCTTTTGCCCCGCATCACTGATAAATTGCGAAGTTTTATCTTTGATTTTGTTCCAATCTAGCATACTTTTTTCCTTGTTTAGATTTTTGTCATTCTATCGAATAATCATTAATAAGAAACCTTTGGCAAGAGAAAGCGAAACAATCTCAAATACTATAGATTGCTTCGTGCCTCGCAATGACCCACCCAAAGATGATATAAAAGTGCGTAACATCAGTCCATAATGCTCTTAACAATACCCAATTGATAGTGTCGTTGTCATAAAACCTCCTTAGCGTATATCCAAAGTATATCATAAGTCCGATGGGATTGCAACGAGGCAAGAGGGGTTTTGAGCAAAATACTCACTCAACCAAACCGATACTCCATCCTATTGCTCTCCTGTTCTGACGCAACGGACATAACCGCTATTGTTCTTATAGTAGCTACCGACAGAGCCGCTACCCAAGTACACATCCCACGCATCTTCTCTATAGTTCGCATTGGTAGTAGAAGACCAATATCGAAAATTAGTAAATCCTTTCTTTTCAAGACAATTTTGATATGGAATATTGGCTCTATTTTCAGCCCAAATACTAGAATAATCTTTATTACCATACCTCATTGGAGTCCCGCCACAACTTCTTACCACCTCTTTTAGCTCATCGATAGTAGGCAATCGCCAATCATCATACCCACCAAGCCTTAGATTATTGGCATAGTTCATAGCTTGATGCCAATTCATCTCTCTACTTCCTTCTTCCCACATCAAGCCATTGCCCATAACAATATTTTCTCTAAGTTTTTTCAAATCACAATCTATCTTTAAATAATCCAAAATATTTTGCAATAAAGCCAACCCTTTGACTTTGGTATCTTCATAAAGCTTACTCTCTTTTTTGTTTTCTGATAATTTATCTTTTATATTTTTTTCAAGATACTCATAATTATCTATTTGAGAGATAACAGCGTGACCGATAGTATCAAGATGATTAAAAATCCCCAATAGTTTTTTATAACTAATATTTACCTCTTCAAGATGCTGATTGTATTCATCAAAAATGGAGATAAATCTTTCACCAAAATTATTGATTATCTTTTTATTATTGACAATATCCAAAAAAGAGGTTATTTTATCATCAAAATACTCTTTTTTATCGTGCGATGAGTAGGCAGTGAGATCAAATGAGTGTCTAAAATTACTTTGCAGACTCTCTTTCGTGCTTTTTAGTATATTGCTTAAATCATTGTCTGGTTTTACAGGCTAGTCGGTTAGCTCCTCCTAAATATGCTATAATGTAACCCATGGAACCAGTAAATG
>JQIS01000018.1 GCA_000830175.1 Sulfurovum sp. FS08-3 | reverse complement strand
TTGATAGTTTGCTCGGGTTTAATGTATGATTTGTGTAGATAGGGATGGCTAAAGTCCCACTTCCGATAAAAGTGCGTAATGTCAGAGATTAATTAAATTTGTATCGAATGGCAAAGGTGAGGGAGTTTTGCTCATTGGAGGCCTCTATGCCCATAGGAGAGGCGATACTTGCCTCAGGAGCATAAACATACGCCATATCTAACCCCATCTTTTCGCTGATTTTGTAGCCAAATCCAAGCGTTATGTGGGAGTCGCTAAAGGCAGGGAAGCCTAGCATATTAAAGTAGATATTTTGGGCAATAGCAGGAGTTGTAGGTGCTAAAGTCTCCAAATCTTTAAGCGGAGACTCTCCGTAGTTGTATCCAGCCCTTAGCGTCAAATCGCCCAATCCGTAAGCAACACCCACGGCAAAAATATCTTGATCCGCCCATCCAAAGTTGTCGTATCCATCCGCCTCCGACCAAAGGATTTTGCGATAATCCGCCGTTACGCTCAAATCACCGCTCTTAAAGGCTATACCTACACCGTATTCGGTTGGTTGCGAGAGTTTGAGATTGTCGTAAACGCCATCGAAATTGAAATCAAAAACTCCCTCGTATTCTGTTTCGACTTCGCTTTGGTAGTACGCCCCAAGGGTAATGGCATCGCTCACATGATACCCCGCACCTATTTGGAAACCAAACCCAAAATCTTCACTCACCCCACCGCCTCGTTGGGCTGCTGTGAGAGGATTGCCTGTGCCATCGGGAGTAATTGCCCCCATCGTAAGCGAACCGTACGCCAAAGTCACCCCAGCACCGATTCGCAAATCGCCCATAGAGTAGCTTAGAGAGGGGACAAAACGCATATATTGGAAGTTGGTTCGCATACTTGCCACGCCCGTAGCGGGGTTTTCGTTGCGATAATCCACCCCCATGCCCGATACGCCAAACATTCCAAAACCGTACGAGAGCGTATCGGTGATGTGGTCAGTGACCGATATTTCAGGAATCATAAACATATCCGCCTTACTCTCGACTCCTACGCCGTTGCCCATCATGGGATTGGTGATGGTTGCTTTGACTGTGGGCATAAAGATAGTAGCTCCAAACATCCCCTCTAATCCTTTGGTATTAACAAGCCATGCAGGGTTTTTGAAGACCGAATCGGCTCCCATTCCCAAAGCAATACCCGTACCACCCAAAGCCCTTGATTCGGGTCCTAAGCCTATCATATTGTCTCCATTGGTAGCAAACACAAACGACGCAGCAGCGATGGATAAAGCGATAATTTTTTTCATAATCTATTCTCCTAAAATAATTTATTCAAAAAGATAACATAAATTTATAGTATAAAATAAATTATTGTAGATATAAAACTATTTATTTTCATAATGATACAAAAAGTTACGATTGAAATGCTCCTTAAAACACTCTCATTAAGTTTTCTATTGGTGTTGGATTGCAACTCAAATTAAGCTAGAATAGTGGGTATGTTTCTCAATTTAAGAATGATGAGTACAAAGAATAAAAGGAAAAATTAGATACCATGAATTGGTTAGCACACATATTTCTCTCTAAACAAACTATAGATTGCCAACTCGGTAACTATTTGGCTGACCCGCTTAAGTGTCAAGTCTGGGATGGTGCAAGTCGTGATATGTGCGAGGGGATGAGAATCCATCAAATAATTGACAGCTATACCGATTCTCATCCTATGGTCTCGATAAGTAAGGCAAGACTACGCAAGAAAGGCTTACTTAAGCCCGTTATTATCGACCTCACTTATGATTATCTATTGACCAAGCATTGGGAGAGATTTTCCTATATCCCTAAGGTAGAATTTTTGAATACATTCAATTATAATGGTTACCATCGAGCATTAGAATTACCAACTCTACCACAAGAGCTTGTATTAAATCTTATCAAAAATGACCGCCTCAATCGTTATAATACACTTGAACAGCTACGAGAGAGTTTTGGTAGAATAGATGATAGGCTCTCCATAAAACTCCGTGAAAAAGAGACTGCAAGTGGTTATTTCGATGATGTCGTTGAAAATCTTAATGGATTAGAGGGGGATTTTTTGGAGTTTTTCTATCAACTCTGTGAATATCTCAGTGAAAAATTAGAGTTGTCACACATTCGCTAGGTTTATCCATTCGTTTTTCTCATTCCATTCTTTGTCAAAGTGAAATGTAAGAAAATTTATTGATGACTTAACTTAATAGCAGTAACTTTGCATAAGTGAAGCGTCGAAGTGGATGGGTTTGAGAGTGTGTAACCTATGAGCCAAATCAAGAGTTGGGTTTCAAAAAGATAAATTTAAGAGTTGTTGATGTAGTATAGCATTTTAAGAGTAAAATAGTCTAATTTTAAGGAGTCCTATGCCTATCTATTTGGACAACAACACCGCTACTACGCTTGATTTGCAAGTCAAAGCCTTTATGGACTCTTTTGAGGGGCGTGAGAATGAGTATCAACCCCTAAGAGATGCCTATGAACGTATCTACGCCACACTCAATGCCTCGCACGAAGATACCATTATCCCAATGGCACAAGAGTCTATGGTGGTATGGGGACTCTATTTTCAACACATTCTTCATAGCAAAAAAAATCATATTCTTACTATCAAAGAGCAATCTTTAACTAAAAGTATTGATTTTTTGCAATCCAAAGGCGTTAAGGTGACCTATTTGCCTCTCAATGCCCAAGGAGTGGTTGAAGCGCATACGGTGTATGATTTTATTACTCCTCAAACGGCATTTGTCTCGATACCGTGGGCTAGTGGTAAGAGTGGGGCGATCTTTCCCATAGACTCCATCGCTGCTATGTGTCAAGCCAAAGGGGTATTGTTTCATAGCGACGCTACCCACGCCGTTGGCAAAATCCCTATCTCGCTCAAAGATACGCCTGTGGATTATGTGAGCTTTCGTGCCAATACGTTTCACGGGCCCCAAGGAGTCGGAGGGCTTTATATGCGTCAAGGCAAAGAGCTTGATAGGGTGTTTTGGGAGAGTAACGTCAATGTCGCTGGAGTCATTGGTATGGGCAAAGCAATGGAACTTGCTTTTGATGCGATGGATTTTGAGCTAGAAGATACCAAAGAGTTGCGTGATAGACTCGAAGAGGCTTTGCTTACACTTCCCCATACCCTTTCATTAACCCCTCAAACGATACGCACTCCTCATACTCTTGCTCTAGCCTTTGAGGGTGTTCACGGTGAAGCGATGTTGTGGGATTTGGGTCAAGCGGGTATCGTAGCAAGTATGGGCGAAAAGCCAAACAGTGTAAGTTTTGCGTTGAGTCGATTGACAACCCAAGAGGAGATTGATGATACTATTGAAGCGCTACAAAAAGCGGTCAAACGATTACGAACCATTTCACAAGGAGATAACAATGGGAATAGATAGTCTAGTAGCCAACAACCACTACAGCCAAACGATGATGGAGCGTATGAATGCCCCACTCCATCAAGGAGAAATCACACCCCAAGAGGCGTTGGAGTGGGGAACGAAGCTTATCGTAGCCCCTCGTGGTGCGGGAGCGATACGACTCTACATGGCGATTGAGGAGGCAAACGATACGATAAAAGTTGCCAAATTTCAATGCTACGGTACACCCGTGATGATAGCCAGTAGTGATGTAGCAGTGGAGCTTTGTCTAGGCAAAAGCGTCGATGAGGTGTTGGGATTGACGATTGAACGTATCGAAAAAGCCTTGCGTGATAGCGACGATACCCCTGCATTTCCCTCTCGTAAACTAAGCGAAGTGCAAACGATGCAAGAGGTTATTTATGAGGCAATAGCGACCTACAAAGGCGTAGAGGTAGCCTCTTTGGAGATACCCAAAGCCACGCAAACGCCCCAACAAAAAGAGGATACCTTTAGAGACCTCACCATCGTAGGCAAAGTCAAAGCCGTCGATAGGGTAATCGATGAGCATATACGTGCCATGCTTGTCGCCGATGGAGGCAATATGGAGATACTCGATATCAAAGAAAACGGTCCGCATATTGACATTTATATTCGCTATTTGGGGGCTTGTAGCGGATGTGCAAGTGCCAATACGGGTACGCTTTTTGCTATCGAAGCGACACTCAAAAAAGAACTCGATGAGCATATTCGGGTATTGCCTATTTAGGCAATGCTTTTGCCTATTATGCTAAACTCTACCAAAAATCCTAGTCTGCCAAACTTGGGGTATAGTATTCTCGAATTTTTTTGGGATATGGTATTTAAACCGATTGGGATAGAGAAAAGTCCAATGTTGCCAAATTGAAATTGTTGTGTTTGTATTGTGTAATTGTTTCTTTGTATCATATCCCATTTATAAAAACACAGAGGTTAAAGCGATGAAAAAAAGATTTATGGGTTCTATGGTTGTTGCGACACTTTTGCTAGCGGGTTGCGGGAGTAGTTCCACCAAGAGTACAGATGAGATACACGATACCAATCAAAGTCTCAATGAGAACAATGAGACGACGCACGATGCCAATCAAAGCCTTGTTTTGAATGAACTCAAAGCAAACATTCCTGAAGATCTACACGAAAAACAGTACATCGAACTAAGAGGTACGGCAGGTAGTACGCTCAAAAATATTTATGTCGTAGCACTTGATGGCGATGAAAAGGGTGATGAAGAGAAGCCTTTTGAGGATTGGGGATATGTTGATTATGCAAAATCACTCAATGGGGTCAAAGTGGGTGAAAACGGTCTCATTCTTATCCAAAATCCAAACCAATACAATACGATTGCCGATCCAAAAACCACCCTTGTAGATGATGCCAACATCAAAACATACGATAAAGATGTCGATGGTGAGGCGTTTGGAGATGGTATTTTAGAGCACGATGCCGTCACTTTTATGCTTATTCAATCCGATACGCCTATTGTAGCGGGTAGCGATTTGGACAAAGATAATGATGGAGTGTTGGAGCTTCCAAAGGGAGCAATCGTTTTGGATTCGATAGGTTGGGAAGCAGGTGGGCAAACATACAGCGATGTGAAACTCAAACAATCAGCCAGTGACCCCGATGCGGCTTCAAGATTTTATGACAACATTGTAGCCTTGACACCTACAGCGTGGGCAAACGGCGATATTTATGAAGACCCAAACAAGAGCGATGATGAATTAGCCGATGAGGTACTCTACGATACGCTTCAGATGAGTTCCAATCTCCCTCCCAAAGCAATGCTCACACCAGGCAAACACAACTTCACACAAGCTCCATTTGTCCTTTTAAACGAAGTGGTAACGACAGGCAATCCCTACATTGAGTTGCTCTCCAATGCAGCACAATCGATGGAGGGTATCTATTTGGTATCGCTTGATGCCAATTCAAAAGGCACTCCTTCATTTGTCCTAAATCTCACAGGAACAACGGCAAAAGAGACAGGCATTACCGTCATTAAAAGCACAGACGCTACTATAGCAACAGGCAGTGCGGTAGCCTCTGTAGAGATGGCAACACAAGGTAACATTAGCCCCAACGCTTTTGTATTGCTCTATAGCCCAAACCATGCGATAAGCACGACGACCGATTTTGATACAAACGACGATGGCACAATCGATTTGCCCGTTGGTGCAACTTTGCTTGATAATATCGGATGGGGTTCAACATCTTATTCGGATTTGAAAAACGATACCGATGCGATAAGTGCCACACGGTACAAAGACGACAAAATGAGTTCAATTTCAGCATGGACATTTGATAGTCAATACACCACGCCTGCCTCTACCAACATCGCACAAACGGCCACAATGCTTGTCAAGCCCGTTATTGAGACAGCACGAACAACGATGGACAATCCCGATGCCGACGATGTGGCGTTTTGGATACACCCAACCGATAACACAAAGAGTCTCATTATCGGTACGCAAAAAGAGGCAGGTTATTCGATTTATGACACAAAAGGCAAAACACTGCTCGATGCCAATCCAGGCAATATTCGATTTAACAATGTCGATGTGATGTATGATTTTAATCTCAGTGGCAGACTTGTGGATATTGCCCTCTTTACCGATAGAATGACCAACCAATTTGCGATTTACACAATCCAAGAAAACGCTCCCTATATCGTAGATGTCACAGACTACACAAGTCCTCAGCTTTTTAGTGCAGAAACAGTGGGAGATGATACGGCGTATGGTGAGGGTGTTTACAAGAGTCCTATTACGGGCAAATTTTACGCTTTTGCTACACAAAACGGCTATTGGAACGCAGCACAGTTTGAGCTTGTAGCAAAGGGTGACAAAATTGGTTGGAATAAGGTAAGAGATATTACACTAGAAGCCGATGATGAGGATAAATACGCAGAAGGGTTTGTGATAGATCAAGAGTACGGCAAAGCCTATGTAGCTCAAGAGGGTGTGGGTATCTACACCTTTGATGCAGAACCCAATGGCAATCCTACGCTCAAACTTACCCAAGAGGACTTCTTAAATGAAGAGGGCGAAAATGGGTTGGTAGAGGATTTGGAGGGCATGACTATCTACTACAAAAATGATGGAACGGGGTATCTCTTTGTTTCAAGTCAAGGAAACAACACCTATGGCGTATTTGATAGAACCAAAGTGGGTGTGAAAAACACCTATCTTAAATCTTTTGCGATAGTAGATGATACCAACGGTATTGATGGCACATCAGAGACCGATAGTATCGATGTCACCAATATAGCCCTTGGAAGCGAGTTTCCAAATGGAGCATTTATCGCTCAAGACGGTATGGATACCACAGCAAACCCCGACGACACAGAGACAAACTTCAAATGGGTGAAGTGGGAAGATATAGCAACGGGGCTTGATGAGACAACATTTACCTCCACATACAACCCACGAACATCTACCAATAGAAGATAAAATCAACTTCGCATACAAATAGGGAAACCCCCTGTTTGTCTAGCATTCGCACACCAACTCTTCCCAACTCATTTACGCATTTGACCTTACAAGCCATCTTTGCAGTGCCACAAGCAACGAGTTGAATATTAGATAGTTAAACCGTATTGATTTGTGTAAGGATAATGCAAAAAATGGTAAAATCTTTATATCTGAAGATTTTGAGCGATGGAGACAAAGGGGATTTGTAGATGAAAGAAGCGATAAATAGACAAGATAGTTTGTATGAAGATATAAAATCTATCTTACAAAAAGCAAGAGATACAGCGTATAAATCAGTCAATTTTATCATGGTGGAAGCCTACTGGAATGTGGGAAAAAAGATAGTCGAAGTAGAACAAAATGGGCAAACAAAAGCAAAATATGGCTCAAAGCTTATCAATGAGTTATCAAGCCAATTGAGAGCTGATTTTGGTGCGGGATTTACTCCACAAAATCTTAGAAATATGCGACAGTTTTATTTGATTTTTCCAAATTGCCACACACTGTGTAGCGAATTGAGTTGGAGTCACTATCGGCTTATTATGAGAGTAGAAAATGCAAAAGCAAGGGATTATTATATTGAAGAAACCATAAAGTCAAACTGGAGCGTGAGGGCTTTGGAGAGGCAAATAAACTCATTTTATTATGAAAGACTTTTATCAAGCCAAGATAAAAATCCCGTGATACAAGAGGCACAAGAAAAAACAAAAGATTTATTACTCACATCAAAGGAGATTATCAAAGACCCCTATGTTTTGGAGTTTTTGGATTTGAAAGAGAATCGGGCATTTAGAGAAAGTGAACTTGAAATGGCTTTGTTGGGAAAAATCCAAGAGTTTTTATTGGAGTTGGGGCGTGGGTTTGCATTTGTGGCTCGACAAAAACGAATCAAAACCCAGATGAGTGATTTTTATATTGATTTGGTTTTTTATAATTACCTTTTGAGATGCTTTGTCCTCATAGACCTCAAAACAGGCAAACTCACCCATCAAGATGTGGGGCAAATGGATATGTATGTGCGAATGTTTGATGATTTGGAAAAATCAAAAGATGACAACCCAACTATCGGGATAATCCTCTGCACCGACAAAGATGAAACGGTAGTAAAATACTCTATTTTAAATGACAATGAAAATCTTTTTGCCTCAAAATATCAGATATATCTACCAAGCGAAGAAGAACTAAAAAGAGAGATCGAGAGAGATGTATTTGAAATAGAACAAAAAGGCGAGGATTGATGGGGAATGCAACACCAATAGAGGATGTATAGATAAAAAATATTCTTTCATTGATGAGGAAACCGTAGTTTGATGTGTGCAAGGATAATGGAAAAAATGGTAAAATTTTGGTATGTAGGAGATGATGTATCAAAAAGAGTGAGGGATTTTGATATGTTGAGCTATAAACAGAAGCTTATGAATGATTGGAGTTTTGAGTAGTGGGAATTGTGATAAAAATTAGAGACCTATTTGTTACAAAATATCGTCTTACTTTACTATTATAGTGAAGAATTTAGAAGAAAAGTTAAGATAATTTTATGAAGATTGAATTAAGAAAAGGAAAACTATATAATGATAAATGGTAAATATATAAATGCTACAGGAATTAAATATAGTGGATTTTTTTCTGAACATTCTAAATCAAAAATTCAACTACAGCCAATCTATGAGGCTTTTACCAACTCTCTTGAAGCTATCAAGATGGACGACACTATAAAAAGCAATCAAATTACTATTGATTTAAAATTCAATCCCAATTTATTTTCAAGGGAAACCAATGATTATGAATTGCATGAACTGATTATTAAAGACAGTGGCATTGGATTTAATGACAACGAATTTGAAAGATTTAAAAATTTGTATGATAACAGCAAAGCTTACTCAAACCATGGTTCAGGGAGAGTTCAATATATGCATTTTTTTGAAAAAATTGAATTTGAAAGCATATATAAAGATGAAAAATCAAGTACAGGATATTTAAAAAGAATTTTTACACTATCTAAGTCACAATCTTTTTTAGAAAATAATTCAATTATTTATCACTACGAACCACAAAAGGTAGAAATACAAAATACATATACAAAGGTGACTTTTAAAAAACCATTGCAAGAAAAAGATAAAAAGTTTTACAATAAGTTAACTACAAATGAATTAAAACAAAAAATTGTTTCACACTACCTTGATTATTTTTGTGAAAATAGAGATAATCTTCCTAGTATAGGTATCAATAGATATGAAAGTGAAAATTTAAAAGAAACCGTTGAAATAACTCCCGAGGATATACCTCTTGATGATAAAAAAGATGAAGTAGAAATTGAATATAGACAATTATCACCTGATGGTAAAACTATTTTAAGAAATGACAACAAAGAAGTGTTTTTTATTAAAGCATTCAAAATTAATGAAAAAACTCTTCAGTATAATGATATTAAATTTACAAGTAAACATGAAATTATAGAAGGAGATATTGCAGATAAGTTTAAGTTAGAAATTTTAAAACCTGATGATGCTATAAAGAATCATAGATATTTATTTTTAATTTCAAGTGATTATATTGATAGGCTTGATAATGAAAATAATATCAGAGGCAATATTAACATTACTACAGAAGAAGAATTTAAAAAGAGTCCTCCTTTATTACAAGAAGAAGTGATTTTACTTGATGATATACAAAATCAAATTAATAATAAAATTTTGAACATGTATAGTGAAATTCTTGAAATATCAAATAAACATAAACAAGATATTGATAGATTACAAGAGATGTTTTTGCTAGATAAAGATACTTTAAAAAGTATAAAAATAAATGTACAAGATACAGATGAAACCATTTTGAGAAAAGTCTATAAAGCAGATGCGAAACTAATTGCAGAGAAAGATGCAAATATTAAAGAACAAATAGATAGGATTAATGAACTCAATCCTGCTTCAAAAGATTATCAAGATGAGCTAAATGAGAGAACTTCATCTTTGGTTAAAGCTATACCTTTACAAAATAGAACTGCACTTACACATTATGTGGCAAGAAGAAAAATTGTACTTGATTTATTTCAAAAAACACTTGACAAAGAGTTAGATATTCAAAAAGAGATTGAGATTGATAAGAAAAGAGAGATTGATGAAAGCTTACTGCATAATTTAATTTTTCAACAAAGTTCAAATAATCCCGATAAAAGTGATTTATGGTTAATTAGTGAAGATTTTATTTATTTTAGGGGTGCATCAGAAAAAAGATTAGGTGATATCCAAATTAATGGTCAAAAAATATTAAAAGATAATGATGAATTGAGTGCTGACGAGAAAGAATATATTACATCTTTAAATGAAAATCGTTATGCCAATAAGCCCGATGTTCTACTATTTCCAAATGAGGGTAAATGTATTATAATTGAATTTAAAAGTACCAAGGTAAATATTGCAAAACATCTAAAACAAATTGACAACTATGCAGCTTTAATTTGGAATTTTGCAAAAAAAGAGTTTCAATTTAATACTTTTTATGGTTATTTAATTGGTGAAAAATTTACACCAAATGAAATTAGAATGCATGCAGCAAGATTTCAACATTCATATCATTTTAACTATCTATTTCGTCCTAGTGAACCGATTGCAGGTATTTATAGAGAAGGTGATGCTAATATATATACAGAAATTATTTCATATTCAACATTATTAGAACGAGCAAAAAATAGAAATGATATATTTATTGATAAGTTGATGGGTAATTCTAAATGACCCTATCAACACTTATTTCAAATATCGAAACAGCACACAATACTTTTCAAGCAAAAGCCTTACAAAGTGTAAGTGTCAATCTTACTTTAAGAAATTTTGTTATCGGTTACTATATAGTCGAGTATGAGCAAAATGGGAGTGATAGGGCAACTTATGGACAAAGAGTTATAGAGAATTTAGCTCAAAAGCTAGTACATATCAAAGGAGTTTCTTCTACTGCTTTAAAGCTTATGAGACAATTTTATCTCACCTATCCGCAAATAAGTCAATCACTGTCTGACCAATTTAAAATCTCTGATAAAAAAAGTCAATCACTGACTGACCAATCTTTGCAGGTGCCTATAGATAAGCTTTTGAGAACTTGTACTTTTACCCATTTTATTGAACTTATCAAAATAGATAATGAACTCAAAAGAACATTTTACGAAGTTGAAACCATCAAAGGCAATTGGAGTGTGCGAGAGCTAAAAAGACAAGTAGAATCGCTACTTTTTGAAAGAGTGGGTCTATCTGCTGATAAAAAAAGTTTACTTCAATCCCTAGAGAATAAAAAAGAGGTATTCAATCCAGCTTCAATTATCAAAGAGCCTTATATTTTGGAGTTTACAGGGCTTGAGAGCAAACAATGCTACAGTGAGAGTGACCTAGAGAGTGCCTTGTTAAATCATATAGAAGCATTTTTGCTAGAGCTTGGCAGTGGATTTTGTTTTGAGGCACGACAAAAAAGAATATCAATAGAAAATGAACACGACCGAATAGATTTAGTCTTTTATCATCGGGTGCTTCAATGTCATGTGCTTGTAGATTTGAAAGTGAGAGCTTTTAGTTATGCCGATGTGGGACAGATGAACTTTTATCTCAACTATTACAAAAATGAGATTTCAACACCTACGGATAATCCACCAATAGGTATCATACTGTGCACAGAGAAAAACAGTGTCAAAGTAGAATATGCCACCGCAGGGCTTGATGAGAATCTTTTTGTATCAAAGTACAAAGTTGCACTACCTACAATCAAAGAACTTGAAAAGTTGGTGAAAGATGATTTGGAGGAGTTGAAATAATCTTGTAATTGCCTTTGTCAAGACCTATCAAAACCCAAAATCAAGGTGTTTGACTCTCTTTAAAGCGTTCTATGGCTCTAAGGCGGGAGGATTTGGTATCGACAATGGGCATGGTGGGGTAGTCGCCTATAAACATTGCCCAATCTTTAAGCCCGTACTCTTTGTGAATAAGGGCATTGGGCAAGACTTCAAGCTGAGGCAAGAGTTGTTTGATAAAGAGGCAATCTTTGTCAAATTTGAGCGATTGGGTATAGGGGTTAAAGACTCTAAAATAAGGCACAGCGTCGGCACCCGTACTAGCCGCCCACTGCCACGAGCCAATATTGCTACAAGCTTCATAATCCATAAGTTTGGAGGCAAAATAGGCTTCACCTTTTCGCCAATCAAGGAGCAAATTTTTGGTCAAATAGGAGGCGACTACCATACGCAATCGATTGTGCATAAAGCCCGTTTGGTTGAGATGACGCATAGCCGCATCAACGATAGGCACACCCGTACGCCCCTCGCACCACGCCTCAAAATGCTCCTCATTGCTCTCCCATGCTATCGTGAGAGCGTTAAAGTTGCGAGTTTGGCTTTGGGGGAAGTGATAGAGAATGGTATTGTAAAACTCTCGCCAAAAAAGTTCTCGGATGTAAAATTGGCTTTGGGGGAGAGGACGCAAATAGTTAAACACCTCACGAGGCGAAACAACCCCAAAGCGTAGATGCGTAGAGATATTGGAGGTAGCATCGAGATAGAAATAGTCTCTATTCTCTTGGTAGGTGTTCAATTTGGGTTTGAAAGCGTCGAGGAGTTCAAAGGGTGATTGGTACAAAAAGGGTTCAAGACGCATCCATCTAAAGCCCATCGACTCTACGCTGATTGTGTTTTCATAATCAAACGAAGCTTTACGCAAATAGGTGCTAGGCTGGTACTCCTCGATTGTGTGTGCGTTCCAAAGGGGCTTGAGCGATTTGTAAAAAGGGGTAAAGACTTTGTAGGGAGTGCCGTCACTTTTGAGTGCTTGGGCGGGGTCTATGAGCCATGCGTCGTTTAGTGGCATCATGGGAATGATTTTGTCTATCTTTTTGTCTCGCTCCAATGCGTAGCTATCGTAATCAACACTGCACAAGACACGGCTAAATTTTTGCTTTTTGAGGGATTTGAAAATCTCCACAGGATCACCGTAAAAAATCGCCAAATCAAGCCCCATGGCACAAAGCTCTCGTTTAAGCTCCTCTACCCAATAAAAAATAAAGCTTACACGCCTATCCTCTCTGGAGAGTTTTTTGAGTAGGTTGGTATCAAAGATAAAAATAGGCAACACCTCCCCTTTGGCATACGCCAACAAAGCAGAGTCCCTTACTCGTAAATCACGCCGAAACCATAGAATTTCTTTCACTCTTTAGCCTTTTTTTGATAGTATCTAATAGAGCGACAACACTTTATCAATCATTACTTTTTGGGTATCGCTATCGCCGTGTTCGACTTCGATGTTGATATAAGAGGAAGTGCCAAGAGTCAATATGACGTAATTGGACATAGAACAGTCGTTGCGATTGGCATTGACCCACTCGTATTTGACATTAATGCCCAAAGCGTTGAAGCGTTTGATTTTGGCAAGATCGGGTGTGCGTGTGGTGGAGGCGATAAAGATAAGTGAATCCTCATCGCTTAGCCCCAATCGTTTGCCTTGTCTAATCGCATGAGCGGGATAAGAAAGCACCGTTGAGCTGTTTTGAAGCATCGAAATATGCCCCTCGCCACCGTTGCCCGTGTAGCCATTGGAGTTGCTATGAAGTGTCAAATAGGGGTAGCCTCTCTCTTTGAAAGCATTGATAACCTTAAAAACATGGGCGACATAGAGCGGTGCGGGATATTTTTGTTCGCTGCAAACTCTTGCATGGGCAGCGGTTGTGCCAAAGTTGCGATTGGGGTCTTGCCCTCTAAAGAGACGCTCATCGTTGCTTATGACGCTCAAAAAACCCCCTCCGTATTTTTGGGTAGCGTAGAGTGCGCTATCAAAGGCGACGTTTTCATTGTCGTGAGGAAGATACCAAAAAGCCCCTTTGGGTTGTTGTGGATTCCAAACGAGCAACATTCTCCAATGGTATTTCCCCTCCTTAAAAGAGAGTTCTTTGACGCAAAGTGAGCTTAAGGCACGGGTATGACGCAACGTATCGTTTGTGGGTGTTGCGAACTCTTTTGTCATCGAAGCAATCGAAGCAGGTACGTGGCACTCGTTGGCTTTTAGACTTAGTATGGTTAATGTTATAAGGACTATCTTGCGTATCATTGTTTCTCTCCCAAAATGGCTCTTACGATTTGGCGGTCATCGTAGGGGTATTTGACTCCTGCTATCTCTTGATAGGGTTCGTCTCCTTTGCCTAGTATCATCAATACGTCATCGTCTCCTAGCTCGCCAATCGCCTCAGAGATAGCAAAGGTTCTATCAGCCATGGCTCTTGTGTGGCTTTGGTCTTTGATACCCGCAAGAATTTCATTGATAATATCTTCGGGCTTCTCATCGCGTGGATTGTCGCTAGTGACATAGACTTTTTTGGCAAATTTGGCAGCAATAGCACCCATTTTGGGGCGTTTGTCGTGGTCACGGTTGCCTCCCGCTCCAAAAACAACCGAAATATCTCTCTCTTTGATGCTCTCTAGCACTTGCAACATTCCATCGGGCGTATGGGCAAAATCGACAATGATAGTGGGATGGTGACTCACCACCTCCATCCTGCCCGACACACCCGCAAAGCCCTCAACGGCGTCGCCTATCTCTTGTAACGGTTTTTTGGTGAGCAAACTTACCGCTCCAATAGCAGCAAGAAGATTGGAGAGATTAAAAAGTCCCATCATGGGAGAATAGAAGGTAGCCTCTTGGGCGATGTGGGTAATCCCAGCGGTAATGCCATTGAGCAGTGAAAAGGCTTGAACTTTAAACGATGCGGGGTTATCAATCCCATAACTGTAGGCATTTTTGGGATTGTAGGTAATGGTATCTAAGGCATCTTTGTTGAGCAGTTTTAGGCTCTCATCGGCAAAAAAACGGCTTTTGGTGGCTCGATACTCTTCGATAGAGTGGTGATAATCCAAATGGTCTTGCGTCACATTGGTGTGAATTTTGAGAGCAAAAGGAATATCTTCGATACGATTTTGATCAATAGCGTGTGAGCTAACCTCCATCACAAAAAAGGAGGCTCCTTGTGCTTTGGCTTGAAAGATATTGTGCAACGTCTCCAAAATAGAGGGAGTTGTCATGGAACGCTCTTCTATGCGTTTATCATTGACAAAAAAACCCCGAGTACCTTGCAATCCTACTTTGCTTCCCAAATCCAACAAAATCGAATAGATAGCCGCACTTACGGTTGTTTTGCCATTAGTACCCGTAATGCCAACGATTTGGATAGTTTCAAGCTCCCAAAGCGTGAAGAGTTCTTTGGGTGTAATGTGGTGCGGTTTGGTAGGAAGTGCATCAAAGTATTTGCTGTTTTGAGCGGTTTTTAAAAAGAGCGTTGAGCGCTCAAGAAGATGGGTATCGTCGGTGATGGAGTCAAAGCCATCACGCTTATTAAAGGCTATTTTCATTGTTTTTAAGCTTTGTGTAGAGTGCTAGTACCTCTTGATCGTTGCCAAAGAGAGGAGCGGTATTGTCAAGATACTCTAGTGCCATGGAGTGAAAATCGTTTGTGATAAGTTGAGTGACAAAACTCATAAACTCCTTTTTGGTTGTCAATATGACACGTGTAGAGAACATAATATCCTCAAATGCCTCCCTAAATCCATTGCGTGATTGAATGTGTTTTAAAAAATCACTGTAGCGAATACCATCTTCATACTCGGCTTGTTCTTTGAGGGGTTCGAGGAGTATCTCATGGATTTTGCTTTTGGAGTTATAGATACTCTCAACAAGTTGGTCTATAATCTCATCGGCATTGTCACTGCTGGTTTTTATCACTTGATAGTAATCAAACAACGCCTTTGCTTCATCTTCGCTCTCTAGTGCCAAATCGGAGAGGATTACGCCTACTTTGGCTTCAGAAAGCGAAGGATTGTCATTGAGAACCATACCGTAATCCCGTAATGCCTCATCAAAACTCCCGCCCAAAAATTTCATTTGAGCACGCTTAAGTAAACGTTTCATCGTATTTGCCCCTATCTCATCTGATCTATTTTATCTTCCATGCCAATGGGTACATTTATCACGGTTATTTCAGGATGAATAAGCATCTGCATTTGCCGTTCAACCCCATACTTAATCGTCGTACCCGAACTTGCACACCCGACACAAGCCCCTTGAAGCTGGACATAGACTACTCCATTACGAATCTCCAAAAGTTTAATATCGCCTCCATCGTGTACAATTGAGGGTCTCACTTTTTCTATCACATTGGCTACAGCGGGTTGCAGCTCTTCATCACTAAAAGGAATCAAACCTATTCTCCTTGAGGTATCAATAATCAATTATTATACCGATAATTATTTAATATAGATGCTAAATATAGCAAGTGATTCTTAAAGTTAGGAAGCATTTTGATGCAAACGGGTAGAATTTTTCAAGTTTATTGGCTCTATTATTCCTTATAAAAAGGAAAATAAATTTTAAAATTTGCACTTTTTTGATACACATTACTTTTTATTTGGTTATAATTATGCTCCAAAAATATGTCGGCTACGCTGACGAGTTCTTTATTTAAGGTCAAAAAATGGAAAAGATTAGATTGAAGCTTAAAGCTTATGATCATCGTGTGCTAGATAGATCGGTTGCATCAATTGTTGATGCTGTTAAGCGTACAGGTGCTGAGATTAGAGGGCCAATTCCAATGCCAACTAAAATCAAAAAATATACAGTACTTAAATCGCCTCACGTAAACAAAGATTCACGTGAGCAGTTTGAAATTCGTATTCATGGAAGAATGATTGATATTGTATCGGCTACTTCAGATACAATCGATTCTCTAATGAAGCTAGATTTGGCTCCAGAGATCGAAGTAGAAATCAGATCAATGGATAAGTAAGGAGTAAATGATGGAATTTTTAGTAGAAAAAATTGGTATGAGTAGAACGGTTCAAGTACCAAGTGTTCCTGTTACGCTTCTTAAAGTTCATGATGTTAAGGTTTGTGAAGTAAGAGAAGATGGCAAAGCATTGGTAGCTTATAACGGCAGCAAAAAGCTCAATAAAGCAATCGAAGGTCAGCAATCAAAGTATGGCGTGGCAAAAGAGTTTAATAAATTTATGACCATAGAGGTCGCCAATGGCACAGAAGCAGGTGATTTAAGTACAGCTGCTTTGAGCGAAGCAACATTGGTGAAATCATCGTTTGATTCAAAAGGTCGAGGTTTTACAGGTGCTATGAAACGACACAACTTCAGCGGTGGTCCTGAATCACACGGACACCGATTTGGACGAAGAGTGGGTTCAATTGGTAACTGCGAATGGCCTGGTCGTGTCCAAAAAGGTAGAAAAATGCCAGGACAATACGGTAATGTAAAAAATACAGTTAAAAACGATGTAGTATCGTTTGATAGCGAAAATGGAATTTTGGTACTAAAGGGTTCGGTTTCTGGTCCTAATGGTGCTATGGGAATTGTAAGGATTGTTAAATGAGTAATACAGTATTAGTAAAAGTAGATGAACTTCCTTCAAGTTTTTTGGAAATTAATCCGCACAACCTCTATCTCTATTGTAAGTCGTACACAGCGTCGATTAGAGCCAACTCAGCTCAAGCTAAAAACCGATCAATGGTGAGCGGTGGAGGTAAGAAACCATGGGCTCAAAAAGGTGGCGGTCGAGCAAGAGCGGGTTCGATTACCTCTCCTGTGTTTGTAGGCGGGGGTGTTGCTTTTGGTCCGCAAAACAATAGAAATTACAATCTCAAAGTCAATAAAAAGCAAAAGAGATTGGCTTTGCAACTTGCTCTTGCTCAAAAAGCACAAAATGAGGCACTCTTTGTTGTTGATACTCTAAGCATTGAATCGGGCAAGACCAAAGACGCTTTGGCGTTTGTCAATGGGCTTGGACAAAGAGATGTATTGATTGTAAAAGAGATGATTGATGATAAAACCTATTTGGCATTTAGAAATTTACAAAATAGTTATCTCATTGAATCAAACGAGTTAAACGCTTATTTGGCTGCTGCTTATCACTCTATCGTGATTGAAAAAGCAGTATTGGAAAAAATAACAAAAGAGAGTTAAGAGATGGCAGATATTACAGATATTAAAGCAATTATGTACACAGAAAAGAGTATTGAACTCCAAGAAGAGGGTATTATCGTCGTTCAAACAACTCCAAGAATGACTAAAAACGGTCTCAAAGAGGTATTTAAAGAGTTCTTTGGAATCAATCCTCTTCGCATTAACTCACTCAACGTGAGTGGCAAAAAAAAGATGTTTAGAGGAAGAGCGGGTAAGCGACCCGATAGCAAGAAGTTCTATGTAAAACTTCCTGAAGATGCTAAAATTGAAAGCTTAGCGGTATAAGGAGAAGACAATGGCAATTAAAACATTTAAACCAATTACTCCTGCTCGTCGTTTTATGACTACAATGGATACGAGCGATATTACGGCTAAAGCAAGTGTTCGCTCACTTTTGGTAAATATTCCTAGAAAAGCAGGACGAAACAACAACGGTAGAATTACAAGCCGTCACAAAGAGGCGGGAGCTAAAAAACTCTACCGAATCATTGATTTTAAACGCAACAAATTTGGCGTAGAGGGAAGAGTAGCAACGGTTGAGTATGACCCCTACAGAAACTGCCGTATCTGTTTGATTAACTATACCGATGGTGAAAAAAGATACATTCTTCAACCCAAAGGATTGGCAGTAGGTGACATGATTAGCTCAGCTCATGAGGGTCTTGATATTAAAACAGGTAATGCTATGAAGCTCAAAGCTATTCCTGTGGGTACATTGGTACACAACATCGAAATGTCTCCAGGACACGGCGGACAAATGGCACGTTCAGCAGGTGGTTACGCTCAAATCATGGGTAGAGATGGCAAATATGTCTCTCTT
Organism: Sulfurovum sp. FS08-3; assembly: GCA_000830175.1. Taxonomy (GTDB): domain Bacteria; phylum Campylobacterota; class Campylobacteria; order Campylobacterales; family Sulfurovaceae; genus FS08-3. The sequence continues at coordinate 18,490 of JQIS01000018.1, read as the reverse complement.
CGACTTCCTTCTGGTGAGATGCGTTACATTTTAGGTGAGTGTATGGCGACTATTGGAACGGTTGGTAATGAAGATTTTGCCAACATGGTATTGGGTAAAGCAGGTCGTACACGACACTTGGGAATTAGACCTCAAACAAGAGGTTCGGCAATGAACCCAGTCGATCACCCACACGGTGGTGGTGAAGGTAAGACAAACTCTGGACGACATCCTGTAAGCCCATGGGGTATGCCAACGAAGGGTTATAAGACCAGAAAGAAAAAAGCTAGTGATAAACTCATTATCTCTAAGAGAAAGAAATAAGGTAAGGGAATAAGATGGCAAGATCAACAAAAAAAGGTCCATTTATAGATGACCACCTAAAGAAAAAAGTATTAGCAGCAAAAGAGAGTGGTGATAAAAAACCTATCAAAACATGGTCAAGACGTTCAGTTATTTTTCCTGAATTTATTGGTCTCACCATTAATGTACACAACGGCAGAAGCTTTGTGCCTGTCTTTGTAACCGAAAACCATGTAGGATACAAATTGGGTGAGTTTGCACCTACACGAACATTTAAGGGTCACAAAGGCTCTGTACAGAAGAAAGTAGGATAATCCATGAGTAGAGCATTATTAAGATTTTCACGAGTATCTCCTACTAAAGCAAGACTTATTGCAAAGCAAATACAAGGGATGAATGCCGAACTTGCAATGGCTTCATTGGAATTTATGCCAAACAAAGCAGCTAAAATTATCTCAAAAGTGATTGCTTCAGCGGTTGCAAATGGCGACTATGAGCCTCAAGAGGTAACAATTACATCATGCAGAGTTGATAAAGCAGCGGTAATGAAGAGATGGAGACCTAGGGCAAGAGGTACAGCCACTAGAGTGATTAAGCCAACATCTCACATTTTGGTAGAAGTAAATGAAGTAAACAGTGGGAAGGAAGCGTAACCATGGGTCAAAAAGTAAATCCAATAGGTCTTAGATTGGGGATTAACAGAAACTGGGAGTCACGATGGTTTCCAGCTAAAAGTAGAGCGGTTGATTTTATTGCTGAAGATTACAAAATTAGAAAGTTTTTGAAAAAAGAGCTTTTCTATGCGGGTGTAAGCAATATCATCATTGAGCGAACAGCCAAAAAATTGAGAGTGAATATTATAACTGCACGTCCAGGTATCATTATTGGTAAAAAGGGTACAGATATTGAAAAGCTCAAAAATACTTTGACCACTATGTTGCAAAAAGATGTATCGCTCAACATTAAAGAGGAGAAAAAACCTCAAATTTCAGCCCAATTGGCAGCAGAAAACGTTGCAACGCAATTGGAGCGAAGAATTGCCTTTAGACGTGCGATGAAAAAAGTGATTCAAGGTGCACTCAAAGGCGGAGCAAAAGGTATCAAAATATCAGTAGCTGGGCGATTGGGTGGTGCTGAAATGGCACGAACTGAGTGGTATTTGGAAGGTCGTGTGCCACTTCATACGCTTAGAGCAAAAATTGATTACGGTTTTGCAGAAGCCCATACAACTTACGGAATTATCGGTATTAAAGTATGGATTTTTAAAGGTGAGGTGCTTCAAAAGGGTATTCAAGCAGAACCCAAAGAGGAAAAAGCTCCTAAAAGAACACGAAGAAGAGGTGAATAGTTATGTTAATGCCTAAACGAACCAAATGGAGAAAGCAACAAAAGGGTCGTAACCGAGGTCAATCTTTTACAGGTAACAAGATTGAATTTGGTGACATTGCGATCAAAGCAACCACTGCGGGAAGAATTGATTCACGTCAAATTGAAGCAGCACGGATTACCATGACACGTAAAATCAACCGTCAAGGTAAGAGCTGGATTCGAGTATTCCCCGATAAACCTATTACACAAAGACCTCTTGAGGTACGGATGGGTAAAGGTAAAGGTCCTGTTGAGAAGTGGGTTATGAACATCAAGCCTGGACGCATCATTTTTGAGATGGCGGGTGTAGAGGAGTCATTAGCACGTGAGGCTCTCACTCTAGCTTGTCATAAGTTGCCTTTTAAGACAAAGATTATCACAGCAAAGGATAGCAATGAACTATACTGATATTCAATCTAAAAATGAAAAAGAGTTGCTTGAAATGCTTAAAAGCAAAAAGTTAGAACTTTTTACACTCAAAGCTAAGCAAAGAACCATGCAACTTACCAATACAAGTGAACTGAGAGTTGCTAAAAAAGATATAGCAAAAATCAATACAGCACTTAGTGCTTTAAGAAAATAAGGGTAGCAAGATGCCAAAAAGAGAGATACAAGGTACTGTCATTAAAAAAGCTGGAGACAAAACCGCTACGGTTTTAGTAGAGCGTAAAGTTCTCCACCCACGGTACCATAAAACTGTAAAAAGATTTAAGAAATATTTGGTACACGATGAAGAGAATAATACCAATGTGGGCGATGAGATTAGTGCAATTGAGTGTCGTCCGCTATCTAAGCGAAAGGCTTTTACGCTTCTTAATATCGTTAAAAGAGGTGAAGAGTAATGATTCAGGCTTTTACAAGATTAAACGTAGCTGACAACTCAGGTGCTAAAGAGATTATGTGTATCAAAGTACTTGGCGGTTCAAAAAGACGATACGCCACTGTCGGTGATGTCATTATAGCGTCGGTGAAAAAAGCACTTCCAACAGGAAAAGTTAAAAAAGGTAAAGTGGTTAAAGCCGTTGTTGTGCGAACCAAAAAAGAGATTCAACGAGAAAATGGATCACTGATTCGATTTGACGATAACGCAGCTGTAATTATTGATGATAAGAGAAACCCAATTGGTACACGTATTTTTGGTCCTGTTTCGAGAGAGACACGATATGCAGGATTTATGAAGATTGTATCATTGGCTCCAGAGGTGTGGTAATGGCAAAAAAATTTAAAATCAAAAAGGGCGACGAGGTTCTCGTTATCGCTGGTGATGATAGAGGCAAAAAAGGTGAAGTGCTTAAAGTGCTTCCAAAAAAAGATGCGGTAGTAGTAGCGGGTTGCAAAATGGTTAAAAAAGCAATCAAGCCAACCGAAGAGAACAAAGAGGGCGGATTTGCACAAATTGAGATGCCTATCCATATCTCTAATGTTAAAAAAGTAGAGGGGTAATCAATGAGCAGAATGCAACAAAAGTACAAAGAGATTATTCCCGCTCTTCAAGAGGAGTGTGGCATCAAAAATGTTATGCAAACACCCAAACTAGAGAAGATTGTCATTTCAGTTGGTGCAGGTGAAGAGGGAAAAGATAACAAACTCATCGCCAATATGGCTGAGACTATCTCTTTGATTGCTGGTCAAAAAGCGATTATTGTAAATGCTAAAAAATCGGTTGCGGGATTTAAGGCTAGAGAGGGTTCGCCAAGCGGTATCAAAGTAACGCTTCGTGGAAAGCAAATGTACAACTTCTTTGATAAGTTGGTCTCTATTGCACTTCCACGGGTGAAAGATTTTAGAGGTACACCACGCAAAGGTTTTGATGGACGAGGAAATTACAGCTTTGGACTTAATGAACAACTTATGTTTCCTGAAGTAGTGTATGATAATATCCTCAAAACTCACGGTATGAACATTAACATCGTCACAACCACAGAAAATGACAAAGAGGCATTTGTACTACTCGAAAAATTGGGTATGCCTTTTGCTAAAGGGAAAAAGTAATGGCAAAAAAATCGATGATCAACAAACAAAAGCGAACACCTAAGTTTGCTGTAAGAGGTTATACACGATGTACGCTTTGTGGCAGACCCCATTCCGTCTATCAAGACTTTGGAATTTGTCGTGTATGTTTAAGAAAAATGGCAAACGAGGGATTGATTCCTGGTATGCGTAAATCAAGCTGGTAGTTTAAGGAGTAACAGATGATGACAGATATAATTGCAGACTCTCTTACCCGAATAAGAAATGCTGCGCAAAGAAGATTGGATACAACTACTCTTCTTCACTCAAAAACCGTTGAGGCAATTGTTTCTATTCTTGTAGAAAAGAGTTATTTAGAGAGCTTCAACGTCAATGAAAATGGCAACAAAAAGACAATTGATGTAACGTTAAAGTACAATGAAAAGGGCTATAGCGTTATCAATGAGGTGAAAAAAATCTCTAAGCCTGGACGAAGAATCTATAAAGGCAAAGAGGATATTCGATCGTTTAAAAACGGTTACGGTACTTTGGTGGTATCGACTTCTCAAGGTGTGCTTCCAAACGATGAGGCATTCAAACGCGGCATTGGCGGCGAAGTCATCTGTAGTATATGGTAAGGAGGGTTGAATGTCAAGAATTGGTAAAAAACCCGTAGTTATCGCTAAGGGGATTGAAGTAAGCGTCGATGGTAGTGTGATTCGTGCCAAAAAAGGCAATCTTGAAAAGAGCCTTGAGACACACGGACGAGTAGGAATTGAAGTAAACGATACAGAAGTAGTATTCTCTTGTGTAGGCAATACTAAAGAGAGTGCAGCTTACTGGGGTACTTACAGAGCGTTGTTTAACAACATTATTATTGGTTTAGACCAAGGATTTCAAAAGTCGTTGGAGATTAATGGGGTAGGTTACAGAGCATCTATTCAAGGCAATAAACTTGTCATGCAATTGGGCTACTCACATGACATCAACTACGAAATTCCTCAAGGGTTAGAGATTACCGTGGATAAAAACGTTGTAGTCATCAAAGGTAGTGACAAACAAGCTGTAGGACAAGTGGCTGCTGAGATTAGAGACTTTAGACCACCAGAACCGTACAAAGGTAAGGGCGTGAAGTATAGTGATGAGAAAATCATTAGAAAAGCTGGTAAGTCATCTGGTAAGAAGAAGTAGGGAGTCGTAAATGTTAAAAAGTATTCAAGCACGAAAAAATAAACTACGAGCGAAGAGAAAAGCAAGAGTAAGAAAAAATATCTTTGGCACGGCTACGAAACCTAGAGTATCGGTTTTTAAATCCAACAGATACTTCTACGCTCAAGCTATTGATGATAATGCACAAGTAACACTTGCAAGTGTCGATGGCAAAAAAGCAGGTTTGAAAGCCAATAAAGAGGATGTGCAAGTTTTGGCAAAAAACTTAGCTCAAGCTTTAAACGCTCAAAACATTGACGCTGTTGTATTTGATCGAAACGGTTATCTCTATCACGGTGTGATAGCATCATTTGCGGATGCTTTAAGAGAAGCTGGCATTAAGTTATAAGGATAATTATGGAAAATATTAACAGAGAAGATTTTGAAGAGGTCATCGTAAATATTGGTCGTGTTACTAAAGTTGTTAAAGGTGGACGACGCTTTAGATTTACGGCTCTTGTTGTAATTGGTGACAAAAAGGGAACCATTGGATATGGATTTGGAAAAGCCAAAGAGGTACCTGATGCGATTAAAAAAGCAGTCGATGATGCCTTCAAGAGCCTTGTAAAGGTCAATGTCAAAGGTTCTACCATTGCTCACGATATTGAACATAAGTTCAATGCCAGTAAGATTATTTTGCGACCTGCTAGTGAAGGTACAGGAGTAATTGCTGGGGGTGCTGCAAGACCTGTATTGGAACTTGCGGGTATTAAAGATATTTTGACCAAATCCATTGGTTCAAACAACCCAAATAACTTGGTAAGAGCAACAGTTCAAGCACTTACACGAATCAAAGCATAAGGGGTAAAGATATGTCACTACACAATTTACAACCCGCTCCTGGATCAACACACGCTAAAAAGCGATTGGGTCGAGGGCAAGGTTCAGGTACAGGTAAGACGGCTGGAAAAGGTAACAAAGGACAAAAAGCTCGTAGTGGATACAATCACAAGAGAGGTTTTGAAGGCGGACAACAACCTCTTGCCAAAAGACTTCCAAAGATTGGATTTACTTCGAGAGTCATTAAGCCTTATGTCATCAATGTTGAGCGAGTCACTGCCATTAAAGAACTTGAAGAGATTACACTTGAGACGATTAGAAGCGTTCACAAGGTTGGCTCATCGGTTAAAAAAGTCAAATTGATTGGAAGCAGTGCCAATGCGTTAGCTGTTAAAATCAAAGACGAAGCCATTACAACAAGCGGAAAATAAAATGAGTAATGCTTTAACTCACAAAATCCTAATCACCTTAGGATTTATATTCGCCTACAGAGTTTTAGCCTACATCCCAGTCCCAGGTGTTGATACAGGTGTAATTGCCGATTTTTTCAACACCAATGCCAACAATGCGTTGGGATTGGCCAATATGTTTTCAGGTAATGCTATTGAGCGATTTAGTATTATCTCTCTAGGTATTATGCCCTATATTACCGCCTCCATCGTTATGGAACTTCTTGCTGCTACTTTCCCAGCTCTTGGTCAAATGAAAAAAGAGCGTGACGGAATGCAAAAATATATGCAAATCATTCGATATTTCACCATTTTTATTACGGTTGTTCAAGCCATTGGTGTATCGATGGGACTTCAATCGCTAAGCGGTCAAGGTGGAGCTAGTGCGGTTATGATTGATCCTACGACCTTTGTAGCTATCTCTACATTCTCGATGCTTGCAGGTACGATGTTATTGATGTGGATTGGTGAGCAAATCACCCAAAGAGGGATTGGTAACGGTATTTCATTGATTATCTTTGCGGGTATTGTTTCGGGTATTCCTTCGGCAATCTCCAATACTGTCAAGGCGGTAAACGCAGGTGAAATGAGCTTCTTGGTTATTTTGGCGATTTTGGCGATTATGGTTATTACAATTCTCTCTATTATTTATGTAGAGTTGGGTGAGCGAAGAGTGCCTATTAGCTACTCACGAAAAACGATTATGCAAAACCAAAATAAGCGTGTTATGAACTATATTCCCGTTAAAGTAAACCTCTCAGGTGTTATTCCACCTATTTTTGCTTCAGCGATTTTAATGTTCCCGCTTACAATGTTGCAATCCAGTAAAAATGAGACACTTCTAGCTATTGCCGATATTTTGGCACCAGGCGGTATAGTCTTTAACGTTGTCACCTTTGGGTTGGTGGTCTTTTTTGCATTTTTCTACGCATCCATTGCCTTTAATGCCAAAGACATATCTGAAAATCTTAAGCGTCAAGGTGGATTTATCCCAGGTGTGAGACCAGGCGAACATACCAAAGATTTCCTCAATGAGGTAGCTTCAAGACTAACAACAACGGGTGCAACCTATTTGGCTATCATCTCAACGATACCGTTTGTCTTTATCAATAGTATGGGGGCGAGTTTCTATTTTGGTGGGACGGCGGTACTTATTATCGTTCAAGTTGCTTTGGATACGATGCGTAAAGTCGAAGCCCAAAGAACCATGAATCAATACAATACTTTGGGTAACGTAGGTCTCTAATGGCGATACCCTTACGTAAACCGCAAGAGATTGCTAAGCTTCACAAAGCGGCTGCTCTTGTGGCACAAACACTTGACTATCTCCAAAAAAATATTTGTGCGGGTATGACGCTAAACGAAATTGACAAAATGGGCGAAGCCTATCTCTGTTCTCTTGGCGGCAAACCCTCCTTTAAAGGGCTTTATGGATTTGGCGGTTCGGTATGTACCTCGCTCAATGAAGTGGTCATTCATGGGCTTCCATCGGAACAAAAAGTGGCACAGGGTGATATTTTGGGGCTTGATATTGGTTCTAATTTGGATGGCTATTATGGCGATGCGGCTATTACGATACCTATTGGCGAGATAACACAAGCCGACCAACAACTTATTGATTGCTCCAAAGATGCACTCTATTATGCAATTGATTCGATTCATGTAGGTATGCGTTTCAAAGAACTTTCAAAGATTTTGGAAGATTTTATTCAAGAGCGGGGCTATGTCCCTCTAAGGGATTTTTGCGGTCACGGAATTGGAACGAAACCTCACGAAGAGCCTAGTATCCCCAATTACCTTGATGGCAAACCCAAACAAGGTCCCAAGATTAAAAACGGTATGGTTTTTTGTATAGAGCCAATGGTATGTCAAAAAAGTTCGACACCCGTTGTGCTAGAGGATAAGTGGTCAGTCGTGAGTCAAGATGGTCTTAGAACAAGCCATTATGAGCATCAAATAGCAATAATAAACAACAAGCCCGTTATATTAACACAACTGTAAAGGAGAAAGCCAATGGCAAAAGATGATGTAATTGAGATCGATGGTAAAGTAGTAGAAGCACTTCCTAATGCAACATTTAGAGTAGAGTTGGACAATGGACATATTATTTTATGTCACATAGCTGGTAAGATGCGTATGCACTACATCAAAATTCTCCCTGGAGATAAAGTCAAGGTAGAACTCACACCTTATAGTTTGGACAAGGGAAGAATTACTTTTAGATACAAATAAGCATCTACTTATCCTTCTGTTTGGAAGTGATGCTTTGAAAATCGCTTCCGACTTTTTAACCTAAATTTCAAAAAATATAGTGAAAATTGTATTGTAATCTTATGCTCTAATATAGAGTTTGATGAGCAGTTGTTCGGTGTGGTTGGTTTCCAAAATCATAGAGGGTTTTATAGAGCCAACTTCATACGTTAGGTTTCCCGATATCGAACGCAAGATATGCCACTTGTGCAAATCAAAATCAATAGCAATTGAGGATATTTGACGCTCGTGGATAGCTTTTGTGATAAGTTTGAGCGTGTAGATATAGTAGAGTTTGTTGATTTTTCTTTGTACAACATAGGGTGTCATTATCTCAATATTTTTTATCCAAATACGCTTCTCCTCTTTGCTAAGATAGTTTTTGTTTTCAATGTGCTTTGTCAAAGCTACCAAATCTCTCTCAATTTTTCTCTTTTTTTTCATCATTTTTTCGTGCAAATTAGGATAGTGGTGATGAATGATTTGTATAATCTCCAAATCGCTTGGCAATCTATGGGTATAGATATCAACGTGAGCTTTGTGAGATTGATGGATAGATTGGAAGATGCCAATAGCATAAGGGAGATAGATGTATTTATCGATTTTGGATTTTTGAAAAAACACACCGTATTGATTGATAATGGGCTTAGGACCCACATAGCTTAATTCCAACATTTTAACCTCTTTGATGGGGTGTAGTGGGAGAAGTATAATCAAAGACGATAATATTTTTGCTACATTTAGTCCAAAATGGTCACAAAATGAATACAAATAGCCTACTCTTGCTATGGCTTCATCACTTTGCTCCACAAAAAAGTCTAAATCTAAATATTTTCGATATAATTGCAAAAAAAATCATAGCAATGATAGAGAAACTCACTAGGAAACCCTTATGCAAAAAATAAAAAATATTGCCGTAATTGCCCACGTCGATCACGGTAAAACGACATTGGTCGATGGTCTGCTTAGACAAAGCGGTACCTTTGAAGCCCACCAAGAACTGACCGAACGAGCAATGGATAGCAATGACATTGAAAAAGAGCGAGGTATTACAATCCTCTCCAAAAATACAGCCATTCGATACGGTGATCACAAAATCAATATTATCGACACTCCAGGACACGCCGATTTTGGTGGCGAGGTTGAGCGTGTATTGAAGATGGTTGATGGGGTATTGTTGCTTGTGGATGCACAAGAGGGTGTTATGCCTCAAACCAAATTTGTACTCAAAAAAGCGATTGAGCTTGACCTAATCCCCGTCGTAGTTATCAACAAAATTGACAAAGACGGTGCCGAGCCCGATAGAGTAATGGATGAAGTGTTTGATTTACTTGTCGCCCTTGAAGCCAATGAGGAGCAGTTGGAGTTTCCTGTGCTCTATGCCGCTGCACGAGACGGATACGCCAAATGGAATATGGAAGATGAAAACAAAGATCTTGCACCTTTGTTTGAAGCGATTTTAGAAAAAGTCCCCTATCCAACAGGTTCACCCGATAACGACACCCAAGCACAAGTCTTTACTTTGGCGTACGATAACTTTGTGGGACGTATTGGAATTACCCGTGTCTTTAACGGACGAGTTGCCAAAAACCAAGAGTTGTTGCTTGTCAAAGCTTCAGGCGAGAAGGTAAAGGGAAGAATATCGAAGCTTATTGGTTTCAAAGGATTGGAGCGTATCGACATCGAAGAGGCAGAAGCGGGAGATATTGTAGCGATTGCAGGATTTGGAGATATTGATGTGGGTGATAGCCTTTGCGATATTAACAACCCCGTACCTCTTGACCCGATGCACATCGAAGAGCCTACCCTATCGGTCGTCTTTTCAGTAAACGATGGACCTTTGGCGGGAACAGAGGGCAAACACGTCACAAGCAACAAAATTCGTGAAAGACTTGAAAAAGAGGTAGAGACCAATATCGCTATGCGTATGGAGCCTATGGGAGATGCTTCCTTCAAGGTTTCGGGTCGTGGAGAGCTTCAGATTGGAATTTTGGCAGAGAATATGCGACGTGAGGGATTTGAGTTTTTGATTGCAAGACCTGAAGTTGTCGTCAAAGTTGAAAACGGTGTAAAAATGGAGCCTTTTGAGCATTTGGTTGTTGATGTACCCGTAGAATTTCAAGGAGCAGCTATTGAGAAGTTGGGCAAACGAAAAGCAGAAATGACATCAATGACTCCAATGCCCGATGGTACAGTAAGAATTGAGTTTGAAATTCCCGCAAGAGGATTGATTGGTTACCGAAGTGAGTTTTTGACCGATACCAAAGGGGAGGGGATTATGAACCACTCTTACCTTGAGTATCGACCCTATAGCGGTACGGTTGAAAGTCGAACGCCAGGTGCGCTTATCTCTATGGATAATGGAGAGGCGATTGCTTTTTCAATCTTTAACCTTCAAGCACGAGGAACACTTTTTATTAAGCCACAAGATAAAGTCTATGACGGGATGGTAATTGGTGAGAGTTCACGACCAGGGGATTTGGAAGTCAATCCGCTCAAAGGAAAACAATTGACCAATATGCGAACCTCAGGAGCTGATGAAGCTATTAAATTGATACCGCCACGACCTATTACGCTTGAATCGGCTATGGAGTGGATTGAGGATGATGAGCTTGTCGAGATTACACCGCTTACTATTCGTATCCGAAAACGCTACCTTGATCCCAATATGCGAAAACGTATCCAAAGAGACAAGAAAAATTCAAAATAGTCTCTTTGTTATCGAAGTTATGGTAGTATTGTGCAAATCAATGTTTAAGGGAGTTAAAATATGAAAAATCTCATTATTGTCGTTGTGTTGTTAGTGGGTGCTTACTTTCTTGTAACCAAAGTAGTCGATGGCACAAAAAAACTTGAAGATAACAACGATATGCATACCAACTACATTAAGAAAAAAGTAGAAGACAAAGACAAAAAATACCATAAAGTGGACTCATTAGGGCAGGATGTTTTTGTGGGTACAGGATTGAGTTTGCAAGAGAAGAAAGATATTTGGTCTCGTAGTCCGCTCAAAGATGAGATGATATCCAAATTTCCAAAGTTTGATTTGATGTACAGTTTCACTCGAACCCGTATCGAAGATAGCGATTTGCGAAGAGCGGTCGATAAGGTAGTTAAGGGCGTTGAGACGAAGTTTTTATCTGGGAGCATTGATGCCAACGAGGCTAGGTATCAATTGGGACTCATAGAGTAGATTGAGCTTTTAATCTTCTCTAGCCACTCCTGTAGGGTTTTTTCAAACCCTATTTTTTTGCTTTTATAAAATTTGACTTCATCTGTAACATATTTTTGTTCTACCCATCCGCCAAAATCATGGGGATATTTATAAGCTTTGGAGTGGGTTTTGATATGTGCTGGTACGCCTCTATCGTTTGTTGCTATTTTTAATGCTTCATTAATAGCCAAATAGGCACTGTTGGATTTTGGAGAGGATGCCAAATAGATAACGAGTTGAGCCAAAGGAATCCGAGCCTCTGGAAAACCAATAGTGGAGACAACGCTCAGCGTCGAAGCGGCAAGATTTAAGGCGTTGGGGTTGGCATTGCCAATATCTTCACTAGCAAGTATCGCCAAACGCCGTGCAATAAAATCACTGCTCTCACCCGCATTAATCGCCAAAGCCAAATAGTAAAGCCCCGCATCAACATCGCTCCCTCTTATGCTTTTAATCATAGCCGAAATGACATCGTAGTGCGAATCCTCTTCCTTACTCCCCGCCCGTAGAGGCTCTTGCCGAATCGATTTGAGGGTATCGAGTGCGATGGGATTTTCAATTGCATTGGCACTCTCTAGTAGATGCAACATCGCTCGAATATCACCGCTGCTTGACTCCATGAGATAGACTTTGGCTGGGTCTTGAATCTCTATCTTTTCATTTTCCAAAACTTTTTCCAAAAAATCTTGCATTGCTTGAGTTGAGATGGCGTTTAGCGGGTAGCTATGCGACCTTGAGCGAATGGCAGAGGTGAGGGAGTAGTAGGGGTTTTGGGTTGAAGCACCCAATACAATACAGTGCAAATCTTCCATGTAGGGCAGTAGCACCTCTTGTTGGGTTGTACTCATGCGGTGTACTTCATCGATAAAGAGAATGGGGGTAAGGAGTGAATGTTTGTATTGGGCAACAATCTCTCGAATATCGCTTACTTTGAGCGTGGTAGCGTTTTTTTCATAAAAGGGTGCATCAAGTTCACGGGCAATCGCTCGTGCAAGGGTTGTTTTGCCTACTCCTGAAGGTCCGTAAAAAAACGAATGCGTAAGAGCGTTGGCTTCTACCATCTTTTTGATAATACCATTTTGACCCACCAAATGCTCTTGGGATACTATATCGGCTAATGTTTGAGGTCTGTATTTTTGGGCTAGTTTCATAGAAAATTGTATCTTAAGAGTGGTTATAGTTTGTTTATTGATTTACTAAGAATGAATAAAACCTTTAGAATGATATGTGGACAGAGGCTGATGATTTTGAAAATATTTTTCCTCAAATATAATGTAATATTTAATGTTGCACACTTTTTTATCGGAAGTGGGACTTTAGTCTCACAAAAAGCCAAGATTTGGTTGTCATTAGTATCGAAGCTAATAAGTGGGACCAAAGTCCCACCTCCGAAATGCCGATGGCACAACCACCTACAGATATTTAGAGCCTTACAGGAATAGTTTGCTCTTTTAGATAACGTTTCAAATCCATAATATCAATCTCTCGAAAGTGAAAGATACTTGCAGCGAGTGCAGCGTCGGCGTTGCCCAATGTAAAGGCATCTTTGATATGCTCCATCGTTCCCGCTCCACCACTGGCAATAATGGGAATGTTGGTCACTTCACCGATGCGACGATTAAGTTCATTATCAAATCCCGCCTTCGTACCATCGGCATCCATGGAGGTGACGAGTAGCTCCCCTGCTCCTCTTTCAAACGCCTCTTTTGCCCACGCAATGGCATCTATACCTGTATCGTTGCGTCCGCCATGGGTGAAAATATGCCATCTGTGTTCACCTACTCTTTTGGCATCAATGGCGACAACAATGCATTGCGAACCAAAACGTTTGGCACTCTCATCAATAAAATCGGGGCGTTTGATAGCAGCGGAGTTGATGCTTACTTTGTCGCATCCCACATTAAGCAAAGCATAAATATCTTCAAGTTTGCGTATCCCACCACCAACGGTAAGAGGTATAAAGACTTCACGAGCCACCTCTCGTACTACATCGACAATGGTATCACGCCCCTCGTGCGAAGCACCAATATCAAGGAAAGTTAGCTCATCTGCCCCCTCTTGATTGTAGCGTTTGGCTACCTCTACAGGGTCTCCTGCATCTCTAAGCCCTACGAAGTTCACCCCTTTGACAACTCGACCTCTATCGACATCCAAACAAGGAATAATCCTCTTTGCAAAATAATCCATCTTGTTCCTATCTTACTTTTAATGCTTTTTGGTTTGTATTCTAGCTATTAGTAACTTTTGATAAGTTAAATCGTGATGTATCTATTCTTGTGATTTTTGTGGAAATATCCATAATTTACACTAAATAATGCTACTATTATACATATCATTGTATAAATGGGTTCTTGAGAGTAACTCATGGCAAGATATAAGTAAAATTAGAGTAGAATATAGGGAATTATGGATTTAGAAAAATTTGCCGACAAAAAATTTGGACAGAACTTTTTAAAAAGTGACTACTACAAACAAAAGATCATCCAATCGATGCCCAAGGATAGGCTAAAGGTAGCTGAAATTGGACCTGGGTTAGGTGATTTGACACGAGAGCTTATTAAACAGAGAAATGTTGTAGCATTTGAGGTCGATAAGAGGTTATGTGAGCATCTAAACAACGAATTTCAAGACTCTATCTCACAAGGAGTCTTTGAGTTGCGTTGCGGGGATGTGCTTGAGCGTTGGGAGCAAAATACTCTACTGGATGAGCCTTATCATCTAGTAGCCAATTTGCCCTACTATATATCGACAACTATCATCTTAAAAGCACTAAAAGATACCTATTGCCGTTCCATTTTGGTAATGGTACAAAAAGAGGTGGCTTTAAAATTTGCAGCTAAGCCAAAAGAGCGAGAGTTTAGTGCGCTTGCGGTTTTGGCGGCAAATACGGGAGAAGCACAGATCTGCTTTGATGTAGAGCCTGAGGCTTTTATCCCCGTACCCAAGGTCACCTCTTCGGTGCTTTTAATTAGGAAAACAAGAAGCCAAGAGGATAGAGAATTTGAAGCATTTTTAAAGGTAGCTTTTAAGCAACCTCGCAAAAAACTCTTTAGCAATCTTGCTACTTGTTACTCCAAAGATAGTTTGCAAGAGGTTTTTATTGCATTGGATTTGGATACCAATATCCGACCGCATGAAGCTACAACATCCACCTACAATCGGCTCTTTGAAACACTTGAATATAAAAATACAATAGAGGATTGAGAATGGAAAATGAAAACAACAGTATAGATAATAGTACCAACAATGCTTCGCAATCTAACGACAACCCACAGACCCACGAGGTCACCGACCAACCCAACAAAAAATCACCCAATCACAACCGCAACCGCAACCGAACCAAAGGGGCAAAGCGAACCACTATGAGCAGTGATTTGTCAGAGGATATGAAACTAGCCATCATTAGCAACAAAAAAGTGCAAGAGAGTCGTATGACACCGTGGCGTAAAATCGACCCACGCAACAATAACAAAATCCGCTTTACACCGCTAGGGGGATTGGGCGAGATTGGTGGAAATATGGCAGTATTGGAGACCGAAGAGAGTGCGATTATCATTGACGTAGGGATGAGCTTCCCTGATGAAACGATGCACGGCGTTGATATTTTAGTACCCGATTTTTCCTATTTGCAAACCATCAAAGAGAAAATCAAAGGGGTCATTATTACCCATGCACACGAAGACCATATCGGTGCTATGCCCTATCTTTTCAAAAAGTTCAAATTCCCCGTCTATGCTACACCTATAGCTTTGGCGATGATTGACAATAAGTTCCAAGAGCATGGACTCAAAGATGATGCGAAGTATTTTAATTATGTCACCAAACGTGAAGTCTATGATGTGGGTGATTTTAAGATAGAGTGGATTCATGTAACGCACTCCATTATCGACTCGTGTGCTTTGGCTATCCAAACACCTGCAGGGACGATTATACACACCGCCGATTTTAAAATTGATCATACCCCTATCGATAACTACACGACCGACTTGCACCGATTGGCGTATTACGGCGAAAAGGGAGTATTGTGTCTCTTTTCCGATAGTACCAACTCCCACAATCCAGGCTTTACCAAAAGCGAAGCAGTGGTGGGCAAGACCTTTGATGAGCTTTTTGCCAAAGCTAAAGGAAGGGTGATTATGTCCACCTTCTCTTCCAATATTCACCGTATCTATCAAGCGATGGATAGAGCCGTCAATGTAGGCAAAAAAATCTGCATTATTGGTCGATCGATGGAGCGAAACATCGAGACTACGAGACGTTTGGGATATATTGATATATCGGATAAAAATTTTATTGATGCACATGAAGTAAACAAGCATAAAGATAGCGATATTTTGATTGTGACTACTGGTTCGCAAGGCGAGGCAATGGCGGCACTTTCTCGTATGGCAACCGATGAACATCGCCATATCAAGCTCAAACCTACCGATACCGTCATCATCTCCGCTTCGGCTATCCCAGGCAATGAGGGGGCGGTTTCGAGATTGATGAATCTACTGATGAAAGCAGGAGTAACGGTACGATACAAAGAGTTTAGCGATATTCACGTCTCAGGTCACGCCGCACAAGAGGAGCAAAAGTTGATGCTTCGCCTTATACAGCCTAAATTTTTCTTGCCCGTACACGGAGAGTACAACCATATCTCCCAACACGCCCAAACGGCTATCCTTTGCGGTGTGCCTGAGCGTAACATTATTTTGATGAGTGACGGCGACCAAGTCGAAATCACACCCAAATATCTCAAAAAAGTCAAAACCGTCAAGAGCGGTAAGACCTATATCGACAACCAAAACAATCGTACTATTGAAAACAGTGTGGTATTGGATCGTCAAAAACTTGCCAGTGATGGTATTGTCAATGTCGTAGCACAAATCTCCCAAGAGAATCAACGCCTTGTAGGTAAACCTGTCGTGACGACTTACGGATTGGTAGCCGAAAAAGAGGCGAAGCGATTTAGCAAAGAGATTGAAGATATTTTGGAGTTGTTGCTTCCCAACATCAAACCCGAAGCACTCAAAAACCATACGATTGTCGAAAATGAGATACGAGTAGCACTCAAACGCCACATTGTACGCACCAAAAAGCGTTATCCGCTTATCATTCCTACCATCTTTATCATCTAAGCTCTCCCTTAATGGGAGCAAGTGAAAGTGTAGCCTCGGCTTTAGCCGAGTTTGAAGCATTCAATAGCCTCTTATATATGTAGTAAAACGAGGGGATATTTTGGCTTCATCGCTTCCCTTATTATGAAGCTCCAAAGATAACTTACAAATTGGAATTATCCGATACAAAAATAAAACTCTCATATCTTGTTCTTTTGTTGTCTGAATTTAAAGCATAGTAGGTGCGACCATGTCGCACAAAAACACCCCATCGACCTCAACGGTGCTATCGTGT
Organism: Sulfurovum sp. FS08-3; assembly: GCA_000830175.1. Lineage (GTDB taxonomy): Bacteria > Campylobacterota > Campylobacteria > Campylobacterales > Sulfurovaceae > FS08-3. The sequence continues at coordinate 1,591 of JQIS01000018.1, read as the reverse complement.
GACACGGTCACATCTACGGTAAACTCCCCCCTCATTTGATAAAAATGAAGTCCCATCTTTGAATATAGACTCATCACATAACTCCAGTAATGTTTCATCTACAGTTGAGTCTTCATACTTTTGATTAAACCATTCCTCTGACATCATTCCGTCGGGAGTCTCACTTGCATAAATATCCTCAGTCAAATCAAATTCATGTAATAGTGTAGCTAGAGTAGTAGAGATAGCTTCTCCAAAATAATCATCACTTTTATTGAGTTCATTGTACTCTTTGACAATTTTTCTCATCTCACAAAATCCATCATAGTAATCTATGCTTTTTCGTACCATTTCAAAAGCTATATGACTAATCAAATAAAGCGTTGCTTTTGAGGATGTCTCAATATAGAGTAAATCCAACTCAAACAAACCTTGATGCAAGAGTGAACTCATCTCTTCTATTGGTAAATCATGATGGATATAAATATCTATAATAGCTTGAGATGAAGCGTCACCTGAGGATAAAATAGTATCGGCTATCCCTCTTATATCCTCTCTATCTCGTCGTCCTGCAATGAAATAAATTATTTTTTCTTTTGTAATGTTGTCTAAATTTATCTTCACCCCAACTCCTCCAAAACCACCTCACCCAACAATTCCACAACACTTCGCATAAACTCATAATCGAGGGTGTCGGGGGTGTCGGTGGGGCGGTGGTAGTGGGGGTTGCGGAACTCTGAAGTGTCTGTCCACATGAGGGCAGGGATGCGACTCTCCCAAAAAGGAGCGTGGTCACTTCGTGAGAGATGGGGGGAAGAACCTCTCTATGCCCAAAAATACTTTGAGGGCTTTGATGGATAGTTGTGGTTGCGTGCGGTTGGCTATTTGGATGAGGGGTTTGATGAGGTGGTTGGAGTCTCTGTTGGAGATGATGGCTATGAAGTCGCCCACATCGCTTATTTTGATTGGGAGTCCTTCGGGGAGGGATTGAGAATTTGGCTCGTGACTACAGTACCCAATCATCTCTAGTATATGGACACATTTGATTCGCCCCCTCATGGCTTGTGGGAGTCTATCCATGAAATCTTGACTCCCAAGAAGCCCATCCTCCTCCCTATTAAACGCCACGAACATCACGGGCAAAGATGGGGCGATTTCCCCTAGAGCTTTGGCGGTAGCTAGTAGCCCTGCGATAGCACTCGCATTGTCATCCGCACCCAGCGAATGGGGGACGGAGTCGTAGTGTCCACCGATGATGATAGTGCAATCATCCATGCAGACACCATGATAAGTCGCCACAATATTATCATACTCCCCTTGATAAAAGCTATCCAAACCCAAGGAATCGAACTCATTTTTGATCCAGTTCCTCACCTTGAGATTATTCTTTTTCTCATAGATATAATGGCGTGGTATTGCTATGGCTTCTACCACATTTTGGAGGTAGGTTTCGGATACGGTGATGGTGCGTTTGGGTGTTTGGGTCGTTGGTTTGTGTTGACTATTTGCAATGAGCATGGCATAGACTCCTTGATTTTTGATATATTTTTAACAGGCTAATCGGTTAGCTCCTCCTGTTACCAATCGTATCCATAAGTGATGTTTTTCTCTA
>JQIS01000017.1 GCA_000830175.1 Sulfurovum sp. FS08-3 | reverse complement strand
AGCGATTCGAGAGTGGTGACGCTTTTTTGCCTACTTTTTTCTAAAAAAAGTAGAAATAAACTTTAGATTGCTTCACAATGTTGCCAATGACGGTCATTGCGAGGAGCAAAGCGACGAAGCAATCTATAATGTTTTGGATTGCTTCACCCAAAAAAGTTCGCAATGACGTATTGCAATGAGGTAATTTTTAAAGTGCGTAAGGTCAAGTGAATATAATTGATTCGTTTAGCATCTCTCCGTGCCGCATAGAGATTAATAAGCTTCTCTACCACCCAATAATTATAACTGCTATCTTTTTACCGTTTTCGTCTCTTTAGTGGCCTTGATATACTCTTGCTTTAACTCCACAAACAACTCATCCAATACAATCCTCAAAAAATATTCCCCATATTCTACCAAAAATATCCACAATTAAGCCAATTTGGGTGTAGAGGGTTAATTTTAGGCTTCAAAGATTCCCTCTATTTCATGGTTGCATTGTGTGCAGTGTCCTTTTTCAAAAGCTTTTAGTTCTACAGTGTATCTCTCTCTTTGGATGAGTAGTTCGTTGCATCTTGGGCAATAGGTGGATTGGTGGGCGTAGTCGTGTAGGTTGCCGATATAGACATACTCCAAACCTGCTGTTTTGGCGATTGTGTAGGCTTTGTGGAGCGTTTGAATAGGGGTGGGAGGGGTGTCGCTCATCTTGTAGCTAGGGAAAAATGCACTCAAATGCCACGGGATAGTAGGGCTGATGGAGGCGATAAATTGTGCTATGGACTCTATCTCTTCATCGCTGTCGTTTTGATTGGGGATTACAAGCGTGGTGATTTCAACCCAAATCCCTTTTTGATAGGCGTATTCAATGGTATCGAGTATGGGGCGAAGCTTTGCACCGCAAACAGACTCGTAAAAATCATTGGAAAAGGATTTAAGGTCGATATTCATAGCATCCAAATAGGGGGCTATTGTATCAATGGCTTGATGGGTCTCGTAGCCACTTGTGACAAAAATATTTTTGATGCCGTTTTCATGGGCAAGCTTGGCTATCTCATAAGCGTACTCACAAAAAATCACAGGCTCATTATAGGTATAGGCAATGGCTTTTATCCCTCGTTTTTTGGCGATCTCAACAATATCTTTGGCTTTGGCAACTTCGCCAAATATCTCACCGTTATGCTCTTTGGGGTATTGTGAGATGTGGGAGTTTTGACAAAATTGACACGCAAAATTGCATCCTACCGTACCTATCGAAAGCACATCGCTTTGAGGCAAAAAGTGATAGAGGGGTTTTTTCTCTACGGGGTCGATATTGAGTGCAGCGACTTTTTCATAGACCAAAAGCCTCAGTTTACCATCAACAACTTGCCGTACACCGCACACACCCACTTTACCCTCGCCCAAAATACAACGCTGATAACACGCCTCACACAAAACTCTCTCTTCGTATTGACGACTTAGCCACGCATGATACACTTTGCACCCCCTTGTAAAAATTTATAGTTATATGATAGTCAATAATTAATTACAATGTTATTAACTTGTATAAAATATATTTTTCGAGCGACTGAAAAATTTAAAAAAAGTGCTATTATTCCATAAGATTTTATTCTAAAGGATTATAAGATGAAAACACATTACTACTCATTGGTAGCGCTCTTAGCATTGTCATTTCTTACAAGTTGCGGCGGTGGAGGTAGCAGCAGCAATGCACTCCAAACGACTACGCACACAGGTCAAGTGATTGATTCGCACGTTGCGGGTTTATCGTTTGTATGTCGTGATAGTATGGGCAATATCGATACCAATGGCACAACCAATGCCAACGGAGAGTTTGAGTACAAAATTGGGGATACGTGTCAATTTTTTGTCGGTAGCGTCAATATTGGTAGTGTAGCGATGAACAAAGAAAAAGCGATTATCACCCCACTAGAACTAAGTGCTTCGACGACTCTTGACGAGACGGGTGCATTAAATCTCGCTATCTTTTTGCAATCGCTTGATGAAGATGGCAATAGCTCAAACGGTATCAATCTAGCCCATGCGACTCTCAAATTTACCCAACCCCAAACGATGGAATGGCACAAACTCACTCCTCAAGAGATAGATACATTTATCACCCACGCTATTCCAAATGCTAGATTAGTAGATGCCACACAAGCCAAAGAGCATCTTCAATCGACTTTGATAGCGTTGAATCTCATGCAACCACCCCATACACCTACCGATACTCCCTCTACTCCCTCAAATGAAGGCAACGCTTCGCATACACCCGATACAAACGGTACCAATATGCCAACCGTTGATGACCCCCACGGTATTGCCATTGGAGAGCCTCATCCTAGCGACACCAACGGTAGCTATGTCGATGGTAATCAAGGAAGCGTTGAGCCTTCAACAACGCCTACAGTACTTAGTTGCGATACCAAACGCTTTCAAGAGGGGGCTAATGTCCGTGTACCTACAAGCATGGAACTCCTCCCCTTTGCAGGTACTTACATTGTCAAAGAGGGAAGTTATGACGATAGCTTCAATTTCGTGCAAACCAATACCTCCATGCTCTCTTTGAGTGTCGATGGAAGCGTTATGTATGACACAACCTATCAACCTGAGTCTATCTGCTTTGACAATATGCAACACATCGTAGTACACTTTAACAACGGCTCTCATATTGACTTCTTGCCCAACAAAGCCCTTACAGGTATCTCTCCAAAAGATAGTGTCACGATACTCAAAGCCGATGGAGAAGCCCCGATTGTAGCAGAAGATAACGGCGTAGAAGCCTCCAATCTAACGGTTTTGATTCCATCGGGCAACAATATAGATACGCAAAATATCACCTATTTGCCTTTGAGTGGAGGCAAGCTTATCCATTTTGATAATGGTAATGCTAAAATAGAAGTTTACGATTACGGTACGACTCTTGCCGTTACAGCCAACGATACGGGTATGTCGCTAGGAGTCAAGGCTAATTTTAATGCGTGTACTTTGACACAAGAGTGGGTCTCTATAGGATATACTTTGTGTTCCGATTTGGGTATCTCATTTGATAGAACCAAAGGTGTGATTGTATTTAATCATACACCTATGAAACCTATCGTGCTTAGTTGCCCAACGGATAGTTGTGAGATTCACGGAAGCCTCGCCTTTACACCCTACTAATCGTCATCCTCTTTAGGGGGATGCAATCCCTTCTAAATCCATCAAAGACTTGACAAAACTTAGCGATATGTTATAATGAAGCAAATCAACACAAAGGCATCGTTATGTCAAAAGAGTACGTTCAATTGTTCGCTACCTTAGGGGCTATTTTTGCACTCTTGCTTATCGGGGCGTTTTTTAGCCCTAGCTTTGAAGAGCAAAGGAGTTTTTGGGTCATGCTTTTTAATAGCACCGTGATAGCATTGGCTTTTGCTCTTTTGGTGGTTGTTGCTTCGATTGGTTTTGCCTCTTTTGCACTTTATGGAGCGGTTATGAGTGCGGTTGTGCTTGTGATGTTTGGAGTCGAGGGAGTGCTACTGATGATAGGAGTTACCTATGCAATATGGGGATTTATCTTTGGCTTTGAGGCACTTTTGGTAGCACACAAAGTCACAAGTGCGCAAGAGTGGTTTAAACAACGCTACACTTTTGAGAGTTTCTATCGTGAATATCTCGCTTTTTATCCTATCATTAGAGTTCTCTATATCGTTATCGAGGTGTTTCCTACGTTGCTTGATTTGCAAAAACCCAAACGTTTTGAAGCCGATGAGATTGTCAAAACCATGCGTAGTATCTTGAATTAAAGTTTGATATTGAGTGAGCAAATAAAGGGGGTCTCTATCAATCCCCGCCATTATCCTCTTCTTGAATCTTCTCCTCTTTGCTCAATCTTCCAATCAACTTGGTAATGATAATGGAGAGCGTAAATACCAATACAAAGAGCAAAAGATTGGTGACAAGCTCATCAATACGAAAAGTCATGGCAAAATTTGGAGTTTTTTGTCTTCGAGGCGATAGAGTTTGTTGCAAAGCTTTGCCAACTCCTCATCGTGCGTGACAAGCACCAATCCCGCCTCATGTTGCTCAACATATTCAAGCAACACATTCATAACCAATATAGCCGTTGTTTTGTCCAAATTTCCCGTAGGCTCATCGGCAAAGATGATTTTGGGTTTTTTGCTTAGTACCCGTGCAATGGATACACGTTGTTGTTGTCCGCCTGAGAGTTCGGATATTTTTTGCCCTATGACATCTTGAATTTCAAGTTTTTGAAGCAACGCCTCATCAAGAGTTTCATTGGAGAGTATCGTAGCAATCTCAATATTTTCACTTGCACTCATACCCTTAAAGAGATAGTGCGACTGAAACACCATACCCAATTTAAATCGACGAATAGAGGCTATCTCTTCCTCTTTGAGTGTGTATATATCTTTGTCAAAGAGCTTAACACCCCCACTTTGGGGTGGCAAAAAAGAGGATAAGTTGTAAAGAAGTGTCGATTTGCCACTACCGCTTCGCCCCACTATTGCAATGGATTGCGAAGATTCTAGCAAAAAATCAATATCACGATAGAGCAAATAATCAAAAGCGTGAGATAGATTTTTGGCTTGAATAAGGATTTGGGGCATTCATCAACCTTTTGTCGTGAAAGAGGTGCAAGGAGAAAAGTTGCCCACAAAGAGCAACCTCTATCCCTGCTAACTATTAACTCATTTGTTTAGCAACTTCTGCTGCGAAATCTTCCTCTACTACCTCAATACCTTCACCCACTTCAAGTCGTACAAACTCAATTATTTGAGCCGTTCCACCCGCTTTTGTGGCTAGGTTTTCAAGATATTGTGCTACGGTTAGGCTATCATCCATAACAAACTTTTGATCCAAAAGAGCCAACTCTTGGTCTAGTGTGGTGTTATCGGAGATAAATCTATCGAGTTTACCTGGTACAATTTTATCCCAAATGTGTTCGGGTTTACCTTCAGCCTTAAGCTCTGCTTCAATATCTGCTTTTGCTTTAGCCAATACCTCATCGGTAAGTTGAGCCATAGAGATATAAGTAGGTACATTTTTAAGCGGTTTACCCAATCTCTTATTCTCTTCGTTCTCTTTTTCAATCGTAACGATACGTCCTGTAAGCTCACTAGCAATAAACTCTGGATCAAAATCTTTGTAACTTAGTGTTTTGGGTCCCATAGCTGAGATGTGCATAGCGATGTTTTTGAGATCACCCTTGATAGCATCTGCTGTCTTTTGCGAATCGCACTTGGCAGCCAAAATAACCCCGATTTGTCCATTTGCATGAAGATAACCGTTGATGGCAATAGCATCGCCCCCTTGGAGTGCAGCGGTTCTTCGTACCACAAGATTTTCACCAATGGTAGCAATTTGCAATGAAATGTACTCACTAAAGGCTTGACCGTTAATCTCAGAAGCATTAAGCTCATCGGCGTTGGCGAAATGGTTGTTAAAGCTATGCTCTACTACTTCACTTACAACATTTTTAAACTTATCGTTTTGAGCCACGAAGTCTGTTTGAGAGTTTATCTCTACCAAAACCGCTTTGTGATCCTCAACTTTAAGTCCAATACTTCCCTCAGCTGCTACTTTTCCTGCTTTTTTAGCAGCAGCACCCAAACCTTTCTCTCTTAGCCATGCAACGGCTTTGTCCATGTCACCATCAGACTCTGCCAATGCTTTTTTGCAGTCCATCATTCCTGCGTCGGTCATCTCTCTAAGTTTTTTAATATCTTGTGGTCCAAAGTTTGCCATGCTTACGCCTCCTTAGTCTCTTGGGTTGGTTCTAATACCATCTCTTCATCAAATTCCGCAGAATCAACTAACATCTCTTCTACCAATTCATTCATCTCAGCAGGAGTTACCTCGCTAGTTTCTACATCTGCACCTTCGTTCATCATCGCACGTCCCTCAATCATCGCCTCTGCCATCTCTTTACAGAAAAGATGAATCGAACGAATCGCATCATCGTTTCCTGGGATTGGGTAATCGACTACATCGGGGTCACAGTTGGTATCGAGTGGAGCAACGACTTTCATACCCATTCTTCTTGCTTCATTCACCGCAATATGCTCTTTGACTGCATCGATAACGAACATCATATCGGGAAGCTTTTTCATATTTCTAAAGCCTTCCAAATAGGAGTTGAGCTTCTCTTTGTTTCGTCGTAGCATCAACGCCTCTTTTTTGGTCAAGAGGTTGATTTGTCCGCTCTCTTCCATTTGCTCAATGACTTCGAGCTTTCGGATAGATTTTTTGATGGTTGGGTAGTTTGTTAGCATTCCACCTAGCCATCGTGTTGATACATAGGGCATTCCGCATCGAATCGCTTGTTCTTTGATAGCGTTTCGAGCTTGTTTTTTGGTCCCTACAAAGAGCATGGTTTTGCCCTGTGCCGCTGCATCTCTTACGACATTGTAAGTGTATTTGAAATATCTTAAAGTCTTTTGCAAGTCAATAATATAGATATTTTTTCGCTCACCAAAGATGAATTTCTTCATTTTTGGATTCCATCTTCTTGTTTGATGCCCAAAGTGTACACCACACTCAAGCAAATCTTTCATTGTTACCATATTCATTTTCTCCTTGTATTGTATTATTTTGAATTAGGTTTACCCCACAGTAGCCCTCAACGACTCATTGTCGCAACCATTCAAGGAATAACTACCTGAGTATTTTCTATCTCACCACAAAAGCAAAATAGGGGAGTATTATACTCAATAATAGATTAAGAGTGTTTGAGTTTACGCAAGAAAACCTCTAAAAACCCTCATTCAAACTCAATTTGGTATCGTTTTTATCAGTTAATATCTACAATATAGGGCATAAACAGATTGCCCAATGCCAACTTGATAGTGTATTTGACACTCCTATCTTCCAAAAATTTAATTTGTTTTAAATGCTCTTTTGAGAGATGAATGGCTGGTACCAAAAGTTTTGAGATATGACCTTGAACTCTATTGGGTGATTTTGAAATGGTTACTTTTATAAGTGCTTTTGCAATCATCACATTTTCCATAGGATACTTTTGGCGTAAACTTTGAAAATCTCTACTGGCATCAATGGCAAAAAGGCGACTCTCTTTGGTTTTGACATACTCCAAAGTCTCTTTGGCATAACGAATATAGCTCCTATAGTTTCCATGAATTGAGCTATTGTACTCTTGAACTCTTTTATCATACTCTTGTTTTTTTGATTCAAGATACTTTTGATAACTTTTTCCATCACACTCTAGTGCTACAAAGACCTCTTTGGTATCAAAAAAACGACCTATTTTACCCGTCCACTCTTTTTTGATTTGATTCATATTAAATCCTAGTTTTGTAAGATTATCTTCATCGAGCCAAAGGATTGAATGGTAGTGATTTTCACTGTTGAATCTTATGCTGGTGTATTGTGTGGATATATCTTTTTGGTGATATGTATAGATTGGTAGCTCTCTTTGAGTAAGTGTAATCAAAGATGTTGGATTGGAGTGAGAGTTGATATATACTTGTCCCAACATCATAATATTAACAAAAACAACTATAGCCAATGCAAAACCAAAAAGCTTTTTTGAGATATTACTTTTCATACAGACTCCTCAATGCTATGACGCATTTTTCTCAGCATTAGCATCAATCCCAAAGTGACCATCCCCATCAAAAAGAAAAATATAAATTTTGGCATAATATTCCACCACCAATCGTAAAACTTCGTATATAAAAAGAGTGTGAAGTAGATATTTCCACCGTTTATTAGGTCGCTCCACCCCTTTTTGACACCAAACCAAATAGCTATCAAGCTTACACCAAAACCAACAACTTGATAAAACCCCTCTATGATGCTATTGGATAGATAGGGTATATAACTGATAAATCCAAAATTTGAGAGTATCAAAACCGATGTAAAAAATAGTATCATTGCAAATATACGATAAATTGAATCAAATCCATCGTAGTATCTATGGGGCTTAAAGTAGGGAATCAAAAAGAGTATTAGGGAGGGCAAAAAGAAATTTTCAGGGCGTTCTCCAAAATATATCCAATAGCCTCCACCCCACGTCCCAATTTTGGCTGACAAAAAAGCACTCAAAAATATAATCCCAAATCCAAGCAAAAGTCTTGTATTGGTAGCGTAAGCCAAAATGAATGCAAACATACTCAAAAGCCCAAATAGATTGGGTGAAGAGTCGAAGTTGTACAGCTTTCCTATCATAGATACATTGACCAAAAAAGCTACCAACGTCAAAAGAGCAGCAATTTTTGTAAAATAACCGCTTTTGTCTTTTTGATAACTTTGGTATGTGATTGTCAAGGTAATCAAAGAGGCAAATATCAATAAAACGGTTTGCGTGTAGCTATCCATAAATTTCCAAAATTGATAAAATAGAAAAAATAGACTAGCACCCAATGTTAAAGCCGTGATAAATGAGATGACTTTGAGTCCAGTAGATAATCTTTTTTGTTTTGGAGAAGTATCTATATCAAATTGCTCTACCAATTGTGCAATAATGCTTTGATGATAGGTTTGAACACTCTCTTGTTGATTTTGAGTAAGAGTCAAAATATTGTTTTGTTCTAAGATTTTGACTTCTTGATGAAAGGCATGGATTTGGTCGATCTGTTTTTGAGCATCATATTTTGATGAAATTTGCATAATAGACTCCTTCTTTAATATTATTATAGCACACTATAAAAATATATTTGCACTGGAATCTATTGTAAATTTGAAAGAAAACTTACAAAGGCGAGAGATTGTCTATTGGGCAACAGACTCACTCTCTCACATTTGACACCTGTAGTGCAACAATCTATTTAAACTTCTTAAGCGTTTCACTTACCATAAAAGCCAGTTCCAAAGCTTGGTCGGCATTGAGGCGTGGGTCGCATTGGGTATGGTATCGGCTACCCAAATCATCTTGAGTAATGGGTGAGCTTTGGCTACCTGTGCACTCTGTAACGTTATCGCCTGTCATCTCTAGGTGGATTCCTCCCGCTATTGTGCCTTCGCTTTGGTGAATGCTAAAAAATTGCTCCACTTCGCTTAGAATGTTTTTAAAATCTCTTGTTTTGTATCCCGAAGAGGTCTTTTCCACATTCCCGTGCATAGGATCGCAACTCCATACGACATTTTTGCCCTCGGCTTTGACTTTTTTGAGGAGTTTGGGGAAGTACTCTTGTACTTTATTGACTCCCATACGCACGATAAGATTGAGTCGTCCTTCGATATTGTTAGGATTGAGTGCCTCAATAAGCTTTATTAGCTCATCTTCACCCATAGAGGGTCCCACTTTGCACCCGATAGGATTTTTGATACCCTTGAAAAACTCTATATGTGCCTCGTTAAGGTCTCGTGTACGATCTCCAATCCAAAGCATATGTGCCGAACAGTCGTACCAATCTCCCGTAATACTATCTCTTCTTGTAAGTGCCTCTTCATAATTTAATAAAAGTGCCTCATGCGAAGTATAGAGTACGGTTTGGGTGAGTTGTGGAGTATTGGAGCTATCGACTCCACACGCTTTCATAAATCGCATCGCACTATCAATCTTGTCGCTAAGTTGCTCATACTTTTTGCCCAATGGATTGTCTTTGATAAACTCCAAATTCCATCGATGCACTTCGTTGAGATCTGCCAATCCACCCCTTGCAAAGGCTCTTATGAGGTTAAGCGTTGCGGCTGATTGATTGTAGGCTCGTAAGAGTTTTTTGGGATTGGGAGTTCTTGCTTCGGGTGTAAAATCAATATCATTAATAATATCCCCTCGGTAGCTTGGTAGCTCTACTCCATCAATCATCTCAAAATCACTGCTTCGTGGTTTGGCAAATTGTCCTGCAATACGTCCTACCTTAACAACAGGCTTGGAGGCAGAAAAGGTGAGTACCGCAGACATTTGCAAAATAAGCTTAAAGAGATTTTGAATGCTTTTGCCATTAAAAGAGCTAAAACTCTCGGCACAATCACCTCCTTGAAGCAAAAAAGCCTCTCCTCGCCCTACTTTGGCAAGATCTTTTTGAAGATTGCGTGCCTCTCCTGCAAAAATAAGAGGAGGATAGGATGTTAGCTCATCTTCAACTTTTTTTAATAAATCTTTATCGTCGTAGTGAGGTTGTTGTTTGATGGGAAAATCTCTCCAACTGCTAGGTGTCCAACTCATCGTATATCCTTCAAATGGTTTTGTGTTATCATAAAGTATCTCTAATTTTAAATCCTGCATTTTATCCAAAATAAGCTAAATATAAGAAATGTGCAACAGATTTATAATAAAATTTTTGAATTTCAAGAAAAAATGAAGCATATTTGAGCTAACTCGGAGAGCTTTTGTGTGCATTAATCCTATTTTTGCTTCCTGACTCTATTTATAAAATATGCAGATGCAATGGCATTTCGGAAGTGGGACTTTAGTCCCACAAAATGTTTGATTGTTTTGTTTTTGTGACACTAAAGTGTTATCTCCGTTGTTTTCACCAGTGCCAAACCTACGAAAATTGGCTATAATATTCCATCTATCAAATAGTTGTTTAAAGAGATTGAGAAGTTTCACGACTTGGTACTTTTTTGAGCATTTCGAGTAGATGCTCACTGCTTCCTTCATCGCTTCGCTCTTGCAGATAGTCGTAGGTTTTGAGTGCGGAGAGCTTCTCGGCGATAGCAGTTGTAATGAGTTGATTCATCGAGATATTTTCGTGTTTGGCAAACTCTTTGAGGCTCATACCAAGAGAATCGGGCAGTCGCAGAGCTACATTCATGATAATACTCCTTTATCAAATAGTTGGGCTGGGGTTAGGATTTCGATACCAAAATATCGCTCCACTCCCTCAAAATCTTGTGTGCTAAAGGTAATAATGGCATTGGCTCCGCCATTTACCGCTGTCTCTAATACCTTATCATCAAAGCTATCTCGCAAAAAAGGTCTCCATAGAAAATGAAGCCTCACTTTGTGCGAAATATGCACAATATCAGAGATAATCAGGCGAATATCCTCTTGTGTAAAATAGTCATATTTTGTTCTATTTTGAGGTCTTAACAACACCTCTTCAAACTCCAATGCCAATGGGACTGAAATACAATTATACTTAATCCCCTCTTTTGCTTTTAGAGCAAGATACTCTATAAGCCAAAACGATTTGCCTCTGTTTGAAAAGAGAGCAGAGAGTAAGATATTGGTATCAACGACTATTTTATACATTTGTATATTGTATATGATGTACAGTTAAAATAAAATAAAAAATCTACAAATCACAACCATTTCTAAATCCCCAATCTTCCTCTCAACCACTGCCACAATATCGGAAGTGGGACTTTAGTTAGATTGATTGTTTTGTTTTTGTGACACTAAAGTGTTATCTCCGTTGTTTTCACCAGTACCAAACCTACGAAAATTGGCTATAATATCCCATCATTCACAAAGGATAGAGTTTGAGAAAAGAAGAATATACCCAAGAGGCACAAAGAGCCATCACTATTATCGAAGAAGATTACAAAATAGACTGGAACAACCCCCAAGACCTC
>JQIS01000016.1 GCA_000830175.1 Sulfurovum sp. FS08-3 | reverse complement strand
AAAAACATCACTTATGGATACGATTGGTAACAGGAGGAGCTAACCGATTAGCCTGTTTTTCTATATTTCCTAGTATAGACCCACTATAACACTCTGCACTAGAATTAATCTCAATATCAACTCCAATCTCTACATATTCCCTGCTTCCGCTGACTTTATTGGCTATTTGTGGAGCCAATGCTTCCCATGTAGAGCCACCACTAGCGAGTCCATGCACCAAAACGATATTGGGAGCTGTGGGATTGCTATTTGGTGGTGTCGTAGGGTTATCTTGTACAATCTCCTCTTGGATGTTATTTTGTTGTGATGGCTCTAAGTCAATGATTACAATCTCACTGTAGATATATTCACTCTTGGCGTTCATATTATCAAAGGCTTGTACTCTAAATAGATAACTTTTCCCGTATTCCAACTCAAAAGCATGGTTTGCCTGAGTAGTATTGTACTCCCCACCCCACTCACCATCTATCAATCTATAAGAGACAAAATACCCCTCCACCTTGCCATCGCTATCAGTTGCTTCTTTCCAGAAGAGTGTGACTTTGTTTTGGTCAATGTAGTGTTCGATATACTCTTCCAAAATAGGGGCTTCATTAGTGTGTGTGGCATTATCGTTGGTCAAGTTATTATCTACAATAAGCGTAGCGTTGTCATTGGTAGCCGTAGCGTTGTCGTTAAGCATTGTGGGCAATCCTCCGCTAAAACCGCCTCCGCCACCGCATCCGATGATTATCAACGCAAACGCCATCATTAAAAGTATATTTTTCATCCGCACAACCTAATTTGAAGATTTATTATGAGTAGTAATGTACTATTTTACCTATCTTATATTGAAATTATACTAAAATTAGCACTATTTATTTTGAGAGCAACGCATGGCACAAAAAGAGCTAGAGTACAACCACCACCCATTTGAGATAAGCTATGAGATTATTCATCCTACTTCGACCCAAAATCTTGTTATTTTACACGGTTGGGGTAGCAACAAAGAGATTATGAAACAAGCCTTTGGCAACAAACTCCCCCAATTTAAACACATCTATATTGATATGCCTGGTTTTGGCAAAAGTTCCAATCCGCTTATCCTCACCACTCACGATTATGCCAACATTATTAAGCAATTTTTAGATGCGTTAAACTTACGTGCTGATGCGATTATGGGACACTCTTTTGGAGGCAAAGTAGCCACCCTGCTCACCCCCCCTACCCTTATCCTCCTCTCCTCCTCGGGCATTTTAGTACCCAAACCGCTCGTGGTGCGTGTCAAAATTGCTCTGTTTAAACTCCTCAAACCTCTTGGTCTTGCCAAAATGCGTCATTTTTTTGTAAGTGCTGATGCTAAAGGCATGAGCCAAACGATGTATGAGACCTTTAAAAATGTGGTCAATGAGGATTTTGAAGCCAATTTTGGTACGTTTAGCCATCAAGCGTTGCTCTTTTGGGGAATTGACGATACCGCCACCCCACTCTATACGGGCGAAAAAATTCACACCCTTATCCCCAATAGCCAACTCTACCCACTACAAGGCGACCACTACTTCTTTTTAAAACAGAGCGATTGTATTGCTCACACGATTGAAAATCAAATCAAGGAACACTAGATGTTAGCACTACACTTTATCACCCATCTGCTCTTTATTTTGGCTTTGGGTTACTATTTGATGACCAATATGCAGTGGTACAGCTACAAGATTGAACGGGTGATGTTTCACCACACCAAAGTATGGTGGCACTTTGCCTATTTCTTAGTCCCCTACTCGCTCTATCTATTGACAGGGGCGTATGGCTTTGTTGTGGTTTTGGGCTATGGAGTTTTGCTCTACGATTGGTATCGCCGATTGGATAAGCCTTTGGTTTTTACGGGCAGAGTGAAGCGTTTTTTTGTGGCATTGCTCTTTTTTGGATTTTTTGAAGATGTAATGTGCGTAGTGCTGGGCAGCTGTGCCAACTTCGCTACGATGATACCGCTCTTTTTGGCTTTTATTGTTTCGGGTGCTTTGGAGGCGATACTCTTTAGCGGTTTCAAAAATCAAGCCAAAAAAAAGCTCCAAACGCACACCACTATGATAGTAGTAGGTATAACAGCAAGTTACGGCAAAACCAGTATCAAAAATTTTCTAGCCCATATCCTCAAAGCCCGATACAAAACCTACGCAACACCTCGTTCGGTCAATACCTTAGGGGGAGTACTCAAAGATATTAATGATGATTTGCCTAGTGACACAGAGATCTATATTGTAGAGATGGGAGCTAGAGGCGAGGGCGATATTTGGGAGATTACAGAGTTTGTAGAGCCTCATTACGCCATTGTCGGCAAAATTGGACCTGCACATATCGAGTATTTTGGCTCTCTTGAAAAAATACGCAATACCAAAATGGAGCTTACAAAATCTCCTAGACTCAAAGAGGCATGGGTGGATAGCTCTGCTTCTATCAATCCCTCCGATACCATTCATCTCTTCAACGCCCCCCTTGATGTCAAAGCGACCTTGGAGGGTATTGATTTTACGCTTGATGATACGCTCTATCATGCCAATATTTTGGGTGGGTTTAATGCACACAATATCGCCCTAGCCATTGAGGTTGCCAAAGCGTTGGGGTTAAGCCACAAAGAGATACACGCTCAAGTAGTCACTATTAAGCCTGTCCAAAATCGTCTTCAACGCATCGATGCGGGAGGCAAAATTATCCTTGACGATAGCTTCAATGGCAATATTGATGGGATGTTGGCATCGTTTGAACTTGCCGCTACACACAAAGGACGCAAGGTGCTTATTACCCCAGGGCTTGTGGAGGTGGATAAACACTTCAATGAAACCGTAGCCCAAAAAGCCAATGCGATTTTTGATTTGATTGTGGTCACATCGGATTTAAACTATCCTATTTTCAAAGACTTCATAGACTCTCACAAGCTTCTCAAACTCTCAAGCAAAGAGAAAATGCAAGAGATGCTTATCGAACAAACCCGTGCGGGAGATCTCATCCTCTTTGCCAACGATGCCCCTAGCTTTATTTAAAAACTAACATTACGCACTTTTACTGGAAGTGAGACCAAAAGTTGCACTTCCTAGCCCACCATTTTCATAACGGATTAGCCAATAAATCACTGACCTTACACACTTAAAAAATTACCCTTACGTCATTGAGAGGCACGAAGCAATCTAAGGTTTATTTCTACTTTTTTAGAAATAAAGTAAGCAAAAAAGCGTCACCACTCGCCAATGCTTTCAAAGTCGTTGCTTGTGACACAATTTAAAATAGATTGCTTCGTGCCTCGCAATGACTAGCCCCAAGATGAAATGTTGAGTAAAGTGCGTAACATCAATAAATCATCTTTGTTTTGTTACGGACGCTTAAGAGAAGCAATAAATTGCCAAACGGCTTTGTGGGCATATCCAACAATGAGAAATTTCTATTTTGAGTTAAAAGCAGAAGCGATACCTCCCCAAAAGGAGGTGTCGTAAAACCTAGAGAGCCACTTTGATATTGGTGAGCATATCGCTAGGCATTGTAGAGAGTTTGGGTTGAGGAAGCGTAATAACCTTTGGAAGAGGTTTGCTAGGAACAATATTCTCTTGAACCTCATCCTCTTCAATGGTAACAACACCATCGTTTACGTTGGTCACAAACTTCATCTCAACTACCACTTTGAGTTTTAATACCGTTTTGATATTATCGACCGCTGTATTCATTTTGATCTCTTGAACGATTTTAATCGCAACAGAGAATTTTGCCTCAAACTCTATAGCATTAAAGCTACTAAAGAGATTGGTGATAATAAGCTCAAGACTTTCGATTTGAGTTTGAATTGTTTGAGCATCACTGTTTGCAAGTTCCATGAGTTGTTTGAGTAGCTCTTCATACAAAGCCTCGGCATTGTCTTGTGCAACTTTGGTAAAGAGTTTGATTTTAATATTTACCTTAATATCTTTGACAACCTTATCAATAGCCACAAGCTCCATTCGCTCTTGGAACGTGAGTTGTTCTTTTTTGGCTTTTGCTTTGATTGTGATTTTCAATGAAACTTTAACTTTGAGCGTTGCAATAAGTTCGGGATTATTGACTACCTCATTGGCACCGTTGGCAATCTCATCACCGCTCACCGAACCGTTTTGATCTTCAATGGTTTGTGCCATTTTGCTTGCCAAAAGATCCTCTAGCAAAGCTTGAAGTTCAGGTGTATCGCTTTGCACAAGCATGGCTTCAACGGCTTTGAGTAGCTCTTCGAGGTTTTTGTTGTCGCCTAGTGCTTGTCGGATAAGTGTCAATGCATCAAGATCACTGTTTTTATAGATAAGTTTAATCACTTTTTTGAGTGAAATGTTTACTTTGGTATCGCCAACGACAAGCTTAATCACAATTTTGTACTCTTGGAGTGCTTTTACGACGCTCTTTTTGTAGTCATTGACATCTTCACCCAAATGCTCTTTGACCAAATTAGAGACAAAATCTATATCATCGCTACCAATATCCTCTCTTCCCATCTCATCCAATATCGCCTTAATCGACTCTTGGAGATTGTAAACAAAAAGTTTAAGTGCCTCTTCATCAAGTTCATCAAGATTGGTCTCTTTGACTTTGGCAAGAAGCTCGAAGAGTGCATTGTAGGCAACAAGAGCCTCTTTTTTATCCTCATCGCTCATAGTATCAACGGCTTTAATTTTTTCCATAAGAGCAGTTAATTGTTCTAAAATCACACTCTCTACCGATGCTATCTTCTCCATATCATCAAGCGAAACATCAGCACCCAACTCTTTGGCTTCGTTGGCAATAGTCGTCAAATTAAGCTCTTGAATATCCAATCCCATATTGCTTATGGTGATTTTGATTTTCTTTTTGATAACAATTTTGGCTACAGCTTTAAAGGTTACTTTTCTATCTTGTGAGGGTACCATTTTGGTAAGCAACGCTACTAAGTTACCCAATTTATTGGCCACATCGTGCTTTTTGGGATCAAGTTTGCTTAAATCTTCACCAATATCGGCTCCTCCTACCAATTGATCTTTGACCAAATCGGTAGCTTCATCCAGTGGCAATGCACCATCTTCTACGATACTATCAACAAGCGTTGTAGCGGGTGTGACGTTTCCAACCGTCTCATTTCCCTCATCACGTGTGACAATAGAGCTTAAAATAATGCTATTGTTCTCATCGTTGGCATTAACATCACCATCGACACTGCTATCGCTACCCTCTCGTACAACCACTCGGTATTGCGAAGGCATATTGTGTATGACGGCTCGATAACTCCCATTATCGTCTGTTCGCACAACGGAAGGCTCTGTTGTCAATGGTGTACCATTCATATCGTAAAACTCTACAATGGCATTATAGATTGGCCCATCGGTTACGCTACCGCTTGCTAGTGCCACATTACCCGCTGGTAACACAACGGGGGTGCTACAACTACTACCCCCACAACTTGACAAAAACAACGATGCAATAAAAATGGTACATAAAGTTATTAATTTTTTCATCCCCTACTCCTCTTTAGCTTCTTCACAAAGGACAAAATATCCCTCATTCTCATAGATGTTGATAAAGTTTTCATAGCTCTCAACCTCTCGCTCGGGTGCAAACACCGTTGGTACATCACCCATTACCTTGATCGCCGCAGTGAGTGCATCACCTTCTCTTGAACAAACAATATCGTAAGCACTGAAGTTTTGAGCATTTGCACCGTGAAGCGATAATCCTCTTCCATAAAGTCGTGTCACATCCTCTGGTTCACTAGGGATAACAACCTCTATTTGCGTATCTTCCATCGCAAAAACCATCGTAGCTTTTCGTGCTGGGATATTTTCTTCGAGTAAAATATAGGACTCTTTAATCTCCTCATTGACTATCGGGTGAGGCGAATAGCCTTTCCAGTTGCCACCATCTACAATCCAAACCGAGTGAATCTCATCGGGGAGTTTAGAGATATCAATATCCCCACTAATCACACTTCTACCTTTTGGTACATCCAACATTGTGCTATTGCTATTGGTAGCGTTATCGTTTAGGTCAATAACGGTACTGTTTGTGTTGGTGCTGTTATCATTAGTAGCAACCACACTTACGGCATTAGCAACAAATAAAAAGCCAAACATCGACAAAATCGATGCTATTTTAATCAACTTCATATTCATCCTTTAAAAATATAGAAATTCAAAGAGGCACAATTGCCCCTCAACGCTTACCTGCATAGTGTATTCTATCTAAATAAATATATAAATTATTTTAAATTAAAAATTTTTAAGTTAGAAGTTTCAAACAAAAGCCCAAAATACTCACCCAAAGTGCGATTGAGTATCAAAGTTTGAATAAAAAGAGTATTGAGGCTATCGTTATCGATAGAGATAAGATGTTTGTTGTGCAAAATGACGCTGTGTCTGCTATTGGGGCCAAAGAGCTTGGAGGAGAGTATTTGATTGTTTTGAAATGTGATAATGGAGTGAAGTCTAAGAGAAGTAGCCCCTTGGGTTAGTATCCCTTTGGCTATATCAAGGTTAAAATTCTCTCCTCCAACACCAAAAGAGTCTCTATCATAGTGGGTAATGGGTGCAATGCCAAAGGCTCTTTGACGACTCATTGTGCCATTTGCAAGATCTCTATCGGCAAAAGTAGCCAACGTATTAAAGGTGCGAAGCATATTGCGGTGAAGCATAATATAGACATTGTGTTTGCCCAAAGCGATGGTTTTAGCCCCCTCATGGATCGTGTGTTCATTCTCCAAAAGCCTTAAATCTTGGGTGCGTGTTGCGATGAGTTTGGCTATATCGTAAGCAATTTGTGGAGTTGCAAAGAGCATTTTGGCGACAAAAACCGTACCCCCTGCCTGATTAGCCCCGTTGTCGATATAGGTGTTTTGACTACCCACATAGTACCATAGAGGCCATCCGTAATCCCACCAACTAATAATCGTATCTTGGGGTTTGATTGCAAGTGCATGAAGAGCTTTAATATCATCGGCTACAAAGTATTTGGGTTTGATGTAGCGATTGACTTGCATGATATTGTACGCCATAAGGGCAATGGCAAACGCCACACCAATATGTACCCAATCCTCTTTTTTGAGAGCATAGAGTCCATAGACAAAACCCAACGCCAAAACCATTTCGGCATACATCGTAAAGCGAATACCAATCTTAAACGAAAGATACCCCAGTAGCAAAAGGGGGACTAAAAAGACAAACTCTCTTTTGCGATAGACAAGCACGATATAGCCTAGCGTTGCGACAATCACATAGAACCAAATCCCTACAAATTGACCAAATATATCAAAAATACTGCGTTGTTGGTTTTCGGCTACGGTGGCTAGTACGTTGGTGATTTGATACTCTCCGATGGTTGTGAGATGATTAAGCGAGAAGTAATCCAATGCACGGGCATAGAGAGCGTTGCTATCGACAACCATTGCCCCACCCACCAAAAGCACCGCAAAAAGAGTCGCATAGAAGCGATAATCCAACCTCTCTAAGATGGGATGCTCCAAAACTCCCAAAAGCACTAGAGGCACGATAAGAGCAATCAAAGGATGGGTTGCAAAGACCAAAACAAACGCCAACCCCAAAAGCAAAAGCAATCCATAAAGCACTTTGGATTTGGGGTAAAAAATCAACACCATCAAAAAATTAATCGCCAACACACCCGCAATAAGCGATTTGGAGGAGTGATAAAAGGTATAGAGAAAGACCAAAGCCACAATACCCACAGCGGCATAGCGAAGATTTTGCTTATACGCCACCACGACAAACGTTGCTATCAAAAAATAGACCAACAAGAGATTAATCGTATCGGTATCGGTATAGCCTAGATAGCTTCGCGTGTAGTAGTTGATGCCTATTACCCCAATAAGCGAAGCATACAAAGCAAACTTCACAACCCCCAACCAATAGCCCATCAAAAGTATAGGAATAACGACAAGCGGAGCCAAAAAAGCAGGAAGCAACAGCATCACCCAATCAATATCTATTCCCGTCACTTTGACAATAGTAGCAATCCCATAACTCAAAATATAATCATTCTCAAAAGGATAACTCACTCCTGCCAAAATCTGCTTAGCATAATAGCCATAAAGCCCCGCATCATCGCTCCAAATAGGCAATATCCGCCCCTCATACCAAAGCGACTCCACTCCCCACACATTTTGCAGTACCATCAAACGCACCAATAGACCAAAAATATAGGCAAGAGCAATATAGAGCAAGAGTTCTTTGGGGGTGCTTTGGGTCGGGGAGAGTTTCATGTTTGCCTCTAATCGTAAAATGGATAAAATATTGTATCTACAAAAAATTAAAATTGGCTCTTTTTTATCTCTTTTGACTCAAAACATTAGGATTTGTACTCTCTTAAACTCCTCAATCTCCCGTGTGAGTTTCTTCTCAAAATTAGAAGCTGATGTTACACACCTGCACTCTATTTGTAAAATACGTAGATGAGTGACATTTTGGAAGTGGGACTTCAGTCCCACCTATCTATTGGCTTGGATAGTAATGACAACCAAATCTTGGCTTTTGTGGGACTAAAGTCCCACTTCCGATAAAAGTGCGTAAGGTCAGTTAGAAGCTTAAATACCCAAAACTCGGCTAAAGCCGAGGCTACAAACCCAAAAACAACCAATCCATGCTACAATCCACCTCACGAAAAAGACTTAACAAGCAATAAATCTCAGGGTTGAGCTGATGTCGCCCCCCCTCTAGCCCTATTTGAACACAACCTTATTGAAGCAAGAGACCAATAGAGGTATTCTATTTACCTCTAATCGTAAAATGGATAAAATAGCATAAAATTAAAAAGGAGCAATGATGAAACGATTTTATGGGGTGTTTTTGATGCTTCTCCTCTCTAGCCAACTCTATGCTTCTTATGAGCAGTACTGCAACGCACGGTTTGGGTTTTGTGTCGATGTGGATAATCAATGGGGCAAAGAGGCGGCACCTGTCAATAATGATGGGCGAAGTTTTTTTGATGGTGAGGGGCTAAGGGTAAACGTTTGGGGTAGTTACAATGCCTTGAATGAGACGCTAAGAGAAGCGATGCATAACGCCAAAAATGAGTTGGATAGGGTGACGTACGAGGCGATGAGAGGCAATTGGTTTGTGGTTTCGGGCTACAAAGGTTCGGATATTGTCTATACCAAAGTTTTTTTGCACAACGATACCTACTACACGCTTTTGATAACCTACCCAACAGCACTTCAAAAAGAGTACAACGCCATCGTCACAAGGCTCTCCAAAACCTTTAGAATCTTGCCTTAGCCAATGCCTGTCGATATTCCTACACCTCCCATTCTCACCACCATCGCCCAAACGCTCACCAAGCACCACGCCCAAGCGATTTTGGTAGGGGGTTCTATTCGAGACTATTTTTTGGGTTTGGAGTGCAAAGATTGGGATATTGAGATTTACGGACTCGCAACACTCGAAGAGCTTGAAGCTATTTTGGCACCATTTGGCAAGGTCGCTACTGTGGGTAAAAGTTTTGGGGTGGTGAAATTGAAGCACGACAAGAGTGAGTATGATTTTGCTTTCCCTCGAAGCGAAAAGAAGATAGGAGTAGGGCATCAAGGTTTTGCGGTCTCTCTTGATGGTACTCTCAGCTACGAAAAGGCTTCGGCTCGAAGGGATTTTACCATCAACTCCATGGGATACGATATTTTAACCCACAAACTGCTTGATCCCCACGGTGGATTTGAGGATTTGCAACAGGGTATCATTCGCCATATCAATGCCCACGCTTTTAAAGAAGACCCTTTGAGGGTTTACCGTGCGGTGGGGTTTGCGGGACGATTTGGCTTTGAACTCCATTGCGATACCTTTACACTTTGCCAAGCAATGGTTGAGAGCGGAGAGCTTGAAGCGATTTCAAATGAACGTATCTTTATGGAGTGGAACAAACTGCTCTTAAAGGCACAAAAACCCTCTATCGGATTTGAACTTATGCGAGAACTAGGGATACTGCGATATTTTGGAGAGCTTGAAGCTTTGATGGGTGCACCCCAAGACCCCCGCTATCACCCTGAAGGGGATGTCTGGATTCATACCATGATGAGTCTTGATGCTATGGCTCACATGGTCGATAAAAAGAGCGAAAATGCCCTCAAACTTCTCTATGCCATTTTGTGCCACGATTTGGGCAAAGCTACCACTACGACGAGGCAAGAGGGCAAAATTCGAGCCATTGGACACGAAACAGCGGGTGTGGAGCTAACAAAAAGCTTGATGTATCGCCTTACTAACAATCACACCTTTATCGATTCTCTTTTGCCACTTGTAGAACACCACCTTAAGCCCTCCCAACTCTACGCTGCCCAATCCAAAAGCCCTGCGATTAGACGACTCGCAACCAAAGTCACTATCCAAGAGCTTGTCATAGTAGCCAAAGCCGATTTTTTGGGACGTACGACACCAGAGGCTCAAAGTGGCATTTATGAAGCAGGTGAGTGGCTCTTAAAGCAATCGCAAAAACTAAAAGTAGCTACCAAGCCTCTTGAACATCTTTTGCAAGGCAGAGATCTCATCGCATTGGGACTACAACCCTCTCCTCAATTTAAGAGTATTCTTAAGACTGTATATGAATTGCAACTCGAAGAGAAGATTACCACCAAAGAGGAGGCGTTGGGGTATGTGAGGGATATTTATGGTGTCGCCTAGCAAGGTTGCAGTGTCAATTTTTTCTTGATATAATAACTGACCTTACGCACTTTAAAAATTACGTCATTGCGAACGCAAGTAATCTAAGATTTATTTCTACTTTTTTTAGAAAAAGGTAGGCAAAAAAGCGTCACCACTCGCCAATGCTTTCAAGGTCGTTGCTTGTGACACTATTTAAAATAGATTGCTTCGTGCCTCGCAATGACCAACTCAAAGATGATTGGGTAGGCAAAGTGCGTAACATCAGATATTACTATAGTAAGGGGTTTGGTTATGGTAAGAAAAACAGTAGCGATAAAAGATGATTTGTTTCATAGCTTAGAATTGACTCATCTCATCATCAATATCAATAATTTAGATTTAAATTTGAGTCAAAAATGAGCAGTTTTTAATGCAATTTACATTTGAAAGTATTATCTATATAATAGCCATTTTTCAAACACTTCAAATTATGCTTATTTTTTATAAAATTGAACATATTGGGCTTAAAAAAAATATCTACTTATACATCTTTCTAATTTTGATTATCTTGCCACTCTTTAATGGTATTATCAATAGTCAAAAGTTATATATTGATTATCCGCATCTCCTTATGGTCACCTATCCAACTATTTTTTTATATGGGGTTACATTCTATTTTTATGTTTTAAAACTCACACAAAGCCTTGATGAAAATCAGAGTATTTTGCTACATTTGTCCCCATTTTTTATATCTTTACTAATCTATACCCCTTATTTTTTTGGCTATAGCAAAAGTGATAAAATTGCTATCGAGACAGGTCAATTTGATTGGGATAGTTATAGTGTTTTTTTGGTTGTTGGCATGACTGTTTTAGAGATTATCCATATTGCATTTTATATGAGACTAAGTCTCAAGCAGTTAAAAAAATACCAAATATTTATCGATAATAACTATTCTGCCCAAAAAGAGATTGAGCTTCGATGGCTAGAGAGACTTATCTATTCTCTTTTTGCCGTATTGATAATTTACTTTATTGACAACTTTGGCAATTTTTCTAGCTATAGCTTGATAGAACCCGCTTTAGTACTTTGGATTTTCTTTTTTTATCTGTTAAATCTTGAGTTTTTTAACACTTCAAAAAATATCATAGATACAACAAAAACTATAGAAGAAGCATCAACTTTTGAAAAAAAAGTAACAATTCTACCAAAAGATATTATCGAATTTGAAACACAGGTCAATGAAAAACAACTCTACCTTGAACTTGATTTAACATTAAGCGAACTGAGTCGTGTCTGCAATTTGCCAAAATATCAAATCACTGCGATACTCAACCAAGGTTTGCAAACTACATTCTATGACTACATAAATACCAAAAGGATAGAATATGCAAAAAAACTTTTACTCGATACAACATATCAAGGTAATGTTTTAGATGTATCGCTTGATTGTGGTTTTAAATCCCGTTCTGCATTTTACAATGCATTTAAAAAATACCTAAATATGACACCACTAGAATATATGAAGCAAAATCGTTCAGTTTAGTGTCCTCATCTATCAATCAGGACGATTTATTTTTGAGATTTCTCTAAAATTGCCTTTGAAATTTTAAAAGGAGAGAGAAATGCTCAAAATAATAACAAAAATAATGACAACGCTAAGTGGTTCATTATTGCTTTTAGGCTGTACAAATGAGATACAAAAAGTACCGATGCCAAATGAACTTATTGGTGTATGGCAACAGCAAGGCTATGGTAAAGTAGTGCAAATCAATTCAGATGGATTTACGCTTTATGATATAACCAAAATGAGTTGTATCAAGGATATTACTGGAGACAAAAACAAATGGGATGAGTTCGTAGTATCAACATATTTTGAAGGTGATGTATTGCATCTTGTGCATAGCGATAGCAAAAAGTATCAATTTGATAAAATTGCCAAATTACCACCAATATGCGATAAAGAAGTGCCAAATACTCCAAGTAATAATTTTGAAGTTTTGTGGAATACTTTTGATGAAAACTATGCGTTTTTTGATACCAGAAATATAGACTGGAAAATGCAATACAATCAATATAAACCGATGATTTATGATAGTATGTCTATTGAAGAGTGGTTTAAAGTGGTTTCAAATATGATAGAGCCACTACAAGATGTCCATGTTGTTTTGAGTAATGACTCCAATACCCTCACCTATCAAAATAGAGTTTTATCACCTTTTTTAGAAGATATTTTACAATATTGTCAAACTAAAATCGATGTCAATAGTTGTGCTGGTAGTGAGTTGAACAACCTTTTAAACATAACATATAATTATATAGAAAATCCTAAGAGAACATTAAATGATAATTTAACTTATGGTATCGTAAAAAACAATCCATCAATTGCTTATTTTAATCTTATCGCAATGAGTGGATACGATAAAGGAAACTCTGAAAAATATAATGATCAAATAGCTCTCATTGACAAATTTATGGACAATTGGCTCAAGAGTAATTCACATATTGATACTTTAATTTTTGATGTACGTTTTAATGGTGGTGGTTATGATGAAAACAGTATAGAATGGGCAAATTGGCTTGTAAATGAGAGTAAAATTATTATGGCAAAAGAGGCAAAATGGGGCAATGGTTTTACCAAATCAACTCAAATTCATACACAACCCAAAGCCAATGCTTTTCAAGGAAAGATTATTGTGTTAACAAGTAAAATGAGTGCGAGTGCGACTGAAATATTTTTGTTGGCACTAAAACCATACGATAAAGCTACTCTTATTGGCGAACAAACACAAGGTGTATTTTCAGATGCACTCTTAAAAAAGCTACCAAATGGCTTTAACTTTAGCCTTTCAAATGAAGTATATAGGGACTCTAGTAACATTATATATGAAGCTCAAGGTGTACCAGTCGATGTTGAGATGCAAAATTATACAAAAGAGGAGATTATCAAGCAACAAGACTTGGTTTTGGAGAGAGCCATAGCAATTGCTAAGCACTAAGAGTATTTCTCATTCCACCACTCCCGAGTTTGTGAAATAATGGCAGGGTGTCAATGTATTGCACCTTTGTAGTATCAATTTTAAAGAAATTTCTTGCGAAATTGGCTTTTGGTGCATTGAAATACACCCTATACTATTTTAACCATTATTATTTCACACTCTCGGGAGAGGTGGAAGGAGAAGAAATATCCACAATCAAAAATCAAGAGACTATCCTTTCTCTAAAACCTCACGAATGGTAGAAAGGGCGATGTAGAGTTTGGTTTTGCCTTGTGCGGTGAGGGCTAGGATTTTGTGTTTGGCTAATTCATTGAGATATTTTCTTGCACTGTTGAGGGATTTGTCGTAATCGGTAGCAACCTCTTTGGCACTAAAGGTTCGCCCAGGATTTTTGATAGCTTTTTTGATAATATCTTTTTGGATAAAGTTGAGCGTTGCACCGATGCTAGAGTGGCTTAGCAGTGTATTAATCTCCTCAAAATCTCGGCTTTTTTGCTCCAAATACTTAAGCAGTTCATCAATGGCTCGTAAAATAATATCAAGCTGATAATCGATAAAATAGGTCATATCGTTATCATCAATCTCGCTGTAATAAAAGCTCATTCCGTATTGCTTGGGAGCCTCTTTGAGCAATTTGCTAATAGAGATATACTCAAAATAGTCAAATCCGCTTTTAAGCATATACCAATAAAAAAGAGAGCGTGCCGTACGCCCGTTGCCATCGCTAAAGGGGTGTTCGTAGCCTATCATAAAATGCAACATAATAGCTTTGACAATAGGATGGATAAAGATCTCCTTCTCGCCCAAATGTTGCGTATTGGCAAAGTCGCATACAGCTTGAAGTCGCTTTGAGATAACTCTAAAAGTGGGAGGTTGATGCACAATGGTGTCGTTGCCATCGCTAATGACAATATCATCGCTTTGGCGAAACGCTCCTGCAATATTACCGTTTTCATCGCTTCCAAAGGTCGCAATACGGTGCAAATCCAAAATCATATCAATGGTAAGATCTTCATGCGTTAGACGCTTAATCTCCCGCATCAATAGGTAATTATTGAGTATCATCGCCTCATCGGGATTTTTGGGTTTGCGATTGTGGATAAGCATCTCTTTGGCGACTCGTCTAGTCGTAGAAGCCCCCTCAAGTTGCGAAGAGCTAATCGCCTCCTCCATGATGAGCGAAGAGATAAGGTAGTGTTTTTTGATGGAGTTGTTGGGTACAATAGAGCTTGAAAAGAGATGCGAAATTTTGTAGAGTTTGGCTTGGAGCGTATCGGGAATGCAAAAGAGAAACATATTGCCCTCTTTGTCGTAATACTCCAGAGGTTTGGATTTGGAAAAGCGTACAAACTTGGTTGCCCACCACGCCTTTTGGGCATCATCTCCCTCTTTGATACGGTAGCGAAACTTATCCCAGTAGAGATAACGCCCCTTGCTATCGGTATCTTGATACTTTTGGAGATACTCCAAACTCTCTTGAATATTATAAAGTGTCGGATGAAATCTAAAGGGTGCTTTTTGGATAATACTTTTTGCCATGGTTTAACTCAAATTTTCATTTTTGAGCTATTATATACCTTTTGCGTAAATCGTTTACGCTTGAATGTTATAATCGTATCAAAAAAGGAAACCCTTTGAAAGCCCTCACCCTTCTTGTACTCTTTTTGCCTCTATGGCTTCATGCCCAAATTGAAGATTCTATTGTCAAAATCTATACGGTATATAAATCTCCCAACTACGATACTCCATGGAATACCTCAATCCAAAGAGCCAACGGCAGCGGAACAATTATCGCCAACAAACGCATCCTTACCAACGCCCATGTCGTCGCCAATACCACCTTTTTGGAGGTTCAACGAAACGGCGAACCCAACAAATACAAAGCCCGTGTAGAGTTTATTTCGCATCAAGCCGATCTTGCTTTGCTTGTAGTCGAAGATGAGCATTTTTTTGATGGCACGAAGCCTCTTGAACTGGGAGAATTGCCCAAAACGCAAGATGAAGTAGTGGTGTATGGTTTCCCCATGGGTGGCACAACCTTAAGCATTACCAAAGGGGTGGTTTCAAGGGTAGAACATATCCAATACGCTCACTCCAACGAACTCTTTTTGGGTATTCAAGTCGATGCGGCTATCAATCCAGGCAACAGCGGAGGACCCGCTATCATTGATAACAAAATTGCAGGAGTGGTGATGCAAGGGATTCAAAACGCTCAAAATCTAGGCTATTTGATTCCTACAGAGATTATTAAACACTTTTTTGAAGATATACGAGACGGCAAATACGATGGGTTTGCTGATTTGGGACTTACGACGATGACAATGGAGAATGAGTCGATGAGGGAGTACTACAAAATGGATGCCAACACTTCGGGTATTTTGGTCTCCGATATTGCGCAAGTCTCCGATGCCTACAACAAACTTAAAATCAACGATATTATCACGGCAATTGACGGACACAATATCCAAAACGACTCCAAAGTGGAGTTTCGCAAACATGAATTTACCTATTACCCCTATTATATGGATAAAAAACAGATCGGTCAAAGCGTAACGCTTGATATTATCCGAGAGGGTAAAAAGATGCACGTCGATGTCGTCGTCAATAAACGTACAGGCGATACACTAGTCGTCGATACCATCAAATACGATACGTTGCCAAAGTACTATATTTTGGGCGGTTATGTCTTTACGCCTTTGACGCGCAATTTGTTGCACAACAAAAAAGGGTATCTTTTGCGACTACGACAAACCGCCGAGGAGTGGGCTTCCAACAAGAAAAAAGAGGCGGTGTTGTTGCTTAGTGTATTGGCTCACGATATTAATCGAGGCGACTACAACTATTCGCTTTGGATGATTGACAAGATTAACGGCAAAGAGTTTGTGGATTTTAATGAATTTGTAGAGCTTATCAAAAACTCCAAAGAGAAATACATCGTCCTAGAGGGCGAAAAAGGCTCTAAGGTGATTATCGATAGAGAAAAAGCCCTAGCAGCCCAACAAGATATTTTGGAACGCTACAACATCAAAGACAACGAAAGAGTTCAATAGCCTTTTGCTTTGTTACTCTGTGTTTACTCCTTATTGGATATAATGAATCATGAATTCAACAAGGAGAAAATGTGTTGCGTATTGTGATTGTACTAGTGTTCAATTCTTTTTTGGTTGCCGATGGGCTTACGTTGCTTCACGAGCATAAACAAGCTATCCAAAACAACAGCGAAAAAGAGATAGAAGCCCTCTACGAGAGCGAAAAGAGTGATTGGGTTTCACCCGCTTCTCTCTCGCTCTCCACCTACAAATCTTCCAACATGGATCTCACTCAAAAAGTGGCGGTGAGTTTCAATCAAGATATTTATCGTTTTGGCGGTATTAAGTATCAAATCTCGTACGCCAAAAGCAATCAACGCTACAAGCTCACGCAATTAAAGCTTGAAAACAACAACTACTATCTAACCATCTACAATACCATCTTAGAGATTCGCAAACTCCAAATCCAAATCCAACAAACTCAATACCAGATTCAAAACAAAGAGCTTGAGATGAGTATAGAAAAAAACAAATACCAAAACGGTTTTGGCGATATTACCATGCTCAATCGTGCCATTATGGACAAAAACACGCAGCTTCAAAACATCATCAATCTCAAAAACTCTCTCAATACCTACCAAAAAGAGCTTTACAAGGTAACCCCTATTGAACAAAGCAACATTGCCTTGCCGCATTTTCGTATCATCTCCCAAAAAAAGTTTTTGGACAAAAACTACCAACTTACATTGTCCAAAATGCAAAGCGATATGAAAAAAATTCAACTAAATTTAACCCAATCAAACTACTACCCCAAAGTAACGCTTAATGGTGAGATAGGTTACCAAAAAAGCGAACACTACGGAGTCACTCAATACGACGACAACTACTATAATGTAGGGGTCAATATCAATATCCCGCTCGATTTTAACCAAAAATCAACCATCCAAGCCAAAAAAATTGCCTACATGAATGAGGTATTAAAAGAGCAAGATATCAAAATAGAACAAGAAGCGTTTTATAAACAAACCGTGGGGAATATTCAAAATTATCAAAACTACCAAACCATCTTACGCCAAAACATCAAACTCTATCACGAGATACTTCAAAACACCCAAAAGGGGTTAAAGGTAGGCTACAAAAGCGGGTACGATTACAAGATAATGAAAAATACCTACCAAATACATCAGCTAGAGGTTAAGCTCTACGACCTACACATCCAGCAAGAGCTGCT
The DNA here is from genome assembly GCA_000830175.1 of Sulfurovum sp. FS08-3. GTDB lineage: Bacteria > Campylobacterota > Campylobacteria > Campylobacterales > Sulfurovaceae > FS08-3. Next base: position 9,833 of record JQIS01000016.1, on the reverse strand, counting down.
CAAACTTCATTTTGCACTTCAAAGGGGATAAGAGTGGATAAGAAAATTTCAAAAATCGATATACTTGCTCGTCTTGAAAGCGAGGAGGCAAAGCAGAGCTTTTGGCGTAAACACTGGGCAAAATTTTTGGTTGTATTGATAGTAGGAGTATGGGGTTATTTCTATACTACGCTTCACAATCAAGAAAAGAGAGATGACTACAATAGCGTAACGCCAACGCAACGCAATTTGGTGATAAAGGTTAGTGCTACGGGAAATCTTGAACCTACCAACAGCGTCGATGTAGGGATTGAGGTATCGGGTACGATGGAAGAGGTGCTAGTCGATTACAACGACAAAGTAACCAAAGGAGAAATATTGGCCAAGCTTGATACTACCAAACTCCGTTCGCAAGTCAATAACTCCAAAGCTTCGTTGGAAGTTGCCAAAGCCAATCTCAAAGAGAGCGAAATTTCTATCCTAGATACCCAACATGAACTAAAACGCCTTGAAACACTCTACCGTTCAACCCAAGGCAACTATCCCACCACGCAAGAGATAGATAAAGCCAAAATTGCCTACGCAAAAGCCAAAGCCCTCTACGGTGCTTATCAAGCAAGAGTCTCTCAGTCCAAAGCGCAGCTCAAAGTTGATGAAGAGGATCTTAACAAAGCCATTGTGGTCTCACCTATTGAGGGTATTGTGCTTAACAAACAGATTGAAGTTGGGCAGAGCGTGGTTGCCAATATGGCGATTCCTATCCTCTTTACCCTAGCCCAAGACCTTCGCAAAATGAGAGCGATTGTGAGCATTGATGAGGCCGATATTGGCAAAATCAAAACGCAACAAGCCGTTGAGTTTAGTGTCGATGCCTATCCTCAAAAAACCTTTAAAGGTACTATCACGCAAGTACGTCTCAATGCTCAAACCGTCGATGGAGTCGTCACCTATGAAGCGGTGGTGGAGGTAAACAATAGCGATTTGTTGCTCCGTCCTGGCATGACCGTTTCGGCCGATATTATCACTACCCAACTCTTCAATAAATGGACAATTCCCAATGGTGCGTTGCGTTTTACTCCCGAAGCGACAACCAAAACAAGCAAAAATCTCTTTAGCGCTCCGCCCAAATCAAACAAACCAAAGCCCAGCAAACAAAGCAGGGTTTGGATTTTGAAAGATGGTATGCCCGTAGAGCTTGAAGTGGAGATAGGACAAAGCGATGGAACCTATACGGTACTCAAAAGCCAAATTGATCGTGAGGCTCAAATCATCACTTCTATGAAAACAAGCGACAAAGATGAGTAGCACTACACCCCTTATTTGTCTAAAGGCTATTAAAAAGAGTTACGGAGAGGGCGAGGCGAAAACCTACGCTCTTAGAGGTGTCGATGTGGAGTTTTTTGAAGGAGAGTTTGTAGCCATTATGGGAAGTAGTGGTTCGGGCAAATCGACGATGATGAATATTATCGGTTGCTTGGACTATCCTACGCAAGGGGAGTACTTTTTTGAAGGGGTTAATGTTGCGACTCTAAATCGTAATCAAATCTCTCTTCTAAGGCGTAATTTTATGGGCTTTATCTTTCAAGGCTTCAATCTTTTGGCGAGAACTTCGGCGTTGGAGAATGTCGAACTCCCCTTGATTTACCGTGGAATGAAAGCAGCCCAACGAAGAGCTAAGTCGCTTGAAGCACTTGATAGGGTTGGTTTATCCCACGTTGCACACCATCAACCCTCCCAACTCTCAGGCGGACAACAGCAACGAGTTGCTATTGCTAGAGCCTTAGTAACCCAACCGTTGATTATCCTAGCCGATGAACCCACGGGAAATCTTGATACTCAAAACTCTTTGGAGGTTATGAAGTTGCTTCAAAAGCTCAACTGCGAGGGCATTACAATTATTATGGTAACCCACGAACCCGATATGGCACAGTTTGCTCAAAAAAGTGTAATGTTTAAAGATGGGTGTATTGAGAAGATTGTGGAGAATCCTCATGCTTCTTAATGCTTTTGTTTTGGCGTTGCGTACAATTCGTCGAAATTTATTGCGTTCGTTTTTGACCATTTTGGGCATTGTTATTGGGGTAGCTTCCGTCATTGCTATGGTAATGCTCGGTGAGGGAACTACGGCGCATGTGACCAATAGCATTACCAAACTAGGTAGCAATATGCTCATCATTCTCCCTGGACAAGAGCGACGTGGTCCTACACGAGGGGGCGACAACTTCAAGCCTTTTGACTTTCATGATGTTGAAGCACTCAAGCAAGAGATAACCGCCCTAAGAGCCGTTACAACCTCTGAAGCCAAAAGCATTAACGCTGTTTTTGGCAATACCAACTACTCTACCACGGTTTACGGGGTCGATAATGACTACTTTGTCATCAAAGATTGGGATATGGAAAAGGGCAGAAAGTTTAGTGCTAGTGAACTAGGCTCAGGCAAGGCGGTGTGCATTATTGGCAAGAGTATTCAAAAAGAGCTTTTTAACAATCTTGACCCGCTGCAAGCCGATATTCGACTTGAAAAATTCTCGTGCAAGGTTATTGGTTTGTTGCAATCCAAAGGAGCTGCAGCATTTGGGCAAGACCAAGATGATGTGATTTTGATACCGCTCAAAATTTTTCAACGTCGCATCAGCGGTAACAAAACCGATATTAGTTCCATTTTGGTCTCTATGAAAGAGGGCGTATCGACTCAACGGGTACAACAAGAGATTAAACTTTTGATGCGTGAACGTCGCCATATCAAGGAGGGGGAAGAGGATGATTTTAATATTCGTGATATGAAAGATATTATCGAAACCCTCTCTTCGACAACCCAGATGCTAACCATGCTTTTGGGTGCTGTAGCGGCTATTAGTTTGATAGTGGGGGGAATTGGGATTATGAATATTATGCTTGTTTCGGTTACCGAACGAACCCGTGAAATTGGCATTCGACTTGCTATTGGAGCATTGGAACGAGAGGTGCTAACACAGTTTTTGGTTGAATCGGTGGTACTCTCTTCTATTGGAGGAATTATTGGTATTGTTTTGGGCATATCAATCACGGCGGTTGTGACAAGTGTATTTGAAATTCCTTTTATCTTTAGTCAAAACATTGTTGCGGTTGCTTTTATTTTTTTCATGATGGTTGGCATTGTCTTTGGCTATTTCCCCGCACGCAAAGCCGCCAAAATGAACCCCATTGATGCTTTACGGTATGAGTAGAATAGCAACTAATGTTACGCACTTGCCCAACAAACCCTCTTTGAGCGAGTCATTGCGAGGCACGAAGCAATCCATAACGTTTGAGATTGCTTCACGTTGTTCGATGACGTATTATTTTTTGAGTGCATAGGGTTAGCTTCTCAAAATCTTCACATATATCGCTATTAAGAGAAGTCCAAGTTTTATCACCAATGAACTCCTTCTTAGGAAACTTATGGCAAAATTCTACAACAAAAAACGAAACTCAATCCTATTTCAATTTGAGCGAGTTTTTCAATCTCTATTGGGAATGACTAGATGGATATAGGATACAAATATATCAAAGTAATTTTTTATGGATACATACTTGTCATCTCTTTTGGAGCTTTTTTATTGCTACTTCCTTTTGCACATATTGGCGAGGTGAGTGCTATTGATGCGATTTTTACCTCTGCTAGTGCTACATGCGTGACGGGTCTTATTGTCACTAGTACCTCTGAAAACTTTACCTTTTGGGGTGAATTTATCATCTTGAGTCTCATCCAAATTGGTGGGATTGGCTATATGACGCTAGTGACATTTTTCTTTTTGTACCTCAAAGATAGTCTCTCGGTTGATGAAAAAAGAATGATGATGCACTCTTTGGATCTTCCCTCATTAAATATCAAAATTTTTGTCAAAAAAGTTATCTATATAGTCTTTGCTATTGAATTAATCGGTGCAATGCTTTTAACCTATGTGTTTCAAGATATTTATCCCTTCAAAGAGGCTTTGTGGTATGGCATTTTTCATTCAATCAGTGCTTTTAATAATGCTGGATTTTCTTTGTTTACCGATGCTTTGATAGGCTACAACACATCTTCTTTGGTGCTTTTGACGCTTAGTGTTTTGACTATTTTGGGAGGGATTGGCTATTTTGTATTGATTGAACTCTACGACAATAAAAAATTTAATAAAAGATTTTCGATTCAGACAAAAATTATGTTTTACGGTACTCTTTTTTTGCTTCTTTTTGGAACGGTACTCTTTTTATCCATTGAATGGAGCAATCCCAAGACATTAGGAGAGATGAGCCTTTATAACAAAATACTCAATGGCTTTTTTCTCTCAGTAAACTTTAGAACCAGTGGATTTAACAGTATTGATATAGGTGCACTCAAAGACTCTTCGCTTTTTTTCTCGACAATATTTATGATGACGGGTGCGGGTCAAGGAGGTACGGCGGGGGGTATCAAAATAACCACAATCGCTATTTTGCTTATAGCCGTATTTTATATCTTAAGAGACAGCAACCAAGAACCCAATATCTTCAAAAGAACCATAGAGCAAAAAACGATCAACAAAGCATTGGCTATCATTATAATTTCCACCACCTTAGTGCTTTTTGCAACACTCATACTCGTAGAGACACAAAAACTACCCTTTATCAAGATACTTTTTGAAGTGGTTTCTGCTTTTGCTACAGTGGGTCTCTCGACGGGGAATGGGGATATTTTAAGTTTTTCTCAGCACTTTGATACACTGGGCAAAATCATCATTATTATTTTAATGTTGGCAGGAAGATTGGGCATTTTTGCATTTGGTGTCATTTTGGTAGGAAAATCAAAAAAGAGTCAGGTACGATATCCAAAAGGAAGGATTTTAATATGAAAACAATCGCCGTTATAGGTTTGGGAAAATTTGGTTTTTACTTAGCAAAAAATTTATCAAGACAAAACTATCATGTAATAGCCATAGACAACAATCAACAAAGAGTTCAACAAATTAGCGACTACATTGACGATGCCTATATATTGGATGCTACCAATAAAAACGCATTAGAAGAAGCGGGTGTAACAGACCTTGATACAGTCATTGTAAGCATTGGAGAAAATATTGAAGCAAGTATTTTGACGGTAATGGCGTTGAGAGATTTGGGAAACAAGAGGGTTATTGCCAAAGCCATTAGCACAACGCACGGTGAAATATTGTCCAAAATAGGCGTAAGCAAAGTGATGCATCCCGAAAAAATTGCTGGACGTGCTTTGATGAAGAGTTTGGTTGGGGATTTAAATGTTGAGAAGATTGATTTAAGCAACAGCATGAGAATCCTTACGTTTAAAATTCCCTTGCGTTGGAAGAGAAAAAACATACAAGAACTCATCAATATCGATAAGAGTGTTAAATTAATGGCTTACAAAACATCAGGCAATTGGCTACTAGAGATTTCACCCACACACACGATACAAGAGGATGATATTTTTTCTTTTATAGGAAACTCGGTTGCTATTGAAGCGTTTTACAGTAAAATTATCACTTAAAGCTACAGAATCTCTTTTTGAATCTCATTAATCTTTTCAATAGACAAATTGGTAGCTTTGGATACAATCTCTTTATCCAATCCTAGTTTTAGCATCTGTTTTGCGATAATAATCGCACCTTTCTCCAACCCTTTCTCTAGCCCTTTTCGTTCGCCAATCTTATAAAACGGTGTTTTTTCTATATCTACGCTTAGCATTTGAACTCCTTTTTCTACTTCGTTTTCTAAATTCCTATTGGTTGAATAGACATTGAGTATCTTCAAAAAGTTGGGATACTCGCTCTCATGACTTAACTCTTTGAGTTTTAGTAGTATGGCATTGACTACGGTTTGTTTCTCTTTGCCTTCAAAATCGCACAATATCGAAAGTGCTACAGCCGATGGGTCATTGCTTTGCAACAGTGCCTCACAGGGGATATTTCTCATATCAATTATATCATATTTGTACGCTAAATCTTGTTTGGAAATAGAGTTTTGCATACGGCAGGGCTTTTGACCGATATAGAGAAGATATTGCTTTATCTCCAATGCGTCAAATTCAAAAAGCATATCGCTAAGGTAGCGTAATATTCGTTGAGGCATTTGGTTGTGGTTGCTGTTTTGTATCTCAATATGAACGATTTGCTCTCCATTTTTAAAGACCAAATCGGCATCTCGCTTTTCGATTCGTGTAAACTCTTTGTCGATAAGTTCCATATCATCTTCTATTTTGAGGTGCAAAATGTGCCGTGCAATATCTCGTGCCATATATTTTAGCAACTCTTTGCTAATGATGTCCTTTTTCAAGTTTGAACCTTTTGCATTGATGGGTTATTATATACTTTTTAGGTTAAAGATGAGGGAGAATAAAAAAATTTAATAGGAGTTTGCAAAATGAGTGTTAGATGTAAGAGTGTCAATGGTCGGAACGACCAGATTTGAACTGGCGACCCCTATCACCCCAAGATAGTGCGCTACCAAGCTGCGCTACGTCCCGAACCGAAACAGCATTTTAACAAAACTTTTGTAATAAATTCTTTAAATTTGAGAACTTTTGAGATAATTTTTGAGTTTTTCAATGCTCATGGGTTTGGCGAAATAGAAACCTTGAATATCATCGACTCCAATGCTTTTGAGTACTTCAAACTCCCCTTGTCTCTCTACCCCCTCAGCCGTAGTAAAAAGATGCAGGGCTTTGGCGAGTGGGACAATGGCACTTTGGACAATCTCATACGCTTCACCTTTGTCAATATCGGTTACAAAGGATTTATCGATTTTGAGCCTATCTACGGGGAGTTTACGCAGATAGCTTAGCGATGAGTAGCCTGTACCAAAATCATCAATAGCCAAATGGATACCCAAATCTTTGAGGGCATTAAGCAGGGTAAGAATTTGGCAATCATCTTGAGCAATGATACGTTCGGTAAGTTCAAACTCAATATGCTTAGGATTGATTTGAGTTTGAGCGATGATGGCTTTGATGCGTGTCAAAAAATCTTTGGAGGCAAATTGGATAGCGGAGATGTTGATACTTACTTGCAAAAGCTCTATACCCTCTTGTTGCAAACGTAGCAAATCCCTACATGAACGCTCGATAATCCAATACCCTAGCTCTATAATCACCCCGCTCTCTTCGGCAATAGCTATAAATCTATCGGGCGGTAAGTAGCCTAGCTTTTGACTCTCCCAACGTACCAACGCCTCGATACCATTGACGGTTTTGCTATCCATGGTGGCGATTTTGGGTTGATAGTGGAGATAAAACTCGCTAAAGTTATCTGTAATAGCCTCTTTAAGCCCATTTAAAATCGCATTACGTTCATTCACCTCACAAGCAAACTCCTCTTTGTAGAGCGTAAATCTATCTTTGCCCCGCTCTTTGGATTTATACAAAGCAATATCGGCTTCTTTGTAGAGCATGGTGGCGTTTTTGTTGGGGTCATTGGAGAGAACGATACCGCTACTAATGGTAATAGTAAGGTAGTGGTCTTGAATATCAAAAGGCTTTTCAAAGAGCTTGTGAAGCCTATGAGCAAAAGCAACAAGCTCCTTTTGGCTATGAATTTTGGGCAAGACAATCATAAACTCATCACCCCCGATGCGTGAAAGATTGCCATGGGGAGGAATAAACTCTTTCAAGCGTTGCGAAACGGCAATCAAAAGATGATCGCCCACATCGTGACCTAAGGTATCGTTGATGCTCTTAAACTCATCAATATCAATAAAAACGAGAGCCAAAAACTCCCCTTGTGGGATATTTCTAATTTGCTCATTGATAATAGAGTTAAAGTGGTAACGATTGTAGAGATTGGTAAGCCAATCGTGCTGGGCGATATATTGAAGCTCTTGCTCTTTGTTTTGTACACTACTGGCTAGATGGTCAATGTGTGTAGCAATCTCTTCAAGTTCATCATGGGAGCGAAGCGTTCGTAGTGCCTTAAACTCTCGATGTTTGATACGCTCAATATTGTGCATCAAAGTATCAAGGGGTCCAATAAGAACCGTATGATAAAAGAGATACATCACGACAATAAATAAAACTGCAATAGTGATTAAAACTGTGAAAAAATCGTTGCTTCCCTCTTGGATGATGTGCCAAAGATTAATTTTGGGATAACTCAAAGCGATATAGAGATTGCCATCAAGCGTGGTTATCTTCAAAGCGGCACGGTAATCGTTGGAAGTGGTGACAATTTTGATATTTTCAAGTTGCTCAATAGGTGTCGCAAACTCCTCTAGGCTCTTTTGGGTTGTAAATTTAAGAGGCGTATTGGCACGATAGACTTTGAGCAAACTCTTATCGAAGCGTTTGCTAATCTCAATGTGTGCCGTGGTGCTATTGCCCTCAAACAAAGAGTGATGGGCGGTAATGAGCAGCGTTGTTTTTTCAAGATTTAATGTAATTTGAGGTTTGATATGGGGTGTGTCATCGTAAAAAATCTTGTGTTTGGTGTGATATTTTTGCGTGATTGCTTCATTGAGAGTATAGAGATTGTTTGAGCCATTTTCATGAGTGCTTTTGTAGATGCGTCGGTTTTTTTCGTAGGTACTGATGAATTTGATGTAATCCTTTTTGCCTCTTTGGACTCCTGCTACCACACTGCTATCGAGTCCGTACAACACAATAGTATCGTTAAAAGCAAATTTGGCCCGTTCAAGCAGGGCTTGGGCGATGGATTTCTTCTCTTCATCAATCAAAGGAGGTTCATAATCGCTAGAGTGTTCATAGGTATTAATAAAATAGATAGAGGCTAGGATACTCTCTTCGGTATCAATGAAGTAGGTTTGCTGCACAAGGTTGCTCTCTATAGCATCAATATCGTGAGCAATATTGGTAAAGAGTTTAAGCGTATCGCCGTAAGCCTTGCCTCGCTCCTCTTCTTGAATATAGATAGAGAAGTATATGGCAATAGAGGCAAAAGCTACCGTAAAAGTAACCATGCTAAAGAGTACAAATTTGGTGCTAAGCTTGATGCGTAAAGTTTTCAAAATATAGGTTTGACCTCGTGAGCGTTGCTTTGGGTGATGAGTTGGACGGGGATAACGATGTTTTTATCGACTTTTTCGTTGACTATGAGTTTTTTGACCACCTCAACGCTCTCTTTTCCTGCCAAAGGAAATTTGATAGAGGCACTTTGCACTCCCTCTTGGATAGCTTTTTGGGCTTGTGCCGTGTAGTCGCATCCGACGCTTATTATCTTTGAAATATCAAGATTTCTTGCTTTGTAAACCGCTCTAACACCCGCTAACATACTATCGCTTTGCGAAAAGATAGCATCGAAGCTTACATTATCATCAAGCAACTTTTCGCTTACCTTGATAGCATCTTTGCGTAGGTAGTTGGCGACACGCTTAATGACTTTGATGTGAGGATAGTGTGCAACAACGCTCATAAATCCTTGGGTTCGTAGCTGGGTCACATCGGCGTTGGGAAGCCCCTCTAGGAGTACGACTACCCCTTTGCCTTTGAGTTGTTCGACGATGTAGTTAGCACCCATCTTGCCAATTTCGATATTGTCGGAGTGGAGAAAGGCGGTATAGGCATCGCTTTGGACTCCACGGTCGATAATAATGCTCTTAATCCCTTTTTGTGCTGCTTTTTTGAGAGCAGGAGTGATAAGCGAAGCATCGGGAGTACCAATAAGAAGAATATCAGCACCCTCACGAATGGCTTTTTCGAGATGGTAAACAAAGAGCGTCAATTTGCCTTTGGCATCGGTGTAGCTAAAGTCTATCCCTTTAATCTCTTTGATGTGACGTTTTACCTCCAGCACTTGGGCTTTGCGAAAATCATTGGAGATGTCATCTTGAACAAAAACCACTTGGGTCAGCAATTCTAACCCAACCTCCAATCTCCAAATAAAAAATAGGATAAAATAAGAAAAAAGGAG